>JBKBMU010000001.1:0-194347 GCA_046295715.1 Pseudanabaenaceae cyanobacterium
GTGGTGGCGGTGCTGATCTGGGTGATGATTTACCCGATGATGGTGAGTGTGGATTTTGCCTCGATTCGGGAGGTGGGGCGCAAACCCAAGGGCTTGTGTATTACTTTGGTGGTCAATTGGCTGGTCAAGCCCTTTACGATGGCGTTGCTGGGGATTTTATTTTTTAATTACCTCTTTGCGGGTTGGGTCACCCCGGCGGCGGCTAAGGAGTACATTGCCGGTATGATTTTGCTGGGGGCGGCTCCCTGTACGGCGATGGTGTTTGTCTGGAGTTAGTTGGTGCGGGGGGATGCCAATTATACGCTGGTGCAGGTTTCGATTAATGACCTGATTATGGTGGTGGCGTTTGCGCCGATTGTGTCGTTCTTGCTGGGGGTAACGGAGGTGCAGGTGCCCTGGGAGACGCTACTGTACTGGTTACGGCAAGAACTGTAGCCCAGTGGTGCTCCCATTTTCAAGCAAGATTGCTTGTCCCACCCCAAAAGTATACAGTACCGATCGAAAAGCAAGGGTTACTACCAATTGATCTATCGGAAAAGGAAAGGTTTATTGGGGAATTAGTGCAGTGGATTTTTGCCAATTCGATTGTGGATGAATTATTCTATTTGCTTTTGGATGACGAGCCAGTTAACAAAATCGCCAAGTTTGACCATCATGATGATACCTGTTGTTGGTTTCTCAACCTTACCGAAAGTGAATTTGGTATTCTTCAAGACGCTTGGCACAGAAATAACCTGCCCGTAAACCTTTTCTATCCAGATCGGGAAACAGTCTGTGTACCCTATCCTGGAGATAGCCTGAAATCAAAGGTGCTAAGGCTATTAGGTGGACAACAGTGTTATACACCTATGCAATGGCAAACAAGGATTTCCCGAACGGGCTAACATGCGCTTCACCTGACAGGGAGGATTTGATGGCACGAAAGAAGAACACCGAGACCAAGTGACCGATCGAGTCCTACGAGATCGGGACAAGCAGACCGTGCCGATTGCAAGGTGGGGCAATTCAAAATCGGGGAATCCAAGTTCACTGGTGCCAAACTGGCGATGGAAATGACCAGTTGTTCGATTACCCCCATCAGACGTGGCTGTAGGTGCTGTTTGTGGATGCCCACAACATTGCCTCCCACATCCTGTTCAAAACCGAGTCGCTGGACAACTTCTTGAACCTGACTCTGGCTTGGCAACCGAAGGCACAGCGTTGGGAACCGGTGTGACACCGCCCAGATGTGCAAACGATCTGGGGAATTGGGCGTGTACTATGCTGTAGAGTTTGAGTGGAATCCATCGCCCAACCAACGGGTGCAGGAACTCCAGTTATTCGCCACAGCACAGGAGTTGGTGATGCCCAGGCTCAAATCGGTAAAACTGCCGGAATTGCCAGCCTAGTTATCCATGCCCCCGGATTGACCACCTGGGGGCATTCAAACCAGGGCGCTGTACACCGCTACACCACCGCCCGCCCCAATTAACCCTAATCAGTCCCAAAAATACCCAACTCAACACGGATTTGGGCTAGTTATTCAAAAAATAGGTCTTTCACACCTTATTTTGAACGCTTAAGCACTTCCTTCACACGGAAGGAGTCACTGGTTCTAATCCAGTATCGCCCATTGACTTTCGGGGTTGTCAATGAGACAGTGTACCAAAAGTGTTCCACCGCAATTCTAGCCCTTCTGATACACAAGCGGCTGTCCATCATTTAGCGAGCACCGCATACCCTGAACTGACCAAATGATCTGTTTGTTGGGAATTTCCTGCTAATTCTGGATCAGTGGATCGGATTCCTAAAAAAGATGGCTCTGATATGCTGTTGGGCAAAGGCATGGTCTCTTCCCTCAATAACCCCCTTGATATAGTAAGGGCGATCGCTTGTAACTCCCTAAACTCATACCCAAATGAAAATAAAACTTTGTCTATATCCTCAATCAAGGGTCTCAAGTTTATGATCTTCCAGTCGGCATTGCCCAAAGTCTGCTATTTTCAGGACTTCTGCTTGTGCAACAGTGCGATCGCTAATTTTTGCTACATTCACAAGTGCAGTTTTGGTCATTCCTAGCACCTATTGTAGAGACTTAAAGTGCTATGGTGAAAAAATAGCTATATTTGCCGAATATGGTACCGTACAACACATCCTAGAAGAATTTACACAGGAAGTAGAATCTAAGCGGGACTTGGGCGATCGCTTTGAACGATTGATGCAGGCATTTTTTTACTACCAAGATTTGTTTGATTAGGTGTGGCTATGGCAGGAATACCCCTTAAAATCCTGACATTCAACACTATTGAATAAACAGGAATTGAAATGGTTTATTTGCTGTTGCAGTCTATGGGGTAACAAACTTTGTTAGGACAGAAATTTAAGTAAGTTTTGTACTTTTGCTGGTTGAGCTATGGCTAGGGTACTCTGCAGTTAAATGTAAAGTTTTATGTTGATATTCAACATAGAGTTTCCTAGCTAATTCCCCGGCATAGGGTTAGCTAGGAGTTGGCTGAGAGCCGATCCCATCTCGGCAACGGTAGTCGTGGCTGTACCAAAGCGGCGCACCACAATACTGGCGGCAAGGTTGCCCAACACGGCAGCTTGCCAATAGTCTGCGCCGCTGGCTAGGGCAAGAGTGAGAGCCGCAACTACCGTATCACCTGCCCCCGTAACATCAAATACTTGAGTGCGATTGAAGGCAGGGATGTCATCTCGGCTGTGGGGACTGCATAGAGTCATCCCTTCTTCGCCCCTGGTGATCAAAATGCGCTGTGCCTGTGTAAGTTGTAATAGGTCCTTACCTGCTTGACCCATGTTGGCGGGGCTGATCCCATAACCTACAGCTTGTTCGGCTTCGGGCAAGTTGGGGGTAAAAATGGTTGCGCCCCGATAGCGGGTTAGGTCTTTTTGGGTGTCCACCACCACTAGGGGATGCTGTAGGGCAGTGGCGATCACGGGAGCTTGAAAAACACCCTCGTTGTAGTCGGAACACACTACTGCGTCTACTTGGGCAATTTTTTGTCTAATTGCCTCTACCAGTTGGTTTTGGATCGCCCCACTGGGGGGTTGATCAGACTTGCGATCGACCCTAACAATTTGCTGGGTAACGGATTGACGGGCATGGGCAGAGATGCGGGTTTTAGTAACTGTGGGGCGATCGGGATCAACAATAACGCCGCTAATATCAATATCTGCTGATTGGAAAATTTGGCAGAGGGCTCTGCCCTGGGGATCATCCCCCACTAGACCAACAGCCGAGATATTTTTATTGCCTAGGCGAGCGAGGTTGTAGATGGCATTGGCGCCGCCCCCCGGCACTTGTTGGGTGTGTTCATGGCGAATAATTAACACGGGAGCTTCCCTAGATATGCGTTCCGTTTGCCCCACCAAAAATTCATCCAAGGTGAGATCGCCCACCACTAGCACCTTGGGCTGGGCAAATTTTTCCAGTAATTCATACAGGCGGTGGGCATGGGCGCGCAGCCGTTCCCTAAATTCCTGATTCATCGGCAGATGGAGGATTACGGCGCACTTTCAATCTTTTGCGCACCTTTTTGGGGGCAGGTGTTTCCGCAGGCGCAGGTGTGCTGACTGGGGCACTCAGTTCACTGGGGATCGCTGACTCTGCCTGAGCAGGAGTTGGCACTTCAGGCTGGGGTTTAGGTGTAGGAGGTTCAGATTTAACTTCAGGGACAACAGGCTCCACCTTAACTTCTGGCACAGCAGGAGGGACATAGTTGGGATCGACAATCGCCTGCAGATTGGGGACCACTTCTCCTCTGACTATACGGGAGAGGGTATCGGTGCCATTGGGCTGATAGGTGAATACATGGGCAGTGCTACTGAAACTGTTGGGGATCAACATCCCTTTCTGGTCAATCAGTTCTAGTTTGACCCAGTTGCGTCCTTCCTTTAGTCCTTTCAAGTAAATGGGTTGCCAGCGATCGGTAACAAAACTTTCCCCATTGAGGGTTACACGCACCCGCCAGTCAGGGGTAGTATCGGGGTCAAGGGTCACCAAGGACGGATTGTGAATATAGAAGTCCAGCATCACTGGTTCAGCCCCGTAAGTGCCCACAGGACGGCTATAGGTGAGTAGGGGTAAGTCAGGCTGGGGCAGGTTTTCTAGGGTGGGGGTCAGCACATGGAATGTTACTTGGGCATATGCCTCTTGATTCTTGAAACTCTCATGCCAAGGGCGAGACACAAAGGCACGGATGGTATGACTCCCCGGGCTCAGATTAAAGGAGATAGGTTGGCTGAGGTCATACACTGCCTTGTATTCCTGACCATCAACAGCAACATGCACATGGGGTCCTAATTCCAGTTCGTGATTCTTGAAAATGGGCAGTCCTTGCACATCTAGGCGCACCGCAACCTGAGTGTCTGGCAACACTTCATTGGGCTGGGGGCTGAGAATCTTCAACTGGGGCTTGCTGTTGTCAAAAAATTTACCTAGCTTGGCGATCGCTACGGGTGGAGACACTTCAGTAATACTGCTGGTTTTATTCAGCTTAGGCGAAGATAAGGTTGCTCCCCCGCACCCAGTCAGAACTACACAGAGTAAAGCAACCAGAGGGATCGCCCACCACCATTTGTTATGTTTCTCTAGTTTTGCCAAGTTAGTACCCAAACTCCACAGAGAAATATACCTAATCTGGGGATCAACTGAACCACTGTTTGCAAATTTTTAGAGTCCCTCTGCTGGGGATGCTAAACTAATTGTTACTTTTAGTCAATCAACCTCGAGCAGTTACTACAATTGCCCATGCTGTGGCTAACACATATTGTTTATGGTGTGTTAGGGTTACTCTTAGCTGAGTTGGCACGGGATGTGTACCACATAGGGGGGCACTACTATCCACCCCTGATGAAATGGCACAACCTGCACCACAAGGCATACCGCCCTGATCTCACCAAAACCAGTGAGGAGTTATACCGTAAGGCAGAATTTTGGAATGACAGCCTAGAGGCAATGTTCATGGTGGGGATCACCGCTATAGCTGGCTTAATCGGGGATTGGGGGCTGTGGCTAGGTACAGCTTATGCTTTCAGCTTTTTAGTAACCAGTCTGGGGCGATCCCGGGGGCTATGGCATGAAACAGATTTGACCCATCGTCCAGGGCCATTGACCGCAAAACCATCCCGCTGGCTAGTGAATCGCACTTATCACTGGCGCCATCATTTTGATCGGACTACGGCATATTTTGGTGGTACATTTACCTTTATAGACCAGTTACTGGGGACAGCTTTGGCACTGAAACATAAAACTATTGCCATTACGGGGGCGAGTGGGGCACTAGGACAGGCTCTGATCTGCGAGCTACAAAAGCATGGGGCGCAGGTGATTGCCCTCACTACTTCCCATGCTGAATTTCCTGAGACAGTGGAAGTATGCCACTGGGAATTACACAGAGAGTCGGAATGGCAGTCTCTTTTAGAAAGAGTAGATATTCTCATTCTCAACCATGGGGTGAATGTACATCAGGCGCGCGATCCCGAAGCCATCCACTGGAGTTACGAAGTGAACACATGGTCGGTGTGGCGATGGTTTGAGTTATTTTTGAGTACAGTGAAGGAATCGGAACACTATGCCCGCAAGGAAGTCTGGATCAATACTTCAGAAGCAGAAGTGAGTCCTGCCTTTAGTCCACTCTATGAATTATCTAAAAGAACGATTGGGGATCTGATTACTCTGAGAAGATTGGATGCCCCTTGTATTGTGCGCAAATTGATTTTGGGGCCTTTCAAAAGTAAACTCAACCCCATCGGTGTGATGTCTCCCCAGTTTGTAGCTTGGGCAATCGTCCAATTGGCAAAAAGAGATGTGCGCAACATTATTGTGAGTATCATTCCTTTCACTTATATCACTTTTCCAATCAGTGAATTTATGCGATCGCTTTACTATCGTCTCTTTTCACGGAGACAAAAAAATGCTGAAAAATAACTACGCCCTGATCCCCCATTTGTTGAGAACCGCAGGTGAAAAATCCATAGCCCTGAGCAAAGATTTTCAGGTGAGTGAAAAGGGCAAAAATGACTATGTAACTAATGTAGATAGGGAACTAGATCACTGGTTGAGCACACAGATACAACAGTTATTTCCTGAGCACTGCATCATCAGTGAAGAAAATACAGCTTCCTTTCAAGAATGGGGTAAAGATTCCCGCAGTTATTGGTTAATCGATCCCATTGATGGAACAGAAGATTTTATTCATCGCAAAGCCAGCTATGCTGTCATGGTAGGTTTTCTGGAACAGCAACAACCTAAACTAGGTTTTATCTATGCACCGCTCCGCCAAACTTTGTATATAGGTGGTGTATTAGCAGGTAGTTTTTCTATCAATGAAGAATTTTGTACTCCCCAATTCCAACCACTAGAATCTGAAACTGACTGCCTAATTGTCCTCAGTAAAAAAGACCAAAGAAACTATGGAGCGGCAATTTTACAGGCAGTGCCACAGGCAAAATTTTATAGTTTAGGTAGCTTTGGCTTAAAAGTATTAGAGGTGGTGATGGGCAAGGCACAAGCCTATATCTATCTCAATCGCCGTGTTAAATTGTGGGATACAGTCGCCCCCATTGCCATAGCCCAACAAGCCCAATTAGTTTGTTCTGACTTGCAGGGAGAACCCATTACCTTTGATCAAGATAGCATCGATCCTACTACCCTTACCCACTACCAAGAAGTATTCATTAGCACTCCTGCCTTCAGCAACACCTATCGCGAAAAAATCTACTGTGCTCTCAAAAAATGCGGTTATTATGGCTAAGTTTTAGCTACTTTTGTTTGAGCACTACTAGGGTAATATCATCATAGATTTTATAACTACCAATAAATTCTCGGACATCAGTAACAATCGCTTGGCAAATTTCTTGGGCAGACAAATGGCGGTTATCTTTAACTACTTGGCAGAGGCAGTCTAAGCCGTACATTTCTTTATAAACATTTTCTGCTTCTGTAATCCCATCTGTATAGAGCACTACTACATCATTCGTGTGCAAATCTAAAAAGTCCCTAATTGTTTCTTCCAGACCAATGGGAAAACCTAAATTGTCCGTGTCCACGCATTCTATTCTGCCATCTGCACGGGCAATAATAATGTGTTCATGCTGACCGCTGAGAGTAAGTTTGCCATTTTCATAGTCTAATAAAGTAGCGTCATGAAGGGATCGGCATTCATTCTTTGCACATTGCCGTAGATTGCTTGATTGATGGCATCGAGAAACTTTGTTGTGATATCACCCTCTTGACTGACTAGCAGAGTGGGCACTGCCATTTGAGCCATCAGCATCACCATGCCACTTTCCAACCCATGTCCCGTTACATCGCCACTCTGCCACTCTGTTGCAGGACATCATAATAATCTCCTCCCACTTCATCCGCAGGTTGCATAAAGCCTGCTACTTCCAAATCTCTTATTTGTCTTAATTCCGTCTCTCTCGGTAGAATCATCTGTTGGAGTTTACGCACTACTTCTAATTCATTCTTCATGGGGGTGTTCTCCTGTGCCAGGAGAGCATTTAGGGCGGAGATTTCTTGATTAGCAAGCTCTAGCTCTACTTCGGCAATTTTCCTTTGGGTAATATCTTCCACTCTCACTGCCCTAGCACTCTCACTAATCCAGATATAACACCATCCCGCCGATAAATCTGAGACTCAAAACCAGTAACCTTTCCTTCTTTTTCTATTAATTCCCTGAACTGCTCACGGCGATCGCTCTCTACACAAAGTTGAGTATTCAAATCAGTGAGGCTAGCAATCGATTCTTCTGGCGAACTATATCCATACATTCTTGCTAAAGCAGGATTGGCACTTAAACTTCGCTTCAGCCAATACTAAAGCCTTAGCAATTCTGTTGAAAGATGTTACTACTTGAGCGAGTTCATCTTTGCTGTGTAAATTCACTGCTGTGTAATCACCTGGGGTCATTCCCTGGGCTGCAAGTTCCAATTGATAGACAGTAGTCATCACTGCCCGATCAAAACTAACAAATAAATAAACTGCTAGTAAAACAAACCCACTGATTATAGTGGCAATAATGATCAACCGCTGGGGATAACTCTGAATGCGATCGCCCAAGAGAATATCTAATTCATCTGTAATTTTTGCCAGAGTGACCAACTATAGTTCAAGTTATTTAAGAGTAGGTTGCGGATTGAATGCAATTTTTTGGGACTACTGTTCGTAGCAATTCCAGATAACTCACGGTGAATAGTTGGCAGTTGTTGGTCTAGTTGAACAGTATCCCTTGATAGAACATACCTTTGGGATTATTATTGAAACCTGTATCCAAGTTAAACAGTAACTCTCGCCTATTTACCTCTACTACCTTAGCCAAGGAATTTACATATATCACATCTACTTCAGAACTTTCTAACAAACTATGCAGTTGGCTAACAGTAAGGCGCAGGCTTGGCAGTTTAATTAGGTTAGCATCCATCAAATAGTAGGTATTTAAATCAGGATCGAGAATTAAATTAGATTTATCCCCTACCCTTGCCCGCAGTTTATTGATCTGTTCAATTAACTCTTCAAACCCATCCCAAGTAACACTATTAGTTTTAACTCTTTGCCACAATTCCTTTAGTTCCGTCCAAAGTTTTGCTGTTTCTAGAATTTTATTGTACTTTTTATCCACAGCTTCTATTTGCTGTAAACCATGCTCTATTTCTTGTTGCAGGAGAGGATCTTTTGCTAAACTTAAATAGACATTTTAGCTAAGACTAATCAGCGGTCTTAAATAGGCATTGCCATAGACTTCCCTCTGGCTCAATTCAATGGACTGGCTGACTTCTCTTAGCCAAAAATATAAAACTAATACCAACGGCAACAATAACACTATGGTAATTAGTGTAAATTTCTGTGGATATTTAAGCTGATACATTAGGGCGATCGCAGGTTGAAAGATGGACATACAGAAGGTCTTCTCTGGTGAAGGTACCCATAATTGTGACACTAAAGGGTATAAACACGATATATGATATTCAGATTTTTTTACAGAGCCGATAGTGGGATTCGAACCCACGACCTATCGATTACGAATCGATTGCACTACCACTGTGCTATATCGGCTGATAGCTAGGTATAGGATTATATCATTTTTAATCAGTTGCCTTATACAGTATTGAAAACTTCCCAGTCGATCCCTAACTGAGGTACTGCGTTCCGAACTGTAGCCAGCCTTAGATCACGGCTACCCCAATCTGGTAAGACAGTAGCTCGCTGTGTATCATGGGAACCTCCACTGGGTCGTGGTAACTCTTGACAGCCGAGTACTTCTAGTTTTCTTGCTACCCTACGATAGTTCATGGAAATAATACAAATGTCTCTAGCCACAGAGCATCTCTAGTGCTAGCAACTTGCATGTCTATTGGTAAAGCTCGCTCTAAATCAGCATAGGACTCAGCTACAGCCCAAAAGCATCGTGAAGATTCGCCCCTGCCCCTTTAGTAACCAACTCTGGCAACAAAGGTAAGGGAAGTCTATAAATCATTCCACTTTTTCTCTTGACTGCTGAACACAATACTCCGAGAGTAGGTGGGAAATTCTATACAGGTAAACTGACCATGTCGATCGCCTGTTTGAGGTAGGGCTTGACTATGGCACTGCACTCGGCAGGGAGATGCTTTTCAATAGCTTGCATCATCAGTTTGTAGCCCTTGGCGGCTAGGACTTCTTTTTGCACAGAGCGCATGATGTTCTGCACCCACAGGAAAGAATCAGTAAAGCCCGGTTGATTGTCATTGATCACTACATTAGCAACCATCTGCAGAACAAAATGTAAATCCCTGATGCAGGTAGCCCGATGTTGAGCCAAAACTGTACTTTCGGTGCGGGCAAATTCCTGTAAAGCCTCATTGACAATTTTGTCCGCATTTTGGCGTAATAGTTGATGGGTTTTCAATCTAACAGGAAAAGTCGCTACATACTTATCAATTACTTCTAGTTCACTGTCATTGAGGTAGCGGTCATTGACCACCTCTAGGCCTTTTTGGATAGCGCGATACATAAAATTACCCCCCTTGCTGTAACCACGGTCTAGTATAGGCGAAGTACATTACCCATACTCTACACTCGGCACAAAAATTAAAAAAATGTCAAAAAACTATGTAATATCCAGGGAGCCTGAAATAGCCAAATGTTATAAAAATAACAAATTTCACGAGGAAGCCCAGATAGGATACCTAGACATTCTGTCAAGTAAGGTGATCATGCCCAAGAGGTTTTATTTATATTTAGGAATACTGAGTTATAACCTGTCTGTCTTTGTTTACTCTGCCTTTGCCATCTGGAGCAGCAAATGTGAGCTTACTGCTCAAGAATATGAACTGACCGTTAATCTCCTAAAAGAAGCGGGTTATGTTGATAGTAGCACGCGGTATTCTCTAATTAAATTACTCTCCAGGAACCGCCCAAGCAAATGGTTTATCTTGGGAGGCTGGACAGGGGATACCCAGAGGGGCTTTTGTGGTGGCAATGCACAGGAATCAAGTATTTGAAGGGAATGTAGATTTAACTGCTAAAAAGGTAACTACTTGTGCAACCCAGCATTATGCTAAAGGAATGGGCAAAGGCTCAGGTGATTACTACAAGCGATCCCCAGTGGCAATCTACCGCCAGCAAAAGAGGCATCACTGAATTTTAGTTTAGTAAGGTGTTCTGTGTGCCGATAAAAAGCCTGAGACTGGTATTAAAGCTGACGAGCGGCATTTTTCAACTCCTACACTAACTGCTTGTTTTTTTGACTTCTTGAAACCCTCACCTGGGTTGGGAGAAGCGTAAGTCCTGATTAAAATAGATACTAATTCATTGGGGGAGTTAGCTAGATTAGTTATGAAATTTCTAATTATTTATGATGGCAACTGCAATCTTTGTGTCAGTTGGGTGCAGCTTTTAGAAAAAATAGACCGAGGCAATTTATTCCTGTATGGACCCATGCAGGATCGCAGCATTCTCGATCAATATGGTTTAACACCTGAAGTTTTGGCACAAGGGATGATCCTCATTGATCTAGAAAATCCCGATCGCTGTTGGCAGGGCAGTACTGCCATTGAAGAAGTAGCGCGTCATCTGCCCAAGGGCGAGTTCTTAATTGCTCTCTATCGTCAGGCGATCGCACCTATACTCAAATTAGGGACCATCGTTATCAACTATTTGGTAGCCGCACTAAGACTTTCGTTTCTACTTATGCCCCCCACCGCTGTAGCACCTGCACTGTTTATCCCCAAACTAACGCCAGTTCGGGCCAAGAAAACCCCAAACCCTCAGAAGGTAGTAACCCGCTGGGTTTTTGCCTAACTTCTCATCCCTAACTCAAGTTAAACTAGACTCACTGCTGTCTGTCCTAACAATTCCATGCTCAAATCCGCCAATTCATTAATAAAGAGAGGATGAGAATTCAGAGCAGGTACTCTCACAAAATGAGTGATACCCGCCTCTGTCGCTAGATGCCGATATTCAATGTCAATCTCTTGTAGAGTTTCAATGTGTTCCGAAACAAAACTAATCGGTACTACCACTAATTCCCTGATCCCCCGCTTGGATAACTGCTTGATCGCTTCTTCAGTGTAAGGCTGTAGCCACTCCACTGGCCCTACTCGACTCTGATAGGCGAGGATATGGGGATTGTAATAGTGATACTCACGGCGCAACACTTGCATAATTAAATCTACACTGTTTTCCATCTCAATTTGGTAAGGATCGCCATACTCAGTTACATACTTCTTGGGCACTCCGTGAGCACTAAAGAAAATATAAGGTGCTTGCGGATCGGGGAAGGTACGGAGTTGTTGGTCAATCAAATCTGCCATTGCCCGCAGGTAGCCCGATCGCTGATACCAAGACTTGACCGTATGGCGTTGAATTTGGCGCAGTTGGGGTTGGCTCTGCCAGATTTTATCTACTAATTTCAGGCTAGACCCACTGGTACTAATAGAGTATTGGGGATAGAGAGGAATAACCGCCAATTGAGTGATGCCATCTGCCTGGATCTGTGCCACTGCCTCTTCTGTGTATGGATGCCAGTAGCGCATGCCGACATAGACCTTTACAGTGATGCCCCGTCTTGCCAGTTCTGCTTGCAGGTGTTGTGCTTGTTCCTCAGTGATCCGCCGCAGGGGAGAACCACCCCCAATCATGGCATAGTTTTCTTGGGAAGTGGGCACCCGACTGGCGGCAATCAAAGCGGCAAGCGGTTTTTGCAAAAAGGGCAATGGCAAGCGAATCAAATCGGGGTCAGAAAACAAGTTGTAGAGAAAGACATAGACATCCTCTAACTTTTCTGGTCCGCCCAGATTCAACAGCAAAACACCCAATTGATCGGTGCTAGGCATGGCAGTGTGAGGCTAAGGTTGGTAATTCTACTTTATTCTACTTAACAATAGGGGCATTCCCCTAGGATCCCATCTACTTTCTACTTTAGGTTAGACTACATAGTTAAGTAGTTGGGTGTAGGGTTTTGGCAGTCGCTAGTAGCTTGTGGGCACAAATTGCTATCAACATCACTGAAGCCATCGGTGAACAATTTCTGGACTATACCTATCAGCCTGTAGGGGGTGGCTGTATCAATCAAACCTATTGTTTGACCAATAATCGCTACCGATTTTTTGTCAAAATTAACACCGCCGATCGCTTAGAAATGATGCGGGCAGAATATCTGGCTCTGCATGAACTAAGAAACACTAACACTATCGCTGTGCCCACACCCATCTGTTTGGGAGCAAGTGCTCAACATACTTTTTTAGTATTGGAATGGTTGGAACTCAAAAATTCCCGTCGGGATCAAGACTGGCAGTTATTAGGGAAACAATTAGCCCAACTGCATCGGGTAACTAGCCGTTATGGTTTTGGTTGGCACATGCACAACACGATCGGTGTCACACCCCAGATCAACACATGGGAAAAAGATTGGCAGACCTTCTGGATAGAACACCGCCTTAAACCCCAGTTGGAAATGGCAAGAAGGAAAGGGTATTATCCACGCATTTCCACGCAGAAATTATTGGCAGTCATTCCCTACTTTTTCCAAAATTATCAACCACTGCCTTCCCTAGTGCATGGCGATCTATGGTCAGGTAATCTATCTTTTTGTGAGGGACAACCTGTAATTTTTGACCCCGCTCTATACTACGGCGATCGCGAAGTAGATATTGCCATGACTGAACTATTTGGTAGATTACCACAGGCATTTTATCAGAGCTATAATGATCACTTTCCCCTTGATGCAGGTTACCCCATGCGGCGTTCCTTATACAACCTTTATCATATCCTCAACCACTACAATTTATTTGGCGGGATTTATGCTTTTCAAGCTGATGCCCTAATGGCAAAAATCGTCAATATAACAAACTAGTATAACGCCAGTTCGGGTTAAGGCCACCCTCACCCCCAAGAGAGTAGCTTAGGCACCAAGTTTTTTGCCTAACTTTTCATCCCAAACTCTGGTTAACATACTCCAAAATTTCTGACAATAACCTTGTTGCAGGATAAACCACTCATGCCTTGCCCCTAGAGTCCCTCTCCCCTAATATGGCTCTCCCCCCATTAATTCCTAAGTACCCCCAGCCCTCTCTAGGGACCTTTTTCAATCAAGAGTTGGTAAGCAGGAGGTCTAAATACTCAAAGATTTTAGGGCCTTGGCATAGCTGATAGAACTCTTGGATAATTCCCTCTCCCAGAAAACCCAAGCGGGGGCGGTTGCACCTGCCATGGCTGAAACCTGCTACGCTCCTAAGTCCTGGTACTAACGCTAGTTCGGGGTAAGCAAGGTTCTGTAAGTCTTGCTCTGTGTAGAAGGCTTTTTAGTTGGCAAGATCATTCAGCTTATCCCGAACTCAGATTGTATTAGAAAAAAATTCTATGTAGTTTGCTTGGAGAAGGTTGTATAAACGCTTAAATTTTCAAGTTTCTAGCTACAAGAAGTTTAATCCTAGGCGTGGGTATAGGTAACCCTGATTGCCCTCGAAATTTTTATACTCATCCCCAAGTATAAGCCAGGATTTTGTAATATTTCTTAAGTGACATTAACTGTGTGCATGGACTGGAAAATCCTAGCAGTGATTTCCCTATGGCTGGTCATGCCCGATGGCAGCGAACCAGTCTTAGATTTGCTCGAATATGTACTGGATATAGTGCCACTCCTACCACCTTATATCGCTCCCAGTAAATCTAAAGAAATGTTAAAACCCGCAAAACTGGGGAGATGGTAGTTGAGTTTACAATCATTTGCTTACAGTTAGCCTATCCTGTCTATCTAGGGATAGTTAACCCGGGTTGTACTGATCCCCGATACTACAAACAATATAACAAAGAAAGGATTTACTATGCCTGCTTTTGATCAATTACCTGCTGAGTACCCAGACGCTACGCGTATCTTATGTTGTTATATCAATGCTACTGGCAAGGTCCAGATCGCCCGTATCACGAATATAGATAACTGGTATTTTGAGCGGGTGGTGTTCCCAGGGCAGCGGTTGGTGTTTGAGACTTTGCCTGATGCCCTGTTGGAAATCCATACGGGCACGATCGCTAGCTCGATTCTGTCTGACACTATTCCCTGCAAGGAGATTGAGATTGCTGAACCGATGACTATCCCTGAGTGGGCGCATTCTAAGCCCCTAGAAGCGGTAAGCTAAAAGGTGGTATTTAGCGGTATTTCTATGCAGTTTGATTATGACCTGATTGTGATTGGCGCTGGCTCTGGGGGGTTGGCGGCTTCCAAACGGGCGGCGAGCTATGGCGCAAGGGTGGCGATCCTAGAGGGGGATTTGGTGGGTGGCACCTGTGTAATTCGGGGTTGTGTGCCCAAAAAATTGCTGGTCTATGCTTCCCAGTTTGCCCATTACTACGCCGATGCGGTGAGTTATGGTTGGGCAGAGGTCAAGCCTAGTTTTGACTGGCAGAAGTTGCGCACCGCAGTACAAAATGAGGTGCTGCGCCTGAGTAAGGTACACATTGGTTTACTGGAAAAGGCGGGTGTGGAGTTGATCGGCGGTATGGGCAGTTTTGTCGATCCGCACACGGTGCAGGTGGGGGATCGCCAGATCACGGGTGCCAAAATTTTGATTGCGGTCGGGGGTGAGGCCTATAAAATTGACCGCCCTGGCATGGAATATGCAGTAACCTCCCGGGAGATGTTCCATCTGCCTGAATTCCCCCAAAAATTTGGGGTGATTGGTGGGGGCTATATTGCGGTGGAGTTTGCTGGGATTATGCATGGGCTGGGGGCAGAGGTTACCCAGATTATCCGCGATCGCTTGATTTTGCGGGGGTTTGATGAGGATGTGCGCACTCACTTGCAAGACCAGATGACTAGACAGGGGATCAAGTTTTATACGGGGATAGATGACACCAGCTTGCATTTGACCAAAACCCCAGAGGGGATCAAGGTAGAGTTTCAGGATAAGGCGGGGGCAAGCTACAGTCTATTGTTTGATGTGGTGTTAGCGGCAACGGGACGCAGGCCCAATCTAGGTCCCCTCAACCTAGATAGAGCAGGGATAGAGGTGAAGGATGGGGCAATTGCAGTCAGCCCTGACAGTTGCACTAGTCAGCCCCATATCTATGCAGTGGGGGACTGTACAAATCGGGTCAATTTAACCCCAGTGGCGATCGCAGAGGGACGGGCCTTTGCCGATACGGTATTTGGGCACAAGCCCCGCTATATTGAGCATCGCTATATTCCCTCAGCGGTGTTTGCCCAGCCTGAAGTTGGCACAGTGGGCATGACTGAAGCAGAAGCGGTGCAAATGTATGGTCAGGAGGCGGTGAAGGTTTATAAAGCCAGTTTTCGTCCTATGTATTACAGTTTGACAGGGGCAGAGGCAAAAACCCTGATGAAGCTGATTACAGTGGGCGATCGGGAACAAATTGTGGGGATGCACATGGTGGGCAAGGACAGTGCCGAAATTATTCAGGGGATGGCAGTGGTGGTGAATATGGGGGGCACTAAGGCTGATCTGGACCGGACAATCGGTATTCACCCCACTTCTGCCGAAGAATTTGTTACCATGCGCTAACTGTTGGGTACAATCATTCTGTAACAAAATTTGGGGGATACCATGACTGCATTGTGGCTGGCTGTTTGGCTGTGGTTGGGGTGGATGGTCATGCCTGGGCTGGGGGCAGAAGTACCTGTACCGCCCAAGTATCAAGGTATTCCGCTTACCTGCTATGAAGAAGTGAGTAACAAGTTTGCCCAAGGCAATGGCAGAGTTTTTGCCCTGAGTGAGATTGCCAGCAAGTACATTGAGGCTAAGGATAACGATCGCGCCGTAGAGTTGCTCAACCAAGCCCTAGAGCTACTCAAAGATAGTGAGGACAACTCCCAAAAGGCATATTTGATGGTGGAGATCGCCGATCGCTACACCAAGGCAGGGCAAAAACAACAGGCGGAAGCTACTCTCAACAAGGCATACACCCTAGTCAAAGGCTTTACCAATCAGACCGATCGGGCGTTTGCTGCCGTGAAAATTGCCCGTGCCTATGCTGATTATGGGGACAAGGACAAAGCCAGTCGGCTCTTGCAACAAGCATTTGTGCCCACCAAGGACATTAGGGATGTCTATGCCAAGTCCCGGGCCTATGCGGCGATCGCCAGTGCCTTCATTAGTATCGGGGATCCTGCCAGTGCCAACAGTGCCCTAGAGCAGGCACAGAACTATGCAGGCATGTCCCTAGACCCCAATGCCCGTGCCCGTGCCCTGATTGAGATCGCAGGGACTTATGCAGAATTGAAGGACCACGCCCAAGCGATCAAGTATTTACAATCTGCTTTCCAGCAGTTGGAAGGGGAAATCCCCGATGAGTACAAGGGGGATTTTTCCGCCCGTGCCTTTGCCTTTATAACTGAACGCTACTTGGCAACGGATCAACCCGAACAGGCAAAAGCTGTCCTGTCCAACATCCCCGATCAAAGCCTAGAAAAGGGGATCGGCTTGTTGAATCTTTCGACCCGCTACCGCAAGGACAACCAACTCGAACAAGCCAAAACGACGATTGCTGACAGCCTAGCCAAAATTACTGCCCTGCCCGACAGCCTGGATAAAGCGGCAGTACTGTCGGAAATTGCCGAGGGTTACCGCCTGCTAGGGGATCAAAAGTCAGCCAAGGAGGCAGTGTCTGCCAGTGCGGCGGTAGTGGCTAAACTCACCAATCCTGCCGAAAAAATCTATGCCCTCAATGCCCTTGCCAGCCAAGCCGCCGATAGGAACGAACAGAGTGAAGCCAAGCAGTACCTCGATCAGAGCCTGGCGGTAGTGGGGGAGACTGACAAAAATAAACCCCTCAACAACCGCGATCGGGCAGTAAGTGATATTGCAGGGCTATACTGGCAGATAGGAGAAACGGACACCGCTAGCCGAGTGGCTGAGAGCCTCAGCCCAGGCTTAGAAAAGGATCAACTCACTGCGCTATTTGCCTGTGCCAACAAATAGATGGAATATCCTCAGCTAACCAACTTCCTCCAAGCTCTACCCCCCAACCGCCGCCCCAGTTGGGAGCAATTTCTAGGCAGTCTCACCCCCAACCAGAAGGCACAATTTGCCGAACTCTGCGGCGAATTGACGGTCAAAGCGGTAACCGGGGTGAATGCCGATGGTCTAGGTCATAACCTCAGCGATCGGGTAGTGGACATCAAGACGGTCAAGCGGTTACATATTAATGTAAAAGGAGACGATAAGCCTTTTCCGGCGATCTCCTATCGCAATCACATCTATAGCCTCTTCCGCACCCTCAACGATTGGGCAGCCGTGGAAAAAATCACCAGTCGTCTGCGGGCGAGTTATTTGGTGACCCAAACCCCCAAGGGTTGGGTAGTCTGGGTACATGAGCAGGATTGATGTTTATACTGTATTTATTTGACTTATGGTAAAGACATCTATTCGCCTCTTCGCTTATTTAGTTTTAGTTACCCTACTGCTAGTGGGGTGGAGTCCGTTGCCTGCATGGGCAGTCACCGATTACCTGCAAGAGCAAGCCTACTTGAATAGTGTCTGGCAGCTGGTAAACCGCAACTTTTATGACCGCTCCTTCAACCATCAAAACTGGTACAAGGTACGCAAGGAGTTCGGGCAGAGGCACTTAGAGAATAGGGCAGACACCTACCAAGCGATTAGGGAGATGCTGGCTGTCCTCAACGATCCTTTTACCCGCTTACTAGAGCCAGATCAATTTCTCAGCCTCAAAACTTCCACAGAAGGAGAAATTACAGGCGTAGGTCTGCAAATTGCTGTAGATACTGACAACAAAGGGATCGTTGTGATTGCGCCCATTGAAAATTCCCCTGCGGATCGGGCGGGGATTCGGGCACTGGATCGGATTCTGGCTATCGATGATGTGCCGACCGCTGGCATGACCCTCGATGAATGTGCCGCTCGGATGCGGGGGGCGATCGGCTCTATTGTTACTTTATTGGTGGGCAGACCACTCCACAAGGGGGAAATCAGCCCTGTCCGTCCCAGCGATCGCGCCTACCAAGATGCCCATGAACTCAGTGCTACAGGCAACACCAGTCCAGAATTGACCACCTTCAAGGTGCAACTCCAGCGGGATCGGATTGCAGTCAGTCCTGTGATCAGCAAACTCAACCTAGAAGGGAGGCACAAAGTTGCCTATATCCGACTGAATCAGTTCAACGGCAACGCCGCTACAGCCATGGCCACAGCCATTCACCAGCTGGAAGCCCAAGGGGCAGAGGCCTATGTCTTGGATTTGCGCAGTAACCCTGGGGGTCTGTTTGATGCCAGCCTAGAGATCGCACGGGAATGGCTCGATGAAGGGGTGATTGTGTTTACAGTAGATCGCCATGGCATCTCTGAAACCTTTACCGCCAACCATTCTGCCTTGACCAGCGATCCTCTAGCCGTCTTGATCGATGGGGGGACAGCCAGTGCCAGTGAAGTATTGGCAGGGGCGTTACAAGAAAATCACCGTGCCAAGTTGGTGGGGACCCGTTCCTTTGGCAAAGCCCTGATTCAATCCCTCTATGAACTGCCAGATGGAGCAGGACTAGCAGTAACCATTGCCCGCTACGAAACCCCCCAACACCATGACATCAACCGCAGGGGCATCATTCCCGATCTAGAAGTGACCTTGGATCAACCCCTGACCCGGTCCGACTTGGGCACTGCTAGAGATCGTCAATATGTAGCCGCCGTCCAATCTTTATTCGGTCAAAGCTCCTAGCTGACTATGTTTGCCGAGTTTCGCGCTCGCTATCCCCGTGGCAGTATCCAGACGGAAATGCTGCCCAAAATTGACGGTATGCACACCTGTCGGGCTGTGGTCAGCCATGAGGGCATCACCCTTGCTACTGCGATCGGGGTGGACAGCGATCCTGAAACCGCCGAGGATCGGGCAGTCAAACGCGCCCTGACGATCGCAGGCCTTGGCGACAGCTATCGCTTATCTGCCACCCTCGATGGCGACTATACCCAACTCCCTGCCCTCTCCCCTGCCCCCAAAGAACAAAAAACCGAGTTTCAGTTAGACCCCCCCTCAAACCAGAGCATAGCTCGTCCCCACCCCTTGATCTATCCGACTGTATTGCCCAAATCAGCGCCGAAATGGAGCGGGTAGGTTGGGACAAAGAAGACGGGCGCAGATACACCCTAACCAAATTCAACAAGCGCAGTCGCCAAGAATTGACCCCTCAAGAACTACTCCAATTCCTCAATCACCTCAAATCCCTGCCTTCCAAACTGCGCCCATCCGATCAAAGTGAATTCTAAGAGAATTGCCAGTTAGGGCTTACCCTGAGGTTCACAGTGCCACCCAATACTGTTGAGACAGTCCCTAGGGCAACTCCCTAGACTTCTTTCTACACCAGCCCATTCACTAAGTAACCTGAGTTCGGGATAAGAAGTTAGACAAAAAACTTATGCTGGCTAGAGGGGTTCGCAGGGGCACAAGCTACTGGGGGTGAGGGTAGCTTGCAAAGGTTTCTTAGACCGAACTAGTTTAAGAGTATCTAGGATTCTGGGATCAACAAATCCGGACGCAGGTGGCTTGCTCCCCGTAAATAGACATGGTTGATTTCCCGCTGGGATTTACAGCTATTAACTTGAACTAGTAAACGGATACATTTCTCTAGTCCACCTGCCACTTGCATTTGTTGAACATCTAGCAGGGGCACATACTGCCAACCGGGGTAACTGCGGGCGGCTTGAGCGGGAAACATGGCATCTAGGTCAGGGGTAACGGAAAAAATGGCGCAGATAATCAGTTCAGGCTGAAGGTGGTTAGCTGTACAGACTGCCTCTACCAGTTCAAGGGTTGCGGTCTGGATCGCCTCGGGGGTGTTGTGGGGAACGGTGATGGCGCCGCGAATACCTCTGACCTGCCAGTCCATACCTAAAGCATAAAGACAGCTTGACTAGTGGTGATCTCAGACATCCTTTGATCCGATTCCAGATTACCATCTACGAGGTTAATGATGCGATCGGCCACATCCAGAATCCGACTGTCGTGGGTAACCATGAGGATGGTGATATTTTCTTCTTTGGTGAGTTGTTGCATGAGAGTTACCACATCCCGCCCTGATTTTTTGTCCAGGGCGGCGGTGGGTTCATCAGCCAGAATCAATTTGGGATGGTTCACCAGGGCACGAGCGATCGCTACCCTCTGTTTTTGTCCACCAGAGAGGGCATGGGGTTTGTAATCAATGCGATGCCCCAAGCCCAACTTGGTGAGGATGTCGGCGGCTTTTTCGTTATCTTGGGGACTGGGGAAGAGGTCAGTAGCTAACAGCACATTTTGGCGGGCGGTGAGGGAATGGAAAAGATTATGGGCTTGGAAAATGAAGCCAATGTTCCGCCGTACCTGGATTAGTTCGGGGGCAGACAACCCATGCAATTCTCTTCCCAAAACTTTCAAGCTCCCCTCTTGCACTGTCCGCAAGCCGCCAATCAGAGTTAATAAAGTAGTTTTGCCTGAACCTGAAGGGCCTGTGAGAATGGCAATCTCGCCCGCATAGAGATCGAGATTGATGTCAAATAACACCTGTTTACGCAGTTCACCCTCACCGTAGTAGTGGTTGAGGTGGCGGATTTGCACGGTGGGAATCATTAGGATTTATACAGATTTGCCAAGAGACAGAAGCATTATACTAGCTTTTAGCAAGGGCAAGAGGTGGGTTTATGGCTGAGATCGAGGCAGTAAAACATTATGTGGCGCAATGGCTAGAGTTAGGTAGGGGTATTCAACTAGGGGAGCGCTTGCTCCGCTTGAGTAAAGTCAGAGCCGTGCAGAGCTATACCCCTGAGTTTGAGAGCCTGTGGGCAGAGGTGATGACCAACCCAGAACAAGCCTACCTAGAAAATACTCTGCCCTCGATCGCTGAACTGGCCACTCCTGCCTGGCAAATAGACTACTGTCCCCGTTGTCATGGGCTGATTTCCAGTCCTACTTATAATTATGGTGTAGTTTTGCCCTGTCCTTGTGCCGATCTACCCGACTTGCCCAACTTAGACGCACTGATGCCCCACCCCCCTGTCAGCGATCGCCAGTACCTGAGGGCCGTACAGCAAAAATTAGCCACTCGCCAGCAGGAGAATTTTTTGCCATTGGGCACCAGTCAAAGGCACCACTGACAAGCGGGGCATTTTCAAGAGAGCACACTCACTGAAAATTGGCTCGCTTTTCAACTGGGCAAGGGCAACGGGGCGATCGAGGGGACGCAGAGCTTGCACCTCTATTACTGTTAGCTTGGGATTATGGGGATCAGGATAGGGCCCAGAGACCACCTCAGCTATGCCTACCGCTTGCCGTTCCGAACCCGTGTGATAGATGAGGGCTTGATCCCTGATCTGCATAGTGCGGATATGCTTAAGGGCAAGGGCATTGCTCACTCCATCCCACACCGCCTGCCCTGCCTTCACCAAATCAGCATAGGCATAGGTACTGGGTTCAGTTTTCAACAACCAATAGTTCATGCTGCCAGTGTAGCAATTTCAGGGGGCAATGGACAATAGAGTACTAGTTCCCGATCCCCCTGTACTAAGATGGAGAACAATCCCGCATCCAAATCCCGCCGACAGGCTAGAACTGCCTCTTCCTGTTTGTGAAAAATTTGGGTAGGAACAAAATGTTGATTCATAAAGCTGACTGCCAGTTCTACGCCCCAAGGAGTTTGGAGTTTCGTGGGCTGTACTTGGGCTTGGGAGATGATCACCATAGACATTTCCTCAACGATTGGGGGAATATCCCCCTTTTGGCTGAGGATTATAGTGAGCATCTGTGAAGAAATCGTGTGATCTAGATCACTAGTAGCTACTAGTCATTCCATTCCCCGCGGGGTGGCACGACGGGGTTGGGGGGCAGGGGGCGGGATTTGTCAGCTTCTACGATCGCCCGTCTTTGCAGCCATTGGCGCACAGCGATATTGACAGCTTGATGCGGGTCATTGGTAACTTCCATCAATTCAGCGTACAGCACAGGATCGATCGCCACCAAACAGGGTTGTTGCTCGGACATAGCTCCCAGATAACTCCCTGTTCATCTTAACATCCCTTTGCCGATTGTGCTCAGCTAGGTTATCCTGTTAAATTAAGTAAATTTGCTCAGGTGTTATCGGCATGAATCCAACGGTATCAGCAGACATTGTTCACAGTATTGTCCACAACCTGCATCAACGACCCCACACTATTTTGGGCTGTCATAGTTACAAAGATGGCTGGGTAGTGCGGGCATATCTGCCTGATAGCCATACGGATACCCAAGTGCAATTGACTGACCTTAGCACGGGCAAAGTTTATTCTCTTTACAATGTGCATCATCCCCAATTTTGGGAAGTATTGATTCCTACTCGTCCCCAAGTCTATAAACTAAGTCAGGACGGGCACTTTTTTTATGATCCCTACGATTTTCGGGAGTCCCTGCTTACGGATTTCGATCGCCATCTGTTTGCCGAGGGCAATCACTACCAGATTTATGAAAAATTAGGGGCACATCCCACGGAATTCAGAGGTGTCAAGGGGGTATTTTTTGCGGTGTGGGCGCCCAATGCCAGAAATGTCTCGGTAATTGGGGATTTCAATCGCTGGGACGGGCGCAGACATCAAATGCAGAAATGCAATCCTGGGGTCTGGGAAATTTTTATTCCTGAATTGGGGGTGGGCACCCTCTATAAGTACGAAGTTAAAAATGAGTGGGGGCACATCTACGAAAAATCCGATCCCTATGGTTTCCAGCAGGAAATTCGCCCTAAAACCGCTTCTATTGTTGCTGATTTAGATACCTATGAATGGCATGACCAGCATTGGCTAGAACAACGCAGTCATAGGGATCCTCTGGCTCAGCCCATTTCCGTATATGAAGTCCATTTGGGGTCATGGATGCATGGCAGTTTTGACCATCCCCCCAGTGATTATCCGCCTGTGAGTGCCGCCGATCTTAAGCCTGGTGCCAGATTTCTCACCTATCGAGAACTGGCAGATAAACTCATTCCCTATGTGAAAGATTTAGGTTTTACTCATGTGGAACTCTTACCAGTGGCAGAACATCCCTATGATGGCTCCTGGGGTTATCAGGTAACGGGCTACTATGCGGCAACTTCTCGCTACGGCAGACCGCAGGATTTTATGTATTTTGTGGATAAATGTCATGAAAACGGCATTGGTGTAATCATTGACTGGGTGCCTGCCCATTTTCCCAAAGATGGACATGGTTTAGCCTACTTTGATGGTACACACCTCTACGAACACGCCGATCCCCGCATTGGTGAACACAAGGAATGGGGTACATTAATTTTCAATTATCGCAGAAATGAAGTGAGGAATTTTCTGATTGCCAATGCCCTCTTTTGGTTTGATAAATATCACATCGATGGCATTAGAGTGGATGCGGTAGCTTCCATGCTCTATTTAGACTATAATCGCCCAGCGGGTGAATGGCTCCCGAATGAGTATGGCGGGCGGGAGAACTTGGGAGCGATTGAACTATTCCGTCATTTGCACAGTGTTTTATTTGCCAAGTTTCCGGGGGTTCTCTCCATTGCTGAAGAATCTACTGCCTATCCAATGATTACATGGCCTGTTTATGCTGGGGGATTGGGTTTCAATCTGAAATGGAATATGGGCTGGATGCATGACATGTTGGACTATTTCTCTATGGACCCTTGGTTTCGCCAGTTCCATCAAAACATGGTAACTTTCAGTCTCATGTATGCCTTCAGTGAGAATTTTATGTTGGCTCTGTCCCATGATGAAGTAGTGCATGGCAAGAGTCCAATGCTGGGCAAAGTGCCGGGGGATGAATGGCAGAAGTTTGCCCATTTGCGCTGTCTCTACGGGTATATGTTCACTCACCCTGGTAAGAAAACTCTGTTTATGGGGATGGAGTTCGGTACATGGAGTGAATGGAATGTGTGGGGCGATTTGGAATGGCATTTATTACAATACCCTGTCCATCAGGGTTTACAGCGATTCATCCGCGATTTGAATACCCTCTTGAAAACTCAACCTGCACTCCATGAACTCGATCATTCTTGGTCAGGTTTTCAATGGATCGATTGCAATGATAACCACAACTCAGTAGTTTCTTTTATCCGCAGGGCAAAGGATGGGAGTTACTTAGTAGTGGTTTGTAACTTCACGCCTGTAACCCATTTCAGCTATCGCATCGGTGTACCAGAGCATGTTTTCTATCAAGAAATTCTCAATAGCGATAGTACTATCTATTGCGGCAGTGGACAGGGCAATCTCGGTGGTAAACAGGCTGATGGCTGGGGCTATCATGGGCAACCCTACTCTATTGATCTTTGTCTGCCGCCCTTGGGGGTGCTCATCCTGAAACCAGTACCTGAAACTTAGTGGAGAATGTCAGGTTGTCTTTGCCCACATCTTCTTGATCATTGGCGACTCTCTCAAATAATGTGAGTTTGGCATAAATGGAGAAACCATGAATAAAAATCCTTACAAGAACCTTATGCAGATGGTACAATCCAAAACTGTCTCCGCCAAGGGGGGTGATCAATACCAAAGCATGCTAAACTTCTACTCGCTTTAGTCTTGACATGAGGTAATGTGCTGGCTTGGCAAGGAGGAACTATGCGATCGATCGTGCTAGTAGCTGTGGCCTTGGGGGCAGGTCTGCTGGGTGTGGGTGCGGCGATTGGTTTTAGATTAGCACCAGCCCGTTCTATGGCTGTGCCCCAACTCACTGCTGACTTCAGTCAAGTGGTTGTGCCTCCTCTCTGTGAAGATACCCCCCTCAATGGTATCACTACTACCTTGGTGCAGTTGCGCACTGTGAATAGTTGGTTGCACCATCAGCTACCCCTGTGGCGAACTGCCGATCGCTTGGTGCAGTCAGACTTGATTTTGAGTTTAAGTCCTGCCCCTCTGCCACAAATTCATGACCGAGCGCGGCGGGCTAGTGTACCTGTGATTATGTACCACAATGTGCTACCAAATCCTACTATTCCTTGGGATACACCGCTAGCCGAATTTGAGCGGCATTTAGCCATCATCAAAGAGCAGGGCTTGACCCCAATCACGATGGATCAGTTGGTGTTACATCTACGCACAGGTGCCAGTTTACCGCCCAAGCCGATCCTGCTCACTTTTGATGACAATTATTTGGGACAGTATGAATATGCTTTTCCGCTCTTGAAAAAATACAACTATCCTGCTGTGCTCTCCATTCATACCCGCTATGTGGGTGTGCAGGATGCCAATCCCAAAGCCAACTGGGCACAAGTGAGGGAAATGGTTGCCAGCGGGTTAATCACTGTCGCTTCCCACTCGGTCAATCACAAAAACTTTGTTACAGGGGGATTGAGTGAGGCAGAAATCCGCCAAGAACTAATTGAATCCAAGGCAGTGCTGGAAAGGGAATTAGGGATAGAAGTCAAATACTTCACTTACCCTGAAGGGGACAATACCCCCCGCATTAGAGAACTGGTACAGGAAGCTGGCTACACAGCGGCTCTAACTATGAGTCTCGATCCTGAAATAGAGAGTGTTGCCAATAAATCAGAAGATTTGCTCTCGATCATGCGCTTTGGACAATCTCGCTTTGAATCGGTAGTGGCGTTAGCTGATGCAGGCACACCCAATCCTGCCTTCAATTTATTTGCCGAAAATACCCCCAACTTCACTAAACCAGTGGATTTCACTACACCTGTGGAGAAGAAAGAAATCACTGTGGATAATTTGCCCCTAGTCTTGGTCTATGGCGGTCGTCCTGTAACCATTCATCACCACACCCGCGCCCAAGTCGCTGAAATCATGCAAAATACCCCTGCGATCGCCGCTGTGGATGGCACTTTCCATTCCCTAGAACACCTCGACAGCAATGAGATGATTGGTCCGATTATTAGCCAAAATTCTCAACGGAAAGGGGAGTTCCTTATCGGCAGAAGGGGGGAAAATCCTCTGCTCAACGGTCGTCCCTTAGTGTTGATCAGCCCGACAGGGGTAAGATTCGTGCCCTTTGATGCCAAAAAGCACGACAGTCTGCAAGCCTTACAGGCTGAACTTCCTGATGTAACCGATGCCTTTGTTGCCGCTGGTTGGCTGGTCAGAAATGGTAAGGCTCAGCCTGCCGAGAGTTTTGGTAAGCTATACGGCTATGATGCCCACCGCGATCGTGCCTTTTGGGGTATTGACCGCAGTGGTCGCCCTGTGATCGGCGTAACCATGGAAATGATTGACTCAGTGGGTTTGGGCAAAGTTCTAGAGAAAGCGGGACTGTATGAAGTAGTGATGCTGGACTCAGGGGCAAGTACCGCCCTCGCCTATCGTGGTCAGTCAGTGATGAGCTACGAACCTCGCCCCGTGCCCCATGTGGTTGCCCTCTATCCCCCCGATCCTGCCCCTGTAACTACGCCGACCAATCGCCTAAATTGTCCAGTTACCAGCCGTTGAGTTACTGCCGTTTGACCTCCTTTGCCAGCTTGCGGAAAAAGTCCATGTCCGTGGAAGCTGGTTCTTTTCTAGGAGTTAAGTCGGTCTGGAGATTAGCGCCGTTTTGCTCAAACACCACTTTCGGCTTGGCTTGTTCAGTCTCAGGCACTTTTCTTTCTTCTAGGGAGGAAATCTCCTTCACCACCTCTACTTCTGCGTCAGTGTCCCCAGCTACCCGAAAAGTGCGGACAATCTTAGATTTTTTGCGCATGTAGTCCACATTGCCAAGGGTCTTGGCACTGTCCTGATCCAAAAAGTATGCATCGGACTGACCATCCCCACCGCCAAATAGCCTAGTAAACCAGTTCGCCATAACCTCTGCCTATAGATGTACAAGTTGTGCTAGTGTTAAGGATAACAAATTTTCTTTTCCAAAAGTTAAGGAAAGGAGAAAATCGTCCCTATAGGGTTCTAGACACTCACCCGCTCCCAGAACATGCCCTTGGGATACCCAATTAATTTGAGTTGGGGATAAGAAGTTAGGCAAAAAACTTATGCTGAGGTCGCAGGGTCGCAAGCTATTGTTCCCTGGGTTGGCAGAACTTTTCTTAACCCGAACTGGCGTTAATCAATTTAGGCAAGAGGTTTAATAAATTCCCTTTCTCCAAGTGCTGGCTTTTGACCAAATTAACAGATTATTAAAGTCCTGTTGATTCTAGAGGTGTACCTGCTTCCACATAGCCTTTTAGTTCCTTGGCCTGCGTATAGAGACACATTAGTGCCTCTTTCTACCTTGTCTAATACGCAAACTGGCAATCATTTGTAGGGGATCCATGGTTTAGTATTGGCGATCAATCATTAACTTTGTTCTGGGCTTGCTCGTAAAATTTTACTCCTTTTTCTTCTGCCCGCAATCGCCGCTGGACTTCTGCTAATTGTAATTTTTTTGAGCAGATTGTTTGTAATTCCTGACGCACCCTTGCCATCCTTTGTCGGGCTTGGCGACCTGCTAGGGTGGTCTGTGGAACTACTTCTAACTGCCAAGTTTGGAGAGCGAGGCGTTTTTGGGTGTCGCTAGTTGTTTGCAAATAATTAGATTTAGCTTGGGCGATACCAGTAAGAGTCTGATTCAGGGCTTGCAGGACATTAGTTTCTGGAAAAGCCTTCCCTTCTAACTCACCAATTTCTTGTCTCGCTTGTTGAAAACCAGCAGGTGTGAACCTACCATCCT
This sequence comes from Pseudanabaenaceae cyanobacterium, assembly GCA_046295715.1. Taxonomy (GTDB): domain Bacteria; phylum Cyanobacteriota; class Cyanobacteriia; order Pseudanabaenales; family Pseudanabaenaceae; genus JBKBMU01. The sequence goes on from JBKBMU010000001.1 coordinate 28,061, forward strand.
GATACCAATACCAGCGATAGTAAGCGTAGTATGTATCCCAGTCGAGCTATTGATACGTTCTTTCGCTTCCTGTAATTTGGTGTGCCCCCTCTTGGACAGAAGTCGGGTTGTCTATGAGTTGGCGGGCTTCTTCTAGGGGGATTATGCCATTCTTGAAGTTTTCTTCCAAGGCCAGATAGGTGGGGATCAAAAGCACAAGGGCATTCTGGGCTACTCCTTGCCGAATAAAGGCTACAGCTACGATCGCCACTGGGATCGCCATCACTATTCTTGTAATCACGGTGCGTTTGAGCCAGTTTGCTTTCTTTTTCCCAGGCAGGTCTCTGGTGCTGTGCACCTGCAATCTACCACCTTGGGAGTCAAGCTCGGCTAAGACTTCTGCTTCTAGGATTTCGGTTTAGGGGTAGCGATTTGCCCGCCCTGTTCAGGGTTGATGTTTGCCGTTTGCCAGTCAGAAATAATGGCCATAACTAGCCTTAGAGGCCCATTTTGCATTATAGGAAAATTTTGAACCGCTGTCAAAACTTGATGGGCTTCTTGGGGCCCGCTCCTACAAAAGACAGGGGAAAAGAGATAGGAGTTTGGGTGAGTTTGCTGAGACTTAGGCAGGGGAGCTACTATGTCAATAACCACCATTGACTTTTGCCATGCTCCCAAATGATGCTGAATGGATGTCCCACTGTCTAGCGTTGGCGGCAAGGGGACGGGGCAGAACTGCTCCTAATCCCCTTGTTGGCTGTGCGATCGTAAAGGAGGGGGAGTTGTTGGGTGAGGGTTATCATCCCCAAGCAGGACAGCCCCATGCTGAGGTATTTGCCTTGGAATCTGCCCGAGCCCAAAACCATGATGTGCGTGGTGCAACTTTGTATGTCAATTTAGAACCCTGCAATCACTACGGGCGTACGCCCCCTTGTACAGAGGCGATCATTGCCGCAGGGATTAGCCGTGTGGTGGTGGGGATGATCGATCCCGATCCGCGTGTTTCTGGGAGTGGTTGTGCCCGATTGCGATCGGCGGGCATCACTGTTACAGTCGGGGTATTAGCACCAGAATGTCAGAGATTGAATGAAGGTTTTGTGCATCGGATCAAATATCAGCGACCCTTTGGGATTTACAAATATGCCATGACCCTTGACGGCAAAATTGCCACAGATACGGGCGATAGCTTTTGGATTACGGGTACAGCGGCGCGCCAGTGGGTCTATGATTTGCGATCGTCCTGTGAGGCAATTATTACAGGTGGGAGTACTGTGCGCAGGGATAATCCTGCTTTGACTACCCATGGGGTGAGCGACCACAATCCACTGCGGGTAGTCATGACCCAAACTCTAGACCTACCCCTCGATCGCAAACTGTGGCAAGTGCAAGATGCCCCTACTCTAGTGTTTACACCTCTGCCCTGCCCCAATCCTGTGGTGGCAAATGCCCTCCTGCACATGGGTGTAGAGGTAGCTGAACTCTCTCCCTGCAATCCCTTGACAGTACTGGCAGAACTGGCAAAACGGGGCTGTAATACCGTACTGTGGGAGTGCGGCGGCAGACTGGCGGCAGAGGCATTTAAGGCGGGGGCCATCCAGAAAATCCATGCTTTGATCGCACCGAAATTGATCGGTGGGGAATTATCTTTTAGCCCCTTGGGCAGTATCGGTAAAACCCTCATGGGAGAAGCGATCGTGCTTAAGGATACGGCAATGGCAATGTTAGGGGAGGATTGGCTGATTACAGGCTATGTGCAGGCTATGGCACCAGGGTAACTTTACGGCGCAGAGGTTCTTCCTTACTGTGAATACCTAGAGCAAGGCTCTGCCGACCATACTGCAATTGATATACCCCTAAGAAAGCATGGGGAATTCTGATTTTCCCTTGGGCATCACTGGTAAATCTACCACTGGTGCGCCACTCTTGGTTAATTAGCCGATCGAGGGCATGGTAGGCGGGTTTGGGTTCATGCTCTCGATTCAGTAACCCAGTGGGGGCAGATAACCAAGCAGAACGATCGCTAAAACTCCATTGATAAATACCCGTTACTAGAGGATGGGCAAAGAGAGTCTTATAGAAGTTCACTAAATATGCCATCTGTCTCTGCTCACCCGCAGGCGTACTGAGCCAATCCGGATAGTTACCAGTGAAATTCATATTGGGAATCGGATCCGCAGACAGGACACTCACTTCTGTAAAGATAATCGGCTTTTGGAACTCACTGAGGCGATCGAGAATAGCTTGAATCATTGCAGGCGACCAGTCTCCTAAGTGCATATGGGTCTGTTGTCCGATCGCCTGAATGGGAGCAGAATTGGCTAAGAGCTGACGAATCAATTGGGGGTAATCAGGATGAGGCACATAGTCATTGATAGTAGCTAAAACTTGGGGATTAAGGCGATGGAATTCTTGAAAATAGCGAGTGGCTAGGGGAATTTTCTGATCGCCCGCAAATACAGGCGTGAGCGGATGGTCTTGCCTGTACCACCAAGTCAATTCATTGAAGACATCTACATCTTGTAAATGGGGGAAAATGACCTCACTCAAATGAGCTAACCATCTATCCAACAGAGGGAGCAATCGCTCAGTTGTAGTGTAGCCATTGGGGATCAGCCAGCTAGGCAGACAGCCGGGGTTATGATTCCAAAACAGAGGATGCCCCCGTAAATAGAAGTTTCGCTCCTTCAACCAGCGAATTTTCTCTAAAAGGGCTGGAGCCTGATATTGCTGCGGTTGGGGTTCATATCCCCCCCAATAGAAAGTTACAGTAGCGGCATTACACAACTGCAAGAAGTAGCGACGGAAACGGCGATCGTACTCGGTTTCATCTGTTCTTACTGCTAAGTGTTGATGATAAGCACAACCAAATTGGAACAGATGACGGACATGTTTTATTTCAACAGGCACATGAGCTATGGGCTCTCCTACTCCATTCACCAGCTGAATTTCCATCTCAGCCGTGCGATATTTCTGAATCAACTGATCCAATCGTTCGGCAGGTTGGGCTGAACTCTCCCAAGCAACCAAGCCAGTGCCGATCGCTGACCCTGCAAGGAACTGCAAAATATCTCTTCTCCGCATAGGCTATGGCTTGGCAGTGGGACTCCTCTCACTCAGTTGGTCTTGCATGCGCCGTAGGGAGAGAGTAAAACCCCCAAGTTGGTGCGGCACATAGGAATTTACATACAAATTATATACACCCGTTAGGGGCAAGGGCACGATGATGCGAGCATTTTTGCCCCCGCCGCTGTCATCATCTTGGGCAATTTGGTTGCCATCGGGATCAAATAGCACCATGTAGGGATCGATCTCGGTACTTTGCATATCAATAATAATCACTTCACCTGCCTGGCCACTGAATTCATAGACTTGAAAATAACTGCCGTCTGATAGTCTTTGGTCTTGGGCAGTAAACCTAGTGCGGATGGGTATACCATTTACTGCCAGAGTGAAATTATAGGAAGGCACACTAATTTTACCCGCTTGCACATCTATTAGAAACTGCTGTATTTGTGGACTAGCTATTGCTAAATTCACACCTATATTTTGACTATTTACCTGCACAACTGCAGTATTGATACCAATCAGTTCGCCGTCACTATTTAAGAGCGGCCCCCCTGAACTCCCCGGCTGTAGGGGGGCAGTAGTTTGGATCAGATGCTGGGCTGGATCGAGTCGGCTGATAATGCCTGTGGTCAGCCCAAAGCGACTGCCGATCGCAAAGGCACGCTGTCCCACTTGGAGTGGTTTAGTGGGGGGAGCAAAGGGAATGACAGTCAAATTGGGGGGCGGGTTTTCCATGCGAATCAATGCCAGATCGGGTTGATTACTGACAGCAATGACTCGCCCCGTTGCAGGTCTGCCATCGGCGAGGGTGAGACTGACTACACCACTGCGCCCCACCACATGCCCACTGGTCAAAACTAAGTCCTGGGCCACGATCGTGCCACTACCCACATTTTGTGCCGATCGCACCGTAACCACCCCAGCACTAGCAAGCTGATACACACGGATATTTGCCTGTTCTTCAGGGGAAACGACTACCTGTGCCAGTACCGCAGGGGCAAGGGTCAGATAAAACCACAGGAATAATCGCTTTAGCATACAGTACAAAAAACTATTTTTATCATAACAGAAAACCAGTTATAATTACAAATCTAAGACATTTCCCACCTAATAAAACCAAAGATATGCTCTCCTAGAGCAACTAAAAGTGTCTAGTCTTTAAATAAGATGGCTAAGATGGCTGTAATATAATTTCCCAGATTTAGACACAAGTAATAATTTGGAGCAATGGCTTTTACCAATTCCTAGTTTTTCAGGCCAGTGGTAGCGATCCCCCTAATCAATTGCTTTTGTCCGAAGAAAAACAACAGCACTACAGGTAAACTGGCGATCACTACTGCCGCCATCAACAATGACCAATCGGCAGTATAGAGTTGCTGAAAACTAGCTAAAGTCAGTTGCACTGTCATTAGCTCAGGGCGAGTAGTGAAAATCAAAGGCTTAAATAAGTCGTTCCACTCACCAATAAAAGTGAATAAAAACAAGGTAACGATCGCTGGTCGGGTCAGGGGGAAAATTATTTGGCTGAGAATTTGCCAGCGGTTTGCCCCATCTAAAATTGCCGCTTGTTCTAATTCAATGGGAATAGTCTGGATATACTGCCTGAGTAAAAAAATGCCATAGGCATTCGCCGCTGATGGGATAATTAACGCTCCATAGGTATTGATTAAATGCCCTACTCTTAAAATTAAAAAGATGGGCACAACTAACAATTGGACAGGAATAATTAAGGTAGCTAAGATAGCTAGCAATATAATTCTTTTCCCAGAAAAATCTAGCCTGGCTAGGGCATAACCTGCTAATAGAGATGTAAAAATCTGCAAACCTGTTACAACACTTGCTACCAAAGCTGAGTTGAAGAAAGCTAATAAAAAATTAGCCTGCATCCAAGCTTTCAAGTAGTTAGTAAATAGATGGGCTTGGGGATCGCTATTTACAAACGAAACTAAAAAGACAGATACTAAGGGCAAGATCATTAGTCCTGCCCCTAGCCATAAACCACTGTTAATTAACCATTTGTACATATTTGCCAATGGGATCGCAACTCAGCCAATGCTTTAGCCCGATGACTAATTTGATTTTTCAATTCACTACTCATCTCGGCAAAGGTTAATTGATATTCTGGCACATAAAAAATTGGATCGTAACCAAAACCATGATCGCCCCTCGGCTGCTCAATAATCATACCTTCACAAACCCCCACTGCTTGATTGACAATTTGTCCTTGCGGATTGGCCACAGCGATCGCACATACAAAGCGTGCCGAACGGGATACATTTTCACCTTTGGCGTGCAATTCTTGTAGCACTCTATGGATTCTCAATGTATCCGTAGGCCCATAGCGAGCAGAATAAATCCCAGGCGCGCCATCCAAGGCATCAACTACTAAACCAGAGTCATCAGCCAGTGCCCACAACCCCGTGGCGATCGCTACTTGCTGTGCCTTCAAGCAAGCATTTTCTAAAAAAGTAGTACCTGTTTCTGCTACCTCAACAGTTGGCGGTTTCGGTAAGATGTGCCAATCTTCACCCCGAAAATACTCCATAAATTCTCGCACTTTACCCTGATTGCCACTGGCAATTACCAATCGCCTTATGTTTTTCATGATATATCGCCACTAACTAAAGTTATGACACGGGTCCTGTAAAGGCGTATTAACATAATAACTGGATAAAATTATGGATAATATAGACTTCAGTCAATTATAGCCGATCAGGTGGCATGGATTGGGAAGATACCTTGACAGGTAACCGCCCCTTTTTCTACAGTCAATACCTGGAGTTGGAATTGTTCACCCAAACTCTGGATCAACATTTCTAAATAGTAGGTTAGTTCTTGATCGTTACGGGGCTGGCAGTGGGGAATTTGTAAATTATTGATGGTTTGTCGGTATAGATCGCTTTGCAGAGAAGAGTTTACCGCCTGCTGATCTAAAAAGGCAAACATTTGGACTTGGATTGGGTCTAACAATTGGAGGGGTTTACCTTTGATCAACTCAGGTACATTTAGTTTAATTTGTTCAGCCTGCAGACTGGCTTTGCTAATGTGAATTCCCTGATAAATTACTGATTCTACAACTACTTTGGCATAGGGAATTTCACCCTGCAAAATTTGCCAACTACTCCCGCCTATATCCATCCCAATTGATCCCAATTGTTCAGTTTGGGATCGCAACCACAATTTAATAATAGGAATTAGTACATTGCTAACTAACGACATCTGCCAATTGCCCAAAGGTTGTACACTACTAGAAATTCTGCATTTTCCCTAGACTCTCAGTCAAACTTGATTGTACCCCAACCCGCTCACTGGTTCTCGATTAACATGGATACTACCATTTATATTTTAGGGTAATGCAAAATTTAATTACTGCTAGTGAAGCTTGGATACAGAAATTAACCACGGTCCTTACTTGTAGCTTAGCGATCGCCATTATTAGTTTATCTTTGTGGGGGAGTGCTTCCCATCCCCAACCCCAAACCCGCTTTGACCTGTTGCAAACCGATTTACTGCTCCAGTCAGCCCCTGCTCCCCTGTGGTCATACTTGCCCTTCCCAACTGAAGATTTGTATCAGCAAGCCCTAGACAGTTATACACGCATCTTACCGCAACTGCCAGCCCAAGATATGGACAAATTACGCCTAAATTTAGGCATTTTGCAGGCGAAAATGGGCAAAACTCAGGATGCGATCGCTACATGGCAAGGCATCCAACTCCGCAACTCCCAAATCTGGCTAGTAGGGCAAATTTTATCAGGGCTATGGGCAAATCCACCCCAGATTCTCCCAACTGCTGAGCGGCAACTCAGCGATACCCTCAGCGGCTGGTACTTGCAAGAAGCCCTACATCAACTCTACCGAGTTCAATATCGGGACGATCGCCTTCAAGCCCTAGCTCAGCAACAGCAACAGTCTGCCCAGACTGCCCTTATGAAATTATTGTGGGTAAACTTTGTCCCGATTGTGGGGGGATTGGTGGGGGTGTTGAGCTGGCTAATTCTGGCTATGCGCTGGTTGTGGTGCAAACCAACTACCCTACCCCAACCCAGATGGTCAGTGGATTGGACAGCTTGGCAGGCTTGGGGCGCAATCAGTTTCTGGTTTATCAGTTTTCTCAGTATTTCCCAACTGCTTCTGCCTTGGCTGATCAAAATTTTCCATTTAGCCCGCCCCTCAGAAAATGACTATTTCGGCAAATCCCTCTGGGTGCTGATCCCCTACCTCTTATCAGTGCTACCGCCTCTACTGTGGATAATCTGGCGGTTTCGCCCTCGGTGGCTCTGGTCTAGCCCTTGGTCTTGGCGGGCGATCGCATGGGGGATCGGAGGCTACATCACTGCCATCCCCGTCGTATTGAGTTTCTCCATCTTGAGCCAAATAATTCTGGGCGGCAAAGGCGGGGGCAATCCCCTCTTGCCGATTTTGGTGGACAGTCCCGATCCCACAGCTAAATGGATTCTCTGGTTCACTGTGGGGATTTGCGCTCCCATCTGTGAAGAATTGCTGTTCCGAGGGTTTCTGCTCCCCTCCCTGAGTAGCTACCTACCGCTGTGGGGTGCGATCTGCCTCAGTGGCGTGAGTTTTGCCCTCGTGCACCTGAACCTAGCTGACCTACTGCCCCTGTCATTACTGGGCTGCTGCCTCGGCTATGTGTACTGGCGATCGCAAAACCTGTGGGCGGCGATCCTCTTCCACAGTCTCTGGAATACAGGGAGTTTTCTAGCCCTCACTGCCCTAGCCAGCTAGACAAACCTAAATCCCTCAACGGGATCACCCTGGTTTCCACAGGAACTAGGCTGAAGCACCGCACCACAGCCCCCGCCAAGTTTTTCTGGGAGAGAGGCAGGGAGTTAATTCCCAAGCCCCACGGGGAAATAATAAAAAGTTATCTTTTATTCTAAAAAACATAATATACACAAAAGTAGAAATCTTGATTTTGGGCTAAATTTAGTAGCATTTGATACAGCATCATGCTAAAGTATAGTTACTGGGTTAAAGAAATAAACATATGGCACTACAAGAACAATTCCGCAAGGCAGTGGTACAAAACCGCAAATCCACCCGTCAAAGAGAAGCCAACATGCTAGGGCGTGTAGCTAGCGAAGTCGGTCTGGATATTGCAACTGTCAACAAGCACAACTGGCATGTCCATGTTCAATAGTGGTGAGTCCATAAAACTAAATAGTTACCAACTAGCCCAGTCCCCTGCTGGGCTTTGTTGTTTTCCATGTTTTAGCTGTGTGAATACTGACATTTTGTGCTCTCTAGGGTTTGGGGGCATCAGCTATAATGCCCTGCCGTCATGTGTGTGAGGTGATCGCATGTCTTATCCCCCGATGCCACGCAGAGATAAACCGGAGCCTAGCGATAGAGGCAAATTTGATCCCAATATGTTGCGGATCGCTAAGCAATCCTATCGTGATTATTTAGATATGTATTCCCACCGTCTGCCCCGCCCCTTGGGAGTAGTGGTGAATAAAATTGACGGCAGAGGTAAGCTCATTTACAACCAATTGATCCTGTTACCCCAAGAAGTATTTGTGCCCATCGATTTAATTGAGTCTTGAGCCTGCCAATTTAGGGGTTACAGGGATTTCAGCACGGGATGTATAGACAAGCTACCCATGAGATAGGCGCAAGGGCTTCAGCCCCCATTTGTTTTTGTGTTGGCACAACATGCAGGAATGCCGAGTTACTACTGGACAAAATAACTTAACCTACAATAGGTTTAGGTATAACAGATTGTAACAACAATGACATGGCTAGAAGTTGAGCAGAACTGGGTACTCACGCCCCCTAGGGCTAGAGGAGTAATCCATTTTCTGGGGGGAGCATTTTTAGGAACTTCACCTCACCTTGTCTATCAGCGATTATTGGAAGCTTTAGCCAAGGCAGGTTTTGTAGTAGTGGCTACGCCTTTTCTCCATACTTTTGACCATCGCCAGATCGCTCTAGAGGTCTATCAGTCATTCTGCAAAGTGGAATCTAAGCTATTTCTCGATTACTTCCCTAAGTTTGGTTTAGGACATAGCATGGGCTGTAAGATTCATTTGCTGATGGATAGCTGGTTTGACCTGCACAGAACGGGCAATATCTTTATGGCGTATAATAATTATAGTGCCTATCGTTCCATTCCATTTTTAGAAAATCTTATGGGCACTCTACCAGAAGTGCAAGAGGTAGAGTTTGAGCCTTCACCCCAAACTACTTTGCAGTTAATTAGGAAGTCCTATGATACTCCTCACAATTTGTTAATTGAATTCACAGAAGATGAAATTGATGAGATTCCCCAGCTGGCTGATTTATTAGAGAGGAAATTTGGGGATACTGTGCAGGTAAAGATTTTGGCAGGGAATCACCTCACACCCGTTGCCCTAGATGTGAATTGGCAAGTGGGGGAAGTGTTTACCCCTGTGGATGCGATCGCCCAGTGGTTCAAGCAAAATTGGTATCAGACTGTCAATCAAGACAATCTGCACTTGGAAAAAGTAATTCGCACTTGGTTAGATACTCGCCTTGCCACCACTGCCAAGACTCTGCCAGAGATATAATTCACCTCTTTTGCAGTGCAGTTGCGAGTAGACCCAACCTAACCCAAACTTCTCATGAGAACAGCGCACAGGAGTTCCATTCCCTGTCTGGGTTGGCGGCGCATACAAACATCAAGGAATTGTACATCCCCCTGCTACGCATTTGAGGGCGGTACAACCCGACTATAATCATTCCATGGGAGCTAGTTGTAAGGTATGGGAACAGAAATCAAGTTTGGGACAGATGGCTGGCGGGGCATAATTGCAGATGGGTTTACTTTTGAGCGAGTGCGCAGGATCGCTCCGATCGTGGGTGAGGTACTTTATAGCCAGCGACAATGGGAAACCTATCAAATTGTGGTTGGCTACGATCGCAGGTTTTTGTCCGCAGAATTTGCGGGCGCAGTAGCTGAAGAATTACAAAAGGTAGGTTTTGATGTGTTATTGGCTGATAGTTTTGCCCCTACCCCTGCCTTCAGTTGGTCAGCATTTGCCCTCAAAACTTTGGGGGCGATCGTCATCACTGCTAGCCACAATCCTTATCAATACTCTGGTCTAAAAATTAAAGGATCATTTGGTGGTTCGGTAGGTAAAGAAATTACTAATCTAGTGGAAGCTAAACTCAGTCAAGGAGATAATTTCACCCTACCAAGAACTGGGACAGTTACTAAATTTAATCCTTGGGCAAATTATGTGCAAGAACTGCAAAATAAAGTAGATATTAAACTAATTCAATCTTTAGTGGCATCTCAAACTTTGACAATCTATGCTGATGCTATGCATGGCTCTGCGGCAGGTGGTTTAGCTAAGTTATTGGGCGTATCTGTCCATGAACTACATAGTCAAACTGATCCTTTATTTGGTGGTAAAGCTCCTGAACCATTGGCTAAAAATCTATCAGAGTTAATTACTACAGTAGCCAGTAGTAATACACCTTTAGCTGTAGGTTTTGCCTTTGATGGTGATAGCGATCGCATTGCCTGTATCGATGGGAGTGGAGCATTTCTCAGCTCTCAGTTTTTAATACCGATTCTTACTCAGCATTTAGTTGAACATCATCACAAAAAAGGGGCATTTATTAAAACCATTAGTGGTTCAGATTTGATGCAAAAAGTAGCGGAAACTTATAACTTACCTGTATATGAAACTCCTGTAGGTTTTAAGTATTTGGCTAAGCAGATGTTACAGACTAAAACTGTAATTGCTGGGGAAGAATCAGGTGGTATTGGCTACGGGGATCATATCCCTGAACGCGATGCTTTATTATCTGCTTTGTACTTGCTAGAAACAATCGCTGTAACTAAGACCAATTTACTAGATTTATACAGACAACTACAAGCCAAAGTAGGTTATTATTTTAGCTACGATCGTATAGATCAACACTTAAGCAGTCCACAGGCTGTAGAAAAAGTTTATCAAGAATTAGCAACTAATCCACCCTCAGCGATCGCAGACATCCCTGTAATTTCTGTAAGTAATCCCGATGGTTTTAAGTTTCGTTTAGCTAATCAAGGGTGGCTACTGGTGAGGTTTAGCGGCACAGAACCAGTGTTACGGATGTACTGCGAAGCTCCTACCAAGACGGAAGTATCTTCTATTCTGGAGTGGATTCAGACATTGGTAAACAGAATCTGCCGAACTACATAAGACCAGGCTATTTTCCCTTGCTCTTTTGGAATAGCTGATAGAATCTTCAAATAATTCCCTTTCTCCCTTGATAGGAGAGGGGAGTAAAGTTTGCAAGTTTTCCCAAGCAAATGATTGTAGGTTCCCTTCTTAATAAAGTTTTTGCAAATCATGCAAGAGGCCTGAAAATTACGGAGTTTCTGCTCCTAATTTTAGGACGGACTGTGCGGCTTAAAATGACTCAACAAGAAATTGATTTGTTGTTGCTGCCGAATCACCACTTGCTTTAATTTCTCAATCTCTTGCTCATACTTCTTCTGTTGAGCATTAAAATTCTGTTGTTCAATCTGGCTGAGTAAGAATTGAATCTGCCGCTGTTGATGCGCAATCTTATCTTCCAATTGTAGAACCTTGACTACTAATTCATCGTGATTAGGTTTAGGTGCACCCCTGCTGTCTTCTATCTCTTTACGTTTAATTACTTCTCTTGCTTTTCGCATTGCCGCCAACAGATTTTCTGGCTGATTGAGTTGAGATTTGTGCAGAAAGACCAAACCCTTTTCCTCTAAAGGCTCGGGGATAGTTTTGAAGACTTGCTCACTGGAACCAGACATAACTACGATCGGTGTGTATTTGAGCTCCCAATCGTCCTGAATCGCCCGAATTACCCTGATCCCCTGCCCCGCAGGAATCAGATAATCCAAAATAATCATATCGGGCTTGCCTTCCTTGGCTATAGCGATCGCTTCTTGAGCATTGCCTGCTTCCAAGACCTCTAGGTCATTCTCTAAAAAACTCCGCACTTGTTTACGCACAACTTTGCTGTCATCCACTACCAGTACCTTTTTGCGCGCTGACATTTTACCCTCTTTTCTTTGTAACCGTGAATAATTAGTGATGTTTGTAAGGATTAACGGTTGTTAAAATTCTACCCTTAAATTGTTTAACTCAAGCGTAGGTTTATTCAAAATTCCCTCGCCAGTAGTACCAAAGGCGATCGCCTAGATTGTGGCGCTCAACGGGACAAGGCGCTAAAATCTTACTTAATAATTCGGCAAGGATTTGTAAAAAAAAGTTTCCTGCCCCTGCGTCCAATTTAGACAATAGAGCCAGTTGAGATTCTAAGTTATTAGGAACATATAAAAAACAAAATAAGGCTAGTAGAATTGGTTCAGTCAGTGCTACTTTGACACAGGTGAAACTGGTACCCAGATTTATAGACATTTGTAGATATGTGAGCTGGGAATAAATTGTTAATTTATGTAAGTCGGTACACAAGCGATCTATAAATAGATTAGCACTAAATTGAGATGGCTGACATTGGCATAACTGGGCAACTGTTTGCATCAATACTATTTCTTGCTCTGTAAAGTTATGTTCACTCACAGCCTTGGGAATATAAGAATACTGATGGAGATATAAACCGTACAAAATACTGCGCAAGTATGGTTCATCAGGTAAGGGGCGGCTGTGTACTAAATTGTTAATTGCTCTGGTGATTAGATCGCCATCAAAGTATTTAGACAAAACAGTAATTGCCACATGGAAGCGATCTCTAGGAGAAACATAGAGCATAGATTAAAAACATCGCCGTAATTAAGAGTGTACTATAAAAAATTACCCTCAGCCACACTTTGAAAAATAGAAGCCACCTGCCCCAAAATTTAGGTATTGGTTGATAGTTCCAAAGTGGTTTCAAGCGTTTAATTTCTGTTTGTTCTATTTTATTTAATAACTTAGCAGGGACTAAACGATAATGTAATCTACCAAAAGGAGCTAGTTTTTGGAATTGAGCTAAACGATGATGCTTGCACCAGCGTGCCCTTAGGTTAGTAGCTTTGCCTACATAAAAGACAATACCAAACGCAGTTACATAGTAAATTCCTGACTTTTCAGGTAGGGTTTGCAGTTTGTGGATTGGCCTAGATGGCAAGAAGAATAACCACAACATTTGTTACTAATACCTACTAGGGCACAATCTATACTTGTAGCATAAGTAAATTGTAGGGAATAACTAGAAAATGCCATAACTTTTATCGCCCTGTATCACTTCGAAAGGGGAATGCGCCCAGGTTTGCTGGTGTAATTTGCCAATTACCATTAACGCTCTGATACTTAACTAAAACTCGATCCCGATCGTCCACCAGAACTAGACTATAGCCTACCTTTTGAGCTTCTAAGCCCAAGCGACGCACTAAGCTAAATCTCTCCAAATAGTCAGCCCGATTCCACAGGCTAGTTTCTAACACTAGTTTTACTGATTTGTTATTATAGTCAACGCTAAATGTACGCACCCAACCTAGGGGCGACCGCTCCACAATCCACCACATACTGGGTGAAACTGGTTCTAGAGGAATTACTTCTGCGTTTACACTGATTGACCAAAGTAGGTAGGCAGAAAAAATACCTAGGCTAGGGATAAGTAAGCGACACATAAGTTACCTAATGAAAAGTACTAAATACATAGTGTTGCTAGAAAAAGTGCTATTAGTGAAATGCCTATTGAATCTAGTTACTATTCATTTTATTACATCTATTTATTTTCAGATAATCAATCACGGTTGATTGCGCGTTTTAGGGTAGCACAAAATTCACCAAGAACTTGAACATCCTGAGATTCTGCTAATTTTTTGACCATTGCACTGCCTACGATCGCCGCATCTGCTCCCCAGTCGATTACTTGTTTAGCGTGTTCAGGTTGAGAAATGCCAAAACCTACCCCGATCGGTTTATCTGTTACAGTGCGCAAATTTTCCAGCATAATTTTTACTTGTTTGCCCACTGCTTGACGCATACCTGTTACCCCGGTTGTGCTTACTAAATAAATAAAACCTTGTGTCGCGGCTGCAATTTTTTGCATCCGCTCTAAGGAACTCGTTGGAGCAACTAACATGGTTACTTCTATACCAATATTTTGAGCAGTTTTGAGGAGTAAATCCGCTTCTTCTACAGGTAAATCAGGCACAATTAAGCCTCTTGCGCCTGCAGTATAAATGGCATCTAAAAAAGAATTTATGCCTTTCTGGAGAATAGGATTGTAATAGGAAAAGAGAATGATTGGTGCTTGTAATTGAGGGCTAACTGTCTGTACTAATTCTAAAATGTGATTTAATTTCACACCTCTAGCCAAAGCCCGACTACTTGCTGATTGAATCACGGGACCATCGGCGAGGGGATCGGCGTAGGGGATCCCCAATTCAATTAAATCTGCCCCACAGCGATCGAGGGTGAGCAGAGCTTTGGCAGTTAGTTCCAAGCTGGGATCGCCTGCGGTCAAGAAGGGAATTAGGGCGGGCTGGGCACGCTCGCGCAAATAAGCAAATTTAGCCGAAACAGAAATCATTGTTAACTTTGAGGATAATTAAAGTTATTTGCTATAGTAGCTCGTTAGTTTTGCCTAGTTACCACAATTTTTATGTTGAGCAAAATTTTCTCTTATGGTTTTCTCGTATTTATTCCGATCTCGATCGCTGGGCACTTTTGGCATTGGTCAGAACCATTGATTTTTATTACTTCAGGTTTAGCAATTTTACCACTGGCGGGCTGGTTGAGTACAGCTACTGAAGAAGTAGCCTTGGTGCTAGGCGAATCTTGGGGGGGACTGCTGAATGCTACCTTTGGCAATATGACAGAGTTAATCATTGCGATCGCCGCTTTGCGCAGTGGTCTAGTACAAGTAGTAAAGGCTAGTTTAACAGGTTCAATCATTGGCAATCTCTTGTTAGTGATGGGGCTGTCCATGTTTTTGGGGGGATTGCGTTATAAGGAACAAGAATTTGAACCGAGAATTGCACGCGTTAATGCTTCAGTGATGAACTTGGCAGTAATTGCTATTTTATTACCTACAACTCTGAACTTCAGCGGGGGATTGATTTCCGAAGTTACCATCCAAAAGTTATCAGTAGCAGTGGCCATCGTACTAATAGCTGTATATATTTCTACGCTGCTTTTTTCTATGAAAACCCATGCCTATTTATACCTAGTGGCACAAGAAGAAACTGAGCCAGAACAGCCGGTAAACCTCCCTCTCTGGATTACCATCCTGTTATTAGCTACAGTCGGAGTGGCGATCGAGTCAGAACTATTAGTTGGCACTTTGGAATCAGCTACTGAACAATTGGGCTTAACTGAACTATTTATTGGTGTAATTCTAGTACCAATTATTGGCAATGCAGCTGAGCACGCCACTGCTGTTACTGTGGCTATTAAAAATAAAATGGAGTTGTCAATGTCAGTGGCAGTGGGATCAAGTATGCAAATTGCCCTATTTGTTGCACCTACAGTCGTAATTTTAGGGTGGCTAATTGGGCAACCAATGGATTTAAATTTCAATCTGTTTGAGCTATTAGCGGTGGCCGTATCAGTGTTGATTGCTAATTCCATCAGCACTGATGGCAGATCAAATTGGCTAGAGGGTTTGCTTTTATTATCTACATATGCAGTACTAGGGTTTAGTTTTTATTTTCTTCCTGTTACCTAAACTAATACCAAATCGTCGCGGTGGACGATTGTCTCTGTACCCATATAGCCCAGTCTTTCTGGAATCTCTGTAGAATGACATCCCAACAGTTTAATTACTTCATGGTCGGCATAGTTGCTAATTCCTCTAGCTAATTCTTTACCTTCCTGATTCACTAAGCTAATTACATCCCCTGCCTCAAACTTGCCATCAACTTTAGTGATCCCCGCAGGCAGTAATGATTTGCCGTGCTGCACGATCGCTATTTCTGCGCCCCGATCTAAATAAACTTTTCCTAAGGGGACCATGGCATAAGCAATCCAATGTTTGCGTGCTGTAACGGTTTGTGTAGCAGGTAAAAAGTGTGTACCACAGGGTTTTCCTGCTAAAATCTCAAGGATGCGATCGGGTTGTTCACCTTTTAGAATTACAGTTTTTACACCTGCCACTGCGGCAATTTTAGCGGCAGTTAGTTTAGTAAGCATACCGCCCGTACCCCACTGACTACCGCCTTTAGCCTCTAATTGCTGTTGGTTCATTTTCTGTTCTAGTAACTGTAATTCCTGAAAAGTTAATTGACTAATTGGCTGGGCAGAAGGATTGCGACGGGGATCATCAGAGTAGAGATACTCTACATCGGTGAGGATAAATAAATAATCTGACTGTAAAGAACTTGCCACCAGTGCAGATAAAGTATCATTATCTCCAAATTTTAACTCATCGGTAGATACAGTATCATTTTCATTGACGATCGCTACTACACCCAGATTTAATAGTTCGCGAAAAGTAGCTTTGATATTGTTATACTGTTGGCGATTAATGAAGTTTTGGCGGTTGAGGAGAATTTGGGCTACGGGTTGATTAAAATTAGCAAATAGATCATCATAAATGCGCATTAATCTGCTCTGACCAACAGCAGCAATAGCTTGTTTGAGAGCTAACTGTTGGGGGCGTGCCGTCATGCCCAACCTGGTGCAACCTACCCCCACCGCACCTGAAGAAACTAAGATTATAGCATGATTTTGTTTTTTCAAGTGCACGATTGTCTCAACTAATTTAGCGATGGCTGATAGATGTAATTCACCCGTATGAGGCTTAGTCAGACTAGAAGTACCAATTTTAATGACGAGAGTTGAAGACATAGCCAAATATTAGAATTTCAAGTTAATAATGTTGGGGATGGGGGGCAGTGTTTCCCTCCCAAACCTTATTTGGTGGGCGCCCAGATGGCTACGCCCTAGACCCTCTATAGATTAAAGGTTTTTGGGAGCGTAAGTTCTGCAAAAAGAATAAAAAGAGGACTGCCCAGTGCAGTCCTCAAAATAATTCAATTCAAAATTCAATTATTAGTAGTCAAAGTCGCCGCCGCCCATGCCACTGCCAGCGGGAGAGGCTGGTTTTTCTTCAGGCTTGTCGACCACAATACATTCAGTGGTGAGAATCATGCCTGCAATGGAAGCGGCATTTTGCAGAGCACAACGGGTTACTTTGGCAGGATCAACAATACCAGCGGCAAACATGTCTTCATATTCGCCAGTCATGGCATTGAAGCCCACGGTGAAGTCTTTTTCTTTGACCCGTTCAGCAATGATCGCGCCGTTGTAACCCGCATTGTCAGCGATTCTACGCACCGGAGCTAGGAGGGCTTTGGCAACAATCAGGGCACCTGTAAGTTCCTCATCTTTGAGGTGTTCTTTGGCCCATGTCTCCAGTTCAGGCGCAAGATGGGCATAGGTTGTACCACCGCCAGGCACGATCCCTTCTTCTACAGCGGCTTTGGTGGCGTTGATCGCATCTTCTAAACGGAGCTTTTTGTCCTTCATCTCCGTTTCGGTAGCGGCACCGACCTTGATTACAGCTACGCCACCCGCCAACTTCGCCAACCGTTCTTGGAGTTTTTCCTTGTCAAAGGAAGATTCGGTTTCTTCAATCTGGCGACGGATTTGTTCACAACGGGCTTTGACGGCGGCTTCGTTCCCTTCCGCCACGATCGTGGTGGTGTCTTTGGTAACGGTGATCCGTCGTGCTTTCCCCAACTGGTCGAGGCGGGCAGAGTCCAGCTTGAAGCCAGCATCTTCACTGATCACTTGCGCACCAGTGAGAATTGCCATGTCTTCCAACATCGCTTTGCGGCGATCGCCGAAGCCGGGAGCTTTGACCGCACAGACATTCAAGACCCCTCGCAGTTTGTTCACTACTAGGGTAGCGAGGGCTTCTTTTTCAATGTCTTCAGCGATGATGAACAAAGGTTTACCCGCACGGGCAACCTGCTCCAGAATCGGCACTAGGTCTTGGACTAGGGTAATTTTCTTGTCAGTTATCAGCACGAAGGGTTCTTCAATGGAGGCCTCCATGCGCTCCGCATCAGTAACAAAGTAGGGAGAAATATAGCCCTTGTCAAAGCGCATCCCCTCGGTTACTTCCAATTCAGTAATCATGGATTTGCCTTCTTCAAGGGAAATTACCCCTTCCTTGCCCACCTTGTCCATTGCATCGGCGATCATCTTGCCCACCGCTTCATCATTGCCTGCGGAAATTGTCCCCACTTGGGTGATCGCCTTGGAATCTTCCACAGGACGGGCATGGGCGGCAATTTTGTCCACTAGGAAATTGGTGGCTTTTTCAATGCCGCGCTTGAGGGCAATGGCATTAGCCCCCGCGGCCACATTGCGCAGACCTTCCTTGACCATCGCATGGGCGAGCACGGTGGCAGTAGTAGTACCATCGCCAGCGGCATCGTTGGTCTTGGAAGCAGCTTGGCGAATCAGGGCTACCCCTGTATTTTCTACATGGTCTTCTAGTTCAATTTCTTTGGCAATGGTTACCCCATCATTGATGATTTGGGGCGCGCCGAATTTCTTTTCCAATACCACATTCCGCCCCTTCGGACCAAGGGTAACGGCTACAGATTCAGCCAAAATGTCCATCCCCCGCTCTAGGGCACGGCGGGCATCTTCGTTGTAGATAATCCGTTTTGCCATCGGTGCTTCCTCCTTGTGTTTAAGCTACGATCGCTAGGATGTCTTTTTCGGCCAAGAGGACATATTCTTCGCCGCCGAGCTTGATGTCAGTGCCCGCATACTTAGAAAAGAGCACCTTGTCCCCGACTTTGACTTCCACAGGATGACGCACACCCTTGTCGTCTAGCTTGCCAGGACCAACGGCGGCTACTTCCCCCACTTGGGGCTTCTCTTTGGCGGTATCGGGCAAAAGAATACCGCCTGCAGTTTTTTCCTCCCGTTCGCTGATCTTGATAAACACCCGATCGCCCAAGGGCTTCACGGTGGATACATTCAAAGACATGGTTGCCATAGCAGTCTCCAGTTCATCTAGGATTTTGAGATATTCAGCAAGAGCCGTTAGCACTCTCTAGCTCTGAGTGCTAATTTAGCGATAAACAGGCAGAGGGATGGAGTGTGGTTTACCGAACAGGGGCGGGGTTAGTCTGAACAAAATAATGATCCCCTAATTGGCAAAAAAATGATCCAGAAGGTACACCCTAGTTTTATAGTGATTAAGAAAGCTTTTCATTGTTACAAACTTCGCAATAAGGGAAATCGACATGGAACAAGTTGCCGCCTATTCTGTAATTGCCGCAGGTCTTGCTGTGGGTTTAGCGTCTTTGGGCCCTGGTCTTGGTCAAGGCAATGCTGCTAGCAGTGCCATGGAGGGTATTGCCCGCCAGCCCGAAGCTGATGGCAAAATTCGGGGTACACTCCTGTTGAGCTTGGCGTTTATGGAAGCTCTGACCATCTATGGTCTGGTGGTTGCGCTGGTGTTATTGTTTGCTAATCCCTTCACTGCATAATCATGGACTGTTGGGAGTTGGTTTTGGAAGTACCTACCTTGACTCTGGTGGCGGCAGAGACTGCTACGGAGTCGGGTGGTTTATTTAATTTTGATGCCACCCTGCCGATTATGGCATTTCAGTTTTTGATTTTGGTGGCAGTTTTGAGTAAGTTGTTTTTTGAGCCTTTGACGGGGGCAATCGACGAGCGGAATGCCTATATTCGGGAGCAGATTGCCCAAGCCAAAGAACGCCTTAACAAGGCGCAGGCTCTGGCTAAGTCCTATGAAGAGGCGATCGTCAATGCCCGTAAAACTGCCCAAGACACCATTGCCCGGGCCCAAGCTGAAGCTAACAAGATTAGGACTCAGCAAATAGCTGAGGCTATGGCAACGGCTCAGGCAAGGGTGGCCCAGGCACGGGCAGAGATCGAGCAACAAAAGGCACAGGCACAGGAAAGTCTGCGGGCTGAGGTGGAAATCCTGAGCCGTGACATTCTGCGTAAACTGCTTGGCGATCTAGCAGGGGTGTAGCTATGAATACAGTGATATTAGGGGCGGAAGGCTTTAGCTTAAACACCAATATCCTTGAGACGAATCTGATCAACCTGGGGATCTTGATAGTGATCTTGGTCAATTTTGGGCGGAGTTTCTTGGGGAAATTGCTAGCGGCGCGTCTAGAACGGATCGAAACCGCCATTGAAGAAGCAGAAGCCCGCCAACAGTCTGCCCAAGCAGAACTCGAGCAGGCACAGGCTAACCTTGCCCAAGCCCAGCAGGAGGCAGAGCGGATCATCCAAGGGGCTGAGCAGACTGCCGAGGCTATCAAAAATGGGATTCTGGCTAAGGCGGTAGAGGAAATTGACAAACTCCGCATTGCTGCCGATCAGGAGATTGCCAGTGAACAGGAGCGGGTCATTAAACAACTGCGCCGCCAAGTCATTGAGCAATCGCTCCAAGGGGTGCAGGACCGACTCAATCAAGGTTTGAGTGCCGATGTCCAGCATCAACTCATCGATCGTAGTCTAGCCCTGCTAAGCAAATGAAAACCGATACAATTAACCGTCAGATCGCCGAACCTTATGCTACTGCTTTGATGGGGTTAGCCCAAGACCAAAACCTAGTGGATGGGATCGCCCAAGATATGCAAGGGATATTGGCGGCAGTGAATGGCTCAACCGATTTATCTCGGTTATTGGCTAGTCCGATCATGCCCGATCGGATCAAAAAACAAGTGTGGCAGACCCTATTTCCCGATCTCCAGCCTCTGACGCGGAATTTCATTAGTTTACTGATTGATAAGGGGCGGATCATGTTTCTGCGGGATATTGCCACCGAATTTCAAGCCCTAGTGCGCGCCCAGAAAAATATCGCCCTTGCTGAAGTTACGACTGCTACCCCCTTGAGTGAGGCTCAAATTACTGCCCTCAAACAAAAGGTGATGGAAATTACGGGTGCGCAGGCAGTAGAGGTAGAGATCGCCATCGATCCCAGTTTAATTGGGGGAGTGGTCATCAAGCTTGGTTCGCAAATCATCGATGCCAGTATTAAGGGGCAATTGCGCCGCATTTCCAGTCGGCTGTTAGCAAGTGTGTAGTAGAGAGGATAAAACTATGGTAAGTATCAGACCAGATGAAATTACCAGCATTATCAAACAGCAAATTGCTGAGTATAACCAAGAGCTACAGGTTAGCAATGTTGGCACAGTCTTACAGGTAGGGGATGGCATTGCCCGGGTCTATGGCTTGGAAAAGTGCATGGCGAGCGAGCTACTGGAGTTTGAGGATGGTACGGTCGGCATTGCCCTCAACCTAGAGGAAGACAATGTAGGGGTGGTGCTCATGGGGGATGGACGGGGCATTGCCGAAGGTAGCTCGGTAAAAGCCACTGGTAAAATTGCCCAGATTCCTGTGGGTGAAGCCTTTATCGGCAGGGTAGTGGATGCCTTGGCGCGTCCTATTGATGGTAAAGGGGAAATTCAGGCAGAGTCTGCCCGTCTGATTGAGTCTCCTGCACCTGGGATCATTGCCAGACGGTCAGTTTATGAGCCATTGCAAACGGGGATCACAGCTATTGATGCCATGATTCCCATTGGCAGGGGACAGCGGGAGTTGATTATCGGCGATCGGCAGACTGGCAAAACGGCGATCGCGGTGGATACGATCATCAACCAGAAGGGGCAAAACTGTATCTGTGTCTATGTGGCGATCGGGCAGAAAGCCTCGAGTGTGGCGAATGTGGTGAATGTGTTCAGGGAAACGGGGGCAATGGAATACACGATCGTGATTGCCGCCAATGCCAACGATCCTGCCACCCTGCAATATCTTGCTCCCTACTCTGGGGCATCTATGGCTGAGTATTTTATGTATAAGGGCAAGGCGACGCTGGTAATTTATGATGACCTGTCCAAGCACGCCCAAGCCTATCGACAGATGTCCCTGTTACTGCGCCGTCCCCCTGGTCGGGAAGCCTACCCTGGGGATGTGTTTTATTTACATTCTCGCCTACTAGAGCGGGCGGCTAAGCTGAATGACGCCCTTGGCGGGGGCTCTATGACTGCACTCCCGATCATTGAAACCCAGGCGGGGGATGTGTCCGCCTACATTCCCACCAATGTCATTTCTATTACGGACGGGCAGATTTTCCTCTCCTCTGACCTGTTCAATGCGGGGGTGCGTCCAGCGATCAACCCCGGGATTTCCGTATCTAGAGTGGGATCGGCGGCGCAAATCAAAGCCATGAAACAAGTAGCGGGCAAAATTAAGCTGGAATTGGCCCAGTATGATGACTTGGTGGCTTTTGCCCAGTTTGCCTCAGACTTGGATAAAGCTACTCAGGCACAATTGGCCCGGGGGCAGAGATTGCGGGAGATTCTCAAGCAACCCCAGTATTCTCCTCTGCCTGTTTGGGATCAGGTGGCGATTATCTTCTGTGCGGTGAATGGCTATGTGGATGACATTCCTGTGGACAAGGTGGGTGAGTTCAACAAGGGTCTGCGCAATTATCTTGCTACTAACAGGCCCCGCTATGCGGAAATTATCCAGACCGAACGCACGATCACTAAGGAAGCGGAAGAGATTTTGCGCACGGCGATTACTGAGTTCAAATCCACTTTTGTTGCCAAATAGTTGAGGTAGGCAGACAGAGCAGGGAGGCTTCCTAGGCGGGAAGTCTCTTTTGCTATGATGAAAACTGACTGGGGTACGATCCCTGAGATGATGACGGCGAGAGAGCGATAGGACTATGGAAAAGATTATTCCTTTTTATGGGCGCGAGATTAAGATCAGGTTTGGCGATCTAGCTCCCCAAGCAGGCGGGGCAGTATTGATGCAGTGCGGTGAATCGGCGGTATTGGTAACGGCCAGTCGGGGGCCAGCGCGGGAGGGGGTAGATTTTCTGCCCCTAGTGGTGGACTACGAAGAAAGGCTATATGCGGCAGGCAGAATTCCAGGCGGCTTTTTGCGCCGAGAAGGTAAACCACCGGAAAAAGCGATCCTGATCTGTCGGCTAATCGATCGCCCCATGCGTCCCTTGTTTCCCAGTTGGGTGCGGGATGATATTCAGATTACAGCCATGACCATGGCATTGGATGAGCGCGTTCCCCCTGACATCTTAGGGGTGAATGGAGCATCAGTGGCTTCCCTGTTGGCAGGTTTGCCTTTCTACGGGCCGATGGCGGGGGTCAGGGTAGGGCTAGTTGGGGATGAATTTATTCTCAATCCCACCTATGCCGAGATTGAATCGGGCGATCTGGACTTGGTAGTGGCAGGCACTAAGGAAGGGATCATCATGGTGGAAGCAGGCGCCAACCAACTCCCCGAACAGGACATGATCGAGGCGATCGAGTTTGGCTATGAAGCAGTGCTGGAGTTGGTTAAGGCACAGGAACAACTGATGGCAGAGTTGGGGATCACGCCCCCGGATTTGACCCCGCCCCCCCAAGACCAGACCCTGTTCAACTTTATCAGTGCCCAGTGTAAGGAAAAAGTAGAGCAGGTGATCGCCAGTTGTGAGAAGGACCGCACGGTGCGGGACACTGCCCTGGACAATATCAAAGCTGAGTTAATGCAGACGATCGCCGACCTACCCGAGGAGGATCCAATCAAGCTCTTGGCAGTAGAAAAAGATGTATCCGCAGACTATAAAGAATTGACAAAACAATTGATGCGGGCGCAGATCATCGAGAAAAATATCCGCATTGACGGCAGGGCACTGGACGAAGTGCGTCCCGTCTCCTGCGAAGTGGGTGTCTTACCTAGGGTGCATGGCAGTGCCCTATTTAACCGTGGTCTAACCCAAGTCCTGTCGATTGCCACTTTGGGGACACCTTCCGATGCCCAAGAACTGGATGACCTCCACCCCGACGAAGAAAAACGCTATTTACATCACTACAATATGCCCCCCTACTCGGTGGGGGAAGTCAAACCCCTGCGTTCTCCCGGGCGCCGTGAAGTGGGTCATGGAGCACTGGCAGAGCGTGCCCTAGAGCCAGTCCTACCGCCAGCGGACAAATTCCCCTATGTGATTCGGGTGGTTTCCGAGGTCTTGTCTTCCAATGGCTCGACTTCAATGGGTTCGGTGTGTGCTTCTACCCTGTCCTTGATGGATGCGGGCGTACCGATCACTAAACCCGTGAGTGGGGTAGCGATGGGCTTGGTCAAAGAAGGGGCAGAAGTGCGGATCCTCACTGACATTCAGGGGATCGAGGACTTCTTAGGGGATATGGATTTCAAGGTGGCGGGCACGGATACGGGGATCACTGCTCTGCAAATGGATATGAAAATCACCAGCATTTCTGTGGAGATTATTCGTCGTGCCTTGATCCAAGCCAAAGCGGGCAGAATGCACATTCTTGAGAAGATGTTACAGACGATCGCCCAGCCGCGTCCCGAACTATCTAAATATGCCCCGAGAATGCTCACCACCAAGATTGACCCTGAGCAGATCGGCATGGTGATTGGCCCGGGTGGCAAGACCATCAAAGGCATTGTCGATGAAACTGGGGCAAAAATTGACATTGAAGACGATGGCACCGTGATTATTTCTTCTACTAATCCGGAATCTGCCAAGCGCGCCAAGCAGATTATTGAAGGCATGACCCGCAGGGTAGGCGCAGGTGATGTCTATGTAGGCAGGGTTACCAGAATTATCCCCATCGGCGCATTTGTGGAATTTCTGCCCGGCAAAGAAGGAATGGTGCACATCTCCCAACTAGCAGAAGGCAGAGTCGGCAAGGTGGAAGATGAAGTAGCCGTAGGCGATATGGTGATCGTCAAGATTCGGGAAGTGGACAACAAGGGTCGCTACAATCTGACCCGTTTGGGCATTCATCCCGACGAAGCGGCAAAGGCTAAGGCGATTTTGGAAGGCTAGGATGACTGCTCGCCTTATGCTGTTTGGTATAGCGGGGTTTTTGATCGGGCTAAGTAGCATGCTGATGCTCGATCGCGCCCTGTTTCTGTTCCAACTGTGGCGCCAACCCACTCCCAATGAACCTCTGCTCCTAGATTTGCGGGTAATGTCGGCAATGTCGGCACTGATGTTGAATGTGATTCCCCTATCTTTGGGGATCGGTCTATATCAGCGGGCAAACTGGGCAAGAACCCTGACCATTGTGCTTGCCCTGTCTATGATGATTCCTTCAGTCCTAGCTGAATTGAAAATCCTGCGCGATCCTACTCCCATGCAACCCTATAACTGGTTAGTTGTGGGCATTTGCACGATCGTGGCTCTGGTATTGATCAACCCCCATATTGGGGCTCTGTTCCGCAAGCCCAGTACCTAGGCAAACTGTTGCCCTAATTCCACTGGATTGAACACAGTGATCTTTTTTTTGGAAATGCCGATCAGCTTATCGCGGCGCAGTTCCCCCAGCAAGCGCGTAACTGTTACCCTCGTAGAGCCGATCGCCTCAGCAATTGCCTGATGGGAAAGTTTGAGGTCGATCATCACCCCATTGGGGGTAGGCACACCAAAATCCCGGCACAGCACCAACAAAAAACTCACCAACCGGGATGCCATATCCCGATGGGCTAGGGTCTCAATCATCATCTCCGTTTGCAGAATCCGTGAAGACAGACTCCGCAGTAACAACATCGGCAGTTCAGGGTCTTCCTTGAGTGCCTTTTCCACCTGCTCGATCGGCACCGACAGTAGCTCCACAGGCGTAAATGCCACCGCATGATAGAAGCGATCGGAACGATTGCCTGTTAGCAGGGACAACACCCCAAATACACTGTTTTCCCGCAGAAGCGCCACCGTAACTTCTTCCCCCGCCTCATACACCCTAGATAATTTCACTGCCCCCTTCTGTAAAAAATAAAAGCGTTCAGCAGGATCGCCGGGGAAAAAGATGGTCTTTCCCCGATGGAACACCTCCAGCATGGGCGGGAACATTCCCCCATTCATCTGCTTAAACACATCCGCAAGTGATCGCTCAGCCGTCAATTTATGTCACCTCTGTCCTAGTAAGTTTTGAGCTATGAGACTTCTGAGAGTCTCAGATAATGCTGGCACTGTCACCACAGCCCCAGAGTTGTAGATGAGATCAGCGAAAAATATCTCACAGGCCTGTGAGTACTGCTATAGATTCTAGAGTTATTATTAGTAATAATTGTAAATATGTATCGAGGGGAACAGTTTATCCTAATTTAAGGCAGAATCCTCAAACTCCGCCAAATTTGTTACCTTTGTAGGAGTGAAGTGTAGCTAGCATGCCTGTGAACCCCTTGCCCTTACCCGCCCATATCCACTACGAACTACTGCTCCAACTCTTAGAGCAGAAGAGTGTACCTGTAATGCAGGAGATGTGTCTTGATCCCCACCAAGCCGTCAAATTGAAAGCTGCACGGGAGTACCTGCACAACACTGTGATCATGCTCCGCAAGGCGTTGGCGATCCAGAAACAACTGGAAGAAATTTGTGAACTCCAAGGGATCGATGTGAGCTATCGCTGGTCACTGAATGAACTAGAATTACCCGAGTAACCACAGACCAGTTCCACCGCCGCCAGCAGATGGGGCAGAATGTAATCGGGTTGGTGTAACTCCAATCGCGGGCGGTCTCTAATCCCTGATAAAACTGCGATGGTCTTGCAATTAAATCTTTTGCCCGCAACAATATCCGCCTCCGTATCTCCCACGATCCAATGACAATCCAACATCGGCAGAGTTGCAATCGCTTTCAACATCAGGCGGGGCTTATCCTGAGTGTCATAGGTTTTGGGATAGTCATCAGGCAAACAAAATCGCAGATGGGGCGGGAAAAATTGACCCAGGCTATATTTTCCTAATACTGGTTCTAGTTCGCGCTGGCGGCGCATGGTCATGATTCCCAGTTCAATCCCCGCCTGCTGTGCCTTAGTGAGAGCAGGGATTGCCCACTCGTGCAGGCGATCGAACGGGAAAAAGGGCTCCGTATGGATGACTTCCGATCGCAGTTCCGAGAATAATTGGGCTTGATTCGGTTCAGTCAGACCCGATCGGTAGCCGATCTCCTGCTCCGACACGTAAGCCCTTTTTAACCGCCAGAACTCTTCTTTTTTCAGGGGCACGATCGGCTGATAGGGTTTGCGGATTTTATCCAAGCAATACAGATAAACTTGGTAGTACCGCTCCGATACATCCATCAGTGGCCCATCAAAGTCAGTAAACAACCTCTGTCTCATAGAGAAGCTAGAGAGTAAACTTAATCTAAATCTAATGTAACTTAAGCATTAACTTAGGCTACTAAAACTAAATTAGATATTAGATGAGTACCCTAAACCGCTCGATTGGGATACCTGTGCGCTTAGTAATATCGGCAATTGACCTATAAGAACCCGATCTAGTTCTTTCCTCTACAAGTTTCTGTGCCACACCTAATTCTACACCCAAACTAACCAGCTCTTCTACTGATAAATTATTAGCCCTGCGCCATGAAGTAAAACTTTCTTGGCGAATATCATAGCTAAACCTGAGTTTGCTTGCTATTTTTTCCACCATTGGTTCAGGTATGCCCACAATTTCCGTCAGTTCTTCAGGATAGGTAAAGACATACCCACTCTCCCGCAGAGCTATAATATCGTTGGCATAAACAATGGGAATACCTAAACTCTTTACCAAAACATCTTTAGAACAAGTATTGATGTCCACATCTTCCCGATAAGTTAAAACTTTTTGCGCCAACTTAGTATCAGCAGGCAAAGACAAATCTTTCGGATAAGTACGTGCCAAATACTCTTCTTTAAAGAAAAAAGCAGCTAGGATCTGACCGATCCAAATTATCATAACTAGTGAAGGGATTGCAGAAAATAAAACAACACCCACAAAGCAGGCTACACCTATACCTATCAGAGGATTAATTTTTGACTGCAAACCTGCCCATATTTGGGCAATCCCCCCAAAAACAGGCACAAAAGAAAAATAAAACCAGGTGGGATTGCTATTAAACCATTGTTCAGGAGTGATGTGGCTCATAAAACTAGAGTTGTCTCAGCAGGCTTTGCCGTTTCTGTTCATACTCTTCGGCAGTGATTACGCCATCATCATAGAGTTTTTTCAAGTCAGCCAGCGCCCTAGTCGCATCTTGGGCACTGGTAGTAATTCTGCCCGTACCCCCTGCCATGTTGTACTTGCGATCGAACTCAGCATCGGACATAAAAAGCAGTACAAAGAAGTCAAAAATTATCTGTATGCCGGCAATGATTGGTGAGACAACAGTTACCAACAATATAGTAAAAGCCAATAAGTACCACACCCCCATGCCCGTTTCACCTAGATAAAACTTATGGACACCCCAACAGCCAAGAAAAAAACATAGCAGAATGGCCGTGGCTCTATTTTTCATACACCTATCTCCTTTTGTTAATCAGAGTATAGACTAGCAAAGCCCCACTTTGTATCAGTAACAAACACAATGGTTCATTGATCACAGGATTAGCAGACAAACTGGGCGCTACTGTAAAGGAGACTAACCCAACACAAAACATAAGAGGCACCATAAGCACTGAATCTGTGGACGGCGGGATTTTGCTTTGGATCATACCTCAATTTGCTGATGATTAGACATCAACTTTAGATTTTGTTTGAGCCATTGGGAACTGGTCTGGCGATCGCTCTGTTTTTGTTCTTGCTGACGCCGCTGAATGATCTGCTCGGCAGTATCTTGTAGCTGGGGATCGCGGTAGGGGATACCTGCTCTGGTTTGTAAGATGGCATATTCCTGTGCAGTTAAGGGGCGGGATCGCTCGGGGATCACTTCTTTGCAAAAACTAGCGATCGTGCCGGGGGACTTTCTGCCCAGTGGCTCTACAGCCCACAGATATAAACCTAACTCTTGCCACACCGATCGCACTGCTGAGGCACAGGAATAAGTAACTATATAACCATCGGGTTTGAGTTTATTGGCAACTAATCGACAAAAATCAATAGTCCACAACTGGGGACAACGGCGGGGGGAAAAGGGATCGAAGAAAATAGCATCTGCCCATTGATCTGGCACTTGCTGAATCCCTTGGCGGGCATCAGCGATGATTAACCTTAATTGAAGACAGTCTTGCTGAAGTACTAGTTTTGCGGCTAGTTCCCCCAGTAGGGCTTGGGTGCGATCGCTCCAGATGTTCAATAAATTTTCCCTGATAGCAGCCTCTAAAACCCCTAAGTTATTCTCCAGCCCGATCACCCCAACAGTACAGGTAGGATAGTCAGCTAAACAATCTAGAGCCGCCGCCGTATTGTATCCCAACCCAAAACAGACATCTAGTATATGCACTGATCCCCGCTCCCCTCTACTTGCGATCCCACTGGGCACTACAAACTTGTAAATGGCTTCCGCCCTTGCCCCCGACAGGCTGTGAAAAGCTTCTCCATACAACCCAGAAGTAAAAGTAAAAGAACCATCCTCTGTCCTACAGATTGTCAGTTGATCCATACTGCTCCACTACTGTGCAACAGGTCTAGGATTTTGAGACACTCCTCATAAATCGGCTAAATCGGCATAAGCTCTCCAAGATCGCAATCTCAGTATATGAATATATGAATAGCTGTAAAGCTAGGGATCTCATTTACAACGGTTTCGTAACACTTCGTGATAGTAGTTAATTCTGAAAATATAAAATAATCCTTAAGCGATCC
The DNA here is from genome assembly GCA_046295715.1 of Pseudanabaenaceae cyanobacterium. Lineage (GTDB taxonomy): Bacteria > Cyanobacteriota > Cyanobacteriia > Pseudanabaenales > Pseudanabaenaceae > JBKBMU01. The sequence goes on from JBKBMU010000001.1 coordinate 57,618, forward strand.
CCAACTTTTGCAAGCTTGATTAAAAATATAATTGTCAAACGGGATCAGCCTACATAAAGGTCCTGAACATAAATACTGATATATAACTCCTAACTTTTCACTCTATTTTGGGGTAGTAATTTATACCTACTACCCCATCTATTTTGTTTATGGTAATCATTGATTAAGTATTTGTACACCAGATTGGCAACTACTAAGCAGTTTTTTTATTAACATTTTCTGAGTGTTTCCTCATTAATTGGGTGGTTTGGAATTAGCTTTAGGACAACTTAAGTTAAGGGTAAGACAGATGTCCCTTGCTGCCAGCGATCCTTCTAGGGACCAAATTCCCATTCAAATTCAAGATGAAGGTGTGTAGATTTGTACTGTCTTTGACATACTCCCTGTCCTCAGGGACGAAGATTCTTGTTCCTCAGCAGAGGCAATCATTTCCCTAGTCGTTCCCTCTTGCAGGGTATGAGTTTCTAAATCCTGAAGCAGAGTACACTCCACTACCCACCGAGTCTGCTCAGTTTTTACGCTGGCGTTGAGATCACAAAAGCGCCCTCTTGAGACAGTGCGGCTTAGCCACAGAGGCAGGGCTTTAGACCCAGTTTTTTGCTCAAAACATACAGAAGTTAACTTAAAGCTGATTTTTAGAGAAGACTACCAAGAGTGCCTCCTCAGGACTTGGACCCAATCCGCCATAGATAGAGGGTTTGCTACTTAGGGGATAGCAAGCATTAATTTTTGACTGTGAAAATGTAACTGGGCTGGAATCAGCTTGCCAAGACGATTTCCCCTTGCTACGATCGGAACCATTGGGTGCGATCGCCAGTCTAAACTAGGCGAAGGCAGTAATGGAGAGGATGGCGGTATGCGTAAACTGTGGTTGTTATTGACGGCAGGGGCGATCGTGGCCAGTGCGGTGCAGGCTAATCCTAGCGATATGGGTTTGAAATTCGGCTTAACCCCTGCCGATTGCGCCAGTGGCAATGTGGTGCGTGTAGATGGCTTTGCTAGTACTACTAGATGTTATCAGCCTACCAAGGAAATTCCCGCGGGTAGTTATGACTTTGACAGCAAAACCAGTACCTTGATTCCCAAGTCAGCTACTGTAACTCCTACTGCGCCCAGATTAGGGGCTACTACCTTTAGATGCATTCCCCAAGCGGGGGGCGGCTATGTAACTATGGCTAACAACGGCAAGGTCAGCAGAGTGTTGATATCTTGGCGCACTAACTTCTTTGGGGATCAGTTCACTCCAGAGAGACGCTGTCAAATTGTTACGGAGCGCTTTAATCGGGCGGTGAGCCTCAATGGCGGGAGGATGCGCAATCTCTGGCTCAAGGCTGGGGTGCTCAATGGACAGAATGTAATCTGTTTTGTAAACCAAGGGAGCGGTACCTGCAATTCCAGTAATTTGTTACTCACGCTGCGCCCTGGCAATAATCCACGGCAGGTACTTGCCAATATGTTTAAGTTTGGTGAAAGGGGCACAGGTACAGTGTTTGAGAGTGGCGTAGGCAATCCTGCTACCCCAGATACCATTGACCTAGGTGAATGGGAACGGATAAATCTGGGCGTGGCCGCTGATGCCCCCAGAGATACTGGTGCTGATACAGGTTTCTAGGAATGCTGACCCCTGCGATCGGGCTAGTGCTAGCGATCCCCATGGTTGCCAGTACTCCCCCCCACAGGATCGTTCTACCTAGTCCCCGCACAGTTACAGTGCGTCTGATCTATGAAAAAGGAGCAGGTTCAGGCGTGATCGTGGCAAGGCGAGGGCAACGATACCTTGTCCTGACCAACTACCATGTGGTCAATGATGCCTATGACAAAAGCAAACCATACATTGTTCATACTTTTGATGGACGCCAGCACAGGGGGCATTATTTGGCGAGGGTAGGTGGGCTGGATGCGGCGTTTGTAGTTTTTAGTGCTAGGGAGAGTTATCCTGTGGCGCGTTTGGGTCGGGCGGATCGCTTAGCTCCCAACAGTAACTTGACAGCGGTAGGTTTTCCCAATTGGGTGATGTTGTCGCCGAATCTGGTGGAAAATACCATGCCCAAAGGTTTTCAGGCCTACACAGAAACCCAAGGTTCATTTCGGCAGTTAATTCCTGCTCAGCACGGGTTGAGGGAGGGCTATCGCCTTGGCTATTCTAATGATGTGCAGATTGGCATGAGCGGGGGCGCAATCTTTAGCAGTGATAATTTGCTGGTGGGGATCAACGGCAGACTCAAGCAACCATTTCAAGAGCAGACGGCTTATCAGCTAGAGAGTGGCGCCTACCCCACCGCCAAAGATTATGAAGCGATGCGCAGTCTGAGTTGGGGCATCCCTATCGAGGCATTGCTCAGCGATATTCAGCGCCATAAGGAGGGATTATGAGTTTACCGTTGATTTTCAGTGTTTTGCCCGCAGTAGCCATACTTGCCCAAGCTAGTCCCAGAGAGATTGCCCAAACTGCCAAGGAGGTAACGGTCAGGATCGAGAACACTAGGAATCCTGAACAGAATGGCTCAGGGGTGATCGTCGCTAAAAATAAACGAGAGTACAGTGTTTTGACGGCTAGTAAACTGGTGGGGGGGGACCGCCGCCAGTATGTAATTTATACAAGTGATGACAACCGACATCGGGTTACTAATATAGAAATTCTGCCTATGCAGTTGGCGATCCTCAGATTTTCTAGCCCTATTGACTATGAAATTGCGCCCCTAGCCCAGGGTGAAATGGTAGCTACGGGGCAGAGAATTTATGTTTCAGGTTTTCCTTTTCCGACGGGACAAATGCAACAGGAGTACAGATTTACAGATGGCAAAATTACTAACCGCTTAGGGAATAGGGAACAGGGCTATGATTTACTATATGAAGCTCCTACAGGTAATGGGATGCTAGGAAGTCCCATTTTTAATGAACAGGGTAGGGTAATTGGCATTCACACAGCCAGCAATGTCAAAATAGGTATCATGGCCGATGGCACTGCTAGAATTAGGATAATTACCAACGGGGCGATTACAATTCAGGCATTTTTAGATTGGCAAGCTAGTCGTAAATAGGAGTATGAACCATGTACAGTAGGTATCTATTTAGCTTATTGGGGATCGCAATTTTCAACTGGCCTGCACAGGTAATTTTAGCCAATCCCAGGGTAGCAGAAATTGCCCGCAAAACCACTGTCAGAATTGAAAATGCCAACAATCCGATCGCCAGTGGCTCAGGTTTTATTATTAGAAAAACGGGTAATAATACTTATACTGTTCTGACTGCCAACCATGTAGTGCTTGATCCCCAGGCTAGTTATCGCATTTACACCCACGATGGTAGGGTACATTCAGTAACCAGAGTGCAAAATCTCGATACTGCGCCATATTTTTATGATATAGCTCTGGTAACTTTTACCAGCGACAACAACTATGAACTAGCTATCCTAGGGGACTCTGACAGTGCCCAAGAGGGGGAGCCGATTTTTGTATCAGGGTTTCCGTTTACTGCCCAGAATCGGCAGGAATATCAGTTAAATAGTGGGATCGTTACCAGTCGGGTAACCCAGCGGGAAAAGGGCTACACCATGCGCTACAATGTGCCTACGGCGGGGGGCATGAGTGGCGGTGCAGTCTTCAACAGTCAGGGGCAGGTGATCGGCATCCACGGGCAGGGAGATGTGGTGGAACAGGATGTCAGCATTGAATCGCGGGCAGGGGGATCCCCCAGATTGAAAGTGGGGATCAACAGTGCGATCCCGATTCGGTTGTTTGCCCAGGCCAGTGATACGGGGATCAATCTGGAGCCGACCCTCAGGGTGGCAGTCCGCCCTGGGGAGGTGGATTTATTTTATGCCCGTGGGCAGACTAAACTGGCAGATGGGGACTTTGCGGGGGCGATCGCTGACTTTACTGAATCGATCAAACGCCGTCCCGATCACCCAGAGGCTTACAATGGCAGAGCCTCTGCTCGTTTTCGCTTGGGGGATACAGCAGGGGCACTCAGCGATTTGAATACGGCGATCCGTCTGCGTCCCAACTACGCAGTAGCACTGAACAATCGGGGGGCGATCAAACGGGAACTCAAGGATTTAGCTGGGGCACTACAGGACTACAATCAAGCTCTCAAAATCAGCCCCCGCAGTGCTGGCATTCTCAATAACCGTGCTCTCGTATTGTTTGATCAGGGGAATCTGCAAGGAGCGATCAACGATTTCAATCAGGCTATTGCCCTCCAGCCCCGCAATGGGGATTTTTATTTTAATCGTGCTGTCTTGAAGTATCGCACCCAAGACTATCGGGGGGCAGTACCCGATTTCAATCAGGCAGTGCGCATCAACCCCAAAGATACGGATGCGATCGCAGGTAGGGCATTTGCCAAAATAGAGTTAAAAAACTATGAAGATGCGATCGGGGATCTAGATTTAGCAATTAGTAGTAAACCCACCGCCGAAAGTTACTTCAATCGCGGTCTAGCCAAGGCACTGATGGGCAATTTAGCAGGCAGTATTATTGACTTCAACCAAGCTATTAACCTCAAACCCGACTACGCCGATGCCTACAAAAATCGCGGCATCGCCAAAGCCAAACAAGGGGATATGCAGGGGGCAGTTGCCGATTTACGCCGAGCCGCTGAACTCTATCAAGGCAAAAATGAAACAGCCTTTAGGGAAACCCAAGAAATTCTTAACCAACTTCCGCAAAGATAGCTCTTAATATCTTATGTATTAGAACTTAGGCGGGAGCACAGTATGATCGGGACAACTATCGCCAGTCGCTTCAAGATCCTCTCCGAACTGGGACAGGGAGGGTTTAGCAAAACTTTCATCGCTGAAGACTGTCATTTGCCCGATCGCCCCAAGTGTGTGATCAAACAACTGCAACCTCCTGACACGCGCTCGCTAGTGATGGAAATTTCCCAGCGCATGTTTGAGCGGGAAGCCCAAGTTTTATATAAACTAGGTAAGCACCCCCAAATTCCTCTCCTACTAGCCCACTTTGAGAATGATAACAAGTTCTACTTAGCCATAGAATTTATTGATGGACAGATTTTGAGCAAAGAAATTTTTGATGGTTGCCGCCACACCGAGACCTATGTGTTGGAACTACTCCATCAAGTGTTAGAAATACTCTCATTTGTGCATGCACAAAATGTCATCCATCGCGATATTAAGCCATCCAATATCATTAGAAGAAGTAGTGATAACAAACTAGTATTGATTGACTTTGGTGCAGTCAAAGAAGTTGCCATACAGAATTTTAACAATCATGAGCCCACTAAACAAACTGTAGCGATCGGTTCTTATGGTTACATGGCAAATGAGCAAGCCAATGGGCGCCCCAAATTTGCCAGTGATTTATATTCTCTGGGGATGGTTTGTATCTATGCACTTACAGGTGTCCCCCCCCAAAGATTGACTGAAGATACCAAAACAGGTGAAATTGTCTGGCACGATCTAGCACCTGAGATCAGCCCCGAATTGCGGGCCTATTTAGACCGATTAGTGCGTAGCCATTTTGCCCAGAGATTTGAAAATGCCCAAGAGGCTTTAATTGTCTTCAAGCAATTGTTTGACCCTGAAACCTCCTACACTATTTCTGCTGAAAACAGGACTGTACTCCATCACATCCCCGAGCTAGAGAAATCCACTGAACCCACTATTTACTATGGCACACCCCAGACTGAAGTCAAGATCGATTCTGCCATCCCTACTAATATTATCAATGGCAATAATCAATTATCTCCTGCTAATCCTACTTCTGCCCAAATCGAGGCATCGCTACAGCCTAAAACTCTGGTTGCATCTGCATACACTGAATACTCAACACCCTCCTCCCAACCAAAGATGAATTTTTTGATCCCCATAGCGGTCATTACTTTGCTCGGTACAGGGGTAGCTGGTTATTGGCTGTGGCAGAACTATGAAACAGATAAGCGATATGCCCAAGAGGTAGCTAACATCAATGAACTTTTCAAAGATAAACAATATCAAGAGTGCATCGATCGCTCCCGCTCCATTCCTGACAGTTCACCCCATTTCCCCAGTGCTAGAGTATTAGCTGAAAATTGTCAGAAGGAATTAAATAATCAGATTGCAGAACAAGCACTAGCCAGTGGGAAAAAATTAGTTGCCGAAAAGAAATATGCCCAAGCGATCGCCCAACTCCAAAAAATTAGTACTGATACAAGTAGTTACCCTGAAGCTTTGCTATTGATAGAAATATCAGGCAAAGAACTAATTATAACTGCCACTAAGTTATACGAACAACAGGGCAAAAAAGATGAAGCGATCGTTCAAATTAAAATCATTCCTACTACTGTTGCTAGTGGCAAAAATGCCCAAACTTTGATTGCCAAATGGGAAAAAGAATGGTCAAAAAATCTTAAAACTAAGCAAGATATTGACAAAGCAGATCAAGAGGGCAAATGGCAACAAGTAATTGACCTAGCCCAGAAACTCACAACCCCCTACTGGAAAAATCACAGAGATGTCAGAGCGGCGATCGATCGGGCTAGGACTGCCCTTGCGCCCCCACCAGAGCCTATTTCCAATCCTCAACCTGATGTCTATGTACCGCCACCAGCACCGCCCCCTATCCCTGAACCAGAGCCAGACCAAAGTGGGGGCATAGGTTTTTGATCGGGAGGCCTAATCAAAAGTGTCTATTCTTGTCTATTCTTAGGTATATGTCTGCGCACTACAGCAACTTGCGACTTGATATGATGACTAAATAAAATATAGAAAATATAGATGTTAGTAATTCACCTGCGCAGCCTTGATTCGGTAAAGCTTTCTCAGCTGGGGATCCCAGGGGGACAGCCCCCGCCAGGGTTTTCTGGGATAGGGTGTACATAAACATGCAAGAGGTCTTTTTTTGTCAATGACATAACCACGGTCTACTAATGGCAACAGTTATAGTTCACCGAAACTAAGGTGCGAACTAAACTTCACTCAGCTTGTGCTACACTGCATCAAGTGGAGTATCTTAACCTGTGCACAGCCTTTATGAGTGAACCCCTCTATGAATATTCTTGGTTAATCCCTGTACTGCCCTTAATGTCGGCATTTGTATTGGGGATTGGCCTGATCGCTTTTGATCGGACTTTTACCAAACTGCGCTCCTTTGCCTCTACTCTGAGCGTTTCTACCACAGGGGCGGGGATGGTATTGTCCTTCTTTTTACTGTGGAGTCAGATTCAGGGGCATGACACCTATTTGCAAAGTTTTGAATGGGCACGGGCAGGGGATTTCCATCTGAATATGGGCTTGGTGGTAGATCATCTAACCGCAGTGATGTTGGTGATTGTTACTACTGTTAGCTTTTTAGTGCAGATATATACTGATGGCTACATGGCCCATGACAAAGGTTATGTGCGCTTCTATGCCTATTTGAGTCTGTTTACTTCTTCTATGTTGGGGTTGGTGGTCAGCCCGAACTTAGTCCAGATTTATATTTTTTGGGAGTTGGTGGGGATGTGTTCCTACCTGCTGATTGGTTTTTGGTACGATCGCAAACCAGCGGCAGAGGCTTGCCAGAAGGCATTTGTTACCAATCGTGTGGGGGACTTTGGTTTGCTTCTGGGCTTGTTGGGGCTGTACTGGGCGACTAACTCTTTTGATTTTGTGGAGATGGGGGAACGCCTAGAGGCACTCATTAGCACAGGGCAGTTGAGTGTAACGCTGGCTTCTATTTTTGGTATTTTGGTGTTTATGGGTCCAGCGGCGAAGTCGGCACAGTTTCCCCTCCATGTGTGGCTGCCTGATGCGATGGAAGGCCCTACCCCTATTTCAGCTCTGATTCATGCGGCAACGATGGTAGCGGCGGGAGTGTTCCTAATTGCCAGAATGTTTCCTGTGCTAGAAGGTCTGCCCCCCGTAATGAATACGATCGCTTGGACGGGTGCATTTACGGCCTTTTTAGGGGCAAGTATTGCCATTACGCAAAACGATATTAAGAAAGGTTTAGCCTATTCCACCATTTCCCAACTGGGCTATATGACAATGGCGATGGGGGTGGGCGCCTATGGGGCAGGTTTGTTCCATTTGATGACCCATGCCTACTTCAAGGCGATGCTCTTTCTCTGCTCGGGATCGGTCATCCATGGGATGGAAGGTGTGGTAGGGCACGATCCTTCGGTGGCTCAGGATATGCGCCTGATGGGTGGTCTGCGGAAATATATGCCCATCACCGCAGCTACTTTCTTAATTGGCACGATCGCCATTTGTGGAATTCCGCCCTTTGCAGGCTTCTGGTCAAAAGATGAGATTCTCTCTGCTGTCTATGGGCACAACTCCAGCCTATGGATTGTGGGCTATCTCACAGCTGGGATCACTGCATTTTATATGTTTCGGATGTACTTCATCACTTTTGAGGGAGACTTCCGAGGCAATGATCATCACTTGATGGCATTAGTGAAGCAGGAAAATGACCCTGAACACTTGTACCACGGCCATGCAGAACACCATGCCCATGTACCCCATGAATCACCTTGGACAATGACTCTACCCCTAGTGATGTTGGCGATCCCTTCTATGATTGTGGGTCTAGTGGGTACGCCATTGGGGAATTATTTTGAATACTTTGTGCATCCTGTAACGGAAGCTATCAAAGAAGTGCCGCAGGAAGGCTTTACATCTGAATTTTTGCTGATGGCTGGGAGTTCAGTGGGCATTTCTTTAGTAGGAATTGCGATTGCTGGTTTGATGTATTTGCAGAAGAAAATTTCCGAAGAAAAAGTATTTGGGGCAGTACCGCTTCTGTATAACTTCTCCAAAAATAAATGGTACTTGGATGACTTATACTACAACTGGTTTGTGATTGGTTCACGGCGATTGGCAAGACAGGTATTAGAAGTAGATGCCAAAATTGTCGATGGAGTGGTGAACTTGGCAGGTCTGCTAACTGTAATTACAGGGGAAGGCTTGAAATATCTTGAGAGTGGCAAAGCTCAGTTTTATGCTTTGATTATTTTTGTAGGAGTGTTAGGATTAGTAATCTTTACTTCCATCAGTTAGGGAGAAATGAATGCAAGTACCGAGATATTTTATCCATGTGAGGATGACCAACCCTTGGCAGAGACGCAGGCACATGCCCTTGCTATCATCACCACTCTGCAAGACTTATACAAATCTATACAGCCAAGTCAAATAGACTCATACTGGCTTCCTGCTTCATCGAATCCACAGGCTTCAGCTCCCCCAGAGCTTGGGGTATTTTTGTAATTCAATAGATTAAGACTCCCATTCAAGTCTCTATCTATGGAAGTGCCACAATGAGAACAGTTGTAAACTCGTTCTTTTAGCGGCATCTTTTGCCGATGCCCACAGCTAGAACATATTTGACTGGAGGGGTAAAACCTGTCCACAACAGTTAATTTACTCCCATACCAGGCGCATGCCGCCGAAATTCAAAGAAACCACAATCGGCTATAGCATTTGCCAACCGGTGGTTCTTAAGCATACCCGATAATTCAGGTCTTCAATGATCACCTCGCCGTGGTTCTTAGCTAAATAAGTGGTGATATCCATCCTCATATCGGCTACTCTTTTGTAGGCTCTGGCTAACCTGGCTCTAGCTTTCTTTCTGTTGTTGGATTTGATTTGCTTTTTGCTCAACCTCCTTTGTAATCGTGATAGTTTCTTCTTGGCTTTCCTATAGGGTTTAGGATTAGGAAAGACTTTACCATTAGAGCAAGTTACTAAGGCGTTGATACCTACATCTACGCCTATTTTGTCTGCTTGTTTGGGAGTAGGTTTATGCTCTAATTCATACCTAAAGCTGATGTACCACTTATCAACTCTTTTACTGATAGTTACATTCTTTGGCGTAACTGAGGGTAAAACTTCATCACAGGTTAGCCACCCAAATATCGGGACTTTAATTTTGTTTCCCGATATTCTAATAGCACCGTCCAAGTAAAAACTATCCCTTTTGCCTTTCTTTTTGTATGTTGGTTTCTTGCAGTGTTTGTGTTTCCACCAATTCTTGAAAACTCGTTCTAAATTTCTTAGAGCTTCTTGCGGAGCCCATTTACTGACCTCGTAATACCACTTTTTCTCAGGCTTAACTTCAGCTACAAGCTTCTTGTGTAAATCTATACCAGTACCAGCAGTGATTTTTGAGGTTACTTCAGGGAGTACAAGGGCAGTGGATTTGATGCAGAAGAAGGATTTGTATGAGGGGACGGGTGTGAGGGAGTATTTGACCCGTTTGGGGAGTGGGTAGAGGGGCAGTTGTTGGGTTAAATACCAAGAAGCGAGTTTGACTTATTGCAGCGGGGTTTTGGGGGTGCGCTTAGTGCCTGAAGACCATCCCTGCGGATTGTATAGGTTAGATAATGGTGAGAAATTAAAGTCAAAGAGCCGATCGCTTGGGGCAAAACTCAGACAACTAGGCATTGATCCTGATAAAATCTAGCCTATGATGCTAGCTGTTCCCTTGGCGTGGTTACAACTCACCTATGAAAAGAGTCGCCTGTTGGTAGCGATCGCAGGCATCACTTTTGCAGTGGTTTTGATGTTCATGCAGATTGGTTTTCAGGATGCACTCTTTCGCAGTGCGGTGCGCTTGCAGTCGGGTCTGCGGGGGGACATTGTGCTCATTAGCCCCCAGTCCACTAACATTGTGGGGATGCGCAGTTTTTCCCGCCGTCGTCTGTACCAAACTCTGGGAGTAGCAGGGGTAGAAGCGGTCAGCCCGATGTATATTGGCTTGGGGGCATGGAAAATTAAAGAAAGCACGGCTGGGCAAACCCGTAACATTCTCATTTTGGGCACTGAACCTGATGACAATGTGTTCAAATTGGAGGGCATGACTCCTGAGAATATTTATCAAATGAAGCAACAGGATGTAGTGTTGTTCGATCGCACCTCTCGCCCTGAATTTGGGCCGATCGTCAAGGAATGCGGTGTGGAAAAAGAGCCGCAGAATTTTAGTTGTCCCCAACCAGTCTATCGGGAGGTAGCAAACAGAAGATTAAAGATTGGCGGTCTCTTTGTCCTTGGTTCTTCTTTTGCGGCAGATGGGGCAATCATTACTTCAAGTACGAATTTTCTGCGGATTTTCCAGGAGCGATCGGAGGGGCTGATCAGTGTGGGCTTGATCAAGCTCCAGCCCGGGACTGACCCCTACCAGGTGATCTTAGACATTACTAAGGTGATGGCTGGGGATCATGTAGTATTGGCAAAAAGCGGCTTTACGGTAGATGGTAAGAGGGTGCAAGTAGTGCCAGATGACCCTGAAAAGGTGATGATTAGAAAGACAGAGCTGACCCTTGCAGATATTGCTAAGACCCAAGATATCGTAGTGGATGATGTGCGAGTGATGACTATGCAGGGGTTCATCAATTTTGAGCGCAGTTATTGGGAACGCAGTACGGCGATCGGGTTCATTTTTGGCTTGGGCACAATCATGGGTTTTATTGTGGGGGTGGTGATTGTCTATCAAATCCTCTATACAGATGTTTCTGACCACTTAGCTGAATATGCCACTCTCAAGGCGGTAGGCTATAGCAATTGGTATCTGTCGGGGGTCGTGATTCAGGAGTCGGTCATGCTATCGGTGTTGGGCTTTTTACCAGGTTTGATTTTCAGTACAGGACTCTATGCCCTGACCCGCAATGCTACCCGTCTGCCCCTATATATGACTTGGGAACGGGGTATTCAGGTGTTCCTGCTGACCCTGATCATGTGTATCATTTCAGGGAGTATTTCCCTGCGCAGGGTGCAAGCGGCTGATCCTGCAGAAATGTTCAGTTGACGATGATGCTCAATACTGATTTCCTGTGGCTGGAAACCCTCAAATTTGACGATCGGGGACTGATTCCCGCTATCGCCCAAGATGCTAAAGACGGCACAGTGTTGATGCTGGCATGGATGAATCGAGAATCTCTGCTGGCTACTCTCAAAACAGGTGAAGTGCACTACTGGAGTCGCTCTCGGCAGGAGTTGTGGCACAAAGGAGCTACTTCAGGGCATGTGCAAAAAGTAAAAAAAATTCTCTATGATTGCGATGCTGATGCCCTTCTTTTACAGATCGAGCAGGTAGGACAGACCGCTTGCCACACAGGGGCACGCAGTTGTTTCTTTCGCGTGGGGCACTCAACACAGGAAAGTAGCTGACAGCCACATCACGATCAACACAAACAGTAAAGATAAAGTATTGGGAAAACTAGTAAACTGCAGAGCAGGTATCTGATAGACCAAGTAGGCCAGCCCAAAACCTAGAGCCAGACTGAGAAAAGCAAACAAGACTGCCCAGCCAAATCTGCGCCCATTATTATTAATAAAATAAATTACTACTAGAACAGCTACCGCTAACCAAGTGGTAAGGACATTGGGGAGCAGCAGCATCGCTACCCAGACTGCCAACATTACTAGGCTGGTGGTTAAAATCTCCCTATTGGTTGGAGTATAGAGACAGCGGGATAACCATGAGGGCGGGCGGGGGGAATGGCCAGCCAATCTGCCAGTAGAGGGATTAGGGGTGCGCTCAGCGTAGCGGATGCGATCGGGCACAGTAATTCTGCCCTCTTTGCGGGCACGCAAACGATCCATCAACACTGCATCGTAGGCGGCTTCTATTTCTTCTTGCCGTGCAGTATCACCCTCAGCCAGCTCTAGTAAACGGTCTCTAGCCGATCGCACTTCCTCAAAGGAAGCATCTTCACTGACACCTAACTCTGCGTAGGGATTGGGGTTACTCATGGTCTAGGCAAGATTTTTACTCATGAATTATAGCCTAGCCAGAGTTGAGAAGTTTCCCGCAGACTTAGAAAATTGCCATTGCCCAGAATCAGATGATCCAAGAGGGGGATATCCAAAATTTGTGCTCCCTCTAAGAGTTTTTTGGTCAGTTCCAGATCGGCTGGGCTGGGCTGGACATTGCCCGCAGGGTGATTGTGGGCAACAATACATTTCACTGCGCCACTGCGCAACACCTCCCCAAAAATGTCCCGCGGATGGGCGATCGTCTCTGTGGCTGTGCCAATGGTCAATACCTTTTTGCCAAGGATGCGATGCTGATTATCTAATAAGAGGATCGCAAACCGCTCCTGTTGCTGATACATCAAATCCTGACTGAGGGCACTCACTGCCACTGCCGGGCTGGAAACCACCGCTCGCTCAGGGGGGCGAGCCAAAAACACCCGTTTGCCAATTTCTACAGCGGCTAAGATAGTGGTTGCCTTCGCCGCCCCTACCCCCTCAATCTGCATCAACTCCTGAGCCGTGATGTTTTGCAGACAGGCGATCGGGTCAGTAGTTTTATGGGCACTGATGGTCTGGAGAATCACCTGCGCCAGCCCCAAAGCCGAAAGTTTACCTGCACCCTGTCCCGTCCCCAACAGAATAGCCAGTAACTCTGCTGATGACAAACTCCCCGCCCCATAAGCTAACAATCTTTCTCGGGGGCGTTCGCTGACCGCCATATCCGCAATACGCAGGGAATAAGTCATAAACTAGACTAAAAAGCCATGTCGACAGGGATCAACATGGCTAGAGTAGTGCTGGTTAGAGCAGACCCGTATTCATACCGGGCTTGCCCGTAGATAGCTCAACTTTGATAATTTTGCCACCCATCTTCTGGATGCGCTGTTGCTCCTTAAACCAGTTCTCGTAGGGGACGAGTTTAGTAAAATAAGTATTTTGTAGTTCCCGCTGGGTACGAATCCGCGTTTGGCTGGGGACACAGGCGGTAATTTTGAACATCCGCATAGTTAAGCTCCTTGAATCTATATTGTGGGCAAAAGGCGGCAGAAACAACTATCCACCGCCACAGGACTCAAGAAAATTAGCTCAAACCAGAGCAGATGTAGTCAAAGTAAATACCCATTTCCTTGCCAGCGTCTGCACCCACCAATTGGGCGGTTACTTCTTTCATAGCTTGGATCGCTTGCACAGTGGAAACAATGGGCACCCCCAAGGAGTTGTAGGTTTCCTTCAAACCGTTAAGTACGCGCTCATCGAGGATAGAAGGATCGCCAGCCAACATCGCATAGGTAGCATAGCGCAGATAGTAGTCGAGGTCGCGGATGCAAGCGGCATAGCGACGGGTGGTGTACATATTGCCGCCGGGGCGAGTTACATCAGAGTAGAGCAGAGACTTGGCAACTGCTTCCTTAACAATGGTAGCGGCATTGGCGGCAATGGTAGCAGCGGCACGCACGCGCAGTTCGCCAGTAGCAAAGTAACCCTTCAAACGCTCGAGGGCGGCGACATCGAGGTACTTGCCTTGGACATCAGAAGCATTGATTACAGCGGTAATTGCGTCTTGCATAATAGTTCTTCTTTCTTAAGGGTTTACAAACGGATTTTTGAGAGAATCAGGTTATTGCATCGCACCAATGACATAGTCAAAGTAGAAACCAGCTTCAGCAGCATCTTCAGCAGAGAGCAGAGAAGCAGCTACATTCTTCATGGCGCGAATACCTTCGGCTACAGCGGGGATGGGTGTACCCAAGGAGTTGTACATTTCCTTGACCCCCACAATACCGATTTCCTCGATGGGGGTAACATCCCCAGACACGATCCCGTAGGTGATCAGGCGCAGGTAGTAATCCAAGTCGCGTAGGCAGGTAGCAGTCATTTCTTCGCCATAGGCATTGCCACCAGGGGACACGATGTCAGGACGCTTTTGGAACAGTTGATCGCCAGCCTGCTTGATGATGCGCTCGCGGGATTCAGCTAGGGTTTGGGCAATCCGCAGTCTGCGCTCACCAGAGCTAACGAAACTCTTGATCCGATCTAATTCGCCAGGGCTGAGATAACGGGCTTCAGCATCGGCATTCACGATCGACTTCGTGATAACGCTCATTTAATTATTCCTCCAATCAAAAGGTACAGATAAATAGAGTATGCGTATGAGATTTTAAGCTCTCCCGCAGTCATGCCATGTCTTCCAATTATTTTGGCCCATGGCGCGACAGAGACTTTTTTCTCATAACACTTCTTAATAAATATATTTAGCGATGCTATACATGCAGGCTAGCTCACCCTGTGGGGCAAGCTTACCTCTTGCAATTGTAGCGCAATCTGGGGAAAATTCAGTCTCTTGACAGTAGTTAGGTGAGGGGAAATATATGTATCAGTTTTTACCTGCTCTAGTGGTGGGTGTGATGCCGTGGGTGACTCAAGAGGTGCGCATCCCAGGCTTTACAGCTGAACCAATCGATGACCTCCTAGTCAGGGATCGGGAGAGTCTGTTACAAGCTATTAACCATAGTTTAAGATTTATGAACACTCCCCAGGCCCAAGGGAGGTATCCCCTTGCAGGCATTAGCCACGATCGGGTACGGCGCAGTTTGCTGAGATTGGGGGAGTTACTCCAGACGGTCAGGGATGTACGGGAATTGCAACAGCACTTGGCGCGGGAGTTTGTCTTGTTGAAGGTATCCGATCGGGTACTGTTTACGGGCTACTATGAGCCTGTGTTCCGTGCTAGTCGGGTGAGAACGGCAGAATTTCCCTATCCTCTGTACCGTTTACCGCCCGATTTTGCCAGTTGGGCTAAGCCCCATCCCACCAGAGCGGAACTAGAAACGAGCGATCGCCTGTGGGGTTTGGAAATCGCATGGTTAGCCGATCCCTTTACTGCATTTTTGGTACATGTGCAGGGGTCAGCCAGACTGGATTTGGGCAATGGGCAGGTTTTAACCGTAGGCTTTGCGGGCAGAACCGATCATCCTTATACTTCGGTGGGGCGGGAACTAGTCAAAGATGGCAAAATGCGGTTAGAGGAAGTAACACTCCAGCGACTGCAGGCTTATTTTCAGGAGCATCCCCAAGACCTGATTCCCTACTTGCACAGAAATAAGAGTTTTATTTTTTTTCGTGAGACCAATGGTCAGCCTGCGACTGGCAGTCTGGGTGTACCTGTAACCCCAGAACGGACGATCGCTACGGATAAATCTCTATTTCCCCCCGGTGCGATCGCTCTGATCCATACGGAACTACCTTTTCCTGATGGGAAGGGCGGTTACACCAAGCGCAGAGTGAGTCGGCTCGTCCTCGACCAAGATACAGGCAGTGCCATTCGGGGGTTAGAGCGGGTAGATATTTTTATGGGGACAGGGCAGGTGGCCCAGGAAAGAGCAGGGCTAATCACCAGCAGAGGCACCCTCTACTACTTATTGCTACGATAGGGCTATGGCAATCCTCAAGAAATACTCCGCCCTTCAGATTCGCACCAGGGAACTGCTGATCCGCCTCAAACGGCTCTATCCCGATGCTAAGTGTTCACTGGATTATGGGACACCTGTGCAATTGCTGGTGGCAACTATCCTGTCTGCCCAGTGCACAGATGAACGGGTAAACATGGTTACCCCTGAACTATTCCGCAGATTCCCGACCGCCGAGGCTCTGGCAAATGCTGACCCCGAAGAATTGATGCAAATTATCAAATCCACAGGTTTCTATCGCAACAAAGCCAAACATATCCAAGGGGCTTGTCGGCTCATTGTTGAGAAATTTCACGGACAAGTCCCGCAGGTAATGGAACAGTTACTAGAATTACCGGGGGTAGCCCGCAAAACCGCCAATGTAGTCCTTGCCCATGCCTTTGGTATCAATGCAGGTGTAACTGTGGATACCCATGTGAAGCGACTGTCCCGCCGTCTCGGTTTGACTAAACATACAGACCCCCTGAAAATTGAACGGGATTTGATGCAATTACTGCCCCAAGAGGATTGGGAGAATTGGTCAATTCGTTTGATTTACCATGGCAGAGCAGTCTGTACGGCACGGAATCCCAAATGCGATCGCTGTCCCTTAAGGGATCTCTGTCCTAAAATTTTCACTCAAGACAATGACAATAATGAAGCAGAGGCCAGTTCTGGTGTTTGAGTAGGTCAGAAGCAAAAACTGGAGAGTCCCATTCAAACCTAACTAGACTTAAATTTAATAGTCATTTCAGGTAAGCATAAAACATGCTACTATTAGGGGCGCAGGGGCTATCACCCCTTTTTCCCTATTCCCCGAGAGCAAGGGAACCATCTGCGATCGCCAGACTAGTACGAAACCAGATTTCTCGCTGGGGGAAAGGAATGGAGATGCCAGCTTGATCGAAAGCTTTTTTGAGGCGCAAACGGAATTCTCTGGCAACTTCCCACTGTTTGAGGGGTTGTACTTTGATCCAGAGGCGAATGGTGATACTGTTGTCGCCAAAGTCATCCACACCCAAAACTTCGGGGCGATCGATGATTTTTTGTCGCCAACCCCGTTCATGGCTCATTTTGAGGGCAGTTTCTTGAATCACTGCGATCGCTCTATCCAAGTCTGTATCGTAGGCAACATCGATGCCCAAATCCACTCTTGCCCAGCCACTGGAAAGGTTTTCCACCGTGCGGATGCTACTGTTGGGAATAGTAATCAGAGTGCCTTCCGTATTGCGCAATTGGGTAATTCTCAGATTCATGTGTTCTACCTGACCTGTTTTGCCATTCACGCTGATAATATCTCCTTCTGCAAATTGGTCTTCTAGGAGAATGAGGATGCCATTCAATACATCTTTGATGATGTCTTGGGCGGCAAGAGAAATGCCTAAACCAATAAAGCCCAAGCCGGCTACGATCGGGGCAATACTTACACCTAAAATGCTCAACACCCCCAGCCCGGCAATCAGGAAAATAACTATATTGGCTATACCTGTTACTACCCTGGAGAGGGTACTGATGCGTTTTTCTAGGCGGGGATTGTCAAACCATCTGCCCTGCTGTAAGGAAGTAAACAAGCGCTCGATCCCATATTCACTCAAGCGATAGAGGAGGACCGTAGCCAGTGACAACAAAAATAGATAGAAAACAGTACCGCCCAGATGGCGCAATAGCCAGAACTGCCAAGGTCTGGTATAGGGAAAAATACCTAAACCAATGACGATCGTCCCCACCCACCAGAAGATGTGCCCCAGCCGCAGTAAATGCTGACGGTCTTGCCACTGGCGGATACGGGTTTGGAGCGTCTGCTCTTGCTTGCGCAGGTTGGCTTCCAGGGTATCTTCTTCTAGTTCCCGCTGTTGGAGTACTTGTAATTCCTGCTCCAGGACTTGGCGATGCACTTGCCATTTTTGCCAATGGCGCTCGATCAAAAAACTAACTAGGATCGCCAACAACAGCAATAGCCCTGCCCGCCCTGCCTGCGACCACTGTGCCTCTGGCTGTCGCTCTTGGTGGTAGGTCCGGAATGCATCCCTAAGGATCGATCGCAGTTGCTCTGCCCATGCCTGCACCGATAGCCCTTGAGTCTGGGCATCGAGGGTGGTAACGGTCATCAGGTATTCCTGATTGATATAAATCACTGTCTGCCCCGATTGGGGATCGACCGTAGCCTCGATCACTACCTGCTGGGGATCGCTAATCCGACCGGCAATAGCCTGCAATCGCTGCTCGATCTCAGCCACCCGCTGTTCTAAAGACAGAGAAGCCTCTTCACTCTGCGCCAGTGCTGCTATCGTAAACAATACCCGCCCATCGAGGGTAACCGAGCGCACATTGGGATCGCGCCGCATCCCCACAGGCAAAACATCTAAGACTTGATCTACTGGTGTCTGGGCCTGCACAGGCACTATTGTCAGTAGCAGTACCAGCACAAGTAAACCAAGGTGGTGTAATCGGGAAAATTTTCCCACTAATAGGCATCCTGTAACTCGTAGAAATCAGGCGTTACATAGTCCTTACGCAAGGGATAGCCCACCCAATCTTCAGGCATGAGAATCCGTTTTAGGTTGGGATGCCCCTCGTAAATGATACCGTACATATCATAGGTTTCCCGCTCCTGCCAGTCCGCTGTCCGCCATATCCAGTACACAGAAGCCACCTTAGGATCGTGGCGGGGCAGAAATACCTTCACCCGTACTTCTTCCGGGCGATCGGCATTGTCGGCTAATTTGACCAGATGATAGACACTGACCAGATCGCCGCCTGGGGCAGAGTCATAGCCACACTGACACATCAGGTAGTTAAACCCATAGGCATAGAGAGCCGCCGCAAAGGGCAGTAAATATTCCCGCTGTACCTTAAGCATGGGCACGCCCTGATGGTCTAATCCCAGAAACTCATGGGCAAAGCCATTTTCACTCAGCCACTTAGCCACGGGCGGGAGTTCAACTGGGGCGATGGCGACCTCTTGAGAATGCTGATTAGTTTCCGTCACGGGCAGTAATTACCTCCTTTTGGGCAACTTGCAGAGCAGGTAAAGGAATCCCTGCCGCCACCAATTCCTTGGGCGGCGCCATGCGGGATTCAGCTTCTAGGTATTTACCAGTGAGAATTGGGGCAGTGGGTTTCATTTCATGCTTCACCGAGAAATAGCGGTGGGTGCGTTGAATATTTGCCCGCTGTGCAAAACCTTCACTGGCAATTTTCTTACGCAGTTTAATGATCGCATCCATGATCGCTTCAGGACGGGGGGGGCAACCGGGGATATACACATCCACAGGGATCAGCTTGTCCACACCGCGCACCGTAGTATAGGAGTCAGTGCTGAACATCCCTCCCGTAATTGTGCATGCCCCCATGGCGATCACATACTTTGGCTCTGCCATCTGTTCATAGAGCCTGACTAGGGCAGGTGCCATCTTCATTGTGATCGTACCCGCCGTGATAATTAAATCCGCCTGTCTGGGGCTAGAGCGGGGCAGTAAGCCAAAGCGGTCAAAGTCAAAGCGCGAGCCGATCATCGCCGCAAACTCAATAAAACAGCAACTAGTGCCGTAGAGCATAGGCCACAGACTGGACATACGCGCCCAGTTGTAGATGTCATTCAGAGTCGTGAGAATGACATTATTAGACAAATCTTGAGTTACCGTCGGAGTAGCGATCGGGTTAATCAATCTTTGCTTTTGTTCATCAATACTGAGATCGTATTTGATACAGCCCGAATTCATGACCATTCCAGTGCTCCCTTACGCCATGCGTACACAAGTCCTAATACAAGGATAGCAATAAAAATTAACGCTTCGATAAAAGCAAATATCCCCAACTTGTTAAATGCCACTGCCCAAGGGTAGAGGAATACAGTTTCTACATCAAAAATTACAAAAGCAAGGGCAAACATATAATAGCGGATATTGAATTGAATCCATGCTCCCCCGATCGGCTCGCAGCCTGATTCATAAGTAGTACGGTTCGGTGCAGATACCAATTGCGGACTCAATGATTTAGATAAGAATAACCCTAGAGCAGGTACAATTATACATACAATTACAAATACTAATAAGTATTCATAACCCGATAGGACAAAGGTTTTTTCTAGCAAGACCGCACCTCTAATAACTACTTAAACTACTCTGTATTAAATTATAGCCTGTATTTACCCTGTGCCTATTGCTGAGCAGAAATTTAGCTATTGGGCACATGGGAGGAGTCCCTAATTAGATGCCAATTTCTGAGTTGGGGAGTTTGATAAAGACTTACGATCCTTAAAATAAGAAACTCTTGACTTATAGGCAGTCTTAAACCTTCTCCCTTCCCACGCCATTGCTCCTCACAATCAGCATAAGTCCTAAAGTATGCAAGAAGTTTAATATTAGACCTCCTGCCTAGATGTCAAACTCCCCAGAGGAGCCCAGCCAGAACGCCCCCTTGGGGTTCTCAACAATAATTTTGGGGATAAGCTTGGCAGTTCACCCTTCTCCTTAAAGGCTAGCTAACAGTTCCGTAACTTTTGCTTTGACCTGATCCCGAACCTTGCGAAAGGTTTCTATACCCTGCCCTTCGGGGTCTTCCAATTGCCAATCGGCAAAAACTTCCCTAGTCAGCCACTCTTCAGGCAGGCTTACCCCACAGCCACACAGGGAGATCACTACATCAAAATGCTCAGGCTGAAACTCACTAAGAGGCTTAGAAGTCTGCTGGCTGATATCTATCCCCACCTCCCGCATTGCTTCTACAGCTAAGGGATCGACCTGGCTGGCTGTTAGCCCTGCACTGTGTACCTCCACCTTGCCCGCCCCCAAAGTTCTAGCAAAGCCCTCTGCCATCTGGGAACGGCGGGAATTTTTCTTGCACACAAACATCACTTTTTTCATCGCTATTCCTCCACATTTTCCAAAGACATCTGGTGATAAGCCTGAATACAGCGGGGATCCCGCAAATTTGCTTTGTCTGGCTCCCTGGGAAACCAATGGGCAGTTCTCTTGCAAATTTCCACCAGCAAGAGCATCACAGGCACTTCAATCAGCACCCCTACTACTGTTGCCAATGCCGCCCCAGAATTCAAGCCAAAGAGCATTACTGCCGTAGCAATCGCCACCTCAAAATGGTTGCTCGCCCCGATCAAAGCCGCAGGTGCGGCATCCTCATAGACCATATTTAACTTGAGAGCCAGCACATAAGCCAGCAGAAAAATAAAGTTGGTCTGGATGAACAGTGGGATCGCAATCAGCATAATATCAAAGGGACGATTGACGATCAGATCACCCTTAAAAGCAAACAACATCACTACCGTTGCTAGCAAAGCCGTGATGGCCACAGGGTTGAGATACCCTAAAAACTTGCGTTCAAACCATTCCCTACCCTTATACTTGAGAATCCACCAGCGGGAATACATCCCCAGTGCCAAGGGCAAACCCACATAGATCAAGACGGAAAGGACGATCGTCTCCCACGGCACAGTTAAATTATTGGCATTGAGTAGCCAGCCCCCCAGCGGTGCATACAGAAATAACATAGTCAGCGAATTGACCGCCACCATTACTAGGGTGTGCCCCTGATTGCCATAGGACAGATAACCCCACATCAGCACCATTGCGGTACAGGGAGCGATCCCCAGCAAAATTGCCCCTGCAATATAGGAATCAGCTAAAGCCACCTCTGTCCCCCTGATTGTCTCTGTAGCCGTGATCCACGGGCGGAATAGCCAACCCAAAAAAAACTGCGCAAACGCCACCATCGTAAACGGTTTGATCAGCCAGTTCACCACCAGGGTCAAGATCACAGGCCTGGGTGTACGCACCGCCCGATTCACCTGCGTAAAGTCAATTTTCACCATGATCGGGTACATCATGAAAAATAGACAGATGGCAATGGGAATCGAGACCTGATACACACTCCAGCTATCTAGGGTTACCGCTACCATCGGGAAAAATCGCCCCAAAGCGATCCCCCCTATAATACAGAGAAATACCCAGACCGTAAGATACTTCTCAAAAAAGCTCAATCCCTGCACTTGGATAGTTTTCGGACTACTCATCAACCCATACCTCGCGGAACTTTCAGTAGAAAAAGGCGTTGAATATATCAGAGTGATACACAACGCCCCTGAATAAACTAGTATAAACCCTAGGGGATAGGTGCATCTATTATTGATGTATGTCTATATTATCATCCTTTTAGAGGTTGTCAATAGTGTGGTCTATGAATACTACCTTTACATGTTGTGCGCCCCTATTAGCTGGGAAACTGACCCCAGCGGAAGCAGTCCAGTTGGCGCAGGTGTTTAAGGTATTAGGTGAGCCAGTCAGGTTACAGATGTTAAGCTTAATTGCGGCACAGCCTCGGCAAGAAGTATTTGCCTGTGAGCTAGTAGAAACTTTGGGACTATCGCAGCCGACAGTCAGTCATCATCTCAAAGTTTTATATGAAGCAGGTCTCTTGGCAAAAGAGCGCAGGGGCAATTCTATCTACTACAAATTAGTGCAGTCAAGGTTAGCGATGCTAAGGGAAGTATTAGCTTGAATATACATTTTGCCAACAGCCAACAATTTGGAGACATTCACTGGTCAAGCTAATTGTCTTAGGCAGTTCCTACTTGGCTTTTCTGGGAGAAAAATTATTGACTCACATGGACAATTTGGGTATCAAATGTAACATTCACTCTCATCCCCAAGTACATGCTTGTATTTACAGAGACATTGACTTTATTCCGCACTTCTTCAGTAGAGGTCATTGCCCCAAATCGACTAGATGTGCGGCTGGCAGTGGCAATTTTGTAGGCGATCGGCTTCTTCCCTGCAAATTTAATGTCTACAGCAGTCATCCCTCCCCCCGATTCATTGCTGAGAATCAGATCTGTCAGCAGTTGGGAGAGATTTCCTACAGGTGTATTAGATTCAGCTTTACTAGCTAGTTCCATATCGAGTTTTGTGATTGCTTCGGATGAAGCAAGTAGCGAGAGAATTTCTTTATCCGCATCCCACTCGGCGATCGCCCCTTTCATGGTGGCAGTTTGACTCTGATAAGTAATAGAACCACTGGCTTTATACTCTGTTAAAACCTCACTGCGACTGCGACCCATATGAAAGCTTTCAGTATTCCCAACAGGACGTAGAAAATTAGGTACCGTTATCAACAAAAATACTGCTATAGCTACTACAAGAATTCTTAAAGATTTGGGCGTAAATATTTGTCCACTTTCACCTGCACCTAATTTTTACTCCAATACCAACGGTAGAACCAAGTATCGCTCCTGCAAATTCAATAGTAAATAGGGCAGTAACTCACCACAATCTTTAGGCATTTCAGGGGGACGATTCAGGTAGATGTACAGTTGTCCCCCACAGTACTTGCACCACTACGCCAAATAAGTCAGCTTCTGATTGGAGCACCCCAGCCACTCTATCTGCCAAATTAAGCATATACCTAGCTACCACTGCTGAATAGATATTTTTTATGTTAGTCAAGTTTAGTTAAGAAAAGCTTAAGAGCAGGTTAATTTTAGATTGCCCATAGAATGGATAGGTATTTCTATGGAAATAGGCAAAACTTTAGGAAATTTTATCTTTGCTCTCAACCGCTTAATTATTGAGACAGAGGAGAGAAACATTGGTCTCAAGAGTATTGCGTAGCAATATATCTACCTAAGAGAGAGGAGCAGTTCCTACCTAAGAGACTCAGTAAGTATGGAATTAAATTGCTATTTTACTTGATAGTAACCTTGCTAAAACATGGGATTTGTAATGGAACTGCGGGGGCAACTGGCGGCTTTAGCAGCGGCTTTTTTATGGGCGGCTGTATCGGTCTATTACACCCAGTTGGGCAAGCAAATTTCCCCTCTGATGTTGA
Organism: Pseudanabaenaceae cyanobacterium; assembly: GCA_046295715.1. GTDB lineage: Bacteria > Cyanobacteriota > Cyanobacteriia > Pseudanabaenales > Pseudanabaenaceae > JBKBMU01. Next base: position 81,579 of record JBKBMU010000001.1, read on the forward strand.
ATTTGAGCAAGGGCGCAGTGGCACTGTTGCTATTTGGACTGACGATCGCCCTGAGTGGGGACAGTGTACCGACAGTGCCAGCAATGACTTGGCTGTTTTTAGTTTTGAGCGGTGTGTTTGGGATTGGGGTGGGGGATACAGCCTTTTTTGCTTGTCTGAACGTTTGGGGGGCAAGGCGTACCCTCCTGATAGATTCTTTGTCGCCGGGGATGACTACTGTGTTGTCATGGTGGCTACTGCAAGAACAACTGGGGTGGCGGCAGTTAGTGGGGATCGGGCTGGCTGTGGGGGGAGTAGCAATAGTCGTGGGCGATCGCAGTGCTGGGCAGCTAGACCAGCGGCAGGGCTGGCAGGGGTTATTGTACGGTTCTGTGTTCGTCTTGTCTCAGGCTGTGGGGGTGATTTTGTCCCGTGCTGCCTTGACTGGTTCTGCTATTTCGCCTTTGTGGAGTACGATCGCCCGTTTGACGGCAGGGGTAACGGTTTTAGGGTTGGGGGCATTGGTGGCTCGTCCTCCAGGGAAATGGGATGTGCCTACCCTGCGGGGCATAGGGATCGCCGCTTTTTTTAGCACCTACTTAGGGATTTGGTTACAGCAGACTGCCTTGAAATTTGCGCCTGCGGGTATTGCCCAAGCCTTGAGTAGTACTAGTCCAGTGTTTATCTTGTTGATTGGCAGTTGCTTGGGGGAGAAAGTGAGTTATTACTCTTGGCTAGGGGTCAGTCTAGCAGTGGGGGGTGTGGTGCTCCTGCTCCAGTCTGGCTAGTTTGCAGGTCAGGCTGGGCAGGGTAGAATGAATCTTGTTTAACTGTAGGTACAACTATGAGTGCGCCTGTTGCTCCTGCCCCTAATCCCCTTGGCAACCTAAACACTTCTCTGCCGAGTACGCGCCGTTTTCATAGGTTCATTCGGGAAAAAACTGAGGTACACTTCAAGCTATTAACTGGCGAGGAGTTCTCAGGTACGGTGCTGTGGCTAGATGAACACTGTATTGCTATTGCCCAAGGTGAAACCACAATGATCGTTTGGTTTCATGCCATCGCCTATATCAAGTTTTAGTAAAATTGGGTCGCTAGTTGTGGTAAATTTGTAGGCTTGGTCTAGAAATTTGGGGTAAACTAGACAAGTATCACCTTATGGAAAAGGAGTATGTCGAGATATAGAGGACCACGCCTGCGCCTAGTAAGAAGATTAGGGGATTTGCCCGGGCTGACCCGCAAACAACCCAAGCGGGCCTATCCCCCCGGTCAGCATGGTCAAAACCGCAAAAAGCGGTCAGAGTATGCGATCCGCCTAGATGAAAAACAAAAGTTGAAGTTCAACTATGGCCTAACGGAACGGCAACTGTTGCGCTATGTCCGCCGTGCTAGACGGGTAAAAGGCTCGACAGGTTTGGTGCTCTTGCAGTTATTGGAAATGCGCTTGGATAATATCGTGTTTCGTTTGGGGATGGCGCCTACGATCCCAGCGGCACGCCAGCTAGTCAATCACGGGCATATTACAGTGAATGGGGAGGTGGTGACGATCCCCAGCTATGGATGTAAGCCCGGTGAGGTAATTGGTGTGAAGAACAATGAGAAGTCCCGCCGTCTGGTAGAGCAAAATCTCCAATCCCCCGGGCTACTGCATGTGCCTGCGCACTTGGAGTTTGATAAATCTAAGCTCACTGCTAAAGTTACTAGCTTAATCGATCGGGAGTGGGTAGCCCTGCGGGTGAATGAACTGCGAGTGATTGAGTACTATTCACGCCAAGCCTAATGTTAGTAGCCGATCGCCAATCAGGGAAAGAGCTAGACTGTCCCCGCAGTGTGCGTATGGAATTGGATTATCTACTTTTGGCGATCGAGGCTTTGGACTACGAGGCGATGGAAGCAGTGGTAGAGTGCATCCAGTATTTGCAATTAGAGCAGGTGATTCCCAGTCGGGTGGCACTATGGCGCTTGCGCAATACCAACCCCCTCAGAAAAACCTATCAACGGGGGAATTTTTCTATCCAGCAGGTGCAGGCGATCGTGAAGGTGATCTGTACCCTTGCCAATCGGGTGAATACGGGGTTGCGGCTGTTGGTAACTACCCTGCAACAGATGCGGGAAGGCAAAATTGAGGTATTGGGTTTACAGCAAAATCAGGCATTTTTTGAGGAATATGTGCGGCGGTTTATTTACCTGCACAATCAGCGCATGAAGCCCGCAGGTTTGACCAATGCTGAACTTGCCTCTCTGGCTGAGGATTTACTAGTGCAGCTGCTGTTTAGTAGTGGCACTGCAGGGGAGCAACGGCTGTGGTATAGCCTAACCGCAGGGGAACTAGCATGAGGGTACAGCGCACCTACACTCTGCCCAACTGTACCCTCACTGTTACAGGCATTGCCAACGAAGAGCAGGTAATGACTATTTTGACAGGGTTTGAATTTAGCTTTCAGCATGACCAGAGTCGGATCAAGGGGGGCAGAGACTTACTGGAGGACCTGATTAAAACCGTCAATATCTATTCCCTTGCCTTCCAGAAAGGGCAGGAGCAAATCAGTCCTGTGTCCCAGTTAGTAACCCTAGAGGCAAATAGCCCCGACACCCATCGCCTCACCGTCAAGCACCCTGAACATCCACCCGTGGAAATCGTCCTAAATACAGTGCAGTTGTTTGATTTAATGGACAGTCTCGATCGCCTGTGTATGGATGAACTCACCCTGCCCGATCTAAAACTAGATTTCCAAGCTCCCATTGCCTTTCGTCGTTTCAGTCAATTTAACTGGGGATCGCTCGTAGCAGGGATAATATTAATCACCGTGAGCACGATCGGGCTGTATAATATACCCACGCCCGAACCACCCCGCCCCACCCCACCCCCACCCACCCGACCGCGATAGCTATGACCAATATCACCCCTAAGCCCAGTTGGTTGAAAGTCAAAGCCCCCCAATGGCAAAAAGTAGGGCGAGTGCAAGAGATTTTGCGGGATTTACACCTAAATACGGTGTGCGAAGAGGCGTCTTGCCCTAACATTGGCGAGTGTTTTCAGGCAGGGACCGCTACTTTTTTGATTATGGGACCTGCTTGCACCCGTGCCTGCCCCTACTGCGACATTGACTTCACCAAAAAGCCCCTACCCCTCGATCCCACTGAACCAGAGCGGTTAGCAGAAGCAGTCAGACGGATGCATCTAGCCCATGTGGTGATCACTTCCGTCAATCGGGATGACCTCCCAGATGGGGGAGCGAGTCAGTTTGTCAAATGTATTGAAGCGATTCGGCAGGTGATGCCCCAGACCACCATTGAAGTCTTGATCCCCGACCTGTGTGGCAATTGGTCAGCCCTAGCCCACATTCTCTCTGCCCGCCCCGAAGTCCTCAATCACAACACCGAAACTGTACCCCGTCTCTACCGCAGGGTGCGCCCCCAAGGCAACTATCAGCGCAGTTTAGAACTACTGGCACAGGCGCGGGTGATGTTACCTTCGGTCTATACTAAATCGGGGATCATGGTGGGTCTAGGGGAAACTCAGGAAGAAGTGCTAGCGGTAATGAAGGATTTGCGACAGGTAGATTGCGACATTCTCACGATCGGGCAGTATCTCCAGCCCTCGCGCCAACATCTGCCAGTACAGGCATTTATCACTCCTGAACAATTCCAAAAGTGGCAAGCGATCGGCGAAAGTATGGGCTTTTTGCAAGTAGTGAGTTCTCCCCTCACCCGCAGTTCCTACCACGCAGAAGAAGTCCAGAAACTAATGCACAAATATCCAAGACATTGACTGTGGGTCGCCCTCCCGCAATTCTGCATCAAATGGCAGGCTTTACGGGCTTGCCGTTTTGTTTCCAAGGCTTCTTTGCCTTATGAGTTTACGGCCCAGTTTAGGTCAGCGATCCCTGTCAGGATGCCTGCAAGGGTTTGGTTATGTTGCTTAGGTCTCGGGTTTTTTCCCCCGCTCTACGGGGAAGTAGAAGTAACTGTAGCCAAATTGGGAAGTGTGGGGGCGAATCTCCACCAGTTCCATCCCCAAATTGCGATCGCCGCCCGGCATAAATTGCACGGAGTTGGTTGACCCCTGCAGGGTATTAGACCGCAAAAAGTTAGCGATGCCAGTGCGGTCTCTGCCCTGAGCTTGGATCGCTTGGATCAACGCCACAGTTGCATCATAGCTCATCGCTGTCGGCCAGTTTACATCTCCCCGCCAGTACTGACGCGATGCCTTCACAAAAGGAGAATTGAGATGGGACAGAGCCATCCAAGGCACAGCCACCACCATCCCCGCCGCTGACCCACCCGCTATTTGCAAAACCTTGGGGTTGTAGAGACTATCGCCTCCCAACAGTGGTAAGCGTTTTCTATTGATCGCCACCACTTGCAAGGCTTTATCTAAAATTGCCATATTGGTGAGCAAGACAATTACCTCTGCACCCTGTTGCTGGGCTTGCTGATAGGCCAGACTGACATCCAGTGTCGTATCTCCCAAGTCAAGCTCCGCTACTATCTGTCCTCCGTCAGCAAACAGCGCTGTAGCAAACTCGTTTTTTAGGGAATTGCTGTAAGCACTCTTGCCATTGAAAAAAACTGCCGCCTTGGATTTGCCTAGCCGTTGTAGCATATAACGGGCAAGGGCTTGGGCAGTAAAGCGATCGCTGGGGACAGTGCGAAAAATATGCTTACCCTTGCCAGATAGTTGTACGGAAGTACTAGTAGGGGAAATCATTACCAAGCCACCCGACTCATAGGCAGGTACAGCCGCCAAGGTAGCATCACTAGAAAAATGCCCGACCACACCCAATACTTCGGGTTGGCTCACCAACAAGTCAGCAATTCTAGGTGTGAGTTCAGGATCGCTGTCATCATTGACAATCAGAACTTTGAGGGGCACACCGTTGATCCCGCCCTTTTGATTCGCCTTATCTTGGGCTTGGGCAACTCCCCGCAAAATCTCCAAGGCTGAAGTAGTGGACTTGACCGCAGGTACAGCCACCGCGATCGTGTAGCTTTCTCGATGGCCGATACGGGCATTGTTCAAATAAATCAAAGCTTCTGGGTCATTGGGTTGAGTTTTGAGTACAGTAGTCAGTAGGCTCACCGCTTGGGCATAGTCTTTGTTTGCTATAGCTTGGCTTGCCTGCTGTTTGAGAGAGCTATCCCCTTGGAGTGGTATTAACCAGCGTTCCCCTGTGCTAAATCTATCCTTGATCTTAGCGGCTAAATTGGCTAACTCCTGCTCAGCAGAATTCTGTAAATTCTGTGGTGGTAACGAAGCATGCCGTACCCACAAGAAAACCCCCAGAGCCGCCCCCGCCGTCAGCAGAAGAGAAATGGAAAGTACAACTGCCTCATTGTAGCGCGCCATACAAAGTGCTTGAAAGCTTTGCAACCAGATTACACTATTTCCCTGATTTTGCCAGCATTACTGACTGAAGATTATGGGCTACAAGCCCCTATAGATCAAAGCTTGCATGTTTAGGGGATCGTTAGAACTTTGCGCCACGCCAGTAATTTCTGTAATTGAGAGCGAGTCTAAACTTTATCTGGCTTGACCTGAGTTGGGGATAAGAAGTTAGGCAAAAAACAAACCCAGCGGGCCCCAGGGGCGCAAGCTAACCCCCTCTGTGAGGGGTTGGGTAAGCAAGGCTTGCATGAACTGGGGTTAATCAAGACTTCTGGGCTAGGGGGCAAAGTCCCCGTGCAAGAGGGGTATACAGGGGATGCCGAGGATGGCCATACTTAGTCAGTCCTAGGCAGTACAATTTACCGTTCAGCCAAGTTTTGATCGCCCTATCTCGCTGTAAATATGTACCATGTGTGCCCCATGCGGCTATGATTAACGGCGCTGTCTGTGTACATTTTGCGATCCAATGGTCATTTTCTATCCCGATCGGGTCAGGGCACTTTTTTAGTTCTGCGGGATGCACTGCCCGATAGGCAAAGAGATTCACCAGACATAAGGCATCGTAGCCCCAGTGTTGGGCATAACGCACACAGCGGCGGGTAGTGGGATCGTCTCTAGTTTCGTCAGCAGTGCTGGGGTTGAGGCCAATGAACACTAAATAATAGTTGGCAGGGTCATTACCCCATGCTCGCCACAGGCAATAGCGATACTGCTGACAGTCAGAAAATACCGTCTGCAACTATAGACCCTTTTCTAAAGCCGTGACTAGACCGTTGGTGCGATCGTTAATATCATCCACATTGGTAGTAGGCAGATGGTCAAGGATCAGCTCTCCCGCTTGGAAACTAGCCCAACTATACCCGGAGTAGCTCCCCGTAGTATTTTGGATAGTAATTTTTTTCAGACCAGCTTGCAGGGCTTCTTTACTTAACTCATCAGCGGTAATGCTTTTGAGGGCATTAATTAGGGGTGTGAAATAGACCTTTGTCCAGCACTCGTTATAAAGATGCCCTTGATCCTCAATAGCCAGAGTATCCCATTTGATCTCGATCGGTACATCCATGCCAATCACGGCTTTGATTTCACTCAATAGCCCAGGTAAATGATTGTCCTGAAATTCCTTAGTAGCTCGACGTTCTGCTAGCCCCATTGAGCCTTCTCCTCCCTGACTACACCCTGCTAACAGTGTACCTACTATGTAGGCTAAGAGATATTAAGTTAAATTAAATCTGCCAGACTAAAGGGGTACTGGGCAGAGCTACATTGATATACGGGCACGGCGGGCACAGTTATTAACAATGCCACTTCTCTCCAGATCAGCTTGAAACCTGCCATCGTCTTTAGCCACTTGCAGGACAGTGTAACGGTTCACTACGGCATCCACAAAACAAGCGCAAAAGGTCTGGGCTTGAGTGCGGGAGATGTTGGTGGGAGCTTCGTTAGTACACATGTTACGCAGTGTATTTCTGGCGGTGGGAGTCCACCCGTTTTTGGCAATGCGGAGCAGACAAGCGCCAGCGATCCTTTCTGCTTCTCGGTCTGAAAGGAGATTAGGATTTGCTTCTAATTGCCTTTTGCTGTATTGTCTAGTAGTGGTATCCACTACACAGTTACAAAAGTTGTTGGCTTCTGCCCTGCTGATGAACTGCCTAAAATTTGGGTCTTTACTGGCTTGCTGCAGACAGGCATTGCGCATAGTGTTCTTGTCGACAGTTGTCCAAGCATAGCTAGGCTCTAGTAGTGTGGCGATCGCTAGTCCACTCACTGCCACCAGCGGCAAAATATATTTTTTCATGACTACCCCTACCCTACCCTGTTTCCACATTATAGTATGACCCCACAGTATCCAGTTTTGTTTCTGGACACTAGATGGGATTGACTATGTGGTCGATCGCACAAAGTTAATAAACCAACTCTCAGGCAGAATCTTCCGCAAAAATAGTAACTGTCTGGCGAGGGGATCGCCTGCATAGGGCAGTTGCTATGTATTATCCGTACTGGCACGGTAGATCGCTTGAGCAACAGTTTCAGCCGTAGCCCCCCTCTCATTTGGGGATGATTCTGGTGGTAAATGGCTCATCATCTGGCAAAGTGGCGGTCATGGCGGCGGAGCGATCGTAAAAATCAGTTTTGATGGGACCGGGTTCAATAATTTTTACTTTGATGCCCTGTGTGCAATTAACCCCAATTCGGGATAAGGCTACAAGCCTTGCTCTGTATAGAAAGCTTTTTAGTTAGCAAGATTTTATGGAGATACCAGCTAGAGGTCTGATCAGGTTTATATTAACCAAGAGGTCTAGAGGCGGGGTATTCCTACTGGTGGAGAACTTGGGTAAATTCAGTAGAGGGGAGAGAACTACTCCCCTTTGTGTTACTTAGGCATCATCAAGGGCGGCGATCCCCGGTAGAATTTTGCCTTCTAGGAGTTCTAGGCTGGCCCCTCCCCCTGTAGAAATATGGCTCATTTTGTCCGTGAGACCCACCTTTTCCACTGCCGCTACAGAATCGCCGCCGCCAATAATGGTGATCGCCCCTTTGGCAGTCAAATCGGCAAGGGTACGGGCAATGGCTTCTGTCCCTTGGGCAAAGCGATCGAACTCAAATACACCCATTGGGCCGTTCCACACAACAGTTTTGCAATCGCTGAGGGCATTTTGGAAGGCGGTGATGGTTTCCGGGCCAATATCTAAGCCCATCCAACCCTCGGGGATATTTCCCACCTGCACGGTTTGGGCATTGGCATCGGGCTTGAACTCATCGGCAACCACCACATCGGTAGGGAGAAGCAATTCCACCCCCTTCTCTTTTGCCTTCGCTTCCAGAGACTTAGCCAGTTCCAGTTTGTCATCTTCTACGAGGGATTTGCCCACCGACAGCCCGCGGGCTTTGAAGAAGGTAAAAATCATTCCCCCTCCAATTAGGAGTTTATTCACTTTATCCAGCAGATTTTCAATTACACCAATTTTGCTAGACACTTTGGAACCGCCAATGATTGCCGCTAAGGGTCTTTGGGGGTTGTCCACTGCCCCACTCAAGTATTGCAATTCCTTCTCCAACAGGAAACCGGCTACCGCAGGCTTGAGGTATTTCGCTACTCCCTCTGTAGAGGCATGGGCACGGTGGGCGGCGCCAAAAGCATCATTCACATAGAGATCGGCGTTGCTGGCAAGCTTCTGGGCAAATTCGGGATCATTCTTTTCTTCTTCAGGATAAAACCGCACATTCTCCAAAAGGAGCACATCCCCACTCTGCATGTTTGCCACCGCTTGCGCCACCGTCTCACCAATACAGTCATCGCATTTCACCACAGGTTTGCCCAACAGTTCACTCAGGCGATCGGCCACAGGATTGAGGCGCAACTTTTCCGTTACCCCTTTGGGTCTGCCCAAATGACTGGCAAGGATTACCTTTGCGCCCCCATCTATCAAATAACGAACCGTCGGCAGAGCGGCGCGAATACGGGTATCGTCAGTGATGGCACCACTGTCATCCTGGGGTACATTGAAATCTACCCGCACAAATACTCTTTTCCCTGCCAACTCCGCAGGGGTTAAACTAGCTAAAGTTTTTTTGTTCATAACATTTTCTCAAGTTCTGGGCTGGTTTCCCTGATTGTACTATTCTGGGTGCCCACTCACACACTCTGTAGATATAGTCATTTCTACCCAAGGCTGGGGTTCGAGTACCTGTGCCCTTGTGCGCTGTTTTAGTTCGGCAATACTGCCTTCCACCTGCAAAAACTTGAGCAATAGCCCCCCAAACTCTAGGTCTCCCCCCATCGCCGTAGGCAGAATATACCGGATTTGTAAGGCTTCCGCCATCTGGGGCGCACTGTCTTTGCCGTTGATCAATGACCCCACAAACGGAATTTTTAGGTTAATCACAGGGGCGATCCCTATGGTCACTGGGGCAAATTCAGCCAACTGTGGGTCGGGATAACCATGGGGTTCATAATAAAAAGATATATTAGTTTGCAAATCTTTAACTATATAGCCATTTTCACGGCTGAAGGGGCCTATGGGTGCCCCTACTGTAGCTCTGATCTGGAAACGGTTTTGCACAGTAATTTCTTGACCATGATCAAGGGGTATTACTTGGCGAAAACCAACTGGCGCCACTACAGGTAAAGCATTTCTAGAACAGATGACTTGAAGTTCGGGGCTGCGTTCATAAAGGGCTTTGAGGGTGGGTGGGTGGGCATGATCAGGTAGCCCTTGGGAAAGGAGAACTACATCAATATTTTCAGGTAGGGGTCTTTCCTGTTTGCGCACTTGCCTAAACAGCCAAGGGGTATCGCCAAATGTTAAAATTCCAACCAGCCAAGGATCGATCAACCAGCGGCTCCCCTGCCAATCGATCAACCAAGAGTTGCTATCCAGCCAAGTAATACGCATAGGTAAAATTATTCTTACTCAAATTGTTGGCGATCGCTCCCCCTATGTTCATCTATCCATGTAGAGATTCAATTTGAGTCTAACCACTGAAGACTTCTTGCCTTTCACCTTGCATAGCCCTCACCCCCGACCCCTCTCCTTTGGGAGGGGGAGTAGCTTGCGCCCCTGCTCCCTAAAGGGCAGTTTGATAGTGTCTCATTTTTACATGAAATAACTCTACCATTGTTTTCCATGGGAGATACTAGCTAAAGGTCTAAAGTCCTATAGCTTGACATTTTCTCCTATCCCGAACTCAGGTTCGTCTAGCTTTTATTCGTAACTCTGTCGAATCCAGGTAATTTACTCGGTTCTTATAGGTGGCTTGGGGTTACTGGGGAAATTAGTAGTCAATGGTTTAGTAACAATAATTTCATTCTTTTTCATGACATCAATGATTAAATCTGCCATAATTCTGCCCCCATGTATAGTCATGTGTAAACCATCTGCTTGCCTGGCTGTGCGAGCTACACCCCGATCGTCTTTGACTACAGCTGACCATCTCCCATTCACCAGAAAGCGATTGTAAGTATCTACATAAGCGGCATTGAGATTACGACTAACTACAGTTCTATAGACTTCATTCAATACCCGTACATTGTTATCCCAAAAGGGATCGGGTCCGACAGGCAAGCCTACCCAGACTACTCTTTTAACTTTATTCTTTATTAATAGTTGGTTGAGCATTTGTTCTACCTTGCGGGCATAGGCAAGTTTCCATTGGGGTGTGCCAAAATTTTGATATACTCCATTGGCATCCCGTATATGATCGGCGTCATTTAGCCCTAGCATAATTACAACCACATCGTACTGTCTTTGCGCTAACAAGCGATCGACTTCAGCATACCAATTTAGCCGCTCAGGATGTAGTAAACCAGTGGATTGAATAGCTTTGCGAAATACTCTACTAGCTTTTAATGCCTTCAAACTGTTTTCCAATTCTGAACCGATCCCATCTTGCATCATGGAATCACCTATTAGTAAAAAAGAAGCTCCTGCTGGGACACGATTTGGTCTAGGTGGCATAAATTCTGGCTCTGGGGCTGGGGTCTGTTGGGGGAGCAGTGCTTCTAAATTCTGGGACTGTTGATTTGGGATATTGTTAAGTGCAGTGGCATCGGTAGCAACAATTTCTGAGGTGGTTTGTGGTTTTATAAATACTGCTTCCCGCTCCAATACTTGAGACAAATTGCCCCAGTATAAACCAATTAAAATGCTTCCAATTACTGCTGACATTATCATCACAGTTATATCTTTCTGTACTAGTTGCATAGTTCAGAAGTTGAAGTAAATAAATGGTGGAACCGTTTCAGGACCCAAACGCAGACAGAGATACATTGCACCACCGAGAACGATCGTCGTCAGTACTAAATACTGGTCTAGGGTTTGCTCTAGCCAAGTGATAATCTTGGGATTGACAAATTGCCAACCCAAAACTACAGCAATTACACCCAAACTTAGTTCAGAAATTACACCGCCACCTCCTTGTTCACCTAAATCATTCATTGAGCTAAAACTGAATAAATGTGCAATGTACTGCCCAGCTACTTCTATACTGCTGGAATTGAATAATATCCAAGTCAAACAGACAAAACTAAAGGTACAGAAAATACCTAGTGCCCTTATTACTTTTGCTTGCCAATTTTGTAGTTCACCCCACAGCCATTGTAAATAATGACTAAGCCAGAGACCAACTCCATGCACTGCTCCCCATAGAATAAATTGCCAACCTACACCATGCCAAATGCCACCTAATAACATAGTCATAAATAAATTAAAGTATTTGCGATACCAAATTACCTTACTGCCACCCATTGGAATATATAAGTAGTCCTTTAACCAGTTAGATAGAGAAATATGCCATTTCCGCCAAAATTCACTCAAGGAACTAGCAGAATAGGGTCGGTTAAAGTTAGGGACAGGGCGGAAACCTAACAGCATAGTAATCCCATTAGCTAGATCGCTGTAGCCACTAAAATCTACAAAAATTAGACAGGCATAGGCTAACACAGCTACTAATAATTCGAGGGAATTGAAACCAGTCGGTGTAGAGAATGGGCGGGATACTATGGTAAATAAATAACTAGCTAGGACATATTTCTTGAATACCCCGCTAGTAATACTTAAACCTACGGCACTAATACTGTACTGATATTTTTCCTGCGCATTTAAATCTGCATAAAAATCCTGAGGTCGACTAATGGGACCTGAAGCAATTTGGGGAAAGAAAGTAATGTAATTGGCAAAATCCAAGATGCTAACTCGCTGTTGCTCACCTTTGTAACTCTCTACTAAATGAGCAATCTGCCGAAAAGTATAAAATGAAATCCCGATCGGTGCAGTAATTCTTAATAACTCCACTTCAAATGGTAAATGCCAATTATTAAACATCGCTAACAGAGCATCCACAAAGAAACTGTGATATTTGCAAACCGCTAGAAAGCCTAAATTTAGCCCTAAAGCTATGACCAGATAGGTAGTTTTTAACCGCTTCGCAGGAGGACTTGTCCAAATTAGATGATTAAATAAATAATTGACCCCTACACTCCCCAATAAAATATATGCAAAGTGCCAACCCCAAAAACTATAAAAAACGATATTGATCCCAACTAAAAATAATTTGTAAATACCTACATACCTTTTACAGACGATCCCAAGGGGAAAAACCGCCATAAAAAATAGAAAAAAACTTAGGGTGGGAAACAACATAAATTAAGATTTATTTAAGAATTATTTTGCCCTAACTATCCCTTTCGCAAAGATTTTACAGCAGATGAACAGAATTTGCTATATAGTATTATTGATATATGGCACAGTTGATCATCCGCAACTTACCGCAGAATTTTTATTTAACAGCTCCCTGTGCTTCGGGGATCACAATTGTCTTTATCCATGGCTGGCTGTTGAGTGGTAGCTATTGGTTGCCCCTTATAGAGTTACTGCAAGGCTATATGCAATGTCTGAGTTATGATTTACGGGGTTTTGGCAGGTCGCCTACGGGCAATTTGCCCCACACCCTAGTCAGCTATGTGGAAGACCTCAGGGAGATGTTAGACCGTCTGCAGTTGGGCAAGGTGTGGCTGATGGGGCATTCCTTGGGGGGCACGATCGCCCTGTGGGGCGGCTATTTGTTGGGGGAGAGGGTGCAGGGGATCATCTGTCTAAATTCAGGGGGGGGCATTTATATTCATCGGGATTTTCAGCGCTTGCGCCTAGCCGGCAGAATTATCAGCTATGCCCGCCCCCGTTGGCTTTTGCATCTGCCTTGGTTGCCTGCCCAGTTTACTAGAGACAGTGTGCAGACCCCCCTCGATCTCAAGTGGGGCAAACAGCGGCTCTTGGATTTGGTCTCAGCGGATTTGCGATCGGTGCTGGGGATTCTGCTGGACTCCACCACTGAAAAAGAAGTGCATTTTTTGCCCCAACTGGTAGCCCGCCTCACCCAGCCTGTCTATTTCATCACTGGCAAACAAGACCAAATCATGCAGACAAGATTTGTAAAACACCTTGCTAGTTTTCATTACCTGTGGCGGGAAGGTTTGGAAAATTACTGGGAGCTAGACAACTGCGGGCATATTGCCATGCTGGAACAACCCCAAGCTGTAGCCGATCTAGTTCTGCAGGTCGTCAGTCCCCAACCACTGCCGTAACTCAGGTGTGAGCGATCGCCGGTGGCGAGTTGGGGCATCCAGACAACAGTGTTTAGTCTGGGCTTGGGCTACTTTGGTGTTGTCTTTATAAATTTCATAACTACAGACAAATACCCCACTATTGACAGGGGCAGGGCTGAGGTGTATTTGCAGATGATCCCCGCAATAGACAGGTGCATAGAAATTAATTTCAGCGTAGACGATGGGCACAATGGCCTCTGTCCCCCCAAAGAACGAGCGCTGGTCGATCCCTGCCTGTGCCAGACTAGCTTCGTATGCCTCATGACAGATACTCAACAGACGGGCAAAATAGACCACCCCTGCTGTATCCGTATCAGCAAACCTGACTGTGCGGTGATAGACAAAAGCCAAAACTACAGCCCCAAGGCAGAGAGAATATCTTGGGCGTGGGTTTCGGTATTGACGGTGGTATAGACATGGGTGATGATCCCCTCGCCGTCAATCACATAGGTAACCCGGCTGGCAACGGGGCGATCGTAGCCTTCCCGCTGGACATCATAGGCTTTGATGATTTCCCCATTTACATCCGCCAGCAAGGGAAACGGCAGATTAAACTTTTGGGTGAATTTCTGGTGGTCTTCAACTGTGTCGGCACTTACCCCCAACACTACGATCCCCTTCTCTTGGTAAGTCTGATAGTGATCGCGAAAGCTAGAAGCTTCCTTAGTACAGCCAGGGGTATCATCTTTGGGGTAAAAATATAAAACTACCGTCTTGCCCCGAAAGTCGCTCAGGGAAACTGGGTTGCCATTGGTGTCTTGAGCCGTAAACTGCGGTGCAGGCGTGCCAACTGCTAAAGCCATATCCTAAATTCCAGCTTTACAAAACTACATCTAAGTCTAATCTAATTATAGCTGGTTAGGCTCTTGCTTACCAACGGTGCAAAAATGATAAACTGTCAATCAAAGGCGTTATGGAACAACCGTGATTACCCTGAATTTACTTCACCCCATTGAGCTAGTGCCCATTCAAAGCTGGAACTTCACTACTGAACCAGAGATTTACATTGGGCGGGCCAACGATAATCATGTGGTACTCTACAGTTCAGTGGTTTCCCGTCGACACCTGACGATTCAGCGTCACCCCCTCTACTGGGAACTGATCAACAATGGTGCTAATGGTACTTTTGTGGATGGTAAACCCGTAGACAGAATGAAGGTATTTGATGGTATGGTCATTCGTCTAGCTACTACGGGGCCAAAGATTCAGATTCGGGTCGACGAGCGCGGCATAGAGCCAGGTACGGTGGAGGAGGTAGCCGCCAGCCCAGAGAATGGTGAACCCTTTGCTGTCCCGCCTTTGCCTAGCCCTGCCCGTCGGACGGTGATGTTTCCACCCAAAGACAAGTTGTCCTAATTTGGTTTAGTCATGAAAGTTACCCTAGAAAAAGTCCCGCCTAGTCAAGTTAAGTTTGGTGTCGAGATCGAAGGCAGTCATTCCCAGGCTGTTTACGATCGCCTTGTCAAACAACTGGTTGCCAGTATGCAAGTGCCGGGGTTTAGGCGCGGCAAAGCCCCCCGCGAGTTGGTACTACGCCAAGCTGGAGCGGAGAATATCAAAGCCACTGTCCTTGAAGAAATTATTGAGTCATCCGCCGAGCAAATTCTTGCGGATTATGACAAGGAATTAGAGACAATCGGCGATTTTCGCATAGCAGGCAAGGACAAATTGCTGGCGGAATTTGAGATTGGCAAGCCCTTTAGCTTTGAACTGTTAATCGATGTCCATCCTGAAGTTACCCTCAAGCAACACAAAGGTTTCCATGTCAAGGTAAAACCGGTCAAGCCAGATACAGATTACGCCGATCGCCTGCTCCACGAGTACCAAGTGCGCAAGTCTACCCTGGTGCCCGTCGAAGATCGCCCGGCCCAACTGGGGGATGTGGTAACTATTGACTTAGAAGTTTACGATCCCACAGCAGGCAAGCTCCTTGAGGAATTTACAGAAACTGACCTGCAAATCGACCTCGATCCTAAGAACTTTCTGCCAACAGTAGTGGCAGCTCTGGTAGGCGCCAAAGTAGGCGATGAGGTGGAAGCGATCGCCACTATTCCCGAGAGTATCTGTCCGCCGGAGCTGTTGGGTAAAGAATTGCGCTACATTGCCATCCTCAAAGACCTGAAAATGCGGGAATTGCCCCCCCTCGATGACGAATTTGCCAAGTCCATCAGCCAAAAACAGACGATCGCTGAACTGCGGGCGTACCTAGAGCAACAGGCGATCGCAGAGGCAGAAGCAGAAACCGCAAAGAACACCAAAATGGCTGTCTTGGATGCACTGGTGGCACAGATGGAAGTGGAAATACCGCTGAGCATTCTCCAAGCAGAGGTGAAACTGATTGTGCAACAGCGATTAGAAGAGTTGCAGGAGCGTTTGGGGGAAGAGGCACTGAAGAACTTGATGAACAATCGCCAGATAGTCAATCACTTCATCCGCTCTGTTGAGCCAGAAGCCTTGCTCAGGGTAAAACGCTCTCTGGCACTAGACAAAGTCGCCAAACTGGAAAACATCACTGTGCCTGAAGCCGAACTCCAAGCTGCGATCGAAAAGAATCGCTCAGAACTGGCACAGCCCCCCTCTACCCCTGAAGAAGAGTCAGCCCTGCGCATGTCAGTCATGAGCTATCTGGTAGTAGAAAAAACGATCGACTGGTTGATCGCCAACTCCACGATCGAGTATGTAGATGAACTGCCCGAGGATGAGGCAGATGCCCCAACATCGGAGTTAGTTGCTACAGATACGCCACCGGCAGCCCCTGTGGAAGGTACATAAAATGTAGCACACTTGGCTAACCATCTACCCAAGATTTGGCTTACACTATTTACTCTAAGACCCACCGCAAACCTATGGCAGAGATCATTCCTATTGTAATTGAGCAGTCTGGTCGGGGCGAGCGTGCCTTTGACATCTTTTCCCGTCTCCTGCGGGAACGGATTATTTTTCTAGGCACGGAGATCAGCGACAACACTGCCAATGTGATCATGTCCCAACTGTTGTTCCTAGAAGCCGAAGACCCTGAGAAAGATGTCTATCTCTACATCAATTCCCCTGGGGGATCGGTGACGGCAGGCTTAGCCATCTATGACACGATGCACCACATCCGCCCCGATGTGGCTACTATCTGCATGGGCTTAGCCGCCAGTATGGGGGCATTTTTGCTGTCGGCGGGCGCAAAGGGCAAAAGAATGTCTCTGCCCAATGCCAGGATCATGATCCACCAACCCCTAGGTGGGGCAAGGGGACAGGCGATCGACATCGAGATCCAGGCGAAGGAAATTTTATTTCTGAAACAAAGTCTCAATGAATTATTAGCAGAACACACGGGACAGCCTTTAGCTAAAATTGAAGCAGATACGGATCGGGACTTTTTTATGTCTCCCTATGAGGCGCTAGCATATGGTCTAATTGACAAAGTCCTAGAAAGTAATAAATCCGTTCCCAGAGCTATCCCCGCCTAAGTAAACTTTTCTGACCAGCAAAGTGAGTGCCTATGCCTGCCAAATATGACAACCACCTGAAATGTTCCTTCTGTGGTAAATCCCAAGAACAAGTACGCAAACTGATTGCTGGACCGGGGGTTTACATTTGTGATGAGTGCGTGGAACTGTGTAACGAAATCCTCGATGAGGAGCTATTCAACAACCCTGCCCCAGCCCAGACCCGCAAAGAGTCCTCTCCGGAAAAACGCAGGCGACCCACTGCCCCCAGTTTCAACTTCAATCAGATTCCCAAACCCCGGGATATTAAACGCTATCTCGATGACCATGTGGTGGGACAAGATGAAGCCAAGAAAGTGTTGGCAGTAGCAGTTTATAACCACTACAAACGGTTGAGTTTTCTAGCTGGCAAAGGCAAGACTACGGCTGGGGAAGATGGTATTGAACTACAGAAATCGAACATCCTGCTCATAGGGCCTACGGGGTCGGGAAAAACTTTGCTAGCCCAGACCTTGGCGGAATTGTTGGATGTGCCCTTTGCAGTAGCGGATGCCACTACTTTGACGGAAGCGGGTTATGTGGGTGAGGATGTGGAAAATATCCTGCTTAGACTCCTGCAAGTGGCAGACATGGATGTAGAAAGTGCGCAGCGGGGAATTATTTATATAGACGAGATCGATAAAATTGCCCGCAAGAGTGAAAACACTTCCATCACTAGGGATGTGTCGGGAGAAGGGGTACAGCAGGCGCTGTTGAAAATGTTGGAGGGGACGATCGCCAATGTGCCCCCCCAAGGTGGCAGAAAACACCCTTATCAAGACTGCATTCAAATTGATACTAAAAATATTCTTTTTATCTGCGGTGGGGCATTTGTGGGTTTAGAGCGCATTATTGAGCAGCGCACTGGGCGCAAGTCCATGGGGTTTATTAAGCAGGGGGAACTGCAACCTAGGGAGAAGCGGACGGCGGATGTACTAAAGCAGGTGCAACCAGAAGACCTGGTAAAGTTTGGCATGATCCCGGAATTTATTGGGCGGGTGCCTGTTACAGCAGTGCTCGATCCGCTGGATGAAGCAGCATTGATGGCAATTTTGACCGAACCAAAGAATGCCCTACTGAAGCAGTACCAGAAATTATTGCGGATGGACAATGTGCAGTTGGAGTTTGAGCCGCAGGCAATCAGGGCGATCGCTAAGGAAGCCTATAGGCGCAAGACGGGGGCGCGGGCACTAAGGGGGATTGTGGAGCAGTTGATGTTGGACATCATGTATGAGGTGCCTTCCCGCAAGGATGTAACCAACTGTGTAATTACCAAGGAGATGGTGGAAAAATTAGCCAGTGGTGAGGTGATTCAGCATCCTGCCTCCCTACCTAAACCTGAGTCGGCTTGAGGGAGTAGTTTTATGAATTCCATTGTCTTGCTAGCGGAAGTGCTCACAGAACCGGAACTGCGTTATACCCCTGACAACCAAAGTGCGATCGCTTCTTTTCTGGTGCAGTTTCCCGCTAATCGTCCTGAAGAGAGTCCCTATCGCATTAGAGTGGTAGGGTGGAACAATTTGGCGAACGACATCATGGAGCGCAAGTACCAGCGGGGGGTGAGGGTATTGATCGAAGGCAGACTGCGGTGCGATACCGTCGAGCGCAATGGGCGCAAAGAGAAGGTTACAGAGATTGTAGCCGCACGGGTGTATGACCTGTCGGCAGGCATGGCTGTGGGCACTAAACCCAGTATGCCTGCCTCCTACAAAAATCCCACTCCTCCGAAGCCAGAGCCTATCAATGACGATGTCCCCTTTTAGGGCAATAGGGCTGGGGATCACAGCGATATTTATTTTGATGGCGGTGGTCAGTCCCTTTTTAGGGGATGCCAGTGAGTTTTTGAGCAATCCTGTGCATGATCCCCCCAGTTGGCGCCATTGGTTTGGTACGGATCAGCAGGGGCATGATGTATTTTTGCGGGTGGTGGCGGGGGCGGGGGTGGCATGGCAAGTTTTATTGGCTTCCACTTTGGTCAGTTGTCTAGTGGGGGTGCCCTTGGGTTTGGTGAGTGGTTATTGGGGGGGGTGGCTAGACCGCTTGTTGGTATTTGTGATGGATACCCTCTATACCATCCCCAGCCTGCTCATTGCCATAGCCATTGCCTTTGTAGCGGGACAGCAGGGGATCATTACTGCTAGTATTGCCCTGAGTGTGGGCTATATTCCCCAATATTTTCGGGTAGTCCGCAGTCAGACTCTGAGCCTTAAAACTGAGCCTTATATTGAGGCAGCGCGCGCCATTGGCATAAGTACCGCCAAAATCTTAGGCAAATACATAGGGCTGATGCTTTGGCAAACCTTGCCCATTTTATTTAGCCTCAATGCTGCTGATGCTATTCTTACCTTGGCGGGGTTGGGTTTTTTGGGGTTGGGTGTCCCTGCAGAGCTGCCCGAATGGGGACATGACCTAAAGCAGGCATTGGATGTACTAGCTACGGGCGAACCCATCTGGTGGACAACCCTGTTCCCCGGTTTGGCAATGACCCTGATGGCAACAGGCTTGGCCCTCCTGGCAGAATCAATAGAGTTCAACGGCCAAAGGCACTAGCCCCTGCATATACTGCCCGCTTGCCTAGCTCTTCTTCTATTCTCAGTAAACGGTTGTACTTGGCAACCCGCTCACTGCGGCACAAAGAGCCAGTTTTGATCTGCCCGGCACAGGTAGCTACCGCCAGATCGGCAATGGTAGTATCTTCCGTTTCGCCGGAGCGATGGCTAATTACCCAGCGATAGCCTGCCCGATTGGCAAGGGCAATGGTTTCTAAGGTTTCGGTGACAGTGCCAATTTGGTTGAGTTTGATGAGGATGGCATTGGCACAGCCCTCCTTGATGCCCCGCTCTAGCCTTTTGGGGTTGGTAACAAAGAGATCATCCCCCACCAACTGCTTATCTTTGAGGGTGCTAGTCAGATTTTGCCAGTTTTGCCAGTCTTCCTCTTGCAAGCCATCTTCAATGGAGACGATCGGGTATTCCCTGAGCAAATCTTGATAGTAGGCGATCGTTTCCCCAGGGGTGTGGGATTTACCATCCAACTCATAATTGCCGTTTTGATAAAGTTCATTGGCCGCTACATCCAGTGCCAGCACCACATCTGTTCCCGGTCGGTAACCTGCCTTCTCAATGGCAGCCACCAACAGTTCCAAAGCGGCGCGGTTAGACTCTAAGTTGGGCGCAAAACCACCTTCATCCCCTACCGAGGTGTTCAAACCCTTGTCATGGAGCAAAGTTTTCAGGCAGGCAAATACCTCTGCTCCGTATCTGAGGGCTTCGCGAAAGGTAGGTGCCCCCACAGGCACGATCATGAACTCTTGGATGTCAATGTTGTTATCGGCATGGGCTCCCCCATTGATCACATTCATCAGGGGCACAGGCAGGACATGAGACAGGGGACTGCCCAAATAGCGATAAAGCGGTAGGTTCAGATACTGCGCCGCCGCCTTCGCCGTAGCGATCGATACCGCCAAAATGGCATTGGCCCCCAGTTCCGATTTGTTGGAGGTACCGTCGCGATCGAGCATCAGGCGATCTACTGTGACCTGATCTAAAGCAGATACACCCTTGATGGCAGGGAAAATTTTTTCATGCACATTGCGCACTGCCCTGAGGACGCCTTTGCCTCCATAGCGATTTTTTTCACCATCCCTTAGTTCATGGGCCTCAAAAGTACCGGTGGATGCCCCACTGGGCACTTGGGCGATCCCTACTACCCCATTGGTAAGGGTAACTTCTGCTTCCAAGGTGGGGCGACCCCGTGAATCCAAAATTTCTCTAGCGACAATTTGCGTAATACTGCTGGGCTGTAGCATAAACTCGATCCCTAACTATTCTTTTGAGCTTAGGTAGTTTAGCCTAGGGATCGCTAGATATACGGAAATTTTTAAGAATCAAACTGCCCCAGCATTTTTACTTCGGGCTGTAGGACAATACCGTACTTATCTTTGATCACTGCCTGCACATGACGCATGAGAGCATAGACTTCCCTGGCAGTGGCCCCCCCCAAATTGACAATAAAATTGGCGTGCATAAGCGAGACCTGCGCCTGCCCGATCTGATAACCTTTCAAGCCCGCTTGGTCAATTAACTTGCCAGCCACGTGGGGATGGGGATTGCGGAAGACACTGCCACAACTGGGCAAATGATAGGGTTGGGTACTGTGTCTGTGTTGGCAATTCGCCATAGTCCGCTGCTTGATCTGCTGGGGATCGCCCCCCGCTTTTAACTGCAACTCGGCACTGAGTAACACATAGTCCTGATACACCCCCTGTAGGGCAGAATATCTATAAGATAAACATAAATCTTTTGCAGGTAGGGTAAGGATTTGTCCTTGGGGGGTGAGTAATTGTGTGGACATTAGGATATCGGCGCAACACCCCCCCTGTGCCCCAGCGTTCATGTAGACCATGCCCCCCACTGTGCCGGGGATGCCCACTGCCCATTCCATGCCCCCCCAACCCCGATCGCTAGCTTGCCACGCCAATTTCACCAGCGGTTCCCCTGCCAAAGCAGTAATTACTCCCTCTGTGCCCCAGACAGTTCCCCTGAGGTAACGGGTGCACAGCACCAGCCCCCCCAAACCCCGATCGCTGATGAGCAAATTACTACCCGCCCCGAGGACTGTGACGGGTAAGCCCTGATCTTGCGCCCAGTACCAGCAGGCAAGGAGTTCTTCAAGACTGCGGGGTTGTGCCAAGAATTCTGCTGTCCCCCCTACCTTCAGGGTAGTGAGTCCTGCCAGAGGCACCTGGCTACGGATGGGCAACTCAGCTGGCATGTTGCAATAGTTCTAAAGTAGGTGCAATTACCTGATTGAGATTGCCTGCCCCCAAAAATAATACCAAATCCCCTGTCTGCAAATTTGCCTGTAACCAAGGGGGAATTTCTGCCAATTTTGGTAAATAGATACACCGAGGATGCACTTGGGCGATCGCAGTGGCTAACTGTTCTGCCGAGACACCAGCGATTGGCTCTTCTCCAGCACTGTAAATTTCTGTAACTACCACTACATCAGCCTCGGCAAAAGCGGCAGTGAACTCTGTGAAAAAAGCATAGGTACGGCTGTAGCGGTGGGGTTGAAACACAGCTACTACTCTTCTGCCCTGTAGTTTAGCTGCCCTCAAGGTTGCCTGAACCTCGCTGGGGTGGTGGGCATAGTCATCTACCAAAGTAATCCCTTGCCATTCCCCTTTTGCCTCAAACCGCCTTTTTGCTCCCCGAAATGCAGGCAGTGCCTCCCTAATTAGCTCCCAATCAATCCCGTAATACCTCGCAACAGCAATCGCCGCTAAAGCATTACTGAGATTGTGTGCCCCCAACAACTGCAATTGGAACTCCCCCAACACCTTGCCCCGTTCTACTAAAATTGCGGTCGTGCCAGTGGCGCAGTAACTTACTGCCTTGACGGTGTAATCGGTAGGTTGTCCATTGAGGCTGTAAGTAATAGATGCCTTTATATTTCTCCTAGCCACAGGACAATCCCCGCAGGTAACTACTACCTGCGCCTGGGTGGCAAACTGCTGAAACACCCCCACTACCTGCTCTAGGTTCTGGTAGTGGTCAGTGTGATCCAACTCCACATTAGTAATTACCCCCACTTGGGGATGAAATTTCACTAGTGAGCCATCCGATTCATCCGCCTCTGCCACCAGATAGGGGCTATGCCCCGCCCGGGCATTCCCCCCCCAAGCATCCACTTCCCCCCCCACCACGATCGTGGGATCAAAACCAGCCCTGAGTAACAAAAAACTAATCAAACTGCTAGTAGTAGTTTTGCCGTGGGTACCTGAAACCGCCACACTCTGGCTATGGTTTACCAACTCTGCCAACAGCTCAGCCCGATGCCACAACTTCAACCCATACTTGATCGCTGTCTCCAGTTCAGGGTTGCCCTGTTTGATCGCACTGGAATAAACTACCTGGGGGTGTTGGTGCAGATTGATATTTTGCGCTGATTGCCCCCAATAAATTTTTACTCCCAACTCCGCCAACTGCGCCGTTACCCGATTCGGTTGTAAATCTGAACCTGAGACTTGATAGCCACGCTTTACCAAAATGTGAGCGATCCCTGACATGCCGATCCCACCAATGCCAATGAAATGAAATGGTTCATTCCCCAAATCCTGCATGTTTGTAAACTACCAAAAGAACGCCTGTGATCATACCAAAATTGGTAGTAAGGAAATCCGAACTTGCCACTCCAGATGTTAAGTTAAAATGTAGGGAAATGCAAACATCGGTTACACACTATGGCGCGTGATTACTACGAGATTTTGGGCGTGGATCGCAATGCTGACAAAGAGGAAATCAAGCGGGCGTATCGGCGCATGGCACGCAAATACCATCCCGATGTCAACAAAGAACCGGGCGCAGACGAAAAGTTCAAAGAAATAAACCGCGCCTACGAAGTGCTATCCGATGACTCCAGCCGTGCCCGCTACGATCGCTTCGGCGAATCAGGGGTAAGCGGTGGCGCAGGCATCCCTGACATGGGCGATCTCTCCAGCTTTGCCGACATTTTTGAGAGTTTCTTTGGTGGTTTTGCAGGGCAACAGGCGCGGCGAAGATCAGGACCCACTAGAGGCGAAGACCTGCGCTATGACCTGCGCCTAGACTTTAGGGAAGCCATCTTTGGCGGGGAAAAACAAATCAAAATCACCCACCTCGAAACCTGCACTACCTGCAGTGGCTCAGGCGCCAAACCGGGGACTAAACCCCGCACTTGTCCTACTTGTGGGGGTACAGGGCAAGTTAGACGCGCCACCCGCACTCCCTTTGGCAGTTTTACCCAAGTGTCCACCTGTCCCACCTGTGGCGGTACGGGGCAAGTGATCGAGGAGAAATGTGAAACTTGCAACGGTGCAGGTGTCCTCCAAAAAACCAAGAATCTCAAGATCACGATCCCCGCTGGGGTAGATAGTGGCACACGGTTGCGGGTAGCAGGAGAAGGGGATGCTGGTCAAAAAGGCGGACCCGCTGGCGATCTCTATGTCTATTTGTTTGTGCAATCTGACAATGAATTTGAGCGGGAAGGCATTAACATTCTCTCCACCCTCCAGATTAGTTACCTACAAGCCATCTTGGGCGACAAAGTTATCGTCAAAACCGTAGATGGGGACAAGCCCTTGACCATTCCCCCCGGGACCCAACCCGATACCATCCTTACCCTAGAAGGTTTAGGCGTGCCCAAGTTGGGCAATCCCTCCATAAGGGGCGATCACCTCATTCGCATCAAAGTAAATATCCCTCACCCCAGCAAACTCGCCGCTGAAGAACGGGAAACCCTAGAAAAAATGCTAGACAAGCAAAAACAACACAGCAATAAAAATCCCCTCGAAAACCTCATTGACAACATTTTCCATCGTTAGTATGCACAGCAGCACTGCCCACGCCCAACTAGACCTACGGGGCATCCCCTGTCCCCTCAGTTTTGTGAAAGCCAAGCTCCACTTAGAAAAAATGCCCGTGGGCGATCGCCTAGAAATATGGCTTGATCAAGGCGAACCCACCGAACAAGTACCCGACAGTCTGAGCATGGCGGGGCATAAAATTCTCGATCTCATCCCCCAAGCCGACTATTTTGTACTGCTGGTAGAGCGGGCATGAATGGCAAAGTCATTGCTGTCCAAGCCAATTTTTACAAAGTAGCAGTAGAGGGCATAGCTCAGACCCTGCTCTGTACCCGCAGGGCAATCCTGAAAAAAATGGGGCAAACAGTTTGGGTGGGCGATTGTGTACAGGTAGAGAAAATTTATGGCGATCGCGCCGTGATTACTGGGGTGCAGCCAAGATTGAACTATCTACCCAGACCCGCCATTGCCAACTTACAGGGCATTTTAGTAGTTGCCGCCCTTGCTGAACCTGAGCCAGACCCGTGGCAGATCAGCCGTTTTCTTGTCCATGGGGAAACTTGCGGCGTACCCGTGTGGGTCGGTTTGAGCAAAGCCGATCTGGTCAGTCCTGAAGTCATCCAGCAATGGCAAGACCGCCTGCACAGTTGGGGTTATACTGCTATCCCCTTCAGCACCTTCACGAAAACAGGTATTGAGGCATTAGTTTGCTCTCTACCCAAAGGGATCACCCTTTTAACAGGACTATCGGGCGTAGGCAAATCCAGTCTGATTAACACCCTTAACCCGAACCTGCATATACCAACAGGAGCTGTTGCCGAACATAGTAAAACAGGTCGCCACACCACCCGCCATGTAGCACTGTTTCCCATAGCCAGCGATCGCTACCTTGCCGATAGCCCCGGCTTCCTCCAGCCCGACTTGCATCTCCACCCCCAACAACTTGCCCAGTACTTTCCCGAAATTAGACAAATACTCAGCCAGCAACAATGCCTCTTCCCCGACTGCCTCCACGAACAAGAACCCGACTGTGTAGTAAGGGGCAACTGGGAAAGATACGAACATTATCTAACTTGGCTAGCAGAACTCCGCCAGAGCCCAGCCCCCCCAGCCCCCGTCCTACAAGTCAAGACTAAGCCCCCCAAAGGCAACAAACAGCGCCAAGAGGTACTCTTAGGCAGAAGGCAACTGACCCGTCGTACCGCTAATGTCCTACTCGATCGCCAGCTTGCGGAAGAACTATAAGCCAGAATTTCAGAGTAAGAGTTTAAGACGGTTATAGAATAAACCTTGAAGAAATCAAACTATGTTCTTATGAAACTCCACATTGGCGGCACCGAACCCCATCCTGACTGGAAAATTTTAGACATAGAACCACGACCAGAAGTAGATTTTGTGGCTGACGCTTCCGATCTCAGCCAGTTTGACGATGAATCCGTGGAAGTAATTTATGCCAGTCATGTTTTAGAACACTTTCACTACGGTTTGAACTACGAACTAGCTCTGACCCTGGGGGAATGGTTTAGAGTGCTAAAACCAGGCGGTCAGTTGATGCTCAGCGTACCAGACCTGCAGACCCTCTGCTGGCTCTACTGTCGCCCCAACCTAGATGTAGAAACTCGTTTTCACATTATGCGGATGATGTTTGGTGGGCAAACCGATCAATATGATGTCCATAAAGTGGGCTTTGACTTTGATATTCTCTGTACTTACCTAGCCGATGTTGGCTTCAGCCAATGTCAAAGAGTAGAGTCCTTCGACCTGTTCAATGACTGTAGTACCATCCGCCTAATGGGACAACTAATTAGCCTCAATGTAATCGCCACCAAGTGAACTCTCCTCACCCAGCTACAACTGAAGTCCTGCTCACCACTTGGGCATGTAGTGGGCGATACACACGGTAATCTAGATTGGGAAAGATATTGTCCATATACTCTATTTTTTCTAGCCAACCGGCGTCGATCGCCCCCTTTTCAAAGTCATCTACCAGTTTATGAAAACGAGTGATATGGGTTTCTGTACGGCGGACAGCGTAGGGCACCATGGTTCCCGTGCGCATAATAAATGCCCAGTCGGAGGATTGGGCTAGGAGCAATTCCCTTGCCGCTTGGTTCATGGCCCGCAGTTCTAGTTCATCCTGTGGTTCATAGCAAGCCAGACCAATCATCCTCTCCGTTGCCCGATGCAAATGCTGATAAATCCAAGCATTGGTGTCATTGAGCCAATACTCATGAAAACCCTTGTGTCCCCAACTGGATTGGGCAGGGCGCACTACTTGGTGGGTGGGGTGAGTACGCAAATAGTCAGCCAAGTGGGTAAGTTGGAATACCTTTTGGTCATAGTAGGCCTTGCGGATAAAAAAGTCCAAAAACCATGGGCCTTCATACCACCAATGGCCAAATAGTTCTGCATCATAGGGGGAAACGACGATCGGGGGACGACCCATAATGCTGTGGAGATATTCAATTTGCTTGGCGCGATTGAACATAAAATTACCCGCATGTTCTGCCGCTTTTTCCTTTGCCCAATAAGGGTCGTAGTACTGTTTTGCCCCTAGATCGATACCTTTGGCAGTGATGCGGTGATATTTAATGCCTGTATTTTTGCGCTGGCCGTTGGGCATGATGTAGGGTTTAATATATTCATATTCTGCTTCCCAGCCCAAATCTTTATAAAATTCCCGATAGACAGGATCGCCCGGATAGCCCACTTGGGATGACCACACCTGTTGAGAAGACTCGTGATCCCGTGCAAAGGCCGCCACACCTGTTTCTGTGAAAATAGGGGCATAGGTGCCAAACTTGGGTCGGGGACGACCGTAGAGAATCCCATGCCCATCGGTGATGAAATATCTTAAACCTGCATCGGCGATCATCCGCTCGATACCCTCATAGTAAGCACACTCAGGCAACCAGATGCCATTGGGGGGCACGCCTAAATTGTCTGTATAGTCTGCCACTGCAACTTGTAACTGTGCCCACACCGCTTCAGGGTACATCTGCATCAGCGGCAGATAGCCGTGGGTTGCCCCGCAAGTGATGATCTCTAGGTTGTTAGTTTTCTGGAATTGTTGAAAAGCCGAGACCAAATCCCCATCATACTCTTCCCAGATCGTGCGCACTGAGGCAAACTCCTGGATATAGTACTCTGCCAAATAGCGCAGGTGTCCATTGAACTGATGGTAGTGGTATTCCGAATCTGCCAATTTCTGGAGTTTAGTGAGGTGTTGATCGTATCTCTCCTGTAAGAGTGGATCCCGCAACATAGCCATCAACGGGGGAGTCAGGCTCATAGTCAGCTTGAAATTCACCCCATCCCTGACCAGTCCTTTGAATACCCGCAAGAGGGGAATATAAGTTTCTGTAATTGCTTCATAGAGCCACTCTTCCTCTAGCACATAGTCGCTCTCCGGGTGGCGGACAAAGGGTAAGTGGGCGTGTAATACCAAAGCTACATAGCCGATCGTCATAGTGGTTAGGTCAAAGATTAAAATAATCTTAAATATTAAGGCAAGGAGACACCTTTTGGGCCATGGCTCAGGGAAGCAGATATAGATTTTACATCCACTTGCCACTCAGTAAACCAACCTGTTGCTGGCTATACTCCAAGGCATGCAAATGGGCATAGAGACCACCTCTGCTCAACAACTCTCCATGGCTACCAGATTCCACAATTTCACCATGTTTGAGTACCAGAATCCTATCCACATGCCGAATTGTAGAGAGGCGGTGTGCAATAATCATTGCCGTTTTACCTGCCCAGAGCTTAGCCAAAGCTTGCTGGATCATGGCTTCTGTGCGTACATCCAAACTGGCAGTGGCTTCATCTAGGATTAGAATCTCTGGTTGGCGGATCGCTACCCGCGCAAAGGCTAGCAGTTGTTTTTGTCCACCAGATAGGTTTGTGCCCCGCGCCCTTACTTGGCTGTGATAGCCCTCAGGCAGTTCCATAATCAAATCATGGATATTCACCGCCTTTGCCACTGTTTCTATGTGGCTGGGGGCATAGTCTTCCCCCAGAGCGATGTTGTCATAGATGTTGCCCGAGAAGAGAAATGCATCCTGCAAAATTACGCCAATGTGCCGATGTAGCTCAGCTTGAGAGACTTCTCTAATATCCACTCCATTTACGAAAATTCTCCCCCTCTGCGGTTCATAGAGCCGACAGAGTAAACGGATGATTGAGCTTTTGCCTGAACCCGTAGGACCCACTAGAGCCACTTTTTCACCCGATCCCACCGTGAAATTGATATCTCTCAAGACATATTCATCATGCTTATAGGCAAACCATACCCCCTCAAAGCGAATTTCCCCTTTCTCGGCAATGGTACTGAGGGACTTGGGCACGGGCGGATCGGTAATTTCTACAGGCTGATTGAGAATATCTGCGATCCGTGCAATGGCAGTAAAACCTGATTGAATAATGGTGAATTTTTCTGCCAATTGGCGCAATGGCTCAAACAATCGCTGAGCATACAACACAAACGCTGATAACTCCCCAAAAGTCAATCTCTGTTCAGTAATTTCCTGACCCCCCAGCCACAACACCCCACCGATCGCCACCAAGGCAATCCACTCCAGCGTTGCCGACACCGCTGAATCGTGAAAGATCGTATCATTCACGGCATTGATATATTTCTGATTCACTTGGCGATGTTGCTCTGAGTTCAACTGCAACCGTTGGAACAACTGTACAATGTTGATGCCGATGATGTTTTCTTGCAAAATTCCGTTCAATTCTGACAGATGCTCTCTGGCTTTGTAATTAGCCTTACGAAACTCATACTGAAAATAGACAATCAAACCTGTAGTCGGCACAATTAAGAACACTAGCAGCAGTGACAGTTCCCAGCGCAAGAAAAACATAAACACTGCTGTAATCCCGATCGAGACCACATCACTAAATATGCCCACTGCCCCCGTAGCAAAGACTTCCCCCAATGCTTCTACATCACTGGTCAAACGGGTAATCAATTTGCCGACCGGGGTGCGATCGAAAAAACTATTAGACAGTTGGGTAACATGCTCGAACAGGTCATAGCGAATGTCCGCCGTGATCCTCTGGCCCACTGCCTGCACCAAATACCCCTGCCACGACTGGAGTGCCAAGCGCACTGCAATCGTCAGGAAAACCAGTAGGCAAATCCACCCCAGCCCTACCAAATCCCTGTTAGCGATCGGGCCATCGATGCCCTGCTGGACTAGGATCGGCTGGATAGCCACCGCCACCGCCAGGGGGATCAGCAGGACAACGGAGAGCAGAAACTTACCCCAATTGCGCTGGGCATAGGGAAGGAGACGCAGCAATAACTGCCAGTCACTCTCAGGACAAGTTGCAGACAAGCTATTTACTCTAAATCTCGATTGCCTGGATTACGGGCAGGATCGCTGTTCAGGAAGCCAAACACAAAGAGGCTCACAAAAAAGATAACTACAATATAAACGACTATTTTGAGGGTTAGCATGGACAGGTAATCTTTTTCTTAAACAATTTAGGAACTGAGACTGATTATAGTTGATCCCCACCCACCCTGATCAGGAATTGTTATCTATCTTTAACAGTAGTTACACTAAACCTCTTGCTTTCCCACCAAGGGCGAGGGGAGAAGAGGGGGCTTTTTCAGCCTTTCAAATCCTTACCTAATCTAAGTTACTGACATTTACGCAGAAGGGAGTTTCCCATTTTTGCCGTTCTCCGCCCTGTTAAACACTAGCGGGTGGGGTAAAATAGACTTAATTTACCATCCTTAACATCAATTAAAGTCTATGTCCAATCCAGTCAGCAGAGCCTTTTTCATCGGACGCGCCACTGCTACTGCCCTTACAGAGAGGCTAGAAGATGCCCTCGCTGATTTACTCAGTGCGATCGCCAAGTTTGATGCCCAACAGCGGCAGAATCTGCGCGAATTTGTGCAAGAGGTGCAAACTAAAGCTGAGCAGGAAAGCGGTAAGTTGTCCACTAGGAGCGATCGGGCTGATTTGCAAGAGGTGATTGACAACCTGCGCGCTGAAATTGCCCAACTGCGGGCTGAATTGCAAAGGTATCGCAGTAGCCAACATCAATAAAAATTCATAGGGGTAAGCCAAACCCCTACAAAACCATTACTCGTAGTCGCTTAATCTAAAATCAGACTCATTGGGGGGACAGGATATTTGGGACAAGCTCTGATCTTTTGTACATTAATCCCTAGCCTACAGCCCAGCGCAGTTGATCATTTGCTGGGGTTTTTATCTGGGAGAGTAGCTGGAGGTGAGGGTGAACAAAAAGCCCAAGAGTTTATACAAGATTTCTAATAAAACCCCTCTCCCTTCAGGAGAGGGGCAGTTAGCTGCAGCCTATACGGGTCTGCCATCGAGACGGCGGATCGCTACCACCGAGGGACGAGGCGGTTGGTTGGGTTGTTTGCTGGGCCAGTTAGAGCCAATAGGCACGATCCGTTCCTGCATGAACTCTTGACCATCAGTAGTGCGCATGGCATACATCCTAGTTTCGGTCTTCATATCCTTGCGGATACCGTTGTCTTCCCCAGGGTGTTGCACAGCAAGGAACAGAGTTTTGTTGTCAGGGGTGAGGAAAGGACCAGTGGTCTCACAACCTGTGGGGCCATAGCCAAACATGTAGGCTTTACCAGCATTGGGACCAGAGGTAGGAATGTACCAGATGCTGTTGTTGCCAAACAAGCCCAATAAATCAACCTGTCTGAGGGGTTTACCATCCTTGTCTTTGCGGGCAGGTACAGGGCGGTTGTGGCGGGAGGTGGACATATCCGATACCATCCAGATGTTGCCTTTGCGATCGAACTCCAAGTTATCAGGGTTAGAGAAGCCCAAACCACCATCGGCAGGCTCACCACCAAAGGAGAACATCGCCCACTTGAAGGTTAAGGCGGCGGGATCGTTGCCATTATCATCATTCAGACGCATAATCCAGCCAAACTCTCTGGCCTCCTTGAAAATTTGCAGGTTGGGACCGCCATCACTGCTAGAGGGTGTACCAGAAGTGAAGGTGATAAACAGAGTGCCATCTGCTCGTACATCAGTATCTTCAGGACGACCCGTGCAAGTAGCCCCAGCGGCATTGGCGGCTAAGTGGGCATCAATCAAGATCGCCCCTTGTTTCTCAAGAGGAGTGCCTTTGTACAGATCACCGAGGGTCTTAAACTCAGCCTTGAAGCTGTTGATCTCTTTGTCATCTCTGATCCGAGCGATACCACCTTCGGGGCGTTTGGGCAGAGTGATCATCTTGCCAGCGTGCACACTGGGCAGATCGGGATTGACAGGGGTATCAGGGGTCAGGGGGATCCATTCGCCAGTGCCATCGGGATTGAACTTGGCGGCATAGAGCATCCCTTCTTCAAACAGGCGGGAGTTAGTTTTATCTGTGGGATTCTTGACAATGCCCTTGCTGATGAACTTATACAAATGACCCGAACGGCGATCGCAACCCATATAAGCGGCAAGGGGTTTACCTGCAACTACACGGAAACCGATCCCTTCATGGCGGAATCTGCCCAACCATGTGTGCTTGGTGCCAAAGTCATTGGGGTTGCTGGGATCGACTTCTACCATCCAACCCATTTTGTTGCCAGCGATCCCGAATACTGTAGCTGTACCGCGAATTTCTTCTTCGCCAATGTTGAAAGAACGGGTGCTAGGATCAAAAGGAGTGCCATCAGCATACACACTTTCAGGGACAGAATCTTGGAAGTTTTCTTCGCCACTCAGTACTGTACCCCAAGGTGTAGTGCCACCAGAGCAGTTACCTAGTGTACCGATACACTTGTCGCCCAAATTATCAGAGTAACCCTGTCCCTTCTTCCGGAAAATCAACACAGCAGGGCCAGTGGCCTTCAGATAGCGACCGTCTTCCAAACCAGAAATGCCAGTAATGCGGCGATCGAAGCGAGAGGACACACGGCTCCAGCTACCATCCTTATTCTTGCGAACATAGATGATGGAGATACCGATGTCAGTGAGTATTTCCTTGGAAACAGCTTTGATTTGTTCTTTGAGGGGATTGCCATCGGGGAGAGAATAGGCATCCAGACTGCCTTTGTTTGCCTTCAGAGCCGCTTCTATTTCAGCAAAAGGTAGCTTTTTGCCAATCACTTGCTCAAAGGAGTCAATGTAGCCCTTAGGACCAACATATTCGTTATTGACTACCATGTAGCCTTCGGTGGCCTCCTTGTTGGCGGGAATGAAGGAGATGTAATCGCAGTTGAAACCAAAACGAGAGTCCCCTACCTTGTCCCCCCAAGAGGCGATCACATTGTAGGTGTAGCCTTCGGGGAGCATTAAGTCATCCTTGATTTCAAAGCGGCTGAAGAGAGCTTTTTGCCGATCGCTAGGAATGCCATAGGTTTCCACAGGCATAGGACCGAGCACAGGCTTGAACTGGACTCCCCCCACAGCGGCATCACTTTCCACAAAACTGTTGAGGACTTGATCGCCAACGATCGCTGCCCCCGCACTCATGCCCAAAAAGGCAATAAATTCGCGACGCTTGAGATAGTTAGACATGGCTTTTTTGACCGTAAACTCAGTAAGTGGTTTATCATGAACAACCATTCTTTAAGTTAATCCCACTAGGTTAAGACCAGGTAAAGAATTTGCTAGGTTGAACTTTTTATTTAGAATCATTACTAAGTACAGCAGGGATTGTTAAGTATGGATACAGATGTAGTGATAGTGGGGGCTGGGATCGGCGGTTTGATCACAGCCACCCAATTGGCAGTCAAAGGCATTAAAGTATTGGTGCTAGAAAAGTATTTGATCCCGGGGGGCAGTGCGGGTTACTTTGAGCGCAATGGCTACCGTTTTGATGTGGGTGCATCCATGATTTTTGGTTTTGGTAAGCAGGGCACTACTAATTTATTGACTAGGGCTTTACAAGCAGTGGGGGTCGAGTTAGAAACTATTCCCGATCCTGTGCAGGTACATTATCATTTACCTGATGGCTTAGAGGTGATCGTACCGCGCAGTTATGAGGAGTTCATTGACCATCTCAGTAGGAAATTTCCCCATGAGCGAGTAGGTATTAAGAAATTCTATGATGAATGCTGGCGCGTATTTAACTGCCTGAATAGTATTGAACTTTTATCATTGGAAGAATGGCGGTATTTGCTCAGG
Source organism: Pseudanabaenaceae cyanobacterium (assembly GCA_046295715.1). Taxonomy (GTDB): domain Bacteria; phylum Cyanobacteriota; class Cyanobacteriia; order Pseudanabaenales; family Pseudanabaenaceae; genus JBKBMU01. Next base: position 114,997 of record JBKBMU010000001.1, read on the forward strand.
GTATTTTTTGAGAATCCTCTTGCCTGTCTGGGTTTAGTAGGTTATTTGCCACTCAATGTAGGCACAATCGCCCGTCGGTATATTAGGGACCCCATACTACTAAAATTTATTGACATTGAGTGTTACATTTGGTCAGTGGTGCCTGCAGACCGAACACCGATGATCAATGCAGGTATGGTCTTTAGCGATCGGCATTATGGGGGGATCAATTATCCTAAAGGGGGAGTAGGGCGAATTGCTGAAAAATTAGTAGCAGGTTTAGAGAAACACAACGGCAAAATTCGCTACTCCGCTAGAGTAACTAGAATTATCCCCCAAAGCGATCGTGTACAAGTGGAACTAGCCACGGGTGAAATTATTACCGCCAGAAAAGTAGTTTCCAATGCCACCAGATGGGATACTTTTGGCGCATTACTGAAAGACCAACCCTTGCCCAAGTCTGAGCAGAATTGGTTCAATAACTATCAGAAATCCCCCAGTTTTTTGAGCTTGCATCTGGGCGTAAAAGCTTCAGCCCTGCCAACGGGTACTCACTGTCATCACATTCTCTTGGAGAATTGGGCAGACATGGAAAAGTCCTTGGGCACAATTTTTGTCTCCATCCCCACCCTACTCGATCCCAGCCTCGCTCCCAGTGGTTATCATATTGTTCATGCTTTCACACCCAGTTGGCTCTGGGAATGGTCGGGACTGAACCCTAAGGAATATCAACAGAAAAAAGAATATTTGGCAGGACAGGTAATCGATCGCCTCTCGGCTATTTTCCCCGATTTAGGGCAAAGCCTGGACTATCAGGAAGTGGGCACACCCCGTACCCATCGCCGTTTTTTGGGTAGGATAGATGGTACTTACGGCCCGATACCACGCCGTCCGCTGTGGGGGTTACTGTCTATGCCCTTCAACAAAACTGCGATCCCCCATGTCTATTGTGTGGGCGACAGCACCTTTCCTGGGCAGGGCTTGAATGCGGTGGCATTTTCAGGATTTGCCTGTGCCCACCTGATTGCCGCTAGTTTGTAGGAGTTCAGATACTGTGCAATTCCACTGGCTGGTCACGATTACACAGAACCTTGACTGGCTGTTTGGGGATCGCCCTGATTTGCGCTGGTATCCTGTAGGAGGAGCAGTGGAGACAGTTACTGCTCTTTACCACCCTCTTATCCATAACTCCAGTTACTAGCTAAACTGCAGATCGTTTTGCACCCATGTTTGTTGAACAATTTGGCGATATTCAGCCTCGGAAACCAGAGTCTCCATAGGTACTCTATCAATAAATAACTTCCCTTGGAGATGGTCAAATTCATGTTGGAAAATTCTAGCCATAAAGTCTGAAAATACTTCTTGCTTTTCCCTGCCTTGCATATCTAAATACTGAACTTCTATGTGGCGATATCGCTCTACTTTTGCTCTTTGATTCGGCACAGATAAACATCCTTCCCAATCAGTTTCCATCTCTATGGAATGAGCGAGAATTCTGGGATTGATCACTACAAAGGGTTCTCGCAAAGGCGCATAGGGATAGCGATCGTTGGGGTGGGAAGCAATTACTAGCATTTGCCAAGAATAGCCAATTTGGGGGGATGCCAAACCCATGCCCCCTACGCTTTTAACTGTGTACAACATTTCTCTTGCCAATTTACGCACCGCAGGCTCATCAGGATCGACTGGCTGTGCTACTTGTCTGAGAATGGGTGCACCCACTTGATAGATCACCATACAAAACTTTGCAAAGAATTAACCTTATTCTAGCCTTAACTTCGCTACTGTTAAAATTGACAGAATTGCGCACAAGATCGAGGTGAACTATGCGGGCAGTCTTGATGGCAGGCGGTTCGGGTACTAGACTCCGCCCCCTAACCTGTGATCTCCCTAAGCCTATGGTGCCGATCCTTAACCGCCCCATCACTGAGCATATCCTGCACCTGCTCCGCCGTCATGGTATCCGTGAAGTGATCGCTACCCTCCATTATTTACCAGATGTGATGCGGGACTACTTCGGCGATGGCTCTAGCCTAGATATGAAAATTATCTATGTAGTCGAGGAAGAACAGCCCCTGGGGACAGCGGGTTGTGTAAAAAATGTAGAAAGTTTAGTGGATGGGACTTTTTTAGTAATTAGTGGCGATAGCTTGACGGATTTTGACCTCACTGGGGCGATCCTGTTCCATCGCCAGAAACACTCCCAAGCTACTTTGATCTTGCGCCGTGTGCCTGAGCCGATGGCATTTGGCGTGGTGATTACAGATGAAAACCAGCGCATTCAGCGATTTTTGGAGAAGCCCTCTAGCAGTGAAATTTTTTCGGATACGGTGAACACGGGCATTTATATTCTTGAACCAAAAGTTTTGGAATGGCTGGAAGCGGGGAAGCCAAGTGATTTTTCCCATGACCTATTCCCCACTCTGTTGAAGGCGGGTGTGCCCCTCTATGGCTATGTGGCTGAGGGCTACTGGTGTGATGTGGGATCTTTAGAAACCTATCGGCAAGTGCAGTACGATGCCATTCGCGGGCGGGTGCATTTACATATCAACTATCCGATGGTGCGGACGGGGGTATGGGTAGGCAAAAATACCGTGATCGATCCTACGGTGAAAATTGAAGCTCCTGTGTTGATTGGCGATGACTGTGTGATCGGGGCAGAGACTACTATTTCCGCAGGCACCATCATCGGGGATCATGTGTCCATCGGGGCTAAGTGCGATCTCCAGCGACCGATCATTGGCAATGGCTGTATTGTTGAGGATGGATGTCATTTGTGGGCCTGTACTATTGCTAAGAATAATCGCATCAATCGGCGGGCACAACTGATGGAAGGGGCAGTGATCGGCGTGGGTTGTCTGGTTGGCGAAGAAGCAAAGGTGTTTCCTAATGTGAAAATTTGGCCTCATAAAATCATAGAGGCAGGGGCCACCGTAACCAGTAACTTGATTTGGGGCACAACTGCCCTCAGACATCTGTTTGGGGAGCGGGGGGTGTCTGGTTTAGCCAATGCCGATATTACGCCTGAATTTGCGGTGAAGTTGGGAGCGGCTTATGGGGCTTGTCTGAAAGTGGGGGCGCATGTGATGGTTTCGCGGGATCAGCGCACTATTTGTCGCATGGTTACCCGTTCTATCATTTCGGGGTTGATGTCGGTGGGGGTGCATGTGGAAAACCTTGAGGCGGTGGCGATTCCTATTGCCCGTTTTACTGCGCCCAGCTTAGATGTTCAAGGTGGTATCCATGTGCGCATTCATCCCGATCGCAGTGATCATGTGTTGATTGAGTTCATTGATCGCAAGGGCATCAATATCGACAAAAAGCAAGAGAAAGCGATTGAGAGTGTATTTTGCAAGGATGATTTTCGGCGGGCGCGCATCCATGAAATAGGAGAAATCAACTATCCCAGTCGGGTTTTGGACTATTACAACAGTGGTTTTGCCCAAAATTTGGATGTGGAAGCGATCCGTTCAGGGAATTGTAAAAAGGTGGTAATTGATTATGTGTATGCAGTGTCGGGGGCAGTGCTACCAAGGATTTTAGGCAAATTTGGGACAGATGTAGTAGTACTCAATGCCAGTCTGAATGAGGTCGCTCCCGATGCCAGCGCAAGAGAAAAAATGTTGGAACAATTGAGCAATGTAGTTAAAGCAGTCAATGCCAACTTTGGTGCGCAGATATTTGCCAATGGCGAACAGTTTGTGCTGATCGATGAATTGGGTAAACCCTTGCGGGGTGAGTCATTGACGGCGGTGATGTTAGAGATGGCATTTGCTTCTTTTCCCAATACCACTGCGATCGTGCCTGTGCATGTGTCAGGGGTAGCGGAACAGATTGCTCAACGGCATCACGGGCGGATTTTGCGCACCCGTGCCAATCCCAATGCTCTGATGGAAGCCTGTGCCACCACTCACAATGTGGTTTTAGGTGGTTCTGCCCAGACGGGATTTATTCATCCCCGGTTACACCCCGGTTTTGATGCCATGTTCAGCGTTGCCAAAATTATGGAGTGGTTATCAGTGCAGAACAGAACCCTCTCGGAAGTGAGATTGAGTTTACCCCGCTTCTATACTAAGCATCAACCTGTGCGCTGTCCTTGGAGTCTAAAGGGGACGCTCATGCGCCATATAGTAGAGAACTATCGCCAGCAAAAACTTGACCTCACCGACGGCGTGAAAATCATGTACAGTGATGAGCATTGGTTATTGATTTTGCCCGATGCTGGTGAACCCTTGGTGCATCTGGTAGCTAATGGCATTGATACTAATCGCTGTAGTGGACAGAGATGGGTGGAAGAGAAATTGATGGAATTCTCCCATCACATTGAGAGCTTTTGTCGGATTCAAACTTCAATGGGTTTGGATGCCAGTCTGCTGGGCGATCGCTACGAGTAGTTTTCCAGAGCGGCGCGCATCTTGCCCACATTCATTAGATTGTAGGGATCGACCCGCTTCTTGAAAGCCAGTTGTTGCTCATCAATTGACTTCATGCCCCCATCTTCCAAAATGTAGGTGTGGGGATTGGCAATGAGTACACCTAGGTTTTCCCAATAGTGGATGATTTCATTTATTCTTTCTACAGTAGTAAAATGCACTAAGGGAATCGCCGCAGGTATCACTTTCCCCTGCATGCGAATAAATTCCAAGTGCATAAATACTTCCCCTGCAAATTTATGATAGAGGTGTTCTACTTTCTGTAGTTGGGGATCGTCCACAAATAGAGCCTGTAGATAAGTAATATCAGGCTGAGCAGTGCGGGCATGGAGTGTAGTATGATTCCACGAGAACTCAAACAGACTGATTCCTTCGGCGGCAGGTTTACTGTAGGTGAGTTGGCCGCCACAGTCTTTGACTAATTCTTGGAGTGTAAATACATCATTCTCTGCGATCAGAATGAGAGCGCAACTCTGTCTTTCACCGACATAGTTTTGTAGGGGAATGAAATAACTGGGAATCGGCGCACTATGGACGCTAATCATCCGACAGACAATGCCATCGCAATTGCCCAGAGTTTGTCCAAAGCGGGCGCAGGTCATAAAATCCTGGAAGACTGCAATGGCAGAGTACCACTCCACCGCCACTCCCAGAGGAATCACTAACTCGGTAATGATGCCATTTGTGCCGTAGGCATGATTCACCTGCTGTACAGCTTCTCCTTCCAATTCAATAATTTGGGGGTTTTCTGTCAAGGATATTACCCGCACCTTCTGCAAATTGCCGCGATCGCGCAGTTGTCCATAGCGCAGAGAGCCAATTCCACCACTCCCACCTCCAATAAAACCGCCGATGGTTGCAGTTTTGACTGTAGAAGGAAACATCCGCAGTTCATAGCCCAATTTGCGGGCTTCCCGCTCAATGTGCCACATCTTTGCGCCTGCCTCTACATGGGCGATCCCCTTGTCAATACTCTTAATACTGGACATCTTGGTCATATCCAGCACCACCCCCCCTTTGAGGGGCACACATTGACCATAGTTACCCGTACCTGCGCCCCGCACCGTCAGCGGCACACGATACTTGGCACAGACACTAGCCACACGGATCACTTCTGCTTCATTACTGGGGCGGGCCACCAGATGAGCCCTTTTCTTAGCCAATAACGGCTGTAAGATTGGACTGAAGTACAAGTAGTCCTGAGACAACTTTTCTAGTTGAGCAGGTTCATCAATGATTTCTATACCAGTTAGTTCTTCCCTAAGCACTCATTGTGAACAGTAGCTGACTGCTTCAATATATCAGAAATTATTGCCTGTTGCCCCAAATAAATCAGGTGCAAATCAGCCAATAATTTTTTAGCTGTATCCGCACTCATTTTAGGTAGTTGCCGTACAAACAGTTCGTGCTCGAACTGCTTCTCTAGTGATAAACGATACATGTTTCCCCCTCTAATTACTAAGTACAACTCCTAGCTGCTAAACTAGCTTGCTCCACAGAACAGGGCTGTAACAGCATAATCATTTATTTATGATAGCAGAAGCAAGGCTTGGAGTTAGTCCCAGCAATTGGTATGGAGCAGGTCATCCACAGCACGGCTAAACTGCCATGGGTCAGGAAAATCTACAGTTTTGTAATCTGAATTTCTTCGGACTGTGCGCAGGGCTAAGCCAAAGGCTTTGGCACACAGAGCATCACTAGCTAAATAATTTTATGATCTCAAAGCGAGTGCAGTCTATTAGTCCTATGGACTCGGCAAGTTTTCTAAAAAAGGTAGCCAGGGGACTGCGCAACTCCCGTCTGTCCCTACCTGCCAAACCGTAAACTCCTCAATCAAACTTTCTAGATCAAGTTTATGGAAGTTCCCTGCCTTTAGGTATGCAATTGTTTCTTCTAGCCACAGTTGGCAATCGTAGGTTGTTGGGGTCCCAGAAAATAGGGATGGTTTTATGACAGCAAATATGAAATTTGTGCACCAATTTTTCTATAGTTTATACATCTAGGGGTAAACAGAGGTCGGCTGATCCCAGGCGTTTTTGGGCGATCCCATAGTACTTGGGATCGATTTCATAACCGATAAAGCGTCTTTGGTATTCTAGACAGGCTACACCTGTACTGCCACTGCCCATAAAAGGATCGAGCACTATTTGCTCAGGAAAAGATATAAGTCTTACTAGATGTGCCATCAAAACTACCGGTTTAAGGGTAGGATGATCGTTAAAATCTTCCGCATATTGGCGCACTTTAGGAATAGTAAAAAATTTGTCATAGCCATCTTGAAATTCCTCAGTTCTGATTATATTTGCTATGACCCTGCCTTTAGGATGGGGATTGTGTCCCACTTTACCATCATTGGGATCGTAGGGGATTCTGGTATCTTCTAGGTTCAATGCCCCCACCCCATACTTAATAATATTTTGTGCTACAGTTAAGCCATTGGCTAAAGGTTTCTGAATTAAAATAATTGGCTCATAAGTTGGTTTTACTCCCAGTCCCGCCCCTTTGTATTTGATGCCTAAATCGGAAACTGGCTCTTTTTTTAGTTTCCCTTGGTGGGCATAGTAATTATCTACTTTACCTTGCTTATAACCTTGCACATACTTGTATGTACCAACCACTTTGCTAGCGATCCCCAGTTCTTTATCTATTTCTAAACCAATGTCTCTAGTCTTGGGCATGCCATTCAAATACACCCAAAATAATACATCCTTGATCAAAAATCCTGTATCTTCTAAATCCACCATTAACCTGTGCATCAACCTAACTGCGGAAAATACTACCCCAAATGCCCCTGGTTTCATTACCCGCCAGCAATCCCGCCAAATCGCTTTATCTGGCAAATCTTTATCCCAGTAATTATTCTGATAAGAAATCCCATAGGGGGGATCGGTTGCCAAAGCATCAATTGATTGATCTGCTAGATCAACTAACCCATAACAAGAACGATTAAATATCTGATAGGCAGTGGGGATCATAGGATTAATGCTTTTTAAGTATATTAGCAATTCTATAACTAGCTTGACCATCGCCAAAAGGGTTAGTTTTAGTTGTCATTTGTTGGTAGGATTGGGGATCCTTTAGCAGAGTGATAGCATGTTTAACAATCTCTTCCCTGTTTGTACCGACTAATTTAGCTGTGCCTGCTGTGATAGCTTCTATTCTTTCCGTAGTGGATCGCAAGACCAATACAGGTTTACCTAAACTGGGAGCTTCTTCTTGTAGCCCCCCTGAATCAGTCATTACTAAGTAACAGTTTTTCAGGGCGGCAACTAATTGCTGATAGTCCAACGGTTCAGTCAAAAAAATGCGATCGTGCCCTTGAAGTAACGCTTGTAAAGGTTCTCTTACGGCAGGATTTAAGTGGAGTGGCAAGAGTAAAGCAGTATCAGAGCAAATCGCAAGAATATCTAGCCAGGCTTGGGCGATATTGACTAAAGGTTGTCCCCAACTTTCCCGCCGATGCACAGTAGCTAAAATTACACGATACTTCTGCCATTCTAGGTTGGGAACTTCTAAAGTATCTGCCCGCTCTGCTACATATAGCAACGCATCAATTACGGTATTACCTGTTAAAAATATGCCCTTTTTGATGCCCGATCGCTGTAAATTTTCTACCGCTAGTTGGGTAGGGGCAAAATGCAATTGGGCTATTTGGGAAATTAGCCTGCGATTGGCTTCTTCGGGGTAGGGGTTGAATAGATCGTCAGTGCGTAAACCTGCTTCTACATGACCTACAGGAATTTTCTGGTAAAAGCCTGCAAGTGCAGATGCCATTGCAGTAGTTGTATCCCCCTGCACTAATAAATAATCTGGTTCCAGATATTGTAATAATGGTTCTAATCCCTGCAAACTGTTACAAGTAATTTCAGTCAAACTTTGGCGGGGACGCATAATCTGTAAATCATAGTCAGGCTCAATACTAAATAAATCCATTACTTGCGCTACCATCTCCCGATGTTGCCCTGTATTGATCACGGTTACTTGAAACTGGCTATCACTTTTCAACTGTTTAATTACAGGTGCTAGCTTGATCGCTTCAGGGCGTGTACCTAGAACTAATACTACTTTTATCATAGATTTTCTAAGTTTGTAAACACAGAAAAGTTGCCATAAATACCTGCACTGAGGGGACGATCGACAAGACAGTAGTCGCCGACAATTGTGCCACTGGGAATCACGGCATTTGCACCAATTTGAGAATAGTGCCCGATCCAACAGGGGGCAAACAATTGGGCAGAAGAGTTAATGTTAGCAGTTTTGGCTGTCCAGATGTGGGGGCTAATTTCTTGCGCTTGTTCCTGTAAATCAAACCATGGAATCCTTAATTTTCCTTGCAAAATATCTAACTGTCCCTGATAGTATTTAGCAGGTGTACCCAAATCTAACCAATAACCATCCCATACAAACCCTGTGATTTTATAACCATAGGCTAGGGTTTGAGGGAATACTACCCGCTCAAAACTTAAGGGTTCTCCTGTAGTATAGTGCTGAAAAATTTGCGGTTCTAAAACATAAGTGCCTGCATTGATAGTATTGATACCCCTGGCCAAAAATTCTTCTGCTTGGCGATCGTTAGGTTTTTCCCGAAAAGCTAGAATTTGATCCCCTGCCAATTCCACTAAACCATAAGGACGAATATCAGTCACACGGGTGAGGGTCAAAGTTGCATCAGCTTTATGTTGTTTATGCCAGTCTATTAGCTGTCTTAAATCTAGATCAGTGAGAATATCTGCATTGAATACTAGTAAAGTTTCACCTGTGAGTTTAGGTTGAGCGACTAGAATTGCCCCTGCTGTATCGAGGGGTTCATTTTCCACAATATAGTTAATTTCTGCACCCCATTTACTGCCATTCCCAAAATAGTCAATTACCTGCTGTGCTTGATAGTGTACATTGATTAAGATATTAGTAATCCCTGCCTGTACACACCGCCACACCATCCATGCCAGAAAGGGACGACCCAACATCGGTAGTAGGGGCTTAGGGCAACCATAACTCAAAGGGCGGATTCTAGTGCCTTTTCCACCCGCAATAATGATAGCTTGCATCGCAGTTTTATCCATCTCAAAACAAAATCAAACTAACATATGAGCTACCCAATTGTGGAAACTTTTCATAGCTTGCAGGGTGAGGGCTACTGGAGCGGGTGTAGTGCCTTTTTCATTCGCTTGGCGGGCTGTGATGTGGGTTGTTCTTGGTGTGATACGAAACCTTCTTGGTCGCTTAAACCCCACCCCCAAGTTGCCTTACATGAACTGGTCAGACAGGCACAGCGGGCAAACCCCCAGTTCGTAGTGATTACAGGCGGTGAACCCCTCATGCACGATCTCTCTGCCCTCACCCATGCCCTCAAGGGAGCAGGCTTACCACTCCACTTGGAAACCTCTGGCGCACATCCCCTCACAGGGACATGGGACTGGATCACTCTCTCCCCCAAACCCTACAAGCCGCCCCACCCCCCTATCTACTGCCTTGCCCATGAATTGAAAGTGGTAGTCAGTACCCCTGCCGATCTGGAGTGGGCGGAACAACAGGCAAAATTGGTGGATGATCGCCTGCCTAAATTTTTACAACCTGAATGGTACAGTAAACAAAGCCACCAACTAGTTACAGAGTATATTAAAACCCATCCCCAGTGGCGACTTAGTTTACAAATCCACAAATTCTTACAGATTCGCTAATCCTTATCGGTGATTTGTTTGAGGTGAATATGTTTGTAACCCAGTTTAATTTCAAACTCATCCCCCTCTTGTAATCCCATCTGTTTAGTATAGGCTGACCCGATTACAATTTGTCCATTTTTGTGAACTGTTACCCGATAGGTAGGTTCACGCCCCCGCCCATCTTTGGGACGATCGGGATCAAGATTGTAACCGCGCGCCTCGATCAATGCTTCATAGAAGGCAGTTAGATTGACCCGATCTTCATTGCCTTTGCCTTGGGATAAATAACCACAGAGACGAGCTTGTTCTCTTTTGGGGATATCGCCTAGCTCTTTGATTTTTTGGAGTAGAGCTTTACCAGTTAAAGGTGTAGTCATATGCTTTAGCCATCTAGTTCTAAATTCTACAAACAACATTCTAACTGAATTTTTTAATTTGCTTTAACTTATCTAGCTGTTAAGTTGTGCATGACAAAAATTTGCCTAAGGGCAGTGGAAAATCCAGTCCAATCAAGCCTAGAATAATTTCTACTAATCCCAAAAACTCAAGAAAATGCTCTATACTTACGCTATTTTGTTGGCGGATGCTGTACCGATCCCGCCCCTACTAGGTATTAGTGGTCAGCCGATCCATGCCATCGGTACAAATGAATTAACTGCGGTTGTCTCAGGTGGGATCAATATATCAAGTCTGCGGGCATTACCTGAACCTGAGTTAATCAAAGCCGTACTTACCCATGATCAAATTATTTGTGCATTATTCGCACACCATACCCTCTTACCCCTTCGTTTTGGTACAGGCTTTATTTCAGAAAATGCAGTAACTAGCTATCTCCAATCTAATCAAGCACATTTATTAACTCAGTTGCGGTCCCTAGTAGGCAAAGCCGAGTATCTGTTACAGATAACCGCTAAATCTTTGGTGATAGATAAGCCTACTGCTCCCACAGGCACAGCCTACCTTTTGGCTAAAAAACAACAGTACCAACAACAAGAACAGTATAAGTTACTCCTGGAAGCCGAGCGATCGGCATGGTTAGAGCACTTACAAACTTGGCTGACCGCCCAACAGATTCCCTATGAGATTGCTACTACCGATCCGTTAAAAATCTATTTCCTCATGACTGCCGACCAATTAACAGAATTACCACTACACCAACTGTCATCCGCACGTTGGACATGGCAGATCAGCCCACCCACCCCCCCCTATCACTTCACTTAACTTAGATTGACTACCCCCAAATAGGTGGTCTAGGGCTTCGCCCCTTCCTACATGTTTTTTTCAGCCTAAGTCCTGTTGACAAGACCGCCTGTGTAAATGTCAGTAGCTCAGCCTCAAATGCCTGATTTCAACCCCAATAATTCTTAGAGGGTTGATGTCCTAAAGCTATATATGACTAGCCAAAGACAGTGTGGAGCTTGAGGAAATTTGTGCCTGTGCTACTCTGAACAGGGCTACTGCCCAAAATGAGCAACAAATCCCCAGACTGGACGAGGCGGCGATGTCGCAAAAATTTCTCGATCTCGCCGATGAAGGTTTCCAGGGAAATGCTACCAGCGGGGAACGGCAAGTACAGAGGGGTTACGCCCCACAGTAGATTGAGCCGCTGATAGGTGAGTCGATTGGGGGTAATTGCTAGAATGGGTGCGTGCGGGCGTTCCGCGGAAGCTAGTCTAGCGGTCAAGCCTGAGTTGGTCAAGGCAATAATGTACTTTAAGTTCAGAATTTTGTCGATCGTGTTCAAGGCTTCAGAAATGGCATGGAGGTTGTCCACTTGGAAGGGCGGATAGTTGGGGGGATTGAGAGTAGGCTCAACGGTCATCGCAATTTTAGCCAGCATTTGCAATGACTCCACTGGGTATTCCCCCACTGCCGATTCCCCTGACAACATCACCGCATCAGTGCCATCAATGATCGCGTTGGCAACATCACTAGCTTCGGCACGGGTAGGGCGGGGGTTGTGAATCATAGATTCCAGCATTTGGGTAGCTGTGATCACGGGGAGGGCGCGTTGATTGCATTTACGGATGATCTCCTTCTGCAGAAGGGGCACTTGTTCTGGGTTCATCTCCACCCCCAGATCGCCCCTTGCCACCATCACCCCATCGCACTGATCGAGAATACTATCCAAGTTAGCAATCGCTTGGGGCTTCTCAATCTTGGCAACGATCGGAATGTGGGGCGCAGACAGATCATGCAAGAGTTGGCGCAGTTCCAGAATGTCCTGAGCCTGACGCACAAAACTCAGGGACACCCAGTCCACCTTTTGTTCCACACCAAACGCCAAATCCTGCTTGTCTTTGTCAGTGAGGGCAGGCAAGCGCAGATTAAAACTGGGCAAATTGACACCCTTGCGGTTTTTCAACTCTCCACCCTTGACTACGGTGCAGGTTACTGTCTGCCCTTGAATACCCTTAACTTTCAGTTCCAGCAACCCATCATCCAGTAAAACTCTAGCATCCACCGTAGCTTCTTCCGCTAGATAGGGGTAGTCAATAGGGATAGTGTGAGGCTGTTCTTGATAGGAATCGAGGGGCACTAGGTAGTAGGTTTCACCCGCTTGCAGATGGATCGATCCATTGGGGAATTTACCTACCCGCACCTTCGGCCCTTGCAGGTCTTGTAGAAGACTAACAGGCTGATCCAACTCCTCAGCTAGATGGCGAATCAAACTCACAGTCTGGGCATGATCCTCATAACTGCCGTGGGAAAAATTAAGACGGGCAACTGCCAAACCATTGCGGATTAACTGCTCCAGCACAGGACGACTGTTGCTAGCAGGACCGATCGTCGCCACAATTTTAGTACGGTGGGGAAACATACACTTACAACTAAAAGATAGTGAAGCCTCGCTACAGGTATAACACAATCCCTAAGCTAAATTATTCTTCTGATCCCAAAGATTTAGTTTATTCTTTCTTTCCCCTCATCCAAAATCTCAAAGTATAGGTTCACATAGCCCGCCCTCAGGTTGCCCTGTCGCCTTGCTGTGTATATATCCCCTTTCTGCACTCGGCTAGAATGTACTCCGTTAATCTCGTAGCGATCGCCCCTGAAACTAAAATCGGCGACATCTGTATATTCCTCACCGCTGAGTAATTGCCATCTACCATCAATAAACTGAAAATGATAATCCGCTTGGTCAGGGCTAGCAGAGGGGCGATCGATCCCCGCTGAGATGGTAGCGCGATCGGGGGGGATAAACCTAACATTTAGGTAGCGGTAGAAACAACTATCGTTATAACAAAATCGCATTTTTGCCATTTCCGTTTTGATCCGTTCCAATCTTTGTAACAAAACTGATTCTGGGGGCAGGGCAACCCCAAGCAGACAATGGATCGCCACCCAAAACACCGCTAAGCAAGCAGACAGCATAGGTTACACCTCAAATGACTAAAATTAAATTGTGCATCATAACCGCTAACTACTTATAACTGCTTATGTCATCCAAAGTTACTACCAGTGCTTTGTACAAGAGGGGTTACTAACTTTGGCCAGAACAAAGCGGGCAACTTCAATAAACTTAATCTGCATACTTAATCGCGGAGATCAAGAGCCTTACAACTCCTCGCCCATCTCCTGCAAATGAAAATAAATGAAAATAAAAGTAAAGCATTGGTAGCCAGAACGGGATCGCTGTTTTCGCATTTGGGATGCAGAGATAATCAACCGGCATATCCAAATCAAAACCATTCTCTAAAATAGTCCGAGCCTGCTCCATTATCTCCAAGAGATATTGATACCAGCCTAGTAACTCCACTGCAAGTTCTTGATGAAGATTGGTTGCCCCTGAACTGAAATTGGGAGTCTCCAGCTCTAATCTGCCCCTGCAATAGACCTCCTACCCATTTGTTAGAAGATAGATATAACCGCAGAGTCTGTTCCCGACCCCCCTTTCCCCGTCTCACTCCTGGTAGGACTCACGCCGAAACTAAATTGCCCCCTATCCCAGAACAGAAGAGGGGAGTAATTACTTAACCTAAGCTCTTGATTAAATTTCTGGGGTGAGGGTTAGCAATCATGCCAAAGTCTAGTGCACATGTAAACGGGGATGCAGTAGGGATCGCAGGGGCTGATTCCCCAGTAGATGTTGCGCTATGATCTCACTGACTGCATTAGGGGGGGCACGCGCCAATAGTAAACCTGGTCGGGTATAACCAGCACAATCGGCCCCGAAGCACACAAGCCTAGACAACCAGTCCCCTGCACAGTTACACCTACTGGAGCAGTGTGCACAAATTCAGCCAGGACTTTTTCACTCCCACATTTACTACAGGAGTGATATTGGCACACCAATACCAACCCTTCAGCGATCGCCATCACTCACAGAAAACTTTGGTGTATTTTAACAGCATAGGACTCAAGAACAGTACCTCTCCGAGGGGAACAAGTTTTGCCAAAACAATAGGCTCACTCTGAACCTTTGTTCAGAGTTGAATTGAGAGTACCAAATGAGTAATCATTTATAGGGAGGGTTTTGTCCCCGCACCCCCAACATTATTAACTTGAGACCCTGGAATTACTAACAGTGTTCAAGTTCTAATCTGTACAGGCATAATCAGATAGGTCATCTTTTCGCCACCGATCGGGGTGAAGACTACAGGGCTGATATTAGTATTGATTTGCATTTGAATTTCTGTGGTACTCATTACTTTAATTCCCTCTTGCAGATACTTTTCATTGAAGGCAATTTCAATACTCTCACCCGCAATCTGAGCAGGTACCGAATCTTGTCCCTCTGCATCGGGTGATTCTGCCGTGAGCACAATCTCTTGCTTCAGAGCATCAATATTCAATTTCACTAGATGGGTTTTGGGGTCAGCGAGGACTGCCACCCGTTCCAAAGCTGAGAGAAATAACTTCCGATCGAGAGTGATTTGCCGTTCAAACTTCTTGGGAATCAATTGCCGATAATTGGGATAGTTACCATCCAACAGGCGAGAGGTGATAGTCTGCCTTGCCATCTCAAACACAATCTGCACCTCATCAAATTGCACCGCGATCGCCCCTTCCGTTTGTTTTTCCATTACTTTTTCTAATTCTCTAAGAGCACGGGTGGGAATCGTTACCTGCACCGCTGGTACTTCTTCTGCATCGCTGAGGGGAGCTTGAAATACCGCTAACCTATGTCCATCAGTTGCCGCAAATTCCAATTGATTGTTCTCAGCGATCAAATGAATGCCTACTAGCATTCTTTTCGTTTCATCGGTGGAAGCGGCAAACATGGTAGAGCGAAGACCCTGTAAGAGGGCTTCTACTGGTAAAACCGCAGAAGTCCCCGTTTCCGAGACTGTGGGCAGTTCAGGAAATTCTGCCCCACTCATTCCCTGCAGGCGATAGCGGGCTGAACCGCAAGTGAGGGAAATCTGTTCCCCTGCTAATTCAATTCTCACTTCTTCTTCAGGGAGTTTGGGTACAATGTCATTGAGCAAGCGGGCTGGCAGAGTGAACAAACCATCGGCAAAGACCGCAACGGACATTTCCGTCATAATGCCCAGAGTACCATCAAAAGCCTTGAGTGTCAGGGTTTGCGTGGCTGTATCGGCAGCAAAATAAATGTTGCCCATGATCGGCAGCAGCGGGCGACTGGCAACGGCGCGACTAACTAGAGCTAGAGCGTTGGCGATCGCAGGCTTCGGGCTGGAGAATTTCATAGGGCAGGCACAGCAGATTTCAGCGTGAAAGCAATATACCAAACTTGGGCAAGACTGCAACCCCTGCCCAAAATTTCTGGACACGCCCTCTATAACTACTACCTTTCTTTAAATACTTAAGATAGTAGTAGTAGGGTTTCCACAATTGGGGAAAACTTACTAAAAAAGTCCATTTCATCAGCCTTTCCTGCCCATCGATCCTGTGGAAAACCCTGTGGAAAACTAGCCCACTTTTTCCACAGAGTATAAATACCTAGAAAAGTTTTCCACAAAAAATGGGAAGTTTTCCACAACCAAAGGCGACTTTTCCACAGAAAAAACTGACTTTTCCACAGGTTTTCCACAATGGAAGTCGGACTCAGTATGAGTTTTTACAAAAATTTACTTAAAATGGGCGCAAAATTTAAGCAAATTTTAATCTTGTAGAGGGCGAAGGGCATTTGCTAAAATCAGCCTAAGTGAGTAGGTGGGTAGCCATGCGGTATTTGTTTCTATTGATGGCTCTGTGCTGGTGTTTGCTTTTGCCTGCGCCGAGTTGGGCTTTGACCGTAGAAGATGTACCGCTTTTGAGTGAGTTGGAAGCTGAGAAGGGGAAGCTCTGGGTGTTGGATGATGCCAATACAATCAGCAGTAGCACTGAATCTGAGGTGAGTAGGGAGTTGGCGGCACTGGCGCAGGCGAAAGATATCCAAATTCGGTTTGTAACGGTGAAGCGGATTGATTTCGGACAACCAGTGCAGGAGTTCACTGAGGCATTGTTTGCGAAGTGGTTTCCTGAACCTGTACAGCAAGCAAATCAGGGCTTGATCGTGGTTGCAGTAGAAGATCACCGCACTGGGATCGCCTATGGTGAGAAGGTAAAGGCAGTGATTCCTGAATCAGTTCTACAAAGTACAGTGAGCAAGAATATCCTCTTCCCTGTCCAGAAAGCGAACTATAATCAAGCTCTGATTGAAGGCACTAATCGCTTGGTGGCCGTAGCTGAGGGCAAGTCTGACCCTGGTGAACCAGTGGTGGTACAAGAATCTGCCGAAACCCGCAACTATGCCACTGCTGAAGAAACCGATGACAATACTTCTACGATCGTGGTAGTAGTGCTCTTGGTACTGGCAACTGTGATTCCCATGGCTACCTACTACTGGTTACAGAATCAATCCTAGGTCGGCTATGCTGGATTATCAACTCAGTAAGGAAGAATTACAACTGATTGAGCAGACAGGTTTGGTGGCAACGGAACGGTTCATGTTGCGCATCACTCTCTCAGTGTGGCGGATGCTGCTACACATTGCTGACAGTTATCAATCTTCTGTGGAAAACCTCACTGCTGAGCAGATTGTAGGGTGGATGTTGCGCGATCGTGAAATTCGATGCACCCAAGGAGAAGACCAAGCCTATCTCAAATGGAGCAATAATCTCCCTGATTTGGAATTTCCTGATACCCAAAATGATTTGGTGAGTGGCACCAATTTGACCAGCCATGAGAAGTTTCTGACCAGAATGCTGATTAGCGGTATCTCTTTCTTGAAGACTGTGGCTGAAAAATGTCAAGTGCCTATCCAAGCTCTCCAACCTGCTGATATTGTCCACTTTGTGGAAAAGGATCGCGCCTCTCTCCAATGGCAAACCTAAACTAAACCCCTAGGCTTATGGGCACAGCCAATTTTTGGGCTAAAATGAAGTCATTATGACTACGGGTTAAGACCATGAGCACACAGTTGAGAAATGTAGTAATTATTGGTTCAGGGCCTGCGGGCTTGACAGCGGCGATCTATGCAGGCAGGGCTAACTTGAAACCCTTGGTATTTGAGGGTCTGCAAGCGGGAGGTATCCCAGGTGGGCAGTTGATGACCACTACCGAAGTGGAAAATTTCCCTGGTTTTGGCAAGGGGATCATGGGTCCAGAGCTAATGCGCCAGATGCGTATCCAAGCTGAACACTGCGGGGCAGAGTTGATCACTGAGGATGTAATTGCGGTGGATTTGCAACAGCGACCCTTTACGGTGCGATCTAACACGGTCGAGGTGCAGGCCCACAGTGTAATCATTGCTACAGGGGCGACGGCAAAACGGTTGCATTTGCCCCATGAGGCTGACTTCTGGAATAAGGGTATTTCTGCCTGTGCCATTTGCGATGGAGCTTCACCCCTGTTTAGGGGCGTGGAACTGGCTGTGGTCGGCGGCGGTGATACAGCGGCAGAGGAAGCCATTTTTTTGACCAAATATGGCACTAAGGTACATATGCTGGTGCGCCGCGATCAGATGCGGGCGAGCAAGGTAATGCAGGAGCGAGTGTTGTCCCACCCCAAAATTCAGGTGCATTGGCACACTCAGCCTGTGGATGTGGAAGGCAACGGCAGGCTCACGGGCGTAAGGGTGCAAAACACTCTCACCCAAGAAGAGTGGCTATTGCCTGTGGGGGGGTTGTTCTATGCGATCGGGCACAAACCCAACACCGATTTGTTTGTGGGGCAGGTGGCACTGGATGAGGCGGGCTATATTATTACCCACGGGAAGTCCACCTGCACCAACATTGAAGGGGTGTTTGCCTGTGGGGATGTGCAGGACCACGAATATCGGCAGGCGGTTACGGCGGCAGGCACGGGCTGTATGGCTGCACTAGATGCAGAACGGTGGCTCTCAGCCCAAGGCTTGCTAGTGGACACGGAAACAGTGGTCAAAACAGTAGAGACAGCAGAGGTTGCCCAAACTGCCAAACCAACGATCGATCCCAGCCAGATTACTGATGACCAGACCTATTATGAAGGCAGTATTCCTCTGCGCAAGCTTTATCACGAAACCGATAAACTGCTAGTAGTGGTTTACACTGCCCCCACCTGCGGCCCTTGTCATGTGTTGAAGCCAATTCTCAAGAAGGTAACGGATGAATTCCTTGGGAAAATCTGTGTAGTTTATATTGACATTACTGTCGATTCTGAGATTGCTGAAGCCGCTGGTGTGATCGGCACGCCCACGATTCAATTCTTCAAGCAAAAAGAGAAATTAGATGAATTGAGAGGGATGAAACAGAAGAGTGAACTGCGGGCCGCTATTGCGCGTTATCTCTGATGTCTGATTTTTGGCAGTGGTACGATCGCGCCCTTGAGTCAGCTGACCGCTACGCCGTGCCCAGAACAGAACTAGATTGGTTGGTGGAAACTGTCTTGGGGATTGATAAACTCCATTTGCGTTTGCGGGATGTGGTGGTAAAGGATGACCGCGGGATCGATCAACTCTGGCAGAAGCGAATTCACGATCGTGTGCCCGTACAATACCTAGCAGGCAAGACGATCTGGCGGGGGATGGAATTGGTGGTGAATCCATCAGTTTTGATTCCTCGCCCTGAAACGGAACTGTTAATTGACATTGTGGACAATTTGCCCCCTGCACCCCACCGCTTGGGGATATGGGTAGATATGGGCACAGGCTCAGGTGCGATCGCCATTGCCTTGGCGAAAATCATGCCCAATGCCACAATCCATGGCGTAGATATTAGTGCCGCAGCCCTAGAGATTGCTCGCCTGAACGCAGACAGACAGGGAGTACCTATTCATTTCCATCAGGGGAATTGGTACGAGGCGATCCCAGAATTAGCTGGTCAAATCGCCGGCATAGTCAGCAATCCGCCCTATATTCCCACCAAAGATATTCCTCTTTTGGAGAAAGAAGTGCGCAATCATGAACCCCTGGTTGCCTTGGATGGGGGGGCAGATGGCTATCAAGCAATTCTTCAATTACTCTATGGGGCACCTCAGTTTCTCAAGTCAGGTGGTCATTTGTTTTTAGAATTGATGGCAGGACAGGCAATGGTCATCCAAGGTGTCCTCAAACAACATCCGCGATATGCCAAAGTACAGGTACATCGAGATTTGCACCTAGTCGATCGCTTCATTGCCGCCACTGTGCTATGAGAACAAGCAACCCCGCCAAATTTCACTTCATCACCGTAGCGGGTGTAATCCTGTTCCACATCTGCCAAGCGCACCCTATCCCCCACAGTTGGACCGTAAGTATCAGCATAGGCTGAGCGACTCATCCGATAACTCATAATTGGCCTTCATAGACTTCGCGACTACCAGGTAACTTCTTTGGTATCCCCCGGCTCAAATCCCACCACTGTAAAGCGGGAACGCCCAAGCGCATGCCTCTGGTCAGTTCGCGCTCAAATACTAACCCACTATTTACTTCATAAATTACTTCATAAAAATGGAAATGGGAACCCACCTGAATGAGGCGTCGCCCCGATTAGCTACAGTAATAGTAAGGGTGGATTTGCCTGCATTGAGGATAAGGGTAATCACTTCACCCGGAATCATACCTAACTTCTAATGGGATGGTGGACAGTTACCGGTAAAGTAGCTTCCACCTGCACTTCAGGTGTCATTTCCGCTACCCCTGCCATCACTTCGGATTTTTTCAGCACTGTAGCCCCCTCACTCATTAACTGGGCTATTGTTCAAGATTCTTGGCTGGGGGCATGGGGACGAATCAGCACGATCGGGGTTTGTTCATTGGCGTTGCCTGCAGGATTATCTACTAGGGCTTGATTGATCAGTTCCTCTGGTGCACCATCAGTACAGGCAAGCACTTTCACCTGTTTCAGGTCATTCACATCCACGATCGCTACGTCTAATCCCAATTCTGTTTTAATTTCATCTACTACTGCTTGACACTTGACAGGACCCAGCACAATGAACTGATCATAGGGGGGTAGAGTACCTGTAACATCATCAATCAAGCGGGCTTGTTCTCCTGCTAATTGATAAAACACACCTGCTTTTTTCAGCAAAAGTTTAGCTACAGCACCCACAATGAAGGCAAACAAAACTCGCCCTACACCCGATTCATCCAACAAGACTTGCAGACCACAGGGTGTAGCTAGACTGGAAGTAGTATAAAAATAATAACAAAGCCTTTTGGCTAACCAACTGGGACGAATGTCGCTGGGATGGATGAATCTGCCTTGCATGATCGCTAGAGCACTCTCAGCGATCGTAACAATATCACCTGTTTGGGCTGATTCCTTGACATATCTTTTGAGCACTTCAACAGGAGTATCGCTAGTGGTGAGGAGATGGGTATGAATGGGTAGCACATCAGCTATGGGTGTACTGCGCCATGCCTCTGTGGGGGTAGGGCTAGGGAAATACAGCGGGATAATAGTGTGGCGGGTTTTGGGTTCTCTGCCCCCCCTGCCATAAATCACATACTCCATTCTCAACCACAGGGCTTGTAATTCTCTAAGTTGATGCCCTTTGATGTCGATCAATACTTCAAATTGAGTGGATTTTTGCGGTTTGAGGATATATCCTTCCCAGTAGCCATCCTGCCGACCCACGGAATTGGGATGCTTAGCCACTACCTTAGCTACAGCGGTAATCCCTGTTAAACTCCCTGCCGATAGCAAAGTCAAATGGGGATGGACTTCCAGCAAAAATATCTCATTCGCTGGAGTGGTATTCTTAGCTGTGTATTCCACTACTAATTGATAATGGTGTGCTTCATACACTTCAAATTGACACAACCCCCAATCTAATTCCATCCGATTGCCCACCCTAGAGCGATATTGCCACTCCAAAGCGATCGCACCTATTACTACTATGGCGAAAACAGTTGCAAATACTAACCACCACATAACTGCCTTGGAATTAATGCAGGCTATAAATTAACACAAAAATCCCAGCCACACGCTATGATTTACTTGTCTGGGGGAGTAGATAAAGTGCTGAGGGTAGGGCGTTTAGTATTGCTGGGGATCGCTACAGTTATAGGGATTTGGCTCATAGGTGCATCTCCTAGACTACATCTTAGCTATCCGCCACAGGGACACACCACTACCAGCCATCGCCTCTTTTTTATTGGGACTGCTCCACCCCAAGGGAATGTAACTATCAATGGGCAAGTAATCAAGAGAACCCCTGACGGACATTTTGCCCCTAGTTTGCCCCTACGGCTGGGGGTAAATGATTTTACTGTACGCTACCAAGCTCAGGAAATTAAAGTAAAAGTATTGCGTTTGCCGGCACAACCTCCTCCCCCCAGTGATCTGGGGTTTGTGCCCGATTCCCTTACCCCCGATCGTCATCAACAGATTCAGGTCAATGAATTATTTTGTTTCAGGGCGATCGCTACCCCTAACCGCAAGGTATCAGTAACCCTTGGGGATCAGACTATTGCCCTCGCTCCTGATCCCAGCCCTACTCTACCGCCCAATAGTGCTATTCTCACAGCTAGTAATCAGCCTGGTGCTCCCATTACAGGTAAATATCAGGGCTGTACGCGCTTTACTAAAGCGGGGCAGTTAGGTCAGGCAACTTTTCGCATTACTGATGGGCAAAGAACTGTTACAGCCCAAAGTCGCGGTACGGTGGAAGTGCAGTCAGCCCAGTTTGCGATTGCCATTGTCACAACCGAAAATGCCACCACCCGCACGGGGGCAAGTAGTGATTTTTCACGGCTGACGCCCCAGCCGAAGGGAGTACAGGCAGTGATCACTGGCAAAAGTGGGGATTGGTGGCGGTTAGACTATGGGGCATGGATCGCCAATAAAGATGTGGAAGTTAAATCTAGTCCCCAACTGCCCCGCTCGGTCGTGCGCAGTTTACAGGTGCGCCAAGCAGGGCACTTCAGTGAAGTGCTCATCCCCCTGCAAGTGCCTTTACCGATCGCCATTCACCAAGACCAAGACCGCTTATTTTTAACTATTCACAACGCTACCGCCCAGACCGATACTATCAAACAACCTAATTTTAATGACCCGATCATTGCCAGTATTCTCTGGGAACAGCCCGATCCCCAACGGGTTGTTTATACTATTCGTACCCGCACCAAGCAACAATGGGGTTATCAGGTAACCTATCGGGGCACAACCCTAGTACTAGCTGTTAGACATCCGCCCCAAGCTAGTATCCCTCCCACGGTCGTCATTGATGCTGGCCATGGGGGGCCTGAAGATGTGGGGGCAGTCAGTCCGACAGGTCTCAGGGAAAAGACAGTAACCCTCACTATGGGCCAGTTACTGGCACAGGAACTCACCCGCAGGAGTGTAAGGGTGGTGATGACCCGCACTACGGATGTGGATATGGATTTGCCGGAACGGGTTGCCATCATTGATCGCACCGCACCCACCCTTGCCCTCAGTATTCATTACAATGCCCTGCCTGACCATGGGGATGCGGAAAACACGGCGGGGATCGGTACATTCTGGTATCATTCCCAGAGCCAGCAGGTGGCACAATTCTTGCATCCCTACCTGGTTAAACATCTGCAACGCCCTGATTATGGGATGTACTGGGCCAATCTGGCAATGGTCAGACCGACGATCGCTCCCTGTTTGTTGTTGGAATTAGGTTTTTTGATCAACCCTACTGAGTTTAAGTGGATTACTGATCCCCAAGCCCAACGGCGCACCGCCCAAGTCCTAGCCGATGGCATCTATGCTTGGCTTAGGTCTGCGATCGTAAACAATGCCTGAAACTCTAGCCCTTGGCTGAGAAAAAGTTCTCTGCCCCCCTGCACACGATCTACGATCGCCAACACCTGTTGAACTTGGTAGCCAGCACTGCGCAGTTTTGCTACTGCCTGCATGGCTGAACTGCCTGTGGTTACTACATCTTCCACCACCGCCACGATCGTCCCTTGGGGCAGGATTTCCCCCTCGATCCATGCCTGGGTGCCATGTCCTTTCGGTTGTTTGCGCACGATCAGGGCGGGGAGCGGTCGCCCCATCAGTGCCGAGACCACACTCACTGCCGACACTATGGGATCAGCCCCCAAGGTCAAGCCCCCGACTGCTCCAGTATTACTCGCCAACAGAGAAAATAGTAACTGCCCCACCCATAGCCCGCCCCAAGGATGCAGAGTAACAGGCTTACAGTTGATGTAGTAACTGCTGGTTTGTCCCGATGCCAGTTGGAATTCTCCTTCTTGGTAGGCAAGAGTCTGGAGCAGTTGTTTAAGTTTGGGTTTAATTGTCTCTAGCGGCTCAAGCATAATCTGGGGAGATTTTTTCCGCCACTCTGAGCTTAGCACAGCGGGCACGGGGGTTTTGCTGCGCTTCGGCCGGGCTGGGGGCGATCGGTTTTTTGGTAACCATCAATAGGCGGGGATCATGGCGCCATGCCTGCTTGACCATTCTATCTTCTAGACTGTGGAAACTAATCACAGCGATCCTGCCCTTGGGCTGTAACCAGTCAGGGGCTTTGGCGAGAAAGGCTTGTAAACTCTCCAACTCCCGATTGACAGCGATGCGCAGAGCCTGAAAAGTGCGGGTAGCAGGGTGAATACTGCCATAGCGATAACTGGGGGGCACACTCTGCCAAATCAACTCTGCCAGTTCGGTTGTGGTCTGGAGCGGACGGTGCCGGACGATCGCCCGTGCGATCCTGCGGGACAGGCGTTCTTCCCCATATTGATAAATCAGATCAGCCAGTGCCTGTTCCTGCCACTGATTGACAATATGCCCAGCGGTCAGGGGTTGGCTTTGATCCATGCGCATATCCAGACTGCCACTGGAGCGAAAACTAAAGCCCCGATCGGGACAATCCAGTTGATAGGAACTCACCCCCAAATCGGCAAGGATGCCATCAAATGCCCGATCGGGTACATACTCGCTAAAATTGCCCCGCCAAAACCTAATGCGATCGCCATATACCTGCAATCTCTGGGCACTGGCTTGGATCGCCTCCGCATCCCGATCGATCAGGGTTAAATTCACATCAGCCCTTGCCTGGAGGATTGCCCAACTGTGTCCCCCGCCCCCACAGGTACAGTCCAAATAGTGCCCCCCCTGTTTTAACTGTAGGTACTCTATAACTTCCCCCACTAAAACTGGATTATGTTGATACTCAGCCATGTACCTGCTGACAATACTCCTGCACAGCCTTGGTAATTAAAGCCCTTAAATTTAACATCGGTGCTACAAAAGGGGGCATCTTTTCTGATAATCCCAGCAGATCATGGGTTACCAGAATTTGTCCATCACAGAACTGCCCCGCCCCAATGCCAAGGGTAGGAATATCTAGGGTCTGGGTGATCTCCTGTGCCAACTCTGGGGGGATATTCTCCAGCACGATCGCAAATGCACCACTTTCGGCGATCGCCATTGCTTCCCGCACCAGTCGCTGTGCCTCCTCTGCCTGCTTACCCCGTTGTTTGTAGCCCCTCTGCCGTACTGCTTGGGGCGTAACCCCCACATGTCCCATCACAGGCACACCTACTTCTACCAGACGGGCAATAGTCTTTAGGGTTTGCTGATCCCCGCCTTCGAGTTTGACCGCCTGTGCCTCAGTTTCCTTAAGAATCCGCCCCGCCGAGGCCAATGCCTGTTCTACACTCACCTGATAGGTCATAAACGGCAAATCTACCACCAACAGCGCATTGCTGACGGCTCTGCCTACGGCTTGGGCATGGTGAATCATCTGGTCTAGGGTGAGGGGGAGGGTGGTTTTGTAACCCAGACTAACCATTGCCAAGGAATCCCCCACCAAGATGATATCCACCCCCGCCTGGTCCAAAATTTGCGCCATCGTGAATTCTGTAGCCGTCAGAGCGGCGATCGTTCTCCCCTGTTGTTTCCAGGTCCGCAATTGCGGCACAGTTATTCCCATAATTCACCCTAAAGTAACCAGTAGGCGATCCCCAGTGTAACCACAGTTAAAGGTAAACCAAATTGTAAATGAACCCAGAAATTTAACTGATGTCCTGCTTTTTGAGCTGATTCTATGGTAATCAAATTAGCAACCGCCCCAAACAAAGTTAAATTGCCTGCTAAGGTGGAACTCGCCGATAGTAATAGCCATGCTTGGGTATCTTCTGGCCTAATTAGAGGTTGCACTAGGAGTACAGTCGGTACATTGGAAATCAAATTAGAGGCGATCGTTACCAGACTAATTAGTCCTATCTTAGCCTTAATTAAGGGGGTAAATTGCTCGAGGACTTGCAAATTTTGGATTACCCTAGTGAGAATAAACAAGCCTGAAAATAGCACTAATAAGCTCCAATCTACCCGTGATAAAAATCTCTCAGTGCGTAATCTTCTAGTAACTAATAGCAAAGATGCCGCTACTAGAGAACACTCTGCCAAAGGCAAACCAATAATAAAAGCAATAAACAAACAGCCTGTAATGACAATGCTTTTATAAAATAGGGGGCGGAAAATTGTAGCATCAATTTCAGGTTTATGGCTGAAGGGAGAGAGGGACCGCACCTCTGGGTATAAAATCACTAGCCACAGGATTTGTAATAATAAACCAATCACAGCGATCGGGGTCATTGTCCAGGCGAATTGTTGATAGCTAATTTGTGAGAACGAAGCAATTAAAATATTTTGGGGATTGCCGCTCAAAGTTGCCAAAGAGCCAATATTAGTAGCCGCTGCCATACTTAATAAGTAGGGAATAGGATTTAATTTCAAGGCATCGGTAATGTGGATGACTAGAGGTGTAGCCACTAAGGCTAAAGTATCATTCAACAAGAAAGCCGATAACAAACCCACCCCAAAAGTTAAAATACACAACAGACTAAAAGCACTCCTAGTAATACGTACTAAGTAAGATAAAATTACAGGAAATGCTCCCCCATAACTGAGGCTAGTATTTACGATCATCATACTCAGCAGGAAAATAATGGTATTGGGATCGATCGCCTGCCATGCCGACTGTAAACTAATTGCCCCCAAACCAATTAAAATAGCTGAACTCACCAGAGCGATCGCCGCCCTATTCATTCTCAGTACAGGCAATCTACCTAATGCCAAGCCAATATAGGTGCAAAATAAAACTGCATAAATTAACCAGCTATACCACATCTAGGTTTGTCCTTCATTCAATTAAAAAAGAGGGGCAAATTACCCCTCCCAAGCATCTATCTAGGTTTTACTTCTTAGTGATTTTGGGCGGTTCTCTAAAGAAGATCGCAAAAAAGAATAACCCAATCAACAAAGCCAGAATGAGGGTATAGGTGATAGTTTCCATAAATTAAGCCTCCGCTTTGATCCGAGTAGTTTTGTCGCCCACTTTTTGGTAAGCACCCCACTCCACCTGTTCAATATCGAGATCGGGATCGATCCCAGCAAACACATCCCGGAACAGAGTCCTCGCCCCATGCCAGATGTGCCCCAAGAAGAAGAACAGGGCAAATACCGCATGGGCAAAAGTAAACCAACCGCGCGGGCTAGTGCGGAACACCCCATCAGACTTGAGGGTTTCAGTATCAAACTCAAAAGGTTCACCCAACTGGGCCTTACGGGCATACTTCTTCACTGTCGGCGGATCGGTGAAGGTCTGTCCATCCAACTGCCCACCATAGAAGGTTACAGTTACCCCCGCTTGCTCAAAGCTATACTTAGCCTCAGCCCGACGGAAAGGAATATCGGCCCGTACCACCCCATCCGCATCTTGGAGAATCACAGGGAAAGTCTCAAAGAAGTTAGGCAGACGACGCACCGTCAATTCTCTGCCCTCCTTATCCTTGAACACAGGATGCCCCAGCCAAGCCTGAGCGATCCCATCGCCCTTGTTCATGGGGCCTGTACGGAACAGACCGCCCTTAGCAGGGCTATTGCCCACATAGTCATAGAACGCCAACTTTTCAGGAATAGTCTGCCATGCCTCAGAACGGCTCATGCCACTCTCCATCGCCTTCTGCACACGGCGTTCAATCTCCTGTTGGAAATAGTTGCTGTCCCACTGATAGCGAGTAGGCCCAAACAACTCGATCGGCGTGGAAGCTGAACCATACCACATTGTCCCCGCCACTACAAAAGCCGCAAAAAAGACAGCAGCAATACTGCTAGAGAGTACGGTTTCAATGTTCCCCATGCGTAGAGCCTTGTACAAACGCTCAGGCGGACGCACCGTCAAATGGAACAAACCCGCAATAATCCCAACGATCCCTGCGGCAATGTGGTGCGCCACGATCCCACCGGGGTTGAAGGGATTGAACCCATTTGGACCCCAATCGGGAGCTACAGGTTGCACATGCCCCGTCAGACCATAAGCATCAGAAACCCACATCCCCGGTCCAAACAGACCTGTCAAGTGGAATGCCCCAAAGCCAAAACAGAGCAGACCTGACAAAAATAGGTGAATACCAAACATTTTGGGCAAATCCAAGGCTGGCTCACCCGTACGCGGATCCCGGAACAATTCTAAGTCCCAGTTCACCCAGTGCCAGCAAGCGGCTAAAAACAGTAACCCAGACAAGATAATGTGAGCAACCGCTGTGCCCTCAAAAGTCCAGATGCCAGTATTGGTAGCAGTGCCGCCAGTAATACTCCAACCGCCCCAAGAATCAGTGATCCCCAAGCGCACCATAAAAGGCATCACAAACATCCCCTGCCGCCACATTGGATTGAGGACAGGATCGCTGGGGTCATAAATAGCCGTTTCATAAAGTGCCATTGAACCAGCCCAACCCGCCACTAGGGCAGTGTGCATCAGGTGCGACGCAATCAACCGCCCAGGGTCATTAAATAGGACTGTGTGCACACGATACCAAGGTAAAGCCATTAGCGTTCCTCTTCGGTGTATTTAGTAATGTGTATCTATCTTAACTTTTATTTCTATCTTGGGGGAGAAATGTGCTCCCACAAAAGAATTACCTAACAATTTAACCGATTCTACCCCTCTCTTACAAGCCCACTAGCTTCTGGGATATCCAGCCTACAGCCTTGTGAGACACTCTGCCCCTTTTCTTTACCTGCATCTGACCCCCCTCTGCTCTCAGTCCTGATGGGAGAGGAGCTGAATTATATCAAGAGTTCTAAAGACCTTCTGCTTAAAACTCTGAAGTTCTGATTAAGCAAAGCTTTATAAGCTGGGGAACCTAGGGGTTGCAGTCCCCGTTTAGATTTTTTGGAGAGGGGATAGGCGGAGTTTTACATTTGCCGTCAGTGGTATTAGCATCCCTACCAGCTTATGTATAATAATTCTTAATTGTCTTGAGTACAGGGCTATGGCTGGCAGTGAGTTCATTGAGGGATCGATCGAGGTAGGGCGTAGGCTTTCAGCTAATAGGTGGAGGCGTTCTCTGCTGTACGCCAGTGCGATCTCAGTATCTACTCATCTTTTACTGCTAAATAGTAGTATTAGACTACCGACTGCTGGTCAGCTTATTGATATTAAAAATGAACAAGCGATCGACCTAGTAGTAATGGAAACACCCCCAGCAGTTGTGCCCCAGCCCGAACCGGTACCAACCCCAGAGTCAATTCCTCACCAGCCTGCGCCCAGCATACCCACAGCCAAATCGCCAGTACATGGACCCTCTGTAAGCCTGCCTAGGGTTGCTCCAACTGCTCCGCTTCAATCTGCAGAACTTGCCTCTGAGGAGTCCACTGCCCCTCCTGTACCAGTTGCTCCTACTCCTGCCACTGGAAATGGAAATAGTGATCTAGCTGTAGTGGGCGATCGCATTCGTACTTTATTGGAGGGAAGTGGTCAGCCAAGGGAAACTCCCAGCGAACCTGTTTCTGCGGGGAGTAGAGTGCAATGTGTGCGCTGTGATAAGCCAGAATATCCTGCAGAAGCTAGAAATAGAGGTTTACAAGGGCAAGCCCGAATTGCTGTAGACGTGGACAGTCAAGGTCAAGTGGTGAATGTGCATTTAGTGGAATCCAGTGGTCATCCTGAACTCGATCGCGCCGCCGTAGAACAAGCCCGCCGTTGGCAGTTCACTCCTTCGGAGTCAGGCAAACAGGGAATTACAGGCAGGGTCAATTTCCGTTTAGAAGATGGAACGCAACCCAGAACTGAACCAAAGCCAGAGCCATCCTTACCCACAGAGACTAGCACAGAAACTAAACCTGTGCTATCTGCGCCTATAGAAGCCAGAACTGAACTGAAGCCAGTCCCGATTGCTCCTAATCCAACTGGGACGGAAGCTAAACCTGTTTCATCTGCTCCTGTTGAACCGAGAATAGAAACTAAACCTGAACCTGCGGAAGAGCCATGAACCTAGTGGAAATTTTCATAAAAGGTGGTATTGTTATGTATCCTTTGGTGGGAGCGTCTTTGCTCTCACTGATGATTGTATTAGAGCGATCGCTATTCTGGTTTATCTTACTGCGCAGACAAGAAGCTGTAGTGAAAAAAGTTTTAATCCTCTATCGAGATAGTCTGGAAGAAGCAAAAAAAAGATTGGAATTAGACATGGATTTGCCGATCGCCCGTATTTTTTGGTCAGCGATCGCTTTGGAAAACCCCTCGATTGAAGAATTTCGGCTGGCACTGGAAGGAGCACTACATGGAGAAATTCCCATGCTCAAAAGATTTCAGAATGTTTTGGACAGCATTATCACCCTTTCACCGCTCTTGGGATTGTTGGGCACAGTTACAGGCTTGATGACTGCTTTTGCCAACATCCAAGTAGGTGAAATTACAGGTGAGAAGGCGAGGATCGTTTCAGGTGGCATTAGTGAAGCTCTGATTACCACAGCTACCGGCTTGACCATTGCTATTTTTACTGCCATCTGTGCCAGTATCTTCAGGGGTTTGTATCAGTGGGAGATCGCCTTCATTCAGGAATATACTACTCGGTTAGAACTCTATTTTCGGAGATACCATGCGCCTAATTGAAGAACCAGACCTGCCCCCCCGCCTAGATGTTACCTCTTTGATCGATGTCACTTTTTCCATCTTGGCATTTTTCATTCTCTCTACTCTGTTTCTGGCTCAGAATTTGGGTGTACCTGTAAATTTGCCAAGAGCCGATACCGCTACTCTCCAAAAGTCAGTAAGAGTGGCAGTATCTATCAATCCGCAGGGTGAATTATTCTTCAATCAAGAACAGATTCCTATCACTCAACTAGAACAGAGAATTATCACAGCTAAGAAGCAGGCACAGGGGCAAGAGTTAGTAGTTTTGATTCAGGCAGATGAAGCCACTCCCCACGGCAGAGTAGTGGATGTGATGGATCGCCTGCGTCAAATTCAGGGAATTAGAATGGCGCTGGCAACTAGAAGATAGTTATTTTCGCTTTACCCTTCCACTAATGCCTACAACAATTGCACCCAACATCACCAGCCCGATCGCAGGTTGAATCACAGGTGTCCAGAGACTTTGCCAGATTGGTAACCCTAAGTTCATGTGCATTAGATCGGCGATCGTCGCCACTACAAACCAGATAAAAAATAGAAATACTAACAACACATCCACAAGTAGGATTTTATTGATCCAAAACAGTAACTTGTCCATAAACATACTCCTTACATATATTTAGCTACAATTAAACCTAGCCGTTCTCTAATGGATTGTTTGGTGTCATCTGGTAATGCAGATAAATTAGTAACGATCGCATTTTCTAGGGCAGAATGGGCAATCGAGGTAGGGGGATCAACTGCTAGTTTTGCCACTACTGCTCTAATAATTGCTTGAGCATTTTGGGCATTCTGACGCAAATAATCCAATACCATTTCTACGGTTACGCTGGCATGGGTAGGATGCCAACAATCGTAATCTGTTACCAGTGCTAGCGTAGCGTAAGCAATCTCTGCTTCCCTTGCTAACTTGGCTTCTGTAGAATTAGTCATACCAATTACGCTCCCGCCCCAACTTTGGTACAAGAGAGACTCGGCTTTAGTAGCAAAGGCTGTACCTTCAATACATACATATGCACCGCCCTGATGAATAGTGATATTTGGCAAATTTAATTCTGTAGCTGTCAGGGCTACTACTGCGGATAAATTAGGACAAAAAGGCTGTGCAAAACTAATATGGGCTACTAGACCATCACTAAAAAAACTATTGGCTCTCTGCTTGGTTAAATCAAACAATTGATCGGGGATTACCATATCTAAAGGTTTGATATGCGGCTGCAAAGAACCAACCGCCGACGCCGAAACCAGATACCTTACACCCAGACTTTTCAAGGCATAGATATTGGCGCGATAGGGCACAGCTGTGGGACTATAAGTGTGGGATCGCCCGTGTCTTGCCAAAAAGACTACAGGTATACCATCCAACTTGCCTATAACTAAAGGCGCAGAAGGCTGACCAAAGGGAGTATCAATAGTAATTTCTTGCACCTCAGTCAGTGCCGACATTTGATATAGCCCACTGCCACCAATAATCCCAATTTGTGTATCCATCACCTGTGAGCGTTCCTCTCAAGTGTTCCTATCAAGTCTAGACCGCCTACCCATGACTTTGCAAGTGGGCTTCTAAACCCAGGACCCCCTACCTAGAAACCCCAAGTCTTTGCAGTGCGGGATCACAGGAGCTTCCCCATTTAGATTGCCTGTCTGGAATCATGCAAAAGTTATACAAGGAAATTTCTGTAGAATAGAAGGGTACAGTTTGAGGACAGGGTATGACCACCACACTCAAGTCTGAGGAAATAGTTTATCCAGACAGTGATGGGCAACCAATGGCAGACAACACCAAAAATTCTGTTCGCTTGTCCTCATCAAAGAGAACTGGGAATATCTCTTCTTGCAAGATGAGAATTTGTGCTGGTATCCCGTAGAAGGTCCCCCTGACATTAGGGTTGCTCCCGATGCCCTGTAGTATTTGGTAGACCTAAAGGCGATCGTGATTCATACAAACAGTGGCAAGCAGGAAATATCCCACCCCAAGTTGTGCTTGAAGTGCTATCTCCCAACAACACTGTACCAGAGATGAATCATAAATTATTGTTCTACAATCCCTATGGTGTAGAGGAGTATTACATCTATGACCCCGATAAGAATGAATTCGCAGGTTTCCATCGCCAAGTAGGAGAACTAACTCCCATTGAACCGATCGATGGTTGGGTTAGCCCCCACTTAGGCATTGGCTTTAGCCGACCACTGACACTCGGAATATCTATGACTCACAAGGGAATTCTCTCACCTGCGGAAATGCAAGCTAGAGCAGAAGTCGATCTCTTGGCTGAGAGACTCCGAGAACTGGGTGTAGAACCGTGGAAGAGCAGCCTTAACTATCTCCCTGATAGGGTGGAGCAAGGCTTAGCAACTAGTCTAAATAGCTAGCTTAGGGATTACACAAATCTAGATACAGCTATAAAATAAAGGCAGTAGTTCTCATGTCAAGGGCAGATTATGCAAAAAGCTCCTGTACTAGATTTCATTCCCCCGGACCATTTGAATATTATGGGTTATGTCCATGCTTCGGAGGTGAATGGACCCGGACGGCGGGCAGTAGTATGGGTGCAGGGCTGCAATCGCGAATGTCCCAGTTGTTTTAATCCTCAATCGTGGGCATTTGAGCCGCGGCAAATTATCTCTATCTATGAGCTAGCTGAGGAAATCCTGAAGTGTCCCCACAATGAAGGCGTTACTTTTTCTGGGGGTGAACCCTTCTGGCAGGCGCAGGCTTTGAGTAAGTTGGCTGGGTTGGTGAAAGGGAAAGGACTGAGTGTGATGTCATTTACAGGTTTTACGATGGAACAGTTGCGATCGCCTGCGGCACCGCCCTACGCTGAAGCCTTATTGGCGCAGTTGGATATACTAATTGATGGCCCTTACATTCAAGCTTTAGCAATCAATTCTCCTGATTCTTTGGTTTCTTCTAGCAATCAACGGGTACATGTATTCAATCCAGATTTTTATAATCGGTTAAATTGGGCTTCGGATCAGGCAGAGATTCATATTTTAGAAGACGGTACGCGCATTATCACTGGCTTTTTGGGATCCTTGACCCTGGGAAGTGATTAGTTTGGTGGGGCTTTGTAAACAAAGATGCAATCCTAGGCACTAAACTGTGGAAAATTACTAGATGTAAGTATGACTTCTTCAGCATGGCAGTTGGTGGCGATCGTACCTGATTTGTTTTGGCGGTCAGCTCTGCAAAGCTATCTAGGAGCAGTGGGGATCACTAATTTGCGGGTGTGGCACAGTTACGATTTGACTCCTAGTCAGTGGTCAGAATTAGCACTGGTAAATTTGTTGATTGTGGATGAACCCAGCCCACAATTTACTCGAGAATTACGGCAAAAGTTACCCGATTTGCCGGTGTTGGTTCTAAGCGATCGTACTTTAGCCATACCCCTAAGTGGCATTGTGGGCTATTGTGCCAAGAATAATTTATCGCAGGAATTGACCCTTGCGATCAGTACTCTGTTGAGTGGGCGCAATTATGGCAGTGCCTATCGGTTTTTGCCCAGTAGAGAACAGGTGATTCCCCTCTCCCCGTGGCAGTTACTCCAGCACAATTGGCGGGTAGCTGCTCTGAAAAGAATTGACTATACTTTAGCCCACTTGCCTAACAAGTTGCCGACTTGGCAGAGGTGGATCATGGCAGGAAGAGCCAGAGAATTGCGCGCTGCTAGGTGGTTAATCAGTCAAGTGTTGTTCCCGTCCGCTTCCCCAGTCCCCATGCCTGTAACACTCCCGCCCACCCCACCCCCAACTGCCATCGATCGCTCCAATATCAGTCAGGTTTTAACGGTTACGATCGCCAGCAAAATTCGGGAATATCATCTCACTAATCTCACCCACCTTGCCCAAGAGATTGACATTTTGCGCCCAGAGAAACGACAGGAATTACTGTTAATTGCTCTGCAAACGGTAGAGAATTTATTACAAGAATTGAGGCAGGCTGACCTCTCCCTAGAAGCTTTGTCACAGCAACTAACTGAGCGTCAGCGAGAAATCCTGCTGGATGTGTGGCAAGCGGTCTGTACCCAATTTATCGGTAAACACTATGCTATTGATGGGGTGATAGTGGTAGAGCAATTATTGGCAGAAAAAACAGAATTGAATTTAGAAGTACCTCAGTTTAGGGAACTAATTTTGCATTTGCTCAAGGGCCAACCCCTCATGGTTGATAACAGTAATGCGCCTCTAGGCAGTGTCAGTGCCATGCGCCATGCCGAATTGTTGTTAGAAAATCTCATCCTCACAATCGCCAATGGGGTGATCCAAGCCCTGCTGAACAATTTTGCCCATGCCGAAGGGATCAAACGGCAGTTTTACCATCAGCATTTGTTGGCTACTAGAGAAATAGAGCGATTTCGTAACAATCTGTCATGGAAATACCGTCGCTGGCAATACTTTGATCATCCCTGTGCCATTTTTGAGAGCCGTTATCGCCTGCTGTGCCTGACTGAAATGGGTATCCGCTACCGCGATATTTACGCCCCCCGTACCGCAGAACTGGAGCATCTACAGGGCATCCCCTACCTAGTTACCCTGTTCTTAGAACTCCAGGATGCGATCGCCCCCCGTCTGCAAGCCCTTGCGGCGTGGCTGGGCAGTGGCATTGTCTATATTTTGACGAATATCATTGGCAGGGGAATAGGGCTGATTGGCAAAGGGGTACTCCAAGGGATCGGCAGTGCCTTCCGCAATTAGTTACTACTAGTTACTACCACACCCGCCAAGCTGACCAGTCGAGGTTGAAAATGGAAGTATTGGGAAAAGCAATCGGGTTACCGTTGGCAGTTAGGCGCTTTTGTAGCTCATGTAACAGGGGATTGAATCGCGGTAAATGCTCAGTCAATTGATAGGGAAAAATATCCCGTTCCAAGGCAAAGACTGCGGTTGTCCCCGCCGCCGCCCCCGCCGACCACTCAAAAGGATGCACCCGATATGCCGCCGCCGCGATCGTGCTATTGGCGATACTTTTCCCTGTTACCAACAGATTATCTACTTTTTGGGGAATCAAGGCACGCAGAGGAATCTGGGCAGGATAGGCAGGACCTTGGGCTTGACGCACATTCGGTCGCTCAATATTGCCCATCTTCTCAGCGGGATAACCTGCTAAACAGGGATGGAAGTCGATTGCATATTGGGAAATGCCCACACTGTCAGGGTAAATACTAGAACGGGTACGGGGATTGACTTCATCTACACTCAATTCCCCCCTAATCACTCTAATTTTGTCTAAACCTGCCAAACGCACCCACAGATTGCGATACATTTCAGGGGAGAGATTTTGGCGATAGAACTCACTGCGGAAATTCTGACGGGAAATATCGATTTCATTCACCATGAAGCCATCGGGATAGCCATAACTCGGTCTGCCGATGATTCTGCGGGATTCACGGATATAGGGAAACTTGGATAAGCCGTGGGCTGTACCCATGGGGGCATCTAAGCCCGTGAGCAGGCGATTATTGGGATTAGGCATAATGATGCGATCGGGCACCTGGGAATCAGTAGTACCTGCCACCAGCCAGTAATAGAAACCCAGAGCCGTCTCTTCCGCCTTGCGCAAAGCCTCTACCCGCAAACCGCCCCGCCATTGTCCCCTCTGTAACTGCCCTAGTTCTAACAACTGGCGACGGGAATAAATCAAATTATCTCTGTCTGTACCAGGGCGATAATCATTCCCCCATGTCCAATTCTGCATGGAAATATCCCCCGGCTGAGGCAGACCCACCCGAAAGGGCGGAAATGGAATGCGAGGCTGGTTCGGATTGCGCCAAATTCTTCTGTAGGTGAACACATTGTTGAAGTCAGCAATGCGGGGATTCGTATCAAAACTGTAATTGTTCAAATAGCGCTCATAAAACTCTGGTTTTACTTGCGGTTGGGGAGTTGCCGTGTGTTCCATGGCAAAAGTGAAAGTGAATCCCTGGGTACAGTAATTATCGTCCTCGACAGTCGGGGCTGAAGGATCGAGATGGGTGCGGCGATCTAAACCCAGACGATAGGGCACATCAGCTAGGGCAATGATTTCCCCTGTATCCGTAGCTTCAATTACATACCATGGTGCAGTTTGTCGCTTTCTCCCCATCAAAGGTTGGAATTGAATTATCTGCTTCCGTAGGCGCGGTGAGTGCTCATAACTGTAAATATCTGCATAAATCTGCGAGAGCAAATCTGTATTTAGAGGCGGGGTATTGGATTGGGGTTGATGTTGAATGGCGATCGCCCTAATAATCTGTTTATTGTCGGCACTGAAATCTAATTCTTTAATCACCGTATTGGGGAAGAAATATAACTTGCCCTTGCCCGTTTGTTCTGCTTCCTGGAGCATCTGCCAGAGGATGGCATGACCGTCTTTGGGCAAGAAACAAGAGACACTCACCCAACAGTCCCCTGGATTGAGAGTGCCATATTTTGCTTCAATGCCCTGACGGAAGAGATTGTAACCCCTAGGGAAAAACTGCCAGGCGCGCTGTTTATTGGCTTCATCCAGAGCGGCTGTCCCCTGACTGGATAACTGTCCCCCCACCCAATCGGTCATTTCCGTCAGACACACAGTTTTGCCCGCCAGCAGAGCCTCATAGGCGGCGGCACTCCCCCCTAACCCGCCACCCACGATCAACAACTCACACTCCACTACCCGCTGAGCAGGCGGGCGGGCTGAGACCTTTTCTCCCATCCACCCAGTTATCAATATGACAAGTACTGTAAAAAACTTACCTAGATAAGAGGATTTGAAAATGTTCATCGTAGAGCGCCTGTTCCCAGTTCACAGCAGTCAGCACTTGGCTGGGGGTCAGATTTACTGCTCCCCGCAGATCGGCATGGGCGAGATTGGCGCGGGCAAAATTGACTCCCTCCAGATTGGCACTGATCAGACGGGCATGTTCCAGATTGGCATTGCGGAAATCTACCCTAGTTAAATCTGCCCCTGACAAATCAGCGTAGCTGGCATCTACCCCCATGAGTTTGGCATCTGCTAGCTGAGAGTAGACGAGGGTTGCCCCGCTCAAGTTCCCTGAACTCATGTTGGCTTGACGCAGGTCTGCCCCTAACATTTTGGCGTGGGACATTCTGGTGGCAATGAGGCGCGCCCCCACCAAACTGACAGCGATCAAGTTTGCCCCCTGTAAATCTGTCCCGCTTAAGTCAGCTTTATCCAACTTCACACCGATCAGATTGGCATTACTCAAGTTAGCAAAGGAAAAATTGGCTGAGGTCAAATCGGCATTAGCTAGTTCTACATTGGCGTAAAAACTGCTCCGCCAGTTCTCCCCAACAAAGTTCCGCTCTCCTCTTTGATAGCGTTCCAAGAGTGAGAACAAATCTCCCTGATAGGCCTCCATTAGTTGGCAGTGAGTATTTTAGTGTGTTTGTACACTTCAGTGTAACATTCTCAGCATCAGTTGCAAAGCTAGTCTAGCTAGGGAAATTAGCGATCGCCTCAGCTTCCGTCGGGAAAATAAGCAAAATGTGATTGATAGAGGCAATCTCGAGGGCTAACTGCACTAATTGGGGCACTTCACAGATCACCATGTTGCCATGTGCCAGTTTGCATCGCTTGACGGTAGAAATCAGCACCCCGATCCCCGAACTATCAAAGCTATTCACTGCTGACAGATTGAGGATCAGGTTGTGGTAGCCGAAGTCCATCACCTGCTGAATTTGCCGCCGTACCTCTAGGGTAACAGTAGCATCCAACACTGCATCCATTGGCACAATGGCTACCACCTGCCCTTTGGGAGTTACTGCATCCCTAATTCTCATGCCTATGCCCATGCTTCTACTTGAGAGCCTCTGCCCCTGCTACCACCTCTAGAATCTCTTGGGTAATATTCGCTTGTCTGGCTTTGTTGTAGAGCAGAGTCAAAACTCTAATCAAGCCTTTGGCGTTGTCGCTGGCATTGCTCATGGCGGTCATGCGACTGGCTAACTCACTGGCGGCGGCTTCTTGCAGTGCCCGTAGGAGTTGCTTCTCCAAAAAGACTGGCAGGAGAGCATTGAGAATTTCCACTGGGTCTTGCTCAAATACCATCTCCGCAGGGGGTTCACGCACGATCAACTCTTGGGTCTCCCGCTCTAGAGTAAATTTGGCATCACGGGTGAGCAGACGGAAAATTTCATCGTCTTTGGGTTCTAAGCCCTGCCGCTCGATGGGCAACAGGGTCTGAATTACAGGGCGGGCACTCACCAAAGATACAAACTTAGTGTAAATCAACTCCACCCGATCGAGTTTATCCCCCAAAAAAGCAGAAGTAATTTCATCCACAATCTGTTCCGCTTCCTTGAGGGTGGGCACTTGGGAGAGGTTGGTAAATTTGGCAAGAATCGGCTGGTTGCGTCTAGTGAAGTACTGGGTGGCTTTCCGCCCAATAGTAATAAAAGTATAATTAACTCCCTGCTCTTTGAGTTCCTGTGCCCGTTGTTCAGCTCTGCGGATGACATTGGCATTGTATGCCCCGCACAGCCCCCGATCGCCGGAGATAACGAGTATGCCCACGGTTTTGATATTTCGTTCTTGGAGCAGGGGTAAAACTACATCTTCATATTTGAGGCGGGTACTGAGGCGGTAGAGCACCTGTGCCAAGCGATCGGCAAAGGGGCGGGTTGCCATGACCTGCTGTTGGGCTTTGCGCACCCTCGCAGCGGCAACTAGGCGCATTGCTTCGGTGATTTTGCGCGTATTTTTCACAGACTGGATACGATCGCGAATTGCTTTGAGATTAGCCATGACCGGGGAAACTAAAATTTTAACTAGCTCTTAAAAATCATATTAGAAAACTTGACATTCCTGCACTAAACCAGCCTAATTTTAGAGAGGCATAGGCACAAACCCTCAGTTCTAATTTAGTCATCTGTGTTTTGGGAACAGAATGGACGATGGTG
The DNA here is from genome assembly GCA_046295715.1 of Pseudanabaenaceae cyanobacterium. Lineage (GTDB taxonomy): Bacteria > Cyanobacteriota > Cyanobacteriia > Pseudanabaenales > Pseudanabaenaceae > JBKBMU01. The sequence continues at coordinate 154,199 of JBKBMU010000001.1, forward strand.
TGGACAGTTATTACTATTCATTTACTATTGAGTGCAGGTCTATTGTGGTTGGCATGGCAGTTATGGCTATTGCGGGGGGCGTTTGTTGCTACAGTCAAGGCAGTGGATAGTTGGACGATTGCCTGCCAAAATGGGCTAGCCCCTGCCCCAGCGGTGATTTTATTGGCAAGACAGGGGGCGCAACAAGTGCGGACAAAGTATAGGGCGATCGTGCAACAATTGTCTAAAATTTATGGCATCCTACAGACAGTGCAAAGGATTTATGGCAGAGTCAGACCAAGGGGCAGGCGCAATGGCAAACGATAATGGGGCAGGCAAGTTTATTGGTGGGTTGCTGGTGGGAGGCGTGATCGGGGCAGTGGTGGGGGTACTGTTTGCGCCTCGTTCTGGCAAAGAAACCCGCCGTTTACTCAAGGAATCTCTCCAATCCCTCCCTGAATTTTCCGAAACTGCTCAGCGCACTCTCGAGGAAGCCAAACAACGCCTACAAGAAGCGATCGCTGTCGGACAGGAAGCCAGTCGCCAAATCCGTCAAGAACTCAGTAAAGAATGACCTATGCCAGAACTACTGCTCCTAAGTTTTTCATTTTTGTTGGTGGTGGTCTGTCTCACCGCTGTGCTCCTGACTGCAATCCCCGCTTTTCAGGAATTAGCAAGGGCAGGGCGCAGTGTAACCCGTCTGGCAGAAACCCTGTCGCGGGAACTACCACCCACCTTGGAAGCGATCCGCCTGACTGGTTTAGAAATCAGTGAACTCAGCGATGAACTCAACCAAGGTGCTAAAAGTGCCAGTGAAGCTGTCCAGCAGGTGAATGAAGGCATCAAATCCGTCAGAAGAACTACAGCCTCAGCGGCGATCGCCACCAAAAGTGCCTTAGCGGGGATCAAAGCGGGCTGGCAATCCCTGCGCCGCAAACGCCGTCTTACTCCCAAAACTCCCCCCAAGGATTTACCTGAAGGCGACTAGGTTTAGTATACCCAAACTCCTGACCAAAAGAGCTCACAGGGGTGCACACAAAAATTGCAGAATTCTGCAAGCGGTAGATTTAGACTGAGACAGTCAAGGGAATTCGTAAGTCTCATTATAAAAAGTTTAGAAACGCACTTGGAAATAGGCGGCTTCTGAGATAATGGGAATTTCTGCATAATGTCCCCGTACAGATTGGACAATAGAATAGAGACAAATTCCATTCATCCCTATAAATAGAGTAGATGCTAGGATTTGGAAAATGAAGAGCAATGTTTCCGTAGGAACTACCTCCAGCACTGGTGCAAACAAACGCAGGACTAACAATAGTAAATACAAACCAATGCTCAGTAGTAGGGCTTGCATTGCATTGAATCTAACAAAGTGATGTAGGCGGGTATTCCGCACTACTAAGGCATAAAGACAGATAAAAACTATTAGCCCCAAATCAACTAGAGGTGGCAGAATAGAGTAGTCTAATAATTCACTGATCTGCATCAGTGGCATAAAGATTGTGTGTAAGATCGGCACTTGCACAAATAAAAATAGACCAAAGTATACAGCTTGACTCATGGGGAGTAAATAAGGTAAACAGCCCCACAAGCGATCGATCCCCATAATGTTGCCACGCCAAGTCATGTTTCTTTACCTCCGCTCCCTATCATTGTAGTTTAATCACGGGTTGGTTTTGTAGGAGCACTTTTTTGGTTAATAAATCTGTAACGGTAATAACTAGGGTGCGCTGGCGATCGATCCTAAATTCTACTTTGATTCTATCTACGCCCACCTGCCCAAGGGGATCGAGTTTAGCGATCGTTCTGCCTGTATCGGTATCATTGAGGGGATGGGCTTTGACAATTCTCTCTAGCAAAGCTTTGACAATTAACTGTTCATTCTCATAGACTACTTCTGTATCTGTTGTTTCCAATTCACCGATTACTAATTCAATTTGGGGTTGATTAGGTAGGGATGCCCCTAGGAGTAATTCATAGTTTTTTTTAGTGGGATAGACCTGCCCTTCAGAGAAAATCCTGTGCCAGTTGTGACATTTGTTGCGCCGATCCCAGTAGCGAATCCCATAACTGTGGTAGAGAAAATCTTCTAATTCCCAATCGGCAGCCAATGCCCCGTGGGCGATCGCCTCAAAAGGTTTTTCACTTTTTACTGGTACATCGGCAAAATAATTACTCAGCCAAGTCCGCAACTGGGGCAGTTGGGAAGTGCCTCCCACTAATAGCACTCCATCTAGGTTATGTAAATTCAACTGCACTCGCTGTAATTGGAGTTGTAGATTATTCAGGCACTTTTCTAACCGCTGAAAAAACTGATTCTGCTCTAAAATTTCTGTCAACTGCGATCGCTCCAAACTGATCAAATGCTCACCGACTGTAACCGTAGCTTTCTCTTGGGTGGAAAGTTGAATTTTTAGGTCTTCAGCGATTGTTTTCGTAACAATTGTTCGGGGTAGTGCCTGAGTTCGCACTAGATAATTGACGATCCAATAGTCAATATCCATGCCCCCAAAATTCTGCCCTGTTTTCGCCAACACCTTGGCAGTGGGTTGTACCTTGCCACTGCTGTAGGTACGGCGGTCTGCCCACTTCAGAAAAGAATTTAAGAAAGAACTCTTTTCCTGCAATTTATTGAGATTTAATCGCACTACTGCTAAATCTACGGTGCCCCCGCCCCAATCAATCACCAGGATCGTCTGCTCTCCCTCAGTAATGCCATAGCCCAGAGCCGCCGCTGTAGCTTCATCTATGATGTGCACTTCAGGTACACTCAATTGCTCCACATTGTCTAATAGCCACTGACGATAGGACTCAAAACTCGCCACTGGCACAGTGAGAATCAGTCGCTCGGCACCCTTGATATGGGCTATCACCCCCTGCAAAAACCAGATACCGACTTGCTTAGCAGTTACTTCCACCCCATCCAGTTCAGGTACAAATCCCTCTATTTCACTCCCGATCGCCCGCTTGAAGTTCCGAAACATGCGCTGGGGTTGGTCAGCCACTTCCACCCCGATTTGTACTTCTCCCTTAGCAGCATCTGCTACATATACTAAGCTGGGGATAGCAACTACTGTCCTGACTTGTCCTTCCCCATTCTGGCAAGCGACGATTGTGTTGCTAGTGCCAAAGTCCAGAGCGTAGTCCATATCCAGAAAAAAGGGAGGTACCACCAACCTCCCCTATCGCTTACTTGACTAGTAGTATACTTTACCCCCTCCCCATGCGGCTCCCTTGACATTGGGGGCATAGAGAATGTAGCCCGCAATTAGTTTCAGGTCTTCATCGGTCAAGCCACGCATGGTCGGGAAAATATCAGCACTGCGAATGCTGGGATGGGTTTCGTAGATTTCTTCTACACCATCAAAAGTGGTTGGATTTTTCATATAATCTACCAAGCCCTCGATCGTGTTGCGGGGTGGGTTAGCTAGGGACAGGGACTCGGGATCAAGTCCCACATTGGGGTTAGTGAAGGTCGCCCCCCCTAGATGACAGGTGGCACAGGCGTTCTTGAATAAAGCTTTGCCTTTGGCGATTTCCCGAGGGGTGAGGGTGATAGTTTGTTTATCGTTCAGTTTGACGGTGCGGGCTTCTTGGTCAGTCATGGCCTCAGCGGGTGTGGTCCAACCAACTACTAGCAAAACTGCCAGCACTACCATTAACAGTCCCTTGGTAAGTGTGATCATAATATTTCGTTATTAAATAGAGAGTATCAGCAATTATCTTACCATCTAACCAACGCTAGATTTTACCCGCTCCCAAAGGCGGAAATGGCTCAGTAATTGCCTGTTGAAAAGGGGAGTCGGGATAGCCCACGCCAATCAAACACAAACCTTGGGGCGGAGCGGCATATTTGACTAGGGAGCGTGCCCCCGTTTGCCAGATATGGGTAAATTGGTGGATTTGCAGTTCCCCACTGCCCACCCTCACCAGTTGTCCCATCAGTAGGCGGATCATGCCGTAGAGAAAACCACTGGCTTGCAGTTCCACAAAGATTAGACTGCCCTCGCGCCAACACTTAGCCAGATGCACGGTCAAGCAGGCGTGACGGCGTTTAGAACCTGACCGCTGAAAAGCCCTAAAATCATGCTCCCCCAACATGGGCTGTAATGCTTCATGCATTAGCTCGGCACATAAATCAGCATAGTAATAGTGCCAACTAAAGGGACGCAGAAAGGCACTGGGCACAGGGTGGGTATGAATCACATAGCGATACCTGCGCCAAATCGCTGAAAACTGGGCATGCCAATGGTTACCTACTTCAGCAGATTCAAGGACAGCTATCCCCGAGGGCAAGTGGGCGTTGAGGATATTGGCCCAGCGATCGGGGGGAATGGGACTGTCTGTATCAAAGTGGGCTACCTGCCCTGATGCGTGTACACCTGCATCTGTCCTGCCTGCCCCGTGAATAACTGCCGACTGTCCCGTAATTTGCTGGATCGTTTCTTCTAGTACCTGTTGCACGGCGATCCTGTTGGGTTGTCGCTGCCAACCACAGAAATCTTGCCCCAGATATTGCAAACGCAGAGCGATCCGCCTAGTCATAACAATACTCAAAGAGTCTAGAACTCTCCCATTAAGGGAGAGTTTTTGCACCTCGCTCTAAGCATCGCACTCAAAATCGGCACAGCGGCACTGTCCCTAAACTACAGCTAGATGGACTTCGTTTGTGTCAATAATCTGCTGAAGTTCTTCCGCATCGATCGTTTCCTTCTCAATGAGCGCATTGGCGATTAGATCGAGAATGTGCCTGTTGTCGTTGAGCAACTGGCGGGCACGCTGGTATGCTTGATCCACTAGGCGAGTAACTTCCTGATCTATTAAAGCCGCTGTCTCCTCAGAAAAGTCCCGCTCGGCGGCAATTTCCCTGCCCAAGAACATATTGCCCGTAGAACGTCCCAACGCCAAGGGACCTAAGCTCTCATTCATGCCAAACCGCATCACCATCTGGCGGGCGATCGCCGCCACCTGTTGCAGATCGCTAGCCGCACCCGTAGTTACTTCACCTTCCCCAAAGACCAGTTCCTCAGCGACCCTGCCACCTAGGGCTACCGCCATCTGGTTTTGTAGATAGGCACGGCTCTGCATCCGCTCTTCTGAGGGTAAAAACCAAGTTAGACCACCAGCCCGCCCCCTAGGAATAATAGTTACCTTTTGCACAGGGTCATAGTCTGGCAATAAAGCACCCACCAAAGCATGACCAGCCTCATGGTAGGCAACCAGTCGCTTGCGTTTTTCACTCATGACCCGGTCTTTTTTCTCTGGCCCCACCAGGACGCGATCGACCGCATCGTTGATTTCATCCATAGAAATCTCGGTGAGATTGCGGCGCGCCGCCAGAATTGCTGCCTCATTCAGGAGGTTAGCCAAGTCCGCCCCAGTAAAGCCGGGGGTACGGCGGGCGATTTTCTCAATGTCCACATCTTTGGCGAGGGTTTTACCTTTGGCATGGACTTGGAGAATTTCTAAGCGACCAGCAAAATCAGGGCGATCGACCACCACCTGGCGATCGAAGCGACCAGGGCGCAGGAGTGCCGCATCCAGAACATCCGGGCGGTTGGTAGCGGCAATAATAATAATCCCCGTATTGCCCTCAAAACCATCCATCTCAGTTAGGAGTTGGTTCAGGGTCTGCTCCCGCTCATCGTTGCCGCCGCCTAAACCTGCACCCCGCTGACGACCGACTGCATCGATCTCATCTATGAACACGATACAAGGGGCATTGGCTTTGGCTTGCTCAAACAGATCGCGCACGCGGGAGGCACCCACTCCTACAAACATCTCCACAAATTCCGAACCAGAGATACTGAAGAAAGGAACACCCGCTTCCCCAGCTACCGCCCTAGCTAAAAGAGTTTTGCCTGTACCAGGTGGACCTACCAGCAGTACCCCCTTGGGAATCTTTGCCCCTACGGCTGTGAACCGATCGGGATTCTTGAGAAAATCTACCACTTCGGCTAGTTCAAACTTGGCTTGCTCGATCCCCGCCACATCAGCAAAAGTTACTTGGGTCTGCGGCTCCATTTGGACTCTAGCCTTGGATTTGCCAAAGTTCATCGCTTGGTTACCTGGTCCCAACTGGGCACGCCGCAATAGGAAGAACAGCCCCACAATAATCAAGACGGGCAGAATAAAACTACCCAGAGTTTGGAAAAATGCCCCATCACTGCGACGCCTTTCAACCTCAAACTCAACTTTGTTGGCGCGGAGAATTTCCGTAAAATCCGGGTCGTTGGGTAAATAAATGCGCACCCGCTTTTTACCATCGGGACGCTCGGGCGCAGGTACAGACACTTCAGCGTAGGCATTGTCGGGACTAAGGGTGATGCGGTTGATGGTAGGCGGTTTTTTCTGGATCTCCCGCAGTAACTGACTATACCGCCACACCTCTTGGGGCCCAGGTTGTCCCTCAAAGAAAATTGTCCCCAGGGTGATCGCCACTACCCCGATCAGGACATAGAGACCTATATTTTGCCACTTGTTATCTTTCTTTTTATTATTGCCGTTCTTCACAGGGCGACTCCAGTCATAAAACTTTGCATTACCTGTTATGGTAGCGCAAATACCAGCGGTTGTACCTAGGATGAGCCTATGTCCCTAAGCAGATTTCTGCAACAAAACTTAATTAAAACCAATAGACAGTAGTAAGCACTCAGTAGTAGGCTATTAGCAATTGTTGATTAAAAATTATAGAAACAGGTTATGGCTATTCAAAGAGGTTCTAAGGTACGTATTTTACGCAAAGAGTCCTACTGGTATCGGGATATCGGCACAGTGGCTTCCATTGATAAAAGTGGCATTCTTTATCCTGTAATTGTTCGCTTTGACAAGGTGAACTATTACAATGTGGCTACCAACAATTTTGCCATGGATGAACTGGAAGAAGTGTCTGGCTAATGCCTGAACTGCCAGAGGTTGAAACTGTCCGTATCGGCTTAAATAAATTACTTAGTCCCAGTCCTCTGATTACAGGTGGTGAGGTGCTGTTAGCCAGTGCGATCGCTACAGGTACAGGGGACAGTTTTTTGGCGCAATTGCAGGGGCAATCCCTCAGCAGTTGGCAGAGGCGGGGCAAGTATCTGCTGGGGTCCCTGTTGGGGGGGGGTTATCTGGGGGTACACCTGGGCATGACAGGCAGATTATTGGTATGTGCCCGCTCCTTGGCTGTGGGCAAGCATACTAGGGTGCGATTGTTTTTGGCAGATCAGCGGGAACTCAGGTTTGAGGATCAGCGCACCTTTGGCAAAATGTGGTTTCTGCCTGGGGGGATCGCTGTAGAAAGAGTAATTCCTGCCCTACAGTCAATGGGGGCAGAACCACTTAGTCCTGAATTCACAGCAGATTATCTAGCCCACAAACTAGCTAAGAGTCAGCGTCCAATAAAAGCTAGTTTATTAGATCAAAAGGTGGTGGCGGGGTTGGGCAATATCTATGTAGATGAGGCTTTATTTGTCAGTAGGATTCACCCTGCAACTGTGAGTAAAGATTTAACGTCTGCCCAAATTAGCCAATTACAGTCTGCTATTATTAGGGTCTTAACAGCTGGTTTGCAGTATGGGGGCACAACTTTTAGCCATTTTCAGGATGTGAATGGCAAAGTTGGCAATTACCTCGATCGGGCATGGGTATTTCGGCGTACAGGTCAAGGTTGTAAGGTATGTGGCACCAGGATCCAACGCCTGAAAATAGCTGGCAGATCGACCCATGTCTGCCCTACTTGTCAGTTGCGATCGCCTCAAACTTAGCGTAGGCATCGATAATTTTTTGGACTAAGGGATGGCGGACAATATCAGATTGATCAAAGAAATGAAAAGCGATCCCCTCGATATTTTGTAAATATTCCATGGCAGTTACTAAGCCAGATTTTTGGTGGCGCGGTAAATCAATTTGGGTAATATCACCTGTAATTACCATGCGTGAATTCATGCCCAATCTAGTTAGAATCATCTTCATTTGTAGGGGGGTAGTATTTTGGGCTTCATCCACAATGACAAAAGCATTATTCAGGGTTCTGCCGCGCATATAGGCAAGGGGGGCAATTTCAATGACGCCTTTTTCTAACAACTGGGGCACTTTATCCCCATCTAGGACTTCATACAGGGCATCGTAGAGGGGGCGCAAATAGGGATTGACCTTCTGTTGTAAGTCCCCAGGCAAAAAACCTAGCTTCTCCCCTGCCTCGACGGCGGGACGGGTGAGAATAATTTTCTGAAATTCCTGTTTTTGTAAAGCTTTTACGGCGGTGATCGCCGCTAGATAGGTCTTGCCTGTCCCTGCCGCCCCGATCGCAAAAATGAGATCGCAGGTTTGCAGGGATTGTACATATTCCTGTTGATGTCTAGTGCGGGGCAAAATCTGCTCTCCTCTGCGATTGCGGGTAATGACTGACCGTTCCTGCCACTGTGCCTGCCTCTGCTCGCAGATCGCCCGATGGGCTTCCCGAATATCCAGCAGCGTGATGCTCTTGCTCTTGTGGGGTTGAAGGGCAGTGATCAAGTTCTGGCAGGCTTGAATCCCCTCCCTGTCCCCCTCGATCCGTAAATCCTGACCTCTTAATATCAGTTTTGTATTAGTCAGTTGTCCAATCAGAGCCAAATTTTCTTCCCTTTTCCCTGCCAGATTGATGGCACTGGTGGGAGTAGGTAGGTTGAGGGTTACCACTTGGGGCATCAGGCACTAGCTGGCAAAACTACGGTACTGGGATCGGTTTCTGGTGAGGGTTTGCGGGTAGCATTGACTAGGTTTTCCGCACCACAGATGATTTTGGCTGAGAGGATGCGATCGTTGAGCCTGAGTTTATACAAGACATCCTGCCCTGCGGTTACATAGCCAAACACAGAATAGTTGCCATCCATGAGATTTAACCCTGCGGGCGTGAGGTCCGACTCAAACAGATAGATAAAAAATTGGGAAGAACCGCCATTATTGTCATTTTGGGGATGTGCCATTGCCACTGTGCCATAGACGGAAAAAGGCAGGACAGGCAAAACATAAGTCATGCCCACTTCATCCAGAGTATGTCCGTAGATGGGCTGGACTTGCTTGGGCACACGGATTTCCATGGGGACAGTGCGCACCTTGCCTGTATTGGGATCGATGTAGCCATCCGCTTCACCTGCAGGATCGCCCGCCTGCACATAAAAATTTTCATCCGCCCGATTGAAAGTCAAACCATCATAAAAGCCCTGCTGTACCAGGTCAGCAAATGCCCCTGCATTCAAGGGCGCAGAATAGCCATCTAGGGTGATTTGAATTGTGCCTTTGTCTGTAACCATCTCCACGATCGCTCTGCCTTTGAGTTGTGGCAAATGGGCATATTCCGGGGGAATGGTAAAGGGAAATTCCTTAACTAGAGCGGCTTCCAGCCAACCTACATACTCTAGCGCCTGCTCACTCAAGGGTTTGATTGCGCCCCGGTCTTTTCTATTGGCCGCATCAATGATCGGGGTGAGGGTACTGCGCAGTTTACCTAAGTTGGCTTCGGCTTGGGGGCGACGCTCTGCTGGTATCTCTGCCAAAATCTCCTTGGTATGCTCGTCCAACTCAGCCAGAATTTTTTCTGTTTCTTTGCGGATCGCGCCCCACCGTTTCAGGTTAGCTTGTTTGGGCATCCCCTCTAGACTGTGTTGGATGTCCCGCAGTACGGGATTATCCATCGGGAGAGCATTGCGCAGAATAATATTGGCATCCTTGATCGCCGTGTCCTTGGGTAGGGCATGGGCAGGCACAGGCCCGATCGCCACCAACAAAATTACCACCAGCACAAAAGCATTGACTAACTTCCCCACCATAACCAGAATTGTAATTAGCTGCACCTTCTAATCTAGCCCTACATGGGTAAAAATTAAACCTTTGCGCTTTTGTACTAGCTATGTTACCCTAGATAAGCACTTTCTTAATTAATTTAATTAGAGTCTATGGGTCGCCACTGCCAACTCACAGGCAAAAAAGCCAACAACGCTTTTACTATTTCCTTCTCCCACAAGCGCAATAAGCGGAAGCAGGAAGTAAATCTGCAAGAAAAGCGGCTCTGGTGGGCTGAGGGCAAACGCTTTGTTACTCTGCGCCTTTCCACTAAGGCGATCAAAACCTTACACAAGAAGAGCCTAGAGACTTTTGCCCGAGAAGCAGGTATCGATCTCAATAAGTTTTAAGAGACCGCTAGTTAAAAACAAAACCCATCTTAGGACAATCTGAACTCAAACTTGTTGGCAACCACTCCTACTCCTGTTCTGCATCTGTGATCCCAAGGGCAGCACCCCTGCATAGCTTTCTGCCCTTGGTGGCACATTGCCTTCCTCCCCCCATTGGAGAGGAAGTTTTAGCTACTGTTGGGCTTCGGCAGGACGGCGATCGGTGAGGTGTTGGGCAGGGGCAAGGTTGATGGCTCTGGGGATCGGCAGTTCTAGGTTAGGCCCCTTGCTAACAATGCGACTGCCGAAATATAAAGCCGCAATAAAGAAAACACTGTACATGGCAGTCAGCCCCACCAGGGAGAAGAGGACTTCCCCAGCGGGCAGGTGGGAGACGGCATCAGCAGTGCGCATTTGCCCATAGACGATCCAAGGTTGCCTACCTACACAACGGACTGTCCAGCCCGCTTCTACTGCCAGATAACCCAAGGGTCCAGCCCAAATCCAACCCCACATCAGCCATTTGTGTTTAGTGATGTGCTCAGGGGTGAGTTGTCCCCGCAGCCACTGCACCCCAGTGGTAATTACCAGTGCCGCTAGGAAAATACCAATCCCTACCATAATCCTAAAAGAGTAATAAATGATCCCGATCATATGGGGGCGATTGTTGACTGACCACTCTTTCAAGCCTTTGACAGGGGTACTAAGGGTGGGTTTGAGTTCCAAGAGATAACTCAGGGCACCTGGAATCTTCACTTCAAATTCATTCTTCTCTGCCTTGTCATTCGGTAAGGCCAGTAAACTCCAATCGGCGCGACTACCTGCGGGGATCGTATCCCACTGGGCTTCCATCGCCGCTAACTTGGCGGGTTGGTAGTGATAGACCTGCTCTGCGCTCAAGTGCCCCACAAATACCTGTAGAGGGGCAATAAATAGGGCGATCGCTAGAGCAATTTGCAGAGAGCGGGTAAAAAAGGCGGTATGCCGTTCTTTAATTACATACCAAGCACTGATCCCGCCAATTACAAACAGAGAGGTCTCCAAGGTAGCAAAAAACATATGCAGGAAACTATTGACCATGAAGGGATTGGCAATGGCCTGGAAATAGTCCTGCACCACAAATTTGCCATTGACAAAAATGCCACCAGCGGGGGTCTGCAACCAAGAGTTAGCCGAGAGAATCCAGAAGGTAGAAAGATTTGCCCCAAAAGCCACCAATACAGTAGAGAGCCAGTGGATCAGCGGGGGTACGCGCTCCCAGCCAAACAGCATGATCCCCAAAAAACTAGCCTCTAGCATGAATGCCATTGTGCCCTCAAATCCCAGCACTGTGCCAAAAAAGTCCCCTACCGACTCGGAAAAGGGTGCCCAATTCAACCCAAACTGAAATGCCATTGGCAATCCTGAAGCTACGCCAATCCCAAAATTGAGAACATAGATGCGCGCCCAGAAGCGACAGTGATGATAATAAGCAATGTTGCGAGTGCGCAGATAAATCCCCTCTATAACTACTAAATAGATTGCTAGCCCTGTGGTTAATACAGGCCAAAGCATGTGAAAAAATGCGGTCAGCGCAAATTGTAATCTAGATAAAATTAGGGTATTGGAGAGAAGTTCCGCCATAAACTGTAAATAATGCCTCAATTGGTATTAAGACATGGGGATCACTAGCCTAGGCAGAATTTTGCTTATTTTTTAAGATTTACTGCGGATAGATAAAGATATGTGAACTAATCTACAACTTTAATTTTGCCCGCAACGATCTCATCAAAGACGCGAAAAATTTGTTCTCGTTCTTCAGGGCTGAGTCCTTTTTTGGCGTACATAGTGTTAAAGATGGTCTTACTGAAATAGAGATAGCCTTTGCGGCTGACCCGTTCCATGTTGATTAGGCGAGCGGCTACTTCAGCGATCGTCAGGGGTTTAGCATTAGGGGCAGTGGCAGCACTGTCTTCGAGAGGATCAGCCAAACTGCGAGGCGGTGGGAGCGGCGGCATGACTGGGGGGGCAGGTGCAGCCGTACTTGCTAGTTTAGAACGCAAACACCGCTCCACTGCCGCTTTGAGCAGATTGGGATCAAGAGGTTTAGTAAGATAGTCATCTGCGCCCAACTCCATGCACTTCATCACGCTTTCCATTTCCTCAACTGCGGAAATCATGATCACAGGCAAATTCTTCAACTGTTCGTCTGCCTTGAGGCGAGAGAGTACGGTGTAGCCGTCCACTTCGGGCATCATAATATCCAACAGGATAAGGTCGTATTTGCGGGGATCGAGCATGATCATGTTCAGTGCCTCACGACCATTTACAGCCATGTCGTACTGGCATCCCTGCTGGCGTAAGCGCCGTGCTAGCGTATCCCGATTCATTTCATTGTCATCGACAATAAGGACAGTTAAACCTTGAGTTGCCATACTTAGGGACTGAGAGACTATGCTTTTACCCAGGATACCATAGCATTTTCACTGCTGATAACACGATCGCAGGATAAGCCCCAATCCAAATATCTGCATAAAAAGCTGTAACTTTCAAGGGTTTCACTGTGCTTCTGATGGGATCCCTTAATAGCCCTCAAACTCCCTTGCCATATAAGACCTCTTGCATGATTGCTAAAATTTCTGTCCACCCTCTCCCCAAAACCTAAGGTGGTGTAGGACCCCACGCCCAAGAATCTAGTTATGATGAAGATTTGGGGTTGAATTACTAACAATCACACAGGAGGTTTATTTTGCCTGAAATGATTATAATTCAAGGGAAGAGTTCTAACCTTGGCATCGCACAGGAGTAGAGTTAATAATAGGCAGGTCTTCATTTTTGGAGGCGCTTCAATTCTTCTTGGAGAGCTTGCAGTTTTTGCTGGAGAGTCGCCACATCCTCTTCTTCAGTGTCCCCATCCAAAATCTCGATCGGGCGGGGGTTTTCCCTGGGGGGGGGATCAGCTTTGGCTGTGGTTTTGCCCTGCGCCTGCGCCAGTAGGTCTTCTACAAATTTGCGCGCTTCTTCAGAGGTCATCTCGCCCCGTGCTACTAGGTCATCTGCCAGTTTGATCGCCTGTTCCCGCAGATCAGCAAGGGTTGCGCCTGCCTTCTCAGTGGCAAGGGAAGCCAAACCCAGACCGAGGTAAAAGGCTTTGCGGGCAATCCCAGAAATGGGGGTGATTGGGTTCATTAGGGGAAAATCTCCTGAAACTCAGCGATTAGGTCGTCCATCTCTTGCAGGGCTTGGGTGATGTCGAGCTTTAAGTCAGTTAGATCAGGGCGCTCCGCCAGTTTGACCAGCAGTTCCCGCTTACTGACGATCGCTTGGATGCGCTGACGGATTACTTCAGGGTTAGGGCTGGACACGATCGACTACCTCCAATTTCCCATCGGGTTTGACTGTCCACACATCATAACTGCCTTTGACATCCCCAAACTCATCTAAATCTACATTACCACTGGCGCCCTGATAGTTAATATCTGTGCCCGCCTTAGCTAACTTTAGGGCTTCGCACACATCGCTGACTTCTACCCCAGGGGGGTTGGCCACTTCCAACATTTTGGACTTGATCCCTGCCCCTGTGCCGTCTTTTGCTGCCTCTGCCGCCAGGGCGATCAATGCCGCCGCATCGTAGGAGTGGGCAGTAAATGCCCCCAAACTCTCGTTCTTTTTCTCTTTAAGTTTCTTGGTGAAAGCTTCGAGAGCTTTGCCACCATCTGCCCCCGGCACCGTGCCCAGCGCTCCTGCTAGAATCCATTTGCCCTCGGGAGTGCTACCTACTAGCTTGGGAAATTCCTCAGTTTGTACACCATCGGTCAAGAGAATTTGTACGCCCTCCATCAGACCTTGTTCATAGGCGGTCTTGAGGATGGGTGCACCTGATTCGGGATAGAGCACCGCCACTACCGCATCAGGTTTGCCCCCAAAGGCTGACTTGGCTTCCGCATCAAAGGTGGTGGCATTGGGATCGTAGCGGGTGGGGTTGGCTTTATTGACCACTTCCCCACCCAATTTCTCAAAAGCTTCCACAAACGCCCGCTCAAACCCGACACCGTAGTCATTGTTAATCACCAGGGTAGCGACCCGTTTTGCACCTTTTTTGAAAGCCAAGTTCGCCAGTGCTGAGGCTTGATAGGTGTCAGGGGGGGCAGTCCTAAACCAGTAGCCATTGAGCTCGCCTTTGTTTGCCCGCTCTGTAAATACAGGACTGGTACTACCAGGAGAAATCATTACTACATTGTTGGGGACGGCGATCGCCAGTACCGCACTGGAGACACTAGAGGCAAATGCTCCCACAATCGCACCCACTCTATCTACGCTGATCAGTTTCTTCGCTGCTTCTGCTCCCGCCGCTGGTTGGGTGCGATCGTCTTCCTTAAAAACTTGAATTGGTTTGTCTAGCACCCCGCCGCACTCATTTACAGTTTCCACTAACAAATCTATAGATTTCACCATCGGCTGACCCAAAGAAGCCAGATCCCCCGTAGCTGGCAAAATCACCCCTAGGCGCAATTCATCCTTTGCCCCACTAACTGTGGTAGCAGGGGTATCCTCTGCCACTGGGGTAGCTTGGTTAGGGGCAGTGGTAGTTTCCGTAGTGGGCTGACAGGCAACAATCCCAATCATCACTAGGATACCTAACAGTAGGGAAGTAACCGGAAGCAAAAAGCGTTTATTCATATCTCCTGACAGTTGCAATGTGCTAATTATACTTATCTAGCACTCGATCGCCAATATGTCCACCCTTACCTGCCAACGCCGTCGCCACCTCGAAGAACTGCTGTGTAAACTCTTGGGTAAATATGAAATTCCTATAGATTGGCAACTCTTGGATCAAGCCCTGACCCATCCCAGTTTTTCTAGCACCCGCAACTACGATCATCTGGAACTGTTGGGGGACAGTGTCCTGCGTTTAGCAGTGTCTTTATATCTGCAAGAACAATATGGCGATCGCACGGTGGGGGAGTTATCGGCTCTGCGTTCCTATCTAGTCAGCGATGAGAGTTTAGCGCGCATAGCCGAGAGCTATCAGTTGGACGACTATATCTTAGTGGATATCAATGCCCGCAAAGATGCCAAAGCCAAGCGATCGCGCCTTGCCGATGCCACAGAAGCCCTAATTGGGGTTTTATATCTGAGTACCCATGATTTGTCTCTAGTCCGATGTTGGTTAGACCAGCACCTTGAACAAACGATCGCCAAAGTAAAAGACATCCCCGCCCTCGGCAACTACAAATTAGCCCTGCAAGAACTCACCCAAGCCTACTGCAAACAACTGCCTGAGTACCGTCTAGTTGCCCGTGAGCCATTTACGGCAGAAGTGTGGTTTCATGGGCAACCTTGGGGCACAGGCACAGGCAACAGCATCAAAGCCGCCGAACAAGCCGCCGCCGAACAAGCCCTGCCCCGCCTACAAACCTACTGCCAGAACTTACAGCCCCCCTCTTGATTTTGGGCTGACCAATGGGGTATGCTTGAAAGCTGCAAAATTTACAGTTAATAATTATGCACGCCCAAGCCATAATCCGTGCCGTGGAAGCCAAATACATGAAAAAGAAAGTCCCCCAACTTTTTGTGGGGGATCGGGTGAAAATAGGCGTAAAAATTATTGAAGGCAACAAAGAGCGCACCCAGCCCTATGAGGGGGACATTATTGCTATCAAGGGTACAGGCATCAATACTTCCATCACTGTACGCAAAACTTTCCAAGGGGTAGGCGTAGAGCGGGTATTTTTGATTCACTCCCCCAAGGTAGAAAGTATAAAGGTAGTCCAGCGTGGCAAAGTACGGCGGGCAAAACTGTACTATCTACGCAATCTCACTGGCAAAGCGGCGCGGATCAAGGCAAGGTTCGATCGCAGTGATGCCCAGCTAGAAGCCAAAGCCGAAGCCAAGAGTAAGCGCAAAGACTGATGCCCATACCGCGTGTGCCTGAGCCTGAAGTGATGGACAACATGGCAGAGTCCATTGCCTACGATTTGATGGATTTTCGGGAAGTGAATCAGGCATTTGTCGATCGGGCGATCGCCCTCAACATTACTGCAGGCAAAATCTTGGATGTAGGCACAGGCACAGCCCGCATTCCGATTTTATTAGCAGAAGAATTATTAGGGCGAAATAAAACAGATTTTCACATTACGGCTATTGATTTAGCCCAAACCATGCTCCAAATTGGACAACAACACTTACTCACTGCAGGCTTGGAAAACTACATTAGTTTGCAGTTGGTAGATGCCAAACGGATGCCCTACCCTGACCATAGTTTTGACAATATTATTTCTAACAGCATTGTGCATCATTTATCCCAACCTGAGCTATTTTTCCAAGAATTAAGTCGCCTGATCAAGCCACAGTCAGGTATTTTAATTAGAGACCTATTGCGCCCCAAGGACGAACAAGAATTGACATATCTAGTGCAGACCTATGCAGGGGATTGTGATGCCGAACAACAAAAACTATTCAGAGATTCCCTCTGCGCCTCTTACACTCTGGCTGAAGTAAAAAACTTTTTTGCTACCACAGACATCCAAGGCTTGAAAATCTATCAATCTTCCGATCGCCACTGGACAGCTGAACGGGAATGTTTAATGTAACGCCAGGAAGATACTAGAACCCTTATCCCGAACTCAGGTTATGGATAAATGAAATAAATAATTGTTGAGGAGGCTGACATGGGGGCAGGAGTAAGCTATGCTCAGGTCATGCCAGAGCCTAAAGCCGCTATGGATGACTTTTTGTTGATTAACCTGCTGTTTATTGTGGCAGGGGTGATTTTTATGCTGTTGGCGATCCCCCTGATCTTGCAGAAAGTGCCTCCCAATCAGTGGTATGGTTTTCGTACTACTAAGACCCTCAGCGATGAAACCATTTGGTATGCGGTCAATAAATTGATGGGTTATGACCTGTTGGCAGTGGGAGCGGCGATCGTAGCCAGTGGAGTTAGTCTTTTATTGGCAGGGCGTGCCCTAACCTTAGTGCAGACTCTGTGGATCAACTTGGGGGTATTGGGTACAGCCTTGCTTTTGGGCTTGATTCACGGTTTGCTGGCTCTGCGGGATTACTGAATCTGTGGTTGCGCTCCTGTCCCTTCGCCCTAGATAATAGCAGTGGTGGGCCGAAAACTTGGGTGTATGGTTTCCAGTGTGGATCACTTCGAGGCACTGTTTCGGGAGGCAGAACGCAGTTGGCAGTTAGATCAGCTCTATGCCGATCTGGAAAAGGTTGCTGGTAAGCCCCTGAAAAGCTACGAAAAAGCCTGCCTGCGGGGACTGCTGTGTCGGTTTCGCCCGGGGGAGATCGCCAATGCCTGTGTGTGGAGTTCGGGGGCAATGCGGGTAGAATTGAACAAGGGTTTATATCGCTACATTGAAATTCTTACGGGCAATCCCCTCAATTCCCTGCGCTGGGAAAAAGTGAGTGAGTGGTTAGAAGCCAAGGGCTATCGCTTACAGCAGGCATTAGTAACTAGTTCTATGCCAGCTCAAATTGACTGGGGAAATGCTCCTGAAGTGAATCTATTTTTCAGTAGAACGAGGGATTTACAGCTATTAGAAAAATGGATTGTCGGCGATCGCACTCGTCTGGTGGCGATTTATGGCATGGGGGGGATTGGCAAAACTACGCTGGCAGTGAAGTTGGTGGAGCGGATTTGTGGCCACTTTGAACGGGTAGTGTGGCGATCTCTGAAAAATGCGCCCCCTCCCAATGCCCTGATTACGGATTTAATCCAAGGGAATGACTTAGATACTCTACTGCACTATTTTCGCCAGGGCAGGCATCTATTCATTCTCGATGATTTTGAGACTGTGTTACAGGATGGCGAATTAGTCGGTGCCTATCGGCAGGGCTGTCAGGGCTATGGGGAACTGATCCAGCGGTTGGGCACAGAACGACACTCCAGTTGTGGCATCATCCTCAGTAGGGAACAACCAAAAGAAGTAGCCAGTTTACAGGGTGATGACCTACCAGTCAGGGCCTACAAGCTCTCTGGCTTAGATCTACAAGGGGCGATCGCCCTTCTCCAATCACGGGGTTTTCGGGGCAGTGAGGCAGGTCTGCAAATCATGATTGAACAGTATAGAGGGAATCCTGCGGCACTAAAATTAGTATCGGGCACAATTAGAGAGATATTCAATGGGGATGTAACGGAATTTCTCAAACAGACAGGACTAGCGATCGGTGATACCCTCAAAGCTTTGCTCTATCAACAGTTTGAGCGATTATCTATTTTGGAGAAAGATATTCTCTACTGCATCAGTCTGAAACGCCGTCCTGTGAGTCTAGGGGAATTGCGCTCTGCCAGCATCGTAGAAGATTCAGGTTCGGATTTGATCTCTGCTTTGGAATCCCTGTGCTGGCGATCGCTGATTGAGAAAGTAACTGAAGGGGGGCAGACTCTCTTACAACTAGAGCCGGTGGTTTTGAAGTATGTGCAACGGAAGTTTGTGGAGGAGGTAAATCGAGAACTAGATGAATTTCTGGAACATCGGCAGTTGGGGCGATTGGAGTTACTAGGGAAGCATCCCCTTGTGGAAGATTCTGCTTCTGAGGCTATTCGCGCTGTCCAGATTCGCCTTGTGCTCAAGCCCATCAAAGACCGTATGCACAAGCTCATGGCACGGGAAAACATGGAGGATTTATCGGCAGTTATCGGTAAATATCTGGGGAAACTGCCCGCAGAAAGGGGCTACCTGGAAACTAATCTATCTCTCTTGGGATGGTGGTACTGAACGGAGAGAGTGGGATTCGAACCCACGGTGAGTTGCCCCACACAGCATTTCCAGTGCTGCGCCTTCGACCACTCGGCCATCTCTCCTGACACGCAATAAGTCATGATAGCATGGTTGTTCATGAAAACTCTAGTCAGTTGTGAGCCTTATGTCCCAGCCTTGGAGCCAGCGGTTTGAGTCGCCCTTGCACCCTGCGATCGCCCAGTTTAATGCCAGTCTGCCCTTTGATATTGCCCTGCTGGAGTACGATTTAACAGGATCGCAGGCACATGCCCAGATGTTGGCAAAGTGCGGGATCATCAGCCAAACGGAAGCAGACCAGATTGTGCAAGGATTGGAACAGATCAGGCAGGAATGGCGGGCGGGGGTTTGGCAACCTTTGGGCGATCCCATGGGCAATGAAGATGTGCATTTTGCCGTAGAAAGAAGATTGACGGAATTAATTGGTGAGGCTGGAAAGAAATTGCACACTGCTCGGTCGAGAAATGACCAAGTAGCTACCGATTTGCGTTTGTATTTGCGGGCAGAAATTAGGGAAATTCAACAGCTACTCAGGGAATGGCAAAAAACTTTATTGACCCTAGCTGAACAACATATTGAAACCCTGATCCCAGGTTATACCCACTTACAACGAGCACAACCTGTATCTTTAGCACATCATCTCTTAGCCTACTTGGAAATGGCGGAACGGGATTACCAAAGATTGGCAGATGCCTACAAAAGGGTAAACATTTGTCCTTTGGGGGCAGGGGCTTTGGCTGGTACTACTTTCCCCATCGATCGCCAGTTTACAGCTCAACTATTAGGCTTTGCTGAAGTTACTAATAATAGCCTTGATAGTGTGTCCGATCGGGATTTTGTGGTGGAATTTTTAAGCTGTGCCAGCTTGATTATGGTACACCTGAGCCGTTTGGCAGAAGAATTGATCCTCTGGGCTAGTCATGAATTTCAATTTGTGCAATTGAGCGATCGCGTCAGCACAGGTTCAAGCATTATGCCCCAGAAAAAAAATCCCGATGTCCCCGAATTAGTAAGAGGTAAAACAGGCAGAGTATTTGGACATTTACAGGCAATGCTCACGGTATTAAAGGGCTTGCCCCTTGCCTACAACAAAGATTTACAAGAAGACAAAGAAGCTGTATTTGATACGGTAAAAACAGTCAAACAATGTCTTGCTGTAATGACAATTATGTTAGCTGAAGGCATTACTTTTCAGAGCCAAAGTTTAGCAGATGCCGTAACCAATGACTTCGCTAATGCTACCGATGTAGCTGACTATCTAGCTAATAAAGGTGTGCCGTTTCGGGAAGCATATGACCTGGTCGGTACTATTGTTAAAACTTGTCTCCAAAAAGGCATCTTGCTGAAAGATTTGAGCTTAGAACAGTGGCAAACTTTTCATCCTTTATTTGGAGCAGATATTTATCAGGCAATTAGCCCCGCCCAAGTGGTCTCTGCCAGAAATAGTTATGGGGGCACTGGCTTCGCCCAAGTCTGCCAGCAGATCGCCACAGCACAATGGAAAATCCAATAAGCTCCCTAGACAAATGTGAATCCTAGGAGTGCAAATTTCACAGCCAACAATCTTGAGTTAGAGTCTTTCCATCCCCGAACCCCTGTTGGTTCAGGGTCGCAGGGGCAAGGGGGCTACTTTAAGCGTAGCTTAAAAATGTAAATATTTCTTAATAAATAGTTTACAATGGGCTTGGAGATTAGGTTACAGGTGTCATTTATGCTACCCCTGCTGGAGTTTGCCAAGAAAGCTCTGAGGAAGCATCACAGTCGGTTCTATTTTCCCGGGCATAAGGGAGGACAAGGCTTAGATCCGGTGTGGGCTGAGGTGTTAGCAGAATATCAACAGTTGGGCAAGCTGGATTTTCCTGAATTAGTGGGACTGTGGGATGCGATCGCCGCTGCTGAACGGTTGGCGGCTGAGGCTTATGGAGCCAAGGGATCGTTTTTTCTGGTCAATGGTTCTACCCAAGGGGTACAGTCTGCTTTGTTGGCAGTGGTCAAAGAGGGGGATCGCATCCTAGTGGGGCGCAATTTTCATCAGTCGGTTCTGCAGGGATTGATCCTGACGGGGGCAAAACCCATCTACCTGCCAGTGGAGTACGATCGCAATTGGCGGATTGACTTGGGTGTGTCCCCTGCTACCCTGCGTGATTACCTAAAATACTATCACTCAATCAAAGCAGTATTTTTAACTAGTCCCAACTATTTCGGGGTTACGGGGCAGTTGGCAGAACTGATTGCCATTGCCCACAGGTATCGCGTGCCTGTGATCGTGGATGCAGCCCATGGGGCACATTTGGGTTTTCATCCTGATTTGCCACCCTCAGCGATCCAGTGCGGGGCAGATATTGTCATTCATTCCACCCACAAAACCTGTAGTGCTCTCAGCCAAGCTTCTATGCTACATTGGCAGGGCGATCTGGTCTCAGAAGAAAAAATCACCCAAGCTGTCCAAACCCTGCAAACCACTAGCCCTAATTTTATCCTGTTGTTATCCCTTGATATAGCCCGCTGGCAGTTACAGACCAGGGGCAAAGAGCTATTGCAGTACACCCTAGAGTTAGTCGGTAGGATTAAAGAACACCCCCCCTTGCCTGTGTTCCATCTGGATAAGGGTTTTGATACCACTAGGGTAACTGTATCTACCAAACCTTTGGGGCTGAGGGGGTTTCAGGCGGATCAGTATTTGTCTGCCTGGGGCGTAGTCTGTGAATTGCCTACTTTTGAGCATCTGGTGTTCAGTTTCAGTGTGGGCACTACCGCTGAAGATGTGGAAAATTTGCTCAGGAAGATGCACCGTCTCTTCAGTGTCGCCAAAACTTCTTTGGGTTTACCTTCTCTGTTTGTCTTCTGCTTTACAACTTGCCAAACAGAGCTTACTCCCCGCCAAGCCTTTTTTGCCCCCAAGGAGCGGGTGGACAGCCAAACGGCGATCGGGCGGATCAGTGGTGAGACCATCTGTCCTTATCCCCCTGGGATTCCTGTATTGATGCTGGGGGAAAAAATTGCCCCCGATGTAGTGCGCTACCTGAAACTGGTCAAGGCGGCGGGGGGGTTGATCAGGGGTGCAAGCGATCCCCAGCTCGACACATGGTTAGTCTTAAAGGAATGACAAAAACCACTAAAATCAGTCCGTAGCTAGTAAACAGGCAATGACACCAATCAGGCTAAGTCTGGCTCTCCTAGTGGTTATTTTCTGGTGCTTATATCAAACAGGGGCTGCCTCAGCCAACCAGTGGCAGGACTATCATCGCTGGCTACAGCAACAGCGGGCGATCGTGCGGGAGCGCAGGCAGAGGATCGAGCAGATTGAGGGACCAGCAGAACAGAGACTGGAGCAACTGCGCCAGAGTGTCAAAGTTACCGAGGCACAAATTGAAACCACCGCAAAACAACTCAAACAAGCACAAGCCCTACTCAAGAACTTAAATCAGCAGTTGGCGATCACTACCGCCAATCTGGAACAGCAACGCCTTGCCACCAAAGCCCGCCTGCGTTATCTGGCTAGGCATCCCCAACACCGCTGGTGGATGGTACTTCTGAATACTCCCGACCTACAGCACTTGATCGATCGGCGGCGGCAGTTACAACGGATTTATCAACGGGATCGCCAGCTTTTGACTAACTTACAAGCCAGTGCCCAGCGGGTAGCTAACCGACGCCAGTTAGTGATTGCCCAAGAAAATGAGATCGCCCTCTTGCAACAAAAATTACTCACCCAAAAGGCTCAATTGCAAGGAGAAGTAGTTGTCCAAGAAAGAGCAATTGCCAAACTGAAAAGCGATCGCCAAGCTCTAGAGTCTGCGGAACAGCGACTGGCTGAAGATTCTATGCGCCTACAGCGGTTAATTATTGCCCGTGCAGGTACACCCCAGAATTTTACGATCGTCCCCGGCACAGGTCGCCTGCAATATCCCACCTATGGCACCATCAGCAGTCCCTATGGTTGGCGCATCCATCCCATCTTGGGTTACGAAAAATTACACACAGGCATTGACATTGCCGCCGATACAGGCACACCCATCTATGCCGCCGATACAGGCACAGTCATCCTCGCCGAATGGTATGGGGGCTATGGCTACACCGTGATCATTGCCCACGGCAACGAAATCAGTACCCTCTATGCCCATTGCAGTGAAATCTATGTAACCGTTGGCCAGGTGGTACAAAAAGGACAGATCATCGCTGCAGTTGGTTCTACAGGCTTTTCCACAGGACCCCATCTCCATTTTGAGGTGCGTTTCAATGGTGAACCGATCGATCCCATGCCCTATCTCTAATAGAACTCTTGCATCAGCAGTGATACTTGCGATCGCTAAAACAGTGCGTTAACCCAACTCAAACTTCTTAGCTACGAGAATACCCGCTGCGGTTTTCTGGGAGAGGAGCTGGGAAAAAGGGGATTGCTAGCTGGCATTAGATATGGATGGCTTGACTTACCACAGGGTAGTCAAGAGTTAGTACAGAAATTGGGCAGTAGCTAGGAGGCAGACGGCTATCGCTGTTTTGTCTTGTCGGCTAATCAAATGCTCACTATCTGGCGATCCTCCCCTGTAGTTGCAACTCCCGAACCGCCCCCCACAGCCAACTACCGCCAAAAAGATATATGTGCAGCTCAGCCCCAAACACCGAATACAGGCAAGCCACCCAAGCCCAAACCCATCTAGGGGGGCATAGAATACTAGACTACAGGAGTCTAATTCTATGGGCACGCATCACGCGGATAATAATATCCGTCATGATTTTGCCGCCTACATCGGTAATATGGATGCCATCTTGGGTGCGGACTCTGAGTAAATTGCCTTGGGAGTCTTTGATAAATTGTGTCCATTTGCCATCGGCACTATAGACAGGGTAAGTGTCAATGAAGATAGTGTTGGCATATCTGCGCAAAACTTGGCGATAGAGATTGTTGATCATCTGCACATTGGTATTGTTGATGTATGGGTATTTGTAATCGTCAGGGACGATCGGTGCCCCCAGCCAAATTAACTTTTTCGCTTTGCCTTGTTGAAATACTATTTGTACCATCTGTTCCACTTTTTGGGCATAAACTATCTGCCATGCAGGACTACCTAAAAAATACTTGTTACCTGCGGCATCGGTAATGTCAGTCAAGTCATTTAACCCAAACATGATAATAACTACATCATAGTTTTGTTCACTGAAAATGGTGTCTAGTTCCCTGTACCAATCTAGTCTTTCTGGATGTAGTAAACCTGTAGATTGTTTGCCCTTCCTGGTAACTAAACGGACATTATTTAATCTCAATCTATTTTCCAATTCAGGGCCGATCCCGCCCTCAATCAAAGAATCACCTACAATCAGATAGGTATGGCGATGATCTAAAACCAAGGGGGGGCTAGGGACAGCTAAACTGGGCTGAGGTACAGGCAAAAATTGGTTTAAGCTCGCAATAGTTAAAGGTACTGCCCCCAAACCAAGAATGTTCAAAATTGCCTGTTTGGATGCCATATCAAACTGGTTTTAGTTTGCGCAGTTCCATCAATAGTTCATCATCTTCCCGCTTGAAGACAGGTAAAAATTCTATGTGTTTGTAGCGGATAATCCCCTGCATATCGACAATAAAATAGGCACGCTTCGTGCCAAATAATAGGTCAGCTACACCGTATTTTTTGCTCACTTCCTTGTTGCGATCGCTCAGTAATGGAAATTGCAAGCCCAGTTTTTGGGAAAATTCAATGTGTTTTTCTACGGGGTCGGTGCTGATCCCCAAAATTTCTGCTCCCAATTCTCTAAACTTAGTCCAGTCATCCGCAAAACACTGCATTTCACTGGTACACACAGGCGTAAAGTCCCCCGGATAAAAGGCAATCACCACATTGGTTTTGCCTCGATAGCGGCTGAGGGTAATATCACCCCGATCGCTGGGTAGGGTAAAATCAGGGGCAAGCTCGCCAACTTCTGCCGTCATAATTAAAGTGCGTATCCAAGACTACTAACATCATATCAAGATACTGCCGTGGCTGATCCATCTTTAGAAGTTACGATCCCTGAACCCCTCTACCAGCGGTTACAACAAGAGGCAGAGGCCTTGGGGTTGTCCCCCCATCAGGCGATCCTAGAGGCAATTAGGTTATTTTGTGACCGCTGCAGCCTCAAACAAGAATTGAAGCGGGAGTTAGAAACCGAGCTAAAAGCCTATGTCCAGTCCCTGCTGGGTAAAGCCCCCGCCCCCCCGAAAACGGAAATCCCGCCTTCCATTCGTCCCTTGCGGGTAGGGGACTTAGTCCAGATTCGCGATCGGGACAGTCCCTTTTATCTGCAGACTGCTACAATTATCAGTACCACTTTGATCCGTGCTACGGTGGACATCGGTTCAGCCAAACATAATTTCCTGAAAAGAGACCTGCGCTATATTCCCCCCGATCATGACCAACTCTAATCCTACCGCCCTTGTAACTGGTGCTAGCAGTGGTATTGGTCTGGCGATCGCCCACAAGCTCACCCAAGAGGGGATCACTACGGCGTTGGTGAGCCGCCAGCCCCCTGCATTACCCCCCTACGGTAAACCATTCCCCCTAGATTTAGGCCAAGTGGAGCAGGTGAAAACTAAGGTAGAGGAGATTGTCCAAGCTCTAGGCAGGATCGATCTGCTGATCAATTGTGCGGGGATCGCCTACATTGGCAGCCTTGCGGAGATGCCCCTCACAGATTGGCAACAACTATTTGACCTGAACCTAACCAGCGTATTCCAGACCATCCAAGCCGTGCTCCCCACCATGCGCCGCCAGCAGACGGGCACAATTATCAATGTGGCATCGATCGCTGCTAAACAGGGTTTTCCCAGTTGGGGGGCATACTGTGCCAGTAAATTTGCCCTCTTGGGACTGACCCAAGCCCTCGCTGGGGAAGAACAGGCCCATGGAATCAGGGTGATGGCCATCTGTCCCGGGTCGGTCAATACGCCCCTGTGGGATACCCTCGGGGATAAAGTCCCCCCCAGTTTCGATCGCTCTGCCATGCTCACACCTGAAACAGTGGCCGATACAATTTGGTATATGTGGCAACTGCCCAGTAGTGCCGTGATTACTGATTTGGTGCTAATGCCCAGTGCAGGCGTTTTCTAGGGCACCATTGACATCTAGTTTAGTTGCCTGCTGTCTGCCGAGGGCGGCGGCGATCAAACCCAAGAAGAGGGGATGGGGTTTACTGGGGCGGGACTGAAACTCTGGGTGGAACTGGCAAGCTATAAAATAGGGGTGCTGGGGTAGTTCAATGATTTCCACGAGGCGACCATCTAGGGAAGTGCCACTGACTACATAGCCACTGTCGGCAAATTGCTGACGGTAAGCATTGTTAAATTCATAACGATGGCGATGCCGTTCATAAATTACCGTATCGGGATAGAGGCGACTAGCCAAAGTGTCAGGGCTGATTTTGCAGGGGTATAGTCCTAGGCGCATTGTGCCCCCCAAATCCACTACATCTCGCTGTTCAGGCAATAGGTGAATCACAGGGTAGGGGGACTCAGGGTCAAATTCAGCACTGTGGGCGCGCTCCCAGCCCATAATATGTCTTGCCCAGTCGATCACCGCACACTGCATCCCCAAGCACAGTCCCAGAAACGGAATCCCCTGCTCCCGCGCAAACTGCACCGCTTGAATCTTGCCATCTACGCCCCTAATGCCAAAGCCCCCCGGCACAATGATCCCCTGCACCCCTGCCAAAAATTTACCAGCCCCAAAGGTCTCAATATCTTCCGCATTCACCCAGCGAATCTGGACACTGGCACTGTGTGCCGCTCCCCCATGCCGTAAAGACTCAATCACGGACAGATAGGCATCGGTGAGTCTGATGTATTTGCCCACGATCGCCACCTCAAGGGTATATTCCGTGCGATAGAGCCGTTCTACCACACTCTGCCAACTGCGCAGGTCAGGCTGTCGCTGTTCCATGCCCAACAGTTGTAACACCTGTTGCGCCAATCCTTCCCGCTCTAGCGTCAGGGGC
Source organism: Pseudanabaenaceae cyanobacterium (assembly GCA_046295715.1). Lineage (GTDB taxonomy): Bacteria > Cyanobacteriota > Cyanobacteriia > Pseudanabaenales > Pseudanabaenaceae > JBKBMU01. Next base: position 181,008 of record JBKBMU010000001.1, read on the forward strand.
ACTTCATAAATGGTTTTGGCATCTATGCCTGCGATCACTGCTTCAGGTGAAACATTGCAAAACTCAGCGATTTTCTCTTTGATATTATCTGGCAGGGGGCGATCGCTCCGACAAACCAAAATATCGGGCTGAATCCCGATCGATTGCAATTGTTTGACTGAATGTTGGGTGGGTTTAGTTTTCATCTCCCCCGCCGACGGAATCCAGGGCACTAGAGTTACATGCATATACACCACATTACTGCGTCCCACATCTTTGCGGAACTGGCGGATCGCTTCCATGAAGGGCAGAGATTCAATATCCCCTACCGTGCCCCCGATCTCGGTAATCACCACATCAGGATTGGTGTTCTGTGCCACCCGATAGATGCGCTCCTTGATTTCATTGGTGATGTGGGGGATCACCTGCACCGTACTGCCCTGATAATCCCCCCTGCGTTCTTTGTTAATCACTGCCTGATAGATGGCACCAGTGGTTACATTGTTCAACTTGGACATGGAAGTATCGGCAAACCGTTCATAGTGCCCCAAGTCCAAATCGGTTTCTGCCCCATCTTCCGTAACAAACACTTCCCCATGTTGAAACGGACTCATTGTGCCCGGGTCCACATTGATATAGGGATCAAATTTGAGAATGGAGACGGAGTAGCCCCGTGATTTGAGCAATCGCCCCAGACTCGCCGCCACGATCCCCTTGCCAATGCTGGAGACCACCCCGCCCGTAACAAAGACAAATCTAGTCATAACCCTGGGGAACAATCTCTAAGATGGTAAACAAATCCGTACCTTTCCGCAACTGGGGCAATCAACCAATTGCCCACATCAGCCCGATAAATATAGGATAGCTGACCAACAAGACCCACGCCTGCCCCCGATCGAGGGATTTGCACCACTGTGCCAACACCACCACTAAAGCCAGTGATCCCAGCATAAATAACAGGGGCAGATGTAGCAGACTCCCATCCACAATTTGGAGCGGACGCATGATCGCCGCTGTGCCGAGGGTCATAGTTACATTGTAAGCAAATGAGCCCACCACCCCCGCCACCGTAGCATCGGTGATGCCCCGCTTTGCCGCTGACCACGCCAGCACCACCAACTCAAACGCCGTCGCAAATCCAACCAAACTCAGGGCTAATTTAGTTTGGGTAGCCTCTACCTGGGTAATTTGCAACACCGCTTCCACCAACAGAATCGAGCCAATCACCATCCCCCCTACCCCTGCCAGCACTAAACAAAAGTCCATAATCACACTCTGTTTGGACAATACCTCTGCCTGAGCTTCCGCTTTTGCTAACTCTTCCAATTCACCCAAGGCAGGGGGCTGTTTTTCCTGCCACCAAATGACTATTACATAAATTACATACAGGCTCACTAAAATTGCACCCTCTACCCGCTCGACCACCCCATCCCAGACTATGGCAGTAGCCACGATCCCGACTGCCAGCCCACCCCAGCCATAGCGTAAGACCCGCTGACTAAAAGGCATCGGGGCTAGCCATGCCCCCACGCCCACTGCCACCAGACAAATAGCAATGTTTGCACCCACCACATCCCCAAGGGCGATCGCAGGGGCTTGTTTGAGGGCGGCTGTTACCGCCGTTGCTAACTCCTCTGGTTCTGCCCCTGCCAACAGCAGTGCCAAGGCAAAGGCACTGATACCCCAGCCCACTGCCACCTTCCCCAAGTGTTCGGCAAAAGTCTCCGCACCCCAGACGATCGCTCCCACACCCACCAAAATTAAGCATATCCACAACAACATCGGTTACTTCCATCAGCAAAAATGAACTGGAGGACTTTACCCATACAAAAAGAGAGGTTAAACCTCTCCCTTGACCTGATTGAGGAATTAGTTATTAGAAGGCATCAGTTGCAGAGGTTCACTGGGCGGCAGGGATTGATTCAGAGTCCGACACAGCACCTTGCCATCATCATCCACATCCACTTCCACCACACAGCCTTCTCTCACCTTGCCCGAGAGAATCTCCTCCGCTAGTGAGTCCTCCAACAGACGCATGATCGCCCGCCGTAAGGGTCTTGCCCCATAGCTCTGGTTGTAACCTTCTTGGACAAGCAAATCCTTGAAGCGATCGGTAACCGTCAAAGTAATGTCCTTTTCCTGCATCCGCTTGAAGATTTCTGCCAGCATTAGATCAGCAATTTGCTTGATCTCATCCTTGGTCAACTGACGGAAGACAATGATTTCATCGATCCTGTTGAGGAATTCAGGACGGAAGTACTGCTTCAACTCCTCATTCACCAGAGAACGGATGCGATTGTATTGAGATTCTGCTGGATTTTCACCGCCGAACTCAAAACCCAGACCACCCCCACCCTTTTCAATCACCTTAGAACCAATATTAGAGGTCATCACAATCAAGGTATTCTTGAAGTCCACCGTTCTGCCCTTGGAGTCAGTCAGGCGACCATCTTCCAAAATTTGCAGAAGCAGATTGAAGACATCGGGGTGAGCCTTCTCAATTTCATCAAAGAGAATCACAGTGTAGGGACGACGGCGCACCGCTTCAGTTAATTGCCCGCCCTCGTTGTAGCCCACATACCCAGGGGGAGAACCAATCAACTTGGAAACTGTATGCCGTTCCATATACTCCGACATATCCAAGCGCACCATCGCCTCTTCTGACCCAAAGAAGTAAGCCGCCAGTGCCTTAGTTAGCTCCGTTTTCCCTACCCCCGTCGGACCAGAGAAGATAAAGGAAGCGATCGGGCGATTGGGATTCTTCAGACCTACCCTTGCCCTGCGAATCGCTCTGGAAATAGCTTTGACTGCTTCTTCCTGACCAATCACCCGCTGGTGCAGGGTATCTTCCATTTGCATTAATTTCACCGACTCAGACTCGGTGATTTTGCTCACTGGCACACCTGTCCATGAACTGACAATGTAGGCAATATCTTCCTCATCCACCACCAGATTGTCTTGGTCTTTGTTCTCAGCCTTGCGGGCTTGGGTGAGGGCGCGAATCTGTTGTTTGATTTCAATTTCTCTATCCCGCAACTTGCTAGCCCGGTCAAAGTCCTGGGCTCTCACTGCTTCGTCCTTCTCCTTGAAGACTTTGCGTAGTTCTCTATCCAATTCCTTCGCCGCTGGCGGCAGTTGGGAGTTGAGCAGACGCACCCGCGACCCCGCTTCATCAATCAGGTCGATCGCCTTATCAGGTAAAAAGCGGTCAGAAATGTAGCGATCGGACAGCTTAGCGGCGGCAACCAGAGCGGCATCAGAGATTTTCAGTTTGTGGTGCTGTTCATACCTCTCTCTGAGACCAAAGAGAATTTCAATGGTTTCTTCCACACTGGGTTCACCCACCATCACAGGCTGGAAACGTCGTTCTAGGGCTGCATCCCGCTCAATGTGCTTGCGGTATTCATCCAGAGTAGTTGCCCCAATGCACTGCAGTTCACCCCTTGCCAAGGCAGGCTTGAGGATATTTGCCGCATCGATCGCTCCCTCCGCCGCCCCTGCCCCAATCAGGGTATGGACTTCATCTATGACCAGAATCACATTCCCTGCGGTGCGGATTTCATCCATAATTTTCTTGAGCCGCTCCTCAAACTCACCCCGGTACTTCGTACCCGCTACCAGCAAGCCAATATCTAGGGTGACTACCCGCTTATCCACCAGAATATCGGGTACATCCCCATTGGCAATCCGTTGGGCTAAGCCTTCAGCGATCGCAGTTTTCCCCACCCCCGGTTCCCCAATCAAAACGGGATTATTTTTAGTACGGCGACCCAATATCTGGATCACCCGCTCAATTTCTTTCTGCCTGCCCACTACAGGATCGAGTTTGCCATCGATGGCCATTTGGGTCAGGTTTGAGCCAAATTCGTCCAAAGTAGGGGTTTTAGTGCGCCCAGAAGTCCCGCCACCTGCCGTAACCTCAGCGGTTTCACCTAACATGCGGATCACTTGGGTACGCACCTTTGCCAGATCGACACCTAGGTTTTCCAGTACCCGCGCCGCAACCCCTTCCCCTTCGCGGATTAAACCCAACAGGAGATGCTCTGTGCCAATATAGTTATGCCCTAACTGGCGGGCTTCCTCTAGGGATAACTCTAATACCCGTTTGGCGCGGGGGGTAAAGGGAATCTCTACAGCGACAAACCCCGATCCCCGACCGATGATTTTTTCTACCTCAATGCGGGCATCTTTTAGGTTTACACCCATAGATTTCAAGACTTTGGCGGCAACGCCTGTGCCTTCCCCAATCAGCCCTAGTAAAATTTGCTCCGTGCCAACAAAGTTGTGACCAAGACGGCGGGCTTCCTCTTGGGCAAGCATAATAACTTTAATAGCTTTCTCTGTAAATCTCTCAAACATACGCTTCCCCCGTCACGGGTCTTTTGGATTAAAAATTATCCTAGCATAGCCCCAGAGCGATCGGAGTGAGTGGGGGTACGGCTTTCCCTAAATTTCTACCGATCCCTGACCGCAGGTGGGTATGCCAGGAGGTGTGCCCACCTGTTGATTTTCGCAGATGACTATCAAGGCGGTGGGCTGGTTTCACCAGGGCCGAGTAGGACTTCAAGCGAGCATCCTTGGCAGTAGCAGTAATTGCAACTATTTGATTTTCTCCTGCCTCCTTTAATTCCATGCCATATGTATATTTATCTGAAATGGGGGGGCAGGAATATTTAGGTCAATTTCTTCGGCTTTTGCGGCAAACTTGCCTTTTTCAGTAAATGAGATCATCTGCCCTTTGGCTTTGAGAGTAACTTGGTTTTTAATTTCAATGGTGGCAAGTTCTGTACCCTACTGCAGGTGCAATGTCCTGATCAGCAGTTGTGGGGGCAGGAGCACAGGCCATTACCCACAGAGCAACTATAACGGCTACTAGCCAAAACATGGCTTTTCTATTTAACGACAGGAATGCAACTTTCTGCAAATTTAGACTGTAAATCTACTTTTTTGTTGTTCCTACATATAAATAACATCAAAATAAAAAATACTTATGCTGGCTTTTAGAAAAGCTTTATAGGAAGGGGTTTAGGGTAAAGTCCTAGACCTAGTGCAAATGAAAGATTTTTTGAGGGTTTATAATTTCACCTCTACCCCTTGATACTCTCTATTACCAATAGCTTTTGGGAAGGTGCTACAATGCAGGGTTTGACCACTAGGTCTGGTCTGCGCTCATGCTGAAATCTGACCATCGGGCTTGGCTAGAAATTGATCTGGGGGCGATCGAGCAGAATGTGCGATCGTTGCTATCTGTGTTGAGTCCACAAACCCAGTTATTGGCGGTGGTTAAGGCGGATGCCTATGGACACGGCAGTGTAGCGGTGAGTCGGGCGGCAGTGCGGGCGGGGGCGCGCTGGTTGGGGGTGGCTACCCTCCCTGAAGGGGTGGAATTGCGCAAGGCGGGGATCACTGTGCCAATTTTGATTCTGGGTGGCATCACTACCCCTGCTGAAGTACGATCCCTCTATGAATATCAGCTACAAGCTACTATCTACAGTGCTGAACAGGCGGTGATGTTTAGTCAAGTTTTGCCTGAACATATCAAAATACCTGTACATCTCAAAGTCGATACAGGGATGTCCCGCTTGGGTGTAAATTATCAACAAGCACGAGAATTTTATAGATTCCTTACTGGTTTATGCCAATTAGATATAGTTGGTGTCTATTCCCATTTTGCCACTGCCGATGACCCCGATCCTACTGTTATGAACTTGCAGAGCGATCGCTTCCAACAGTTATTGCAGAGTTTAGACTATGTGCCGCCCCTAGTCCATATTTGTAATACAGCAGGGCTATTAGTTAATCCCCAATTACACTATCAGTTAGTGAGAGCAGGTTTGGGAATTTATGGTTATTATCCTGCTCCCCACTTGCGCTCTTGTGTAACTCTAAAACCTGCTATGACTATTAAAGCCCGTATAACCTACATCAAAAAAGTAAAGGCAGGTACAGGGATTAGCTATGGCTATTCTTTTATTACCGATCGGGACTTGACGGTGGCTACGGTGGCGATCGGTTATGCGGATGGGCTGTGGCGGGGTCTATCTAGTAAAATATGCGGCTATTTGAGGGGACAGAAGGTGAGGCAGATAGGCACGATCACAATGGATCAATGCTTAATCGATGTCTCGGATGTACCCTCAGCTAAGGTGGGGGATGTAGTTACTTGGTTGGGTGGGGATCACGATACTACTGCTGATGATTGGGCAGAAATCTTGGGCACTATTTCATGGGAAATCCTCTGCGGATTTAAGCACCGCTTACCTCGTTTATATAATTCTTGAGGGCAAAAATCTACCCAGACGTTTAATCTACTGCAAAGGTAATCTGCACTACGGCAGTAATATCTTTGTCAATGGTGGCAGTATTGTATGAACCACTGTTACTAACTTCGGTAGAATGACGGGCTGTGATTTGGAAAACATCAGTTTCCGCTTTGCGGACTACCCCGACTTTGCCCCCTGTTTCCCTTGCGATCGCTTCGGCGCGGTTTTTGGCATCTCTGGTAGCTTCAGCGATCATTTCTACTCTCAGTTCGCTGAGTTTGGTGTAGAGGTATTCAGGTGGTTCAGAGACATAGGGGATGCCTTCATTGATCAAGTCAGTGCTGGAGCGAGCGATTTTGGCAATTTGATCTACTTCTGGGGAACTCACCTCAAAGCGTTGCACCAAGCGATAAGCAAGGGTTCTGCCTGTAGGATTGCCATTGACAAACTCTGGGATTGTCTCGGTCGTGATCGCACTGAGAGTAATGGCATCATCGGGAATATTCTGGGATTTGAGGTAGGTGCGCACCCGCTCGGTATATCGTCTCAGTTCTTGGAATGCCTGTTGCAGGGTTGGTTGCTGGCTGGAAACCGTACTGCGCCACACCACATAATCGGCACGGATCGGTCGCTTGGCTGAACCAATGATCGTCAGGGAATCGGTCGTGCGCAAGGAACGAATTGCCCCTGCCCCGATCCATGCGCCCCCCAATAAAGCAATGGCAATTGCGGTTAAGCCCCAAAATAGTTGGGGAAAGGCAGTTTTCTTAGCTGGCTCTGGAGCAGGCACGTTGGGCTGAGTGATTACTGTCTCAATGCTGGTCATAGGTACCTCAATACAATGGATGCAACCTCTAAGAGTTCCAAGTCTTTTGGGATCAAATAAGACTTGAGCCTCTCAATCCATTTGACACTCTGCTGGGGGATGGTAGTAGCGATTGTTACTTTTTTTAATAGTTGTACTAGTGCGGGGGATACCAAAACATCCCTTTGATGCCTTCGGGATCGGGCACAAAACCCAATTGTTCATAGAAATTTACTACAGGCGGATCAGCAAACAAACTGATATTACTAATATCTGCTCTGCGTAATTCTTTGATAATTTCCTGCATCAAGGCCTTGCCCAAGCCCCTGCCCTGAAATTTAGGGTGCACCACCACATCCCAGATGGTGGCATTGAAGGCATGATCAGAGGTGGCACGGGCAAAGCCGATCAATTTCCGAAAATTATTAGAGCAATGCCACAGGCTGACCACTACAAAACTATGTTGTAGGGCAATCCGCACTTTACGGATCGGACGGCGTACCCAGCCTACGGCATCACAGAGTTCTTCAAGCTCATAGGGATCAATCTGGCGATCGTAGCCAAAATAGACATTTCCCCCCTGATTGGGCACTGGGCGCAGGTTATATTTCTGAGCAATGTCGGCTGGGGTGGTGGGGCGAAAAATGTTAGTCCAAAAGCTCATTATGGCTAGGGATCGCTGGTATAGGCATATCCAAATGATAGCGGCATTTTGAGAGAAATGGTTAGAATTTGGTTAGGTCAATCCCGCGATTTACTATGACTACCCGCATCCACGAGTCCACATTAGTATTAATGAGACAATTTAATCTCAGTTTTCCTAAGTTCTACGAACAATTTGTTTCCAGTGAAGTGCAGTTACAAAATCTCAAGTTAGCTTATCAACTGTATCGGACCCATTCAGCTGTAATTGAATTGCGCACTGAAGGCGACAAAACTGCCTTTTATTTTGCGTTTCGAAATCAGTCATATTTACTAAATGATATTTTTGGTGTATTTGCCGCTTATGGTTTAAGTATTCACAGTTTGAATGTTTATGGGCAAGTTAAACCACCGATGTTAATTTTCCTGAAAGTAATGTTATCGCGGGGGAATGCACCCCTCAGTGAAAAGTTAATTGAAAATGTCCAGAAGGCAATTAAGGAAACTTTGTTGGGGCGACTTGATGTGGAAGAAATGTTGGCTTCAGAATTTAATCTCAATGCCCCCCTCAAAAAAGTGGAGTGCAGTTTCTATGTGGATCGTGCCATCCAATTACCAACTTTTTTAATTGAAGCTAATAGTGAGCCTGCTCTATTGTATAAAGTGATGAATGCGGTCTGGCAAGAAGATTTACTGGTAGTGAGTGCTAATTTATTGATCTGGCGGGGGAGAACTAAGTTAATTCTCTATTCATTAGGTCCGCATGAAAATATCATCCCTGAATATCTGGGTAGGAAAATTGCCGAAAGTTTGCGCCACCGTTTAGGCGGGGAGTGAGTAACGGGGGAGTGTATCAATAAATTTTTCAGCAGACTGACGAATCAATATCTTTTCTGATTCTGGTTTTTGATCGTAAATTTGGGTCATTAATGAAACTCGACCATTCTCTAAAAAACTGTCCCGTTGTTGATCAACAAAATGCCAATATAAGTAATTAAAGGGACAGGCAGAATCTCCCGTTTTTGCTTTTACATTGAAATAGCACTTAGAGCAACAATCGCTCATTTTATTGATATAATTTCCACCTGCTACATAGGGCTTAGATGCCAAAATCCCCCCATCAGCAAAGGTGGACATCCCCAGTACATTGGGCAGTTCTACCCATTCATAAGCGTCCACATAGGCATACCAAAACCATTGATTTAATTGACGGGGATCGGTACAGGTCAAATTACTAAAATTGCTCAGTACCATTAAGCGCTGAATGTGATGGGAAAAACCATAATTCAAGACATGACTAATTGCATCTTTTAGACACAGCAAATCAGTTTCTCCTGTCCAAAATAAAGCAGGTAAATTGTAGCGAAACTGAAAATGATTACTATCCCTAACGGTCGGCATCATGGCGACATAGTAAACTCTAATGTATTCCCGCCAGCCAATAATCTGCCTGATAAAACCTTCTACAGAATTGAGGGGAACTAACCCTTGGGTATATGCACTAATGGCGCGATCGCACACTTCTTGGGGTAAGAGTAAACCGTTATTTAAGTATAGAGATAAAACCGAATGAAATAAGAATGGTTCACCTAGTTTGATGGCATCTTCGTAGCTACCAAAATTAGCTAGGCGATCGTGGATAAATCTATCTAGTAAAATTAAGGCTTGGGTGCGGGTAACTGCATACAGAAATTGATCTAGTTTGCCATAGTGATTTGGTAGATAGGTTTTAATCAGGTTAATTACTTCTTGGGTAATTGCATCAGGGGGAAATTGGGGAATGGGGGGAATGGCAATTTGTTTGGGTAGGGATTTGCGATTTTCTCGGTCATAATTCCATTTGCCGCCTATGGGTTTACTATTGACCATTAAATAACCCGTCTGCTTGCGCATTTCACGGTAAAATTTTTCAAGGCGATAATTCTTGCCAATTTTAGCCTTAAATTTATCTGCATCTGCTAGAAAAAAACTATTAGGAATTACAGTAAGCCGCTGGGGGTATAGTTTTACTAGTTCGGCTAGTCTGTATTGGCTATCCCATTCGCTGGGTTGCATACAAGTTATATGACAATTTGGATATGATTCTAAAAATTGCCTGATTCCTTCCCCATGAAATCCTTCAGTAAATACTGTATAAACGCTATAGCCTTGCTCTACACAGGCGATTGCAAAGTGTCGCTGGGCACTCAAAATATAGGTCAGTTTCTGTTGGTGATGGGGAATGAAGGTAGCATAGGCAAAGGATTCCACGAACAACAAGAGGGGTTTTTCGGCGAGTAGGGCTGGGGGAAATACCTTGAGATTTAATTGATCATGGTTGATAAATAAAACTTGGGGAAACGATCGGGGATCGATCTGTGCTTGTCTAGTGGCAGTCAAGTAGTGAGTAGCGGTATCTTCCATATTGGCTATGTTATTCTATCTAGCGAGCACTTGGAGAGTAACTCGCAATTTACCTACCCTCACTGCTGTGCCATGACTATACCGCATTTTTACCTGAAGGAAGTACGCTCGGAGCGGATTTTTCCCTTGGCTGTAGGACAAGTAACCACGATCGGGCGGGAATATGATTGCCAAATTGTCCTCGACAGTCAAACCTATGGGAGTGTATCGCGCCGCCATGCTTCTATTCGTTCTTGGACAGAGAATGAGTGGGAAATCTGCGATCTGGGCAGTTCCAATGGCACGCTGGTCAATGGACGCAAATTAGTGGGTTGCCAGCGGCTCAATGTGGGCGATCGGTTGGTCTTGGGGGATAGTAGGGCGGAGTTTGTCTTCTGTTCTCAGCCTTCAGAGGTTGTACCTACCCCCGTAGCCAGTGGCGCAAATGTCTCTCTAACCCAGTTAGTGCCGATTCTCTCTACGGGTAAACAGTTGGGTTCTAAAGGTTTTCTGATCCCAGGCATTGTTACGGTGGTGGTGGTGGTCTCCATGTTCGGGGCGATCGGCAATTTTCAGTTATTCCGTTTGTTGTTGGGGCTGTATTTGGGCATAGCGGCGTTTGGATTGGTCTATTTTCTCTGCGGTAAGCCCAAACCTTGGTGGCTGATGCCAGTCCTGCTAGTGCCCGCTCTGATTACGATCTTGATGATCGCTGTGCCTGTGGTCAAGGATGGTGGCATCGCTGTTACTGATAGTCCGGTGCTGGATTTCTTTTTTGAGGTGTTCCGCCGTCGCTTGCCGGGGAATGTGTCTGCTGCTCGCCCCGATTTTATCTCCCAATTTGTGGCCCACTTTTTTGGGGCAGGGTTGATGGAAGAGTTGATCAAGGCTTGCCCGATTTTTTTGTTTTATGCCCTGGGGTTGTTTCTCCCCAGTTGGTGGCGATCGCAGGTGGGAGTAAATGAACCTCTCGATGGCATTCTCTTGGGGGCATCTTCAGCGATGGGTTTTACTTTGATTGAAACTTTGGGGCAATATGTGCCAGCAGTCGCCCAAGAGGTGAGCCAAATCACGGGACAGGAAACCGCAGGGGAATTGATCGGTGTGCAGTTGCTGATCCCGCGCGTCCTTGGCTCGGTGGCGGGACATATCGCCTACAGTGGCTATTTGGGCTACTTTATCGGCTTGTTTGCCCTCAAACCTAACACTTGGTTCATCACTCTGCCAGTCGGCTACCTGACCGCTTCCCTGCTCCATGCTTTCTGGAATGCCAGTGCTTCCCTCAGTCCTAATTTTGCCCTGTGGATTCTAGCTGTAGTGGGCGTGATCTCTTATATTTTTCTGGTAGCGGCGATTCTCAAGGCACGGGCGATTTCCCCGACCAGAACCCAGAATTTTTCTACGCGCATCCATCGCTGAGACAGAGTTGGAGGAGTTGATTGTGACTGATGTGCCAACTCAGTTTATTGCTTGTCGGCAGTACACTGAAAAACTGCTGGCACAGGCACTGCAGTATGGGGGCGAGGCTCTCTATCGTCAGCAGGTACACCCAGAGTTTAGTCCCATCGGTTGGCATTTTGGGCATATCATTTACACCCAAGAACTGTGGATATTGCGCAAAACCGCAGGCTATGGGCCGCTCCAGCCCCCTGCCTTCGATCGCTTGCTGGCACAGGATGGTCTGCCTAAGGCACAACGACAGGCATTACCCCCCTACAGTTGCCTACTCGCCTACGCCCAAGCAGTAAACGATCGCCTCTGGCGATACTACTCCAGTTTGAGCGCTGCCACCCGACAGCAACAGGCAAGGCTCTGGTACTGGCTGTTACAACATGAAGCCCAACACTGTGAGACTATTAGTTTTCTCTTAGCTCTTGCGGGTGCAGATGTGGGCAGTCCTCCACCGAGCCCTAATTTGAGTGGGCCTCTAGCGATCCCTGCGGGTGAGTTTAGGATGGGCTGTCAGAGTGAATGGGCTATGGACAATGAACAACCTAGCTATACCATTTACTTACCTGAGTTTAGCATTGATCCCCAGCCCGTTACTCAGGAACAATATAGACTATTCATAGAAGTAGGGGGTTATAAAAAACCTGAATACTGGTGCGATGCAGGTTGGCAGTGGCTCAAACAAGCGGGTATTACTAAACCTCTATACTGGCAAGAACACACAGGTGCGATCCCTGTATATGGTATTAGTTGGTACGAGGCAAATGCCTATAGTAATTTTGTCGGCAAACGGTTACCTACTGAGGCAGAATGGGAAAAAGCTTGTCAGGTTTATCCCCATTTTCTGGGGCGAGTGTGGCAATGGACTAGCAGTAAGTTTAGCCCCTATCCAGGATTTATACCTTTTCCATACAGCGGTTATTCGGCTAATTATTTTGACGATCGCCACTATGTTTTACGGGGTGGCAGTTGGGTAACTTTACCTTGGGGGTTAAGACCGAGTTTTCGCAATTGGTATGTGCCCACTACAAGGGTAATTTTTGCAGGGGTAACCCTAGTACAGCCAACAGATTGGAGCTCATCAATTTAATTACTGACAATAGAGTTGAAAGATTAGTACTTTTTCAAGAATTGGCGGAAACATAAACACTGCAAGAAACCAACATACAAAAAGAAAGGCAAAAGGGATAGTTTTTACTTGGACGTTGCTATTAGAATATCGGGAAACAAAATTAGAGTTCCGATATTTGGGTGGCTAACCTGTGATGAAGTTTTACCCTCAGTTACGCCAAAGAATGTAACTATCAGTAAAAGAGCTGATAAGTGGTACATCAGCTTTAGGTATGAATTAGAGCATAAACCTACTCCCAAACAAGCAGACAAAATAGGCGTAGATGTAGGTATAAACGCCTTAGTAACTTGCTCTAATGGCAACCCTATAGGAAAGCCAAGAAAAAACTATCACGACTACAAAGGAGGTTGAGTAAAAAACAAATCAAATCCAACAACAGAAAGAAAGCTAGAGCTAGGTTAGCCAGAGCCTACAAAAGAGTAACCGATATGAGGATGGACAACCTTCACAAGATCACCAGTTACTTGGCCAAGAACCACGGCGAGGTGATCATTGAAGACCTGAATGTATCGGGTATGCTGAAGAACCACCGGTTAGCAAATGCTATCGCCGATTGTGGTTTCTTTGAATTTCGGCGGCAGTTGGAGTATAAATGTGCCTGGTATGGGAGTAAATTAACTGTTGTGGACAGGTTTTACCCCTCCAGTCAAATATGCTCTAACTGTGGGCATCGGCAAAAGATGCCGCT
>JBKBMU010000001.1:194425-227419 GCA_046295715.1 Pseudanabaenaceae cyanobacterium
TATTGAATTACAAAAATACCCCAAGCTCTGGGGGAGCTGAAGCCTGTGGAGAAGTAACACCCCTTGAGAGCGTAGCTCTTGAGACTTGGATGAAGCAGGAAGCCAGTATGAGTCTATTTGACTTGGCTGTATAGGTTTGTATAAGTCTTGCACAGTGGTTACGGAACTGCCGTGGTTGTGGCCCCTGGCAGTACCGCCCAATTGACCAGTACCTATTAGTTTGACCGCTGGGCGATCGCGGTTGCACTATCCACAGAGGATTGGAGGAAGGGCGTATTGTCCACTGCCCTGTTGGAGAGGGCAAACAAGGGATTAGAAGCAATCCCTGCCACACTGGTGAATACCAAAGTAGCGACGATCGCCACCTGCAAGGGACGCATCCCCAGTTCGCTCCATCTGATGGGGGCGTAATTTTTCACCGCTTCAGACATCTCTTGGGGCTCTTTCACTACCATCATTTTGATTACCCGAATGTAGTAGTAGATGGAAATCACACTCACCACCAAACCTAGAATCACCAACCCATAAGCCTGAGCCTGCCAACCTGCCCAGAAAATATACAATTTCCCAAAGAAGCCTGCCAAGGGTGGAATTCCCCCCAAAGACAGTAAACAGACACTCAAACACAGGGTAAGGAGAGGGTCTTTTTGATACAGTCCACTGTATTCGCTGATCTCATCAGTACCTGCCCGCAGGGAGAAAAGAATCACACAGGCAAAGGCTCCCATATTCATAAATAAATACACCAACAGGTAGTAGACCATGCTGGCATAGCCCGCCTCCGTATCCAAAATCATCCCCAACATTACAAAGCCCGCCTGCCCAATGGAAGAATAGGCTAGCATTCTTTTCATACTGGTTTGGGCGATCGCTACCACATTGCCCAAGACCATGCTCAGGACCGTCAACACCCAAAATACATAGTGCCACTGTTCCACTGCTAGGGGAAAAGCAGTAAGCAGAAAGCGTAGCCCAAAGGCAAAGCCCGCTACCTTAGAACCAATAGAAAGAAACGCCACCACCGGGGTGGGGGACCCTTCGTAGACATCTGGTGTCCACTGGTGGAAGGGCACAGCCGACAGCTTGAAAGCGATCCCCGCAATCACAAACACCATGGCAATAATCAGAGCGAGGTTGTTTTCCTGTAAACGACTGGCAATACTCATTAGGTTGGTTTCCCCACCCGCAAGACCATAGAGCAGAGACATGCCATACAAGAAAATAGCTGAACTTGCCGCTCCTACCAGCAGATACTTCAATGCCGCCTCATTGGAGCGGGGATCCCGCTTAGCATAGCCCGACAACAGGTAAGAGGCAATACTTAAAGTTTCCAAGGAGACAAATATCATCACCATCTCATTTGCCCCCGCTAAAAACATTGCCCCCAAAGTAGCCGTCAAAAGAATGGTCAAATACTCCCCTACCGCCACTGCTGACCTAATGAGATAATTTTCGGAAACGAATACTGTAAATAGAGCAGACAGGGCAATGATCCCCCGCAAAATAATGCTCAGTTTATCGCTGTTAAAACTATTGAAAAAGGACTCACCATCACTTAGGTTGCCCCACTGCCACCACAGTCCCCCCATTGTGCCCACAAGAGCTATAATTGCCAGATTATTCAACAAATTTAAGGACTTACTGCGGGGTACAATCAAATCCGTAATCACAATCACTGTAATCCCCGCCAGCAGAATCAATTCAGGTAAAATGGCAGGCGTATTTAACAATTGAGGCAAGTTGGTGAAATCCATAAATTTTCCAATTTCCTAATCTAAGCTTTTCTTAGTTTAACAGACTGATACATTTTACTGTGTATGGCGATCGCACCTTCAGTTAAAAAAGCACTGCGGTTTTCCTTGCTGGAGCAGGAGCGGACGGTAGGCAGGGATGGACGGGGGCTAGTCTTGTTTCTCCTGACAGTGGTTTTGCTACTGGGGGTGTTGGGGGGTAGGGTTTGGTATTTGCAGTTTGTGGAAGGCGATCGCAATCGGCTGCTGGCGGACAACAACCGTATTCGCCTGATTCCAGAAGCACCAGAACGGGGTAGGATTTTGGAGAGGAGGGGGAGAATTTTGGCATCGAGTAGGCTGGTGCGGGGTGTATCCCTGTGGCCTATTGCCCAACCCCCTCAAAAGTGGGCCGCAACGATCGCTAAGCTCTCCCAGATTATTAATGTGCCCGCCAGCGATATTCAGCAAAAATTAGAGCGGGAAGGTTACAATTCCCCCAATCTGGTTAGAATTATCTCTGGGATCAGCCCCAAGCTGGTAACTGTCTTATCAGAAAGAAGTAACGAACTGCCCGGGGTGGTGGTGGAGCACCAAGCGGTGCGCTACTACCCCAATGGAGATCTGGCTGCCCATGTCCTAGGCTATACGGGAGAAATTACCGCTGAAGAATTAGAAGCCAGAGCCAGTAAGGGTTATCGCTTGGGGGATATTGTGGGCAAAGCAGGTGCAGAGTCAGCTTTTGAGTCCATTTTGCGGGGAGAATGGGGCGGCAAACAGGTGGAAGTGGATGCCAATGGCAGAGTGCTTAGGGTATTGGGGCAAAAACTACCTAAGGCTGGTAATACTGTCCGCTTAACCATTGATATCGATTTGCAAAAAGCTGCTGCCCAAGCCCTAGGAGATCGCAAGGGAGCAGTGGTAGCCCTTGATCCCAGAAATGGTGAGATTCTGGCGATGGTAAGTTACCCCACTTTTGATCCCAATTTGTTTACCCGTCCCATTTCCGCCAAAGCGTGGCAAGAGTTGCAGGAGAAGGAGTTTCCCTTTGTCAATCGGGCACTGCAGGGCTTTCCGCCAGCCAGTACCTTTAAGATGGTGCCTTTGATAGCAGGTTTAGAAACAGGCAAGTTTTCCCCCGATAGTATCCTGCAGACCTATGCTTTTCTGGATTTGGGCTATGCTTTTCAGGAGCACAACCGGGCTGGCTTTGGGGCGATCGGGTTTGTGGAGGCAATGGCCTATAGCAGCAATACTTTTTTTGGGCAGGTGGGTATGCGGGTAGGGGGCAAAGACTTGGCCACCTGGGCAATGAAACTGGGTTTTGGCCAGCCCACAGGCATTGAACTACAAAATGAAGAGTCCCCTGGCAATGTCCCTACCCCTGAATGGAAACGGAAGGTATTGGGAGAAGAATGGCATGACGGCAACTCGGTGCACATGTCCATTGGGCAGGGGGAAGTGTTGGCTACCCCTTTACAGATAGCCCTGATGACAGCGATCGCTGCCAATGGGGGTTACAAAGTGGTGCCCCACTTAAATTTAGATAGTCAGCCCCAGCCGCAAAATTTAGGCTTAAAACCTAGCACCGTGGCTACACTGCGCCGTTCCCTGAAGGCTGTATTTGAATTTGGCACAGGGGCAGGATTGGGGGTGGAAGGGTTGACCATCGCTGGCAAATCTGGTACAGGGGAAGACCCGCCCCGTCCTAGCCATGCTTGGTTTACTTGTTTTGCCCCTTATGAAAACCCCGAAATTGTAGTGACTGCCTTTGTGGAAAATGCCGGCGGCGGTGGCAGTGCGATCGCTGGCCCGGTGGCAATGGCAGTGCTGCGTGCTTACAAGGAGTTATCTGGCAGATGAATACAAAAATAGAAGCAGCTATCGATATCGATCCTGAGCTGGAACTCTATCCTTTTAATGAGCCAGCACCAGGGAGTCCACCCAGAACTTTAGTGATTGATGCGGAAAGTGGTATTCCCAATATTTTTGTGATTGACTATTCGGCTCAAGAAGCAGTGGGTAAGCAGTTGGCAGTTCCAGAAGGATGTATCCCTTATTTGGAAAGTGATCAGTATCTTGGATTGAGGTACAAGGTCTAGGCTCAGAAGAGGTCCTCAAAAAACTTGGTAAAGTTTTCAATCTCCATCCTTTGCTCCTAGAAGATGTAGTCAATGTGCCCCAGCGAGCAAAAGTAGAGGATTATAGCCATCAGTTACTCTTGATTCTGCATATGGTTACGCCCCGTGCCGATGGTAAAGGTTTCAATTCGGAACAGGTAAGTTTCATTATAGGGAAAAACTACCTCCTAACAGTTCAAGCCGAACCCGAAACCGATGTATTTGAGCCTGTGCGCCAGCGTATCTATCGCAATCGTGGTATGTCCGCTGCCCTCCTTGATGCGATCGTGGATGCCTTCTTCTTAGTATTGGAAAACTATGGCGAGAGATTAGAAGCTCTGCAGGATGAAGTAGTGGAAGAACCTACTCCCCAAACCTTAGAGAAAATTCACAGAATCAAAATAGAACCCCTGCTATTGGGTCCCATCATTTGGCCGCAGAGGGAAGTGATTTCTAATTTGATACGAGATGAATCCAATTTACTGAGCAGTCAGGTGCGTCTATCTGCGGGACTGCTACGATCATGCTGTGCAAGTAATGGATATTGTGGAGACCAAGAGTTAGCATCGAGTTTGATGGAAGTTTATCTCTCTTCCCTGAACAATAATATCAATGAGGCAATGCGCTTTCTGACCATGTTCCTTTGACATTTGTGGTCGGTATCTACAGTATGAACTTGACCCTGAGGTAGTGGGGAATATGCCGGAATTGAAGATGCCCTATGCCTATGTGGTCTGCTGGATCGTGATGTTATTTTTGGCAGGGGGATTGCTGGGCTGCTTTTGGCCCAAGGGCTGGCTCAAAGGTATGTCCAAACTGAGCTAACAGAGCACTGCCATAGGCTGCTTCTGTCTCTTTGGCAGGAATACAGGGTCTGCCTAGCACCCGCTCCCTTATCAGTTGCCAGGCATTATTCTTGGCGCCGCCCCCTGTAGTAATTACTAAATTTGGATAAATACTGCCCAAACTGGCCAGTAGGGCGTAGCCTTGTTTTTCAATGCGGGCGATACCTTCTAATAAACCGTGGAGGAACAAGACGGGATCATTGGGGCGAGGATGGAGACGGGGTGGATAATTGGGGTCAGCAATGGGAAATCTCTCTCCTGCTTGCAAAAGGGGATAGTAGTCATAGGGGCTGGGCGTGTGGGGATCGATATAGCTGCTCAGTTGTGCCAGTTGCTCAGGGCTAAAAAAGTGAGCCAGTACTGCTCCCCCTGTATTGGATGCCCCCCCTGCCACATACCATGTCCTGCCCTGCCAATCCCAGCGATGACTATAAATGCCATATTGGCTGGCAAAAATGGGGACAGCAGTAATCACCTTCACAGCCAAAGTAGAGCCAAGCATTGTCATGCCTATCCCTTCCTGCCACGATCGCTCCCCTAGGCTGGCTAGTACCGAGGCATTGCTGTCAGTAGTACCAGCACAGACCACACAATCGGGGGGCAGATGGTATTTGTGGGCAATAGCAGGCAACAGAGGGGCCACTACCGCACCGGGGCACAATACCTGTGGTAAATGGCATTTAAGGGGGGGAAACCACTGGGGATATGCCAACGGCACCACATCGAAGCCTAGTTTGAGGGCATTGTGATAGTCTGTAACCCCCAGTTGTCCATGGAGTAGCCATCCTAGCCAATCTGCCTGATGCAGAAAATATGCGCTCTTAAAAAGCGAAGGTTCTAGCCTCTCCTGCCAAAACAATAACTTTGCCAAACTGGAACTCGGGGCACAGGCAGGGCTACTTTGGGGTACAAAATGCAAATCTACCCCTTGGCTCTGGTGATAAAGCAGAGGTCTAGTCAGGGGTGTCCCCTCACTATCAGTTAACAGCACAGTGCCCGAAGTACCAGAAATAGCGATCGCTCCTATATGGCAGCGCAACTGCGCAGGTAGCATCTGCAGCAGCGTAAATAAGGCATCAGCCCAACTGCGGGGATCGCTGAGGTCATAATTAGTTCTCACAGTTGCCAGATTAGTTTTAGAGGCATCAATAACTACTGCTCTTGCCCCGGAAGTGCCAAAATCAAAACCCAATGCCAGCACCCGCCCTTCTCCCCTATACTAAAAAAAGTATGGCTATCATTTCTTCTCCCTCTCCTTTATTATCCCCAGAACCTACCCCTGAAGAAAAACAGGCACCCACCCCTGTCGAGCATTCCATTCGTCCCCGCTCCCTTGCCGAATATGTAGGACAACCAGAACTCAAAGAATTACTCACCATTGCCATTGCTGCTGCCAAACAGCGCCAAACTGCCCTTGATCACTTGCTTTTGTATGGCCCGCCGGGGTTGGGCAAAACTTCCCTTGCCCTCATCATTGCCCAAGAGATGGGCGTAAACTGCAAAATCACCTCTGCGCCTGCCCTAGAACGACCAAGAGATGTAGCTGGACTACTGGTGAGTTTACAGGCAGGGGACATTCTCTTTATTGATGAAATCCATCGGCTGCCGCAGGTAACGGCAGAGATTCTCTACCCAGCGATGGAGGACTTTCGGTTGGATATTACCATTGGCAAGGGGCAATCTGCCCGCATTCGTAGTCTCAAACTGCCCCCCTTTACCCTCATTGGCGCTACCACTAGAATTGGTGCCCTCTGTGCTCCCTTGCGGGATCGCTTCGGCTATATTCAACACTTGCACTTTTATACCCCTGCCGAACTTACAGAGATCCTCAAAAGGAGTGCGCAAATTTTGGGGATTGCCATTGATACCGAAGGGGCAAGGGCGATCGCTGAGCGGTCAAGGGGCACGCCTCGCATCGCCAATCGTTTACTCAAAAGAGTAAGAGACTATGCAGAAGTGAAAGACGATGGCACCATCACCAAAACGGTAGCAGAAACTGCCCTGACTCTGTTCAATGTGGATCCCAAAGGGTTAGATTGGATTGACAGACAACTACTCACAGTCTTGATTGAAAAATTTCAAGGGGGGCCAGTGGGTTTAGATACCCTTGCTGCCGCCACAGGGGAAGACACCCAGACTATTGAGACGGTCTATGAACCCTATCTATTGCAGATTGGCTACCTACAGCGCACCCCCAGAGGTAGAGTGGCTACTCCTTTAGCATGGCAACATTTGGGTTATCCTGTGCAAAAGAGCTTGGAGCTGTGACAATGACTGACCAACCTGTAATCCTGCTGGTGGATGATGAACCGAGCCTGAGAACAGCAGTCAAAGCCTACCTAGAAGATAATGATCTTATTGTGGAGACAGCCACCAATGCCCAAGAAGCATGGCAGCTACTAGAAAAATCTCTGCCGGATCTGGTAATTTCTGACATCATGATGCCACAGGTCAATGGACTAGAATTCCTCAAACAACTGCGCGCCGATCCCCGCTTTGCCAGTCTACCGGTAGTGCTGCTTACTGCCAGAGGCATGACCACCGATCGCATTGCTGGCTATCAAGCAGGCTGTGATGCCTATTTACCCAAACCCTTTGACCCCGATGAACTAGTGGCGATCGTGCAAAACTTGCTCACCAGAAGAGTAGCCCATACCAGTCAAGGGGAACTGGCAGATCAAATAGCGGAAATTAAAGCACTCCTCAAGCAGCGATCGGGGCTGCAGGTAACACCGCCGCCTATTCACATTGAATTTACCCCCAGAGAACAGAGCGTTTTGGAACTTGTAGTGGCAGGGATGATGAACAAAGAGATTGCCAAACAACTGGGCACCACCATCCGCAATGTAGAGAAGTATGTGAGTCGTCTATTTACCAAAACAGGCACCAGCAGTCGCACAGAACTGGTAAGGTATGCTCTACAACATGGTTTAGTGAGAATCTAAACCGAGACACCCTGCAATGTCTGAGAGGGTCAAGTTAGTACTGCCCTTTCCCACCTCTCAAAATCATTAATCATTACAAATCATTACAGAGCTGGGCAACAATAGACCAGTTCTTGATTGGAAGCGTTGTTTAGCTGACGGGTCCCAGGGGCTTTAGCCCCCGTTGGGGTTTTCTGGGAATGACTCCCTAGGAGAAAATACTTCACCAAAGAGGTCGTAATGGTCTGCGCCTGTGATCTTCACAGGCACAATGTCGCCAATGCTGGCGCGATCGCTGGGATCATCTAAGTAAACCACACCATCTACATCGGGAGCAAAGCGGGCTGATCTGCCCATTTTTGCGCCTGTGTCTGGGTTTTCTGCTTCTATGAGCACATCTACTATTTTGCCGACTTCCTGCTGATTCCTGTGCAGAGAAATCTCCTGTTGTAAACTCATCAGGCGATCGTACCGTTCCTGCTTCACCGCTTCAGGCACTTGGTCAGGCAAGTTAAAAGCAGGTGTTCCCTCTTCTGGAGAAAAAGTAAATACGCCCACATGGTCAAATTGATGGCGCGCTACAAAATCCAGCAAGAACTGAAAGTGCGCCTCCGTCTCCCCCGGGAAACCCACAATAAAAGTGGTGCGGATCACCGCTTCGGGCAAATTCTTTTTGATCTGCTCGATTATCTGGTCATTTACCCGCCCCTGCCACGGACGGTTCATCGCCCGCAATATCTCTGGATGGGCGTGCTGGAGCGGCAAATCCAGATAGGGCAGGGCATTGGGCACTTCGGCGATCGCCTGCAGAACTTTAGGGGTTAAACCAGTCGGGTAGGCGTAGTGCATCCGTATCCAAGGTATATCCACCCCACCGAGGGCATAGATCAATTCTGTCAAACGGGGCTGTCCATAGAGATCAATACCGTAGTTAGTAGTGATCTGGGAAACCAAAATTGCTTCCTGTACCCCCTCAGCCGCCAGTTGCTGGCACTCTGCAACAATGGATTCAAGGGGGCGCGATCGCTGCTTGCCCCGCAGCTTAGGAATAATACAAAAACTACAGGCATAATCACAGCCCTCAGCAATGCGCACATAGGCAGTGGTGGCATTGGTAGTGCGATAGCGGGGCACAGTTTCATCGGCAATATAACTGGGTTCAGGGGAGACGGCTTTGACAACCTGCCCCTGCTCCACCTGCTCAATAATTTTGACAATTTGGTGATAATTACCTGTGCCCACCAAGGCGACCGCTTCAGGTAGTTCCGCTAGTAGCTCTTCCTGAAAATGCTGGGCTAAGCACCCTGCGATGATAATTTTCTTGCCTAGTTCTGCCATTTCCACAAGGGTACGCACTGATTCTCGGCGCGCCGCTTCAATGAAGCTACAGGTATTGACAATTACATAGTCAGCATCAGCCTCATCCGTATCTACCCGATAGCCCGCCTCTACCAGTAAACCGAGCATATGCTCAGTATCCACCCGATTTTTATCACAGCCCAAGTGGGCAATCGCGATCCTAGGTTTGACCGACATAGCCTACAATTTCACTTCAATGTCCACCCCTGCCGCCAAATCCAGTTTCATCAAAGCATCAATAGTTTTGGCTGAGGGACGATAAATATCAATGATCCGACTGTGGATGCGCGTCTCAAAATGCTCCCGGGAGTCCTTGTCCACATGGGGCGATCGCAGAACACAATAAACCCTCTTGCGCGTAGGCAGTGGGATCGGCCCGACCGCCGCCGCATTGGTACGGTTAGCTGTATCCACAATCTTTTCACAAGAAGCATCTAACAGCCGATGGTCAAAGGCTTTGAGGCGAATGCGAATTTTTTGTTGCTGGAGAGTAGCCACAGTTAGAAAATTTAAGACAGCATTTCTCATCCTAACATAAGTCTTTGGGGCTAGGAAAGTAGCATCAGCTCCAGGGCAGATTCTGCCTGTAAAACTTAGCAATACTTAGCAAAGTAAAATTACCTACAATTTTTTGTAAAGTTTAAGATACAATGGGATTAACTACTGATACAATCCTGAGTGGTTGTCTTCCTAAGTGGTGTGATTCTGGAATAACCTATGACTGCCAATAAACCTAGCCCTGAACGCAAAAAACTATATAGCGATGCCATTGAAGCTGAGCTAAACCAACTGTTTTCGGAAACAGAATTACTCTTCAAGCAACTACAGGCTCTCAGTCGCCAAAGCCTTGTTAAGTCAGGGGCTAGCCAATGACTGCTATTCCCCATTCTCTGCGTGCAGTTGTCAAAACTATCCCCCCAGAGTGCTTTCAGAAAAACCCGTTTCGGGCATGGTTGGGGGTTTTGACCAGCGTAGCCGCTGCCGCTGTTGGTTATGTGTTTATTACTTTTGCACCTTGGTATCTGTTACCTGTGGCATGGGTGTGGACGGGAACAGTCCTAACGGGTTGGTTTGTGATCGGGCATGACTGCGGGCACCGATCCTTTGCCCAAAAACGATGGGTCAATGATCTAGTAGGGCATATAGCCTTGTTACCTCTGCTTTATCCATTCCACTGTTGGCGGTTGAAGCATGATCACCATCATCTGCACACTAATAAGCTGGGTGAGGACAATGCTTGGTATCCTTTTACCCCAGAGATATTCAGGGCTTGCAGGGGCTATGAACAGATGGCCTACAAGTTAATCAGGGGCAGATTCTGGTGGGTTGGTTCTATTTTCCACTGGGCAACTCTGCATTTTGATCCCCTACTCTATGCCCAATCCCAACGCCGTCAGGTTAAATTCTCCATCGCCTTGGTCTTAATTTTTGCGCTCCTGACTCTGCCTACTCTTACTTATTTCACAGGTGTTACAGGTTTAATTAAATTCTGGTTGATGCCTTGGTTGGTCTATCACTTCTGGATGAGTACCTTTACGATTGTGCATCACACTATGCCTGATATTCCCTTTGAGTACCCTGAAAATTGGCATCCTGTAAAAGCTCAGTTGATGGGTACAGTTCACTGTGATTATCCCCGCTGGATCGAGTGGCTATGCCATGATATAAATGTGCATATTCCCCACCATATTTCTACGGCGATCCCCTTTTATCATCTGCGCAGGGCACACCATGCCCTAGAGGAAAATTGGGGACAATATCTCTATAAAACCCGGTTTTCGTGGGGTTTAATGCAGGCAATTAGCGATCGCTGTCATATTTATGACCCCGATCACTGCTACAAAACTTTCAAGGAGGCGGGACTAGATGAGTGAGCTAAATGGTTTAGACCTGAGGGACCCAGAGTTAGTCAAACAGGTGATAGTGGCTTTGCAGGAAGAATTATCCCGTTGTCAGGAGCGAGAACAGGCTCTAAGAGAAGAACTAGAGCAAGTAAAACAGGACAATTTGCGTCTGGCTTCCGAAAATTTGAAATTGCAGGCACAGTCAGCCCCTGTGCCAAGTCCTCTTGTCCAAGTTAAGCCTGAACCACAACCGCGATCAGTTTTGCCACCCCGCCCCATTGGTTCTAATGCGCACCTCAGTAAAGTAAATAATAAAAATATCGGCTGGTTTGATTAAACCCTTGTTAAGGCTAGTTGGGGTCAAGTAGAGTTCTGCGGTCCTTGCTCTGTATTGGCAAGATTGTTATGAGAAATACTAGGTAAAGTCCCAGATTGCTCATGCAAGCGATCGCTCAGGGCGATCCACTCCTGTAGGCTCAATTCTTCTGCCCTGACCTGTGGGTTGATGCCCAAGGAGCGCAGAATGCCAGTGAGGATGTCCCGCTGGACTAGGCTAGCTAGGTTGTTGTGGAGCATTTTCCGCCGCTGGCTAAACCCTAGGTGCACGATCTGTTGCAATAGGCGGGGATGCTGGGCGGGGGGTTGGGGCGGGCGGGGGGTGAGCCTGACTACGGCGGAATCCACTTGGGGGGCAGGATAAAAAGCTGTGGGCGGCACTGTGCAGATGTATTCACAGTCGGCGAGATATTGCACTTTCACACTCAGAGCACCATAGGCTTTATGTTTATCGTGGGGTTGGGCGGTCAGTCTGAGGGCGATCTCTTTTTGCACGAGCAGGACAATGGTTTGCCATACTTGCTGGGGTTGGGCGATCGTGCCTAGGAGTTTTTCTAGAATGGGGCCAGTGATGTTGTAGGGGATGTTGGCAACGACTTTATTGGGGCGCAGAGGTAGGTCAGTAAAGGAAATTTTGAGGATGTCCCCTTCTACTAGATGGAATTTGGGATCGGGAAATTGTTGGGGCAGTTTTTGGCAGAGGCGGCGATCGATTTCTACTACCACCAAACCTTTGACTAGGGGCAGTAGTCTGCGGGTGAGGTTGCCTGTACCGCCGCCAATTTCTAGGACGATATCCGCAGGGGTGAGACGGGCAGAATTGACGATCGTCCCTAGGGTGGCTTCACAGCGTAGCCAATGCTGGGCAAAGCGTTTAAGGGTTGGCATGGCTAAGTTGGGCACGCATTGCTTTGGCAACGGCAGTGGGATCGGCACTGGTCATCAATGCCCTGACTACAGCGATCCTGTTGGCGCCTGCACTGATGGTGTCATTGAGGTTAGTCAGATCGATCCCGCCAATAGCAAAAAAGGGGATGGGGCAGTGGGCACGGGCGTATCGGACATAGTCACAGCCAGCGGCAGGCTTGTTGGGCTTAGTCGGGGTAGGAAAGACAGGCCCTACACCCACATAGTCTGCCCCCTGCTCGATTGCTCGGTGTAGTTCTTCTGGGTTGGTGGTCGACTGCCCTAAAATCATATCCTGACCCACTAGCTGGCGGGCGATCGGTAAGGGTAGATCCTGTTGTCCTAGGTGTACACCGTCTGCCCCGACAGCGAGGGCAATATCTACGCGATCGTTTACAATCAACAGCGCATCATATTGCTGGCACAGCTCTTTCAACTGTTTGGCAATAGTCAGGCGATCGCTATCGGCTAGGTCTTTGTCACGGTATTGCACAATATCGACTCCGCCCTTGAGTGCCCCTGCCACCTGCTCCATAAAATTGGGGACGGGCATAGTTACCAAGTAAAGACTAGCATTGCTCAGTTTCTGTCTGCGATCGTTCATCACCATAGTTTCTAGGGTATAAACACGGTAGCGCATTTGTTTCATGGCGCGTGCCATAGCTGGATCATAGAGTTTGCTGTATTCTTCCAGCACCCGCAACCCCTCTTGGGCACGACTGAAATTTGCCAACAGCACCGCGGTAATGTCCAATCGTTGGTGTTCTTGGGGATGGGTGAGACCTGTCCCCACATCGCCACTGGTGTTGCGGGCTGAGCGGAACTGGGGCTGATGCCAGCTTGCCAGTTGTTGGCGCAAATCTTTCAATATCTCTACGGCTTGCACATTGTCTTGACCAAACCGACACCATTCCTCGATCACCCTCAGGGCTTCCCGCACCCGATCGAGGTTGGCATCTAAAATACGGTAGAGCCTTCTATCTTCTTTCACGGTGGCGGGGAAAGGGATTCGGAGGTTTGCCCAGCACTAGGCGGCTGGGGCAAAGGACTGGGATCGGGCTGGGGAGGAGTAGATTGATGCCAGTGCCAGAAAAATGCCCCCAACATTACCCCCACCAAGGATAGGCTCAGGAAAAATATGCTAAATATCAAGTACACCCACACCTTGGGGGTAGGAGTAGTTTTTTTGTGGACTAGGGTGGGGGACTGTATAGTAGTTCTGGTCTGTAATCTAGTAGGACTCTGGATGGAGGTGAGGGTATCCCCTGTCAAAAACTGGGTAGTTTCACTGGGTGTAGGCAGAGGATTGGCGACCGTGGTAGTTTTGGTGGCAAATTTGCGACTGCGGGCAATAGTCTGTTGTACAGCCACATCCACTTCTTGGTAGGGGGCAGTCTGACAGCGCATCAGTACCACGGTGATATTGTCGTGCCCATTCAGAAAATTGCCCTGATTGATTAAATTTTGGCAACTATTACTCAGGGACAACCGATCGGTCAAAATGGGGCGGATATGGGTAGGATAGAGTTCTTCAACGCGGTCGTAATCACTCAGACCATCAGAACACAGTAACAGCAAGCATTCGTCATCGAGGATAAACCGCTGCACTCTGGGGATCAACACATCCGAACTGCGCGTGCCGAGGGCTTGGATGAGGGCACCCGCATCTATGCGTTGGGCAGAATAGGCATAAAAATTCAAACCGAGGGTACTTTCTCTGGTGGCAACATCATCGTCGAGGGTAACCTGCCGACAGGATTCAGGCGTAACCCAATAGACCCGACTATCGCCCACATGCACCACATAAACTTCATGGCTGGGCTGACCGTTGGGGTAGGGCAGAATCGTCATTACCAAGGTTGTACCCATGCGTCGCTGGGCTGTGCGCTGTTGTTCATCATTGAGGGCAACAATGCGATCGTTAGCCTGCCAGACAATTTCTGCCAACTTCTGCATAAAATCAGCAGGATTGTAGCTGACCTCCCCTTTGGCGATCTGGCTCAGGAGTGGCTCTAACTGCCCACACAGAGATTCAATGGCCATGCGACTGGCTACCTCACCCCCTTCATGCCCACCCAAGCCATCACAGACGATCGCCACTGAGTTTTGCAAGCCGTCTAGGATCAAGGTCTGCTCCTGGGGGGCAGGATAACAATTGTCTTCGTTGTAGTCCCGTCTGCGCCCCGGGTCGGTGGCACTGGCAACCCGAATCACCAAAGGTCGTTTACTGGCGATCGCTCTTGCCGTGCGATCGAGGTGGGCGATCGCGGCCTCTGCCACCGTAAAATTACCCCGCGCCAAACCATACACCAACTCCGATATAGGCTCAGCAATTTCCGCACGCAGTCCATCCAACCACCCCAGCCAAGTATCACCCAACTGGGACAGGGACATTTCACCTTGGTTGGCTTCCAACTGCAGTAACCTCACCCAACAGCCATCTACCCGCACCAAGTTGGGATTGAGTAAAGACTGCTGGCAGTTGTAATCTGCCAATGGCTCCCACAGTTGCAGAATTTGCCACAACCAATTGATCTGCCGCAAAGGATTAACCTGCCCCCACTGACTCACTAAACTGGGGAGCAACTGTCCTTCAGCATCAAGAGGCACATTTTCTAGCAGTAACAGTTCCCCCTGCCCTATCTCCTCTGTCAATAAACCGTAGGGACGGGGCAAATGCAGAAGATACTTAGACAAACGCAGATAAGCGATCGCCTGTTCAGAAAAATCATCAGGGATTTCAGGCAAACGATAGGACTGGGTATCCACCACCACTTGGCTATGCACTACCCGATACCTATCGGCAATCAGACTACCCGCCGGAAACTTACTCACATCCAAATCTGCAGCCCAGAGATAACGGGCAGGGGAACTGGTAGGTTGATCAATGGATCTCATGGGGTAGTCATACTTTGTGCTAACTGCAGGTTATTGTACCTCCCATTTCCCAAATTTGTAATATATCAGGCATATTTGCCTTCCATACCCCCAGGGGAATTCGAATCCCCGTCGCCTCCGTGAAAGGGAGGTGTCCTAGGCCTCTAGACGATGGGGGCATAAGAACCATGGTTTAGTGTAACAATCCCTCAACAAATTTGTCAATAGCCTGAGCTAGATAATTGTGTTGTCGGGGATTACTGCACCCTTGATCACGACTACGATCCCACCGCAGATACAGTAGCCCTTTTCCTCACGGTTGGCATCTTGTACATGATCGCGATTGATGATCTGCACATTCTTACCAATGCGCACATTTTTATCGATGATCGCCCGCCTGATGACCGTATTTTCACCAATGCCTAGGGGCACTTTGCCTGCTTCTAGGTCAGCTTGGCGATCCCGTTCACTTTGGTAAAAATCACAGCCCATAAACAGCGCATCTTCTAGGGTACAGCCGTCATCCACCCGCTGGCGAATCCCGATCACACAGTTGCTGATGGTAGCTTGCCCCAACAGACAACCTTCACTGATGATAGAGTCCTGCACTTGGGTATTGTAAAGTTTGGTGGGGGGTAAATAGCGCGCCCGCGTGTAGATGGGCGCATTGGCATCATAAATGCTAAAAGCAGGCTTGGGACGGGTCAGGGCTAAATTAGAGTGATAAAAAGAATCGATCGTCCCAATATCTTCCCAATAGCCAGAGAACAAATATGCCTGCACATTGTATTTGCCAATAGCTATTGGAATAATTTCCTTACCAAAATCAGTGCATTCTTTATTTTGGCTGAGCAGATCGATTAGAGTTTGCCGCCTGAACACATAAATCCCCATGGAGGCAATATAAGGATTGAAGCGCGCCGTTTCGGAGTCTAAGCCCAGCTTAGTGGTATCCACCTGCATACTTTCAAGGGCTGCCCCTTTCGGCTTTTCCACAAAACTCGTAACTCTGCCCGTATCATCCAATTTGAGAATGCCAAACCCACTAGCACGTTTCTGATCCACAGGTAACACTGACAGCGTAATATCTGCCCCCGTCTCCCGATGTCGCTGGACAAACAAACGATAATCCATGCGGTAGAGATGATCCCCCGAGAGAATCAAGATCTCTTCCGCTTCCCGACTCTCAATCAGCCAGAGATATTGTCTAACTGCGTCTGCCGTCCCTTGAAACCAGTCGGGATTCTCAGGGGTCTGCTGTGCCGCCAAAATCTCCACAAACCCATCTGAATAGGAACTCGGTCTATAGGTCTGGTTCACATGGCGATTGAGGGAAGCAGAATTGAATTGGGTGAGGACATAGATTTTTTCAATACCTGAATTGATACAATTGCTAAGGGGAATATCAATTAACCTATACTTGCCTGCCAGAGGAACAGCGGGCTTGGCACGCAATTTGGTGAGGGGATAGAGCCTTGTCCCTTGCCCACCGCCAAGAATGACTGCTAGTACTTCTTTCATATGCTGTGTATTTTTCACTATAATCTATTGTCCTGTGGGAAGGCACTCTTGGCAAGTTAGAGTTTGGCTACACTGAATCTATGGATTTACGATCGGGCACTCCAATCATGCTCAGGCAAATTTCATAGAGCTAATCACCGCCGATGTGTGTTCTGCCCCACTTTTGTAAACCTGCACTGGCAGAGTATTTGCCTGGGGATTCCCTATGTTTTTCTCCACAAAAAAGAGTTAGGAGCTAGACCGAGTGATCCCGACTGCTGTTTACAAGTGATTGCCAGTTTACCTAGTTTTCAACAAGGTAGAGACCGTTTTATTCCTTTTAGTTATTTACAAACAGTTCATGCTATAAGAACCTTACAGTTAATTAAATTGCCGTGCAGCAATGTGGCATACCTGATCTAGACCTAAATATTGCCTTACCGATTGTTTGTTATGTATGAGTCTAAGCCAACCTGGGCAAGGTATGTGCTACCGTCTGATCACGGGCGTAACAAAAATGTGAAAGCTATTTGGGGGGACGACGGCGTTGCAAGAAGTCGGGAATATCTAAGTTGGGTTTAGGAAATTTGGGTTCGCTACTGCTACTGGTTACGGACGGTGAACTGAAAGCAGGGCTGCTCAGATTAGAACTAGTGGGGGCGATGCTGGGAGTGGTGATAGATTTTTTCATCTGGGGCGGCAAACTACTGTCAATCTTGGTTTTGAAGCCTGTGGCGATCACTGTAATTCGCACTTCACCTGCCATCTTTTCATCGATCACTGCCCCAAAAATTATATTTGCATCTTCATCCACCACTTCATAGATGGCATTGGCGGCTTCGTTCACTTCATAGAGCGATAAATCACTGCCCCCCGTAATACTGAAGACTACTCCACTCGCACCGTCGATAGAACCTTCCAATAGGGGCGAAGAAATGGCTGTGATCGCCGCTTCCCTTGCGCGGGATTTACCTGTACCAATGCCGATCCCCATCATCGCTGAACCTGCATCTGCCATGATCGAGCGAATGTCAGCAAAGTCCACATTGATTAACCCAGGGATGGTAATAATATCCGAAATCCCTTGCACACCCTGCCTGAGGACATCATCTGCCAAGCGAAAAGCCTCTTGCATGGGGGTTTCTTGACCTGCCACTGCCAAGACTTTTTCGTTGGGGATCACAATCAGGGTGTCCACCCGTTCCGCAAGAGCACTGATGCCTTCTTCTGCCTGTCGCCATCTCCTGCGCCCCTCAAAGGGAAAGGGCTTGGTAACTACGCCTACGGTGAGTGCTCCTGCTTCTTTGGCAATCTCAGCAACGATCGGCGCCGCCCCCGTGCCTGTGCCCCCGCCCATGCCTGCAGTGATAAATACTAGATCCGCCCCCTCGATCGCATGGCTGAGTTCATCCCGGGACTCTTCAGCGGCTTTTTGCCCAATCAGGGGGTTACCCCCCGCTCCCAGCCCGCGAGTAACTTTTTGACCTAGCTGAAATCGCCTCGTAGCTGAAGACTGCAGTAAGGCCTGTGCATCTGTATTGACCGCCCAAAACTCCACTCCTGACACCCCCGCTGCGATCATTCTATTGACGGCATTGCTACCGCCACCCCCCACCCCGATTACTTTAATTTTGGCGAAGTTTCCTGGCATGATGTTATCTTTGGGGGTAGGTTGGTCGTTGAGGGAGAAGTGGGGAGTGTAGTCAGTGATATCTGGATTCATTGGCATTGTCCTCACTCGGCAGTGGTTAGGCTAGGTTCTACGATCGGGGGCAGTTGGGGCAACACAAGTCAAACTACAACTACAGTATAATTACTAAACATAATACTAACTAGCCTGTTTTGGCAATTGCAAATCCACAATTTCTTGCTAATCTTAAACAAAACTTAAGGACAAGGAACAACATAAATTTTGTTAGTTCCTCCTGTAATTTTACTATTGGAAAATTTGGGTCGATCCTAGCCATAGAAATTTGCTACTAGTACTAATTTTTTAGCGCAAAAGTTTTCTAGACCATAGACATAAAAGAACAGGATTGATCCTTTCTTCCGATAAACTGAATGGCTAGACAGTTGTAATAGATAGTTTGGTATGAAAATTTTAATCATGGGTGGCACCCGCTTTGTGGGGGTGGCTTTAACTAAATTGCTGGTGAGTCAAGGGCATGAGGTGGTGTTATTTAATCGGGGCAATCGCCCTGCCCCTGTAGCAGGGATTAGAGTTATTCACGGCGATCGCACCGATCCCCAACAAATCAAAGACCAGTTGGCGGGTGAGGATTTTGATGCCATTTTTGATAACAACGCCAGGGAACTGCAGGATGCCCAAACCTTGATTGATCTGTTTACAGGGCGCATCCAACACTATGTGTATATGAGTTCGGCGGGGGTATATTTGGAGTCGGAGATTTTGCCCCATGTGGAAGGGGATGCCACCGATCCCCAGAGTCGCCACAAGGGGAAACTGGATACGGAGAGCTATTTACAGCAGAAATACCAGAAGGATGGCTTCCCGTTTACGGCGATTCGCCCTACTTATATCTACGGCCCGCAAAATTACAATGACATCGAGGCATGGTTCTTTGACCGTATCTGCCACGATCGCCCCCTGCCCATTCCGGATCGGGGTTTACATATCACCCAGTTGGGGCATGTGTCCGACTTAGGGAGGGCAATGGCGGCGGTGCTGGGGAAAAAATTGGCGGTGGGGCAAATTTACAATGTCGCTGATCCCCGCTATGTAACTTTTTTGGGGTTAGCCCGTGCCTGCGCTACGGTCTGCGGTAAACCCAACTACGATCGCTTTGTTTTCTACGATGCCCAAAAATTTGGCTCTGCTAAGCGCAAGGCGTTCCCGTTGCGGGTGCAACATTTCTTTACGGCAGTGGATAAAGCTATGCGCCAGCTGGACTGGCAACCAGAATATGACCTGCTCAAGGGCTTAGAGACTTCTTACAAAGACTATGTAGATTCAGGGCGGGCCCAACAGCCTGTGGATTTTAGTCTGGATGACCAGATTCTTGCCAGTAGCCCCTAGGGGTTGAGGGCAATGGTCATAAAGTCATGGGCAAGGACAGTAGCGGGGAAAATGGCTTGGGCTTCTGCCAATAAATCCGAGAGTTGGATGCCATTCCCACCTGTGTAGCGGGGACTGAAGTGAGTCATCACCAATTGCTCTACTTGTGCCGCTAGTGCCACCTGTGCCGCCATCGTGCTAGTAGAGTGCAATCGCTGAAATGCCATCTCTGCATCTTGGTGGGCAAAGGTCGCTTCATGGATCAGCACTGAAGCCCCCCTTGCTAGCTCCACAGCACTTTCACAGTAGATCGTGTCTGTACAATAGACCACCGATCGCCCCTTCTGGGGCGCACCCACAAAGTCCTGTCCGTGAAATACCCGCCCATCTGGCAGAGTGATGCTCTGACCCTGTTTGAGCAAACCATATAGCTCCCCTTGGGGAATCCCCAACTCCCGTGCCTTTTCCACATTGAACCTACCAGGGCGATCCTTTTCGGTAATGCGATAGCCAAATGCTGTCACCCGATGTTTCAGGGGCGCACAAGTAACTGTAAATTCCTGATCGCTAAATACTACCCCAGGTTTGACCCGATGTACTTTGACTTCATAGGTGAGGCGGGTTTCACTGTAGCGCAGACAGGCATCCAAAAACTCCCCCAAACCTGCGGGCGCATAAATGTCAATTCTGTCCACTGTCCCTGCCATGCCACAGGTAGCCAATAATCCTGCTAAACCAAAAATATGATCCCCGTGCAGATGGGTAATAAAAATTTTGCTGATCTGGCTGATTTTCAATTCACTGCGCATCAATTGATGTTGGGTGCCCTCCCCACAATCCAATAGCCATACCTCCGATCGCTGTGGTAGTTTTACCGCCACGCTGGACACATTGCGCTGACGGGTAGGTACACCTGAACTTGTCCCCAAAAAGGTAATTTGCATAATTTCAGTCTAACAGTTCTGCCCAACTCCACTACAATTGTGTATAGTGAGAATGAATATCGTTTTCAGAAAATACCCCTATGATTAAATTGCGCACTTTGTCGCTAGTGGCATTGCCTTTGTTGGTGGCTGTGGGGTGTAGCCAGCCTGAGACCACTGTGCCGCCTACTGCTGAAGCCCCAGTTGTGAATACACCTACACCCACTGCCCCCAAACTGCGGGTAGTGGCGGCGAACTCTGTGTTGTGCGATTTGACCCGACAGGTGGGGGGCGATCGCTTGGATTTAGTTTGTCTGATCCCTGCAGGGCAAGCCCCCCACGAATACAAACCCACTGCCGAGGATGCAAAACAGATTGAAACTGCCCAAGTGGTTTTTTATGGAGGCTACAACTTTGAAGAAGGTTTAACTAAGTTGGTGGGGAAGAGTAAGGGGCTAGTGGTAGCCGTCTCAGAACAGGCGATCCCCAAGCCGATCATGGTTGAGGGCGGACATGGGCACGGTCATCACCACCACGACCACGATCACGGCAAGGCAATGGCACCCGATCCCCATGTGTGGCATGATGCGAAAAATGGGATCAAGATGGTGCAGACGATCGCTCAACAATTGAGCAAAGCTGATCCTCAGCATGCCGACACCTACCAACAAAACGCCCAAGCCCTGATTGGGGAACTACAACGGTTGGATACTTGGATCAAAAACCAAGTGGCTACTATTCCCCCCGAGCGGCGCAAACTGGTAACTACCCATGACGCATTGCGCTACTACACTGCAGCTTATGGCATTTCCCTACAATCTGCCTTATTGGGGATTTCCACTACGGAACAAGCTACCCCAAACCGCATCGCCGAACTGGTGCAGGCAATTCGCGCCAGTGGTGTGCCCACCATCTTTGCTGAACTGACCGCCAACCCCAAACTCATCGAGGCGGTTGCCACAGAAGCGCAGGTCAAAATTGCGGATACGTCCCTCCTGACCGATGGTCTGGCAGAGGCAGGGCAAGAGGGGGCAACCTATCAACAAATGCTGATCCGCAACACGCGCACGATCGTCCAAGGTTTGGGTGGAGAATTTACCCCCTTTCAGCCCTAACTGGCGTACAATTGTAAGGGTAACTTACAAGTTGTACCATGTCTGCACCTCCCCTGCCCATGATGCTAGTGGATGCCTGCAATGTCATTGGCAGGTGGCATGAGCTATATAACATCAGTACCAAGTATGGTCTAGCCTCTGCCCGGGATGAGCTAATTGAAAGGATGGTGAACTACACGGCGGTAGAGGCACTGGCCACGATCCTAGTTTTTGATGCCTATCGCCAGCCCCACCACAAATCGGTCTGCACAGTAGTCAGCCCCTACTTGACGGTGCATTTTACAGAACAGGGACAGACGGCTGATGATTATATTGAGCGACAATGTGCCGAACTACGCCATCAACGCCGCCTAATTGTGGTAACTTCCGATCGCATCGAAGGCTGGACAGTCAAGGGCTACGGTGCTGAACTGAGGTCAGCAGAAGCACTGGTTAGGGATATAAAACTGCGCATGGAAGCCCTGCGCCAACAGCAACAAAAACCAACTCCCAGACGAGTTAGTCTAGAACAGCGCAGTAAAATTAAGCCCAGCGATCGCGCCAAATTAGAAAAAATGCGGTTTGGCTTGTCTTAGTTCTGATTTTTGGGCGAGAAGAATTTCTGTTTTAACATCAGCCAGAGTTGAGTTAGTTCAGGCAGTCTCAGCAAAATAGTCAAGCTTAGAAACACCGCTGCCCCCACCCCCCCTGCCCCCAGCAACAGCAGAGCCTTACGGATAAAACCGCCTTGCAAATAGGGCTGAATTAACCCCATTGTGCCCCAACTTACCAGACCACCGATCCCACTGGTTAGAGTCAAACCCAAAATTGGGAGACTCCAATCCAGCCAAGGGATGCCATTGAGGGCGCGATCGAGTGCCACTACCAACGCTAGCATGGAAATTATATTCACAGCAACGGTTGCCAACACCAGCCCGCTCGCCCCGATCCACTGGACAAAGATATGAGCAAACAGGGCATTCAGAAAAATGTTAACCACACTGATGCGAAAGGGGGTTACCCCATCGCCAAGGGCATAAAATACCCTGACCAGCACATCCCGCCCCAGATAGACAAACATGCCCAGACTGTAAACCACCAGCATGTCCGCCGTAATTTTAGTAGCTTCGGCATCAAAGGCATATCTTTCATAGACCACCTGCACGATCGGCACTGCCAGCACCGTCATCAACGCCCCCAAGGGGAGCATGGTGATCCCCGTAAACACCAAACACTGGCGGATGCGGGCTTTTAGTTCCTGCCACTGGTCAGGCACTGCCAAGCGGGAGAACACTGGGAAAAATGGCACTAGAATCACATTGGACAGCACCCCCAAAGGCGTTTGCACCAACAAACTGGCATAGCCTAGTGCCGCCGCCGCTTGGGGAATATAAGAAGCAAAAAATAAAATCACAAACACGTTGATCTGCACCATCCCCGAAGAGAAAGTAGCAGGAGCCATAATCTGGAGAATGTCCCGCACTCCTTCCTGTTGCAGGTCAAAGCGCAAGCGCAAGCCCCCTAAACCCGCCTGGATCTGGGCAGGAATCTGCACCAACCACTGGCACACTGCCCCCGCCAAGGTACTCCATGCCAGCACTGACCCCCCCAGATAAGCATATGCAGGCGCAGTAATGTCCTTGCCCAGTACCAACGCCAATCCGCCCAAGCCAATCAGCACCGTCAGGCTAGACAACAGGGGACTGACCGACGGCAACCAAAACTGATTTACTGCATTCAAACAACCAAAGCCAATGCCTATCAACCCTGAAAACAGAGCCATGGGCGCCATAATCCGCAGTTGCTCGATCGCTATTTGTCTGGTCTCCAAACCCCTAGCAGTACTACTTAGCCCCGGCGCAACCAAGTCCGTCAGTGGCTCAGCCCAGATAAACAACAGCACCGTTAGCACCAGCAATAACAGCCCCACTACTGTATTGATTGTCTCAATCAGTGCCCCAGCCGACTTACCTTCCCGTTTTGCCAGCACACTCACGATCGCACTGTGGAACGGGCCGTTGATCCCCCCCAACAGGATCAGCAAAAACCCCGGGATCACATAGGCATAGTTATAGGCATCAAATACCACCCCTACCCCAAACGCCGCCGCGATCGCCATTTGTCTGAACAAACCAAACACCTTACTCAGCAGTGTGCCCACCGCCACCACCAACGCAATCCCCGCCAGCGATCGTTTACTCATCCATCATCTTCAGTCGACCAAATTTTGTGTATCCTAGCAAAAAATCTTGCCCTGACGTCCATGCCTAGGATAACCCTACTCTTTGCCTGCTTACTGGCGCTAGTCCTCACCTGCCCCCTATTTGCCCAGCCCCTAGCCACGGAATTACGGGGCATTTGGCTGACCACCATTGACAGCGACCTGCTGTTCAACCCCCGCAGACTCCAGCAGGGGATCGATCGCCTCGCCAAACTAAACTTTAACACCCTCTTCCCCAGCGACAGCATGGCAAAATACACAGGCAGAAGGCTTGATCCCCGTCTCCAAGGCAGAGATGTACTGGCAGAAACGATCCAACTGGGGCACAAGCACAAACTGGCAGTGGTCCCATGGTTAGAATATGGCTTGCTGATCCCCGCCAACACCCCGACTGGATCACCCAGCGTCAAGACGGCAGTAGAGAGATGACCTTTGGGGAAAACAACGAAATTCGGGTTGTGCACCTGAATCCCATTCATCCCGCAGGGCAAACCTACATGCTCGATCTAGTGCGGGAAATTATCCAGAAATATCCCGTCGACGGCATTCAACTGGATGACCACTTCGGCCTACCTGTAGAAATGGGCTATGACCCATACACCATTGCCCGCTACGGCAGACAGCCCCCCACCAACTCCCGGGATCCCCACTGGATGCGCTGGCGCGCCCAATTCCTACCAGACTGTGGTTGAGAATTTTCGCCCTCGTGAAAATGTACCGCCCCCGCGCGATCGTCTCCCTTGCCCCCAATCCTTATCCCTTCGCCTACCAGGCCTATTTACAGGACTGGCAACAATGGGCAGAATGGGGCATTCTCGATGAACTAGTGGTACAGGTATATCGGGACAACCTCACCAGCTTCAGTCAAGAACTGGACTCACCCATTATCACCAACATCCGTTCTAAAATTCCCGCCGCGATCGGCATCCTCACAGGACTGCGAATTAAATCCATCCCCATAGAACTAATTAGAGAGAAAGTAAAACTTACCAGAGATAAAGGTTTTCACGGCTTCGCTTACTTCTTCTACGAAAGTTTGGGCGATCGGGATGAGGATTTTCAGGAACTACACCCCCACGCCACTCAACGCCCCCAACGTCAGCCCTCCTAGATGTTTAGAAAAAACTCTGGTGCCAGATAAACCCAATGGCTCGCAACTGCATTGGTTCAATAGACCTCCTGCTTAAATATCAGTAACATCAGTAATTCAATAAAAACCTTACATTTAACTGCAGAGTACCCTAGCCATAGCCCAACCAGCAAAAGTACAAAGCTTACTTAACTTAGTTTCTGCCCCAACTCAGATATAGGTGCTAAAAAGCTTTTTGGCACTAGATACAAACTAGGGGTAGGCAAACCCACCCCTGAACCAGTAATGTTAATAGTTATTGCTCGATATACAGGAAGAGTAAGCCCATCCCCACCAAGGGCAGTAGCCAGCAGACCGCAGGGATCAAAATCCAAGGCAGAAAAGAAGCAGCGTAATCAGCAGTCATAGTAATCTCCAAGTTTTTTGTACCAATTGTTCAATTAACCAAGCCACGGAAAATGGCATCGATACCTGCAAAGTTTTCTAGCAGGAAGTAGGCAACAAAGGCACTGCCACAGCCCCCCAAGAAAAAGCCCCCTGCAAACTGGCTCCAGCCTTCGCTGGTTTTGAGGGGATCGGCATTTTGGGCATCCTTGGGATAGGAAACAATGCCATAAGCCGCCATCCCTGCAGTGCCGATCAGGATAATGGCCAGGGCAGTGACCAAACCGCCTAGGTAAGCAGCTTGGGGATAATCTCTAAGCGGGCCATAGACCACTTCAGGGCCGACTAGAAAATAGCCATGTGCCATGCCGATTTCCAGACCGCGCAGTAGGGGAGACAGCCCAGGACGATACGCAGGCAAGTTGTTAATATAAGCGCGCACAAGGGGTGAATCACTAATCGGGGTAGATAAATGCCCCTCTTGGGGATCACCGTTAAAAGGCTTTACAAACTCCATAAATTATCCAGAATTCAATTTCCTTTATTTTAAGGAATTGGCGTAAACCTACTGTCTCTGTGTTAAAAAAGTTCACAAGATCAGTGAGTGCTCTGTTTGATTTTGGTAACGATCCCACTAGTGGAGGTAGGGACTTCTACTTTGATGAGTTCGAGTTTGATCCTGAGCTTGGTTAGTAGGGTCATTTCGGGGAGTGTCTCAGGTTGATAGTCCCCACCCTTGACATAGATATCGGGTTGCAAAGTGGCAATCAGATGTTCTGCCGTCAGTTCCTCAAAGATTACCACGCCTGCCACCCCCCGCAGGGCTGAGACTACTTCGGCTCTTTGGGCTTGGGGAATAATCGGGCGGTGGTTACCTTTGAGGGCTTGCACAGAGCGATCGCTGTTGATCCCCACCACCAGTGCTTTTCCGAGTCGGCTGGCGGTCTGCAGATAGCGGACATGCCCCACATGGAGCAGATCAAAACAACCGTTGGTCAGCACTAGGGGTCGCCACTGGTCAGGCTGATGGTCAATTGCCCGTTGTAAATCTTGTAACTCAAATATCACCATTTACAGCAGGAGAACCAATCCAAAGAAAGGCTTAAGAAATAGATTGCAGACAGGGATCGACATTTAAGATAATCATACAACTAGAGCAAAGAGTATGAGCTTAGAAACTATCCTCAGTACCCTACAAGTCAGCCTAGCACAACTGCTAAATCGGCAAGATGGGGGTGAAGGTTTTGCGCAAAAATTATATGACTACTTCCTTAGGGCTGTGCCCGAAGCTAAGCCTCTGTTTGCCCATACCAACTGGGAACAACAGCGCAAAATGCTGTTTAGTACCCTTATTTTGACAGTGAATAATCTCAGTCGCCCTCTGCTATTTCGTACCACTATAATTGCTTTGGGGGAGCGGCATGTAAGGTATGGGGCAAAACCAGAGTACTTTCCCCATTTTCGCTCAGCCCTGCACTATGCTCTCCAAAGCGAGTTGGGGCAGGACTATACCCCACAAGTAGCGGAAGCTTGGGACTATGCCCTGAATCAGGTTACAGAATTGATGCAGACCGCAGCCTGTCCTAGGGACGGTATTTCTGGAACACCAAGGTAACATTGTGCCCGCCAAACCCAAAGGAATTGGACATGGCCACTTCGATTGGCAGGGGGCGCGCCTGATTGGGCACATAATCTAGATCGCACTCAGGGTCAGGGTCAGTCAGGTTAATAGTGGGGGGGGCGCAATCGTGGACAATGGCTAACACGGTGGCTACAGCTTCAATGCCCCCCGATCCCCCTAACAGATGCCCTGTCATGGATTTGGTGGAGCTTACTGCTAGCTTATAGGCGTGATCGCCAAATACGGCTTTGATGGCTTTAGTTTCAGCACTGTCGTTTACGGGGGTGCTAGTGCCGTGGGCGTTGATGTACTGCACCCGATCGGGAGTTAGCCCAGCTGACTTCAGTGCCAGTGCCATTGCCCGTGCTGCTCCCTCATGATCGGGCGGTGGCGAAGTAATGTGGTAAGCATCGCAGGTCATGGCGTAGCCGATCATCTCAGCATAAATGGTTGCACCTCTGGCAAGGGCATGCTCTAGGTTTTCCAGCACCAAGACCCCCGCTCCTTCCCCCATGACAAAACCATCCCGCTGTCTATCAAAGG
This sequence comes from Pseudanabaenaceae cyanobacterium, assembly GCA_046295715.1. Lineage (GTDB taxonomy): Bacteria > Cyanobacteriota > Cyanobacteriia > Pseudanabaenales > Pseudanabaenaceae > JBKBMU01. The sequence continues at coordinate 221,759 of JBKBMU010000001.1, forward strand.
GGCGGGAGGCTAAGTGGGGGGTATCATTCCGTTTGGACATGGCGCGGCACGCTACGAAACCTGCTACGGATAAGGGGGTGATCGCCGCCTCAGTGCCACCGCAGATCATCACTTGGGCATAACCCCCTTGGATCAGACGATAGGCATCCCCGATTGCATTGGAGCCAGCTGCGCAGGCGGTAACTGTACAGGAGTTGGGGCCTTTTGCCCCCGTATGGATCGCCGTCAAGCCCGCCGCCATATTGCCGATCATCATCGGGATCATAAACGGACTGCAACGATCCGCCCCCTTAGTAAGGAGGACTTCATATTGATCTTCCATCACCTTCAGCCCCCCTATACCTGTCCCCAAAATTACCCCCACTGTATGGGCATTCCGGTCAGTAATGGAGAGTTGGGCATGGTTAATAGCCTGTAGGCTGGCGCATACCCCATACTGGGCAAATAAATCCATACGCCTAGCCTCTTTGCGATCGATATAGGGGCTGGGGTCAAAATTTTTCACCTCGGCGGCAATCTGACAGGCAAACTGGGTAGGATCGAAGCGAGTGATGCGATCGATGCCACTCTTGCCTGCTTGCAGGGCTTGCCAGTAGGTTTGCCAATCATTCCCGATGGGGGTGATTGCCCCCAAACCAGTTACTACTACCCTTGGGCGACTCATCTAGGCGGCAGACTTTTTACTATCAATATAATTGACCACATCCTGTACGGTTTGGATACCTTGGGCATCCTCATCAGGAATCTCCAACTCAAAGGCTTCCTCTAGGGACATGACCAGTTCCACCGTATCTAGTGAATCAGCCCCCAAGTCATTTTGCAGGTGGGCTTCAGGTCTGACCTCTTCCAGTTTCTTGCCTAGTTTGTCGGCAATAATTTCTTGAACTTTAGTTAGTGTGGCACTCATTGATTATGGGATTATGCACAGGACAACTTTAATATCTTACAAAAGTCGGGATCATTTTTACTGACAACTTCGGCTGAGTAGTTCAATGGTTTGGTCGATTCTGGGGATTTCAAGGGCGGCATTGCCTGCACGCCGGAATTCCCGAAACTGCTGATCTTCTGGGAACATCTGTACCAGCATCGCTTGGGTTTGGCCATATAAGCCTGCATATCTTGCATCTGGGCATGGAAAGCCACTAGTTGTTCTGGGAATCTGAGTTGGCTAGCTTGCGAAAATAGTGGTTTGAATCTGGAGTGAGGATGAGGTTTTCTGAAAATATAGCAACTTGCCGAGGGGATGGCATAATGAAACAGGAAACTTTACCAATGGGGTGATATGACACAAGGATTCGGTTTTGGCTTGGGCAAGATGCGCGAAGCGATTCAAAAAGCTCAGCAAATCCAAGAGGGGGCGAAAAGACTGCAAGAAGAGCTAGACCAGATGCGCTTGACAGCAGAGGCTGGCGGCGGGCTAGTCAAGGTTACCCTCAGCGGCAACCAAGAACCGCAAGGGGTGGAGATCGCCCCAGAGGCACTCAATGAAGGGGCAGAGGTATTGTCAGATTTAGTACTGACAGCCATGAAAGAGGCATATAAGCTCTCCACTACCACCATGAAAGCCAAGATGGAAGAACTCACAGGTGGGCTGACCCTACCTAGCTAGTTTGTTGGCAGTCGGCGCACAACCCAAAAAACTCTAGGGTGTGATAAAAGACTCTAAATCCTTGGGCGTCTTGCATGGTAGTTTGCAGTGCAGTCAGGGGGCAGACAGCTAAAGGAAAACTGCGCCCACATTTCAGACAATTAAAATGATGCCGATCGCTGGGCGCAAGTTGATACACAGTTTCGCCAGAGGGCCTGGTTAGACTGCTGACTATGCCTTTTAGTTTGAGGGCTTCCAGAGCGCGATAGACTGTAGCTAGACCGATTCTATGGTGGGGGCGCAACTGCCGATAAATCTCTTGGGCGGAAATACTGTGGTCAGTGCGCTCTAGTATTTCTAATACTTTTTTCTGCTGTCTGGTCAGCTTGGGGTTCATAATTTCCCACAGAAACAGGTTATATTACTAGTTACAATATTAAACTTAGATTAAAATCAGCTTTTTATCTTCTTGAGGAATCACTATGGCAGGAACTACAGGCGAACGCCCCTTTGCGGACATTGTTACTAGTGTGCGCTACTGGGTCATTCACAGTTTGACCATCCCCGCTCTGTTTCTAGCGGGCTGGTTGTTTGTCAGCACTGGTTTGGCTTACGATGTGTTTGGGACACCCCGCCCCAATGAATACTACACGGAAACCCGCCAAGAAGCCCCTGTAATCGATAAACGCTATGAAGCGGGTCAGCAAATTCAACAGTTTGAAGAGCAAAAGTAGGAGTTAGTTATGGCGACCCAAAATCCCAATCAACCTGTGCAATACCCCGTATTTACAGTGCGCTGGCTAGCGGTACATGCGCTGGCTGTGCCGACTGTATTTTTCTTGGGGGCGATCGCGGCAATGCAGTTTATTAGTCGCTAGGAGGTAAACTATGGCCCAGAAAAACCCCAATACCCAACCTGTGGAGCTGAACCGCACTTCGCTCTATTTGGGTTTGCTGTTGATTTTTGTGTTGGTATTGCTGTTTTCTAGCTATTTCTTTAACTAGAGTTTGGATGTAAGCCTATGTTGCAAAATGGACGCATTCCCCTGTGGCTGGTGGGCACGATCGTTGGGATCGGGGTGTTGTTTGTGTTGGGGCTGTTCTTCTACGGCTCCTATGTAGGTGTCGGCTCGGCCCAGTAGTGGCATGGTAGGGAGTAGGTCTGCCTATTCCCTCGGCAAAAATTATGAAATTTGGCGTGGTTGTTTTCCCCGGTTCTAATTGCGATCGGGACACTGCTTATGTAACCCGTTATGTGCTGGCACAGCCTACCCGTTTAATTTGGCACACAGAGGGCAGTCTAGATGACATAGATGTGGTGGTGATCCCGGGCGGCTTTAGCTATGGGGACTATCTCCGCTGTGGGGCGATTGCTCGTTTCTCACCAGTGATGCGGGCAGTGGTGGCACATGCTCAGCAAGGCGGTTTGGTTTTGGGTATCTGCAATGGCTTTCAGGTGCTGACCGAGGCTGGTTTACTGCCGGGGGCACTGGTCAGGAATAAAAATCTACATTTCATCTGCGATCGCGTGCCTGTGCGGGTAGTCAATAACCACACAGTTTGGACAAGGCAGTATTCAGCAGGGCAAATTTTGCCGCTGCCGATCGCCCACGGGGAGGGTTGTTATTTTGCTGATGAGCGCACCCTACAGGAGTTGCAAGAATATCAACAGATAGTTTTTCAATACGCAGACAATCCCAATGGCTCACTGTTGGACATTGCCGGCATTTGTAACCGCCAAGGGAATGTTTTGGGAATGATGCCCCACCCCGAGCGGGCTAGTGATGCTACTTTAGGGAATGTAGCTGGTCTGCCCTTGTTTGCGGGTCTAGTGGCTTAATTTTAGTAGCGGCTAGGGTCTCCTGCCAGCCCCACACCAGCATCAGATTAGCAAGGGTGAGGAAAAACTCGGCAGAACCATGTAACCAGTCCACATTAGAGAGAGATTTGCCATAGACCCCCTGGGCATAGATGGCGGCAGGGATACTCACTACCACAAAAATCAAAGTGCCATAGAAGCCCCAGCGACCTAGAGAGGGAAAGTTGGGATTCCTTGTCATGTACCAGAGAAATAGTAGGTAGGGAAAGAGGGAGAGAGCAAAGAGAACTTCAGTCATTTGCGATTTTGACTACATTAGATAGCATTTTGTATCATCAGCTTGCGAGCCTCAAGCAAAATGCCCGCAAATGCACTTTTTTCGTTTTGAGCCTCGCTCTGGGAGCAGGTTTCAGGGCTATCTACCCTGATGGCACTGCCCTGAAATGGCACTTTTGGATCTGACCCTCGCAAACCACCCCTAGATATCTTGCTCTGTATATGTTTTAATTTTGACCATCCCACTCTGTGGGGATCTAGATCGCCTACGGCACGGCTAAAGCCCAAGGACTGTAACCCCTTATCCCGAACTCAAGTTGTATTAAAACCTAAACTGGACTGAAAGGCAGTGAGCACTAATTGGGCTTCTTTGACACCTTGGCTGACTAGTTCGTGTAACTGGGGCAGATAGCTACGCAGATAATCCCTGTTGCCTGTGGTTTGTTCTTTGGTGGCGATCCTAGTGAGAGCAATGGCAGCACTTTCCCGCACATAGCGGTTGCCATCTTGGAGGGCATTTAACAAAGGCGCGATCGCGCGATTGCCAATTTTGCTCAGTCCCTCGGTAGCCTGCTCACGTACCTTGAGATTTTCATCCCGTAGGGCGGCAATGAAGGGGGGCACTGCCCGCGTGTCACCAATCCAGCCCAGTGCTTCCGCTGCATTCCAACGCACATCGGCATTTTTGTCTTTGAGGGCTTCAATCAGCGGTTCAACTACACTGTGATCCCCGATCGCTCCCAGAGCACGAGCTGCATTCCAGCGCACATCTGCATTTTCATCTTTGAGGGCTTGGAGTAAGGGCGGAATCGCCTGCTGATCCCCTAATGCTCCTAGAGCTTCTGCTGCCCGCCAGCGCACTCCCACATCTGCATCTTGCAGTGCCTCAATTAGGGGTTTAACGGCTCTGGTATCCCCAATCTCGCCGAGAGCCAAGGCGGCAGTCTGCCTTACTTTAGGCTGAGGACTGTTGAGGGCATTGATCAAAGACTTAATCGAGCGAATGTCGGCGATTTTTGCCACTACATATTCTGCGGTCTTGCTCACATCCCCATCAGGATCGCAAATCAAGGGCAGGAGAGCATCCACCGCACTCTGATCCCCGATCTCCCCTAGAGCCTCGACTACCGCCCAGCGCACATCGGGATCGGGATCGGATAGAGCCTTGATCAAGGGATCGAGAGCACGCAGATCGGCAATTCTGCCCAAGGCGGTTGCACTGCTACGGCGCACGATCGGCTCAGGATGTTCTAGGTTGGCGATCAGGGGTTTGACTGCCCGCAGACTGCCAATCAACCCCAATGCCACGGCTGAGCCTGAGCGGGTGTAGGTGTTGCCTGACTTTACCAAATTCAGTAGAGGCTCGACTATGTCCGTGCCCAGCACACTCAGAATTTGGGCGATCGTGTCCCTGATGGCGGCATCGGGCTGATCCAGCGCTTGAATCAGTAGATGCACGGTAGCAATATCTAAATTGGGGATCGCATTTCGCAGAGCCTCAGCGATAATGCCGCGCACAGCTGGATCAGCCAAGGCAGAGACCATCCCGGGTACTGCCTCATCCCCCAGTTTGCTCAGACTATCGACTCCGATCTTTTGCCCGATCTTCCGCAAAAGTGGACTTTGATTTTTGAGAGCAGCAATGATGCGATTGACTTCATTGGCACTGGTGGGTTCTTCTGCAACAGGCGGCAGGTCTGGTTGGGAGGGAATTTCAGACAATCGCTGGAGTGCTTCAGCGGCAGACTCCCGCACATAGGGACTGGGGTCAGATAGGGCAGTGGTCAGGGGTTCGATCGCCCGAAAATCGCCAATCAATCCCAAGGACTGGGCGGCATTCCAGCGCACATCTGCATTTTCATCCTGCAAAGCTACAAACAAAGCATCCAAGGCACGAGCATCGCCGATGGTACCCAAGGCTTCCGCCACCCGCCAGCGCACATTCACATCAGGATCGCCAATCGCCAGCGTCAGAGTC
>JBKBMU010000001.1:227516-267258 GCA_046295715.1 Pseudanabaenaceae cyanobacterium
GCACCTCTGGGTTAGAATCCTGCAGACAAGCCAAAATCTGGTCGATCGCCTCTGCACAATTGCAGTCCGCCAAAACTAGCACATCCAGCACTGCCCGTTTGATTGAGGATACAGGGGTTTGCAGTTGCTCGATTAAGGCTGGCAGAGCTGTCTCCCCCAATTGTGCCAATAGTTCTACGATCGACTTTGGGTCAGGTACAGTGGCTAGGGCTTGGAGCAGAGGAGCAACCGCCGTCTTCCCCATCTTGAGCAGGGACTGTTCCGCCAGCTTATGGGTAGCAGGATCGTGCAATGCCTGAATAAAATACCCGACTGTATCGCCCCCCAAACGCGCCAGAATCTCCATTGCCAAGGGACGCAGGTCCTCATCAGCGGTTGCCGCAATTAGGGGCTGGATCGCAGGGCTGCCAATTTTGACAATTGCTTCTGTGGCGATCCGCCGCACATTGTCATTTTTATCTGCCAACGCCCGCACAAATGCTCCCACCGCACGGGGGTCATGCATCTTGTTCAAAGCTTCAGTGGCATTGCGCCGCACTACCGAATCTTCATCCTTCAGAGCCGCAAGCAGGGCATCCACCGCCTGATAGTTATTTAACTGCCCAAGGGCTTCACTTGCCGCCCTGCGCACATAGCGATCGCGGTCTTTGAGGGCAAGAAAAAACGGTTCTAGTTCGCTACGCATTTGGCACTTGGCACAGCCCTGATATCAATATAAACTAGTATACTAATACAAATGGCCGATCTAACCCTCCCAATTGTACTGGCAGGTACAGCAAGACTTTGCTCAATAATAGCATAACCAGATTTCACACTTATGAACATAACCGAGCACTTGCGGGCAGGCCTGAGAGCGGGACAGCAAGCGATGGCGGACTGGCAGGGGGGCATCTTAGCGGTATCTGCCGTCCCAGGGGCTGGCAAATCCACAGGCATGGCAGTAGCCACAGCGATTACCATTGCGCGGTTTAATTTACATCGCCAACACCAACTAGTATTAGTAACCTTTACCCGCAGTGCCGCCAGTAGCCTACGGGCAAAAGTCCGCCGTTATCTGGAGACATGGGGACTACCCCTGAGTGCCTTCACTGTCAATACCATTCACAGTTTGGCATTGAATATCGCCACTGCCCACCCCGAAATTTCAGGTATCCGCATCGGCGAAACCGAAGTATTAGGAGAGAGCCAAAGGCAGAGCCTCATTAAAAAAGCCGTACAGGCATGGATTAGGGATTACCCAACTAGTTACAGGGAGCTAGCCAGCGTGGGCAACACCAAAGAAGAAACCGAACTCCTACAGCGGCAGATGCTCCTCAAAAGTCAAATTCTGCCCGAGCTCCTGCGCATTACCCTCGACACTGCCAAAAGTGCCAACCTCACTCCCAAGGCACTCCAGCACAGCACTGCCCCTATTCTCCAACTGGCAGGCGGACTCTATGAAACTTACAACCAGCTTTTAGCAGCCACAGGCAAAATTGACTACAACGATATGATCCTAGGGGCGATCCGTGCCCTAGCACATCCACAAGTGCGCCAAGAATTACAAGATCGCATTTTTGCTGTATTTGAAGATGAGGCACAGGATTCTTCCCCCCTGCAAACCCAATTACTAGAAATCCTGGCAGGGACAGACCAAGTCCCGAACCTAATCAGAGTGGGCGATCCCAACCAAGCCATCAACTCCACTTTTACCACTGCCGATCCCCGCTTCTTCAATGACTTCTGCGATCGCTGTGCTCAGATCAACCGTCTGGTAACCCTAGATCAAGCGGGGCGCAGTACCCAAGCCATCATTGACTTTGCCAATCACTTCCTCGCTGAGATAAATAAATTACCCATTGCCCCCTTCCGCCCCCAATTCATTAAACCTGTCCCCCCCAATGACCCCCAGCCCCAAGCCAATCCCCCTGCAATTGGGGCAGGGGTGGAAATTTATCCGCCCAGTCTCATCCCAGACATCACCGCTGAACTGCAACAGATTAGCGATCGCATCCTCAAACTCTATACCCAGAACCCTGAATTGAGCATGGCAATCCTAGTCAAAGAGCACACTCAAGGCAAAATTGTGAGTGAATTCCTACACCAAAAGCTGAAAAACTCTGGCATTAGATTCTTTGATGTAGAGCAACGCTATCGTCAATCCCAAGTGCCCAGGGATCTGCTCACCGTCCTGAAATTCATGCACCGTCCCCACTCCCCCGAACATCTCAAAAATCTCCTCACTCTTTGCCGAGAACGCATTCCCGAAAAACTAGAGAGTTCGATCGATCCTGGGTTGATCGCCACCTACCCTGAGCGTTGTCTATATCCTACGCCCCTTGACCACTGTCCTGCTCCCAGTTTTAGCCGTCTCTGCACAGGGCTACTATCTGCCCGCCTCAAACTGCCTCTCTACCATCTCATTCCCTTCATCGCCTTCACCCTCAATTACGAAGCAGGTGAACTAGCCACCGCCGGTAAACTGCACGATCGCTTGGAACAACAATTAGGCAGTAACTTTTGCCTCAGCCAGATGATTGAAGCGCTCACCGAGATCATTGAAGAGGAGAAATTTGAGCCAGTAGAAACTGAACTCAGCGAAGATATTTATACCCAAAAAAGTCAAGTAACCCTGCTAACTTATCACAAAGCTAAAGGCTTAGGTTGGGATGTGGTATTTTTACCCTTTATGAGCAATAAACTATTTCCCAAACCTTTGTATGTACCCAGAGAACAGCAATTTTTGGCTAATTATACCTTCGCCGATGTAGCGCGCGTTCAGATTAGAGCCCTAGTTCATAATGAAACTCTACCCAACGAACTAGAAGCATGGGAGCGCGCCAAACTACTCAAACAAGCGGAAGACTGGCGATTATTATATGTAGGTATCACTCGTGCCAAAAGATTACTTTATATTTCCTGTGCCCGCCAACAACCATTCAACTGGTACAATCCCAACAACTTAGAAGATGTATTTCTGTGTCTAGGCATCCAAAACCTAGCCTCCCGCCAGGGATGGCAATAATCCTAGACTCTAGGACCTTAAAATCTCACCCCTCGCCCCTCTATTTGAGGGAGAGCAGTCGGGGGTCATGCTCCCTGTAGCTTTTAGCCTTAATTCTACTAGAAAAAATTTGTCAACCCTGTTGGAGGGAGAGATATTCTCCTGGGGCTACAGAGTGAATAGAGTTGCAAAAAATTTGAGGGTGTATAGGGGCAGTATCTTTACAATAGCGCCCTCACAGCTGCAACAACAATTGCTACTGCTTGATCTATTTCTGCACTAGAGACAATCAGAGGGGGCACGAACCGCACCACTTTGTTACCAGCAGGGACTAACAGCAAGCCTTGGGCTAGGCATTCTTGGACAATCGCTCTGGCCTCCAAGTTACCCTCAGGTTGGAGCACCAGACCTTGAATTAAGCCCCAACCCCGCACTTCTTTGAACAGTTGAGGATAATCATGGACAATTGCCCGTAAACCCGCTTGTAACTGTTCTCCCCTCTCCCTTGCATTAGCGATCAAGTTATCTTGTACTAGAGTTTCACAGACCTGCAAGGCAACTGCACAGGCAAAAGGATTGCCACCATAGGTACTGGCGTGATCGCCCGGCGCAAAGACATCACAATTACTACGGCACAACATCGCCCCGATCGGGATGCCGCCGCCCAGACCCTTAGCTGAAGTGAAAATATCCGGTTGAATGCCCAAATTTTCGTAGCCCCACAGCTTGCCACTGCGCCCCATGCCTACCTGTACTTCATCTAAGATTAACAGGATGTTTCTTTCCCGACAAATACTTTCCAACTGTTGAAAATAGGTGCGATCCCCAGGACAGACCCCCCCTTCTCCTTGCAATGCTTCTAGCATGACGGCACAGACCCGCCCCTGATATTGCTCTAGTTTGGCAAGCACTGCCGACAGGTCATTGTAGACAATGTAATCAAATCCCGGCACCAAGGGATCGAAATTCACTTGATACTTGGGTTGTCCCGTTGCTGTAATGGTTGCCAGTGTGCGCCCGTGAAAACTAGCATGGGCAGTCAAAATCACAGGTTCAGCGATCCCCAACTGCACATGGGCATATTTACGGGCTAGCTTGATTGCGGCTTCGTTGGCTTCTGCCCCAGAATTACAGAAGAAAACCTTATCAGCGCATGAATTTTCTACTAACCACTTGGCTAACTTACCTTGTGCCTCAGTGTAGTAAAGATTGGAGACATGGTGCAGAGTCTGGATTTGCTGGCTCACCACCTCGATCATCCGAGGATGGGCATGCCCCAAAGTGCAGGTAGCGATCCCCGCCACAAAGTCTAGGTATGCTTTGCCATCCGTATCCCACACCCTACAGCCCTGTCCCTTGGCGATGGCAATGGGGAAGCGAGCATAAGTATTCATTACATACTTTTGAAACTCAGCGATCGAGCCTGTAGAAGGATGGAGTGTGGTACTAGCGGCATTCATAGTTACAGAACTTAAGATTTAGGATTTTTGATGATTGTAACCCATAGGCCCATCGGCTGGCATGGCTTACTGAACAACAATCCCAAAATTTACCTGAGTTCAATGAACTAAAATGAACTAAATAAAGAGTCTATAAGTAGACGGAAGGTTTCAGTTTTCGCTCTAAATCGCAAAAAGACACAACTCGATATTGATGGTTATTCCGTTTTATCCGTACCATAAACAGTCTGTTTATTTGGCATAGCTGATTAATAAATTAATAAATTGATAACTACCACAACCTCTATCTATTGCTGCTACCAATAAAAAAACTATATGCACAAAGTATAATAACCAGTGGTAACTACCCAACTTGCCACTCGATCCCTAGGCAGCTTAGCTTTAATTGATTCTGCTTGCTCTGCACTCTGGCAAATCCCGAAGACGCAAGCCCCCGAACCACTCATTAAACTACCCAGACAGCCTAGGTGCAAGAGTTGTTGGCGTAATTCTGCGATCGCCTTGATCTCAGCTACAACCACCCGTTCCAGATCATTGTAGAGATACTGGCTAACGGCTTGGGGATCCCTAGCTGACAACAGTCCTTGCCAGAGCAATTCAGTATCGGCAATTTTTTGGTGGATGAGCCGTTGGGCACGAAAAGTCTTGTAAGCCCATGCTGTAGAGACGGACACACCCCTAGGTTGGGCAATGACTAGGTTGCAGGTGGGAAAATGGGTTACAGGGGTGAGGATTTCGCCCCGTCCCTTGGCGATCGCTGTACCCCCTTGCAGACAAAACGGCACATCTGAACCCAACTGCAATGCCAAGGCATGGAGTTGGGATGGGGACAAACCCAACTGCCACAACTGGTTTAAGCCCCACAGTACTGCCGCTCCATTAGTTGAACCGCCTGCCAGCCCCCCCCCGACAGGGATATGTTTCTCAATTATCAGCCGCACTCCCCCCACCCGCCCAGGGCATTCCTGCTGTAATAACCTCACTGCCCGCACCGCCAAATTGCTCTCATCGGTGGGCACTTGGGGATGATTGCACACTACTTCTAGCTCCCCGGCAATCGCCATCAACCCAATGCGATCCCACAGGCTGATTGTCTGCAACAACATGCGCAGGTCATGATAGCCATCCGCCCGCTGACCCGTAATTTCCAGAAATAAATTCACCTTGGCAGGCGCACTCACCCACAGCATCAGTAAAAAGTCCGTTTATAGACCTTGTGCAGTTCCTCCTGCGCACCATTGTTACTACTGCTGCGGCGCAGAAAGCGCAAGCGATTCTCCACCATCAACTTGGCATCTGACCGGGACACAGGCTCAAACCGTACCCCCTGTTCACTATTAGTAATTACAAAAAATAGCCGCTGGGCATACAAAGTTGTAAACAATGCCCGTTTCTCATCCACTTCACAAATGCGGGTCAGCAGACCAAAAGTAGGGTGATTGAGGTAGGTTTCAGGCATCAATGGCTAAGAAAAACATTTCAGTGAAAACATTATAGGGCTACATCTAGTCTAAAATTTACATACTGTAGTCTCATGTAACAACGCATCTAAAAAATATGGATATTATCACGATCGGTTGGACGGCTGTGTTGGCGATGTTTGTGCTTTCCATTGGCTTTGTGGTTTGGGGGCGCAACGGCTTGTAACTAAGGCTATGGATACATGGATCGATTGGCTGTTTATGGTAGCCATCGCCCTGTTGGTAGCGGTAACTATTGGCGTAGGCTACCTGACTGTTATTGATTGGCGCAGTCGCCGCTAAAATGCTGGTAAAACCTGGCTTAGGCAAGGTTTTTCATGATTAAAAATTAACAACTCCTAGGTAATTTCATGTTTCTTAACTAAATTCAGCGCCAGTAAATTCCTGACTAAATCAGGTTATAGCCAACTTTTTTAACAAAGATTAAATAATTCAGGCGAAAAAAAATTAAATTATGGGCTAGCTTTTTATTACACAATCAGCTAAATTTTTGCGGTTACAAAGGGTTAGTTAGGTTCCACCTGATCTGCCCTTTCCCCACCCCGCCAAATAGTAATAGGAGTAGCTAGTATGGGTCTATTAGAGGCGTTCAACAAAATCTTTACCAGTGAAGGTGATGACTACGTCTATGAAGAAGAATCACCCGAAAGTAACGATCGCCATAGCGGACCAGAGGAAGCCCCTGCCCGCCCCTCACTGCGTCGGGAACGCTATGCCGTCCCTGGGGAAACAGCCAGTACCTCCAGTAATGTAATTGGCATGGCAACGGCGATGGGTATTTCCCAGATTTATATGATGGAGCCGCGCCATTTTGATGAGATGTCCGATGCCGTGCGCGCGCTCCATGAACGCAAAACTGTGATCCTCAATATGACCATGATGGAGCCGGACCAAGCCCAAAGGTCGGTGGATTTTGTGGCTGGGGCAACCCACGCCCTCGGCGGCGACCTAGAGCGGGTAGGCGATGGTATTTTTATTTTTGCGCCCTCTAATGTGCAATTGCTGACCCCCCATTCTGCCAACGAGCCGCCTATGCCCCGCATGCGTACTTCCCGCACCATGCCCAACTGGGATAATGAATCTGGGGCACGCTTTGCCCGTTCTTAGTCCATGGAATTAGGCATCATTGGTGGGGGGGTGATGGGGGAAGCTATCCTCTCCCGTCTGCTGTCTCTGCACCTCTATTCTCCTGAGCTGGTCTGTGTCAGCGATCCCCAGCCCGATCGGTGTCGCTATTTGCGAGATAAATACGGGATCACCACTACCTCTGACAACCAACAGCCTGCCCAAGCCCCTGTCCTATTGCTGGCAGTTAAGCCCCAGTCCCTAGAGTCTGCCCTCAGCAGCATTCAGGTTACGGCTGAGTTAGTGATTTCCATCTTGGCGGGGACGACTCTGGCAAAGCTAGAGCAACTGCTCCCCCAGCGGGCGATCGTGCGCGCTATGCCCAACACCCCAGCCCAAGTCGGGGCAGGGATTACCGCCATATCAGCCAACAGTCGGGTCACCCCAGCCCAAGCCCAGTTAGCCGAACAAATTTTACAAAGCATTGGCGCAGTAGTGACGGTGCCTGAACCTTGGTTAGATGCGGTTACGGGGGTATCGGGATCGGGCCCTGCCTATGTGGCAATATTTATTGAAGCCTTGGCAGATGGAGGTGTACACATGGGTTTACCCAGAGCCTTGGCACACACTTTGGCGATCGAGACGGTACTTGGCACTGCCCAACTCCTGAAAACCACTGGTTTACATCCTGCCCAACTCAAAGACCAAGTAGCTAGCCCAGGCGGGACAACTATGGCTGGGATCGCCGTGTTGGAGTCGGCAGGACTGCGCTCAGCCCTGATCCAAGCAGTCAAAGCGGCTGTAGAACGGGCACAGGCATTAGGGCGGTAGCTCGAGGGCAACTGCCCCTAGCTTGCCAGTCCGAAAATCATGCAGAACCCGCTGGGCGGTGCGCTGTTGATCGCCGCAGTCCAATTGGTGGGCGAGGTGGTAGAGATAATTCATGCCTGAAGGAGGGAGCACGCTACTATAACTCAGACCATACCTAGCTTGTAAATCCACTCCCCGATTGTGCCAGAGTTCAAGCCCCCGACTGGCAACCAAAACGGGATCGTAACTAGCTGAGCCAATATCATCACAGATTGCCAACTTGATCGCCTGTTCTTGGTCGGGCAGATGGGGCGGGATCACCCCAGGGGTATCCAGTAATTCAATCTGAGGGGAAATCCGCACCCAGCGCAACTGCCTGGTTACCCCTGGGCGGTTGGCACTGGCAACTACCCGCCGTTTCAACAAGCGATTGATCAATGCCGACTTGCCCACATTGGGAAAACCCACTACCACCATGCGCACAGGGCGATCGAGCATCCCCCGCTGGCGACGGCGTTGATTTACCTGCACTGCCGTGGTTTGCACAGCTTGCATAATCTCCTCCACCCCCCTGCCTGTGCGCCCATCGGTAAAAATTGCCGTTAGATGCTGCTGGTTAAGATACTTCTGCCACGCTTGCTGGTCTGCTGGTGCGATCATATCCATGCGATTGCAGATCACCAAATGCTGTTTGCCCTGTGCCCAACGACTCACCTCCGGATGACCACTGGCGACTAAAATGCGGGCATCCCTCACCTCCAACACCACATCCACCCGCTTCAGTTGGGTCTGTAACTCCTGCTCTGCCTTGGCAATGTGCCCCGGATACCACTGAATCTGCATGGATACCTCCCCAGCTTGCACCATCTCAGTATAATCTCTGGTACCATTAAGAATTATTAAGAAACTATTGGTACAACTATGGCTAAGCATTGGCTTAAATTTTTAGGGATATTGCTGTTGATGTGGGGATTATGGGCACAACCTGCTTTTGCCTATGACGATCCCAGTTTATTACCCGATCGCCCCACAAATGTGATTGATCTAGGGGGGTTTTTATCGGACAGCCAAGAACAGGCATTAGATCGGCGGTTAGGGGAATTTTCTGCTAAAACTGGCTGGAAGGTACGGGTACTCACCCAAGTGGATGTTACCCCGGGGCGGGCAGTCAAGAATTATTGGGGTTTGGACGATCGCAGTGTGTTGGTAGTAGCCGATTCTCGTGGGCGCAACCTGTTGAATTTCAATGTGGGGGATGCGGTGTATCCCTTGCTGTCCCGCAACTTTTGGATCGAACTGCAATCCCGCTATGGCAATCAGTTTTATGTGCGGGAGCAGGGCTACGATGGCTCAATTTTGGCATCAGTAGATACAGTTTTGAACTGCTTAGAACAGAACGGCTGTGTGGTAGTACCAGGTTTGCCCCGAGAACAGTGGTATCTAACCCTAGTCAGTGCCATCTTGGGGGGTTTGGTGTTTGGGTTTGCGGGGCATCCGCGCCGTGAAGGGGAATGGTTTGCGTGGAAATGGGCACTTTTGCTAACACCCTTGTGGGGGATGTTGCTAGTATCCTTCGGCATTGCGCCTGTAATTTCCCGTACTTCCGACTGGTTACCGATCGTGCGCAATTTAGCGGGCTTTGTTGGTGGAGCAGTGGTTGCCTACTTGATCCCCGCTCCTACCCAGACCAAAACTAACCCTAGCTGAGGGTGAATGCCCCCTCTAGGTACTGAATTTGATAGGCAGGGGTCTGTACAAGGGCAACATCAAACCTACAGGGCAGATCGCTCAGTGCTGGGTTGGCTTGGAGAAAGGCTTGGGCAGATTTGATTAACTTTTCCTGTTTATGTTGATCGATCGCCAACAGCCCCTGTTCATCCCAGTTATCTGCCTTGCGGGTTTTCACTTCAATAAAGACCAACCCCTGCTCCCCATGGGCAACAATATCCAACTCCCCCCAGCGACAGTGCCAGTTACAGGCCAAAACCTGCCAGCCCCGTGCCACAGCATATTGCACTACCACCTGCTCCCCAGTTTGACCGATCCACCGACTCATTTTTTATCTAGCCTGGCTGCACAGAAATTTTACTCCCTAATCAGAGATTGGGGGGCAGGTTACAGCAGTTCTCCAATTGTTAGCTAGTAATTCTTCTTAGGTGAGGAAGAGGGGGTGACTCATCATGACTCTTGATGGAGCAACTGCCAACACTCTCCAGCAATGGCACGGTCTTCTTGGGTGTGAATTACGAAAACTTGGATCGCAGAAGTGGGGCTGGAGATGATCTGGTTAGTGGCGATCGTGCTTTGGTTGCGCTCCATATCTAGCTCAATCCCTAGGAAACGGAAATTAGCCAAGGCATCAGCCCGCACTAGGGGAGAATTTTCGCCAATTCCGCCCGTAAAGACGATCCCATCCAGGCCGCCCAGACTAGCCAGCATACTGCCAAGACAGGCGCGCAGGCGGTGAATAAACACATCATAAGCGAGTTTGGCTCTGGGATTGCCCTCAGCTTTGGCCTGGAGAATAGCGCGCAGGTCGCTACTGATGCCTGAAACCCCCAACAACCCCGACTCACGGTTGAGCAGGCGGTCTAATTGCTCAAAGCTCAAACCCTCTGTCCGCCCCAAATGGATGAGAATACTGGGGTCAATATCCCCCGATCGCGTCCCCATCATCAAGCCCGCCAAGGGCGTAAAACCCATGGTAGTATCAATGCTGTGTCCATCTGCGATCGCCGCTAGGGAACAGCCATTGCCCAAATGACAGGTGATTAGCTTCAGTTCGCTCAAATCCCTACCCAATAACTGGGCTGTTTGCTGGGCTACATATCTGTGGCTAGTGCCATGAAATCCATATTTGCGGATGCCCTGAGTAAAGTATTTGTAAGGAATGGGGTATAGAGCCGCAGTTAGGGGCAAATGGGCATGGAACGCCGTATCAAACACCGCTACCTGTGGGATATGTTCCCCTAGAATTGCTGTAATTTGTTTGATCCCCTCTAGGGCGGCAGGGTTGTGGATCGGCGCAAAATGAGCCAGATCAGCGATCGTCTGCACTACCTCTGGGGTCAAAAATACTGCCTGATGGTAGCGATCGCCCCCGTGCACCACTCGATGCCCCACACAGCCGATCTTACTTATGTCCAGCCCTTGGAATAGCCCCCTGATCACAGTGTGGCGGTCTGTCTCCTTGTCAAAAATAATTTTGTGGACGTGGGCTTCAGGGTAGGTTTTAGTTTTTTGTTCTGCCTGCACCCAATCAATAAATCCCTCCCAGACTAACTCCCCCGCTGGCAACCGAAACAGAGCCGTTTTGAGGGTACTAGAGCCAGCATTGAGCACCAGAATATCCATACCAGACCTCTTAGCCGATAGCGATAATTATGGGCCCAGTTGGGCCACAAGGCGGGGAATCGGGGAGATTTCTTTACATCCCAATTAAGTATTTTTGCCATTCTTGGTGTCCGCCACTGCGCAGATACTTAGTTACCTCAAAATGCAGACCACTGTGGGGACGGCGGGGCTGTTTCCGCAGAGCCATCCCTGCCTCCTTGGGCGTGCGGTTGCCCTTCTTTACATTACAGCGCACACAGGCAGTTACCACATTTTCCCATGTATCCGAACCGCCCCGTGAACGAGGAATTACATGGTCTAGGGTCAAATCTTCAGTGGCACCGCAGTATTGACAACTGTGCCCATCCCGATGCAATATATTCTTCCTTGTCAGGGGTACTTCTTTGTAGGGCAGATTGATATAGTGGGTCAAACGGATCACCGTCGGCAAGGGTACATTGGGGTAAAGCATTTTGCCGTTATGCTCCACCTGCTCTGCCTTACCCTTCATCAACAGCACGATCGCCCTTTGCCAGCTTGTAATGTTAAGCGGCTCGTAAGAAGCATTCAACACCAGTACCTTTGCCATATGGCGGTCTCTGTAGGGTTTTCAAGATGCTAACACAGGAATCGCAGATTGCCAAATTAGTTACAACTGCCCTCCCTATTCATATAATTTAATGTTTGTGGTTAAGTTTTGGGCAAAAAAAGCAAATTAAATGGACAATCGCCATATCCACTTCACCCTGCAAACTACCCCGATTGAGGACTCACAACTACTTGAGCAAATTCGGACATTATTACAGATTGCTTCCTTCTGGGCGAGGGAACGCTCCACCAGTGATTTAGCCATTGCCCTCGCCAACTCTGAACCGGTGGTTTTGGTGTGGGATGGGGATCGCTTGATTGGGCATGCCCGGGCCCTCAGCGATGGGGTCTATCGCGCCACCATCTGGGATGTGGTCATCCATCCTGACTATCAAGGCAGGGGTCTAGGGCGGAAACTAGTACAGACTGTGCTTGCCCATCCCAAAGTCGCCAGAGTGGAGCGGGTCTATTTGACTACCACCTACCAGCAGGCATTCTATGAGCGCATTGGTTTCGTGCCCAACAGTAGTACCACTATGGTACTCTACAATTACACGCCCTCTGCCCTCAGCCCTGACAGCGAGCGATCGCGTTGGGAGACTAATGCCGTATCATAGTTTTACGGATACACTGCGAGGTTAGGCTATGTTTAGCAAAATCCTATTTCCTGTGAACCAGAGCCGCGAAGCCAAGCAAGCGATCGGGGTAGTAGCCGAGATGGTGCAAAAATACCAAGCGCAGTTATTTGTGATGTCAGCGATCCAGTCAGAAGCGGAACAACCAGATGCAGAAGCTCTCCTAGCGGAGATGCAAGAAAAACTGGCCAACATGGGTATTACTGCCGAGACTAAGATCAGCCACGGCAAACCCGAACTGGCGATTTGCGACACTGCCGACGAACTGGAAGTGGATTTGATCATCATGGGATCCCAAGGGATGACCCTTGCCCAAGAGCATCCCGACGGCAGTACCAGCCAGAAAGTGATCAACCTCTCCCCCTGTCCCGTTTTGGTTGTACCCTAAGCCAGTGGGTCCGGAATCTCCGCACTGGGAGCAACAAACTCCCCTGTCAGCACAAACTCTAGCCTCAGCTTCAGCCAGTTAATGAAATAGGGATCGGTGGAAATAACCGCCGCTGCGGGGTGAGGGCACTTTTGCCTGTATTCTGCCATACTGGGGGCTGACAAAAAGGCAGGGTTAATCACCAACCAAAAGTCTTTCTCTTTGTGCCGTTCTTGGTAATTTTTCTCCCGCTCCCGCAGAGATTCACCTAGCGGTTCTTGTTCACATAAAAACTTCTGACTTGCCAAAACAAAATAATAAGTTTGCTGTTTTAGATCGCTCATATTCCACAGAATGTTCTATAGCAGTTAAGAGAGGGTCTTTTAGGGATAGATTCTAACCCACAGCCCCAGGATTGGGATTAATCTGTTAAAGTTAGCGGGGCAACTGGGTGAGGAGTTTTAATGTCCTAAAAGTATTTGGGTATTCCTATCAAAAGCTTAGATTGAATTCCTGACATCTAGGAGGATGTCTATTGTCTAACTAGGCATTCTCAATCACGCGATCGATCAAGCCATATTCCTTCGCTTCATAAGCGGAGAGGAAATAATCCCGCTCCATATCCCGCTCAATTTTTTCCAGGGGCTGACCTGTGCGCTTGGCATATTCTTCATTGAGCATTTTCTTCACCCGCAGGATTTCCTTCGCTTCAATGGCAATATCTGAAGCTTGACCGCGCGCTCCGCCCATGGGCTGATGAATCATAATCCGGGAGTGCGGCAGAGCAAATCGCTTCCCTTTGGTACCTGCCATCAACAGGAACGAGCCCATGGATGCCGCTAAGCCAACACAAATGGTAGTTACATCGGACTTGATATGTTGCATGGTATCAAAAATCGCCAAGCCTGCAGTTACAGAACCACCGGGGGAATTGATGTAGAGACGAATATCTTTGTTGGGGTCTTCCGAATCTAAGTATAGCATCACAGCTACTACTTGGTTGGCGAGTTCATCATCAATTTCCCGCCCAATGAAAATTATCCGCTCCCGATAGAGGCGATCGTAGATACTAATCCAGTCAGTGTAGGGGGAACCTGGCATTCTGTAGGGAACTTTGGGCACACCGATTGGCATGGCTTCTTCTCCTTCTCTAAACAGCAGTGGGTAATTGTTTGGGTAAGTCTTTGCGACTCTCTAGCACTTTATCGATCAAACCGTATTGCTTCGCTTCTTCAGCGGTCATATAGAACAGGCGATCAATATCTTTGATGATTTTTTCGGGGGGTTGTCCTGTATTCTCCGATAAAATTTTTACCATCGTATCGCGATTGTGTGCTACTTCCTTAGCTTGAATCGCAATATCAGTGGCTTGACCTCTGGCGTAGGATTTGGGCTGTCTGAGGACGATCGTGGCATGGGGAAGGCTGGCTCTGTAGCCCTTAGTGCCCGCTGAGAGCAACATCGCCGCCGCACCTACGGCTGTGCCAATGCAGATCGTGTTCACTACAGGTTTGATGTATTTGATCGTGTCGCAGATGGCAAATGCCTCAGTTTCATAGCCTACAGGTTCGCCGTCTTCTCTGACTGTGCCTGTGGAGTTGATATAGATGTAGATGGGCTTTTCGGGGTCATCGTATTGCAAATAGAGCAGTTCTGCCACAATCAATTCAGTTACAGCGGCAATCAGGGGCATCCCTAAATAGACAATCCGCTCTTTCAAAAGCAGAGACTGTAAATCAGGGGGATAGGTGCGGTAGGCAACATCGCCATAATAGCCCGCCTGTACTGCCTTAATCATGTCCATCATGGTGTTACTTATGCCAGTCCTACCTATGCTAACACAAGCTCTGCCCTAGCCTA
Source organism: Pseudanabaenaceae cyanobacterium (assembly GCA_046295715.1). GTDB lineage: Bacteria > Cyanobacteriota > Cyanobacteriia > Pseudanabaenales > Pseudanabaenaceae > JBKBMU01. Next base: position 242,099 of record JBKBMU010000001.1, read on the forward strand.
GGTGAGAATCTGTCTAAGAGCAGAGTAAATGTCGGGATAGTCAAACTGAAAACCGTTGAGTAACGCCTTGCGGGGGATTACCTTCTGCCCCTCTAGCAAGACGCTGGCTGACTCACCAAATAACACTTGCAGAGCGATCCCAGGTACAGGGAGAACAGCAGGACACTTCAGCACCTCAGCTAGGGCTTTGGTAAATTCCCCATTAGTAACAGGATTGGGGGCTGTGCCATTTACCACGCCAGTAATATCAGTCTTGGCGATCGCCCATAGTATTAGCTTAGCTATGTCAGAGCGATGTATCCATGAGAACCATTGTTTGCCAGAACCGATCACCCCGCCCGCTCCCGCTTGGAAAATCGGCAAAATTCTAGCTAATGCCCCACCATAACCCAAAACTACACCAATTCTAACTTTTACTACCCTAGTTACCTCAGTGGCTAAATCCGCCACCGCTTCCCACTGTTTGCATACTTCTGCCAGAAAACCTGTGCCTGCAAAACTATATTCATCAAAGTTTTTGTCGGGATCAGTACCGTAGTAGCCGATCGCAGAAGCATTGATTAGCACCTTGGGGGGTGGGCTAGCTTGTTGGATGGCTTGCACCAAAACCTTAGTAGTATCCACACGGCTCCTGAGAATTTCTTGTTTGACTGAGACTGTCCACCGCCTGCCAGCGATCGAGGCTCCCGCCAAATTTACCACTGCATCTGCGCCCTTGAGTTGGCTTTGCCATGGGCCGAGGCTGAGGGGGGTATATTCTACTAAATTCACAGTCGGGAAAAAAACAGGGGGAAATTTTTTTTGACCCGTCCCTAAGTTCCTGACCAGCAGAGTAACCTGATCCCCTCTAGCTACACATTGTTCTACTAAATGCGTGCCAATAAACCCTGTGCCACCAACTATAACAATCCGCATACTGCCATGGACTAACAACAAACCCTCACTAGGATAGGGCTATCGTGCCATTGCAAACAAGTACTAGAAGCGTTCAGCTTGATAGTTAGCGCGACAGCGTGACCTATCTCTATCACTGCGGGCACTTGCCATGCAACGGCGATAATTACTGCCAGCCTGCTCCGCTCTGTTTACGCAAGTTAGGTAGACACGCCCACACCTATCTGCCTGACCCGCATTAACTGCCCGTTCTAGACAAGCGTTCTTCGCTGCTTCGCATCTCTGTACTGCCCCAGGAGCCCCTTGCCCGAAAACTGCAGTTGGCAACAACAGCAAAGAAACTACTAATCCACTCCAGTAATAATTTTTCATCTTGACCTCCTAGTTGCGAAAAAATTAACATGGAAGTATTTTAGCAGGATAAGCTAGAGTTTAGATTGAGCTGAAATAATTAAACAGCAAATGTAAAATTTATTAAAACTAACTCCTGCTTAGAGATAGTAAAGCTCCAAAATTACCCGTAAAAACTATAACTAAATTCCTAAGTTTACCTAGTTTTTAACAAAATTAGTCATCAGCAGACCTTCTGCGCAAATGTTAGTAACAAAACCCCAATGCTATGGGAATAATTTTTTTAGGGTGCGATCGCAGAGGCTTGTGCATTCTGCCTATGCTCTTGATCGGTAAGTGTACATGTCAAATACTTAATAAAATATAAAATATATAAAATAAAAGAATCTAGGAGAAAAATTAAATATTTATGGCAGAAATCTCAAGATTAATAACAATATACCAACTAACAGATTAATTCTGCATCAACACATTCAAACTGACTGGAAGTAACTATACATTACATTTGAGAAAATTATACAGTAGCGGCAAAATCGGCAGGGAATTTCCGCGATCGGACTGTGGGGTGTCACTAACTGCGGAATTGATTTTTATATCTGACTCTTGCGCCTGTCCATAATAACTTTTCACGCAGAGCTTGGTAATAGGAATAGCCTTCACTGAGGACAATAAATCTGGCTTTGGATTTGGCACGGGAAATATCTACCCGCTGTCCTGCCAATACGCCTGTTGCCATTACCCCATCTGTCCAGAGTTTCATGGTGTTGTCCTGTTCGTTCACATTCCATATACTCACGGTTTGTTGCGGGGGGAGGACGATCGCTCTACTCGATAAACTCAAGGGGGCAATGGGGGTAATCACGATCGCTTCTAGGTTGGGATGTAGGATGGGGCCGCCAGCGGCAACTGTATAGGAAGTAGAACCCGTAGGGGTAGCCACAAGCAAACCGTCCCCATGATACTGATCTACCACCTCCCCATCAATTTCCAATTCCAACGAGGCAGTTACCATGCGATCGGCGGATGCAGGTTTGATACACATTTCATTGAGGGCATAGAATTCCCCTAATTCTTCACATTTGCGGGGAGGATGACAAGCAAAATCAATCACCCTAGCGGAGAGCATCATCCGCTGTTCCATGGCAAAATAATCGTTTTCGAGGCGTTCCCAAATGGATTTCGTATCTGCACATACTTCGGGGGATTGGGTGAGGAAACCGAGGTGCCCGCCTGTATTGATCGCTAGAATCGGCACTTGTTGCGGGGCAAGATAGCGCGCCGCTCCCAAGGTAGAACCATCCCCACCCAGCACGATGGCCAAATCAATCTGTTCCCGAAAAGATTGAATGAAGACGGGGTAGGGATTATCATGGAGCCCTGTCGGGCCTACCAGTACCTTACTGCCCCTTGCTTCTAGTTCTTGGCAACATGTTTCTGCCCATGCCCTTGCCAAATCACTGCCAGAGCGATAGCTGATAATTACCCGCTCTAGTTTCATTGTTTGGCGATACCTGTGGCATGAATGTACAACTGACCACTGTATAGGTAACCTTTACCATCGGTCTGCCACGGGGGTGGGAGGGGGGGCACATCAGTTTGCCAATCCTTTTCCGCAATTGCGGACATCACTGGTAGTTCTGAACAGGCAACCCCCAGTAACCCTGTTTTCAAGTTGGGGGCTTGCAGTAAGACTATAATCGCTTGAGAGAGGGGCGGACAGGCGCGATTGCCCAAAACTACAGGGATTTCCATCTCCCGAAAGTCCACCACACTGGCAGGCTTACTGCCGATCTTCACCCTACGCACGGGCACATTCAATAACACCTGCTGAATCTGGGGCATGGATAGGGCAAGATAAAGCTGATCGGAATGCACCAGCAAGAGTTTTTCGGTGATCGCAGGCGGGGGCGCAAATAGGCGAAATGGCTCTGGCATAATTCCAGCCTACCGCAGTTTGAGTAAATGTGGCATGATTGAGGCAGACAATAGATTAAGTTTTATTAAATCTATGGACAAAGTAGCGATCGGTCGCACAGACATCAAAACTGTACCTTTGGGGATCGGGACTTGGGCATGGGGGGACAAGTGGTATTGGACCTATGGTAAGGACTATGGGGAAGCCCAAGTCAAATCAGCCTTTAAGGCGGCGATCGACAATGGTATTACTTTGTTTGATACGGCGGAAATCTATGGTTTTGGGGAATCAGAAAGCCTGATCGGGCGGATGACTAGGGAAGTGGGGCGCGCCTCAGTGCAAATTGCCACCAAGTATATGCCTGCCCCTTGGCGGGTCTTTGCCCAGCAGGTGGAACGGGCCCTGGACAAGAGCTTAGCACGCTTGCAGACTGACTCGGTGGAACTGTATCAGGTGCATATTCCGTTTACTTTTTTTATGAGCCAAAAAACTTTGCTGGGAGTGCTGGCTAAGGCGGTAAAGGCAGGCAAAATCCAAGCCATCGGGGTGAGCAACTACTCAGCGAAGCAGATGCGTACCGCCTACGAAATTCTCAAAGCCCACAAGATTCCCCTAGCCGCCAATCAGGTGCATTATTCATTACTCAGCCGCCAGATTGAAACAAATGGGGTTTTGCAAACTGCCCAAGACTTGGGGGTCACGATCCTTGCCTACAGTCCCCTAGAGCAGGGTTTGCTCACAGGCAAATATACAACCCTGATTAACCCCACAGGGGCAAGGCAGTTCAATTCTAAGTTTGGGCAGAAATATCTCTATCGCATTGAGCCGCTACTGCGGTCTCTGCGGGAATTGTCGGAAACTTACGGCTGTAGCCCTGCCCAGATTGCCTTGAACTGGTTGATCCGCAGGGGCACGATCCCCATCCCAGGTGCAAAGAATGCCCACCAAGCCCAAGAGAATGCAGGGGCATTGGGCTGGGAACTCGATCCAGCGGACTCCGCTCTGTTGGCACGGGTCAGTAGTTCTCTTTAGGGGGTTCTGTAACCACAAATTTGCCATCGATCACTGTATCGATCTCTTCTGGCGTAGTTATCCAATAGCTGGCCACAAATTCCCCCACTTCACTGGGACGACCAGGCAGGGTGAGCATTTCTACTTGATGGGGACTCAGACTCAGGGCAAAACTGGCGATCGCTAGCATTTCATCAAAATTCAAATCAGTATTGAGATGTTTTTGCACTACCCCAATCAAATCAGGGAGTTTGGTAACAATCAGGGGATTGGCTAATTTTGCTTTCAGTGCCCGTAACATGATCTGCTGTCGCTGAATTCTGCCAATATCCCCGTGGATTGGGCCCCGATAGCGCACAAACCCTTCCGCCTGTTTGCCATTCAGTATCTGTACCCCTGGTTGCAGATCAATGACTAGGTTTTGGGTGCGATCGATGTAATACATCCGTTCGGGCACATTGATCTCTATGCCACCCACCGCATCCACTAAATCCACAATACTATTGGTGTCCAAACGGGCATAGCGATCGATCTGGACATGGTTGAAAGTTTCCGAAATTACAGTCTTTGCCAACTCCACCCCCCCAAATACATTGGCGGCATTGACTTTCTGCCCGCCATAACCCCTGATCTGCACTAGGGTATCTCTGGGGATGGAAAGTATGGTTACTTTTTTGGCAACTGGATCGAGCCGAATTAAGAGAATTGTATCACTCCTGCCATCAAAGGAAGCGGGATCCCTGGGGACCCGATCGATGCCCATCACCAGAATTTGGTAGGGTTGCTCAAGGCGGCTAGCCATGCCCTCAATCAACACCTCAGTCGGGCTACGCCCCCGCAGTAGTCCCAGCCAGTCAAATGCGGTCAGCGGCGCATATCTGCCCAGCAACATCCCGATCGCCACTGCCCCTGTTACAGCCAGACCTAGACAGATTTTGCCTAGAGGTAAATCTTTTTTGTTGGGAGCAACGGACAGGGGACTCAGCATCACAAAATTTTTATAAAAATTGGTGAATTTGGAGTAATTTAGCATAATGCCGCTGTGCTTAGACAAGGCTAAGCTAAAATAACGGCACTATCCGTAAATGTAGGGATATGACTCTCAAAGATTCCTTTCGTCGCACCAAAATTGTCGCTACTCTCGGTCCGAAAACCAGCACCCCCACAGCGATCCGCGATTTGATTTTGGCGGGGGCTACGACTTTTCGCTTAAACTTTTCCCACGGCACCCACGCCGATCACCACCGCAACATTTGTCATATCCGCCAAGTTTCCTGTGAATTAAATATCCCGATTGGTATTCTCCAAGATTTGCAGGGGCCCAAAATCCGTTTAGGTCAATTCCCCGATGGCCCCGTCTATGTAAAAAAGGGCGATCCCTACATCCTCACCAGTGCCCAAATTCCCTGCGATCAAACTATGGCCTGTATCAGCTACGAGAAACTGGCCCAAGAGGTGCCCGTGGGGGCTTTAATTCTCCTAGATGATGGGCGGGTTGAGATGCAAGTGGAAGCAGTCGAACCAGACAAGGGGCTACTGCACTGTCGGGTAACAGTGGGGGGGTTGTTGTCTGACCGCAAAGGTGTGAATTTCCCCAATGTGCATCTATCCGTGCGCGCTCTTACGGACAAAGACCGCACAGACCTGCAATTCGGCTTAAATGAAGGGGTGGACTGGGTGGCTTTGAGTTTTGTGTGTAACGCTGAAGATATTTTGGAAGTCAAAGAGATTATCGCTAAATCGGGCAGAACAGTGGGGGTGATCGCCAAAATTGAGAAACACGAAGCAATCGCCAATATGGATGAAATTTTAGCAGTCTGCGATGGGGTGATGGTAGCCAGAGGGGATTTAGGCGTGGAAGTACCCGCTGAAGATGTGCCCATTCTCCAAAAACGGTTGATCAGAACTGCCAATAAACTGGGAATTCCTGTGATTACGGCTACGCAAATGCTGGACAGCATGGTGAAAAATCCGCGCGCCACTAGGGCAGAAATTTCCGATGTGGCAAATGCGATCTTTGATGGCACCGATGCGGTCATGCTCTCCAACGAAACGGCGGTGGGGGACTATCCTGTGCAGGCAGTAGAAACGATGGCAAAAATTGCCCTGCGCACTGAACAGGATTATCAGTGGGACCGCCCCATCACTGACCACAGTAAATCTGTCCCCAATGCCATCAGCCAAGCGGTCGGTCAAATTTCCCGCCAACTGGGGGCAAGCGCGATCGTTACCCTGACCAAAACTGGCGCAACTGCCCGCAATGTCAGCAAATATCGCCCCTCTGTCCCGATTCTGGCAATTACACCCCATGTCGGCACGGCACGGCAGTTACAGTTAGTGTGGGGGGTGCGCCCGCTGGTAGTGCTGTCTTTTCCGACCGTGCGCCAGAACTTTGAAGCCGCCTTGAACCTTGCCCAAGAACAAAAACTCCTTAATGCAGGCGATCTAGTGGTAATGACCGCTGGTTCAGTCCAAGGAGTAGCAGGGGCAACTGATTTGATCAAAGTTATGTTTGTGTCGGCAGTGGTGGGTAAAGGTATGGGTACGGGTCAGGGTATCCTCTACGGTAGGGCCAGAGTAGCTTTCCATCCTTTAGATGTCAAAGACTTCAACCCTGGCGAAATTCTGGTGGTCGATCGCACTGATGCAGATTTTATTGATGTGATTCGGCGGGCGGGCGCAGTCATTACTGAAGAGGGCGGGCTAGATTCCCATGCGGTCGTGATTGGCAGAAAACTAGGCGTACCAGTGCTAGTAGGTGTAGAAAAAGCTACTAAAAATATACGAGACGGTGAACCCCTGACCATCAATTTCAGTAAGGGCATAGTTTATTCAGGGACACGATCGGAAGACCTCGATTGAGGGTACCAGTAACCTAAGTCAAATTCCTGAAGGGACGTGGGGTTGCATGGGCTGGAGGTTTCTATTGTCCTAGAGTGTTTGATTATTGCTCTATTGCAAAAGAAGCAGGGGATCGGTCCCCTGCCACTGAGTTACTTAACGGAGTAGGTTCATCAACTCTCTGGGGGAAGCCAAGAGGTCGATCGCCACGAAGAAGATTTTGCCTTGGGGATCGAGCAAGAATCGCCAAGAAATGTTCATCCCTACACTAGCGCCGAACCAAGGGGTTTGCACCTTGCCTGTAACTTTGATTTGGGTGTAACCATCTTCTGCAGGCTCAGCTACTCCTCTTTCAGGTAAGAGTTTGAGGTTTTGGCACTCTTCCTGCAGATAGCGCAGGATATTGTCCTTGCCGACGATCGGGCGTTGGAAGGGAGGTTGTAATGCGCCATTCTCAGTGAATAGTTTCACTACTGCCTCAAAGTCATTGGCATTCATATTGTTCATGTAGTTCAGCACAGTGGCATTGGTGATGCCCTCAATGCGGGCTTGGGTGCGCTGGGCAGGCGCAGTAGGAGCCACTATGGGCTCACTGATGCGCCGATAGTTGTCAATGCGATTGGGGTCGTAGCCCATGTCCACTACGGCACTGCGCAGAACGGTGATCTGCTGACCTGCATCCAATTCCCGAATGCTCTGCAGTACTGCTTCTGCAGCAGGAGATAATTGATAGTCAGAAGGAATGGGAGGCACAATCCGCTCTTCCATCCACCGTGCTAATTGATACCAGAAACCTAGCTTGATGTTTGGGCTAAACAAAGCGTAGGCACGACTAATGGGTGTATCTGCCCGATTCGCTAGGTCAAACATCGTCTGGGTTTGTTGTTGGGGAGGCATTTGCCGAATCTGGTTGAGCAACCCTTCAGCCAGAACCATACTGGCGGCACCAGGAGCGGCGATCGTGATCGTTTTGCCCATTTCAGTGTAGGCAAACCAAATTAAAGCTAACTGGTCTTCAGCAGAAAGTTGATTGAAGCGAGCAATTGTCGCTGGTACAGCATCAGCAACCAGAGTGTTAGGGAAAATACTACGGGCTGACTCGATCGTGATAGGCATAGGCTGTCTCCCTAAAGTTTAAGGTAAATGGCAAAGCCAACCACAGTCTACTGCTCAGCCCCTGTTTTGTATTCTTGCCTATGATATAAACTCTAATGAGTATAAATACCTCTATAGACAGTAAAATTACTACACATGTTTCTACTCAGGGTTGATCAATTATTTTTAATAATTTGTTAATTTAACCGGCTCAGCTAAATTTTTATCTATAGAACTCTTACATATAGTCATTTCAGATCAACAAAATACTGCAAGGGGTCTAAAATAACGCCAGTTCGGGATAAGCCTTATGCAAGTGCCTCTAAGAATTGTCAAACTATCTTTGACTCTGTCGAACCCAGATGGCTCCTGAGAAAGGAAGAGGCAGAGATTCTGTAGAAAGTTTACGTCAGATTGAGCTACAAGCTCAGCAAAACTACTGCATGGGTAGCGATCGCTTCGCCTTTCCCTATGCTATCCAAGCCTTCATTGGTACGGGCTTTGACACTTACTTGATCTATGTTAATGCCTAATGCCCCAGCCAAGGATTGGCGAATCCCTAAAATATGAGGCTTGAGTTTAGGTTGTTCGGCGATGACAGAGCAATCGATATTGATAATCTGCCAGCCCCTACTGTCCACCATCTCTTTGACTCTTTGCAGTAAAAAAATACTATTGGCATTGTGCCACTGGGGATCACTAGGCGGGAAATAATGCCCAATGTCCCCTAGGGCTAGAGCACCTAAGAGGGCGTCCATGATGGCATGGGTGAGCACATCAGCATCACTGTGGCCCAATAACCCTTTTTTATAGGGAATGTGTACCCCACCCAGAATCAAGGATCGGTCTGGTACCAACCGATGAATATCGTAGCCCTGGCCAATGCGGATCATTCACCTACTACATAGCGCACAAACCGACGCACCCGCAGAGTTTCTTTGAGTTTTGCGCCTGTCTGCTTGACCAATTCATCAACAGTAATGCTCTGGTCTTTGATGAAGGGCTGATCAAGCAAGCTCATTTCTTTGAGGCGTTTTTCCACCCGCCCTTGCACAATTTTGTCGCGGACGGCAGGGGGTTTATTCCCCAAGTCTTCCTTGCCCGATTCAATTTCACGCTCTTTGGCGACGATCTCTTGGGGAATATCTGCCACGCTTACATATTCCACATTGGGGCAGGCGGCGATCTGCTTGGCGACATTGTCTGCCAATTCCTTGAGTTCAGACTGACTCGCCACTGCCTCAGTAGCACAGTTGATCTCTACCAAAACACCTACCCGACTGCCAAAGTGAATGTAGCTATGGACGATCCCTGTTGCCTCTTGATCTGCACCTGCTACCACTACTTTTTCATTAGTAAAATCCACTTCCTTCCCTTCTCTGCCAACTGCATAGCGGGCAAAGCGGCGAATCCGTACATTTTCGTTGAGGCGCGCCGCTGTTTGTTTCACCAGTTCATCGATCGTGATGCTGGGGTCTTCAAGAAACGGCTGGCTGAGCAGGTTGATTTCTGCGTCCGGGGAATCCCCAATTTGTTTTGCTACCTTTTCTGCCAATTCCTTGAGTTCTTCCCGACGGGCCACAAAATCGGTTTCACAATTGACCTCTACCAGCACACCTACCTGATTGTCAGTGTGAATGTAACTGTGGACGATCCCTTCGGCGGTTGCCCGTGCCGCCTTCTTTGCGGCTGAGGCTAGCCCTTTTTGACGGAGATACTCGATCGCTTTGGTAAAATCGCCCCCCGTTTCTTCAAGGGCTTTTTTACAGTCTTTGATCCCTGCACCTGTGCGGGCACGCAGTTCTTGTACCTGTTGGGGAGTGACTTCTGTCATGATTCTGTGCCTAAAGCTATGTAAATGCAAATGGCTTGATTGTACCATTTTGCTAGGACACTATATCTTCTAGTGCAGTTAGGTTGGGAATATAGATTAGGTCTTTTTCAGGATCCCGACGGATCAGAGCATTTTTTTCGAGCTTGCCCAACACCCTAGTTACAGTTTCCCGTGCCAGCCCTGATAGACTGCTCAATTCTCGGTGGGGCAGGTTGGGGATTACCACACCTGCAGGGGTAGCTTTGCCCTGACTCTCGGCTAAAAATAAGAGTAAATCGGCGATCCGACAGGTACTATCGGCTTCCCTGAGACGGATGCGGCGATTGAGTTGGCGCAATCTGCGGGCGAGGAGGCGCGCTAAGTGAATGCCTGCTTGGGGTTCAGTCGCTAACAGTTCCATGAAGGCAGAGGCGGGAATACTAGCTATGGTGGCTTCGGTGAGGGTGAGCACATCAGTGGAACGGGGGGTTTGATCCAAAGGCGACATTTCGCCGAACATTTCGCCTACGCCCAAGATATTGAGAGTAATTTCTTTGCCTTCCATGTTGAAGGTGCGGATTTTCAGCCAGCCATTGAGGACAAAATAGACTGAACTGCCCCAATCGTTTTCGAGGAGAATAATCTGTTCAGCAGGGTGGTGGCGGGTAATTAGTTGAGCTAGGGCTTTCTGCACAGCGGGGGCAGATAAACCAACAAAGAAGGGGGAACTTTGTAAGTGCTGCAGAGCAGTTTGTTTGCTGTCCTTGGTATCACTCATAAATTACGCCCTAGACTTAAGGAAAAAATTGGGATGCAGTATGGGAAGCGATCGCCTTTCCCATTTGGGTAAGAGGGCAACTCAAATTCGAGTATATCGACGAACAAGCCCAGTCTGGGAGGTCCTCTCCCAAAGGCAGAATTAACTGCCCACAGTCCAGTTGTTTAGCCTTTTGACGTAGCCAACTGTAAAAATCTAAGTCGTATGGAGTATGCTCATATGCCATTTAAGTATTCCTAGCTACAGTATCTTTCCACTTTGGTTCAACATACGGATAACTGACACCAGCCAATGTTTTAAGAATAGCTGTAATAACTAGTCTAGACCCTTTGGGTACTTGTTTTTTGAGCCCACAAAAATAAACTCATCGATGAAAGTTTGTAATCTTGCCCTTTCACAATTAGTTAAAGCTCTAGGTCCGCTGTAGTGATAAACATAGTACCACCGCCACCACTACCAGTGACCTATAGGCATAGACGACGATAGATTTGCCCATTCTCGCCTTTTTGGTATTTAGTTCTAACTCTGCAGGAATATCTGCATTCCAAGTACTTTCAGCAGATTTGATGTGTTTCAATAACTACAGGCGATTATTAGGTGCATTAGGCTTTTCTCAAGCAGATTGTACAGAGATAAGTTGTTCTAGGTGAGTGGGCGCAGGTACTCTAAACCATTTACCTAGTGATTCTCTTATACCCACAATCATAATTCTATGCCAAAATTGAGGCACATTGTATTTTTCAAATTGACATCTTTAGTGATTGAGGTAAAGCTTGTGTAGTCATTGGTTGAGCCATACTAATTGTGGCATCAAACGCTGTTCTTTCCATTGATCTCTAAACCCCTATCCGCACCCTGCTCAGCAAGTTCTTTATTAGTAATTCAGTTATAATCTCCACTCCCTCGGCCAGTATAGTTTCTTGAGATTTTCTGTTAGATGCCATCTTTAGGTCTGTTTGAGCAAAATTTCATGAATTTTGCTGGCAAGGGTATGGGGATCGTGGCTGACATTCATCCCAGAGCCGATAATCTCGCCGGTTTCTTCCTCACTGAGTTGCAATAGACGGACCAGCCGCTGCCATGCGGCGGCTTCTTCTAGATTAATTGCTGGTTCGTTGGGTTGCCGCCGACTGACAGCGATCACTTGATAGGCTAACTGGGCAACAATGGGGCGATCGTTCGGTCGGATTCTGGGGACAATTTCTTCTAAGGGAATATTCTGCCCCAAATATTCCTCCAATTGAGATTTGAGAGATTCTTCCTGTTCTGGAGATTTAGCAAACAGACGAGCAAACTCTGCTAACATCAACTTGATTTCGTCTGGCTCTAGCTGCCCATCCGCCCATGCCATGGCAGTAACAGCACGGAGCATATCCATCTGGCGTGGGGAAATGGGGGGCGGTAGTTCAGACATGGCACACAGGTAAGGCTAACTGCCTCAGCAGTCTACCACACCCCTAAAGGGCATGGCGCACTTGTAACATTCTGCAAATTACCGCCAGCTATGGGGTGTATGACCATGAAAATCGCTTTATCGGGGTGTGTGCTACTGGTTTCTATTTGCCCAAGGAGATGAATGCTTTTTTACAACAGTTGAAAATCGGCTCAGGTACAGCCTTCATTGTGGAAGGGGATGGCAGGTTAGTAGCTAGTTCCGGCACAGAACCGAAGGGATACGGTGCGCCACCCCCAGTGCCAAAATTCGCCTCACCTCTGAGTTTTTGTCAGCAGAGTTTGGCAGTTTTGCCAACATCACTGATAGCAAAAAATTAGACTTTGAGTTAAAGGGGGAACACCAATTTGTGCAGGTGATCGCGCTGGTGGATCGTTTTAGCGGTGCCAGAAGCAGAGTTCATGGGCAAGGGTGCAAGCCAACCTCAGACACACTCTGTTCCTGACGGCGGCGGCAGTGATTATCGCCCTAGGTATCGGAGTGATTACGGCTAGACACATTGCCCGCCCCATCGCCAAGCTCAGTTGCCATTGGCCATTTAGACCAGTCCATTCAGGATAGCCCAATCACTGAACTGCAGATTTTAGGTGAGTCCTTTAGCCATATGCGGGATAGTTTGAAGACTCATATCCAAGAACTACAGGTAACCACTGCCGCCCAACACAAAAAAATTGAGAGCGAGCTAGAAATTGCCCGCCAAATTCAACTCTCCCTTCTGTCCAAAATTGCTCTGACTAAACCGCAGGATAATCGCTATGACATTTGTGGCTTTTTGCAACCAGCCCCCAAAGTGGGGGGCGATTTTTATGATTGCTTTTGGCTCGATCCTGACCGCCTGATCGCAGCGATCGGGGATGTGGCAGGCAAGGGTATCCCGCTGTCTTACTCTGATTAGGACGGTCCCCAAGACCTTGCAGATCAGAAACACCGAGCATTTGTTACAACTGATTAACTATGAACTAGCCCACAACAACGATGAGTGCCTATTTGCTACCCTACTGTGTGGCATTTTAAATTGCCTACAGGCAATTTTATATATAGCAGTGCAGGGCATGACAATCCAATTTTGATTAGAGACTGCACAGTAGAATTTTTACCTTTAGAAACAGGTATTCTCCTGGGATTGGGAGCTGATAATGTCTTCCCCATATTTGAGACCACTTTGCAACCCCGTGATATTGTTTTACTCTATACCCATGGCCTCACTGAGGCCATGAACCCCCAAGAGGAGTTTTTTACGGATACGCGCCTCCTCAAAGACCATTTGCCCACTACTACTACTATCCAAACCCTTGAAGTTGTGGAGCAGGGACATCGAGAATTTATTCAGGATGTGGAACAATCTGATGATTTAACTTTACTGTTATCTGCGATCGCTGATAGTAGCTGATAGTATAAGATAAGTAAGATTAGACCCGAAATGCCCCAAACAGGCAACCTGAGGATAGTTTTAACTGGTGTTTAGATGCCACCACCTCGCCACAATTGGATAAATTTATCAATGGCTACAGTCAAGAGCCAGCTAGCACTCTGATTTTGGATTTATCAGGTTTAGAATTTGTTTCCAGTGCAGGTTTACGCATCTTTGCCAAAGCCCGTAAGATGATGAAAAATAAAGGCGGACAAGTTTTACTCCTCCTGTACAAAAAGTGTTTGACCTAGGAAGTATTCCAAAGTGATGCGAAATTTAGATACCTATCTCACCAGTTTACAAACCAGTGCCGACAGGGATGAAATATTCCCAGCCTAGGGTAATCCTGTTGCGCTTAACTTTACTCTGACCTGAACTTATGCTGGTTATTCCCCTCTAAAGGGGTTGGGGTTGGCTTGCAACACTTTTCTTAGCCCGAACTCAAGTTACTCTAGTTCACCTGCTTGAAATGAATTAGCAATGTGGGTCACTAAGCTATCATACAGATTTTTATCATGTTTAGGATACTGGAAATACAAAGAATTGATATTTTCTCTGCCTACATACACCTTGCGGTAAAAAATCTGGTTGCCACAAAACCCAGACACTACAAAAAAATTCTTGCCCACAAATTGATAGGTAACAATTGGTCGGATGCCATTGGCACAAAAGATACTTTCTCGACGCACTGAGTCTAAGTTTTGCTGGAAAACATTGAAGCGACCGCTGACGATCATCTCCAAATTACCATGAGTAAATCTGCGTCCATCTCCATTCGCAGGCGGTGGATCGATGCGGAAAGTTTTGAGGTAATCTACACAAAAACCAAACCTAGAGTTGCAGTATCTACGGTAATTAATTTGTGCCCCAGTTGGCTTAAAGCTAGATAGGCTCAGCAGCAACAGAATTACAACTAGCCAAGTCTGTTGGTTCATAGCTAAAACTGGCGGGCAAGGAGTGTTAGTTTTCAATTCTAGCTGGGTGCAGTCTCATTTTTAGCCCTGCTGTGCTATAAATCATAGGGATAAATGGACAATTGTATGACCAACCTCAAATATAAACGCATTTTGCTCAAACTCAGTGGCGAAGCACTAATGGGCGATCGCAGTTTTGGCATTGATCCTCAAGTGGTGCAGTCCATTGCCCAAGAGATTGCGGATGTGGTCAATCAAGGGGTAGAAGTGGCAATCGTGGTGGGTGGGGGCAATATTTTTCGGGGCATTGATGGGGCAACTAGGGGCATGGATCGGGCTACAGCGGACTATATTGGCATGATCGCTACGGTGATGAATGCTCTGACCTTGCAGGATGCACTGGAAAATTTACCCAATCCGGTACCTACTAGAGTGATGACGGCGATCGCTATGCAGGAAGTAGCTGAGCCATACATTCGGCGGCGGGCAATTCGCCATCTGGAAAATAAGCGAGTGGTAATTTTTGGGGCGGGTTCGGGCAATCCCTTCTTTACGACGGATACCACGGCGGCACTGCGGGGGGCAGAGATTAACGCTGAGGTGATTTTTAAGGCAACTAGGGTGGATGGGGTCTATGATTCTGATCCCAAGCACAATCCCCATGCCAAACGCTACACTTGTATTACTTTTGACCATGCCATCGCCAATGACCTGAAGGTGATGGATGCTACTGCCTTTGCCCTCTGTCGGGAGAACAATATCCCGATCATTGTCTTTGATTTGAGTGTGCAGGGAAACATTCGGCGTGCGATCATGGGAGAAGCGATCGGTACTTATGTAGGAGGTAAATGTGAAGTTAGCTGAAGTGGAAACCAAAATGCAAAAGGCGATCGAAGCCACCCAGAGCAACTTTAATACGGTGCGCACAGGGCGGGCTAATGCTGCCCTGCTGGATCGGATTCAGGTGGAATACTATGGCACACCTACACCCCTGAAATCTTTGGCGAGTATTTCTACCCCTGATGCCTCTACCTTGATGATTCAACCCTTTGATCGCAGTATCTTGGGAGCTATTGAAAGAGCGATCGCTGAATCAGACTTGGGTTTGACCCCCAACAACGATGGCAGTTCCATTCGCTTGAACATTCCCCCTTTGACTACGGAACGGCGCAAAGAATTAGCTAAAATGGTAGCCAAACTGGCAGAGGAAGGCAAAGTGAGTGTGCGCAATATCCGGCGGGATGCCATTGATACCATTCGCAAACTGGAAAAAAATAAAGAGATTTCAGAAGATGAATCGCGGAAACAGCAGGAACAGGTGGAGAAACTGACTGAGAAGTACATCAAAAAGGTAGAGCAGATTACTGCTGACAAAGAAAAAGAAATTATGTCCATCTAGGAGTGGCAGATGGTAATTGCGGCAGTATTGGCGGCGGGCAAGGGCACACGCATGTATGCAGATATGCCCAAGGTGCTCTATCCTCTGGCGGGTAAACCAATGCTAGGGCGTGTCCTAGATACTGTCCGCCAAGCAGGTATCCAGAAGAGTATAGTAATTATCGGCTATAAAGGGGAACTGATTAGAAATGCGTTAGCTGATGCTCCTGATTTGGAATTTGTGGAACAACAGCCCCAATTGGGCACAGGGCATGCCATCCAGCAGTTGTTACCTATTCTTACTGACTATGAAGGGGATATAGTGGTACTCAATGGCGATTCCCCTCTATTTTCTGCTAGGAGTATTCAAGACCTGATTCGTATCCATCAAGAGCGCCAAGTATCTGCTACCATTCTCACCGCTCTGATGCCCGATCCCACAGGCTATGGCAGAGTCTTTTGTAATTCCCAACTGGAAGTGGAAAGTATTATTGAACACAAAGACTGTACCCCTGCCCAGTTGCGCAACCAGAGAGTGAGTACGGGTGCCTATTGTTTTCGCTGGCGGGATTTGGCAGAGGTTTTACCTAGGTTGGATAACCAGAATGCCCAAGGGGAATACTACCTAACGGCTGTATTTGGCATGATGGGATCGGTAATTGCCCACGACCTCGCCGACTGGCGGGAAAGCATGGGGATCAACGATCGCTACCAATTGGCACAGGCATATGCCTTTCTCCAAGAACAGATTCGCTATAAATGGATGAAAGCAGGTGTAACGATGATTCTGCCTGAAACCATCACCATTGAGGAAACAGTAGAACTCGCTCCCAATGTAACCATAGAACCCCAAACCCACCTGCGGGGCAAAACTGTAATTAAGACGGGCAGTGTGATCGGCCCTAACTCCCTGATTGAGAATTCCATTATCCATGAGCACTGTACGGTGATGTATTCGGTGGTAACTGATAGTGAAATTCAAGCCCAGAGCAGAATCGGTCCCTATGCCCACATTCGCCACCAATCCCTTGTGGGTGCTCAGTGTCGCATTGGCAACTTTGTGGAGTTGAAAAAAACTACTATCGGTCAGCAAACCAATGCCGCTCATTTGAGTTATTTGGGGGATGCCACCATCGGCAGTAAAGTCAATATCGGTGCAGGTACAATCACTGCCAACTATGACGGTTTTCGCAAACATCACACTGTAATTGGCGATCGCACCAAAACAGGCTCTAACTCTGTCCTCTGTGCCCCCGTAACCATCGGGGCGAATGTGAATATCGGGGCAGGGTCAGTGATCACCGAAGATGTGCCCGATAACTCCCTTGCGATCGCTCGTGCCAGACAGGTAACTAAGCCCGACTACTACGACCATGAAGGTAAGAAAAAACAGACAGCCCCCTAGTGTATGATGGATAGAAACTGGGTTTCATCCTCTGAGTACATGCCAGAATCAAAATCTAAGTCTTCATCTTGGGCAGTGGTCAAGTGGTGGCAGAGCCTCAATCCTGCGGGACAAACTTTGGCGATCGTCCTAGGCGCACCCCTGTTAGTCCTAAACGGCTGGGCATTGTCCACCATTTTTGGTTATTTTGAGTCATTGTTTGTCATCCTGTTGGTGGCGGCACTCTTATCTTTTTTATTGAATTATCCTGTGCGCTGGTTGGTGCAACAGGGAGCAGAGCGCACCCAAGCCGCACTATTAGTCTTTCTGTTTTCTTTGACTTTATTGTTGGCGGCAGGGGTTACTCTTGTGCCCCTTGCCCTCAGTCAAGCCCAGCAGTTGGTGGCGCGCCTGCCTGAGTTGATCGATTCGGGACAACGGCAGTTGATGGCTCTCAATGAATATGTAGATCAGTTTGGCTGGCCCATTAGCCTAGATGGTCTGATCGGACAGGTAAACGATAAATTGAAGTCTGAACTACAGGCGATCGCAGGTAGGGCAGTCAATCTAGCCGTGAGCTTTACTGTAGTTACAGTTGTCCGTTTGCTAGATGTATTGCTGGTAGTTATTCTTACTTTTTATTTGCTACAGCACAGCGACGAAGTGTGGACTAGCATTGTGGACTGGCTACCTGAGAAAGTGCGCAAGCCCTTTACTGATACTCTGCGGGAGAGTTTTCAGAATTATTTTATTGGGCAGATTGTGCTGGCGATGTGCATGGCATTTGGCTTGACTTCTACCTATTTACTGCTGAAAGTGCCCTTTGGTTTGTTGTTTGGCTTAACGGTGGGTTTGATGGCACTAGTGCCCTTTGGTGGGACAGTGGGGATCACTACGGTTACTTTGTTGGTGGCATTGCAAAATATTGGCTTAGCTTTGCAGGTGTTAGCGGGATCGGTACTAGTGCAACAGATTGTGGAAAACCTGATTGCTCCAAGGGTCTTGGGCAGTTTTACGGGGTTGAATCCCTTTTGGGTCTTTGTGGCCCTCTTGACGGGGGTGCGGGTGGGCGGACTGTTGGGGGTAATTGTGGCTGTACCAACGGCAGTGGTGGTGAAGGAGATACTGCTAGCGATCCGCTCCAGCAATCGCCCTGACCCCCCCCAAGGGATCGAGCCAGCGGCAGAACCTGAAACTAGAGAAACGATGGAGCAGTTGGCTTCTCGGTAGTATGGAGTATTTGACTACCCAAGACCTGCGCCTTGCCTACAGTTGTCCCACGAAGTTGTATTACAAAAAACATGGTTATCCCATGACCCTCGATCTGGATAGCTATCGCAAATCCCTCAGCGATGGCTATCTCATAATCCAGAAGATTGCTCAATTACTCTATCCTGAAGGGATACTCTGTGAGGGAGTAGCAGATACTTCAGAGAAGTTAGCAAAGGCAGGTACACTCTTCCAAGCCAGTGCCTGTGCTCACTATAAATTTGCTTGTATTGATATTCTCAGCCGTCAACAGCAGAAAGTAGATATTATCCATGTGAAGAATCGCAGTTTTGATAGCAAAGCCAACACGGAACTGGGCATTCATAGAAAATTAAATATTTTTCGCAGTAAGCGTACGGGCGAAGTGAACAGTGACTGGCGACCTGTAATGGAAGATATTGCTTGGCAGAAGTTGATCCTAATGGAACTCTATCCTGATTGGGAAATTCATACCTACCTTTTGATGCCCGATCGCTATAAAACTACTCAGATTAAGCACTGCCTGCGTCAATTTCGTATCTATCCCGATCAGCGAGTAGAATTTTTAGGGGATGTGCAGGCCCTGCGCGCCTCCCATTTTCTCTCCCTTGTGCCCGTGGATGCAGAAGTGATGGCAGTCATGCCCCGCCTCAAAACCCAAGCTGAAATTTATATCCAGCAATTATTAGCAGGTTTTCCCCGTCCTGTGAGTCAATTAGGTAAACACTGTCGGGATTGTGAGTTCAAATCAGGTTATCAGGAGTGCTGGGGTGAACTCGCCCAAGTAGAACCCCATATTTTTGACCTCTATCAAGTAGGGCGTATGACCCTGAACGGTAAGCCCCTAGTCAATGAACTAGTGCAACAGGGCAAAGCCAGTATGTATGATGTGCCCCTAGGTGAGCTGAGCGATTCCACCTATAGCCACCGCCAACTGATTCAGATTGAATACACCCAAAAGAATCGGGAATGGATTGCGCCCCAGTTAAAGAAAATCCTCAGTCAATTCACCTATCCTCTCCATTTCCTTGACTTTGAGACTGCGCGAGTAATTATTCCATGGGATGCAGGTTTGCGCCCCAATGAGCAGGTTGCTTTTCAATGGAGTTGTCATACTATTGACAGTCCCAATGCCGATCCCGTCCATGATGATTGGATCGATATCGATACTCCCTTTCCTAACTGGAATTTTGTCCAATCCCTATGGGAAAAACTAGCTCCTACAGGTGAACCAGTCGGCACAATTTTGACATGGGGTAGCCATGAATTCAGTGTCCTCAAAGATATTCAACGCCAAATTACTATCTATGGCTCTCATCATCTCCCGATCAGCAGAAAACTAGATCAACTGGTGCAGAAAGGTAAATTTGTTGACATGGATAACCTGACCCGCAGTTACTATTTTCATCCCTTGATGAAATATAAAACTTCCCTAAAATGGGTGATCGCTGCTATCTGGAAAACTAACAGTTATTTGCATACACATCCCTATTTCTCCAGTTACATTCAGATCGAGAATGGGGAGGTGATTAGCCCCTATGCCTCTCTCCCTAAACAGTGGATAGACGATCGGGAAGTAACAATCATGGATGGGAGTGAAGCCATGCTTGCCTATTTAGAAATCATCTGCGGTGCTAAGAGCGATCGACCCGAAATAGTCAGTAAATGGGTGCAGTTACTTAAACAATACTGTAGCCTCGATACCCTAGCGATGGTAATGATCTGGTATCACTGGCACACTCAGCTAGCCATACAAAAAAGTTAAAGGATGAAGGCAGCAGAGGTTAAAGCATGTGTAGATGTAGCATGCAATAGCTGTCCTAGCATTTCACAACCAGTTACCCACCAGAAGAAGGGGTGTCGTAAATCTACTGTCAATCCTGCTTTGTGCCCAGAAGTGTTGAATCCTGCAACAAAAATCAAGGAGCTCTGGCTGTCAATCAAAGCTCCAATTCACGATGGAACATCGCCGGCTGAGTTCTAGTTGCAAATATCGTAACTTATCTAACAGTTTCCTCCCAAAGGATTCAGGAATATCTACTAGCTCTAAAATTAAATACGCAATCAACACCATGTATATTTGCTTGACTATCCCATTCACACTCTTCGTAATCAACCGCTCTAATGACAAGTGCATCTTCAGAAATTTCCATAGATTCTCAATCGCCCACCGCTGCCGATACAGTTCAGCTACTTCTTCAGCTGTTAAACTCCAGAGATTCGTCGCTAGTCGAAACTCTCTCTTGCTGGCAATGTCACAAAAATGAACCACTCGGTATCTGTCCTGATTCAGCTCTGTTCTTAGATTGTTCCTGATGCCCACAACAAACCCTTTGTTCGCTTCACATAACTGGTCTAGAAACTTCCAGCTCGCAAATCCTCTATCCATTATCGCTACCGCATTATCGGGAATCATTTCTATCACTTCGTCTTGAAAACTTAAGTCATGTCTTTCTCCAAAAGAAATCTCTCCTTTTTTGCTGTTATGCTCCTGACGTGGGCAGTGACTATTTGCTTTGATCTCGTGTTAGCTGTGGAAGTTGGTTTAATTGCCGCTGGTGCCCTCTTTATCAAACGCATGAGTGATTTGAGTATGGGTAAGTGAGTTGGGCAAACAAATTGCGGTTTATCGGGTGGATGGTCCGATGTTTTTTGGCGCTGCCGAACGCTTTGTCACTTTTCTGCGCGACGAACCGGCAGGGCGCTATCTGATTCTGCGGATGCGATTTGTGCCTAGCATGGACACGACTGGTTTAGTGGCGCTGGAAGATATTTACCATGACCTCAAACGGCGGGGCTGTAAGCTTTTTCTCAGTGGTTTACAGCCGGAAGTGAAGCAACTTCTGGAACGCACAGGGTTACTCGATCAAATTGGCAAAGAGAACTGTTTTGAGAGTACGGATGCTGCGGTCAAATTCGTCACATCTCAATTATGTTCTCAGTTACCTATACAGCAGGAAAATCAAAATCTTGAGAAAATCAAGGTCTAAATCTAAAAGTTAAGAGGCAAATGAATCTATGACTAAACCTCGTGCTCTTGATGGCAGTAATTCTTGTGTTTGTTGTCTGCCGACTCGCCGTCATTTTTTGGAGGGTATATTGGCCACTGGGCTGGTTTCTAGTGTGGGTTTAATGTTTTCCCCAACCGCCCAAGCTAATGAACATCAAGCGCAGGCATTGGTGCTCACCTGTATTGACTTTCGCTTTGTTGGTTTAGAGCAATCTTTTTTATCTCGTCAGCATTTAGAGCAATCCTATGATTGGGTTGCCTTAGCTGGCGCATCCTTGGCTCTGGCTGGGTTTCCCCATCCTGCGGAGGCAGAAACCTTTTGGGATCAGCTGGCTTTATCGAAACGATTGCACAATATCAGGAAAGTGGTGATTATTGATCATCAAGACTGTGGTGCCTACGCCAGTATTAGTAAAGAAAAATTTGTTGATCTTCCATCTGAGCAAAATTTTCATGCTCAATATCCGACTCAAGCCTATGAACAAATTCGGCAACGTTATCCAGACCTAGAAGTAGAGCTTTATTTTGCTAAACTGACAGGTGAATTTACCTTGATCTCTCCTCAAAGAATAGCCTAACTATCTTATCCAAGAGGTTGCTAATGGGAGTCATTCTGCAAGTTAAAGTGAAACCAAATGCCCACCGCTCCTTACTGGAGCAAATGCCTGATGGCACTTGGCTGGCGCAACTCAAATCCCCGCCAGTAGATGGTAAAGCCAACACGGAACTGATTGAATTAGTCTCTCAACACTTCAATTGCCCTAAGTCAGCTGT
Source organism: Pseudanabaenaceae cyanobacterium (assembly GCA_046295715.1). GTDB lineage: Bacteria > Cyanobacteriota > Cyanobacteriia > Pseudanabaenales > Pseudanabaenaceae > JBKBMU01. The sequence continues at coordinate 264,368 of JBKBMU010000001.1, forward strand.
AATCATCAAATCAGGTAAATCTGGGCGCACAAAACGGCTCATAATTGAATACTAAAAAAATTAAGCTCAGATACTTGTTGGGTTTGTAGCAATGGGGAGCGATCGTTGCACAAATTTATACAGCATAACAAATCACTGCAACCGACCGCATGCTAGTTTGTTAAGAGTATCCAAAGTCTAATGACAGCGGGTGAGTTGGATCGTTCTACCGACGGCGAATAAAAGTTTTTCGTAAGCTAATTGGTGGCACTGCCCCGTCTGCAGAACAAATCACTGCAACCGACACTACCTCGACAAAAATGAGATATGCGGCTATGATTTGAGGGCGTAGTGCGGTTGATTTTAGCCGTTATGTCGCTTGTTGCATGAGGTAAGGGCTCGATGTGACTGGTTTCAGCAGAGATTGTAGAATAGTACTCCGTGATGAACGCACGAGAAGATAAATTTAGAGCACCCAGAAATAGAACGATCACGCTCTCGGCAGACGAGATAGCGGTCTATCAAAAAAATCTACTGAGACTAACGGGGCAAGTTGAGTTATTGAATATTGAGAATAAGATAATTAATCAAGACTTATTTGAAACACTTGACTATTTTCCTGATGCTTTCGTAGACCTACTCTTTATTGACCCGCCGTATAATCTGACAAAGACCTTTAACTCCAGCACATTTCAGGAGCGCGCAATTGACGAATACAGAGAATGGTTCGAGTCGTGGTTCCCTAAGTTATTGCGGATACTTAAGCCAACGGCGTCAGTCTATATATGTGCCGATTGGCGCTCCTCTTCGGCAGTTCATCTTATCGCAGAAAAGTATCTCGTTGTCCGAAATCGCATTACGTGGGAGCGCGAGAAGGGAAGAGGAGCTAAGGCAAACTGGAAGAACTGTTCTGAAGACATTTGGTTTTGTACTGTTTCAAACGAGTACTTCTTCGACGTAGAGGCAGTCAAAATTAAGCGTCGTGTTATTGCCCCCTATACTGATTCAAAAGGGAATCCGAAAGACTGGGAGAAGACTGAAACTGGAAACTTTCGTCTGACATACCCATCAAACATCTGGACAGACTTGACAGTACCATTCTGGTCAATGCCAGAAAACACTGATCACCCAACGCAGAAACCAGAAAAACTTTTGGCTAAAATTATCCTCGCAAGCTCTAGGCCTGGGGACTTAGTTTTTGACCCATTCCTAGGTTCTGGCACAACCTCTGTCGCAGCAAAGAAGCTCGGAAGAAGATACGTTGGTGTTGAAGTTGACTTAACATATTGTTGCCTCGCCGAGAAGCGGCTAGCAATAGCGGAGCACGACAAGTCTATACAAGGTTACGCTGATGGTATCTTCTGGGAGCGCAATTCTCTTCAAGATCAGAAATGTACATCAAGGAAAAGGGCTATATCAAGCATCTTACCGCTTTTTGGTACAACAAGAGAAGGATAATAAAATGAAAAGAGTAAAATTTTCCACACTGGGAAGTACAAGACCATAGAAGAGGCAATTGTCAGACTCATCAACTCTCAACCGGATTTCCTATCTACTCGAACGGCTGCGAGCACAAGGGCTGTCGGTGACGCGATTCACACAATACTGTCCGAACAATTCCAATCACTCCTTGGTGACTTGTGTGCTGAATACTCAGCCCAGTTTGCACGAAGAGCAATGGCTGACTTAGCATTTAGTGACAGGGATGGTTTTTATTATGTCGTAGATGTAAAGACCCACAGGCTAGAAACCCAATTCAACATGCCCAACTTGACCTCAGTTGAGAGGTTAGCACGATTTTATGAAGATGACACAAATTACTTTGTCATAATGATTATCAAATATGTCGTCGAGGGGACAAAGGTAAGAGTAAAACGGGCATACTTTCTTCCCATTGAGTTTCTAGCATGGGACTGTTTGACGATCGGGGCACTGGGATGGGGTCAAATACAGATAGCGAACGCCAGTATCATTAGCGTCAACGAAGGTTATTCCCGAAAGAAGTGGATGCTTGAATTGTGTGACATAATGCTTGATTTTTACCCTAAAGAGATTGAGAAGATTCAAGAGAGGGCTGGCTACTTCAAGCGTGTCAAACAACACTGGGAGAAGAAGCCAGAAGTTTGAGAGAGATAACAACGGGCTGCAGCTGACACGCTCCGCGTGCGGCTGAACCCGACCGTTCCACACACGGCGAATTAGAGTTTTGCCATAAGGGCAACTCTATTTATTCATACAATCAATGAGATGAGAGAAAAGACACAATAACTTTTCGTAGTAACGAGAAGCTAAAAAGATAAGTTTTACAAGTTTTTGTCGGCATTTAGAAAGAATTGCTATCCAATTTGATGTTGATTCTCCCAAAACGCATAACGGAGGAAATTATAAGCCAGATTTTTCAAACCAATTCCTACTTCTATTCTGGCTTTACCAAGGGAACGCATCAACTTCCCTCCGAGTCGCATGACCCACTGAGCAAACACATGCTCTACCTTGGCTCTCACCCGAGAACGGCTGCGATTATTTGCAGTTTGCTCTGGCGTTAGCGGTCGGTTTCGATAACTTTTTTCATGAATGTTACTGGTAAATCCAATCTTTTTTAACGTCCATTCTAAATCCGCACTATGATAGGCACTATCTGCCCATATCTCCGAAGCGTCAATATCAATCAGTTGACTCACAACTCGCGAATCATGCACCGCTGCATCCGTGACCACATAATGACGAATAAAACCGTATTTCACATCGATATTGATATGATTTTTATAACCATAAAAGCTAATACCATTTTTCTTTGTCCAACGGGCATCTCTATCCTTTTGTCGCAAAATATGATGGTTTTCTTGCCATTTCTGAGGAATCTTACCTGCCTTTACTTCTTTATTTTCTTGCCGATTATTGCGTTGAGTTGG
>JBKBMU010000002.1:0-74641 GCA_046295715.1 Pseudanabaenaceae cyanobacterium
AGGTAAGGCTTTGCCTCTTAGATTAGCAATCCCTATAATATCGCTTGGGCTGTCAGGAATAGGGGTAATTTCTGGTAGTAGTAAAATTTCTTCCACCAGATCGATCGGTAAGCCATATATATGATGTTTTAGTGCGATCTGCAAGTAACTAGACATATTCTTTGATCACCTTGATCAACTCTTCTTTATTTATAGGCTTAGTTAGATAGCGATTTGTCCCTGATAAATGCCCTTTTGCGCGGTCAATTAAGCCATCTTTAGCTGTCAGCATAATTACAGGTATATTCTTAAATTTATTAATTTTACGAATGGTGCGACAAAACTCAAATCCGTCGATTTCAGGCATAGTTACATCCAATACAATCAAATCTACACGACAACGATTTAGAATGCCTAAAGCTTCCATGGCACTGTCTGCACAAATCACTTCATAATCTGGTTGGAGGGATTTACGGATCATAGATTGAACTATGGGACTGTCATCCACACTTAAAATTACAGGCACAGACTGAATTGGGCATGGATCAACAGCAGTGGGACGAACAATTTCAATTAAACCTCCCTGCAACCAATTGAAGTAAAGAGAGGCTATGGCAAGGGGGTTCTGATCCAACGCCTCGGCAATATCTGCGATACTGCGCTTGCCGTCTACCCATGTTTGTAAGTGAGTTAAGGTGGGTTGGTGAGTGATGTTGTGGAGAGCACCTTCACGAATAATTGGTATATCTTCTAAAGAATTAATACTGGGAATCAACTTTTTCCATTGTTCTTGCCGCTGAGTCAGTTCTTCAATCAGAGTAGCCGCACTAAAACCCGAACAATTCGGCCCAAATCCTATCTGCAATTTCAAGTCTTCTTCTAAGTCCAATTTACAGGTGTGGGGCATTAATCGCTCTAATACTGAGATTACTTTTTGCCGAAAGACTTTCTCAATGTCTTCCCAGAGTACTGCTTTGGTGCTCACTAGCGTGCTCAAAACTTCATAGGCAGAATCTTGTGCTAAATCTACACGACGAGAGACATATTCCAACAAAGAATCAATGTAACCTAACTTGAGATGTCTAGCGAGGATATGGATCAGGTCTCGATTAGTTGGAACATAGGAACTGGCAAAATTGAGATGACCAGATTGATAAAATCCGAAATATACTAAACGTTTACCACTAGTACCTTCACAGCCTAGCTTAACTGTGCCTGTGTATTGACTTTGTTCTAAATCTAATAGGACTTTGACGAGACTGCCCCCCCCTTCAGCCTTATACATAAACACCACCAAGTATTAAAACTAAAAGTGCTTTATAAAAGCTAGCATGTACATCTATTCCTGTCAAGTAGAATTAGTTCTGTGGAGAATTCGTTGAACAGACGCTAGCCGAGCTTGATGAGAGGCAGACAAATGATTAGCCATAGGTAATAGAGTCTGCAGGAGCTGGCAGGCAGGGTAATGATCTTGCTCTTGGATATACAAATCAATAAGGTCAAAATATACAGAAATATAATTGGGGGCAAGGAAAATAATCCGCCGCAAATATTCTCTAGCTTGCTCAATGTATCCCTGTGCTTGCTGAATATGTGCTAACAAATAAAGGGCTTCAATACAGGTGTAGTCTTGTTCTAATACTTGGTAGCATATCTTGGTACTAAGTTGGTATTGTTGTTGTTGTGCATAGAATTTAGCGTTGATCAGTAGAGACTTTATCCCTTTGGTGTTTGGGGCTGTATCCATTTCTAGTAATTGATGATTGGACTGTCCTTGATGCACAAATTGAAAAATTGGTTGTGAGGGTAGCTGATAGATAATTGATTCAGGATAACTAATAGTTTTTAAGGGATAGAGAGGCTGTCCTTGGAGTTCTGTGTGGCCTGTCAGTAAATACCCACCTCTTGCTAACAAATTAATGAATTTTTGGACTACTGTGGTAATCTGAGCAGTGTCAAAATAGATAAATACATTGCGGCAGATAATTAGATCAACTAGGCCACCTGTTAAGCTCTCTAAATCACTAGTTATGAGATTGGCTTGGTAGAATTTTACTTGCTCTTTTAGACTAGGGATTAACTCCCAACCTTTTGGATGCCTGCGGAAATAGATAGAGCGATAGTACTGTTCTATGCCTCGTAATGACCATTCGGAATACACACCCTTTTGAGCTTTGTGAATTGATTCGGAGTTCAGATCAATGCCAATGACCTGAATTTGCCAATTTTGCCACTGGCAGGGAGTTTCTCTTAAAACCAGTGCAATGGAGTAAGCTTCTTCCCCAGTGGCACAGCCCGCACTGAGTATAGTTAGTTTTTTTTCCTGTCCCTTTCGTTGATATAGGTCTGGCAGTATGTGGTCTCTGATTAAGTTAATCTGTCCGCGATCGCGCAGGAAGTAGCTTTCACCTATGGTAATCAGTGGAATCAAATTTTGCCATTCTGCATCACTGGCTGGGGACTGGCTGGATAGGAGGAGCAGGTAAGCTTGTTCATTGCTTAAACCTAGTGTTTTGATGCGGTGGCGAATTTTTTGCAGTAGGGCAGGTTGGTCTTCAGCTGGGATTTTAATTCCAGTTTTCCTAGCAATTAGTTGAATAATTTCTTTCATAAGATATCTCGTATCTGCCAAACTAACATAGCCAAGCCTAACCATGGGATCATCCAGCCAAATAGGAACTGTAATCGCCGAAGTTGTGGTGCTATTTCATGCTCTACTAATAACTTTTCACGCACTACATCAGCAGGGGATTTTTGCCATATTTGCCCATCATACCAGCCTGTTTCTTCATAAACTATTTGGGGACTAAGGAGGCGATTGCGCACATACCACCAACCCAAATAGAGCCGCACTAGGATTAATAAAAAACATACTGTAGCGCCGATACTTGACCACAATAAAAATTCTCCTAAATAACGACTGGGACGAAAACTGACATTGGCGATGGGAGCGCTCAATACCCAACAGAGCGCCCAAATTTTTAGATTAGTTTGCCAAAATTGTTTAGTTTCCTGTCTTGCCCACCCAAAAAACCATGATTCCTTGAGTTCAAGGTATTGATTGATAGGTAGTTGTTCTTCTGGTACAGGACAGGTCATATCCCTAAGCGTTGATAAATCACTTCTAAGTTTTTGAGATGTTGCTCGGCATGGAAACAATTTTCTAGTTCGGCGGGGGTGAGTAATTCTTTGACTTTCGGTTCTTCTGCAATCAGGGCTTGGAAGTTACCATCGGGTTTGTTCCATGCTTGATGGGCACATTTCTGCACGATCGCATAGCTCTCTTCCCGGGATAAACCTTTCTGCACCAATGCTAGCAGTACCTGCTGACTGAAAATCACTCCGCCATATACATATAAGTTCCGTTCCATATTGTGAGTATGAACTAGGAGATGTTTCACTAAGTCATTGATTTCCACTAACATATAGTGGGCTAAAATGCAGGCATCGGGAATAATTACCCGTTCTGCGGAACTATGGGAAATATCCCGTTCATGCCAGAGGGCGACATTTTCCAGAGCGGTATGGGCATAACCTCTGAGCAGTCTGGCAATGCCTGTCAACCGTTCCGATCGCACAGGGTTGCGCTTGTGGGGCATAGCAGAAGAGCCTTTCTGACCAGTACTGAAAAATTCCTCTACTTCTAATACATCCGTGCGCTGTAAGTTACGAATTTCTACGGCAAAACGCTCGATCGATGCCCCCAAGAGGGCTAAGCCCTGTAAAAACTCTGCATGGCGATCCCGAGAAATCACTTGGGTAGAGGCACAGTCTGGTTTCAAGCCCAATTTCTGGCAAGCCAAGGCCTCAATGCGGGGATCAATGTGGGCGTAGGTCCCCACTGCCCCGGAGATTTTGCCAACGGCTATATGCTGTTGCAACTGTACTAGGCGATCGCGGTGGCGCATCATTTCTGCCAACCAACCTGCCAACTTGAAACCAAAGGTGATCGGCTCAGCATGCACCCCATGGGTTCTGCCCACCATGACGGTATAGCGATATTGTTGTGCTTGGTAGCGCAGAGTTTGGATAAATTCCTCTACTTTGGCTTGTAATACCTGTAAGCTAGCCACCATCTGCAGAGCCAATGCTGTATCTAATACATCTGAACTAGTTAAACCTAAATGAATGTATCGCCCCGCTTCACCCACATATTCATTCACATTAGTTAAAAAGGCAATTACGTCGTGCCGCACTTCGGTTTCAATCTCGGCAATGCGCTGGGGATCAAACTGAGCCTTGTCTTTAATATGACTAATTACTTCGGCGGGAATGTAGCCCAACTCCGCCTGTGCCTCGCAGACGGCAATTTCCACCTGCAACCACGATCGATACTTTTGTACATCTGTCCACAACTGCCCCATCTCGGGCAAGGTATAGCGCTCTATCAAGTTTACTGACCCTAATCAACCATCATTACTGTAGCAAAAAGCTGTAAGGGTTTGCTACCTTGACAATTCAGCTTGGTGCTAAAGCCCAGGTTTGGGCGGTTTCTCTCCGCAGTTTACTCTTTTGTTTTTAGGCATCCCAGTACTCTCGATAAATGTGTATTAGTTGCTCATACATGAGCCATTCTTTCAGCAAATACCCAATCCCATTCTGGACTACTCTGCACCCCAGGACAAACTTGCTCAATTTCTGCTAGTTACTGTTCAATTTTTGCCATATGATATCAAATTAGCGATTAGATCACAGGAGGCGGGCGATCTTTGACTAATCGTAAAGCCAGCCAATACTCAACTAACAAAGACAAGATCCATAAAATAAAAAGTGCCAGTATCCGCAAGCCTAAAAAAGCAGTGAAACCTTCTTCATAGAGGGATGGTTTATCTCTAACTGCACTAAAAAGACAATTGATGTAGAGAAGATACTGGTGATAGCTGACAACTTAACCGCTTCCACAAAGATAATGTACCAATAACTCCAGCAGAACAATTAACTTGCCATGATAATTCATATACTAACTAACTAGTAATTACTATTGGTAGCTGAATGTAAGTAGCATCAACTTGGGAGTAAGTAAATCATTTTCCTCAGTCCTTGTCTATGATTTTAGTATCAACATCTTCATTGATTTATATTGATTTATTACGAGTAGCTCTCTGTTCCCAGGAAAACTCTTCCCCTAATAACATACCACCTCCCTGCTCCTCCCTCATCTGCAGTCAGGGAGAAAACACCCTGCGATCCCTTGAGTCTGTCTCAATAGTATTCTCCAAAATAAAAAACCTCTCCAAGGGAGAGGCATTGTACTGAGTACTTAGTACTTAGTATTTAATTAATTAGAAGAGGAGAAAATTATTCATTGACCTTGTCAATGGGAGCCATCTTGAGTACAGGCTCAGTTTTGCGGTTGATGCCCTTCTCAAAACCAGCGGCGGCGGCACGAGCGCGACCAGCATGCCAGAGGTGTCCTACTAAGAAGAAGAAGGACAATACAAAGTGAGAAGTAGCCAACCAAGAACGAGGCGATACATAGTTCACAGAGTTGATTTCAGTGATCACACCGCCCACAGAGTTCAGAGAACCCAAGGGAGCATGGGTCATGTACTCAGCGGCACGGCGAATCTGCCAAGGTTGCACATCGTTCTTGAGTTTGTCAATGTCTAGACCATTGGGACCTCTGAGGGGTTCTAGCCAAGGGGCGCGCACATCCCAGAAGCGCATGGTTTCACCACCGAAGATGATTTCGCCAGTGGGAGAGCGCATGAGATATTTACCCAAGCCAGTGGGGCCTTGAGAGGTAGCCACATTCGCCCCTAGCTTTTGGTCTCTGACTAGATAGGTGAAGGCTTGTGCCTGAGAGGCTTCAGAGCCAGTCGGTCCGTAGAACTCACTGGGATAAACAGTGTTGTTGAACCAGACGAAGCAGGTGGCAATGAATGCCATCAAGGACAATGCCCCCAGACTGTAGGAGAGATAGGCTTCACCCGACCAGATGAAGGCACGGCGTGCCCAGCCGAAGGGCTTGGTGGCAATGTGCCAGATACCCCCAGCAATGCAGATAAAGCCAACCCAAATGTGCCCACCCACTACATCTTCTAGGTTATTCACGCTGACCATATTGCCCGAGCCACCAAAGGGTGAACTGAGGACATAGCCAAAGATGACCAAGGGATTGAGGGTGGGGTTGGTAACTACGCGCACATCCCCGCCACCAGGTGCCCAAGTGTCATACAAGCCGCCAAAAAACATCGCTTTAGCTACCAACAGGAACGCACCCAGACCAAGGATGATCAAGTGATAGCCAAGGATGTTGGTCATCTGGTTTTTGTCTTTCCAATCGTAACCAAAGAAGGAGGAGTAATTTTCTAGCACTTCAGGACCGCGCAGGGCATGGTACAGACCCCCAAATCCCAGCACTGCGGAAGAAATCAAGTGCAGGACACCAACCACAAAGTAGGGATAGGTATCAATGACTTCACCCCCAGGACCTACGCCCCAGCCCTGGGCTGCCAAGTGGGGCAGAAGAATTAACCCCTGTTCATACATGGGTTTTTCAGGCACAAAGTGGGACAACTCAAATAGAGTCATTGCCCCTGCCCAGAACACGATCAAGCCAGCATGGGCGACATGGGCACCCAGCAATTTACCGGAGAGATTGATCAGCCTTGCATTGCCTGACCACCAGGCAAAACCAGTGGTATCGAGGCTACGGCCCCCAATCCCTAAGTTGTTGAAATTGATAGTTGTCGTCATAGGAAGTGCCAAGCTATAAATTCAGTTGTTATATGATTAACCATTGACTATCAGCCAGTGTAACAAAAGGGCGATAGTCAATGGCTCAGTTGAATTTAGTTCCTTAGTTACAGCGCATTACCCCGAGGCAGAACTTCTTCAGGGAAGACAAACCGCTCTGCAGGCTGGTCTTGGGGAGCCATCCATGCCCTAATCCCTTCATTCAACAAGAGGTTCTTGGTGTAGAAGGTCTCAAATTCAGGGTCTTCAGCGGCACGAATTTCTTGAGATACGAAGTCATAGGCGCGCAGGTTGAGAGCCAGACCGACTACGCCTACGGAAGATGTCCACAAGCCAGTTACAGGCACAAACAACATGAAGAAGTGCAACCAACGCTTGTTGGAGAAAGCGATCCCGAAGATTTGGCTCCAGTAACGGTTAGCGGTAACCATGGAGTAGGTTTCTTCGGATTGGGTGGGAGTGAAAGCGATGAAGGTGTTAGCAGTATCCCCATCTTTGTAGAGGGTATTTTCTACAGTGGCACCGTGGATCGCACACAACAGTGCCCCACCGAGAATCCCCGCTACGCCCATCATGTGGAAGGGATTCAGTGTCCAGTTGTGGAACCCTTGGAAGAAAAGAATAAAGCGGAAGATACCAGCTACGCCAAAGCTGGGTGCAAAGAACCAACCCGCTTGCCCCAAGGGATACAACAAAAACACGGAGACATACACGGCGATCGGGCCAGAGAAAGCGATCGCATTGTAGGGACGGATGCCCACCAGACGGGCGATCTCAAACTGTCTGAGCATGAACCCAATCAGACCAAACGCCCCATGCAGAGCCACGAATGTCCACAGACCACCAATTTGGCACCAACGGGTGAAATCACCTTGAGCTTCAGGCCCCCATAACAACAGTAGGGAGTGCCCCATGCTCAGGGCAGGGGTGGATACAGCCGCAGTCAAGAAGTTGCAACCTTCGAGATAGCTGGAAGCCAAGCCGTGGGTGTACCAAGAAGTTACAAAGGTAGTACCAGTGAACCAGCCACCCAAAGCCAGAAAAGCGGTAGGGAACAGCAATAGACCGCTCCAACCGATAAATACAAACCGATCGCGCTTCAACCAGTCGTCTAGGACATCAAACCAGCCCCTTTCGACCTCCTGCGCTCTGCCGATAGCAATAGTCATAACTTTTTTCCTCAAACAAATGACTTTTATGGAGGTTTGTGATTAGCTTAACACAACTTTACTTTTCTGATCCCTTTTACTTGGGATCAGCATATGTACTCTATTATGGGGCTATCACTGGAGTAGCGGTCTAGTCTATCTTTGCCCTAAAGTTGAAGAAAATCTAAAATCCATCTCCCAACCAAATGCCCAGTTCAGTGCAGGTCAAACCCAACACAGGTGCGCTAATAGCCCAGAGCCACCCGCCATTTATTTTACTGTAACATTTGCTACACTTCATAATTGCAAAAATCCGCCCAAGCCGCTGATGGTGATGCGGTTGAGCCAGTCAGTAGAAATACTCAAAGAATCTAGGCCGACCAAAAAACCAATCAGGAAACTGCCTAGCAGATTAACTAGGAGAGTGCCATAGGGGAAAAAGATTTGTATTTGTGGGTACAGAACCAAGTCATCAAATAGGGGCAAACTGCCCCAATCATGCCCCCTAAAATAATGAGCAGAGTGGTAGGCTCAAACATTGGGTAACCGAGAGCAATGCTCAGCAAGCCCAAGCAGTCGCTCCCTAGCCAGTAAAGATCGCTACTCAACAGTCTGGCAGTATCCAACTCGCAGGTGGAAAAGGTGGGGATGGCTGAGTCCCCCCAGTAAAAACAGCCCGTGATATTGACTAGCCAAGGGAAATTCAGTTTTCAATAAATGGGGGGGGATGAGTACTGCTGGGGGCGACTAGGGCAATCGCTGCTAAATTCCGCCCCATAGCTTAAAAATCCATAATCACCGCTTGAAAACCGAGGGGGATCACCTTCTGGGCTTGGGCATCTGCCGAGGGGCGATCGCTGTACGCACCAATCTGCGCTACTAGTCTGCCATCACGCACACTGCGGAAGGCATCGGGGATCACTGTGCGGATACGGGCAAGATCCTGATCTGTAGCGATCGGCACTACCACCCGAAACCGCATCGGCTCACCTGTTCTGGGATCGAATACCAAGACAGAACGAGGGGGAACGACAGGACGGGCTTCCCGCTCAATAATAATCGTCTTACTGGGAGTTTGTTTATCCTGAGGCAAACGCAGACCAGACTGGGCCCAGATGGCAGAGTTGTCAGTGGCCACCACTGCTACCCATACTAGCGCTATATTCTTCCACATAATTTATCTTCTGCCAAAACTGAGCTATAGATTATACTGGCTGAGCAATTGTTCCCAAAATTTGGTTTCAACCTAAAAAACTCTCTACACTGTCCCATCAGGGAAAAGGGGAGCAAACCCCATGAAGTTCCCCCTACTCCCCAAACAAAATCAGTAGTGAAAAACTGCTCTCACACCCCCAAAATTTCTGTGTTGTTAGGACTTACGCTGATTTGGGAGGCTAATGGATTATTGGGATCGTAAGCTAATCTTACCCATCAAGACAGAAAACTACCTGCGATCGCACCCTGAAAATTTTGACCTGACTAGCGGATGGGGGTGTGCAGGATTTTCAGCGCACTTAGTGAGTATGGTATAAGTAAATTATTCTTCAGTATGTTGTTCTTCCATGCCAAGCAAAAAAAACATCCCCAGTTTCTCCCGTGATGACTTCGCTTCTGCCCTTGACAGTCATGATTATCATTTTACGGTCGGGCAGGTGGTCTCAGGCAAGATCGTGCAACATACCAATGAAGGCACTTATATAGACATTGGGGCTAAGTCTCTGGCGTTTTTACCCCCAGAAGAAACACCTGTATCTTCCTTTGAAGAACTAGTGAAGCGATTCCCTGTAGATTCAGTGCATGAATTCCTAATCATTAGAGAACAGAATGAAGACGGCGAAGTCCGTTTATCCCTGAAGCGGTTGTATGTGATGCGCACATGGGAAATGCTCAAAGAATATCAAGAACAAATGCAGGTGTTTGATTGCAAGGTAGTGGGTGTGAATAACGGCGGCTTATTGGCAGAAGTGCGGGGACTGCGTGCCTTTATCCCCCGATCGCACCTTGTGGATGCCACCGATCCCCACAGTTTAATTGGCAAGAGTTTATCTGTAGTGGTGCTCGATCTAGATGAACAGCGCAATCGGGTTATTCTCTCCCATCGCCAAGCCGTGCGCACTTCTGCATTTGCGGGTCTATTCAAAGGACAGTTGATTACAGGCAAAATTGCTAGCATCCGTCCTTTTGGCGTATTCGTGGATTTCAATGGTCTGTCAGGTCTGCTCCATCTCAAAGAAATTAGTCAAAAATATGTAAGTGATTTGCAGAGATTATTCCAAGAGGGAGAAGAAATTACTGCTGTGATTTTGGACGTGGATCAATCCCGTCATCGGATTACCCTCTGCACGAAAATTTTTGAACTCCATCCAGGGGAAATTCTGGAAAATAAGGCGAAAGTCTTTGCTGAAGCCAGCGATCGCTTGGAAAAGAATATCTCCCAACTCTGGGCGGGTTGAAATTTGTCTCTAGGATTCAGTCTTACAGTCTCTCTCCCATTAAAAACAGGGTTTTGCTCTTGCCAAGACGACTGAAACTATTTGTCCTCACTCCCAAGGCCTCTATAGCAATACTCAAAGGCTTTAGCACATTAGAACGGTTGAGTTAGCCCCTCTTCGCAACTGTACCCTGAAATTAAAAAATTACGGTTGATCCCCAAATTCACTTTGGCAAGCCTTGTATTCCTGGTACTCGTGTTTCAGTGTAAAGCATTCTGGAACTGGCAGGTGAAGGTCTTTTTTGCGCTGAGATTATCGCTGACTACTATCCTGATCTACAAATTGAGGATATTCATGCATGTCTAGGACTAGGATATGCTACCCCACTGTTCCCATCATAAAAGACAATAGCAACATGACCTTGAAGATCTTCTGTCTTGGCACTGGATTTATAGTCATCTCAAGTAAGAATAGACACTAGCTTTCGCAGTAAAGTCTAAGTAATTTCATGAATACTAGTTCCAAGTTATAGGGCATGATAGGTACACCTCTATTCCGAGAGTCTAATCATAAAATGACCATATCGTTCTTGGTTAAATTGACTATACTGTAAGTTTCAATTGTTAGTAAACCATTGGTAGCAAAAATTTCTTGCTAGCAACCTGTCCCTGTTCATGTGCCTGTACTGTCATCTAGTAGACTTCACATTCCGCTTATCATCCTCACCCCTAACGACCCCTTGCTTGAACTTGTCTCAAAGTATTTCTTCCATCCCCCAGCGCGGCGGAGATGTTGCCTCTGAGGGTTAGTGATGTTGTGCTTCTTGGAGGGCGCGCACTTCCCGCAGAATGACCATTAGCCCCTTGTTCTGGTGTTCTATCAATTGCAGAATTTTCTCTAGCATCTGTTCTAGGCGTTGGAATCGTTCTTCGTGTCTGTCCACTTTGTCGCCTACTTCCGTCATTCTTGCTACTACTTCCCTTTGGATCAGGTTCTCGATCCCTTGTACCAGCAACATTTCTGTGGAAGTGATTTTAGCGATCACTGCCTGATAGTCTGGTTGTTGGGGAGGCAGACTAGCTTCCATGACCGTTTCCATGCTGTCTGCTACCGCTGGAGCAGGGATCGCCGCGTAACCTGCATTAGTGGTTGGTTTGGCTTTGACTGCGGCTGAGACAGGCTGGGGCACTGGTGGGGTGGGAGCAGTATTGAACAACAATCGCTCAATGTGGTCAATGAGAACATCTGCCTCAAAAGGTTTTTCTAGGAATTCAAACCCCACAAATGGTTCAGGGATGTGTTCGGCTACTTGATCCCGCAGACCAGAAATCATGATTACAGGGGTTTTTTCCAGCCCTTGAATTTTGCGGATGGCCTGCAAAGTTTGATAGCCGTTGTATTTGGGCATCACAAAGTCCAACAAAATCAAATCGGGCTGATGTTGTTTTGCCGCTTCAATGCCCGATTTACCATCACTTGCCTCGATCACCTCGTAACGACCAGCTAAGATGCTTTTGACCATCTTGCGGATCATGATGCTGTCGTCGATCACTAGTACTTTTTTGTCCGCCATGCACCATCTCTGCTAAAGTTGCCAAGATTATAGCAGAACAATTCTTTACATTCTATAGGACTTACCCTGATTTTCAGAAAAAATGTACTGAGGGGATCGTAAGTCCTAGTTCTAGATTTAGGACAAAAAGTGGTTAGATATTATTTGGTCAGTGCTGGGGCATGTATGCTGGAGTCTGGGATCGCAAGGATGTATAAGTACCGTTTGCCACGGTTGTGGGGGGAACTGTCGGCAATTACTAAACCAGTGCTGACTGTGCCCGATTTGGTGCCGTTTGACCACTATCACTATTGCGGTACGGAGGCAATCGATGTGGCGGTGCAGAGGACAGGTTGGCAGAGTGGGGCGCATCTCCTCGACATTGGGGCGGGCATTGGGGGCACAGCCCGTTATTTGGCATGGCGATATGGTCTGCGGGTAACAGGGATTGAACTTCAGCCCCAACTGTATGAGGCGGGAAAATTTTTGACCGATCGCACGGGTTTAGCTGGACAGGTGCATTTGTATCAGGGCGACTTTCTTGTGGAGTCCCCGCTGCATAGCCAAAAATTTGATGGTTGGATTGCCCTGATGGTATTTCTGCACATTCCCGATCGCCAAACCTTGTTCCAGCGATGCGCCCAAGTGCTCAAAGCAGGGGGGAGGTTCTATATTGAGGACTATTTTCAACAACAGCCACTGACTAAGGCTGAACAATCCACCCTCGCCCATGAGATCGCCTGTCCCTATTTACCCACCCAAGCAGAATACATCGCTCAACTGGAGCAGGCAGGGTTTCGGGATATTCATTTTGAGAATGTTACGCCCCTGTGGCGATGGTGGGTGGCAAATAGATACCAGAGATTTCAGGAGCAACAAGCAATCTATTTGCAACGCCATGGCACTGAGATGGTCAATAGTTATCTCCAGTTCTATGGCGCTGTGGCTGATTTGTTTGCAGGGGGCAAACTTGGCGGTGCCAGAATTTGGGGCACGATCTAAACTTAGGCTCAAGAAAGCTGGAATGCCCTTGGCTGAGTTACTATTCTGGTACTAACTGTGGCATTTTAGGGCATTAAAGTCTGCCACGACTCACCTTCGCCCCCAAGCCAGTGGGGCCTTTTGGGCTTGTCTCAACATTATCTCCGTACTGCTCTATAGTATTTGCTTTTCCATCTAGTTTTTTCTGAGAATTGGCGCCTATTCAGCAAAGTAGTAATTTGCTAAAAAGTGGTTGCGCTCGATTAGGAGAGCGGCTTGGTGGGCAAGGGAGCAGACTACCCCTACTTCCCATTCGCTGTAGGGCTGGACTAGATCACTGGTGTTGTGGGGACCGAGGCGGGCGGAGAGATCCCTTTTGCGATTGATGAGCTGGACTACGCCGATGATTTCCCCTTTGCTGTTTTGCATGGGCACTACCACAACGGAGCGGGTTTCGTAGGCAATGTCCTGGTCAAAGGTGGGATGGTGGCGGTAGGGGGCGGTGGGGGGGATGGTTTTGGCATCGGGGATATTCAAGACTGCACCAGTGGTGGCTACATAGCCCACTAGGCTCTGGTTGTTGAGGGGTACAGCAAAATCGCTGAGGGTGCGATCGGGCTGGGAGTCATTTTGGGCAATGAGAAAACGCACGACGGTGTGGTGGGGATCACCGCGATCGATGATGTAAATACTGCCTGCGTCGCTGTGGGTAATTTCGCGACTGGCGGCAAGCATCAGTTCCATCAGTTCTAGTAAATTTTTGCTGTCGGTGAGGGCAACCCCTACGGCAAGCAAACGGTTGATGGTAGCGAGGCGATCCGCTTCTAGTTGTTGATAGGCAGTGATTCTTTTGAGGGCAAGGTGAGCATCCCGATCGCTGGGGGAGAGGGCTAGGACTTTTTGCCAAGCAGTTTTGGCGGCTGCAAAATCCCAGCGGATTTCTAGGTCCGTGGCAGTCTGCTTGAGCTGCTCTAGGTCGGAGAGATCCATACATGTTGTTTATCTGGCATGGCTACATGATAACTCTTAATCCCGCCTGCCTCTAGTAGGAATTGATTATTAAAATACCACTAGTTGACTGGGCGGAGTTTGTTAACACGGAGGGTGAATTTACCCCCTTTGCTCCCGCCAAAGGACTGTACCCGAATCACATAGTCACCTTTCTGGGGAATGCGCACAAATAGCAGAGAATTGGTGGTGCCCCTGTTTTCATCGTCGTTTTCGGCAATCACCTCCCCATCTCTGAACAGGCTCACCACTGTATCAAAGGCTTCGGAGGTTACGGAAATCTCGAGGCGATCGTCTTTGTCCAGACTGATTAGATAGTCCTTGGCAAAACCCCGCTGCCCAGTGGGAATGTCCTGATCGGTGAGGGTGTCCTGTACTTCTTTTGTGGTCAAGGGAATGGGGCGATAACCTTGGGCAAGGCTGGGTAAGCAGGTGTAGGTGAGATAAAATGCCCCTGCTAGGGGGAGCAGTTTTTTGATAATTTTCTTCATGAAACCTCCTGCCACACTGGGGAATAATCTACTATTGTGCTGTTTTTCTCTCTGTTTGTAGTTACTTTGAGGTAAATTTTGCCGTAAAATTCTGTCTGCCACAGCTCGACTTTATTTTGGGCAGATAGTAGTAGTAACCCCCAAAATACCCCTACTTGATCCCCTAAGGCGTGGACAATTGTGGTGAAATCTATAACCTGCTCAGGCTGGCGCCCTAAATAGGCTTCTAGGGCAATTACAGTTTCGGTGAGATTTTCCTTGTGTGCCAGTTGGGCGATCGCTTGCATGGCAGTCCGCCGTGCAGCTTTGCTCTGGCGCAGGGGGCTGGGATTGGGTTTGCTGGTTTTCTGGGCAACTAGTTGGGCAATTTCCTCGATCTGGGCGATCAGTTCGCTGAGGGTAACGGGGCGGGTGGGTGGGGGCGGGTGGGTGGGGCGGCGTTGTAAGACCCGCTCCAGGTGGGTGGGTAGACTGGTGGTCTGGTCGGCTGTGGCTGGTTCTGGTTCAGTCAGCAGTGCCACCGCTTGATCGAGGGTCTTGGCTTTCAATTGTACCAGCATAGCCCCATATAGCAGTGCCTGCCCCGATGCCTGCAAATCCTCGCGGTACTCCAAATGTGCCAGAAACCGATCGATGACAGCGATTACATCCACATTCCAAGGGTCAATCTCTCCCTTCGCCGCTAAATCCAGAAGCAGGGCAATCGCCTCGCGGGTAGTGGCATCTTGGCTCATGGTAACCCCCCAGGTTTGAGCTAGTGTCAGGATTGTCAATCTCGGTTGGGACCCCCCAACCTCAACTGACTGGCAACTCTCGCTAATGTTATTACAAAAGATTAGAATTGTTACCGTTCCTATCCCTCAAAAGCATTGTCTGATCCTTGGCGACTAGCTGTTTTGGCATCGGGTAACGGTAGCAATTTTGCGGCGATCGCCCAAGCCATTGACAAAGGGGTGATCCCTGCCCACATAGCCGTATTGATCTACAACAACCCCACTGCCTATGTCCGCACCAGAGCTGAGCAGTTGGGTATTCCCCACATTTTGCTCAACCATCGGCACTACCCCGATCGCTCTGACTACGATCGTGCCATCGTGACTGTCCTACACCAGTACCAAGTCGATCTAGTGGTCATGGCGGGCTGGATGCGCATTGTTACGCCCGTGCTCATCAATGCCTATCCCGATCGCATCCTCAACATTCATCCCAGTTTACTGCCCAGCTTCCCCGGTGCCCATGCCGTAGAACAAGCTTTAGCCTACGGGGTCAAAATTACCGGTTGTACTGTGCATCTGGTGATCCCTGCCGTCGATCAAGGCAAAATTCTCGCCCAAGCCGCCGTGCCCGTCCTGCCCGATGATACACCCCAGACCCTACACGCCCGTATCCATGAACAAGAATATCTCATTTACCCCCCCACGATCGCCGAGTACCTGCAGTTGTTGCCCCAAAAGTCGGAAAAGATCAGGTGATTTACTGCCTAAGGTAACTTGCTAAAATTTAAGACTTGATCATTTGTGCTAATGGGGCTAACATAACTTTTAAGGACAGCACTGCCCACCGCCATGGTTAATCCCTACCAAGCCGAGTCAGCCGCTAACAACCTAGAGGGAACCATTGAAGCCCCAGAGGGTGAACTTCACTTGCGATTTTATATCTCCTCTGGGGAAGAATTTGCTCTGCCAGCGATCGGAATCAGAGAAGTGTTGGAATATCCTTCCGATCGGATCAACCCGGTGCCCAATGTGTCGCCCCTGATTTTAGGTACTATCAATGTCCGGGGTAGGGTGTTGTGGGTGGGGGATCTAGGACAGTTTTTGGGCGCACCTCCATTTAATGTCATGTCGGATGTATCGATTATTGCGGCTGAGCATCAGGGGACAGTAATGGGATTGGCGATCGAGCGCATCGGGAGTATGGCATGGCTCAGTCCCCAAAAGTTAGTCCCAGCCCGTTCTGTACCTGACAGGATGGCTCCCTTTGTCAAGGGAGAGTGGTTATTAGAGGATGGTTCATCCCTTAAACTACTAGATCAGGTGAACATTATCAATGCACCCCTATGGGCGGCATAGGTGAGCAGTAATTTTAGGAGAAACCAAATGGCACCCACGGCTCAGCACAAAAGCGCATACGACAAGGCAACTAGGGCGTACATGCAGCACAACTATCGGGAAGCCGCCAGTATCATGCAAGGACTGGTACAGGAATGCCCAAAAGAAGCCATGTATCGTTTGCTCTACGGGCATATCAACCTTGCCTTGGAGAATTTTCAAGAGTCGGTTAGGGAGTATGAGGCGGTGCTGTCCCTCACCAAAGATAAATCAATTATGGAATGTGCCTACAGTGGCATTGCTGCCGCCAAAGAGCGCATGAACGCTGAACCTGCTCCTAGCCCGTCTGCCCAATTTGACCTAGATGAACCAGCGGCTCAGCCCAGTGCCCCTGAGAGTCGCCAGACTTTTATGCAGTCCACCGCCCGCTCTGCCAACTTAGATTTTGATGAAGCCAGTAAGCAAGCCCCCGCCAATGGCAGTGCCGCCGATCCCTTGGAGGGGGGTGTGGTCTTCATGGATGACTTTGATGAATTTGATGAGGTGCAGGGGGGGGGTACCACCTTTGCCAGCCCCATGGATGACCTCGGTGAGGTTACGCAGATGGCGATCGATCATGCCTCGGCTAGTGCTTTTACTGCGCCGGTTCAGTCCGAGCCAGCTAGACCTGCACCAGCGGATAGCCTGAGGACTGAAGCCAAAGCCAGTATTACGGGGGCAGTGCCCCTTAGGGTCGAACCAGTGAATAAGGGCGGGTTGTTTGCAGGCTATGACAATTTACCCCTTGTTTCCAAAGCCAGTTTTACTGCATGCTTAGCTACCTTAATTGGGGCAGTGGCGGTGGTAGGGTTTACCTTTACCTATCCTTCCCTGAACCCCAATATTACCGAAACTGACAAAGGGAAGCTAGTGCAGACCGTCCTGCCGATTGCCTTGGGGGGCGTATTGGTCAGTGGGGTGATGGCGTGGTTATTTGGGGTGCGATCGGCACAGGGGGTAAAGCGGGCAGTCTCTAACCTCCAGGGGCAATTTGATGGGGTGATGCGGGGGGAAACCAACCTCAAAGCTACGGTCTATTCTAGGGATGAGATGGGCAGGTTGGCTGCTAGCTTTAACCAGATGATCCAGAAACTAAATGCCACGGTGCAAGAGGCACAGCGCCGCGCTGAAGAGACCGAACAAGCTAAAGAAGACATGCAAAGACAAGTGATTCGCCTGCTGGATGATGTGGAAGGGGCAGCTAGGGGGGATTTGACGGTGCAAGCGGAGGTTACAGCTGATGTGTTGGGGGCAGTAGCCGATGCCTTTAACCTCACCATCCAGAACCTGCGGGAGATCGTGCAACAGGTGAAAACAGCAGCACGGCAGGTGAGTGAGGCATCCCGGGAAAATGAAGGTTTTGCTAGAGCCTTGTCAGCGGATGCGCTAAGGCAGGCAGAGGAATTGAGTGTAACCCTGAATTCAGTCCAGATGATGAATGAGTCAATTCAGCGGGTAGCTGAGAGTGCAAGGGAAGCCGAAAGGGTAGCCAAGAGTGCTTCGGAAGCGGCTTTAAGGGGTGGGGAGGCGGTGGAGCGCACCGTAGCAGGTATTTTGGATATTCGGGAGACGGTAGCGGAAACTACCCGCAAGGTGAAACGGCTAGGGGAGTCCTCCCAAGAGATCGCTAAAATCGTGGGTGTGATCTCCAGCATTGCTTCACGGACGAACCTATTGGCTCTGAACGCCAGTATGGAGGCGGTACGGGCGGGCGAAGCAGGCAGGGGGTTTGCGATCGTTGCGGATGAGGTGCGTCAGCTAGCGGATCGCGCCGCCAAGGCATCCCGGGAAATTGAGCAGATTGTCTTACAGATTCAGAGTGAGACCAGCGTGGTGCAACAGGCAATGGAAACAGGCACCCAGCAGGTGATTGACGGGACCAGGCGGGCAGAACAGGCACGGCAGGCCCTGACAGAAATTATTCAGGTGTCGCAAAAGATTGATAGCTTGGTGCGCTCAATTACGGAAGACACGATCAAGCAAACGGAAGTATCCCGCACGGTGGCACAGGTGATGCAATCGGTAGAATTGACTGCCCAAGAGACTTCCCAAGAATCCCAGCGGGTGTCCCAATCCCTGCAAAACTTGGTGAGCGTAGCCCGCAGTTTACAGGAGTCGGTAGAGAGATTCCGTGTAGAATCTACAGGTAAGCACTAGTACCTAGTCAGTGAGGTAACCACCATGGCGATCGACCCCCAACAACAAAGGATCATCGGCTACTTTATTGAAGAAGCCAAAGAACACTTGGAGACGATCTACAAGGGTTTGCAGGACTTTAGCCAGACGGTCAAGGATAAGGAAGCCATTCATGAAATGTATCGGGCGGCCCACTCGATTAAAGGCGGGGCGGCTATGTTGGGGGTGGAGCCAGTACGGTTCTTGGCTTACTACCTAGAAGACTTTTTCAAGGTGATCAAAGAAAATCAGCACCTAGTCCCCGATCGCCAACTGGTGGATTTATTCCTAGAGGGGTATGCCTACCTGCCCCAGTTACTCAAGAAACTGGAGACCAACTTTGAGATACCGCCAGAGATGTCTAAGGCGGCGATCGAGTCAGGCACGATCACCATGGACAAGTTGGGGGCACATCTGCACGAACTCCTGCAAGCCCCCGAACCCAGCGAAGTAAGCCTTAGCCCGATAGAACAGTTTGCCAGTGTAGTACAGGCGGCACTGAGCGAACTGCACACCCACCTTGCCTACCCACGCACCGAAGAAGGAGTAGAGAGCCTCTTGCGCATCTGTGATGAACTGTACCAATGGGGTGAATACCTACAGGTAGAGAAATGGATGGGGCTAATTACCTCGGTGCGGGAAGTAATCAACAACCCCTTTAACAGTTTTGAGATATTGGCTACTGTACTGCCTGAAAATTTGGAGCGTGCCGCTGAACTGGTATTAGCAGGCAGAGGCGAAGAAGTGCAATCTTCCCCTGCTTTGCAAGAATTATTGACCCCAGAGAGCTACGATACGCCTAGGGATGAAGAAACCAGCAATATCTTCAGTACTGTTCCCTTAGCTGGCATTGAAGAACTGGACACCGATGGACTTCTGCCTCTAGCCGATCTGGCAGGGTCTAGACCCCTACCTGAGTTGGACAGGGATTTTGACTGGACAGCTGCCGAAGGAGCGGACCCCCAAGCCAGCGATGCACCCCAAATTGGGGCTACTGAACTGGAGAGCCTTGCTCAGCTGTTTGAACAAGATGATGTAGATATGGATACGGCTTGGGGGGATATGCAGGACAACGATACCGAAATAATCCTGCGCATGGAAGCCAGCCAGACCTACAGTGAAGAGGTGCAAGACCTGCTGACAGAGATGGAGGAGTTGGAGCCTGCGATCGCCAGTATTGATAATTTGGATGCTCTACTAGATGAAGTAGACAGCCGTGTTTCATTTGATCAAGGTCCTGCGGATGATTTAGATGCCTTTTTAGATACGGCTGAGGAGCAAAAGGCTATAGGAGCGGAAACTATACCAACGGATGATTTGGATTCCCTAGATGACGTAGACAGTGGGATCGCTTTAGCGCAAGTAACCACGGATGATTTAACAGTTGAAGAGCACGGTGCTGACTTCGCTCCTATTGGCACAGAAATTGCACTGAGCGATGATTTAGATGCCTTTTTAGATGTAGTTGAAGAGGACAGTGCTGACCTTATTGATACCGCCACAGACAGCGATCCAACGGGTAGTTCCGATGCGATCCTAACTGAATTGGCAGCGACTGACGAGGCGAGCAGTGATGCAAGTCTAACTGCTACAGATGTGCCTGAAATTGCTGAGGTAGTCCCGGTACTGGAGAACCTCTTCAGCAGTGAGTGGGAGGACGATCTGTTTGGTACAGAAGAACTGAGCGATTCCTTGGGCTTGGCAGACCCAGAGGCGGGTCTATTTGTCTCTGCCGAGGTGGAAGCACCAGAGGAGGACATTTTTACGGAGTTGGGTAGCGTTGCTCAACCAGTAACTGATTTCAATCTCCTAGATGATGTCCTTGATTTACAGCAGGACACTGTACCTGAGCGATCGGAAATTGATGAATTATCTGCCTTCTTTGGTGAAGTGGAAGAAGGGGCGATCGCAGCTGAACCCCTGACCGATTTGAACTTCAATGTAGAGGCACAGACTCCCTTGGCGGATGTGCCTGAGATTCCCGATCTTACCGCTTTGGAAGCTTTGGTGAGTGTGCCTGATACTACCCTAGTGTTTGCGGAGTTGGAAGCCCTAGTCAGTGATGGGCTGGGTGAACCCACCTTCCAAGATTTGGAAGCACTCCTAGAACCAGCCACCAGCGATGTGGAAACGGAATTGCTGGCGAGCCTAGAATCCGCCCTGACTAGCAGTCCTGCCCCTGTGGCTCCGAAGCCTCAACCTGCACCCGCGCCCCTCAATTTGAATAAACCTGCTAAGTCCCAGCCCCTCAAGGTGAACAATGTGCGGGTAGATGTGAAGTACCTAGACAGTTTGAACAACCTCGTCGGGGAACTGGTGGTGAACCGTAACCTGCTGGGACAGGATCAGGAACGACTGCAAAACTTCCTGCGGACACTCTTGGATCGGGTGAGTCAATTGAGTGATGTGTCCCAGAAGATGCGCGACCAGTACGATCGCTCCCTGTTGGAAAGCTCAGTAGCCGTAGGGCGCAGTCGCAATCAGACCTTTACTGCCCTAGCTAGGGGTGGCATCAGTGCCATTGATGTCAGCGACATTACTCAGACCTTTGAAGATATTGAGTTTGACCGCTACAATACTTTCCACATTCTCTCCCAAGAGATCATTGAATTGATTGTGAAAATCAAAGAATCGGCTTCTGATATTGAGTTTGTGATTACAGAAACTGAGCAGGTTACCAGAGAGTTGGGACGGATCGCCTCCCAAATCCAAGATGACCTGAAACAGTCGCGCATGGTACCCTTCTCCAACTTGGCAGATCGTCTGCCTAGGGGGGTGCGGGATCGGGCGGTAAAGAGTGGCAAGCAGGCTGAACTAGTGGTTATTGGCGGCGATACCCTGATTGATAAATCAATTTTGGAGCAACTGACTGACCCCATGACCCACTTGGTGAACAATGCGGTGGATCACGGGTTAGAACCGCCCGATGAACGGGAGAGACTAGGCAAGCCCAGACATGGGACGATCGAGGTCAAAGCCTACCACCAGGGCAACCAAACTATGATCACAGTGCGGGATGACGGCGGCGGCATCAACCCCGACAAGGTGAAAGAGAAAGCAGTGAAGAAAGGGCTGAAGACCCGCGAAGAAGTAGAGCGGATGAGTCCCAATGAAGTTTATGAACTGTTGTTTATGCCTGGGTTCAGCACTAGGGACATGGCAGACCAGTTTGCGGGGCGGGGTGTAGGCTTGGATGTGGTGAAGAGCTGTTTGGACAACATCAAAGGGAGCATTTACATTGAATCGGAAGTAGGGAAAGGCACCCAGTTTACGATTCGCTTACCCTTGACTTTAAGTATTTCCAAAGCGATCTTTTGCGTGGTGGATCGGGTGCGCTTGGCCATTCCCATTGACGGGTTTGAGGATATGGTGGAACTGCCCCGCAGTCAAGTGGTACAGAACAATCTGGGACAAGATTGTATCCTCTGGCAAGATACTCTCCTGCCCTTCCAGCCCCTCTCGGAACTACTGCAGTTCAATCGCAAACTCAGTGGTCTAGCTGCCCGTGCTGGCACACCCTATGCCCAAGACACTGATGAACTATGTGTGATTGTTCTGCGGGACAGTGAAAATAACTTCCTCGGTTTACAGGTGGATCAGTTCCTCGGCGAGTATGAAATTGTGGTCAAACAGCTAGAAGCGCCGATTCCCAAACCGCCTGGCATCGCTGGTGCAACCGTACTAGGGGACGGACGGGTGATCTCGATTGTGAATGTGCAGGAACTGTTTGACCTCAAGGCAGGCAAGCTGAAAATGCCAGAGTTCAAACTGGAGGTACCGCCCCAAGAGACCACTCAAGAATCGCAACCAGTGGTATTAGTGGTGGACGACTCGATCGTGGTACGGGAAATGCTGTCAGCGACCTTCAGCAAAGTGGGCTATTTTGTGGAAGTGGCACGGGATGGGCAGGAAGCCTATGAAAAATTGCGGGGTGGCTTCCCTGCCGACCTGATCTTCTGCGATATTGAGATGCCGAGGATGGATGGGATGCAGTTGTTAGCCGCTCTGCAAAAAGATGAACGGCTTGCCCGCATTCCTGTAGCGATGCTCACCTCGCGGGGTGCAGACAAACACCGCCAGACTGCAATTCAACTGGGGGCGAAGGCCTACTTCACCAAGCCCTATCTAGAAGAGGAAGTGATCACTGCTTCCCAACGTCTGCTCAGAGGGGAAGTCCTAGTAACTTAGGGATTGCAGTGTAGTAAAGATCGCTGATCTCTGAGAGGGATAGGGACAGGTAGGTATCGGCTACTTTGATCTCCAGTGGGCAGGTGGCATCTGTAACAGTGCCGATGTACCACCAATGGCCTGCCAACTCCTCAGCTAGATAAGCCTCCCAAGCTAGGGCGGATGCCGCACTTGCAGATACAATAATTCGGCTTGCCCCCTCCCCAAACAGGGTGTGAACAGCCGAGCGATCGGAGGGCAGTTCTACCCTGATCCCCAATTGGGCTGTAATAGAAGCTTCACACAGAGCCACTGCCAGACCACCTTCAGCGCAATCATGGGCTGATCTGAGCCAGCCCTGTCTGATACCTTCTCGGCACACTGACTGTACTTTTCTTTCCAAGGCAAAATCCACTGGTAACGGTCTGCCTGAGACTTTACCTTGGATCACTGCTAGATATTCACTGCCCGCTAGGGAGGTTACCAAAGTGCCCAGCAGATAGATACGATCGCCCGCCTGTTGCCAACCAATACCACACACCCTGCGCACATCAGGCACTAAGCCCACCATCCCAATCACAGGAGTGGGATAGATTGCTTGGGTCGTACCATCAGGTTTGATCCTCTCGTTATACAGCGATACATTACCGCCCGTTACAGGCGTGTCTAGGGCACGGCAAGCCTCAGCAATGCCCCGACAAGCCTGTGCCAACTGCCAATAACCCGTATCATGTTCAGGACTGCCAAAATTGAGATTATCAGTTACTGCCAAGGGTTCAGCCCCCACACAGGCCAGATTCCGTGCCGCCTCCGCCACTGCTAACTGTGCCCCCCGCTCTGGATCGAGATAGACATAGCGGGCATTACAGTCCACCGTTGCCGCCAAGCCCACATAGGTCGGTGCCCTGTCAGGCTCCAGTTCCCCGATCGGATAGTTGGGACTGCGCAAACGGATCACAGGGGCAGAACTCTGTCCCGCCAACAGCACCGTATTATTTTGCACTTGGTGGTCATATTGGCGATAAATCCATGCCTTAGAAGCGATCGAGGGAGTCGCCAACAGAGTGCATAAACTCCCAACCAGATGGTCTCTATCTTGAGGATAAGAAGCAGTATCGGGGTCATCAGCCCATGCGGCGCGCACATATTCTGGGGTATCTGGGAGGGGGCGGGTGTAAACTGGTGTATTTTCCGCCAGAGCCTGAGCAGGTACTTCTGCTACCACTGCACCCCCATGGAAAATTCTCACCACTGGTTCAGGGATCACCCTTCCCGCCACCACTGCATGGAGTCCCCATTTATGGAAAATAGCTATCAACTCCTGTTCCCTGCCCTGTTGAGCGATGAATAGCATTCTCTCTTGGGATTCCGAGAGCATATACTCATAGGGAGTGAGGGCACTATCGCGGGCGGGAATTTGATCCAAGTCCAGCAGAATCCCCACCTTACCCCTTGCCGCCATCTCCGAGGTAGCACAGGTCAAACCCGCCGCCCCCATATCCTGTGCCGCCACCACTGCCCCCGTCTGAAAAGCCTCCAAACAGGCTTCAATCAACAGCTTCTCCATGAAGGGATCGCCCACCTGCACCGCTGGGCGGTCTTGTTGGGATTTATCACTCAATTCCGCACTGGCAAAACTCGCCCCCTTGATCCCGTCCCTGCCCGTAGTTGCCCCCACATACAGCACAGGATTGCCGATGCCCACCGCCTTAGACTTCACTACTTGAGGAGTTTCCAGAATTCCAATTGCCATCGCATTCACCAGCGGGTTGCGATCGTACACCGCCTCAAAATATACCTCCCCACCAATGGTCGGCACACCCACACAGTTGCCATAGCCAGCGATCCCCGCCACCACCCCCGCCACTCTCTGCCTGACCCAACTATCTTCCAATCTGCCAAACCTGAGGGAATTGAGAATCGCTACTGGTCTTGCCCCCATAGTAAAAATGTCACGGAGAATACCCCCTACCCCCGTTGCCGCCCCCTGATAGGGTTCTACTGCCGAAGGGCGATTGTGGCTCTCAATCTTGAAACAAATAGCGATCTCATCCGTAATTTTCACCACCCCCGCATTCTCCCCTGGTCCGACCAGAATGCGATCGCCAGTAGTGGGAAACAGCTTCAGGAGAGGGCGGGAATGCTTGTAGCAACAGTGTTCCGACCACATCACCCCAAACATCCCCAACTCCACTGGATTCGGTCGGCGTTGGAGACGATCGCACACCATTTTGTATTCCGCCAGAGTCAGCCCCTCTCTTGTGATTGCCTGCCACTCCTCCACAGTATAAGTATCCAAAGCTAGAGCATGAATAGTACTACCCATCAAATCCGACAGAGCCGAGTACACAAGGCGATGCTGTTGGAGCAGAGACTGATGGCGGAACTGCGCCGCCACGATCGTCAAATGATAATGCCCACTCCCTCCCTCCCGATGGTGCTTGTGCTGTTCAGAAACATCCTCGATCTGCACCAACTCAGCCCCCAGCCGAGTATAGAGAATTTGTCTAATTTGGTCGGCGACAGTCATGTAACTAACTGAAAACTCAACTGACGATCATAGCCTGCTTCTGCCCTTCCCCCCAGTTTCTCTGGTAGTAATTTAGGCGAAGAACTCTTGCATACATGTCTAACCCAAGCCTTTAATGAAGAAAAAACTCTCCTGGGGAGAGGGGTCATCCAATTCTGTGCCACCCACAGTAATTCAATTCTTTAGGCGGCACTCAGCGCTACAAAGCGTTCACAGACTGAAACTGGTGTATCCAAACGACCGTGCATCACGCAGTCCAACTTGCACATAGGTAGCAGTTAGCCCGACGGAAACTGTAACAGCACTGTACAGGGTAGTTGTTGCACCTGCTAGAGACAATTGCGAGTCAGACATTCTGTACAATTTGCTTGTACTGCACTAGGGGCATTGTAGCCATAGCCTTTACCTCCTTAATTCTTGAGTCCTGCCGTGAGTTGTTCACTCTAGGTCTAGCTTATGCCTCTGCTCTGAAAAGTCAAATTGACCAATCCCAGTAGAAAACAACAACTTTTCGCAATAACTGTATCCTAGATTACCAAAAACTCGATTGATTATTGACTCGCTACTGTCAATAAGCCCACGTTTTTGCTATTGGGACTTTTTAGTATTTAATTTTTACAAAAATTTACCTGTGCTTGTCCCCTAGGGAGAAAGGGAAAAAAGGCAGTTACGACCCCGCTTCCCTGCACCTAAAGCAAAGCCAGTACCACTACAAGTTACGATTTTCGTACTCGCGCTTGGCCCTTGCCGCTTCTTGCCTAAGGGCTTCAAGGCGTTTTTCAATAATTGCCCGCTGTCTGCCCTTAGTTTCGCTTAATAACTGTTTGAGGGCACTGCCCAGACTTTTATATGCCGCTGGCACAGGATAGTTATTGCGGATCGCCAGTCTAATTGCTCCCTTGTCGGCTTCTATGAGGTTGCGGATATCTTTTTTACTGGTGCCCTTGCGCCATAGTTGAAAACCAGCGATCGCACAGATACCCAATGCCACCGTAAACAGCAAACCATTTTGCACCCACAGTTCACCCACAGCCCCGCCTAGACCAACTGCCAGTGCTGCCACTTCCCAGCCATCCTTGGGGATGGTGTCATTCTGAATGCGGGCGACCTCATGCCAAAACAATAAATTCCTCTGGTCTTCAGCGTACCTTTCCCAGCGCACCATATCAATTAGAATCACCACTTCATCGCCGCCAGCTTCTTCGCAGGTGATGAGCGGTGGGCGAATACCATCTGCATTCATCACCTTGACCCACGCTTGCAATTCAGGGGGAAGCAGTTCTTGCAGCCGGCGGGCCTCATAGCGGGCAAAAGTATTTCTTAAAGATGAACTAGGTGCAGGCATAGCCACCCGTAAAACCACAGAGACTATTCTACGATAGCAGACAAAAATTGGCTAGTTAAGGGGTTTCAGATATCCAAATCTTGCAGTGTCAATCTTGAGCCATAGGTTTCAATAAATTCTCTTCTTGGGGCAACTTTGTCCCCCATCAAAATTGTAAAGATGCGATCGGCTTCGGCGGCATCCTCGATTGTGATTTGTTTCAATTTGCGGGTGGCGGGGTTCATAGTTGTTTCCCACAACTGCTGGGGCATCATCTCCCCTAATCCTTTGAATCGCTGGATCGTATAGTTAGCGTTGGCAGGAAAGTTGGCGATGATCGCTTCTTTTTCCCGATCGCTGTAACAGTAATAGACCTGTCTGCCCCGTTCAATCTTATACAGGGGAGGACAACCGATATAGATAAATCCCTGATCAACTAATTCTCTCTGGTAGCGATAGAAGAAAGTCAATAGGAGAGTTCTAATGTGGGCTCCATCCACATCCGCATCCGCGAGGAGAATAATTTTATGATACCTGAGATTTTCAGCCTTGAACTCCTCACCTTTGATACCTAGCCCCAGGCTGGTGATTAGAGCTTGAATTTCATTATTCTTATAAATTTTGCTATCTTCAGCTTTTTCAATGTTGAGGACTTTCCCCCGCAGGGGCAGGATCGCTTGGAAATGCCTATCTCTGCCTTGTTTTGCACTTCCCCCTGCACTATCTCCTTCCACAATGAAAATTTCTGACTCCCTCGGATCGCGGGAACTACAATCTGCTAATTTGCCGGGCAAAGTGGAAGACTCTAAAGCCGACTTCCGCCGCACTAGTTCTCTGGCTTTGCGAGCGGCTTCGGCAGCATTGTAGGCTTGGATCGCTTTGTCAATAATAGCTGTGGCTACTGTGGGATGGAATTCCAAATACTCACTCAAGACTTCGCCGACAAAAGAATCCACGATCCCCCGCACTTCAGGATTCCCCAGTTTAGTTTTAGTCTGTCCTTCAAATTCAGGGTTGGGCACTTTCACGGAAATTACTGCTGTCAATCCCTCACGAATGTGCTCGCCTGCCAAGTTGGGATCGCTGTCTTTGAGCTTTTTCAACTTCCGTGCCATATTATTGACAGTGCGGGTGAGGACTGCCCTCAACCCTTCTAAATGAGTGCCCCCATCCACGGTGCGAATGTTGTTAGCAAAACCTAAAATGTTGTCATTGTAGGCATCAGCGCACCATTGTAGAGCTACTTCTACTTGCACTCCCTCTTTCTCCCCCTGTACATAGATAATATCTGAGTGGAGTGGCTCTTTTTCTCTGGTCATATAGCTCACATATTCTTTGATGCCACCTTCATAGAAATAGACTTCACTTTTGAGTTTATCACTGCGACGATCGCTGAATTCAATTTTTACACCTGCATTCAAATAGGCTAATTCTCGCAGTCTGCCCGCCAGAGTATCATAATCAAAGTTCGTGTCCGTAGTAAAAATTTGAGGGTCAGGTTTGAACCTCACTTTTGTGCCTCTGCGCTTGGGATCATCAGCAGGCTTAGCAGACAGGGGCGCAGTGGGAATCCCTCGTTCAAAACGCATGGCATGTTCTTTCCCATCCCGCCACACGGTCACTTCCATGTACTCAGAGAGAAAATTCACAGCGGAAGCTCCCACCCCATGCAGACCGCCCGACACTTTGTAGCCTCCACCGCCAAACTTTCCGCCTGCATGCAGAACAGTCATCACCGTTTCTACACCTGATTTGCCAGTCTTGGGATGAATGTCCGTGGGAATGCCCCGCCCATTGTCAGTAACTGCAACTGAACCATCGCTGAGGAGTTCTACTTGAATGTGATTACAGTAGCCCGCCAGTGCCTCATCTACACTGTTGTCCACAATCTCATAGACCAAGTGATGCAAACCCCTAGTGCCTGTAGAACCGATGTACATCCCGGGGCGAGTACGTACGGCTTCCAAGTCCTCCAAAACTGCAAGGGTAGAAGCATCGTATTTGACAGTGGCAGGGTTAGACATATAAAATTAACGAAATCACTATCGCTTAATTATATCAAGACTTAGGGAGCTTCATAAGTAAAACAGGGTCTCAAATGAGAATAATTTTTAGGGAGGCGCTGCCCCCACACCCCTGAAACTCTCTTAAAAACTGGTAGTTACATACAGTAAATAATGGTTCTAAGTAAAAGTTAATTGTTCATTCTCTAGATCGATGGTAATGGTTGCTCCAGCCAAGAATTTTCCTTCTAGCAAGTAAGTGGCGATCGGGTTTTCAATCTCTTTTTGGATTACTCTTTTCAGTGGTCTTGCCCCAAAAGCGGGTTCATAACCTTTTTCGGCTAAATAGTTTTTGGCTGAGTCTGTTAAAACTAAACTAATTTGTTGATCTTTAAGGCGTTGGGCTAGGCGTTGAATTTGCAAGTCAGCAATTTGGGCAATCTGGGCTTTAGTCAGCGCATGGAAGATGACAATTTCATCAATCCGATTTAGAAATTCAGGACGAAAGTTTTGCCGTAGAATAGCCATGACGCGATCGCTCATTTGCTCATATTTGGTTTCATCACCTGCCACATCTAAAATATGCTCACTCCCTAAATTACTAGTCATAATAATCACAGTATTCTTACAATCAATGGTACGCCCTTGACTATCAGTAATTCTGCCATCATCTAACACTTGTAATAAAATATTGAAGACATCGCTATGGGCTTTTTCTATTTCATCAAAGAGCACTACAGAATAAGGATGCCTGCGCACCGCTTCTGATAATTGCCCGCCTTCTTCATAGCCTACATAGCCAGGGGGGGCACCGATCAGGCGGGAGATAGAATGCTTTTCCATGTATTCGGACATATCAATCCGAATCATTGCATTCTCATCATCAAATAGTAATTGAGCTAGGGCTCTGGCTAGTTCGGTCTTGCCTACACCTGTAGGACCTAAAAACAGAAAAGAACCGATCGGGCGATTGGGGTCTTTCATGCCTGCCCTTGCTCTCCTGATGGCTGAAGCTACCGAACTCACAGCTTCTTTCTGCCCAATGATGCGATCGTGGAGATGCGCCTCTAATCTGAGGAGTTTTTGTCGCTCTGACTCCAACAAATTTTTGATGGGAATGCCTGTAGCGCGGGAGACTACCTCGGCTATATCATCGGCGGTTACTTGATCCCGAAACAAAGAGAGACCATCGGCACGAGCCTTATTCAATTCCATTTCTGCTTCATCCAAAGCTTTTTCTAATTCAGTGAGTTTGCCATACTTCAATTCGGCGGCACGGTTGAGGTTAAATTCCCGCTCAGCACTTTCAATCTGCTGTTTGACTTGATCGATTTGTTCTTTCAAGCTTTGGAGCTTTTCAATAGTTTCTTTCTCTTTCTGCCAACGGGCATTCAATTCTGCTTGTCTAGTAGATAATTCTGCAATTTCTTGGGAGATTTTAGCTAACCTCTCTTGGGCAACTGCTTTGCCCGTGGCTCTGTAGACTACTTTCCCTTCCGTTTCTACACGTTCCAATAATTCATCCTCCCTAGACAGAGATAGTGCTTCCATCTTTAACTGTAAAATTCTTCGTTCTATTTCATCCAATTCTGTGGGCTTAGAAGTAATTTCCATCTTCAACTTTGCCGCCGCTTCATCCACTAGGTCAATCGCTTTGTCTGGTAGAAAGCGATCGCTGATGTATCTGTGGGAGAGAACTGCTGCTGAGATCAAGGCAGAGTCAGCAATCTTCACGCCGTGATGCACTTCATACCTTTCCTTCAAGCCCCTGAGAATGGAAATGGTATCCTCCACTGAGGGCTGATCCACCAGCACTTCTTGGAATCTCCTCGCTAAGGCGGCATCTTTTTCGATGTATTTTCTATACTCATCTAGGGTAGTTGCACCAATACAGCGCAGTTCGCCCCGCGCCAGCATTGGTTTCAACAAATTGCTTGCATCCATTGTGCCTTGGGTTGCTCCTGCTCCCACCACTGTATGGAGTTCGTCAATAAAAAGAATAATTTTCCCTTCAGCATGGAGTACTTCTTGCAGTACAGCTTTGAGGCGGTCTTCAAACTCACCCCGATATTTCGCACCTGCAATCAATGCACCCATATCCAGATTGATAATCGTGCGATTTTGTAAAGAAGCAGGCACATCTCCTCTGACAATTCTCTGGGCTAGCCCTTCAGCGATCGCTGTTTTGCCGACACCTGGCTCACCAATCAAGACAGGATTATTCTTAGTGCGCCTAGAGAGAATCTGAATCACTCGCCGAATTTCATCATCGCGACCAATCACAGGGTCTAGTTTGCCTAGTTTGGCTTGAGCTGTCAAATCTCTGCCATACTTCTCTAGCACTGCAAACTTACTCTCTGGATTCTGATCCGTGATGGTCTGACTGCCTCTGAGCTTGCGAATGACTGCTTCAATTTGGGCGCGATCGCAATTGGCATTTTTCCATAACTTCTTACCAATCCGTTCATCTTCATAGAGTGTGAGTAGTAAGTGGTCAATAGAAATGAACTGATCGCCCCAGTTCTGCTTTTGGCTGTCAGCTCGATCCAGCCAAGTTTCCAGACTGCGCCCTAGATATAACTGTTCTACTTTACTCACTCTAGGTTGTCTCATAGCGAATTCTTCCAATTGTCTCTGCCAGCGATTGATGTCAATCCCCAAAGCAGTGAGAATAGTTTTGGCTAAGCCTTCCTGTGCTAGGATTGCCATCAATAAATGCTCAGCTTCTAACTGTTGGTTCTGCCAACGGCGCGCCACATCTTGGGACTTGACGATCGCTTCCCAAGCCTTTTCAGTAAATTGATTGGGGTCGGTAGGTTGCACTGTTGTTAAGCACTATGGACTCTTCCTTATTGTAGCAACTCTAGCATGGGCTAGAATAGGACTGTTGCCCCGCTCTCCCTAGTAGTGGCTTGGCAGACAAATACTGCCTTAGCCAAGGTAATGTTAGATTAGAAATCACTGGGTAGAAGATAATTTATAATCCTATGGCACAATCTCTATTTATCGCTGGGACAGATACAGGTGTAGGTAAAACAGTTTTGACCAGTGGGATCGCTAGTTACTACCAGCAATTTTATCCTGAAAACAAGTTAGCCATCTATAAGTCGATTCAATCAGGTGTAGGCGATAGAGAGTTTTATTTACAAATTTTGCCTTGAGCCAAACCCCAGATGAAATCACCCCCATCTACTTAGAACACCCCCTTGCCCCACCGATCGCGTCTGTCAAAGAAAATAAAACAATTGATCTAGATTTGATCCAAGATCAATATCAAGCACTTAGAAAGAAATAGGATTTAGTTTTAGTAAAATCTTTGGGGGGGTTGGGTTCACCAATCACCAATGAATATCTAGTAGCTGATTTAGCGAGAGATTGGCCGATTCCCGCTATATCTAGTGGGGGGATCAGACTGGGTTGTCTATCGCAAATTACAGCCCATATTGCTCTTGCCCGCCTATTGCAAATTGACTGTCAAGGTATCATTCTCAATCAGTTAGCTCCCGATCTAGACCGGGAGTTATTTGCGCCGATCCCCCTGATTGAAAATCTAGTACCTGTACCTGTACTGGGTGTCTTACCTTTTGTGCGGAATTGGAGCGATCCTATGGCTTTAGCACAAGCTTTTGCTAGTTTAGGGGATTTTCCCATGGAGAAATTACTCCTGGGTAGATGAATAGAGGATTCTAACTCCTCTGGCAGAAGAGGGGAGTAAAATTCTATAACTATTTGAGATTCTCCTGCTAAGATAGACTAATGTAGCTTGGGCAATAATATGGTTCAACTTACGCCTGAATTACAAGCCAGAATGTCTGCCCCCCTGAATATCGGCAAGTTCACCTTGCAGAGTAGAGTATTGCAATCCCCCTTGTCAGGGGTAACAGATATGGTATTTCGGGGGTTGGTGCGACAATTTGCGCCCCAGTCTATGCTCTACACTGAGATGGTCAATGCCACAGGTCTCCACCATGTAAAAGAACTGCCCAAAATTATGGAGGTGAATCGGGCAAAAGAAACTCCCATTAGTATTCAATTGTTTGATTGTCGTCCCGATTTTTTGGCAGAAGCGGCGGAAAAAGCAGTGGCAGAAGGGGCTGACACTGTGGATATTAACATGGGCTGTCCTGTGAACAAAATCACCAAGAATGGGGGTGGCTCTTCTCTCCTGCGTCAGCCTGAATTGGCAGAACAGATCGTGCGCACGGTGGTCAAAGCGGTGGATGTACCTGTAACAGTGAAAACTCGCATCGGTTGGAATGACCAAGAAATCAATATCTTGGAATTTGCCAAAAGAATGGAAGATGCAGGGGCACAGATGATTACAGTGCATGGACGGACTAGGGCACAGGGCTACAATGGAGCGGCGCGCTGGGAATGGATCGCCAGAGTGAAACAAATTCTCTCTATTCCAGTGATTGCCAATGGCGACATTTTTTCCGTAGAAGCGGCAGTGAAGTGCTTGGAATTGACAGGTGCAGATGGGGTCATGTGTTCACGGGGAACCCTTGGTTATCCTTTTCTGGCAGGGGAAATAGACCATTTCTTGAAAACGGGCAGATTATTGTCCAAACCCACGCCCCTACAGCGATTGGCGGTGGCGCGATCCCACCTGATTGGACTCTATGAATACAAGGGGCAACCGGGCATTTATCAAGCCCGCAAACACATGACTTGGTATGCCAAAGGTTTCCCCGGTGCCGCCGTCCTAAGGGGGGAATTGGGTACCATTGAGACCTTGGCGCAAGGATTGGAGTTGCTGGACAGAACCATGGAGCGATTAGCTAGTTTGCCTGAGCATGAATTAGAACTCCAACACGAGGCGGCGTAATGGAAAGTAAGAGTTTCTGGCAGATATGGGTAGGTGTAGTAGTGATGGGTGCGATCGCCCTCTCTGTTGGACTAATTGCCAACCGCCCGCCCACCCCCTCTGCTCGGCAACAAGAGACTAAGGCCAGTTCAGAGCTGATCAATGCGACCCTGCGGGAGTTTGATGATCAAGGGAGATTGATTTGGGAGGTGGAAGCTAAACAGGGCAAGTATCGTCAAGACCAGCGCATTGCCGACATTGTATTGGTGCGAGGCAAATTCTATGAACGGGGAGAAGTGATAATTATTGCGGAAGGTGAAGCAGGGGTACTCAATCAGGTCACTCAAGAAATTCAGATTAGAGGCAATGTCCGAGGTAGGATTTTGCGGGAAAAGATTGATATCATGGCGAAAGAATTGCAATGGAGTGCTCAACAAGACCGCCTCCGAGCCAAGGGCAAAATTACCTTGCAGCAAGAGCAAGAAAAATTAAAGATTACAGCGGCAGAAATGGAAGGCAGTCCCACCCAGAACCGTTATACCCTCAAACAGAATGTGATCGCCACTGCGGGCAAGATTGGGCAACAGGTCAGTAATTCCGATCAGCCCCTAGTTAGGGTTACCAGCGATGCTGTTACTTGGGATGTGCAGGGGCAGAAGATTTTCAGTGAGAACCCGATTACGGCGCGTCAAGAGCAGGCACAACGACAGTTAACCGCCACTAAGGGCGAATGGAACACGAAAAGGCAACAGATATTACTCACAGGGGCAGTAGTAGCGAGGGATGAAAAAACAGATGTAGAACTGAAGACCGATCGCTTAGAGTGGGATTTGACATCAGCCACAGTAACCCTGCCCAATCCCTTTGTTGTAGAAAGTCCCAGTCGCACCCTCACCATCACTGCCCAGACAGGTAAAGCCTTCCTGGAGGGGGAAAAAATCAACCTGCAAGGTTCAGTCCAAGCTGAACTGCGCACGGAACAAGCCACTGTGCGTGCCGATCGGGTGGAGTGGCTGATCCCCGCCCAAACAGTTACCGCCATCGGCAGTATTCGCTACACGCGCCGTGCCAACAACCTCGTGGTAACTGGCGATCGGGCCCTTGCCAACCTAGCAGAACAGAGCGTACAGGTTACAGGTACAGATGTGATCACCCAGTTCAATTTCTAGAACTATGCCCTACCTAGTGATCACCAACAGTGACGGCAAAGAAGAAATTCATGCTTTGGAACATGGACACAACACCATCGGGCGACACCCAGATAATCACATCTGCAATTCCCATTTGAGTCTCTCCCGCCACCATGCTGAAATCATCCTTGAGGGACAAAAGGTGATTTTGATTGACAAAGACAGTCGGAACGGTACTTTTGTCAATAATTTACGCATCCAACGCTGTGAACTCAAAGATGGGGATGAAATTCGGTTTGGGGAACTCTTTGCCCGCTATGTGCACACTTCTATCAGAAGTGATTTTGATGTGATTAAAACTATTCAACATGACATCACTGACATCAAAGAACTGATCGAGGATAACCCCCAGCGATCGGGTTCAGCCATTAAACTCCGTTCTACCATTACTTTAGAAGAGCGCAATCTTGCCAAACTGAACATCCTCCTTCAAATAGGGCGAGAACTAGGGGCAATGACTGAACTAGAACCCCTCCTTGCCAAACTCCTTGATCTCCTCTTTCAGATTATGGAAGTAGAACGGGGAGCAATTCTCCTTGTGAACCCTGAGACTGGTCTATTGGAGCCTAAAGCTGTAAAAACCCGCCATACCGATCGCCATCAACGCATCTACAGTCAAAGAATTGTCAATTTCATCTTTAGAACTGGCAATGCCATCATTTCCAACAATCCCCAACTGGATAGTCGTTTTCCCCAGATGGATACAACTGACTCGATTGTGATGCATGCTATCACTGGTTCTATGGGTGTCCCCCTGAAAATTAACGATCGCGCCATTGGTGTCCTCTATGTGGATAATATCAACGAAGTGAGTGCCTATACCGAAGAAGATTTAGATTTTCTGGCGGCGATCGCTGGGCAGGCTACGGTGGCGATCAAAAATGCTCTCCTTTCTGAAAAAATTCGCACTGCCGCCATTCTCCAAGCCAAATTTGCCCGCTTCTTTCCCCGCAGTGTGATTCAGCAACTAATGACTGCAGATAATATTGAAATAGTGGAGAGCGATGTTACCATTGTCTTTGCGGACATCACCAACTTTACGGAACTCTCCTCTGCCATGCCTCCCCGCCAAGTGATTGCCATGCTCAATCAATACTTCACGGTGATGGTAGAGGATATTATTTTTCCCTATGAAGGCACTTTGGAAAAATACATCGGCGATGCCCTACTGGCAGTGTGGGGTGCGCCCTACCAAAAACCAGATGATGCGGAGCGTGCCCTCCGTGCCAGTATTGCCATGCAAAAAGCTCTAATTGAACTGAATCAACTCTGGCAGAAGCAACACACGATCCCCCCCCAATTCCTGCCCTTGCAGATTCACATCGGTATCCATTCGGGAATCGTTGCCGCCGGTAATATCGGTTCCCCCCAATTGATTCAGTATGCTACCATCGGCGACACCACTAACTTGACCAATCGCATCTGTAACGAAGCCAAAGGCGGTGAAATTCTCCTCTCCCAGAGCACCGTCGATCGCCTCGATCGCATGTTCATGACCGATTTACCCCTGGAAAAACTGCCCCCCACCTACCTCAAAGGCAAAACCAACCCCATCCAACTCTACCGCCTCCACTGGCAAAATGTACCTTAAAAAAGGGGCAAACTGCCCCTAGGTATCTACTCAGGACAACTTTAGAGTCTAGCTAGCTTTGGCAGAAACGATCGGGATCACAGTTACCGATTTGACAGGTTTGTTGGGGGCATTGCGAATCGCATCTACCCGCACCACCTTGTAACGCTTGGCATCCCCTACCCGTAAAATATCGCCGATCGCCAAGGGTGTATCTTGCTGTAAAGCACCAATAAAACGCTGGTGCAAATCCATCATCAGGTATTGCATCTGAGCTACTCCTTTGTTTTTAATTAAATCAATTGCACCACCTTAGCTCCAGAACTTTCCCCGCTGTCAATCCTCCCCTAAGTCTAACCATAATGCTTAAATACATAGATACTCTGCGGAGTGAGTGGCAGGGATTGGCTGGAAATTTCACCCACCCTTATAGCACTAAATCGTTAATTTCTATTTTTTTTAACATTTCTTAATTATGTTAATTATGTGCCGAGCTGACCCCCTAGACTTAGATGTAGCGGCCTATAACTACTACCTGCCGCCAGAGTTGATCGCCCAGAACCCGGCTGTACCGAGGGATAGCTCCCGTCTATTGGTGGTGCACAGCGATCGCAGGCTCGAGCACAGTTATTTTTACAACTTAGCCAATTATTTGCGGGCAGGGGACTTATTAGTATTCAACGACAGCAAAGTGATCCCCGCGCGTTTATATGGACAAAAAACTACAGGTGCAGAAGTGGAAGTTTTATTGTTAGAAGATTTGAGTAGGGATCGCTGGTTATGCCTAGTGAGACCAGGGAAAAGACTAACTGTGGGAGCAGAAATTATCTTTCCAGGTATGCGGGCTAAAGTGGTGAATATCGATCTTGAATCTGGGGTGCGCGAACTGCAATTTACTGTAGATGGTCCCCACCAGAGTTTCTGGGAAATTCTCATGCAAATCGGTCAGACTCCATTGCCACCTTATATTATTAACACTCAAGCTCATCCTGATCAATACCAAACGGTTTATGCCCAAGTGTGGGGTTCATGTGCCGCTCCTACAGCAGGTTTACATTTTACTGAGAAACTATTAGCGGAGTTACAAAATTATGGGGTCAGACAGGCTTTTATTACTCTACATGTGGGGTTAGGCACTTTTCGTCCTGTGGAAGTGCAGGATATTACCAAGCACAATATGCACAGTGAATGGATCGCTGTCAGTGAGGCAGTTATAAATGCAATTAAAACCACTAAAGCCAGTGGGGGCAGAGTAATCGGGGTAGGGACAACTACAGCTAGAGCCTTAGAAACAGCAGTAGATCAAGCCTATTATGGCAAAACTGATTTAATGATCTATCCCAGTTATCAATGGCGAGTTTTAGATGGTTTGATCACTAATTTCCATCTGCCTAAATCTACTTTGTTGATGTTAGTTAGTTCTTTTTTGGGAACAGGTGGACGCAAGTTTCTGTTAGAAACTGTTTACCCTGCTGCTATTCAAGCTCAATATCGTTTCTATTCCTTCGGTGATGCCATGCTCATCTGGGCAGATAAACCCCGTGTGTTTACTAGGTAAATACTACATAAGGTTAGAGTTACACCTAGCCACTGCACACTGGTCAATTGCTCACCTAAAAATATCCTGCCAAACAAGATCGCAAATACAGGTGTAGAAAAAGTTAAAGCACTCAAAGTAGTTAAATTCCCCGTAGAGGCAAAATAAAAAAACAACCCATAGGCGATCGCACTGCCCATTACACTCATATAAACCAAACCCAACCAAGTAATTAAGGTGAATCCTTGCCAATCAATACTTTCTGTGCGCCATGACAACACAATCAGGGGCAAACTACCAAGTACCATGTGCCAACCCGTTGCCATGACTGGATCGGCGTAGCGGGTAACTGGGCGGATCAAAATTGTACCCACCGCCATAGATAACGCTGACCCCAGCATCAGCCATTCCCCCAAACTAAACCCTGTGAGGGTGCCAGCCCGCAACTGCTCCAGCCAATCAGCAGGCAGACCAATCAAAGTAATGCCGACCAGCCCGATCGCTAGCCCACCAATGCCCCACAGGGTCAAGCGTTCCCCAAACAACCAAGTAGCTAGTAGTGCCACCGCCAAAGGCTGGGAGTCAATCAACAGGGAACCCAAGCCCGCATCGATCCGCTGGAGTCCCTCTGCCAGCAAGCCTTGAAAGAAAGTTCCATCTACCAGGGCAAACAATAAAATCCAAAACCATGCCTCCCCATTATTGGGGTGCGATCGCCCCTGTAATTTGCCTGCCCAAAGGACTAACAACCCCGCTGGCAACAACCGCACTGCCGCCATGAATAGAGGCGCGATCGCTGGCAAAATGCTCTTCATCACCACCATCGCCGTCCCCCACAAAAAGAAGGGCAAAATCACTAGTACAGACCGACCCCCAAGCATAACCACTGTTAATGTAAAGTTTCTTTACATTTTATAGGAAATCCTAACAGTGTTTGCAGTTACATTGACAACCTTTGTATTTGCGCTGGTTGTTTGCACTTGGCACAACCTCTCCCCAAAATTTCTATTCTCGGCGTCAGTTTTAGATAGGATAGGATACGAGTAAGAATTATCTCAAGAGCATCCCATGAAAATCTCTCTGATCAAAAAACTGGCATCGGCGATCGCAACTGTAGTGGAAATCGGATCAAGGTCATAGCCAGGTTCACGGGAAAACCTAGAGCGTCTGGAAAATGGACAGGTACAGCTAGCGATCGCCCAGATTGATAGCCCTG
Organism: Pseudanabaenaceae cyanobacterium; assembly: GCA_046295715.1. Classification (GTDB taxonomy): domain Bacteria; phylum Cyanobacteriota; class Cyanobacteriia; order Pseudanabaenales; family Pseudanabaenaceae; genus JBKBMU01. The sequence goes on from JBKBMU010000002.1 coordinate 38,900, forward strand.
CTCCACCTTCCGCCCGCAGTATCGCTTCTCTCTATGCAGAAGTATTCCAGAAGGAGAGCAAAATTAAGGAAGTGCCCAGCATGAAAGGTAAGCAGTTTGCTACACCAGTGCAGGGCAGTGGTTCATACTCAGCCTTCTGGCCCATGATGGAACACTATGGCATTCGCCCTAATGATATGCAAATTACTGAATTGACCACTGCCCAAGCGAAGACTGCTTTTGAGAAAAAAAGAAGTAGAGAGCTTTGACTGCCCTGAATAATCAGTCCATGCGGGAATTTCTCCAAAAAACAGGGGCACAAATCCTGCGAAAATTCTCTCGCCCTATTTGGAAGCAGGTGTCATTCCCAGAGGCACTTACCCAGCCTCTCCCCCTATCCCCCATCGGGATTGGCCGACAGTCAGTGTGTAGGCAATTCTTTACACTCACAAAGATAGAGAATTAACTATGATTCTCTTTGAACATCGCAGTGATTTAATTGCTCTCAATCCCCCCAGTGCTAGTATTAGTTTTCCGCAGGTGAGTAATAAAAATTCGGGCATTCCTCTGCATGAAGGCGCCCAAGCCTACTACGATCCCGAAAAGCCTTCTTTCTTACAAGAAAATGCTGAACCAATTGCCCTGATCATCACTGTTGTTACCATTGTCGTATCTTTGTGGTTAAATTTGAAATCCCGTTTTAGTGAAGCCCAAAAGAATCGGACTGATGGCTACAATCTAGAAATTGTCATCCTGCTGGAACAAATCTAATAGTACAGATGACAAAAAGGAGCTAGAGAAAATCCGTGAGCGGTTATTGAACCAGACTTGGATGTGGATAGACTCTCACCTGAGTCTTATCACCTCTTTGTTTTTCCTTGGGAGATGGCAATCACGGCACTGCGCCACCAGGAAATGATCCTCACAGAGAAGGAAGGCGCTAGTAACATCCATGCCACTATTCTGACTACCTTTGCGGAAGTCCTGGCTACTGCTCACAAGGAGCGATCGTAGCTACTTAGATTTGGCAGTTTGTAAGTTGCCACTGAAAAACATGGGAATAAACTGTTCAATAAAAGTCTTGGGATCGCGCTCCCATGCTCTTTGGATCAATTCTAGGCGGGTTTTCTGGAGTTCAGGGGCAAAGAGAGTCTGAGGCAAGTGTTCAAAGAAGTATTGGGGTCTCTGCCAGAGGGGAAGAGTTTCTGCAATCTTCAGAAGATTATTCACTCTGCGGAACTCTGCTCCTGCCAAAATGTCCATACCTGCTTCAAATGCCGCCTGCTCGATCGCGCTGTATTTGGTTTTAGCTTGCTGGACCTTGGCGTGATGTTCAGGGCTCTGTTTGGCAATCTCAGCAAGGCGACGATTGCCCCAGCGCACATGTCCCGCCTCTTCAGGCATTATTTTCTCAATAGTTTCTCTGATTTTTATATTCTCAGGTGTTTGCTCACTATTTTTGAGAGCTTTGATATGAGCAGAGAAGTATTCACAACCTCTTTTTTCCGTAACATTGATTGCCGCCAATGCCTCAATTAGCATATCTTCGGGGTTATCTACGGCACTGTAATCTAGTAACCTTTCAAATTCATCAATGTAGGAAATGCCAGGGGGAGTACCCAGTTCTTCGCCTAGTTCATAGAGCAGATCGGTGAGCCATGCGGCATGGCGGGCTTCATCTTGGACATGATGGGATAAGTCTTTAATTAAATCACGGGGCTGACCGTTGAGCCGTTCAATTAGGTCAGTCAAATCCTTACAACTGCGCTGTTCATTGAAACGATAGCGGTTGAGAGTAACCATGTGAATATCCCGCTGTTTTACCACTTGATTGAGAATGTCTTGGGCACTCAGTTGGTTACGGAATTTACGGGGATAGGCAACGGTCATAACGGCTTAAGTTTTGTAAAGTACGGCTTTATTGTAGCTTAACTCTGTTAAAAGTGGGTAGGACAGCATTTCTCCATTAAGATACAACTAAGATACCACCAGAAAACTAATCCCGATACTATACTAGAACAGTCTAGCTAGTAATTTTTTGACTCATGGAAACGGTTTCTAGTCCTGCCCTTTCTATTGCCCTAGCAATTGGCGCATTTGTAATCTGCTTGACTTTGGTGTCCATCTACACCGCTTTTGGGCCACCTGCCAAGCAGTTGAGTGATCCCTTTGAAGACCACGAAGACTAGATGTGGGATTGGTTGTTAGCTCCCCTGCAATTCCCGTTTATGGTCAGGGCGATCCTAGTGGCGGGGGTAGTGGGGGCGGTATGTGCCCTGCTGTCTTGCTATTTGATTCTGAAGGGCTGGGCGTTGATGGGGGATGCGGTCTCCCACTCGGTACTGCCTGGGGTGGTCTTAGCCTATGCCCTCAACATCCCCTATGGGATCGGGGCGTTTGTGTTTGGGGTGGGTGCAGTGTTGTTGATTGGCTTTATCCAACAGCAGACCCGAATCAAAGAAGATACGGCGATCGGGTTGGTGTTTACAGGTTTTTTTGCCCTAGGACTGGTTTTGATCTCTAAGGTGCCCACTAGCGTAGATTTAGCTCACATCTTGTTTGGTAACCCTTTGGGGATTCCTGACTCTGAGTTGTGGCAAACCCTGATCGCCAGCGGCATCACTGCTACTGTCATTCTCCTGCTGCACCGAGATTTGCTCCTCTTCTGTTTTGACCCTGTCCATGTCCAAGGGATTGGGCTGAATGTAAACTTTTTGTACTATCTACTGCTGGTGCTGTTGTCCCTGACGATCGTGGCGGCACTGCAAACGGTGGGGGTGATTTTAGTGATTGCCATGCTGATTACCCCCGGAGCGACAGCTTATCTCTGGTGCGATCGCTTCCTGCAGATGATGCTGGTGTCAGTGGGGTTGGGGGTAGGTGCTAGCCTAGGGGGCACATACCTCAGCTACTATCTAGATGCCTCCACAGGGGGGTGTATTGTCCTCCTCCAAACCATAATCTTTCTCCTATCACTGGTGATTGCCCCTAAGCATGGATTGCTGAGCTATCATAGAACAGAAAATTAGGGCTAAGCTATGCGCATTATTTTGATGACAGGGAAGGGCGGGGTGGGCAAAACTTCGGTTGCTGCCGCTACAGGCTTAAGATGTGCCGAACTGGGGTATAAAACCCTGGTGCTCAGTACCGATCCAGCCCATTCCTTGGCGGATAGTTTGGCTGTGCCCCTCGGACATGAACCCGTTACCGTACTGCCCAATCTGTGGGCGGCGGAATTGGATGCCCTCAAGGAATTAGAAGGGAATTGGGGAGCAGTGAAAAGATACATCAGTGAAGTATTGCAGGCAAGGGGATTGGAAGGAGTACAAGCTGAAGAATTGTCTATTTTACCGGGGATGGATGAAATTTTCGGCTTGGTGCGGGTAAAACGCCACTACGATGAAGGGGTTTACGATGTATTGATCATCGACTCGGCGCCTACTGGTACGGCTTTGCGATTGCTCTCTCTGCCAGAGGTGGCAGGCTGGTATATGCGCAAGTTCTACAAGCCCCTACAGGGAATGGCACAGGTATTTACGCCCGTTTTTGAACCAATCTTCAAGAAAATCACTGGTTTCTCTCTGCCCAACAAAGAAGTGATGGATGCGCCCTATGAGTTCTATCAAGAACTGGAAGCCCTAGAGAAGATTCTCACTGATAATTCCATTACTACAGTGCGCCTGGTAACCAATCCTGAACGGATGGTGATCAATGAATCCCTGCGCGCCCATGCCTATTTAAGTTTGTACAATGTAGCTACCGATCTGGTGATTGCTAATCGGGTGATTCCTGATACGGTGCAAGACCCCTTCTTTATCACTTGGAAAAATATCCAAAAACAATACTACGAACAAATTCTCACTGATTTTCATCCCCTGCCTGTGAAGAAAGTACCTCTATACTCCGAAGAGATGTGTGGATTGCCTGCCCTGCACCGCCTCAAAGATACTCTCTATGCAGAGGAAGACCCCACTCAAGTCTATTACAAAGAGAACACGATCAGGGTAGTGGAAGAGAACAATCAATATCGTTTGGATTTGTATCTCCCCGGTATTCCCAAGCAAAATATTGAACTTACAAAGACGGGAGATGAATTGAACATCCGCATTGGCAATCATCGCCGTAACTTAGTTCTGCCCCAAGCCTTGTCTTTACTCCAACCAGCAGGGGCAAAAATGGAAGATGACTACCTGAAAATTCGTTTCGCTAGCCCCTCTCATTCTAATTAATCCAAGTTCGGGACAAGGGGGCTGACAGCACTTCTTAACCCGAACTGGCCTCTCTTTATAGTTTTTCAACTATGACTTGTTGCTAAAAAATTGAGACATTTACATCCTCCACTGCCTATCTCTTCATACAGCATTCGTTTCATTCCTAAATCTGGCGGTATATAGGCGATCGCCAATCTAGTAAGAAAGATCGGGTTGGCATTCTCTTAGGCCTACTTTTCTGTAACTACAGTTGGCATAGAAATCAACTAGAAAAACTATTAGTTTGTTCAGTCAAACCATGATTTGCACCTACACCCATTTCTAGATAATACCCCCCCGATAGTAATAAACTCTGCATTTAGCATACTCAGGACGAGAAAACAGCTCTATAAATGTTTCCCAGCTAGCCTCAATCCTTTCTTTTTTTACCTCCCTGCATACCAATCTAATAGTCTTTGCTGTTAGTTTGGTTGTTGATGGCAGGGGATTAAAATGCTCTCCCTTCTGCACGGTTGATGAAAAAGCCATTACCTTTGCCATTGGTGCAGGTCAAACCTTTACGATTGCTTTGCAACTAAAGCCGTTTTTGCGCCAAGTTTTACCATAATCGAGGGTTAGATAGGCGGGGGAGTAGATGGTATCACTGATACAGAGAACTTGGGGTTTTCTGGGAGCCCTGGTCAGTAAAAAAACTGCACCCCAGTCAAATTGGCAAGAACTTGGCTGAGGGGGCATGGGTTGGAGTCCACACTGCTGATTTCACACCGCAGAAATTGACTTGCCGATTGACTAAAGCTAAAGCAGGCAATGTTGCGACTGGGCAGAATAAAGCCATCACTGCTGTCAAATGTCTGTAGAGATCGCTGGTAGCCACTATGAACCCAGCCGTGCACACACAATAAGCAAGAGAAGACAAACGGCTAGCCAGAATAAACAAACATATGTTCATCCTTTTATAACTTTTATAAAAGTAGTGTTGCTTCAAGTGTAGCGGAGCGCTTAGTGAGCGGAACTAGATCAACTAAAGGCTGAACCACCGCAGATACATCTGTAAAATATCTGTGCCCATGAATAAGGTGATTCCCCCTGCCAGAGCCAAGCTAGGGCCGAAGGGAAAAGCTTGACCCCGCCCCAGTCTCATCACCAGAGCCATCCCTAGCCCGATCCCTGAGGCTAAGAATACCACTACCACAACCCTCTGCCAGCCCAACCATGCCCCGATCATTGCCAACAGACGGGGATCGCCCGCCCCCATGGCTTCCACCCCCAACAGCCACGAGCCCAGCCCACGCACAATGTCCAATAGCCAAATACCCACCACTGCGCCCCCCACCGCAAATAACACCCCTTGGGCTGGTAGAGCAATCTGATTGAGAACCGGATTGATCCCCAACCCCCAAGCCCACACCAGATGAAAGCCCAGACCTGCCACTAACCCCGATTGGGTCAGACTATCAGGTAAGAGCATTGTATCGAGATCAATTAGTGCCAAAGCCAATAGCCAGCCCAAGAAAGCGCAATAGCCGAGGATCGCCACAGGATGGGCCATGCGAAAATAGTGGGCTGTGCCAAGGAACAGCAGGGCAGTCAAAAGCTCGATGGCTGGATATCGCCATGAGACAGGTGCTTTACAGTAAAAACATTTACCGCCTATGAGCCACCAGCCCAAGATCGGTAGATTCTGCCACCACCGCAGGGGCGTGAGGCAGTGGGGACAGCGGGAAGGGGGATGGACGATCGACAGACCTGCAGGCACGCGATAAACCACCACATTGATAAAACTGCCAATACACGCCCCCAACAAAAAAGCCTGTAGTTCCAGCATTTATTTTTTGGGCGCCATGATCATAGTCATATTTTTGCCGTCATTCTTGGGGGGTTGCTGTACCTCAGCGATCGCCTCCAAATCCTTAGCCATGCGGTCTAGGAGTTCTTTAGCCAGATGGGCGTGCTGACTCTCCCTGCCCCGAAACATGATAGTTGCCTTCACCTTATCCCCATCCTTGAGAAACCGCTCCGCCTGACTAATGCGCACCTGATAATCATGTTCTTCAATTTTGTAGCGCATCTTAACTTCCTTCACCTCTACAGTGTGCTGCTTTTTGCGGGCTTCCTTGGCCTTCTTCTCCTGCTCAAACTTGTATTTACCGTAGTCCATGATGCGGCACACAGGTGGATCAGCCTTATCGCTCACCAAGACTAAATCCAACTCCCGTTCTTCCGCAAGGCGCAGAGCCTCTTTTGGGGTCATGATCCCCAACTGCTGTCCATCCGCATCGATCACCCGAATCTTGGGGAAACGAATGCGCTCATTGATATTGGGTTGTTCTTTACTGGGTTGGCGGCTGGAAGTCATTCAGAAGTAATTTATCTTAGTGCGATGATCCTACGCAGAATAGCTGAGTATGTCAAGATTTGTCGCTCCCTGCCTGTTAGCCCCCCAGCGGTTAAATGGTAGTAGAATTCTGCTGTTCTGTAATCAGCCTCCCTATGCCCTCTATAGTCTGTCTCCTTGGCATCGCTTGGCTGTGCCTCCTGCTGGCGATCGCCTGTCAGCCTGAACTCAGCCCGCCCCCACCCCCCACTCCCAACCCACCCCCCACCACCCTGCAAAGAGTGCAACAGCGAGGCCGAGTAATCTGTGGTGTGAACGGCAGATTGAAGGGTTTTAGTTACCTCGATGCCAGCGGCAAATGGAGTGGCATGGAAATTGACCTCTGTGCCGCCATTGCCGCCGCTGTATTGGGCAAACCCACTGCCATCACCCTGCGCCCGATCCCCCCTACCGATCGCTTCACCAGCCTCAAAAGAGGTGAAATCGATGTGCTGTTCCGCGATACCGCTTGGACACTCAGCCGCTCCGCCGATCCTGAATTAAGCTTTGCACCTGTATATTTTTATGACCATCAGGGGATTTTAGTAAAACGGGGTCAGGGTAGTTTTTCTGACTTGAACAATCAAAACCTCTGTAGTGAAGCGGGGGACAGTCAGCAACAGTTAGCCAGCTTCCTGCAAAGCCTTCGCCTCAAGGTCAATATCCTTGCCTTCCCCGACAGTGGGATCGCCCTAGACCAATTTCAACGGGGCGGCTGTGTCGCCATTTCCCTCAACCGCTCCCAACTGCAAAGCTGGCAAAGACAGCAAGCCAATCCCAACAACTGGCGTATCCTGCCCCTCAGTTTTGGCCGAGAACCCTTTGCCCCCGTAGTTGCCAGCCGCGATCCCCAGTGGCACAGGATTGTGAGTTGGGTGATATTTGCTCTCATCTACGCCGAAGAACAGGGCATCAGCCAAAGCAACTTTCGCCAGTACCAAAATAACAACAACCCTGAGATTGCCCGATTTCTCGGCACTAGTGGCGATCTCGCCCTCCGCCTCGGACTACCCCCCGACTGGACTACCCAAATCCTGCAAGCCGTCGGCAACTACCAAGAAATTTACAATCGCCACCTGCCCGATCTGCCCCGCCAACTCAACCGCACCCAAGCCAACGGCGGACTCCTGTACAGTATGCCCTTCCGCTGAGCTGCGATCTCTGATATGATTAGGTATCTGCTATCTAAGTACCACCATAGGAAACAATGGCAAAGAAAAGCATGATCGAGCGGGAGCGGAAACGCCAGAAACTGGTAGAAAAATACGCTCCCAAACTAGAAGAACTGAAAGCGCAGTTGCAAAACCCCGAACTCAGCCAAGGGGAAAAACTAGCAATTCACCGCCAAATCCAGCGCATTCCCCGCAACGCCAACCCCACCCGTCTGCACAACCGCTGTTGGCTCACAGGCAGACCCCATGCCTACTACCGCGACTTTGGCTTGTGTCGGAATATGTTGCGTGAAATGGCACACAAAGGCTTACTCCCCGGCGTGAAAAAATCCAGCTGGTAACGCTACATGACTGGTGCCGAAATTCGCCAACTACTACTGGCAAAGTGGGGCTACTCCTACGACATTCAACTGCGGCGCATCAGTCCCAATCAAGTCCAACTGCAGGTAATGTGGCGTTACCAAGAGCAACTCTCCTTTCCGCTCTCAGAAGCCGAATACCTTCAGCACCTAGATACTATAGCTAGTCATCTGCAAGCATGGGGCACAGCCGATCAATTTCGGCAGTTTATGCAGACTACCAAGCATAAGCCCCGTCTTGGCAAACCAGTAGTCCTCTCCCTAAATTTGGGTGAGCGGGCGGTGGAATGGTTAGTATAGAGTTGGGGTAAAATTACACCAATAGAGGGATGGCAAACTAACTATGAGCCAAGCGGGTGCGGGTCAATTAGACAAGTGGGACAAACAGTTACTAGCCCTGAACAAAACTCTGCAAACTCTGCGGGAAGAGACCAACATAGACAACCTTGTAAATGCCACTCTTGACTTTCTCAGGGAAAACTTTGACTATCGCTTGATGTGGATCGGTCTCTACGATCGGGCCAACCATCGCATCATCGGCAAGGGCGGGATCACCCCCGCAGGGGATATTAAATTTCTCAAAGAAAGAATTGCCCTCAGCGCTGGGGATTTACTGGATCAAGTGATCATCCAGCGCAAAATCGCCTGTGTGCCAGACTTAAGAGCAGAGGTGCGCAGTGGACCATGGCAACAACTCGCCCAAAAACTGGATTTGCAAGGCACAGTCCTCTACCCCATATGTACCAGAGAATTAGCCTATGGGGTAGTGATGATGTGTTCCCATGTATGGAACATCAACCCCAAACTAGAAGAACGATTGCGGATGGCGATCGTCCTCGGCACTTTAGCCACCAGCCTTGCCCGCATTGAAGCCGACTGGGAAAAACAAAACCTCAAACGCCCTGAGCAACCCTTCTTGGCGCTCTTGGAGAAAATGCGCAGTCTGCCCAATTTAGGACAAAGACTAGAAGAAATTGTCCAAGAAGTGCATAAATTTATCGTCCCTGCCCGCACCAATATCTACTGGTTTGACAAGGAACACCTATACTTTTGGCGACGCGCCACCAACAAAGTCAAGGGCAACACCTTCAAGCCAGACAGTAGCACGGGGATCACTGTCCAGAGTGCCCACAATCTCTACCAAGCCCTGCTGAAGGATCAGCTAGTGATGGTAGCCGATCTCAAGACCATGAGTAAAGCGGAATTAACCCCCCGCAACATGGAGCAGTTGGGAGCAGTGTCTGTGTTGATTGCCCCGATCCTGTTTCAGAACCAGTTAATCGGTTTCTTGGATGTGGAAAATGATGAACCGCGCCTCTGGACAGAAGAGGAACGGGCGTTTGTCAGAGCCATGGCACAATTGACCGCCTTGATCGCTCCCCTCGATGAACTGGAATCAACCCTAGAGCGCATCACCAATGACCATGCGCTCATGTCGGGGATCGCCAGAGCCATCTACACCCAGACCGACTGGGAAGATGCCATGAAGTATGCGGCAGAACAGTTGTGCCAGCGATTGTCCGTAGAAAGATTCTGGGTGGCACTCTACAATCGCGAGGTGCGCAACTACCAAGTCTTTTATCAGCATTACCCCCGCAATCGTCGTGCCCTTGCCAATGTGTTTGATGCCCTCTCCCAGACCGACCAGCGCATGATGGAACAGGCACAGGAGGCGATCGCGGTGGAAAACCTAGAGGGGGATTTCAAGTTTTTAGCGTGGCGACCTGCCCTCTTGGATATGGAAGTGCGATCGCTGGTGGTCAGCAGTACCTCAATTGGCAGGGGCTTAGAAGGGATTTTAGCGGTAGGGCATGAAGCCCCGCGCTCTTGGACACAGACTGAGCGGGAGATGGTCTTAGCCGTAGCCCAACAGGTAGGCATGATCATTCACCAGAGCGAGATGCAGCGGATTGCTGAAGAGAGCCAAAGACTGCAACAACTAGTACATCGGGGCTTGGTACAACTGCAACAGGCGGAAACCATTGATAATCTGCAACAGCGGGCAGTACAACTAATTGCCGAAGCTATCCAAGCCCCCCTTGTAGTCTTGGTTACATGGCTACCGGGCTATCAAACGGGACAAATTTCGGCCAGCTTTGCCCTCAATGATGATTTTCGTTTGAGTGGAAGCGATCAAGTGGCAGAAGTGGCATCCGATCCCCTGATCCAGTGGGCACTGCGCACTGAAGGTTTACTGCCGATCGCAGGTGCAGACATCTCGCCCGCCACTAGGGCATGGCTAAACCCCAAAATCTTGGGCACAGTCCTTGCAGGGGCATTGCGCACTACCCCAGATCATTACCCCACAGGCATTTTAATTGTGGGCGATCGGCAGGGGCGGCAGTGGCTACAAGCCCAAACCCAAGCAGTTACGATCCTGCTCAACCAACTGGCATGGTCGCGCCGTCATCTACTTTTAGTGGAACATCTGCGTCTACACCGCCAAGAACTAGAACGGCTCAACTGGTACAAACATCGGCGCATTGAAGACATCTATCGCACGGTTGGCAGTGGCGTGCAGAGGCTGTTGGAAGTGGATGGACGCACTGGCGGCACGGAAGTTTTGACTAATGTTAGAGTCCAGCAATCCCTGCGTCAGCTACAGGCATCCCTATCGCCCTTGCCCCAACTAGTGCGCAAAGAACAGTGGCGACTGCGTCCCAACTACGAAACTGCGCCCCTAGCAGGCATTCTCAAGCGCGCCAAAGAGCGGGTGGATTCCCTGTTGAATCAGCGGGAACTCTGGTTTCAGGTGCAAGACCAGAAACCCCCCATTTTGGGGACGGCCACCATCGGCGGGGATATCGCCAAAATTGAGATGATCATCCATGAACTCCTGCTCTATGCCTGTGGGCGATCGCAGGTGAAAGGGCGGGTAGATGTATGGTGTCGCCAGTTGGATGATAAGTTTGTGGAAGTATCAATTACGGACTACGGCACAGTCGATCCACTCCTCTTGCGAGAACTCCAAGAAGGACGATCGCCCGATCTTTTAGCCCCTTCCTTGCTAGACCAACCACCTGGTTTGCACCTTGCCATCTGTCAAGGGATTATGCAAGAAGCAGGTGGCGATATGGCACTCTACCAACTGGAAGACAATCGTATCCTCAGCCGCCTAGTACTGCCCCTCGCTACCGCCTAAATCTGACCTGAGTTCGACAGAGTTAGGCATAAGAGCTTCGGGATCAGAGCCCGAACTGGGTTAATACAGATGACCGTGCTGTAGCACCAAGTTTATTGGAGAGTATTGTTGGCCAAGTATTTGGAGATAGGGGGCAATAGTGTTGAATCTTGACACAATCCTTAACTTACTTATATAGAAAAACTAGATATTTATTCTTTGTTGCAACTAAGTCCCAATATTAATGATAGTGATACCAACAAGCAGGAGAATTTTGTATCAACACATCCAACCCATATTCAGGTGCCAAGTTCTAAAATCTTAATATTCAATATATTCAATACTACTGACCAGCTAAAGGTCTAAACTGTTGTAGCTTAACGGTTTCTCCCTTGCTTGAACCAATTCCTTGTCCCCAACTCAGGTTTGTTAGGGCAGATATAGGCAGGTGTTGTACTTTTACTGGTTGGACTATGGCTCGGGTACTCTGCAGTCCAATATAAAGTTCTATGTCGATACTGTCGCCCTTGCCTTAGGCAGGAGGTCTTAGCATATGCGACCGTAGTGTGCCTGCGCTGCGCCTGTGAGCCATGCCCACATTTGATCCCCGTAGGAAAAGTGCCACCATTCATGGGGATGCTGTACCCAGCCAGCAGATAGCATGGCTACTGCTAATATCTGGCGATGATGATGGAGTTCTGGATGTGAATCCTGAAAATAATCGGGGTGCGATCGCGGGCTGATTTCATCAATGGGCGATCCCATGTCTGCAGGTATACCGTCAGGTGTGAGCAGGGTCAGGTCGATCGCTGAGCCTGTGCTGTGGGGTGGGGGGGTGTGGGGGTCATCGCTGGGGACAGCCCAGAACTGGTGGACTTCTGATTGGAGTTTGCTGACCTCCATAGGTGAGAGTTCGGCTAAAGTCCAGCCCCTCTCTTTGAGGAGTTCGCCCAAGGAATGCTCAACCATGAATTTCTGCACTGAGAGGGGACGATAGGCATCTACTATCAATAGTCGCCAGTGGGGATGATTCTGCTGGAGGTGCTCCCCTGCTCTGATTAGTGCGTTTATTACCCCCGATCGCAACATGAAAGGGGAGGAATCCCCATAATCTGCTCCCAGCTTTTGATAGGGGTGGGGACTAACTAATTGCCACAACTCAGGGCACTCGGGGATTGGGACTAATGGCTCACCGCAGTCCCAGATAGGGATGTGATGGTAGGGGCGCGGCATTATTTATTTGCGCAATTGATCTACTTTGTCAGTTTTTTCCCAAGGCAGATCGAGGTCAGTGCGCCCAAAGTGCCCATAGGTAGCTACATCCTGATAGAACCGCCCGCCTCGTTCTTGGGGTAGCCTCTGCAGACCAAAATACTCAATGATCCCCCTGGGGCGCAAATCAAAGTTGGCTTTGACCAGTTGTAATAATTCTTCATCAGGTATCTGCCCTGTGCCGAAGGTGTTAATGTATAGGCTCACAGGCTCAATTACCCCGATCGCATAGCTCACTTGCAGTTCACATTTTTGGGCTAGACCAGCGGCAACAATGTTTTTGGCGATATAACGACAGGCATAAGCCCCACTGCGATCGACCTTGGTCGGGTCTTTCCCCGAAAATGCACCGCCCCCATGACGGGCATAGCCCCCATAGGTATCGACAATAATTTTTCTGCCTGTTAAACCTGCGTCTCCTTGGGGACCGCCGATTACAAATTTGCCAGTGGGATTTACCAAAAAGCGGGTGTCGCTGGTGGGGGCAACTTTACAGTCGGCACAGCTAGGTAACACTACTTCTTGCCATAAATCAGCTTTGATTTTCTCCTGCACTGCCTCTTCTTTGGTAATGTCCCCAATTGTTTCTGTATGTTGCGTAGATATAAGAATAGTATCAAGTGCGATCGGTTTGCCAGCTTGGTAACGGACAGTTACTTGGGTTTTCCCGTCGGGGCGGAGATAGTCCAGGATACCTTGCTTGCGCACATAGCTGAGGCGGCGGGCGAGACGGTGGGCTAGGGCGATGGGGAGGGGCATTAGTTCAGGGGTTTCATCACAGGCGTAGCCAAACATGATCCCCTGATCCCCTGCCCCTTCCTTGTCCACCCCTTGGGCGATGTCCGAGGATTGTTCATCCAATGCCAACAGGACAGCACAGCTATCAGCGGCAAAGCCATTACTGGCAAAGGTGTAGCCTATTTCGGCAATTTTCTGGCGGGCTAGGCGCACAAAGTCAATATGGGCAGTGGTCTTGAATTCACCTGTAATCAGCACTAAACCTGTATTCACCACTACTTCTGCCGCTACCCTTGCTTTGGGGTCTTGGGAGAGTAGAGCATCGACAATAGTGTCAGAAATTTGATCGCAGATTTTGTCGGGGTGTCCTTCCGTAACCGATTCGGAAGTAAAGAGATACTCAGCCAAACTAATACCCTCCTCAAAGTTTCTATATATGATACCTATTCGCTGAGCAAATCTAACACGGCATCGGCGGCAGCTAGCCCTGATAAATAAGCAGACTGTAAGTCTTTCCCGCCGCACCAATCCCCTGCGCAAATGAGGGGAGCGGGTTTAGTGGTGAGCAGGTAGGGCGTAATTAGGGGATCGGCGACGAGGGCATACCGCCAGCGGTGGACTTGCCACCAGAGGGGATGTTCCAGCCATGGGGCCAGGACTTTACCCAGTTGTTTGAGCATGGGTTTACCTGCGTTCTCTAGGTTATTTTCTTCTAGGGACGACTGGGCATACTCTGGGCTACTGTGACAGACAAAGACAGGGGCGGTTTCTACTTGTCCTGCTTTGGCACTGTTGAGGCAAATCCAACTTAAGTAGGGATCGTCCCTACTGGAGATGGCGTACCATTCAGGGGGTACTGTTGCTTCCATGTCATAACCAGCCATTACGGATAGGCTGGGCACAAACTCTACAGCGGCGATCGTGTTGAGGAGTTCTTGGTTGGAGACGAGGGCTTTGCTGAAGAGGGGCAAAAATTGGGGAGCGGGGATGGTGCTGACTAGGATCGGGGCACTAAAAATTTCGGCGCGATCGCTTTTCAATTGCCATTTGGCGCCGCTGACTGCTACGGCGGTAATGCGGACATTAGTGAGTAGGGCTTCTTGGATTTGGAGAGGATGAGCAAGGTACTTAGCCAGAGCAGTCATACCGAGGGGACAGATATAACGGGCTTGCCATTGGTTGGGCACGGGGCACAGCTTACCCTGTTTGAGTTCCCACAGGGGCGTATCCCACACTTGGACAATACCCAAGTTGAGCAGGCTGTCGATCAATCTGGCAAGGGTGTAGTCCGTAACCTTGAAGTATTGCGTACCGTGATCTACCCATGTACCTTGTACCCTTCTGGTTGCCATTCGTCCCCCTACCCCTGGGGATTTTTCTAATATCTTGACCTGACAACCCTCAGCCAAGAGCTTGCTGGCACAGGCTAAACCAGCAATCCCAGCACCGATGACAATAATTTCTTTTGTAGCTGACATTTGACTAATCTGCAGTAATAATTGTTGGGGAGGTGAGGACCATTACTGATTTGAAACTCTTGCTAATAATATAGAGGTATGCAAGGTTTTTTTTAGTTAGTCATGGCAGTAGGGCGCCCACTTCTTTGCAGGCAGTGAGGGGGGTAGGGCAGGCACTGTTGCAACTCGATCGCCAATTGTTAATAGGATCGGGCTGTTTAGAGGGCTTAACTGCACCATTGACGGCGCAAATTACAGAATATCTGGGTAATCATCCTGCAGTAACCAAATTAACTGTGATTCCCCTGTTTCTCCTAGCAGGTAAACATACCCTAGTGGATATTCCCACAGCTATTGCTAAGGCACAACTAATAAACCCCCAAGTAGGGATCGGACTTGCGCCCTGTTTGGGAAGTTTGGCGAGTATGCCTAATTATTTGACACCAAAATTTCAGCCCGTAACTTATCCCGATGCCCAACGGTTGTTGATCGCTCATGGTAGCAATTTGCCCCTAGCGCTAGCCCAACTCCAAACCTTAGCCAGTCAGACTCAAAGCCAGCTTGCCCTGTGGATGCAACCAGATACTATCACAGCCAAAATAGAATTACTTTTAGCTAATAACTGCCGACCAATTGTAGTCATGCCTTATTTTTTATTTGCTGGTAAAACCACTACAGCGATCGCTGAACTGATCGCCCCCTATCAAGCCCAATATCCCAACCGCATCATTTACCTAGATGTGCCATTTCGCAATTGTGAAATTGCCCATTTAATCTTAACTGAAATTATTGCTCCTACCTCCCAAGCAACTGGATAAAATTAGCCAAAATCTGCAAGCCGTTTTGCCCTGATTTTTCAGGATGAAATTGCACCGCCATGACCTTATTTTTAGCGATCGCCACTGGCACAGTTTGACTGCCATAGGTAGTAACAGCACTGACCACAGCAGGATCCCTCGGTTGCCCATAGTAGGAATGCACAAAATACACCCATGCCCCACTAGCTAAACCCTGCCAGAGGGGGCAATTCACTTGGGTAAATGCCAACTGATTCCAGCCCATGTGGGGGATCGCCACATCTGGTTCTGTCCGCAACCGCTCCACTCTACCTGCCACTATGCCCAAACCTGCGGTCTGCCCCTCAGCACTGCTCTCAAATAAAACCTGCAAACCCAAACAAATCCCCAATAGGGGTTGTCCTTGGGCGATCGCCTCTTTGATCACCATGTCTAGCCCTGCCTGCCGCAACTTGTGCACAGCAGGATCAAATGCCCCTACCCCAGGCAAAACGATCCCATCTGCTGTCAGTATTTGCCTGCGTTCATGGGTAATAATTGCCCTTCCCCCTACAGCTTCAATACCCTTACACACAGAATGTAGGTTGCCACAGTCATAGTCAATCACGGCAATGGTAGGCATACAGGCTTTTAGTTTTGAGCAGACACATGGTATCCTCTTAAAGTATGCAACAAGACTAGATATGGAATCCAACGACTTCCAAGAAGTTCTAGCTCCCAAAGAGCCTGAACCGGCGGGGGCGCAAAACAAAATTTATTTGACCCGCGAAAACCTACGCGGTGCCAATATGCAGGGGGCAGACCTTGTCTACGCTGACTTAATCAAAGCTGACCTGATCGAGGCAGACTTGAGCGGGGCAGACTTATCGGGAGCGGACTTGATTGGGGCAGTGCTGGTCAGTGCTAATTTACTCCGAGCCAACCTCTCTTCTGCCAATTTGACAGGGGCAAATTGCATCAAAGCCTCTGCCCGTTTTGCCAATATGAGCAACGCCATCCTAGTAACCGTGAACTTCAAAGGGGCAGACTTGACAGGGTGCGATCTCTCCCATAGCGACCTAAGGGGTGCAGACCTCAGCGATACCAACCTGAAGGGGGCGAATTTAGCTAAAGCCAATCTCAACGGTGCCAATCTGCGCAATACCCAGTTAGCAGAAGCTGATTTTAGTGGGGCAAGTCTAGTCAAAGCCAATCTCACTAGTGCCCAAGTCAAGGATGGCATCTTCAAATATGCTGACCTGCGCGGAGCAGATATGCGCAATGCTGACTTCACTGGCTCCGATCTGCGGGGCACAATTTTGCGGGGAGCCGACTGCCGTGGTTCTAATTTTTCTTTTGCCAAGCTGATCTACGCCAATTTGAATAAAGCAAATTTTGCTGGTTGTAAATTGGTATTTAGTATTCTCACTAAAGCCAACTTGATGGCGATCGACCTTACAGGTGCAGATTTAGAATGTGCCGATTTGATCGGGGCTAATTTGGTAGGTGCCAATCTAACTGATGCGCGCCTGATCAATGCCGATATCCAAGGTGCTGACTTGAACGAGGCGATTTTAGAGAGAACTGTGAGAGACAAAGATGTAATTACAGGTATGCACGAACAATAACTAATAAAATTGAAATTGGCGAATTATAGCTGCCATTTAGTGGTTTCAACCTCAACCTCCTATAGCTATTAAACTTCCTGCTCAATGCCAAAGTCTTGATCACAGGAGTAACTTCCACATTTGCAGCTGATCGTCCGCATGCTGTAGACCTCTTGTATTATTACCTTGACTCCTCTTATGCTCTCCTAAAATTTAGGCTGATAGATGTATTCTACGGCCAGAGATTTAGTAGTTTGAGGATCGAGATAGAGTAAATTTTCGCCCGTATTGATCCCATTGCGCCCTGCTGTCCAAGGTTCCAGACAGATATAGTCTTTACCCAGACCCGATATTCTGGATCAAATTTAATCTCTAATAACGGATTTTGCTTCGCTTTCTAAATACAAAGCACTATCTACTTCGGCTTGTTCAAAATCCCATTTACCTGTATAGCTTTCTGTTATTCCATAGAAACTGGGCAGGAATTTCTAGGGTAATACTGGTTTTATTCGCAATACTAAAATAGGGATGAAAACCCATTGCAAAGGGCATAGCTTGATTAGACAAATTAGTACAATCGGCTTGAATGGTTAAACTTTACCTGTCAGTTTGTAGGTCATTTGTAAGGGAAAATCAAAGGGGTAATTGACAAGGGGGCGATCGCTACTGGTGAGTTCAATAGTTGCGCTATTGTCAGTATGGCTGACCATTTGCCACACACTATCACGGGCAAAGCCATGTTGTTTAAGTTGATAGGAATTACCGCTATAAGTGTTAGGTATTGTCAGGCAGATTGCCACAAATGGGAAACAGAATCGGATTGCCACCCCGAATACTTAAATTGGGATCGGCATACCGTTCTTTCTTCTTGCCCCTGCACTACCCAACTGGTAACGATCCCGCCCCGACTAGGTACTAATTCCAGATAGTTTTGGGTAGTTTTATCCGTAAGGGTAAGTATAGATTCTATTTTGCCACCATTGCACACCACAATATTTGTCCATGCTGACCACTGGCAATTGACGAATTTGTAAATAAATAATAAATAGCCCAGTGTCCCTAAACTCAAGTTGCGATAACTGTTGGTTATATTTTACGCACCCTATCCCATAAGGGCTAGGGGAACAAAACACTTGCGATCCCACATTAATTACAGTTTCGGGTTTGAATTACTAACATTAGAACTCTTGTTAGCCCCTCACATCCCCTTCTCCACTTACACCCTCTCCCAGTCATGGTGTTTAAGAATATTGACATAGGAAATACTGTAAATTAAGTAGCAGCTCGACTTGCCAAAATTAAATTGCTCTTTTATTATTTTGTAGAGGCTACTTCATTTCCCCCCGTGTAGCCATATCCCCGATAAAGGCAAATGCTTCCGAAAGGGGCAGGCGCAAATCAACTACCCTGCAGCCTACGCTACGGAGTTACAGGTATGGGTGAGTTCTGCCGAAGGGATATTTTGTATTAGGTGGGAGCGGTTGGTCTTAATCAACTGCTCCAAAATTTTGAGAAAACTAGTTGTGGTAAGCTAGGGATGTCTCCTGCAACTGTCACTTATGAAAACTATCTTTAAGAGGATTATTGATCGGGAAGTTCCTGCTGATATTGTCTATGAAGATGACTTGTGTCTAGCTTTTCGGGATATTAACCCCCAAGCGCCTGTGCACATTCTGTTAATTCCTAAGCAAGAAATTCCGATGCTGACAGCGGTGCAGGCAGGGGATCGGGAACTGTTGGGGCATTTACTGCTGACGGTGCCTAAAATTGCGGCACAAGCTGGTCTGCAAGATGGGTTTCGAGTGGTGATCAATAATGGGGAGGCAGGTGGACAGACGGTATTTCATTTGCATTTGCACATTTTAGGGGGGCGATCGATGCGCTGGCCACCTGGTTGAATTATGGCGATCGTTGCCATTGATTTTGGCACTAGTAATACGGTGGTGGCAGTGCGGGCACAGGGGCAGGACAGCATCTGGCATTTTCCTGCATTGACCCGCACTTTTAGCACGGGGCAGGGGCCAGTGGGGGTGGTGCCCAGTTTGGCATACAAGTTACCACGGGGCGGGGGGTGGCTGTGGGGTGAACAGGTGCGCCTGCTCGGTGCTGAGGCAAAAAGCTCCCCTCGCTACTGGCATAGTTTTAAGCGGGAGTTGGTGGCTACGGCCCAGTCCCCCGATCGCCGCTTGGATGGGGAAATTTTTAATAGTGGGATCGTGGCGGAATTATTTATGGAGCGGTTAATCACGGGCATCGAGCTTGCCGTAGAACAGGTGGTGTTTACTGCACCTGTGGGGGCATTTAATAGCTATTTGCAGTGGTTTCGCCACTTTACTAAAAAATTATTTCCCCAACTGTCGGTACTGTTGGTGGATGAATCTACTGCCGCCGCCCTCGGCTATGCTCTGAGTAAGCCTTATCAAATTATTATGGTGATCGATTTTGGTGGGGGGACCCTCGACATCAGTATTGTGCGCACCCTCGAGATCGTGGCTGAACAGCGGGCACTCGAAGCTGAAGTGATTGCTAAGGCAGATGCCTACATTGGCGGGGTGGACATTGACCAGTGGATCGCTGAGTATTGGCAGGGGGATCCCAGTGATGCCCAAGGATGGTTAGAGTTACTGCAGACGGCGGAACAGGCGAAGATGGGTTTGCCTGTGGCAGGTTACAGTTTGAGCCGATCGGAACTGACGGATATTTTGGAAAGAAGGGGTTTGTTGGATCAATTGCGCCAGACCATTGATGAAGCTCTGGAGTCAGCCCTGCGCAGGGGCATCAGCAAATCGGCCATCGAGCAGGTGTTGTTGGTAGGGGGGAGTTGTCTGCTTTCGCCAGTACAGGAACTGGTCTGCGCTTATTTTGGTAAACAGCGGGTGCATCTGGATCAGCCCTTTACGGCGGTGGCTAGGGGTGGTTTGGTTTTGGGGAGTCAGGCATGGGTGCAGGATTATCTGCATCACAGCTATGGCATTCGCCTGTGGGAGCCATTTGTCAAGCAGTACCAGTTTTACCCCCTCTTTGGGCGGGGCACTCAGTATCCTACTCAACTGGCTGAACCTGTAATTTTGCAAGTAGCCAATGATGGTCAAACTCAGGTGGTGCTGGATATTGGCGAAGTGGCAGACTCGGCGCAGGCGGAAATTACCTACGATAGTGCGGGGAAGATGACCAGTGCCCAACTGCTCAAACACAGTGATTTTCAGACCTTACAGACTCTCACCCTCAACCTTGACCCCCCAGGGGAGCTAGGTACAGACCGTTTAGCCCTACACCTGCGGATCGCAAGTGATCGCACTCTGATACTTTCTGTTACTGACTTACTGACAGGAGCGGTACTACTGGAAGATTATTCTGTCTATAGATTGAATTAAATTTAGGGAGCGGGAATTAAACTAGATTGAATAATTTAATTTTTGCAGAGAAAGGATGGAATAAATGACCGCTGTGATTCAATTATCTAGGGGCATCAATGAAGAAGCCACCAATGTCAAAATTACCCGCTCCCGTGATGGCTCAGTCAGTATTGCTACCTTCTCTTTTGAGCAACCCAACTGTTGGAATCCCGATCGCCCCGAAGCTTTGGAAATTACTGGTATGTTTATGCTGGATGAAGAGGGGGAAATCTCTACCCGCAATGTCAGTGCCAAGTATATGAATGGCAAACTGACCCGTGTAGAAGCTGTCTATAAAATGCAGGGCGAAGCGGAGTGGCAAAGATTTTTGCGCTTCATGAATCGCTACGCTGAAGCTAACGGGATGGGTTTCACTAAAGCCTAGACAAGTTTCTGGCTTAGAATAACTATAAATTTTGTAAACAGCAGAGAACATAACTTCTCTGTTTTTTTGTACGCAGCATTACAGAATTAGACCTCTTGCCTAATTCTTAACTCTTTTTAGACACTCTCGCCGCTGATGGGAAAACACAAACTCCAAAATCCTGCTCTGCACGCAGATTCAGGGCTGAATTACTATGGCAATGCTCAACCACCCCTGACCCCGGGAGAAACCCCCACGATCCCTTGGGTCTGTTTCAAGATTATTGGGTAGTGTCATAGACTTAGTGAGGTCTATAGGCGCAGAGAATGGGCAATATCTAATAGGGGTTCTAGGATGCCCGCTTGTAGTTGCCCGGCAGTGTTGAGTTCGCTATGGCACAGATAAACTTTTTCTGTACAACGACAGAGTAAGTCTTGGAGGATGTGGTTTAGATATTGGCGATTAAATTCGGTTGGATTGTTTGTTTGTTCATCACTGCGAAACAGTGGCGCACCAAAAAGGATGGCTGATCCAGCATCCTGCCAAAAATCAGAGCTGATATCCAACCAAAACTGCCAACGGTGTTGAGTTCTCCCTAGGCGATACTGATAGATATTGCTGATTGCGATCCCTGTGGGTGTGTTCATCGGATAGGGGTTG
Organism: Pseudanabaenaceae cyanobacterium; assembly: GCA_046295715.1. GTDB lineage: Bacteria > Cyanobacteriota > Cyanobacteriia > Pseudanabaenales > Pseudanabaenaceae > JBKBMU01. The sequence goes on from JBKBMU010000002.1 coordinate 60,385, forward strand.
GAAGTAATTATACCTTGTCTCAGTTCAGTGATAAATTCCTCAATCATCTTTTGAGGATCGCTCCCCAACACATGACTCAATCGGAGGTGAATTTCCCAATAGTGCTGTGCCGTTTCCATTAAATCCCTCAAAGCTAAGACTTGCGAAGGGTTGAGCGACTGGGACTGATAAAATCTCTGGATAGCCCGATCGAGCAGGATGAGAGGATGGGGCAAGGGTCTTTGTGCCTCTAACCATTGGCGCAGGTCTTCGTAGGCAGTGCTAGCTCGATAGCTGAGGCGATGCCAGTGGGCATAGGTCTGGCTGGGGAGTAAACGGGGTTGGACTGTATCGGGGACAAAACAATTTTCTGCTAACAAACCTGCTCTTACAGGATCGATATCTGGTTGTAGGATAGAGAACATTTCGCTGACATCCGTAGGGCTAAGTAATCTACCCAAATGGGGATAAGCCAATGCCAATAAACTCAACAAAGCCCGCACTTGGGGGGATTGATTCAGGGGTCTTTGGTTGTCCCACAGGACTATAGGGATATTCCGACTGCCAAAAATTTCCGTGAATACATAGCGGGCAATGCTGTCCAACCCAGGGGTAACGATCCCTACCCCCTGGGGTTGAATTGTACCTTCAGTAATTGCATGAACAATATATTCAGCTACTTGGCGCAGTAGTTTAGCCCTAGTGGTAGTTTCTATCAAGTAGAAGGGTGGCAGTTCCCCCTGATAACTGAAACTGGGATCAAACACCACTTGGCGCACTGTATCTCCCCACTGGGCTTCGAGACTGTCTGCAGGTGGGGCTAGTGCTATTACTTGGCAGTTCTGTTTTAGATTTAACCAAGTGGCGGCATCTGCCCCCAGCCCCGATCGCACCTCACCGCTGAGGCTGTAGGTAATTACTGTAGGCACACCTGCAGACATCATTGTTCGGCAGAATTGGCTGGCGATTACAGGTAGTTCATCTGCCCACGCGATCCACAGTTGGGTAAAGCGTTGGCAATAGTGCTGAAATTCTGGGCAGGACAGGAGATAGTTGCTAAAGAGATCAGCCATGATGCCATAGGTCAAAAGGCTATTTTTCCAGCAAAAGTGGCACCATTTTTGCAGTAGGGCAACCACATCTACAGGTAGGGGTTGAGGTAAACCCTGCCTCAATATCTCTGCTGTTTCCTCTATGGTTTTGCCACTGTTTACCCCTAAAAAATACCAATCCAATAGACGGCGCACGATCCTGTCCCGATTACCCTGTATCCCTTTTAGTTCCTCTGCCCAGACTTGCCTTGCCAATCGCTGTTCACTCTCTACCCGCAGTGAGATGGGTAGTTTTCCTGCCAGCCCTGCACTCTCCACCAGCAGAGGAAAAAACAAAAACACCTGTTCTTCCACAAACCCTTGCCAAGATTTGATCACCGCTTCTCCCCTGCCCAACTCCAACCAGCGCTCGCGCAACCAGCAACTAGTTTTACTATCCACTGTCAAAACCAGGGTCAGCCCTTGCTCCTGCAGGTGTTTGATCGCCAGTTCGGTCTTGCCACTGCGACTGACCCCCTCAATCCAGATGTGCATTTCTGTCCCTATAAACTTCCACTGCCACCGCACCCAAAAAGTTGGGGATCGGGGGATGCTTAATCACTATCAGTTGTAACTTGGCAATCTGAGGATGTTCCATCAATTTATCAGCGATCGCCCCCGCCAGCCTTTCAATTAAATCAAATTTAGCAGTTTGGATGAGATTTTCTATTTCTTTTATACACCAGCGGTAATCCAGAGTATCGGTAATAGCGTCGGATTTTTCCGCCTTACTAAAGTCCGTCCAGATCACAGCATCCACCTCAAACCACTGTCCTAGAATTTTTTCTTCGGGCAGGAAACCCACATAGCCATAGGCTTTCACGCCTTTCAAGTAAATTTTGTTCATAGAGGCTAATTTAATGATTTCTTAAGGTTTTCCATGGAAATAGTTTACTAGAGAATCACATCTACCATTCTATAGATGACGCTATTTAGGATATCAATTTATGTTCAGGGATGTACTATGCTTGCTCCATCTAATAGTAAATGATTGCTATTAGTTGTTTATTTACTTACAGATTGGTATGTTCAACCAGTTAATGATTCGTTGTGGTGTGTCCTGTGCCCTCCTGCTGGGGTTGCCGTGGTTGGCAGATGAGTTGACTAGCCATTTCCAGATGCCCCCTATTTTCAATGGGATCATGGCAATTATTTCCTGCATCGGCGCCTCTCTTCCACTATTGGGGCTGATTAGCAATAATGACTAGCCCCAGATTAGAAATTGACTGGGCTACCTACCATAACTTACTTTTGGAGTTAGCACAACAGATTTACGAGTCCTGCTGGGAATTTGATAGTATTTTGTGCTTGGCAAGGGGGGGGTTGAGGGTGGGAGACACCCTGTCTCGGCTGTTGCGTAAACCTCTAGCCGTATTGAGCACTAGTTCCTACACAGACAATCATCAACGGGGCAAACTCAAAATTGCTGACTGTATCACTCACACCGCCCCCTTGGGCGATCGCCTGCTGGTGGCTGATGACATGGTGGATTCAGGTGTAACCCTAATTGAGGTACTGCACTGGCTGGACGATCGCTACCAGTTTCAAGAAGTAAGAACTGCTGTGCTCTGGTACAAAGCCCGTTCTATTTGTGTGCCTGACTACTATGTAAGCTATTTACCTGAAAATCCTTGGATCGTTCAGCCCTTTGAGGAATTTGAGCACATGGCAGAAAGGTTTACATTGAGAGACATTTAACTTCACCCTAGACAACTTTTTCCCGCCTAAAAAATACCTCTAAATCTGCCCTTGCCCTAGTTATCGGCATGCCCAATGTCCTTGTGCAAAGTTATAGTGAGTAATGCTTTTCTCCTATGAGAGTTTTTCATTTTTTCTATAGAGGTTGACATCTGATACAAAATCCTTTTGAGATGCTCATAAGAAAAACGATGACCATCCCTCGGGAGAACCTACCATGGTGGCTATGGGGAAACATTTCTGTCCTTTACTCAACAACCTGCTTATAAAGAACAAAAGCCTATCAATCCATTGGGTGTAGGAGGAAAAAACCTGCGACCCCGCCCCTAGGAGTTTTTTACAGAATTGCGCTTAACCTGGACTGGGGTTAATGCACATCTAACGCCGATCGTTCCTTGTCTATTTGTGCAAATAACCTAGTGAGTCGTTGTTGTTCGGCTGAGGGGGAAAACTCAGTGAGGATTTTCTGGCGCGCCTGCTGGCGAATTCTCTGCTGGTGGGTGGGGTCTAGTTGCCTAAACTCGTCAATGGCTGTGGCTAGCTGGTCTAGTTGGGTACAGGGGATGATAAAACCATCCCTGCCGTGGGTAATCACTTCAGGTATCCCGCCTGCATTACTGGCCAGACAACACAAGCCTGAAGCCATTGCTTCTAATAGGGCATTCGGCAGACCTTCCCACAGGGATGGCAACACAAATAAATTACATACCTGTAGATGTTGTGCTACTAGGTGGCGATCGCTCAGGTGTCCAGTGATGGTTAGACCTGTGGTGTCCATACTTAGCAGGGGGGAGTCGGGTTCTTCCCGCACCGCGCCAATAATTAGCAGATGTACAGGGGACTGTTGACGCAGTTTTGCCCATGCTTCTAGAAGATATTTCTGTCCTTTTTTTTCCCGCAGTTCGCCGACAAATCCCAAGACAAAGCTATTGGGGCTGATGCCCAAGGTGGCACGGGGGACTGGGGGACATGCGGGCTGGAATAGATCAGTATCAACTGCATTTTTGAGGACGATCGCATCGGGGCGACCGCTGACAATTTGCACTTTGCGGGCTAGGTCAGTGCTGACGCTGGTAATGTAGTCTGCCTGCTGTAATGTCCATACCAAGCGGGCAAAGTCGCCATTGGGGAATAAGCCGCGATCGATGTCATTGCCCCTAACACTGACAATACTGGCGATCCCTCGCAATTTGCCCCAATAGACAGCGGTAAAGCCCCCCGGAAACAGGTAGTGCCCCCACACATAGCTGAATGCCTGCTCAGTGTGGAGTTGATCTAGCCAGTTGAGAGTGATAGGCAGGGTCATGTCCCACTGGCGATACATGCCGATACGCCATACGGTGATGCCCGCTTGGATGCTCTTACTGATTTGACCACTGGCTAACTGCCGACTCCATACCAAGACTTGGACAGTGATCCCCAGTTGGCTGATTGCCCCAGCGATCCTGCCTGCGCTAATGGCTAAGCCCCCTATATCTGGCGGATAGCGATCGCTAAGCATTAACAGCGATGTCACGGCGGTACTGCATTCCATCAAAGTAAATATGCTCGATCGCTTGGTAGGCAAGTTTTTTAGCATTGGTGAGGTTGTCCCCTAGGGCGGTGATCCCCAAGACCCGCCCGCCACTGCTGAGCAGTTGATTATTTTTTAGCCTAGTGCCCGAATGGAACACGATCGCCCCTAGTGATTCCGCCTTGCCCACCCCAGAGATTAACTGTCCTGTTTCGGGGCGATCGGGGTAGCCACGCGCCGCCAAAATTACACACACTGCTGATTGCTGTTGCCATTGGATGGGAGATAATTTGGCTAGTTTGCCCTCAATACAAGCCAGCATTAGTTTTTCAAGGGGACTGGCTAACAACGGCAAAATAACTTGGGTTTCGGGATCCCCAAAGCGACAATTAAATTCCACCACTTTGGGATCCCCCTTGTTGTCCACCATCAAACCTGCATACAAACAACCCCGATAGATGATACCCCTTGCCCTCAGAGCAGCGAGGGTCGGTTCTAAAATTTGCGCTTGCACTTTTGCCAACAGTTCAGGGGTGCCCAGAGCCGCAGGTGCATAAGCTCCCATCCCGCCTGTATTTGGGCCCGTATCCCCCTCGCCAATGCGCTTATGATCCCGTGCCGGCAAGAGGGGGATGATGGTTTCCCCGTCGGTAATTGCCAACACCGAGAGTTCCTCCCCCTCCAAGAAGGTTTCAATCACTACCCGAGCATGGCTGGTGAAGACCTGGTCGATCGCCAACTGGGCCTGTTCCCAAGACTGGGCCACTGTTACGCCCTTGCCTCCTGCCAAGCCATCGGCTTTGATCACGATCGGCAATTGGCACCGGCTGAGATGGGCTTTAGCGGCACTGGGGTCAGTAAATACGGCAAATTCTGCCGTGGGAATCCCTGCCCCCTGCATCAACTCCTTTGCCCATGCCTTACTAGCCTCAATTTGCGCCCCCATCTTAGTGGGGCCAAAGACTGCCAGCCCTGCCTGCATAAATAGATCAGCCAAACCCTGAGCTAGGGGCAATTCAGGGCCAATTACCGTTAAGCCAACCCCTTGCACTTGGGCAAAACGGAGCATCCCCTCAAAATCATTCAAGGTCAGGGACACATTCAAACACTTGGGTATAACCGCCGTCCCGCCATTCCCTGGGATACAGTACACTTGATTGATTTGGGGCGACTGGGCTAACTTCCAAGCGAGGGCGTGCTCTCTGCCACCACTGCCAATGACTAAGACGCGCATAGGCGGTCGCCATAGTAGCTAGCTACTTCATTAGCAAAACTACTGCGCTTGCGGAACTCAAACGCCCCCGCGATCGCCCCCCACACCCGTTCATTAGTAACCAAGTCAAAACCCTGATCCCAGCTACGAAAGAAATCTGCACCTACAGTAAATTCACTGTGCAAATAGGTATCTCTGCCCTTTCTCTGCACACAACACTTCTTACCTGGCTCAATTACCCCTGTAAACTCGTTCCCCTTGTGCTGAATCAGCATATTGCAACCACATTGCTGTTCGAGGTCATGGATGGTAATCTGGGCTAGGCGATCGGGCTGACGGGCTGAACCAAAGTAGGCCTGGGGGTTTTTCAGTTTGTAGTTTACAATCACCAAGTCGGCCCCCTGTTCTTGCAAATGTAATACGGCTGTGCGATAGGGGATATGTAATTCATAGTCATAGGCTTGCTCCACATATAGCCAAACCCCTGTCGGGGTGGGCGGCACTGGCAAAGGGCGCATACATACCCGCACATGGGCAAAAAAGGGCGGATTCTCGATGGCCTGCTCCCAATTACTAAAATCCCCTGCCAGCCATTGTGCCAACTTAATTAGCTGTGGTTCAGCCATATTTGTCTAACAGTGAAAAACAATGCTTAGATATTCTACAGGAAAAGTTAGACTGGTTTGCTTTACCATGTTAATAAACTTTACTACCAACTGGCGCCGTAGCTTTCTGCCCTTGCTGGCCATCGGACTGGCTAGCTTAGCTATTCTGCCGATTGCTGCCATTCTCTGCCAAATTGTAGCCCAAGGTGTGCCCCATTTCCGTTGGCAGTTACTGGTAACTCTACCCACAGCTGTCGATACCACCACTGCCACTGGCTTTGTCAATAACTCCCTCAGCGGCTTTGCCCATGCGATCGTGGGCACAGGGTTAATGGTCAGCCTCGCCCTGCTGTTCAGCCTGCCCTTAGGGGTGATTACAGGCATCTACCTCAGCGAATTCCCCGATCGGTTTGCCCCTGTGATTAGAATAGCGATGGGGATATTGAGTAGTAGCCCATCGATTGTGATTGGTCTATTTGCCTATGGAGTCGTAGTTACCCGTGTGGGATTTTCCGCCTTGGCAGGCGGCTTCGCCCTTGCCTTCATCTGCCTGCCCATAATTGCCCTCAACACCGCCGAGGCTCTCCAACAAGTACCCGCGATCTATCGCACTGCTTCCCTAGCTTTGGGCATCACCCCGACCGCCACCCTACGGCGCATCGTTATACCCAACGCTTGGCAGGGCATCAGCACAGGAGTCCTACTGGCTCTAGCCCGCAGTGCTGGCGAAACTGCCCCCCTCCTGTTCACTGCTTTATCTTCTTTATATTTTCCTCAGGGATTAGTAGGGAGTCCCGCCCCTTCCCTAGCAGTTACAATCTATCGCTATGCGAGTTCACCCTTTCCCCCTCAGCAGAATCAGGCTTGGACGATCGCCCTTGTGCTAGTAGTTACTATTTTGTTACTAAATGCAGTTGCCAACTATGTCCGTCATCACCACCGATCGGTTTAGCTGTTATTACCAGAGCAAGCAGATTTTGCATGAAATCAGCATAGGGATACCGTCCCAGCAAATCACGGCTATCATTGGCGCATCAGGCTGTGGCAAATCTACCTTTCTCAAAGCTCTGAACCGCATCGCTGAACTAGAAGGACAGTTTTCCCATACAGGCAAAGTTTGGATCGCAGGTAAAGATATCTATAGCCCTGACATAGATATAAATGACCTACGGCGGCGGGTAGGGATGGTTTTCCAGAAGCCTACTCCTTTCCCCATGAGTATTTTTGCCAATGTCGCCTATGGCATCAGCCATCTCCCCAAAGCCGAAATTAGGGAAAGAGTAGAAGCCACCCTGCAACAGGCATTTCTCTGGGCAGAAGTCAAAGATCGTCTGCGCAGCTCTGCCCTTGCCCTCTCTGGCGGACAACAACAGCGGTTATGTATTGCCCGCGCCCTTGCCGTAGAGCCAGAAATCTTACTCCTAGATGAACCCTGTTCTGCCCTGGATCCTGTTTCTACCCAACAAATTGAGGAGTTATTGCAAAAATTACAGCCCCGCCTGACGATCGTAATTGTTACCCACAACCTTGCCCAAGCCCAGCGCATTGCTCAGCAGACTGCCTTTTTTCAAGTGGACGAGTATGGCAGAGGTATGTTACTAGAATATGCCGATACTGCTACCCTATTTACTCATCCCCAACACCCGATCACCAGAGATTTTGTCCAAGGAAAAATTGGCTAGGTCTTGCCAGAAACTAGAAATATACGCTATAATGAGTTTTTAGCTTTGCTCAACTTTCCTCGATAGCTCAGCGGTAGAGCGGTCGGCTGTTAACCGATTGGTCGCAGGTTCGAATCCTGCTCGGGGAGTTAGGAAACTAGGCTACCTAAACGAATTAGGTTGCAGAGGAGTGGGGGATTAGGCCTAATTAAACCCGAAATTTCTTAGGCGGATATCTTTGGGAGAGGGTGAAATTATACAAGAGTTCTAGTGTCCTAAAGTCTTTTTGTTCGGGATCATAAGATTTATTTTACGACGCGCACGATCGTCTCGGTGGAAACTAGGGGGAACAGCTCGACTATATCTTCGTTGTACATGCGGATACAGCCGTGGGAGACTGCCTGTCCTACGGAACTGCGGTTGGGGGTGCCATGAAACCCTGACCAGTCTTTGCCGTTTGTCCAGAAACCGATCCAGCGTTTACCCAAGGGGTTGTCGGGATCGCCCCCTGGGATGACATCCCCTGTGAAGGGGTTTTTCCATGCGGGGAGTTCGATTAACTGCTGCACCCGATGGGTGCCCACAGGGGTTTCCCAACCTGCCCTGCCCACGGCAATGGGATAGGTTTTCAATTTGGTTTCGCCTCTGAAGGAAGTGAGTTGGCGACGGGTGAGATGAACTACTAGCAGAGTAACACGGGGCTGGTTGACTGCTAGGGGGCGATCGGGATTGACTACATAGGGAGAGGGGATGGGCTGGAGGCGTTTTTGTTGGACTAAGCCTTGGTGAATGAGGGCAATGAGTTCTGCTTGGGTGAGGGGCTGTTGTAAATTGAGGCGGTGGACATCGGGATAGTTCACCACTAAGCCTCTGGCAGTGAGAGCGGCGATCCCATTTATTTGTTCAGGGAGCACGCTGTGGGCATCGTGGTACATCCTACTCAGGAAAGTTTTGGGAGTAGCCATTTTTTGTTGGTGCAGAGCTAGCACTTGGGCGAGGGCAAACAGGGCTTCCCCCTTGGTTACGGGGCGATCGGGCTGGAATAAGCCATGGTGGAGGGGTAGAACTTTCAAGGTCTGTAAACGGGCAATGGCAGTGCTGGCAGGGCTATTGGCGGGCACATCCCGGGGCAGGGGCGCAGGGGGAAGGTTGCGGTGATCTAGGAGTAAATTGAGGGCAGAGGCGAGTTGGGCACGCCTAACTACCTGTTGGGGTTGTAGTTCAGGGATCGTCGCTACTTGGCTGAGATTCTGCACAAAGTCTTTTGCCCATGTGGGGGGGATTGGGGCAGTTGCAACGATTAGACCACTGACTAAAGGTAACATCTCCTCACTTCCAGCGTTTGGCTAGTTGGATGGTCTTCAGACCTGCTTCAATTACTTGTAACACACTGGTCATGCCTGTAGTGTTTACAATCTCGTAATTTTTGCCTAATCTTTTGCAGGCTTCAATGGCGCGCTCGGTCAGGGAATGGCTGGCATAACCTGTAACAATAATCACTAGATCGGAACTGTTAATCTGTTCTTCCCCTTGGGATGCGATCTGGAGTCCGTCCTGTTCCGTACACCAGACCAATTCTACTTTGGAGTAGCGCAGGCGGTTCTTGACAGCGGTGTGTAGGCGATCGTGCCCCCCAAATACTAGTACTTTTCCTTCTAGGTCTTCGTAGGCAACGGGGCGTTTTTCGGTTTTGCGATGGCGGACAGTGGCTTGCACATTGGGGGGGCGTTCTACCCTTGCCCTATTTTCCATCGCCTTGTTGTAGATGAAGTTAATAGTATTTTCATAAGTGCCTTTGAGTTTAGCTACAGGCCCTTCGCCACTGTGCTTGTTGATCTGATTCATAAGGGCCTCTACTACTTCTTCAAGGGCGTTGATTGCTTTGAGGTCGTTGATGTAGGGTTTGATGGCAACTGCGGCATCTGTAGCTGAATAGAAATCATCTTGTTCAGCGATCATCTCTAAGAGGTCTTCTTTGAGGGCTTGTCGCCATTGGAACTCTTGGGCAGCATCCCGTTCATTCTGAATGCGCTCTTCTGTGGCAATGAGTTGATAGTCTGCTTCCTGCTCCGCTACAAGGGGGGCTTTCTCTATGTACTCTTTTAGTTGGGCTAGTTTCTGTTCTAGTTGTTTGCGGGCAAAACTCTCGGTGTCCCCTTCCCGATCGAATTCTTGAATCAGATTTTCTATTTCAATTACTTGGGGCGATAACTGCTCTCGGATTTTGTGGGCATATTCTTCTATTTTTTGTTTGCGTTGTTTGAGGAGGCGCGCCCGCTCTAGTTCCATTTTTGCCATCTCGATTACATCGCGGACAGCAGACTGCATCTCTTCTAAGTTTGGTAAAGTCATAGTCGCTCGCAGAGCAAAAATTACGATAGCTTTGTTGGTGCAAGCATCCTAGTATAACACCTGCCTGTATAAATTAACTAATATCTAACTGACTGAGATTGACAAGCGGTCTTTTAACAGATGTGCGGTGGTGGCTTTTGCTCAAGGTACAAGGGGCTGGCAATAATGAAGTGGGTATTTCTTTTTGGGTGAATACCGTGACTTTGATCCCCTGTTGCCTGCCAGGTTCTTGAGTGGCACGTGGGTGAGCATTACTCTGGGAAGCTATGCACAATCTATCAAATTGTTTAGCATTTGGCTTGCCAGATTTAGTAGTTTTTTGCTGACCTATGGGGGATTTTTGGGGGTATCAGTTTTTATCCTCAGTGGGTTGGATGCCCTTGCTGGGATATGGCACAAACCCAGCACTATATTTGTATATTTGTAGTGAGCGCTGGTGGAAATAAGGGCTCTGCTGTGGTGTAGTCTCGCTGTTAGTTCTCAAAAAGTTAGGTAATGCAATGGGCGATCGGGTTTGACCCGGGCAAGGACAAATGTGGCTTGGCGGTGCAGGATGCCAGTGGGCAAATCCTGTGGCATGGGGTGGTGTCCACAGAGCAGGCAATAGCAACCATCGGGAACTTATGCCAAAATTTTCCTATCCAAGTGGTGGTCATGGGCAACCAGACTACCAGCAAAAGGTGGCGATCCCAGTTGGAGGAGCATTTTCCTGATGTGGCGGTGCAGGTGGTGAATGAAAAATTTACCAGCCAGTTAGCCCGACGGCGCTATTGGCAGATGTATCCTGCCCGGGGTTGCCAAAGGCTATTGCCAGTGGGGATGCGGGTGCCCCCCCGCCCCATTGATGATATTGTGGCGATCATTCTGTTGGAACGGTTTGTGCAGGAGTGGCACTCATGATCCCGATCGTGCCTTCGTTAGTGCTAATAGCCCAAGCCAATGGCATCCAACTCAACGGACAGAATCTAGCAGGAGGCTGGTTAGAGCAGGGGGGGGACATTTATGTGGAGACGGATTGGGCAGTGCAACATTTGGGGGTGACACTCCTACCACCAACCCCTAACCAACCCCCCAACCAACAACGGCTGAAGTGGTTCTCTGCTCCAGTGTTTACCCGCTCCCTTGTGCGTGAGAATCGCTCTTATATTGCTCTTACTCCTTGGTGGTCCCAGTGGCGCCTTAGTCGGGGGCAAAACCGTTTGAGCATTACTATTCCCCCAAGGCAGATACAGGCAGTGAGGTTTACCCCCCAAAGACTAGTGGTGGAACTGAGTGGGGCGGTGCCCTTTCAGGTGAGTCGCCAAGACCAGAAAACTCTCATCAAGATACAGGCTCTACCCGCACCTCAATTAAAACTACCCGATGGCATCGCCATCCAGACTCAAGGGCGGCAGACCTTGTTTACCATTCCCAGTCCCGTAACCAGTAGCGACACCCAAATCAACCCCGATCGCATTGTCCTTGACCTTGCCCAAACCGCAGAGACACCCCAACCCACCCCCTACCGTGGTATTCAGGTCATGGAACGGGTAGTTACCCTCTCTGCAAAGAGTAAGTTCCAAGTTACAGCTCTGGTGGTGGACTTAAATCAGGTGCAACTGCGCCCCATTTGGAGTAACCCCGCAGGGATGACGGGCACTAGCCCCTTAAGTGCGATCGCCCAACAGTGGCAGGCAGTGGGGGCGATCAACGCTGGCTTTTTCAATCGGGACAGACAACTGCCAGTGGGGGCAATCCGCAGGGATGGACAGTGGCTGGCAGGGGCGGCTCTTACTAGGGGTGCGATCGCTTGGAACGATCGGGGGGAAGTTTTCTTAGACAGATTGAACTACAGTGAAGAAATAGAAGCAAATGGGGTGAAGATTCCCCTGACCAACCTCAACAGCGGCTATGTGCAGAAGGGGGTTGCCCGCTACACCAGTCTCTGGGGAGAACAATATGTAACCCTCATAGATAATGAAATTCTAATTCCAGTGCAAAACAATCAAGTGCTTGGACAATTCCAAGCCAGTATGGCAGGACAGTCCCAACTGCCCATTCCCAAAGAAGGCTATCTCTTGGTACTGCGGGGTGTACCTGAACTAGTACCACTGCTGGTCATTGGCACTAATATCACACTCAAAGCCACAGTCAGTCCCGCCAAGTTCAATGATTTCCCCCATCTTGTGGGGGCAGGTCCCTTACTCCTCCAAAATGGACAAATTGTAGTCAATCCCCAACTGGAAGGTTTTAGCAATACTTTTGCGGAACAGCGGGCAGGGCGCAGTGCTATTGCCACCACCAGAGAACCAAAACGCCTTCTCCTAGTTGCCATCCCCCCCAGGGAGAATCAACTGCCTACCCTCACGGAAACCGCCCAAATTCTCCAAGCCCTTGGGGCAGTCCATGCCCTCAACCTTGACGGCGGCAGTTCCACAGGCATCTATCTAGGGGGCAGAAGCATCACTCCTTCCCTAGGTATGCCCATTCACAGTGCGATCGGGCTATTTCTGCGCTAGAAATTGCCATTGATGGAGAAATGAATCCCAGAGTCTTGGAGATTCGTGCCCGGATTATTGGCATTCACCAGGGGTACACCCACATCCACCCGCAAATTCAAATTGCAGAGCGGTTGATAACTCACTCCCAAGCCCACACTCACAAGAGCTTGGGGGTCAGGGTTAAGCCCACTGAAATTCCAAACTGTCCCGCCTTCGAGGAAGGGGTGTAATTTGAGAATGGCATTCTCGCGATCATCCTTGGCAATGGGAAACTGAAACTCTACTGAGGCTTGCACCCCATTATCGCCCACCAGTTGATTCTGGCGGTAGCCCCGCACGGTAGGCACCCCCCCCAACCCGAACTTATTCAGAGACAACAAACTATCCGTAGCCAACTGGGCATTCACTCGCAAAAATACCAGACTGTCCCGATCGCCCCCAATCCTTTGCACCCGCAGGGCTTGCCCGATCCAAGTAAAAAATCTGCCATCAGGGGCATTCTCCCGGATAGTGGCGCCCAAGCCACCGATTCCCAGATTGAAACTAGAACGGAAGACCCATGCTCCCGCCTCATCCCGACTTAGATAATCCTGACCGAACTTAATAACTCGCGATTGGGACAGACCATCATCCACAACGCCATTCTGAAAATTGAAACTCACACCATTGAGGCTAGAAAAACTCCCTTCCAATGCCAATCCCAAAGATAGAGCAAATTCTTGGCGAATAGAACGCACCAACGGCTGGCGGTAAGTGAACTCCAAAATTTGGGAATTGGTAACAATTGCTAAGGGAGGAGCGTTCCCAAAGGTGAAAGGATTATTACTCCCAGAAAAATTGACAGCCACCGTCCCGCCCCTAGGATTGACAGGATATTTATAACTAATGCCATAGCCATCCGCTGTGCCCCCTCTGGTGTAGTTGAAAGTAAGAACATCCCCTATCCTTGAAGCATTCAATTCTTGAATAGTGATCCCTGTTCTAATAATCCCTGTAGAAACATTCCCATAGTTATCTACAAACGGACGCGCAAATAGAGAAGGAGCTTCTCGGAAAGTTACCCGTAGAATACTGGTATTAGGCTGAGAGCCTTGGAACAGAGTAGCAGTGAGCTGGCTAATGAGGGGGTCATTCCGCAATAGTTGCAATTCTTCTTCCAATTTAGTGAAATTCAAAGGCGGGTCTGCCCCCAACAGGATGCGATCGCGCAAGTAACTATTCAATAGCTTCTCAGTAGAATCGGGCGTGCGCGTGATTTCAATCCGCTCCAGAGTACCTTCCAACACTTGAATAGTTACTACCCCTGCCTGTAAATTCTGGTCTGGGGGGATAATTGCCCTAGAGGTGATATAGTTGCGCTCCTGATAGATACTGGTAATCTGATTTGCCACTTGGCGCAAATCTGCCAAAGTGATCGGACGATTCTCAAATGGTCGCGTAATTCTGCTAATTTCTTCAGGGGAGAGAATTGTTGCACCCACCACCCTAATTTCCCGTACTAGGAAAGAAGACTGGGGATTAGTTACTTCTTGAGCCTGCAGAGTGCTCCCAATCCCTGAAGACACCCAGAGCATTGCACTGTAGGTTGCAGTGATCAGTAAATTGCGCATATAGTACACCCCTCACTTACAACATAGCGTAATTCTATACCAGTAAAGTTAGATC
>JBKBMU010000002.1:74739-252762 GCA_046295715.1 Pseudanabaenaceae cyanobacterium
TATTCATAGGGAAGTACCTAACTCTTAAGCCGAAGGATCATCCTCTTGAGTTACTGCGAGGGAATTTTCAGGGCAATGCTATTGACAGGCTTCAATGTCTTTGGTCATACTAGAGGACTGTCTGTTTTAATCAGCATTTATACTTGGCTAATGTAATTGTCATAGGTACGCAGTGGGGTGATGAGGGCAAGGGCAAAATTACGGACTTGCTCAGTAGTTCCGCAGATGTGGTGGTGCGTTATCAGGGGGGATCAAATGCGGGGCATACGGTGGTACTCAACGACCGCACCTTCAAACTACATTTAATCCCGTCAGGGATTCTCAATCCTAGGGCTGATTGTGTGATTGGCGGCGGCACAGTGATTGATCCTGCTACTCTGATTCAGGAACTGGATAGCCTGAAAGCATTGGGGATCAATACCGATCGCCTGTATATTGCCGAAACTGCCCATGTAACTATGCCCTACCATCGCCTGATTGAGTCAGCAACTCAACATCAAAAAATCGGCACTACAGGCAGGGGGATCGGCCCTACCTATGCCGATAAAGCAGAACGGGTGGGTATCCGCATGATGGATTTAGTAGATGAATCATACATGGTGGAGTGTCTCTCCCAAGCCATTGCCCAGAAAAATGAAATTTTACAGAAACTTTATGGTTTACCCCCCTTGGATGTGGGGCGGGTAGTGCAGGAGTATGCTCTTTACGGAGCCAGACTGCGTGCCCATGTGGTGGACGCTTCTTTGCTCATCGATGAGGCGATCCGTCAACGGCGCAATATCTTGTTTGAGGGGGCACAGGGGACCCTGTTGGACTTAGATCATGGTACTTATCCCTTTGTAACTTCCTCTAACCCAGTGGCAGGGGGAGCTTGTATCGGGGCAGGGGTAGGCCCAACAGCGATCGATCGAGTAATTGGCGTAGCCAAGGCTTACACAACTAGGGTGGGGGAAGGTCCGTTTCCCACGGAACTGCGGGATGAAGTAGGCAATCTGTTGGGCGATCGGGGGGCAGAATTTGGTACAACAACAGGGCGGCGGCGGCGGTGCGGCTGGTTTGATGGGGTGATTGGTCGCTATGCAGTGCGCATCAATGGTTTGGATTGTCTGGCAATTACCAAGCTGGATGTCTTGGATACCCTGCCTGAAATTAAAGTGTGCATTGCCTACGAGTTGGAAGGGGAGGTACTGCGCCACTTCCCTGCCAATGTACGTACCTTTGCGAAGGTAAAACCGATCTATGAAACTCTGGCGGGGTGGGAACAAGATACCAGCCAGTGCAAACATTGGGCGGATTTGCCCAAAGCGGCGCAGGATTATTTAACCTTTTTGGCAGAACTCTTGGAAATCCCGATAGCCATTGTATCTTTAGGGGCAAATCGTGGTCAGACTATTATTGTGGAGGACCCTATTCACGGACCTAAGCGAGGTTTACTGCGCCCATGAATTTAATTGCGGTTTATCCTGGTAGTTTTGATCCCATTACTTTTGGGCATTTAGACATTATTGAGCGGGCAACCAAGCTGTGCGATCGGGTGATTGTAGCCGTCCTGCAAAATCCCAACAAAACGCCCCTGTTCACGGTAGCCGAAAGACTGGAGCAGATTTGCCAAGCTACCAAACATTTACCCAAAGTGGAGGTGGATAGTTTTGCAGGGCTGACAGTTACCTATGCGCGCCTGCGGGGAGCAAAGTTATTGATTCGGGGCTTGCGAGTTATTTCCGATTTTGAGATGGAATTGCAAATGGCACACACCAACAAAACTTTGGCAGAGGAAATTGAGACTCTATTTCTGGCGACTTCCAATGAATATAGTTTTTTGAGCAGTAGTGTAGTCAAACAGATCGCCCGTTTTGGCGGGCCTGTGGATCACCTTGTCCCTGCCGAAGTAGCGATCGCCCTAGCCCAAAAATACCAAACCGAGCTAGTTACTTCCTAGCTTCTGACACCAAGGCTGACTGGTACAGCCCTGCCTGCTCGATATATTTTGCCACCGCAGGCACAACCAAACTGGGATCGTGGTAATGGCGGTAGGCAGTAGAAGAAACTGGGGCGATCGTAGCAGGAGCAATTGTTACCGTAGTGCCCAAGGGTGCGAGTAGCTCAGGCGTGATCTCGATCCCATGGCGGGGAATGACTAACAGCTTGACTTGGGCAAGTAAGTCTTGGGCGCAATACCATTTGGGCAGCTGGGGGAGAATGTCCGCCCCTACAACCAAATAAAAATCAGCCCCCTGCCACAGCTCTTTAGCTTTTTCTACAGTGTAAATGGTGCGGCGATCGGCAATTTCTGGGTGCAGCTCAATATTTTGGTAGGAAGAACCTAAATCCCTAATTGTCAGTTCCATCATGGCCAGCCTGTGGGCTAGGCCAGCTTGATGTTGCTTGAAAGGGTTGTCCGCTACCCACACTACACATTTGGCAAAATGCTCCCCCAACCAGCGCAATATCTGCTGATGTGCAATACTAGGGGGGTCGGCACTAGTGCCAAACAGCGCAATTTCCATGGCAACCTACAGCCAAAATTATGGTCATTTTAACCGAAAATCCTTAGCTCTGAATAGTTAACCTGATAGTTAACCTGAGTTCGGGATGAGCAGTTAAGCAAAAAACTATGCTGGCTAGTGCGGGTCGCAAGGGCACAAGCTACTTCTCTCTAGGTTGGGGGTGTTACAGAATTTTGGATTACTACAGTGCTACACAGAGTCGCACAAGGGCCTCTGCTTGGGTTTTAGGGGGATAAAGAAGTTGGCAAATCGATCGATTGTCAATAAATGTTTAAGTAGTTATCTGCCCTTGGTTAACTCTTGTATAGTTACAGTACAAAAAACTTTTTAGTAGGTGGTTATATGAATTTGCTTAGTAAATATCGTTTCAAGTGCACTTTAACCTTGGGGGATATTTTTGGGCAGGTAGTAGTGTGGTTGGGTGTAGTGTTTGCTAGCCTTGCCGCCGCCCTCTCTTTGATGAGTCGCCCTGTCTATGCGATCGCCGCTGTGGGTTTGATTGTGGTAGCTTCTCTGCCATTTTTGTTGTTTGCTTTTGTAGTTACTTTGTTTAGCCACATTGAAATTTCGCCCGTAACCGAAGAAGAAACCCGCCCCCAAGCTCGTGCCGTCAGAACAGCGGTTCAGTAGTTTTCAACCAACTCTCGATCGCCTGCAGAATCTGGCTAGGTGTCCAATTTTGGTAGAGGTGAGCACAGATCATGCTTGCCTCTGCACCCACTCCCTCTTTGACAAAACCTGCTTCATATCTGCCCAATTGGGCTAGGCGGGACTGGGCAAAACTCACCTCACTCGCCAACAGGGGTACATCTGCAAGCCTGACAATATCGCTGGTACTATCCTGACACACCCACTTAAGTTGTGCCGATGGCAAACAGTTCGTTGCGCCATGGGAAGTGTTACTGTTGGGCTAAATTACGGGCAAGGGCATATACTGCTAACATCTGACTGCCCCCTGCCAATAAAATTTTGCTGTGGGCACTGCCTGCAATCGCCATTCCAGCAATTACAATTTGCATGGGGTCCCCCACTGCACTCACCACCCCAAGGGGTTCCCTACTGTGGAGATGGTCTAGTCCTTTGTGCACCACCCCTAGCTTTTGTTCATGGTTACAGACAGGATGGGAACTCCCCACTAAGCGAGCGATCGGCGGCAATCCCCAAACCTTTTAAGACCGCTAGCGCCGTTGTTGTTCCCCCCACCACACATTCACTGAAAATAAGATAGGGGTGCTGTTGTGCTAACTGTTGGCCCCATGCCAACCCTTGCTCCCAGAGATGTTTCACTACCTCTAGGGGCATAGCTTTTCCTGTAGTGAGGCATTGGGCTGGCATCCCCCCAGATCAATGTGAGGAAAAGGGGGAGTAGTCAATAAACCTGCATTGAAAATATACAAAGGTAACTGTAATTGGCTGACGATCGCTCTCGTGATCAAAGCAGGGGATACTCCCCCCGCCAGTTTAGGTAAAGGAAAATTGATCGCCTTGCCTGTGGCTAGCAATTCCCCATCAGCGATCGCTGTGCATGTTCTCGCTTCAGAGGATAAACCTGCACTGGAAATCCCCTCTATTAAAGCTGTAGCTGTAAATCCTAAGACACAAATAAAAGCAGGACATCGGCCCCAGCGATCAGCTACCCATGTCTGACCCTGAATTGCTTGACCATAGTAGCCGATCGCCATTCAACCAGAAGTTTCATTTTTCCACTCTTTCTTGGTGAAAGAGGGGCAAGGGATAAAATTACACAGAAATTATAAGGACAACAGGCAAAGCTCTCTAGCTAGTTACAATTTTACAGTCCCCTCCAGCTTTAAGCCTACACCTAGATGTACGACAACACCTGTAAATATCTGGTGAGTCTGTTGTTGGGGAAGACCACTAACCTCACTACCATTGAACCCACAGAAATAACCTCTCAGCCCATCCGTGTTGATTCTCTTATTTTTCTCCAGTCTGATGCTGAACTATTGGGTCAGACGCCATGATTAAGTATCCTGAAAAAACTATCCATCAAGTGGCGATTTATCTCTGCAAGACCAATTCGGAACTGGTCTATCAAACTAATTTCCAGTGCAACAGACTAGCCATCAATTCCGAGTGATTAGGCTATGGGAAGAATCTACAGAGAAATTTTTGCGTTCTGCTCCGTGGGATTACTCCTGATGACCAATACGAATGACCCAG
Source organism: Pseudanabaenaceae cyanobacterium (assembly GCA_046295715.1). Lineage (GTDB taxonomy): Bacteria > Cyanobacteriota > Cyanobacteriia > Pseudanabaenales > Pseudanabaenaceae > JBKBMU01. Next base: position 79,431 of record JBKBMU010000002.1, read on the forward strand.
AAGGCACATTGAGGATAGAAGCAATACTAGATAGTAAGCTAAAAAGTGATTTGGCGATGCACAGTTTCGTGATTGCTGGTTTGCAATTGGAGGAAAGAATAGTTCAGAGCAATATCATGCAGGAGTCATCTACATATCAACTACTGCGCCGTGAGGCAAGGCAAGAGGGTCTAGCTCAAGGTATGAGTTGAGGGTAGGGCTGAAAGCAAGTTAGAGACCGCCTGCAAAATGCTGGCAAAGGGTTTTGAGAAGCAGATAACTGCTGAGATAATCGATCTCACCATCAAACTCAGTTAGTAATGAATGTTTTAAATCCCTGCACACCCCCTTTCCTTGGGTTTGATAGCATTCTCTAGTCTACCCTCGCCCCAGCGCTACGACTTATTCAGTAGCGATACTCCAAGACTTTAGAACCTGCATCGAGGGAAAGAGAAGAAAGGCCAAGCAGGAGCTATCGACCCTGTGACTACTTGAGTCTGTTTCCATAGAAGATATCCGTAGAGTCCCATGGTGCTCTAATTTCTGCTACACTTGGTCACTAATAATATAATAATAAAGCACCCCTATAGGGATGCCTATCTAAACTATCTAAAACTATTGAGTTAATCCTACTTGCGCTTGGCTGTGAGTAATTCCTGCTTGGGCCGCTCCAACAGTTCCATTGCTTCATCAGGGGCAGTGGGGACGCGATCGGGCAGAAATTCTCGTCTCGCCAAGATAATCGCACCAATCAGAGCAATTAACAACAACACCGATGCCAACTCAAACGGGAGTAAGTAATCACTAAAGAAGTGCTGGGCCAACACCACCAGCGTTGAGGGTAGAACAGCGATCGTGGGAGTAACTTGCCAAGGGGTAGAAGTAACCGTAACTGTCAAGAGGGCAAACAGTCCAACACATACAACCGCCGTAGCCAAGTTTCTGACCATACCCAACTTCAGGGGACGATAGGGTTGTTTCTTATTGACTAGCATGATCGCAAACAGGATCAGCACATTCACTGCCCCCACATAAATCAATACCTGTGCCGCTGCCACAAAGTCTCCATTCAAGAGAATATACAGCCCCGACACACTGATAAATGACAACCCCAGCAAGAAAGCAGAATAGACAATATTAGGGGAAATCACCACTGCCATAGCTGATCCCGTAAGCGTTGCCGACAGAATCAGCAGGGATACTAACTGAACACCACTAGTTAGATTTAGGTTCATTGGTTTGTACCTCAGCTACAATTTCTTCAGGAAGTTTACCTGCCCGTCGCTCAGTATAGCTGACTGCATGCCCTTCCATTACCCCCTTGGGTAGATATGCCAACTCACGGATCGGTGTAACTAGGGGGTCTTCCGTTACCTTAGTAGGCATTCTCCCCAGTGCCACACTGTCAAAGTTCAACTCGTGGCGATCGTAGGTAGAGAGGTCATACTCCTCAGTCATAGACAGAGCATTAGTAGGACAGTATTCTACGCAGTTGCCACAGAAAATACATACTCCAAAATCAATGCTATAGCTCTTGAGTTCTTTCTTTTTGATTTCAGTATTGAATTCCCAATCGACTACAGGCAGGTTAATGGGGCAGACCCGCACACAGACTTCGCAGGAGATGCACTTATCAAATTCAAAATGAATTCTCCCTCTGAACCGCTCCGATGGAATCAGTTTTTCATAGGGATACTGGACAGTGATCGGGCGACGGCGCATATGGTCAAAAGTAACCGTCATGCCCTGCCCAATATACCTAGCGGCTTGCACCGCATCTCTGGCATATTCGCCGACCTTGCTTAAGAACTTGAGCATAGAACCTCCTTCTTGAGATGTAAACGAAACTTTAACCACCAAAAGCCACAGGGAAAGCTAACTTCAGAGCCGCTGTAATCAATAGATTCGCTAGGCTCACAGGCAGAAGAAACTTCCAGCCTAAATCCAGCAGTTGGTCAATCCGCACCCTAGGCACAGTCCAGCGCAGGAGCATGGCAAAGAAAATAAAAGCAAATGTCTTGATTAGAGTAGCCGTGATGCCCAATACACCAGCAATGATCTGCCAGACTGCATTATTCTGGTCAATTTTCAAGAACTCAGCCACTTTCTCAATCGGGAAAGGCAGTTCCCAACCCCCCAAATAGAGGATCGCAGTCAGCAGACCTGCTAGGAACAAATTGGCATAGGAACCACCGTAGAAGAGAGCAAACCGCATCCCCGTATATTCAGTTTGATAGCCCGCTACCAGTTCCTCTTCCGCTTCAGGCAAATCAAAGGGTAGCCGCTCGCACTCCGCAAGGGCAGCAATAATGAAAATGATGAAGCCAATCGGTTGTCGCCACAGATTCCACGAGAGAATACCGTAACCAGCTTGTTGCTTGACCACATCCACAGTGCTCAGACTGTTGGACATCATCGCCACTGCCAACACCGCCAGTGCCAAGGGAATCTCATAGCTGATGGACTGGGCTGCCGCCCGCAAGCCCCCTAGGAGGGAGTATTTATTGTTAGAGGAATAGCCCGACATCAATAAACCAATCGGCGCAATGCTAGAAATGGCGATCACAAAAAACATCCCCGTCCCCAAGTCGGAAATCAATAAATTCTGACCAAAGGGCACAACCAGATAGCAGAGGAATACAGAGATAAAGACGATCGCTGGGCCGATACTGTAGAGGAAAGGATCGCACTTAGCGGGGGGCGTACCCTGCTTAATCACCAGCTTGATCACATCCGCCACAGGAATGAGAATGCCAAAGGGACCAGCATATTCAGGGCCTATTCTCTGCTGGATCGCCGCCGACACCTTTCGCTCTAGCCAAGTACAGACCAGCGCACCCACCGTAGCCACCAACACCATCACAATCATCGGCAGGGGCAGCCACAGGGCATAGGCAACATCTTGGGGTAAACCCGCCCCCTTGAGTAGTTCTACTGTAGAAGACTGTAAATTCAGCATCAGCGATCGACCTCTCCCATAATAATGTCCACACTCCCTAAGATTGCCATGATGTCGGCAATTTTCATCCCTCGCACCAATTGAGGCAGAACTTGCAAATTAATAAAACCGGGTGGTCTAATTTTCCACCGCCACGGGAACACGCTGTCATCCCCAATCAGGTAAATTCCTAACTCCCCTTTCGGAGCTTCCACCCGCACATAGTGTTCATCTGCAGGTACTTTGAAAGTGGGAGATGGCTTCTTGCTGATAAATTGATAATCCATTGAGTTCCATTCACTCTTCGGACCCGCCAGCATCCTTTGTGCTTCTAAGTTTTCATAAGAGCCACCCGGCATTTGTTGTAAACATTGGAGGATAATCTTAGTGGATTCCCGCATTTCTCGCACCCGCACAAAATACCGCGCTAAGCAATCCCCCGCTGTTTCCCATTGCACTTCCCAATCGATTTCATCGTAAAGCTCATAGTGATCGACCTTGCGTAAGTCCCACTTCACCCCAGAGGCCCGCAACATTGGGCCTGACAAGCCCCAATTTATAGCATCTTCACGGCTGATCGTCCCTACCCCCTCTACCCGTTTGCGGAAGATCGGGTTATTAGTCATCAACCTTTCATATTCATCAACCACAGGCAGGAAGTAATTACAGAAATCAGCACACTTTTCCGTCCAACCATAGGGCAGGTCTGCGGCTACCCCGCCGATCCGAAAATAATTGTGCATCATGCGCATCCCTGTTGCCGCCTCAAACAGGTCATAAATCATCTCCCGCTCACGGAATACATAGAAGAAGGGAGTTTGAGCACCAATGTCAGCCACAAATGTGCCCAGCCACAACAGGTGAGAAGCGATCCGACTCAATTCCAGCATGATCATCCTGATATAACTGGCACGACGAGGCACAGGTACATCGGCTAGTTTTTCTGGGGCATTCACGGTGATCGCTTCTGTAAACATGGTCGCTAGGTAGTCCCAGCGGGTTACATAGGGCAAGTACTGAATAATAGTGCGGTTCTCAGCGATCTTTTCCATTGCCCGATGCAGATAGCCCAAGACAGGTTCGCAGTCCACCACATTCTCCCCGTCAAGGGTCACAATCAGCCGTAAAACACCGTGCATGGATGGGTGATGAGGACCCATGTTGATCACCATGCGTTCCGCTTTGGTTTCGATCGCCAGCATAATTTGTTAAGGGTAAGAAACTTTTCTAAATTTAAGTATAACCATAGCTGTCGCCGTCGCCCTCAGTTTTGATCATCAAAAATTCTGAATTCACCTATCAGGCATAATTCACCCATAGAAAAAAAACTAAACTTACAATAAGTATCAATCCTGGTTGGGCTACTTTGCCATCAAAGATTCCGCAAAGGTGCCGGTACGGGGAATTGCGGTTAACTTGTGTTATGGTAAGTCAATTGACAGGACTTAGGATTGCCTACGGCACAGCTCATAACCCCAAATTTTTTACCATACTTCTGGGAAAGGATTTGGGGGAGGGCAAATTAGTTTCAGTGTAAGTCCTGCATAAAACCATATCCCTGACTCCGTCGCAGTCAAATTAATCTTCTGTTTCAGGCACAGTAACCCGCCAGCTTAGTTTGAGATTGATCCAGAAATTCCAGATACTCACTGTCAAAATTGCCAGCAGGTTAGCCAAATATCGGTTCAAACTAAAATAATTCACTAGCATATTGAGCAATACTACATTTAAGAACAAGCCAGAGGCACAGATCAAATTGAATTTAAGAAATCGTTTTAGACGCGCTGACCAACCCCGCTGTTGTTGCGCCAGATCGCCAAAAGTCCAGAGATCATTCAAAATAAAATTGCTAATAATACTCACTTCAGCGGCGATAATTTTACTGCGGGTGATCCCCCATCCTAATTTACTAGGATCGCTCAATAAATAAAAAATTGCCATATCCACAAATACACCTGTAAAGCCAACGATGCCAAATTTAATAAAACGTCTGATCGGTACAGGAATTTGTTGTTTGAGCTTAGTTAATCTGCCCTTGAAGCGTAAGCGTAGGAGGTGCTGAATATACTCAATATACTGTTTGCTGGTTACTTTACTTTCACCTGCTTGGCGCTCTTGAAATACATACCCGACTTCTTTTATAGTTCTGATATTGCCTCTACCTAAAACTTCTAACAAAATTTTGTAGCCGACGGGATCGAGTCCACAATCAGCGATCGCACTTCTTCTGATCAGAAAATAACCACTCATCGGATCGGACACCCGCCCTACTACCCTAGGCAGAATAATTAAACCCAGTAATTGCGCCCCACGGGAGAGAAACCTGCGGATCAAGCCCCAATCGCTGACCCCGCCCCCTGGAATGTGGCGACTGGCTACCGCCAAATCTGTCTCCCTGTCCATTGCACTCAGCAATTTGAGCAGAATATCGGGTGGATGTTGTAAATCGCCGTCAATTACTCCCAAAATATCCCCCTTTGCTACCTGCCAGCCCCGAATAATCGCTGTAGCTAGGCCCCGCTCTTGCTCGCGACGCATTACCCGCAGATGGGGATAGACAGACTGTAGACTGTGGGCTATTTCCCAAGTGCGATCGGGGCTGTTGTCATCCACCACGATCAGTTCATACCGACCTGCCAAAGGTTTATCCAGCAGATCGGTGAGCAATTTTACCAGCGGCTGAATGTTCTTACTCTCATTAAAAGTGGGAATTACTAGGGATAAAACAATACTGCTCTCAATTGTCAGCTTAGGGACAACCAAGCTACCTGCGGGTACGGGCAGAAGGTCAAAGGTCATGATTAGCTCCTGTTATAAGACAAAGGGGCGATCCCCAGAAACTTTAGTTTAGCCCTTAAGCAGGTTGGTTGCTCTTCGGCCAGTTCTTACTTGAGTTCAATGCACTAGATTCAGTAATCTAACCCGAACTCCAGATTAGACCAGCTTCTATCAGTATGTCAGTATAAGCAAAGTGCTGTAAGCCTTGCTCGGTATAGATAGAAGGCTTTTTAGCCGGCTTCGCCCTTATTCCTCCCTCAGGTAAGTTGGCGATCGTGAGTTGGGTTATGATTGATTACTAGCGTACTTTACCATCATGACCACGATCATTAACTGCAAAGAAGCCTGTGTAAATGGCTGTATCTTAGGGGATAAATGCCCCAACCTACAATATTTGGAAAATACCCGCAAGTTCATGGCGGAAACTTCCATTGACAAAATGTTGGAGATTGCTGCCAGCCGTTTTCTGCCTAAGCCCGACAAAGAGCGTCCGCAACCTTAGCTACATCCCGCATTTCCTGCACATCGTGCACCCTGAGTACATTTGCCCCATTAGCAATACAGATGGCGCAGGCAGCAGCTGTACCCCAGATGCGCTGACGGGGATCGGGCCGATCGCATATTTTGCCGATAAAGCTTTTGCGGGAAACGCCCACTAGAATTGGACAAGCCAATGCCTTGAAACTAGCCAGATGACGGATGAGCAGTAAGTTGTGCTCTAAGGTTTTGCCGAAGCCGATCCCAGGATCGATCATCACTGCCGCTTTGGAGATACCGCAGGTTTGGGCGCGATCGATGGCTGTTCTCAGGAATTCTTGCACTTCTTTGACTACATCAGTATAGGTGGGATTAGTTTGCATGGTACGGGGTTCACCCTGCATGTGCATCAGGATTACAGGTGCAGAGAATTCCTGAGCTACTCTGAGAATTTCTGGTTCAAATCGCCCCGCTGAGACATCATTGATAGCATTTGCCCCTGCTTGTAGAGCTAATTTGGCTACTTCTGCCTTGGTGGTATCCACAGAAATAGGAATGGTGATGCCCTGCTGGCGAAGAGCTACAATCACAGGCACAACCCGCTGAATTTCTGCGGCAACTGACACAGGCTCAGCCCCTGGGCGAGTGGATTCGCCCCCAATATCGAGAATGTCAATGTAGGGAAGCATTGCCTCTGCTTGAGCGATCGCCCGATCCAAGTCATAGAATAGACCGCCGTCGCTGAAACTGTCAGGGGTAACATTCAGAACCCCCATGATGTAGGTGCGCTGGGGTTCAATCTGCCAAATTCCCTCTCTAATCATTTATCCAACTTGCGAATTTCTGTACAAAAAGAAGCAATATTAGAGACACCTGTAGTCAAACCCGCACGCATACAGATATTGGGGCGCGGAAACCATAACTTCTCTTCCGAATAAATCATGCCATATTCCGTAATCAAACTCAGAACTCCATCTTCACTGAGATAATATCTGCCTGCAATGGGGGTCTTTTCCGCATAACCCTGTTGGCGCAGGAGTTTACCAGCTTGCATATCTTCAGTTTCAGAAATTGCCACCAGCACGGTAGAGCCAGTCTGTTGATCGGGAGCATTGTCCCATTCCATCGTGCCCTGCCATGAAACTACTGCCGCACAAATGGCATGGTTGGGATCGCATTGGTGCAGAGCGCAGAGGCTAGTTACGGCATCATCTTGAAGGGATAAATTATTGACTTGAATTTCTGATTTGCCACTCTCGGATTTGCGAATAATCAAATGATGGCTGGTTCTCTGGGAAATCCATGTGCCTTCTCGGAGTTGAAAAAATTCGACAATGTTCATGGGTGTCAGGCTGACAAAGAACGACTCCTATTATAAGCAATCAGCCAATGCTATAACAGAATTGCGCTCTCTAGTTTTGGCGATATGACTTTAGCATCGATCGTTACCAATATCAGTAAATCACCCCTCTTGGCAGAAATTAGCACTAGGGGATCCCGCTTCAGTGGTGTATCCCGCATAGGTAAAGCTCTGTTGGCTTCGGCGGTGGCACAACTGCAAGGGCGATCAATGGCGGTGGTCTGTGCCAGTTTGGAAGAAGCAGGGCGGTGGTTGGGTTTGCTAGAAGCAGTGGGCTGGCAAAAAGTCTATCTCTACCCTACTGCAGACGATCTTGAGCCTGAAACTGAGACAATTTGGGGGCAAATGCAGGTTTTACTGGATTTATTGGCGGGGCAGAGGGTGGCAGTGGTTAGCAACGATCGTGCCCTTGTGCCCCATTTGCCTGATCCCCGTGTTTTTCAAGAACATTGCCTCACTCTCACAGTGGGAGGAGAATATCCCTTGGCAGAAATTGTCCAGAAATTAGGGGCAATGGGTTATGAACGCACCGCCCTAGTAGAAGCAGAAGGGCAATTCAGTCGCAGGGGTGATATTCTCGATATTTTTCCAGTGGCAAATGAACTGCCTGTGCGCATTGATTGGTTTGGGGATCGCATTGAGAAGATTAAGGAATTTGATACCGCCAGCCAGCGTACATTAGAAGCAATAGAAAAATTGGAATTAACTCCTGCTCATTTTCAGGGCATGGCATTATCAGCCAACTTGAGTAATTATTTTCCCAGAGAGTTCCTTGTAGTGATTGATGAACCAGAACAATGCACTGCCCATAACGAACTGTTCCCCGCCTATCGCCAGGCTATTCCTCAGCCACAAATTGAACTAGTGGAATTGGGGGAACCAGATAGAAGTATTGATTTGAGCGGGAGAGCGATTCCTGCTCTGCCCAACCAGTTTGGCAATCTAGCTAGATCAATTCGGGAGTTTCGGGATCAGAACTATCGCATCACCCTAGTCTCAGCTCAGCCCTCTCGCACCGTTGCCCTATTGCAGGAGCATGACTGTCCTGCTCAATTTGTGCCCAATCCTTTGGATATAACAGCGATCGAGAAGTATCACCAGAGTAAAATCCCTGTCGCCCTGAGATATACAGGCACAGCGGAATTGCAGGGGATTGTACTCCCGATGTTCCGTCAAGTGATTTTTACCGATCGCGAGTTCTTTGGGCAACACGCCTTGGGCACTCCCAGCTATGTACGCAAGCGCAGACGGGCAGTTGCTCAGAGCGTAGATGTACAGAAACTCACCCCTGGGGACTTCGTAGTCCATAGACACCACGGCATTGGTGAGTTCCTCAAATTAGAAAAACTCACCATCAACCATGAAACTAGAGAATACCTAGTGATTCGCTACGCGGATGGCTTATTGCGAGTGGCAGTGGATCAAATGGGTTGTCTCTCCCGCTATCGCAGTACCAGCCCAGAAAAGCCTACTCTCCATAAACTCGCCAGTAAGGCATGGACTCAGACCACCAATAAAGCCCGCAAAGCCATCAAAAAACTAGCTTTTGACCTACTAGAACTCTATGCCAAGCGATCGCAACAGGTAGGGTATGCTTTTCCCCCCGATACCCCGTGGCAATGGGAAATGGAATCAGCCTTTCCTTATCAGCCCACCGCTGACCAATTGAAGGCAATTCAGGATGTGAAACAAGACATGGAAAGCACCCGCCCTATGGATCGCCTCGTCTGCGGGGATGTGGGTTTCGGCAAAACAGAAGTGGCAATTAGAGCGATTTTCAAAGCCCTGATGGCAGGTAAACAGGTGGCAATGCTGGCGCCTACTACTATTCTTGCCCAACAGCACTATCACACTCTCAAAGAGAGATTCGCTCCCTACCCCATCAAAATTGCGCTCTTGAATAGATTTCGTTCCAGTGCAGAGCGCAAAGAGATTATCAAACAGCTAGCGGTGGGAGCAATAGATGTAGTTGTCGGTACGCACCAATTATTAGGAAAAGAAGTACAGTTCAAGGATTTGGGTTTGTTAGTGATTGATGAGGAACAGCGATTTGGTGTCGCCCAGAAGGAAAAAATTAAAACTCTCAAAACTTCCGTAGATGTACTTACTCTCACTGCTACCCCTATTCCCAGAACCCTCTATATGGCAATGTCGGGAGTACGGGAAATGAGTTTGATTTTAACCCCCCCCCCTTCCCGTCGCCCTATTAAAACCCATCTTTTGCGCTACAGCCCCGATGCGGTGAGAACAGCAATTCGGCAGGAATTAGAACGAGGGGGACAGGTGTTCTATGTAGTGCCTAGGATCGAGGGCATTGAAGAAACTGCCGCCCAAATTAGGGAGATGATTCCCAATGTGAGGTTAGCGATCGCCCACGGACAGATGCCTGAAGCGGAACTGGAATCCACCATGTTAGCCTTCCATAATCAAGAAGCTGATGTGCTGGTTTGCACCACGATCGTGGAATCGGGTCTAGATATTCCTCGGGTCAATACAATCATCATTGAAGATGCTCATCGCTTTGGTCTAGCCCAACTCTATCAATTGCGGGGCAGGGTGGGTAGGTCAGGCATTCAGGCGCACGCATGGCTATTTTATCCTGAAAAAGACGAACTCACAGAAACAGCCAGAGAGAGATTGCGGGCAATTCAGGAATTCACTCAATTGGGGTCAGGCTATCTTCTCGCCACTAGGGACATGGAAATCAGAGGCGTAGGAAATCTCCTAGGGGCAGAACAATCAGGACAGATGGAAGCGATCGGCTTTGAACTCTACATGGAACTACTCCAAGAAGCTCTCCAAGAAATCAGAGGTTCAGAAATCCCCACAGTGGATGATACCCAAGTGGATTTACCACTCACTGCCTTTATTCCCTCAGAGTATATTAGTGATGAAGCCCAGAAACTGCAGGCTTACCGTGCTGTAGCTCAAGTAACTACCAAAAAAGAACTCACCCAGATATTTGATGAATGGAGCGATCGTTATGGGGCAGTTCCCATTCCTGCTAAACAATTACTCAAAGTAATGGAACTGAAACTGCTAGGGAAACAATTGGGCTTCTCCAAAGTCAAACTAGAAGGCAAACAGGATGTAGTTTTAGAAACAAAAATGGCAGAACCTGCGTGGAAAAAACTGCTAGAAGGCATTCCCAATCATTTACAGTCGCGCTTTGTCTATCAAACAGGTAAAGTAACGATCAGAGGTTTAGGCACACTGCCTGCTGAGAAACAATTAGATACCCTCATCACTTGGCTAGAAATGATGAACCAACAAATCACTACTAAAATTTGATCTGGCAATTCTTACTCCCTGTCTGTATCGATTCTGTAGGAATTGAAATTGTAGGTTGCATCCTACTACCTGATATAGTCATTTCCACTAAGTTGGAGACAGTTGGTCTCACCTCCAAACCAAAAACCTGTCTTGGGACAGGTAAGATGACAGAGTATCTCATTATTGACTATAAACTGAAACGACTATATAAAAACTGATACAAAAATCTTGTAGTAAATGTATTATAATCAAGTTTTATCTGGTACAAGCTGTAATATATATGAGCATTCAGTATTTCCCTGAATAAAAGAGCTACTCTGGAAATCTATTGCCGACTGGAAATAGATTGATGCCCATATATTAAGTTTTCCCTCACTTAAATATGACCTTGAAAAATATCGATAGCCGATCAATTGTATTGATAAGTACTTATACCTCTTAATGTTCTGATATTGCAAGATGGAAACTAAACAATAGACCTCCTGTTTAATTGTTAGTAATTAACCCAAAATCTTCATCACCACTAATTCTTAGGTGTGGGACGCAGGGGCGACGAACCCCACTGGCATTGGAAGTTTTAGCAATTGTGTAGAAATCTAGTAAGATGGAGTTAAGAACAAAATCAATCAAACCTGTGGGCGATAGAGATAGAATCAGAATTGGGCATGGTAGGACAACAAAAGGAGAGACTGCGATCGCCCTTTGGGTTTTGCTAGGGATGGAACAAGTAAGCCAGTTGAGGCATCAACCACAGCGATTATAATAGATGAGAACTTTGGTGAAGAATTGAATGCAAGAAGAAACCCTCAGACTCTTGGAATGGCACAGACTATGTGAACATCTGGCAACCTTTGCGAGCACTAAGTTAGGTGAGTCAGCTTGTAAGGCTCTTTCTATTCCCGATACCCTCCCCGAAACTTTGGTACTGTTGGCACAAACAGAGGAATGCCTGTTGATAGACCTAGATTTTGAGGGGATAAGTGATATTCGCAGTGCCCTCCAACGGGCAGAGAAGGGTGGTATGCTCTCGGGGATAGAGTTAGTTGCGATCGCCCAGACCTTGGCAGGCGCAAGAAATTTACGGCGCACGATTGAAGCAGTAGATAAATGTACTACTCTCCAAAGAGTTATGGCAGGTGTGCGCACCTATCCTGAATTGGAGCAAACTATTCATTTCTGTATTGATGAAAGCGGTACAGTTATGAATCGAGCTTCCTCCACCTTAGAAAAAATTCGTCAGGATTTGAGTGCCACTAGAGAACGGATTTTACAAACTCTGAACCACATCATCCAAAACCAAGTGCAAGCTCTCCAAGAAAGTCACATCACCCAGCGCCAAGATAGTTTTGTGCTGGCAGTGAAAGCGAACTTCAAAGATAGAATTGCTGGCATGGTTAAGGATAGTTCTGCCAGTGGTTCAACCCTCTACATTGAACCCTTGGCGATCGTGCCTCTCCAGGAAAAACTGCGCCAACTCCGCCGTCAAGAAACAGTGGAAGTGGAGAAGATATTGCAACAATTGAGCAGTAAAGTGCAAGCAGTAGTGAGCGATCTCCATAAACTCGTAGAAGCAGTGCAAGGGATTGACCTAGCGAATGCCAAAGCTCAGTATGGCAGATGGTTACAGGCTAATCCCCCTGAATTCCAAAATGATTACATGGAACTTAGAGAATTGCGCCATCCGCTCCTAGTGTGGCAAGCCCAGCGCCAATCTGGCAAAGCAGTAATCCCAATTCAAGTGTTGATACCTCAGCAAATTCGCAGTGTAATTATCACTGGGCCAAACACAGGCGGGAAAACAGCGACATTGAAGACGATCGGTCTAGTGTCTTTGATGGCGAAGGCGGGTATGCTCATCCCTGCCCAATCCCCTGCTATTTTGCCCTATTTTGAATCGGTTTATGCAGATATTGGCGATGAACAGTCTCTAGAACAAAATCTCTCTACTTTTTCAGGTCATATCTGTCGCATTCAGCGCATAATTGAACATTTGACTCCTAATTGCTTAGTGCTCCTAGATGAAGTAGGGGCAGGTACTGACCCCATAGAGGGGGTAGCGATCGCCCGTGCTTTGTTGGAATATCTGGCAGAAAAGACTAGACTGACTATCACCACTACTCACTACGGGGAATTGAAACTACTCAAATATGAAAATCCCCTGTTTGAGAATGTATCGGTAGAATTTGATGAAGAAACCCTATCCCCTGCTTATCGTCTGTTGTGGGGTATTCCGGGGCGTTCCCAAGCTCTGACCATTGCCCGTCGCCTTGGTTTAACATCCGCTATTATTGATGCCGCTTACTATCATTTGGGACATCGTTCAGTGGAGATAGAGAGAATTATCACTGGCTTAGAACAAGAACATCGGACTTTGAGCGAACGGAATCAGCAAGCAGAAATGCTACTCCGAGATTTAAGCAAACTCTATCAGGAAGTAGAAACTTGCTGGCAGGCATGGGGTAAACATCAACAGGAATGGCGATCGCACCAAGAAAGGGAAGTTAAAAAGCACATCCATCAGGCGCGCAGAGAAATTGCCAGAATTATTCGCAACCTACAGCGCGGGACAGGGACACCCGCTGAGATTCAATCTGCGGAAACTGCTCTCAAAACAGTGGAAGTCAAACATCTGCCTAAGGAACTTCCCCAGCCTGCACCTGTAACCTTCATCCCTAAAGTGGGCGATCGGGTGCGCATCCCCAAACTCGAGCAAATAGGGCAAGTACTCACTCCCCCCAATCCTGCCGGGGAATTGACCGTAAAACTGGGCGCACTGCGCCTGACTGTGCATGTACAGGACATTGCCCCACCCTAACCACAGGCTAATGTTACATTCAGTGAAACTTTGTAACAATTAACAACAGGCTAGTTGCTAAAACCAATTATATCTATTCCCTTGAAACATAAAAAGTTTTAGTAGAAACTCAGGCAGTTGTAACAAAGCTGGCTATGCTGTGAAACTAGTTGCTGAGGAAAAGCCTATGACCTTCACTGCAAGTCCAACTCAGATTCCTCATCCACTCAGTGATGATGAAGTACGCAAAATTGATGCCTACTGGCGTGCCTGTAACTATCTGGCTGTGGGCATGATCTATCTTCAAGATAACCCACTCCTACGGGAGCCACTGCGCATTGAGCATGTCAAAGCCCGTCTATTGGGACACTGGGGTTCTAGTCCTGGGTTGAGCTTCATATATGTGCACCTGAACCGCATGATTAAGAAGTATGACCTGAACATGATCTTCTTGGCAGGCCCGGGGCATGGTGCGCCTGGGGTACTAGCTCCTGTATATTTGGAAGGCACTTATTCCGAGGTTTATCCCGATAAAAGTGAAGACCTTGAAGGTTTGCAAAAATTCTTCAAACAATTTTCTTTCCCGGGGCACATTGGCTCCCATATTACCCCTGAGACACCCGGTTCTATCCATGAGGGCGGTGAACTCGGTTACAGTCTCTCCCATGCTTACGGCGCGGCTTTCGACAACCCCGATTTGATTGTGGCAGTGGCAGTAGGTGATGGTGAAGCGGAAACTGGGCCTCTGGCTACCGCATGGCATTCCAACAAGTTCCTCAATCCAGCTCGTGATGGTGCAGTTCTGCCCATTATCCACTTGAATGGATATAAGATCGCTAATCCTACTCTCTTGGCGCGGATTCCCCGTGAAGAACTAACTGCCCTCTTGACTGGCTATGGCTACAAGCCTTACTTTGTAGAGGGTTCTGACCCGATGGAGATGCATCAATTGATGGCGGCGACTTTGGAAGTAGCGATCAAGGACATCAAAGAAATTCAAGAAGCGGCCCGCAGTGGTGAATTATGCCAGCGTCCTAAGTATCCTATGATCGTTCTGCGCTCGCCCAAGGGCTGGACAGGACCCAAAATGGTAGATGGCAAGAAGGTAGAAGACTTCTGGCGATCGCACCAAGTGCCCCTGTCTGGCATGCACAAAAATCCTGAACATCTAAAAATGTTAGAGGATTGGCTCAAGAGCTACAAACCCGAAGAACTCTTTGATGAAAATGGCAGATTGATTCCAGAATTAAAAGAATTAGCTCCCACTGGGCACAGAAGAATGAGCGCTAATCCGATCGCCAACGGTGGGTTGGTACGGAAAGCCTTGAGGATGCCTGACTTTCGTGATTATGCAGTAGCAGTGGAACAACCGGGGGCAGTAGAAGCAGAAAACACCCGTCCGCTGGGCAATTTTCTGCGGGATGTCATGAGCAATAATATGCACAATTTTCGTGTGTTCGGCCCAGATGAAACTGCTTCCAACCGCCTAGATGCCATCTATCAAGTAACCAAGAAGGTGTGGTGGGCAGAATATCTCCCCGAAGATGAAGATGGCAGTCAGCTCTCCCGTGATGGGCGTGTGATGGAAATGTTGAGTGAGCATACCCTGATGGGTTGGCTGGAAGGCTATTTACTCACAGGCAGACATGGCTTCTTCCATACCTACGAAGCCTTTGCCCATGTGGTGGATTCCATGTTCAATCAACACGCCAAGTGGTTGGATATTTGCCGACACCATGTAAAGTGGCGTGCGCCCATCTCTTCCCTGAACATTCTCCTCAGTTCCACGGTCTGGCGGCAAGACCACAATGGCTTCTCCCACCAAGACCCCGGCTTCTTAGATGTGGTTACCAATAAGAATCCTGATGTGGTGCGCATTTATCTGCCCCCTGATGCCAACTGTCTCCTCTCCTGTGCTGACCACTGCTTGCGTAGTACAGGCTATGTGAATGTGATCGTGGCAGACAAACAGAAGCATCTTCAATATCTCTCAATGGAAGAGGCGATCAAGCACTGTACCAAAGGGATCGGTATTTGGGATTGGGCCAGTAACGATGACTGCGGTGTAGAGCCAGATATTCCCGATGTGGTGATGGCTTGCTGTGGGGATGTGCCCACCAAGGAAGCCTTGGCGGCAGTGGAAATCCTCAGAGAAGAAGCACCCCACATCAAGATTCGCTTTATCAATGTGGTGGATTTGTTCAAACTGCAACCTGCGGAAGAACATCCCCACGGCTTGACTGATACGGACTTCAATACTCTGTTCACTACCGATAAGCCCATCATCTTCAACTTCCACGGCTACCCTTGGTTGATTCACAAATTGACCTACAGACGGAAGAATCAAGAACGCATTCATGTGCGCGGTTATAAGGAACAGGGCAATATCAATACTCCCCTAGAACTGGCGATCCGCAATCAGATCGATCGCTTCAATCTGGTAATTGATGTGATTGATCGTGTACCCAAATTGGGTTCAGCCGCCGCTCACATCAAAGAACGGATGAAGAATGCGATCATTGAAAACTTGAACTATGCCCACAAGTACGGTACAGACAAACCAGAAATCACCAACTGGAAGTGGAAATACTCCACTAACAGTTGCACTTCTGTCAGCTAATTGAAGATACAGGGGAAGATATTCCATCTTCCCTTTTTTACCTCTTGCACAATTCCCAATATCAAGACTTAGAAACCAGTCTGGGGTCCCTTAAACTCCTTTTCAAGGAAAAGGAGAAAAAACTAGCTCAGGTATATCTTAAATTTTTCGGGATATTTGTCGGGGATCGCTCACTAGTTATTTATACTGCCCCTAGAGTTTCAGGAGTAACGACTGTGGCTGTTGTCAAAGTTGGTATCAATGGTTTTGGGCGGATTGGTCGCCTGGTACTGCGATCGGCCATCGATGACCCAAGGATTGAATTTGTAGGCATTAATGACCTTGTCCCTGCGGATAATCTGGCATACCTATTCAAATATGACTCTACCCACGGCACTTTTGCAGGTAAGGTAACAGCGAAGGAAGATGGCATCCTCGTAAACGATCGCTTCATTCCCTGCACGGCGATCAAAAATCCCAGTGAATTGCCTTGGGCAAAGGTAGAGGCGGATTATGTGGTGGAATCCACGGGTTTATTTACAGGCTATGAGGGAGCTTACCAGCACATTCAGGCGGGGGCAAAACGGGTAATCATTTCTGCACCCACCAAAGACCCTGACAAAGTGAGAACCCTTTTGATGGGTGTGAACCATACAGAGTTTGATCCCCAAGTACATCAGATCGTTTCCAATGCCAGTTGTACAACCAATTGCCTCGCCCCGATCGCCAAAGTGATTCATGAAAACTTTGGTATGGCAGAGGGCTTGATGACTACTGTACACGCCATGACGGCTACCCAGCCTACTGTAGATGGACCTAGCAAAAAAGATTGGCGTGGGGGCAGGGGAGCGGCCCAAAACATTATCCCCGCTTCCACAGGGGCGGCAAAGGCAGTGGCATTAGTCCTGCCTGCACTGAAAGGAAAACTGACGGGGATGGCATTCCGCATTCCCACCCCTGATGTATCTGTGGTAGATTTGACTTTCAAGACTGAGCGCGCCACTAGCTACAAGGAAATTTGCGAGGCGATGCGCCATGCTGCGGAAAACTCCTTGGCAGGAATTCTCGGCTACACTGAAGAAGAAGTAGTGTCTATGGATTTCCGTGGCGATAGCCGCTCCAGTATCTTTGATGCTAAGGCGGGGATCGAGTTGAATAGTCAATTCTTCAAAGTGGTAGCATGGTATGACAATGAATGGGGTTATTCCTGTCGGGTCAGGGATTTAATCTTGTTTATGGCAGAAAAGGAGGGCATTCTCAGTTAGCAATGAAGAAGAGGGTTACACTCACATTTCCTGGTCGGATTACCAACATTCCCTTTACTTACCGTTTAGCGAGGGATTTCAATGTTGCCAGCAATATCATCAGGGCACGCATTGACCCCAATCGGGTCGGGAAGATGGTATTGGAACTCTCTGGCGATATTGACCAGTTGGAATCAGCTATGGAATGGATGCGATCCCAGGGAGTGGAGGTAACCCTCGAAGGTAGAGAAATTGTGATAGATGAAGAACTGTGTGTGGACTGCGGCTTGTGCACGGGAGTTTGTCCTACGGAGGCATTGACCCTCCAGCCTGAGAGTTTTCGCCTGCACTTTAGTCGCTCTAAATGTACAGTCTGTGAGATGTGTATTTCCGCCTGTCCTGTGAATGCAATTAGTTTAAATATCTAATTATGCAGGTAGGGGAGTTATTTGCTCTGCCTGAGTTAGCCTGTACCTGCTATGTGGTGGGTGGTTGGGTGCGCGATCGCCTCTTGCAGAGAATTGGCAGGAAAGTAGATTTAGATTTAGTCCTCCCTGAAGGGGCAATTGACATCAGCAGAGCGATCGCCCGTAAACTCAAGGGAGGTTTTGTGATCCTAGACCAAGACAGACAGATCGCCAGAGTAGTTCTGCCTGATTTAACTATTGACTTCGCTCAGCAAATTGGCAGTTCTCTACTAGAAGATTTATCCCTCAGAGATTTTACCATCAATGGGATTGCCCAAGAGATTCACAATCTAGAGAATTATATCGATCCCCATCATGGCAGAATTGATTTACAAAACAGAGTAATTAGGATGATTCACCCCGATAACCTCAAAGCTGATAGATTGAGGGTACTAAGGGCATATCGGCTAGCGGCTCAACTAGATTTTAGGATTGAAGACAAAACTCAAATAGAACTGTGTACCTCTGCTGATGGTCTCAAGGCGATCGCTAGTGAGAGAATTTTCGCAGAGTTATGCCATCTTTTGTTAGCAGGGGAATTAGGTACTACTTGGTTAATCCGAGCTATTACCGATAGAGTTCTCAGTGCATGGCTGAAGGAGGATTTTTTGGAGCTAGAGAGATTCAGCCGCATTGACTCAGCGATCGCTCTGTTGATCAACACATATCCCCAGCTCCAAGCATTCTTCAATCAGCCCCTCACTAAAGAAAGACCAGCCATAATCACAGTCAAACTCGCCGCCCTCGCGAACTCTGCCTATGCTGTAGAACCCCTTGGCTTCAGTAAAATAGAACAGAAGTGGTTGTTGGGTATTCTGCGTCATTTACCCCAATTAAGAGAAATCCTTAGTAGTGATGACCCTGTAATTTATTACCGCTTTTACCAAAAGGTCAAAGACTTCTTTCCTGCTCTTATAGCAGTTGCTATCGCTCAAGGATGGGAATTTACTACTCTACAGCCTTTGCTCAACCGTTGGCTCGATCCCTGCGATCCCCTTGTCTATCCTGTGAATCTAATTACAGGCGATGAACTCCAAACCTTATTTCACCTCAAACCCAGTCCTCAAATTGGTGAACTTTTGGAAGCGGTCAGGATCGCCCAAGTTAAAGGAGAAGTCAGAGATCGGCATTCAGCCATAGCCCTCATAAAACAGAGGTTAAACCAGTAGGCTAGGCAAATTAGCTTCAGCCTAAGCTAGGTTTCACTTTCCCCCTGATGGACACAATTCCGCACCATATCCACAGCGGCGATCGAAAGATAATAGCTGTGGAAAATCATTTGCGAATGGAGTTGGCATGTAGTCTGAAAACTGGGCTCTACGGTCTGCCATATCCCCACACCCATGGCTTTGCCGATGGCTTCTTTTTGTGTCCATAACTGCCAAAATTCCTCTAAATTGGCTACACTCCCCTGAAAGTAGCGTTTACTTAAAGTGCGATAGTTACAGCTCCGATAGATATACTCTATATCCACACCAAGCAGATATTGCCAAGAAATCCCATAGACCACTAAGCCCTGACTGTGGCTGAGATTAAACTGTAGATGGGCTTGGGGGATATAGGGTTTGCCATACACAGTGTGGGCGATCGCAATCGCTGGGGGGGGAACTTTAAGATAAGCTGCCAACAGTAACCGTAAATATGCTCGCCCAATAATATATTCCTTATATCTTTTAGGGGAATAAAAACTGAGTAATTGTTGCCGTTCCATTTCTGACAATAAAGCCAGCAAGGACGGTAATTCCCTTTCAGCTTCTGCCTGCCACACTGCCCACAGTTCCACCCCTGGGATGGGTGAAGGGATGGCATGACATTTATCTAGCATGAGCGGGGCTGGGTAGCCGCTTCTCAATCACTTTCAGGACAGCATCTACTTTTTCGGGGAAGATCGCTACCAGTGCCCCCGTCTCAGCCTGTGTCATTGCCGTTTCTAGGGCGGTCAATTCATCTAAAATCACCGTGCAGGGGAGTTCCGGATTGACCGATTGCACTGCCCGATAGAGAATCTCTGCCACTTCTCCGATCGCTCTGCCTCTTAGGTCTTGGTCTTCTTTGATGTAAATGCGGTCAAACATCTTGCCTGCTAGTCTCCCTAGTTCGGTAATGTCCAAATTGCGCCGATCGCCCGGTGCACCAATCACGCCAATCTTCTGTCCTTGCCATGCACCAATGAACTCCCCTAGAGCAACGAAACTGGCAGGATTGTGGGCGTAGTCCACTAGGACATGGAGTTTACCTAGATCAAAGAGATTCATCCGCCCCGGGGTCTTGTGGGCAGAAGAATCAAAGGTAGTGAGAGCCACCCGAATATCCTCAATGCGAATGCCCTGACAGAAGCCTGCAAGACTTGCCGCTAACGCATTCTGAATCTGGAAGGAGACCTTACCGCCCATGGTCAAAGGAATGTTCACTGCCTGTTCTATTCTCAGGGTCCAATCACCTTTGAGAATGGAGAGATAACCATGTTCATAAACTGCCGCTAACCCCCCCTGTTGTACATGTGCCCTGACGATCGGGCTGTCTTCCTGTAGGGAAAAATAGGCAACCTGTCCTTTCACTTTAGTTGCCATCGCTGACACTAGGGGATCGTCAGCATTGAGAATGGCATAACCGCTGGCACAGACCGCTTGGGCTACCACACTCTTCACATTTGCCATCTCTGCAATAGTTTCGATGTCATAACTGCCCAGATGGTCTGCCTGCACATTCAGGACTATGCCCACATCGCAAGCATCAAACCCCAAACCCGAGCGGATAATGCCACCGCGGGCCGTCTCCAACACCGCAATTTCTACAGTGGGATCGCGCAAAATCACTTGCGCACTGCGGGGGCCTGTAGTGTCCCCTTTTTCCACCAGCCAATCGCCAATATAAATGCCATCGGTAGTCGTGTAACCCACCACTTTGCCAGTGCGCCGAAAAATATGGGCAGTCAGGCGGGTGGTCGTGGTTTTGCCGTTAGTGCCCGTAATGGAAACGATCGGCACGCGACAGGGTGTACCGGGGGGAAATAGCATGTCTAATAGGGGTTCGGCGACATTCCGTGCCATGCCCATACTGGGGGCAGTGTGCATCCGAAACCCAGGGGCGGCATTTACTTCCACAATCGCGCTATCAGTCTCCCGAAACGGTCGGGCAATATCGGGTGTAACCACATCGATCCCGGCAATATCCAGCCCAATGATCTTCGCCACCCGCTCCGCAATCCAGACATTTTCCGGGTGAATCTCATCGGTGCGATCCACAGAAATCCCCCCCGTACTCAAATTCGCCGTGGCACGCAAATAACAAATCTGCCCTGCAGGGGGAACAGAATCCAAAGTCCAGCCCTGCCGTGCTAACACCCCCTCACTGGTGCGATCGATAACAATTTTAGTAAGAACATTGTCATGTCCATCCCCCCGCCTTGGGTCTTGGTTAGTGGTCTCAATTAGTTGACTGATGGTAGAAATTCCATCCCCCACCACATGGGCAGGCACCCGCTCCGCCACTGCCACCACCTTGCCATTGATCACCAAAATCCGATGGTCTCTGCCCCTATGGAAGCGTTCAATGATCACTTGGCGGGACACATCCTGCGCCAACAAAAAGGCTTCATGGGCTGATTCGAGGTCCCGCACATCTACACTAATGCCCCTGCCATGATTGCCATTCAGGGGCTTGACCACGATCGGAAACCCACCCACATCTTCAATCGCTTCTTCCAAATAGCGCACATTGCTGATCACTGTGCCTTTGGGGACAGGGATGCCCGAATCCCGCAAAATTTGTTTCGTACCCTCTTTATCCGAAGCTAGCTCTACCGCCAATACCCCCGTGCGATCAGTGAGGGTAGCCTGAATTCGTTTTTGATAGACCCCGTAGCCCAATTGGATCATCGCCCTAGTGCCCAATTCCAACCACGGAATCCGCCGTGCCTTGGCTTCATTGACGATCGCTTTCGTACTCGGACCCAACTGACACTCCAACCGCAATTCCCGCAGGTCAGTCAAATCCTGTTGCAGTTCTTCTTCAGGGTACAGCCCTGTCTCTAACAGACTCTGGCACAGGCGCACCGCCGCCCGCGCCGCATACCGCCCCGCCTGTTCATACTGGTACTCAAACACCACTTGGTAAATCTGGGGCATAGCCGTTGGTTTGACCGTCCCAAAAGCAACAGGCATCTCCGCCAATCTCTGTAATTCCTGTGCCACTTCCTGGACTGCACTGGGCACACTACTGGGGGGACGCACCGCCAACCTAGGGAATATCCGACACAATCCCTGCTGAAAAGCTGTCAAATCCTTGGGGGGATCGCCCACATCCAAACGCAGGACTATTAGATTGGCACGCTGGATACTCCACACATTGGGGCCCCGCAGGGCTAAAACCTTTAAGATTTTCATAAAAAATAGCTAGTTTAGCCGTCTCTATTGTAAAGCAGTACGTAACTCGCCTAGCTATCAATCCGACCAGGGACAGGCTTATGGGCAGGTTGCAAACCCGCTAGCATTCTGGAAAGTTGCAGAGCATCCAGTACAGGACGCGTCTCCCGCACCTTGTGCCACACTGACCTAGCCATCAGCAGAGAATGTGCCAACCGCTCCGCCTGCATTTGCTCTAGGTAGGCTTCCCGCTCTGGTTGATAGTCGGCGGAAGTCAAACGCAGTTTTCCTAAATTACCAGTCCCGCAGTGGGAAACAGTAGCATTTGCTACCTGTGCCATCAGTTCTGGATACAGCCATGTGTAGGCGGGGTGGACAGTGAGTTGGCAATGGTGGATCGGCTCATGGTGGGGGTTGCGGTCGATCACCAGATCAAAATAGCCGATCGCCGCTTTTCGTTGCGGTTCATAGACATAGCCCGAAACTTCCTGCAGATGCATCAAGAGGTGGTAGCCATAGCCCACCAACTTTTCAAGGGAGTTAGTGCGAAAGTCCTGCACGCTCAGGTCATACACTTGGCGCAGTTGGGGGGGCATCGCCGCCGTATCCAGTTGGTAAAGCAAAGTGGCATCACTATTACTGACAGGCAAGAGGTTAGGTAAATCGGGCGATCGCTGTGCCAGTTCCAGCAGTAGTGCACTGGAAAATTCCCAATCGGTTAAATGTGCCAAGGGCTGAAACCCATTGTGGCGGTAGAGGGCGATTGCCTCTTTTTGAGTAACATCTACTTGCACCAGCCAATTACGCGCCTCATAGCAGATTTCCAAACAGTGGCGGATCAACTGGGTGCCGCAACTACTGGTATCCCTTGCAGGATCAATAGCTATAGCCTCAATTTGCCATGCTGTGCGCTGGCTGTTAATGGGGGACACCCTAACCCAGCCAACAATCTCTGTCCCCGACTCCAATACATAAGTCCGATGGCGATCGCCTACTAGTGCCCGCAGAGAACTGGGCAACCAACTCACACTTAAACTAGGCTGGCTGGGCGCAGTATGGAGAGCGTGCACACCCAACTGATGCACCACCTCAAGGTCGCGGGGCTGCAAGAGGCGGATATGATTAGCAGTGGCAGGATAGTTGTGCATAGGGGCAAGGCAGTCGCAAGCTCTTGTTTATCATGATATGCCAAGTGTGGCAAATGCCAGATAAAGTTTACCGTACTTGTCAAGGGGGGTACTCCCCCAGAGATAAAGTTATGGTTACAGTAAAAAATTTCATTAGAATGATTGTTGGGGTTTGCCCCTGACAGATTCCCTTACCTGCCTCAAGACAGGCTTTAGGGATCCCATCGGGGGGTGCCCTTGGGACCTCCTAGCTAAGAAGCTCTTGGAGCCAGGAGTTTGGGTTAGGCTACTGAGCAGGAGGCTTAATCAACGGAGAAACCGTTAAGCCTTCAGGCCTTTAGCTGGTACTTTTGTGAAGAATCTTAAAAAGTCTTCTATCTGTACAGAGCAAAGCTTATAGAACTTTGCTTATCCCGAACTCAGCCTAAATAAAACAACTATCGGATTTTCTAGTTCTAGATCAGGAGTAAATAAAAATGGTGGTACATAGGCAATTCAGTAGTTTTGAGGAGTTAATCCAAGGTACAGACCAGCCCCTGCTGGTGGATTTCTATGCCCCTTGGTGTGGTCCTTGTCAGGTGATGGCGCAGATACTAGAACAGGTAAGTGCCAAGGTCAAGGGTAAGGCCCAGATCGCTAAAATCAATACGGACAACTATCCCCACCTTGCCGCTGAGTACCAAGTTTATGCCCTACCTACCCTGATTTTGTTCAAACATGGGCAGGTTGTCGATCGCATGGAAGGTGTAATTAGCCCCGAGCAATTGTATGCAAAGATTGCAAGGCATTTTTAACTTGGCCTGCCATCTGTTCATATAAACTGGGGTCAGTAATGCCTGCTAATACTTCTAAGGCAAAACTATAGGTGAGCAATGTTTTTGCCATTTGGGTACTAATCCCCCGACTCTCCAAATAAAACTGTTGTTCAGGATCGAGTTGGCTAACTGTAGCACCGTGCTTACATTTTACATTGTCGGCAATAATTTCTAGCTGGGGTTTGGTGTTAATTTTAGCCTGGGGGGACAACAGCAGAGTACGACTGAGTTGGGCAGAATCAGTCTGCTGCGCCCTTTTACTCACAAAAATTCTGCCGTTAAATACCCCTTGGGCACGATCGCTAATGATAGCTTTATGTAATTGCCTGCTGGTACTGTGGGGGTAGAGATGACTAATACTAGAATGGGTATCAATGAGACGGTCTTGGTTAATAATTGCTAAACCTAACAACTCAGTATTTGTGCCTTCAGCCTGGGAGTAAATAATAGGGTGGTGGCGGGCTAGTTTTGCGCCTAAATCTAACATCACTGCCCGATAGTTGCTGTTAGCATCCTGCTCAATTATTGTAGTAGCAATGTGGTTGGCGGTTAGTGCCTCTTTTTGACAGCGGATGTGCTGTAATTTTGCAGATTCATGCAGGTTAATTCGCAGTAAACTATTGGTTAGATAGGTGTTAGCCTGACCATCAAATAACTCTACTAGTACAATTTCGCTGGCTCTGCCGATATTAATTACTAAGCGGGGTTGTACCAATCCCCATTCTACAGTTACGCCATAATCTATAAATAAGGGTTGATGACTGCGATAGTGGTCTGGAATAGTAATCACAATACTGTGCGGTTGCTGACTTAAATTTAAGTCAGTAAAATAGGTGCGATCACTGTCAGCGATCACAAAATTAGTATCAGTAGCAATCTGTAAATCTTCAGACCAAGTATGCTGAGATAAGGCACCATCAACGATCGCTAAATGCTGGGGATCGAGGGTTAACTTGCTGCTAACAGTTGGTTGCAGGGGCATCCGCCAATTGATTTTTTTCAGGAAACTGATATCAGTAAATTGCCAGTCTTCCTCTTTTGTAGTGGGAAATTGTTGCCCTGTACTGGGAATGATTTCACTCAGTTGCATCTGCTTCGTAACCTTCTTTGAGCCAATCGTAACCTTTTGCTTCTAGTTCTAGGGCTAAATTTTTATCACCAGTCATAACAATTTTGCCCCCTTCCATGATGTGAATATAGTCAGGCACAATATAATTTAATAGTCTTTGGTAGTGAGTGATAACAATGTTGCAGTTGTGGGCATTACTGAGTTGATTCACCCCATTAGCTACTATTTTCAAGGCATCAATATCTAAACCTGAATCGGTTTCATCGAGAATAGCTAAAGTAGGCTCCATCACTGCCATCTGTAAGATTTCATTTCGCTTCTTCTCTCCCCCCGAAAAACCTTCATTGACACTGCGATTTAAGAAAGCGGGATCCATCTCTACGATCGCCAATTTTTCATGGATATAATCCTCAAAATCGAGGATATCTAGTTCGGCTAACCCACGACTTTTGCGTACACTATTGCAGGACATCCTTAAAAATTCTAAATTGGAAACCCCCGGAATTTCCAAGGGATATTGAAACGCTAGAAATACCCCCTTGCGAGCGCGATCGGCGGGTTCTAATGCAAGTAAATCCTCGCCTTTGTAAATTACTTCCCCCCCTGTTACCTCATAGGCGGGATGCCCTGCCAATACTTTAGAAAAGGTACTTTTACCAGAGCCATTCTTACCCATGATCCCATGGATTTCCCCTGCTCTAACCGTTAGATTCACCCCGTTTAGTATCTGTACCCCATCCACACTAGCGGTGAGGTCTCTTACTTCTAAAATTATTTTGCTGTCAGGAATAATCATTAGTATTGAATTTTGTGCATGTCTTGGTTTTTTCCTCATTAAACTTTAACATATAGCGTGGCATTTCTGCAGGTATAGATGGGCAAGTGGTTAGCGGGACTAGCAGTATTTCTGCAACGAAAAATGTTGGTAATTCTGGGGTTTGGCTTCGTTTCAGGTCTGCCCCTGCTCTTGACTAAGGATACTTTGCAGGCATGGCTGACCAGTCAAGGGTTGGCGGTGGATCAGGTGGTGCTGTTATCGCTGGTGGGTCTGCCCTACAGCCTAAAGTTTCTCTGGTCGCCGTTGGTGGATCGGTTTGTGCCCCCAGTCTTGGGGCGACGGCGGGGCTGGATTTTGCTGATGCAAATCGGGATGACGGTGGCAATCGCACTAATGGCTGGCCAGAACCCCAAGGACAGTTTGCAGTGGCTAGCAATCTTGGCGTTGGTGGTGTCTCTGCTCAGTGCTACCCAAGATATAGGGGTGGACGCCTATCGTGCCGATATTCTCTTGCCCCATGAGGCGGGAGCAGGGGCGGGGATGGCGGTGCTGGGCTACCGCATTGCGCTCCTGACCACGGGCACGGTGGCATTTGCACTGGCGGATCGGGTGGGCTGGCAGACGGTCTATGGTCTGCTGGCAGGGCTAATGGGCCTGACTGTGCTCATTACCCTGTGGGGTGAAAACCCGCCTAATGATAGTTCTGCCCCTGTTTCTTTGGTAGATGCTGTCTGGCAACCCTTGGCGGAATTTTGGCAACGATTGGGGGGGCTGAGGGCACTGCTAGTTTTACTCTTTGTCCTGCTCTACCGCTTGGGGGATAGCCTAGTTGCTATAGTTACAATTCCCTTTCTCCAAGATTTTTTACAGTTTTCCCAGACTGACATTGGCTTAGTGCGGGGAGCAGTGGGACTCACAGCTACGATCGCAGGTACGCTAGTCGGCGGCGCAATTCTCAGTCAGTTGGGCATCTATCGATCCCTATGGCTATTCGGCATTTTGCAGGGGGCGACCAACTTTGCCTACTGGGTGCTGGCGGGAGTGGGACACAATTTGCCCCTCATAATTGTTACAATTAACATAGAGAATTTCTGTACAGGTATGGGCACAGCCGCCTTTGTGGGCTTCTTATTAACCATGTGTAACCCCACTTTTTCAGCGACGCAGTATGCAGTGCTATCAAGTCTAGTAGCCTTTAGTCGAGATGTAATGGTTGCCCCAGCAGGATTTTTAGTGAAAGCGATCGGCTGGCATAACTTCTTTTTAGGGACGATCGCCGCCGCTGTGCCGGCTCTGTTGCTATTAACTTTATTTGCACCTGCCAATACCATTAACAAGAAATAAGAAAGAATAGAACTCTTGCACACATGTTCTAGTTACTTTAGATTCAAGGAGTTATTCTTTGGGCAGGGGAATACCTATTGGGCAAGCCAAGAATTGATATAGCCGATTCAATTTTTTATCCCTCACCCTCAGGGAGAGGGGAGTAAGCTAACGCCCCTGCACCCCAAAGGGGATTTGATAGTGTCTCATTTTTACATGAAATAACTATAGTTGATGCCTATCAAGCTAGCCCAGTCTGAGCCATGCACTAGGAGCAATTTGTAAGTGCTCAGCGATCTGGTTGATCTGTTGTAGTTCTTCATTGGAGAAGCGATCGCAGATAGGTAGGGCAGGATATTCAGTCTTGCAATTGACTACTTGCACCACTTGGGGACAGGCAGTTACCACTTGGGAGCGCAAATACTCTAAAAACTCCTCTTGGAGAATTTCTATATTTAGGGAGAGTTCAATCCCCATCGCCAGGTTGAGGAGAGCAAGAATTTTCTTGAGGGAACTGCCCACTAATTCATCATGGCGGAGATGGTCAATTTCTTGGCGGAGTAGTTGGCTGATTACTGTTTGGGTGTAGTTGTGCTCTAGTTCACAGTTGAGGGTTTGCGCCTCTAGGAAGATATTTTCTAAACGGGACAGAACCGAAAAGTTTCCTTGTTGGAGTTGTTGCAGTTCCTGCTGGAATTGATTGTTAAGGGCGATTTGAGCGGCGGCTTTCAGCTCAGGGGGGGGAGTGAGTCCTTCCTTGCCAAATACTGCTAGTAGGGGAGCATTGTCCCGATACACTTCCATATACACCTGGTCTAAGTGATTCAAGGTCTGGCGGGCAATCTGCTTCAATAACCGATGTCGTTCTTCCCTGATTAACGATTGCAAATTGAAATGACATTCCCCTAAATACTCCTGCATGGTCAAGATCACTTGGGCGGAACTGCCTGTACTCAATGCTTGCCACAGGACTTGTTTCATCTCCTCATAGGCTTTTCTGCCCCGATATAACTGGAGCACACAGTGACAGTCCGTATTCCCCACATGCAAAACAGCAATACTATATTCTTGTTGCTCTAAGGTAATAGTAGAAGTTAGTACTAAGTGCATGATCCCCAACCGCAAAATGCCGATCTGGCGATCGCTATAGTCTTTGGTCTGCACTTGATAGCCGTAAAAATGACGGGAAGTACCATTTTCAGGACAAAAGAGGGCGAGGATGGCAAACTGGGCGGCTACCCGCTCTGTGGATACCTTGGCGGTCTGTACACATTGTTTATATAAGTTAGCGCCATTGCCATAGGTGGCAACATTACTGGGGGCCAGTGCTAGTTTTGCCATGAATTCTGCTTCTAGTAACACTCCCGCCACATCGGCGGCAAGGTCGATGGCCCGTCCTGCGTAGCGCAGGATTTGCACCCCTTCAGGGCGGGAAATTTCCTCAAAAAACCAACCACAACTGGTAAACATCAACAAACTGTGGCGCGCCATCTCCAAGAGGCGAATGGCATCCCACTGGCGTTTGGGGTCATCTAAGTCCCCCTTGCCATGCCTGCACCAAAATTCCTGCCACCGGCAGCGGTCTAAGATGACTTCAATATATTCATCCCGCACTGCCCAAGGGTCTTGAAAATAGTTGGGGGCAAGGTTTTGATAAATGTGGTGCAGTTGATCCCTGAGCCAGTTGAGGGCTTCCCTGAGGGGTTTGCGCCATTTGCCCTTGCCTAGCTCTGCCCCGCAACCACAGTCATCCTGCCAACGATCGACTCCATGGGCACAACTCCATGCGGTAACTGGTTTCAATTCCACTTCCCACTCAGGGGGGTGCAGGCTGAGATAATGGGCAAAATTGGTTACCTGCCAGCCCCGCTGGGGAAATTCATGAACAAAGGCATAGGCGAGGGATTTTTCCGTGAAGTGTTTGTGATGCCCAAAGGTTTCGCCATCGGTAGCTACGGCAATGATTTGATAGGGGCGATCGCCTTGAATTGCTTGCCCTAGGCGACAGGCAAACCCATAGGAGCTAGATAACAAGTCCCCAAAGCCCATATCACGGGAAATGGGGCCATCATAAAAGAAAATGTCTAGGTATTCCTGCCGATTTTTCAGAAAACAGCGGTAGGGACGGGTAGGGTCAATTTGACCGCCGCCCACTTCCAGCCAGCCTGTAGGCTCATCCTGCCCGTCAGAAGCAAGGGGGCGCACCCGCAGGGCTTGGGATGGTGCTAGAACTGTAAACTTAATTCCTTCTTGGATCAGGGCTTCCACTGTTTCGTAGTCTATGGCAGTTTCCGCTAGCCACATTCCCTCTGGGTCTCTGCCAAAGCGGTGCCGAAAATCCGCCTTGCCCCAGCGAATCTGGGTTAATTTGTCCCGCCAAGTGGCAAGGGGCATAATTACATGGTTATATACCTGGGCGATGGCATTACCATGTCCATTCAGTCGCACAGCACTGCGTTGATCAGCCTCAATAATTTGCTCATAAGTGGAGGGATCGTACTGTTCCAGCCATGAGAGTAGGGTTGGGCCCATATTAAAACTGAGATATTCGTAGTTATTGATAATTTCTAGGACATCCCCCGCTTGGTTGTGAATGCGAGCATGGGCATTGGGACGGTAACATTCATAGAAAATTCTTTCATTCCAATCGTGGAACGGGCTGGCACTGTCCTGTTGCTCAATAAAATTCAGGTAGGGGTTTTCTCTGGGGGGCTGATAAAAATGTCCATGTACTACGATATACACTTTCGCTTCTGTCATGTTCTGACCTCGATCCCTGTGCTAATCCTGACATGATCCCCACTCTCTGGGTGAAATGATTGGACTTTCTTAAGGAAATTTGCCTACAATGAGCACCTGTGTTTTCTATTGCCAAAATCTATGTATGGTTTTGTGTTGTGGGGTTTACCGCCTGTGGTAGGGCAGGTGGCCCTGCCCACTTGGGAGCAGGTGTTGGTTAGGGGCTATTTGCGGGTGGGGGTGAAGGACAATTTGCCTGCTTTGGCACTGCGCTCTCCTACGGGTGAAATTGAGGGCTTAGAAATTGACATTGCCAGAGAACTGGCACAGGAATTACTGGGCGATCGCAACGCTGTCCGTTTGGTGGTCCTGTCAAATTCAGAAAGATTGAATGCCTTTGACCGTGTAGATATAGTCATCGCTCAAGTTGCCATTACCAACAACCGTAGTCGTTTGGTGGATTTTAGTCCCCCCTACTATACTGACGGCACAATCTTGATTGCCAAACAAGGGCAGACACTCAACCAACTGCGGGGCATTCTAGTTTTGAAGGGTTCTACTGCCATTGCCCACCTGCAACAACATTACCCTAACCTGCCGACCATTGGTATTGATTCCTATCCAGCAGGGATCACTGCTCTGCAAACCCTGCCTAATCTGGCAATGGCGGGCGATCGCTCTGTGTTGTTACCTTGGTTGCAGGCAAATCCTGAATATCAGCAATTGGGGGGACAATTATCCTTTCACAGTTTGGGGATCGTTATGCCCAAGGGGTTAGCCTCAGCAGAATTGCGCCAGAGAGTACGGCAAGCCATGCAAAAGTGGCGACAAAATGGGTGGCTGACTAATCTAGCGCAAAAATGGGGTCTATAAACAACAAGATTATGTTAGGATGAGCCAATAGGCAGTATATAGGTGTGAGCCATGCTGGACAATGTACCTTCCAATCGCAAGCCCATTACTGGGATCAAGGTCACTGACGTCAAAGACCCAGTAACCAGAGCGGGCAATTTTATGGCACTGCACGCAGAATTAGACCGCTTGGAAGACATGATTATAGAGGGCGGCCCCAGAGTGTTTGGGCACACAGTCATAGATGAAGAAAAAATTTGTCGTCAGATCGACCAAGTGCGCCTTGCGATCCCTGAGTCGATCGCCAAAGCTGAGGAAATTTTACAATATCGGGATCAATTGATTGCCGATGCGGAAGAGTATGTAGAAAAATTGGTGAAAAAAGCACAAACTGAAGCACAAAGATTAGTGGAAGAGTCAGTGATCGTGCGCCAAGCTGAACTAGAAGCTACCCAAATCCGCCGCCGTACCCAAGAAGAATGCGATCAACTCCGCCTGCAAACCCTACAGGAAATCGAGCAAATGCGCCGTCAAGCCCAAGCTGAATTGGAACTGATCCAGCAACAGGTGAGGCAGGAAGTGGATATGCTCCAAAGATCGGCAGATGACTATTGCGATCGCAACCTCGCTAGCCTAGAATCCCAGTTACTAGAGATGCTGAGAGTAGTGCAGAACGGGCGCAAGTCCCTGCAGGGGAGAAGTTACTCTTGATGGGAAAGAGGTAGAGGGGGGCTGGGGGTGTCTGGAATAGACTTCCTAGACAGATAACTCCGTGTAATCCTCGTTTGGTTCTTTCAGCAGTGCTACTAGACATTAGTATTCTGCCAGTCCAATCGCTCTAGGGTGTGAGACCGCTCCAAGGCACGCTCAAAGCTATCTAGCTTCGGCTCAATCAATAGGGGCTGACCGACATAGCCCATGACCGCTTCTTGGGTTTTCAAGCCATTGCCTGTAATGTAAACTACGATTTTGCTGTCGGGGTCAATCTTGCCTGCTTCTACTAACTTTTTCAGTACAGCGATCGTGGTGCCGCCCGCCGTTTCTGTGAAGATACCTTCTGTCTCTGCCAGTAGTTTGATCCCCTCAATGATTTCCCCGTCGGTTGCGGATTCAATCTGACCGTTGGTCTGGCGGGCAATATCCAGGGCATAGATGCCATCGGCGGGGTTGCCGATAGCAATGCTCTTGGCGATGGTCTTTGGCTTCACGGGCGCAATAAAATCCCGCCCTTCCTTAAATGCCTGGGCGATCGGAGCGCAACCTGCCGCCTGTGCCCCACAGAACTGCACTGGCTTCTCTGCCACTAGCCCCACTTCGATAAATTCCTGACAGCCTTTGTAAATTTTGGTAAACAACGAACCGGATGCCAAGGGGGCAACCACCACATCAGGCAGTTCCCAGCCCAATTGCTCGATCACTTCATAGGCAAGGGTTTTTGAGCCTTCAGAGTAGTAGGGGCGCAGGTTGATATTCACAAAGCCCCAGCCGTAGGTATTTGCCACCTCAGAGCAGAGACGATTCACTTGGTCGTAATTCCCTTGTACCGCAAACACCTTGGGCGCATAGATGGTTGTACCCAACACCTTGCCCGATTCCAAATCCGCAGGAATAAATACACAGCACTCTAAGCCTGCATGGGCGGCAATGGCAGCAGTAGAGTTAGCCAAGTTCCCTGTACTGGCACAGGCTACGGTAGTAAAGCCCAGTTCCCGGGCACGGGAGAGTGCCACTGAGACCACCCGGTCCTTGAAGCTCAGGGTGGGCATATTCACAGCATCATTTTTGATGTAAAGCTCTTTCAAGCCCAGACGGCGGGCTAGACGGTTAGCCAACAGCAGAGGAGTCATGCCCGTTCCCACATCTATATAATTATCAGTAGCTACAGGCAGAAAATGCCGATACCGCCAAATAGAATTAGGCCCGTTGCTAATTGTCTCCCGACTCACCTTGCTGGCGATCGCATCGTAGTTGTACTTCACTTCTAGGGGACCAAAGCACAGTTCACAAACATGAATAGCCTTGGCTGTATATTCTGCTCCACACTCCTTACACTTCAATTCATGGAAGGTGGGCTTGGTCTCTAGGCTGGTAATACCGGATGCAAGGGTAGTCATAGCGATCGTGTTGTTAATTTTTGCTTAAGCAATACCCTAACAAACCCCTATCCATTTGTCAAATTTAATTTTAGGATATACGACTAGTTTAGTCCGGATTAAAACATTTATCTCTGAGCCAAGTATTCACCGCTAGGGCGATGGCCCCGTCACTGACATCGGTGGGTGGAGCATTGCCTGTTCTGGCGAATGCCAGAGCCAGTTCCCATTTTTGGTGTTTGGTGGGGGTAAGCAGGAGCCAGTAGGCACGGCTGGTAGTGGGCTGACTGCCCCGCCGTTTTTCCAGCACCGAGAAGAATAGCTGTTGGGGCTGGGGCTGGTTGGGTAGTTCTGTACGTACAGGCAGGGGTTCAAACTCTGGACGGGTAACCCCAACCACAAAGCGATCCCTGATTCCGATCCTGACATAGGTGCGATTGAGATAGCTAGGCAGGTCAGCGAGGAGGGCGGGGGCGAGGTTAGCCAGTTCCGTGGGGCAAGCAGAGGCAGGCAAGGCCCAGAGGCTACTGGCTAGTAGAGTTAGGGCGACTAATGGACAGCGCATATTTTTTAGGTGAGGGTTTACCATAAATTGTGCTAGGCTGTGTTTCCAAATTGTGTAGATTTTGGCAAAATGTGTGGCATTGTTGGTTACATTGGCGATCGTCCCGTACATGAGGTACTACTGGAAGGCTTGCGCAAACTAGAATATCGGGGCTACGACTCGGCAGGGGTAGCCATGATCACCCCCGATCAAAAGCTAGTCCGCACTCGGGCAAAAGGCAAGCTAATCAACCTAGCTGAAAAATTAGGAGCGATCCCCCAAAATGCGACCTTTCATGTCGGGATTGGACACACCCGTTGGGCGACCCATGGCAAGCCAGAGGAATACAATGCTCATCCCCACACTGACAATGCCCACAGACTAGCAGTAGTACAGAATGGCATCATTGAAAATTATCACAGCCTCAGACAAGAGTTGAAATCTTTAGGGAGAGAATTTGTTACGGAAACGGATACGGAAGTCATTCCCCATTTGATTGCTGAGTATCTCTCTTCCCAAAAATCCCTCTTGGAAGCAGTGCGCTATGCCGTGAGAAGGCTCACAGGTGCATTTGCGATCGCAGTGATTCACAGTAATTTTCCTGATGAATTAATTGTGGTGAGGCAACAAGCTCCTTTGATTATTGGGGTGGGTAAGCATGAGTATTTTTGTGCCTCAGATACACCTGCATTGATGAGTTATACCAATCAGGTCATAGTGCTGGAAAATGGGGATATTGGGCGACTTACCAGAGAGGGCATAGAAGTGTTCAACTTCAATGGCGATCCCCAGAGACGATCGATTCAAACTCTGAATTGGCATCCGATGATGATTGAGAAGCAGGGCTTTCGCCACTATATGCTCAAAGAAATCTACGAACAGCCCGGGGTCATCCGTGCTGGTCTGGGTAAGTTTCTCACGGAAGAGGATCAAATTTGTTTGCCGATCGGGCCAGAACTGCTCCAAGATATGCAACACATACAGATTCTGGCCTGTGGCACCAGTTGGCACGCTTCCCTAGTCGGCAAATATCTCTTGGAACAAGTCGCAGGGATACCCACCCAAGTTTACTATGCTTCCGAATACCGCTATGCCCACCCACCCGCCCTCCCCCAGACTTTAGTTATTGGTGTTACGCAATCAGGGGAAACTGCTGATACCCTTGCTGCCCTCACCTCTGCCAAAGAGAGAGGTTATCGCACCCTAGGCATTACCAATCGCCCAGAGAGTTCCATCAGTAGAATTACCGACCAAATTCTCGATACCCAAGCAGGGATTGAAATTGGTGTTGCTGCCACCAAAACCTTTATGGCCCAGCTTTTAGCCTTCTATATCTTGAGCCTTGGGATCGCTCAAACACGGCAGACAATCTCCTCGGAACAACTCCTGCACATCATCACAGGTCTGCGCCAACTCCCCGCCCAGATTGAACAAATTTTGGAAAGTCAGGAGCGATATATAGAACGACTTGCCCACCAGTTCAGCCATACCAGAGACTTTATCTATATCGGCAGAGGCATCAACTTTCCCATTGCCCTAGAAGGTGCACTCAAATTGAAAGAAATCAGCTACATCCATGCTGAGGGCTATCCTGCCGGCGAAATGAAACACGGCCCGATCGCTCTCCTCGACGATGAAACCCCCGTAGTTGCCATTGCCACCCCCGGCATAGTCTATGAAAAAGTAATTTCCAACGCCCAGGAAGCCAAAGCCCGTTCTGCTAAACTAATAGGCGTAGCTCCCCTTAGCGATCCTCTTGCCAGGGAGACCTTCGATCATCTTCTGCCCATTCCCAAAGTAGAAGAACTGCTCTCCCCCATGCTCACTGTCATTCCCCTGCAGTTATTGGCATATCACATCGCCGCCCACCGTGGACTAGATGTGGATCAACCCCGCAACCTCGCTAAGTCTGTAACTGTAGAGTAGTGATCTTAAACTATACTTAGACTCTTCCAGTAAGGCATAAGGTTATCATAAAGGAAGCATTCCTTTCCCCACTTCTCTCCCTTGATGAGGGAAGGGCTGGGGGTGAAGTTGCTAGCTAACTTACTGAACTTTCTCGGGACTTACAATCTAATCTCTATAGGGGGTCTGGGGATAGAAATATCTCACTCACAAATTGACGGTAGAAGTTAGGCACTTCCAGAAAGTAGATGGGTAAATCGGGGAAAAATGCCATTACAGAAGTAAAATGATAACTTGTATGCTTGATTGAGCAGTTGGAATACCAATTGATAGAAAAGAGCATAAGTGTACATCAATGGCATTTGAACTAGGTATGTAATTCATCAATTCTACTCAGGTCTGCTATCTAGTTGAGCATCCCTATATTTGTCAATTTGCGAGAATCGTTATGCAAACTGCCAAAATTGCCCAAAATTGGGAGTATGATCTTGCTACTGCTCCTAGGTTCATCAATTATGTCGGCAACTTTTAGCACTAATCCCAGTTTTAGCTTGACCTTTCGGGTGGAACTCCCCAATCGCCCAGGGATGCTCTCTATGCTGATTAAGGCTCTTGCCGATGGGGGCGGGATGCTGGGGCAAATTGATCTCATTCAACAAAACCGTAAAATTTCAGTGCGCGATATTACGGTCTATGCCTCCAGTAGTGAACATGAGGATGAACTGATCAGTATTGTGAAACTGCTGGATGAAGTGAAACTGTTGGAAGTGCGCGATCGCACCTTTGATTTGCACAAGGGCGGGAAAATCGCTGTCCAACCTAAACGCCTCCTCAAAGGACAAGATGATCTGGCTATGGCCTATACCCCTGGGGTGGGTAGGGTCTGCCTTGCAATCGCTACTAAACCCCCAAAAGTATATGAATATACTATTAAAGGTAACACGGTTGCTGTGGTTACGGATGGTTCAGCGGTCTTGGGTTTAGGCAACATTGGGGCTGAGGCGGCACTGCCAGTTATGGAAGGCAAAGCGATGCTGTTTAAGGAGTTTGCGGGGATCGATGCTTTTCCTATCTGCTTGGCTACCCAAGAGGTGGAAGCGATTATCCAGGCAGTGAAATATATTGCCCCCAGTTTTGGCGGGATCAACCTAGAAGATATTGCCGCTCCCAGTTGTTTTGAAATTGAAAAACGTCTCCGCCAAGAACTGGATATTCCTGTGTTTCACGATGACCAGCATGGCACTGCGATCGTCGCCACTGCCGCTTTACTAAATGCTCTCAAAATTGTCCACAAAGATATAGCTACAATAAAAATCGTCATCAATGGGGCAGGGGCATCGGGGATTGCGGTGGGTAGGTTGTTGCGAAAGGCAGGAGCACAAAAAATAGTGATGTGTGATTCCAAGGGTGCTCTGGGGCGGGATCGCCCTGACCTCACTTCGGAAAAATTGGAGTTTGTGGGGGATGAGACTGGTAACCTAGCCCAAGTTATCAAGGGGGCAGATGTATTTATCGGGTTGAGTAAGGGCGGGGTGCTCACTGCGGAGATGGTGCGCACAATGGCAGAACGGCGGGTTGTATTTGCGATGGCTAACCCCATCCCTGAGATTCAGCCTGAATTAGTGGTCAATGATGTGGCAGTGATGGCAACGGGCAGGAGTGATTACCCCAACCAGATTAACAATGTCTTGGCTTTCCCTGGGGTGTTTAGGGGAGCGCTGGATGCCCGTGTCAAACAAATCAATGAACCCATGTGCCTTGCCGCCGCCTATGCGATCGCCTCTTTGGTGAGCCAACAGGA
This sequence comes from Pseudanabaenaceae cyanobacterium, assembly GCA_046295715.1. Lineage (GTDB taxonomy): Bacteria > Cyanobacteriota > Cyanobacteriia > Pseudanabaenales > Pseudanabaenaceae > JBKBMU01. The sequence goes on from JBKBMU010000002.1 coordinate 116,750, forward strand.
GCTGGCCCCAGATATGATTATTCCGTCTGTGTTTGATAAGCGGGTAGCCTCTACTGTAGCCGCCGCTGTGCAACAGTCAGCCAGGGAACAGGGACTGGCCCAAGCGTAGCCTTGTCCATATGTATTTGCAAAAATTTAATTATCGATACACTTGTCAAAACCAAGGGGATCGGCTAAATTCTTAAAAGTGTGATATATATAACTCTACAGTTATGGCATCTATAGCATCGGTGGTGGTGTACATTATTTTGTCAATCGGCATTCCCATGTTCATGTGGAAGCTGATTGAGCCTTTTACCAATTAATTTTACAACTTAGGTTTATAGATTGGTTTGTAGATAAAGCTACCTAACATTAGTTGGTAGCTTTTTTAACCAGTCGCCTATGCAGATGGTGCGAGTGATCAAGACCTCAGAGTAGCTTCTGCTGCTAGCCAAGTTGACAGACTCAGCGAGACTGCCACAGGCATTGCGCAACCCCAGTCCCCTGCTGCCGAGACTCTTGCACATTGCCGATCGCTACGGGTCCATAGCCCTTATCCCCCGTAGTGCGTGAACGGGCGATCGCTCCGTACAAGTCTTGAGCAGATACACCCAAAGCTGGGTAGGGTAGCAAGGATTTAATTTATTTTGTCCACTCGGTGTGGAAAAATTCACTTCGGGGGCGATCGATTCTCTCGTAGGTGTGTGCACCAAAATAATCCCGCTGGGCTTGGGTGAGGTTTTGGGGCAGTCTCTCTCGGCGGTAGCTATCAAAGTAATCCAAGGAAGCACTGAAGGCAGGAATGGGAATGCCTAGGCGTGCCGCCGTCTGTACTACCAACCGCCAAGCTGACTCTTTACTGAGAATACTCTGGGTGAATTCAGGGTCTAGGAGCAGATTCGTTAATTGAGGATTCCGTTGGTAGGCATTTTTGATTTTATCGAGGAAGCCTGCCCGAATGATACAGCCCCCCTTCCAAATGCGGGCAATTTCCGCTAAATTCAAACCATAGTCATGGGCAACTGATGCTTTCGCCAACAGTGCCATCCCTTGGGCATAGGAACAGATTTTGGAACAGTAGAGGGCATCTCGTACGGCGTTGATAAACTCAGCGCGATCGCCCTCGTATTTGCCTGTGGTGTTGGAAATTAAAACTTTAGATGCCATTACTCTTTCCTCTTTGTATGAGGAAATTACCCGCGCTGTCACTGCCGCGATCATGGTAGGAATAGGAATGCCCAGGTCAAAGGCACTTTCCACTGTCCATTTGCCGGTACCTTTTTGACCAGCAGCATCGAGGATCATATCAATCAAATAATTGCCTGTGCCTTGATCATCCATTTTGCGGAAAATATCGGCAGTGATGTCAATCAAAAAGGAGTTCAATTCGCTCTGCTTCCACTCACTGAAAATCTGGTGGAGTTCTTCATTGTCTGCGCCTAAGCCGTTTTTGAGTAAGTCGTAAGCCTCGGCAATCAACTGCATGTCGCCATATTCAATGCCATTGTGTACCATCTTCACATAGTGCCCTGCGGAGCCTTTGCCAATGTAGGTTACACAAGCCCCATCATCCACTTGGGCGGCAATCTTGGTACAAATCGGCTCAATTTCCCGATAGGCTTCTAACTCACCCCCCGGCATCAGACTGGGGCCGTTGAGTGCTCCTTCTTCCCCCCCACTTACGCCCATGCCAATAAATTTGAGGTGGAGCTGAGCCAGTTCCTGCTGGCGGCGATCGGTGTCGTGGAAATGGGAGTTACCGCCGTCAATAATGATATCCCCTGCTTGGAGGTAGGGTTTTAGTTCGGCAATGACTGCATCTACGGGACTGCCCGCCTTCACCATGATTAAAATTTTGCGGGGACGGGCTAGAGATTCTACAAATTCGGGAATAGTATAAGTAGGCTGGACTCGCTTGCCTTGGGCACGGGTGGCAATGAATTTATCGGTTTTCTCACGGCTACGGTTATAGACGGCGATGGGAAAACCATTCCGTTCAATGTTGAGAGCTAGGTTTTCCCCCATCACTGCCAGACCAATGAGACCAATGCTGTGCTTATCCATATGTTTGGTTGATAGCTGTTGGCATAATCGTAAATGGCAATTGCCTAGATCGCTGGTCTTTTTGGAAATCTTTAATTTTTTGCTACCATAAACCCAAATTTGCTCAAGCTACCTTGGTTTATGAATTGGCAAAGAATCAACAAGTTCTTCAATTGGTGTGTGGCAGGTCTAGGTATTTCTCTGTTGATAGCTCCTGTGGCTTTTGCCCATGTGGATGCGGGCGAAACCAGTAATTTTGGGCATGGTTTACAACACCCTATCGGCGGTCTGGATCACATCTTGGCAATGGTGGCGATAGGACTGTGGGCGGGACAGTTGGGGGGACATGCCCTCTGGGCGGTGCCCTTGGCATTTGTGGGGGTGATGGGTGGGGGCTGGGGGATGGCTGTAGCCCAAATTCCTTTCCCTGTGCCGATCGTGGAACATGGTGTCATCGCTTCCGATCTGATTTTGGGGGGCTTGGTGCTCTGTGCAAGTCGCTTCCCCCTGTGGCTAAACTGTACGATCGCTGGGGTGATGGCAATTTTTCATGGCTACGCCCACGGCACAGAAATGCCCACGACAGGCACGGCTTGGGAATATGCCCTAGGCTTTTTGGTAGCGACAATCGGTCTGCACGCAGTCGGGATAGGGGTAGCAGTGCTAGCACAAAAATACCTAAAGCCTTTGGCATTAAGAATTTTGGGTGGTTTGGTCTGCGCTGGGGGCATTTATGTCATGATCAATGCCATCTTCTTCCCAAGTGTGGAATAAACTATGTCCCTCCATCGCCACATCGAGACCCGTCTTTACCATCGGGCACGCAAATTTAACTACAGCGTGGAAGTCCTGCAACTCCCCAATGGGGCGGTCGGTGAATATGCCTACATCCAGCACCCAGGGGCGGCGATCGTAGTGCCTGTTACGGACAGCGGGGAATTTGTCTTGGTGAAACAATATCGGTTTCCCATCCAAGAGTATGTGTGGGAATTTCCTGCGGGCACTCTGGATGGCAATGAACACCACAGGGATACGATCAAGCGAGAATTAGCCGAGGAAACGGGCTATGAGGCAAACAATTGGCAATATCTAGGGGCTTTCTACATCTGCCCTGGCTATTCCAATGAGGTGATTCATGCCTATTTGGCTACGGAACTGCAAAAATTAGCCCACCCACCCGCCCAAGATGCCGATGAAGATATCCAAGTGGAAATAGTCAGCAAGGCCCAACTCCACGACTGGATCGCCCAACCAAAGGATCTAATTAAAATTGATGCCAAGTCTGTTACCTGCTTTTACATGGCCTTGGCGAGTTTGTGAGGGGGGTAGTGATTACAGGCTTGCCCGCCGTGGGCAAAACTAGCTTGGCAATTGCCCTGGCCCATGACTGGTTACACCAGGGTTGGCATCCTTTTATTCTGCATACAGATATACTGAAAGTAAGCTTGCGTTTTTTTCTGCCAGAATTGGCGGGGATCACCGATGATGCTTCTTTTCAGCGCAAACTCCAATTATTGGGTCCTTTTTTGCAGGCACAATGGGCTAAAGCTGAGGAAGATGGCTACAGTTTGATCATTGAGGGGACGCTAGCTTTGGGCTTCCAGCCCCCTTCTGCCCTCTATGTGGTCTTACAGTTAGCAGAGCAGGCGCGCCGCAAACGCATTCCCACCAAACATCCTGCCGCCCGCGCCAACCTAGAGCGGTTGACATTGAACCACTATCGCCAAGCCCTGCAAGCCAGTATCACCTCCCACACCCTCTGCCTCTGTGGCGATCGTCCCCTCGCCGAGAACATAAGAATCATCAATCAAACCCTCCATTCAAGGACAGCCTAGGGATGCCCTAGTGGCTACGCCTGTGCGGGAATTTACCCCCTTAGCCCGACTGCACAGCCAGCGCACCTGCGCCCCATCCAGCATGGCGTCCGTAAAATCTGCTCCCTCAATTTTCGTATAATCAAAGGTACTGCGCAGTAGGATCGCCCCCTTGAGAATGGCATCCGACAGGTCAGCATTGGCAAAATCCGTTTGATCCATCAGCGCATCGCTGAGGTCAGCCCCCTTGAGATTGGCATTGCGCAGAATTGAGGCACTGAAGACCGCTCCCCGCAGGTCTGCCCCCGCAAAATTGGCACTCTCCATATTGGCATTGGCAAAACCCGAGCCCGCCAACGCCTGCCCCGCAAAGTCCCGCCCCCTCAGCATCCCATGACTAAAAGATAAGGGCACTGCCTGCACTGGTGCGATCCAGCCTAATAAAATCAGAATCACCCAAGTAAGTATGAATGGTCTTAGATTCAGCATACTATTTATTTGATTTTGGGGTCGCAGGGGATGGTTTACTTAATTCTACACTAGGGTTCAAGTTAAAGCTATTCACAATCTGGGAGAGTTGGGGTTTGACTTGGTCAAAGTATTGTTCCATAAATCCCACACTCACAATGGTAGTGTATTTGCCTTGTTGGGATAGAAATCGGTTAATTACGGCTCTGGCAGTTTTCTCTTGGTCATCCTGTCGGCGGGTGTAGGTGTAGCCCCATACAATCCGACTACTGCCATCGGGTTGAGTTGTAGCTTCTTCCATATAAAACCCCGGAAAAATATCAAAGGATTGCTCGATGAATTGTTTATCAATTTTAATTAAATCTTCTTTCTTACTATCAGCGGGCGTAGGAAAAATCTCGACACTGATTACAGAATTTTTGTTGGGATCGACCCAAGTTACTACTAGTTTACCCCCTTCTAGGTTGTCATTAACTATCCAACCTGTAGGCACATTCATAGAAAAAATCCCCGATTTGTGAGTAAATTTTTCTAGCTGGTTGATGGGTGTAAATGGGAATACATTCACAGGCGGTAGGGGCGGATTATTAGAGGCAGTTACTACCTTGCCTGTGTCCGTAATTTCTAGTGCCGAGGGGCGGGGGCGGTTAAATTCTGCCCACAATGAACCCAACACTGTGCAACCAACCAGTACCGCTAGATATAGAGGTGACGAATTGCGCATGGATTTATGTTAGCACTCTGCGATCGGCACAACTACCGTAAAAGTTGTCCCTACCCCTAGTTTACTATTGACTGCGATCGTGCCCCCCATAGCTGTCAAACAGGCTTGCACCACCGCTAACCCCAAACCAGACCCCCGCACCTGTGCCGCATTTTGTCCCCGCCAACCTAGCGTAAAAATATGATCTACATCTTCAGGGGCAATACCTATGCCTTGATCAGTAATTTGCCAGATGGCTTGATCCTGTTTGTAGCTCACCAATAAATTCACCGTTACCACTGTCTCAGGGGCAGAATACTTAAGGGCATTATTTAATAAATTTACTAAAACTCTGCGCATCAAAAATGGATCGATCCAACCCTCATAGTCATCAAAAGTAATAGGATAATTAGTAACAATCTGCCGATCGCTAGCCAATGCATCGATTACTTCATCGGTAAAGGAACGCAAATTATAGACTGATTTTTTGACCTGTAAACCACCTGCATCGGCGCGGTTAATAGTCATCATATTTTCCAGCAGTTCCAGAGCATCCACCACACATAGTTCAATTCTTTTTAGATTGCGGATCGCTTTTTCATCTAACCAATGCTGATGACTAACCTGTAGGAGTTGGGCAGATGCCAAAATGGTAGCTAGAGGAGTGCGAAATTCATGGGACAACATGGCAAAAAATCGCCGTTGTAATTCCGTAATTTCCTTTTGTTTGGCTAATTCCATTTTAGTTCTAATGGCGGCTTGACGATCGCTAATATCGCGCACAATTTCTAGCACTTCATGTTCACTAACCGCTACAATATAAACTTCTTCTTCACAAACCCTACCTTGTTTAATTACCTTTTGTTCACATACCTGTAATTTTTTCTCCTGCAAAGCCCTAGCGATGGCTTGCAGGTGTTTTTGTAACTCTTCAGGTTCTAATACTTCCCTCAGATGATTTTGGATGATACGAAAATTATGGGGTGGCGACGGTGGCAAACACTCAATACAAGTACCATCAGCCCGCAGGCGCAGAATTAAATCGGGGATCGCCCGCAAAATAGCCCGATTTTTCTGTTCACTATAAGCTAGGGTGATTTCAGCTAGTTTCTGTTCAGTAATGTCAATAGCTACCCCTACAATTTGTACTACTTGTTGATTAAATACTTCAAATACCGCATCATAACTGCGATACCAGCGGAAAGTTTTATCTGCCTTTACTAAACGGTATTCTACCACTAGGGTATCATTGGGCTTAAGTTGGCGGCACTTAGCATAATGTTTAGTTAAAACCACTATATCTTCAGGGTGGACTAATTTATCAATACTGGTAACTTTGAGAGAATCATAACCCAATCTGGTCAGAGAATCTTGGTTGATATATACATACTCTTGGCGTTCCAAATCATAGATATAGAGAATACAGGGACTACTGGCAATAAATCGCTGGAGAAATTGGCGATTGCGCCGCAACCTCTGCATAATTTTGTATTGGGCATCTGCCCGATCTTTTAACAGTTCATTAACAATTTGTAGAGTAGTGCTACACTCCACTAACTGTTCTTCTATTTGCTGTTTTTCCTGTTGCTGTTCCCTAATTTGTTGCTGATATTTACTGACATCATAGGCAGTTACTAACCAGTAGTGTTTATTGGCGATCCTTACTAAATTTCTAGCTAAAGCCAAACATTTTTTATGGGCAGAACCATTAGTAATTTCTAACTCAGCCTGACTACCAGCAGACAAATGAGGATATCCAATGGCTTCTTGCCACAGTTGATTGACCTGCACATACTCAGCAGTGTCAGCATCTAGCAAGCAAGCGGGGGTAGGGAGTTGGTCTAACAGTTCAAGGTTCATTAACCTAACCTGACCCTGGTTAAACTAATGATTACACATTGCCGAGGGAATTGTGAGTTTGTATCTGAGTCTTAAAAATTAGGGATGTGGGAAAATTGTGGTAGATTTCTGCGCTCGCCACAGGTAGCAGGGGTGGGGATCAGCTTGGTGGGGTTAGCGATCCCCTTGGGATCAAATGCCTGCCTGATTTTGACCATAGTTGCCAAATCCTCAGGGCTAAACATTTCCGACATATAACATCTTTTATCTGCACCAATGCCATGCTCCCCTGAAATACTCCCCCCCACCTGCACACATAACTTGAGAATTTCGCCCCCCAAGGCTTCTACTTTTTCCAGCGCCCCCCCCTGCCTTTGATCATACAAAATCAGGGGATGTAAATTCCCATCCCCCGCATGGAACACATTTGCCACCCGATAACCATACTTTTCCCCCAGCTTGGCGATTTCTGCCAATACATAGGGTAACTGACTGCGGGGGATCACCCCGTCCTGTACATAGTAGTTGGGACTAAGCCTGCCCATCGCCGCAAATGCCGCCTTTCTCCCTTTCCATAATTTCATCCTTTTTTCAGGATCGGTGGCAGTTTTCACCTCCCTTGCCCCATTCTGAAAACATAACTCACGGATGCGATCGCTACTGGTCTGCACCTCAATATCCGTGCCATCTACTTCTATCAACAAGATGGCTGTGGCATCACGGGGATAACAGTTGGTTGCCACCGTATCCTCCACAGCGTTGATACTGAGGTTATCCATAATTTCCATACCCGCAGGGATGATCCCCGCCGCAATCACATCGGAGACGGTCTGCCCTGCTTGAGCCACATCCATAAAGTCTGCCAACAATACTTGCACCGTTTGGGGCATGGGCAAGATGCGCAAAGTAATCTCAGTTGCGATCCCCAATGTGCCCTCTGAACCCACAAATAAGCCCACTAGGTCATAGCCGGGGACTTCGGGGACCAAGCCCCCTAACTGAGTAATTTCACCAGTGGGCAAAACCACAGTTAAACCCAAAACATGATTCACAGTTACCCCATATTTGAGGCAATGCACCCCCCCCGAATTTTCGGCTACATTCCCCCCTATAGAACAAATGCTTTGGCTAGAGGGATCGGGAGCATAAAAAAAGCCTGCGCCACTGACTGCCTGCGTAACCCAATTGTTGATCACCGCTGGCTGTACCCGCACAAAGCGGTTGGCAATATCCACCTCCAGGATGCGATTCATCCTCGCTGTTACAATCAAGACTGCATCTTTCAAGGGGAGCGCACCCCCCGACAAGCCTGTACCTGCCCCTCTGGCAACAAAGGGAACCCCCCGCTCATAGCAAATTTTGACAATCGCTGACACTTCCGCCGTAGTTTTGGGTAGGACTACAAGGGGGGGAGTTTGCTTGTAGCTGGTCAAGCCATCACATTCGTAGGCAACTAGCTCTTCAGGGGTCTGCACTACAAAACGATCGCCAACAATAGGGGCAAATGCTTGAGCCAGCGATCGCCAATTGATGGATTGTTCTGTTGGTAAAATCGCAACGGTCATGCCACCATTGTAGCGGGAAAAGGCAAGGTCAGACGATATCGGGAGTGGTCATATTCCCGGGGCATAAATCTTTTTTCCCATGAGGCGGGGAGTACAGCCAGTTTAGGCTGGGCTGTGGGTTGTGCCTTGGCAGTCAATTGTTTCAGCATTGATTCTCTCCCCCTAACTCATTTGCTAATATCCTAGCCGAAAAACTGTAGCAAATGCTACGGAATTTATTTTTATTTACAGTCATTCGGCAGTTTAGGCAAATAAGGACATTGAAACTCTGGCATAGTTGACCTTTTTCCATCAAGGGAGAGGGAAGAAAATCCTGGGGTTGGGCCATAGGCACAAAACTGTCTACACTTTGCCCCGCCCTTAGGGGTAAACTATAAATAACTTAACAATTCTCACACTCTGGCAAAATCTATGGTTACCTCAATTCCTGAAGCTCTCAAACCGATCGTTACTTTTGCCCATCCTGTGGTGATGACCCTAGCCCTCTTATTTAGTATGTATGTTGGTTATATGGGTTGGCAGATTCGCCGCACTCGGACTGCGCCGCCTGAATTGCGCAAAGAACTAGTCAAAGCCAAATTTAATGTGCGGCATTTTCAGGCAGGTTCTTTACTGCTGGTGATTTTGGTAGTGGGCGCAGTGGGGGGCATGGCAGTTACCTATATTAACAATGGCAAATTATTTGTTGGGCCGCACCTGTTGGCTGGTCTGGGTTTGGCTTGCTTGGCAGTAATTTCTGCATCCCTTGCGCCGCTGATGCAAGAAGGTAAAGAATGGGCGAGAATCACTCATATCAGCTTGAATACTCTGCTAGTTGGTATTTTCTTATGGCAGGCAGTCTCAGGCTTTGATATTGTCCAGCGCATCTTGGAAAGAATGGCAAAGGGCAGTTAATGGATTATCCGGCACTCAACAATCGCATCTACTTGAACTATGGCGGGCAGGGAGTTCTCTGCCGCCAAACTTTAGAGGCGATCCACCAAGCCTTTTTGCAAATAGAGGAACAGGGCTGTTTTTCCTACGCTAATAATGAATGGTTCAAGGTGGAAATTGAGAAGACTAAAACTGCGATCGCCCGTGAACTTGCTACTACCCCTGACACAATCGCCCTCACCGAAAATACTACTGTTGGTTGCAACATTGCCCTGTGGAGTATCAACTGGCAGAGGGGCGATCGCCTGCTCTTATCGGATGGGGAGCACCCCGGGGTCATTGCCATTGCTGAGGAGTTGCACCGTCGCTTTGGCGTAGAACTGGATACCTTCTCTGTGCGGGATTGCGCCAGCGATGAGGAGATACTGGCAAATCTGAGGGCAATTCTCACCCCAGCAACCAAGATGCTCTGTATCAGTCATATCATCTGGAATACGGGGCAGATTGTGCCGCTCCAAGCAATAACAGAAATTAGTCATCAACAGGGAGTTTTGGTGGCTGTAGATGGGGCGCAATCAGTTGGGGTTTTACCCGTGAACCTGCCTGAATTGGATGTTGATTTTTATGCCTTCACTGCCCATAAGTGGTGGTGTGCACCACTGGGGGTTGGTGCCCTATATGTAAATCCTAAAATATATGGGCAGGTGTATGGCACTTATGTAGGCTGGCGGGGTTTAGAGGGGAGCGATCGTGGTGCAAAATTTGAAGTGGCTACTAGTGCTTATCCTTTATATATGGGTCTGCAGACTGCTTTAGCAACCGCCAATGCTTGGGGCAGTCAAGTTCAGAGGTACGATCGCCTTACTAAACTAGCCCAATCCCTGTGGCAGGAATTACACCAAATTCCTAAAGTGGCATGTTTACAGAGACAGCCTCCTCAGTGCGGTCTAGTTACATTTACAGTTCAGGGCAAAACTGCCAGTGAAGTATCCCGCTGGTTAGAAATGGAACACCGCATTCACATCCGTGCTATGCCCGAGCCCAAATGTTTACGGGTTTCAATTCACTACCTCACCCAAGAGCAAGACATTGCCTACTTGTTGTCGATCCTACAACAGTTATGAGTGACTACATAGTCTAATCCGCTTAGCACTGGGCAATACTGTAATCTTTGGTCGGGTGTGAGGGGTACAAAAAGTTTTAAGTTAATTTTACATATGTACTATTCTCGCAAAGTGGTTACAAAAAATTTGGCTTAAAATAGAGCTCTAGGATGATTTCATTAGTTAGTTAAAACGACGCGTGAAAAGGGTCTCTTTAGAAGCATTTCTAGAAAATCCACCAGAAGATTACGAATGGGTTGATGAACAACTGAACGCAAAAACTGGTTGTATCTTGGGTAACTACAAGGAATCTAGTGAGGGAGGCGAAGTATAGGACGAGTCCGCCTTGGCGCCTGAGTTAGTAGCTCAGTTTGGGAATTTTAAGGTCCTGCCACACAGTTAGTTTTTCTCTGGTTGCAGAGATTGGATCGCCAACCGATATGGCGGAAGAGATGTTTACCAAAGCCCGGGAGAAGATCTAGAAAGCAATGCCCAAGAAATCTGATTAATTTTGCCTTATCACAGCCGATTTCCAGAAGTTATTCCTAGATACCCAAAAGGCGACGATCCAGAAAGTCCTACTTGGTTTTAGCATTCCTGTGGGTGAATTAATTGCCTAAAATGAAGCAGAGAGGGAGCAATTTATAGGTGGCTGAAGCGGGATTTGACAAGCAGTCTGAGAGATTTTTTAGTTTGTTGTATTTCTAAAATTTGTAAACAAGCATTTAGTTATTCCATCTAGTTTGTTTGTGTTGCCACTTCCTAACAGTCATGTTATGATTAAACCTGCCCTAAAAAGGGTCGGTGCCCGAGTGGTTAATGGGGGCGGACTGTAAATCCGCTGGCTTGCGCCTACGCTAGTTCGAATCTAGCCCGGCCCATTGGACAAAAGTTAGAGATAAGGTGTTGGTCAAAACAGGGAGACACTTGGTAGCCCGGAGCAGGGTTTACAGCGCTTTGCTTAATCCCAACTGGCGTTGCGTGTGGAAGAAGCAAATCCAGGAAACTTAAGTTTTCATAATTTTTTGCTACAAGTTTAGCTTTGAGATAGCCACTATTCTTGCTGGACTGTACAGCCATGCGCCTTGAAGGCAGATTTGCGGTGGTAACTCTAGCTGGTTATTGTTTGGTCATCTACTTGCAAGTGAACCAGCTTCTAGACCATTTGATGCTCTAGTTATCTACTTATCTACAATAACAACAACGGTGCGGAACAAGCAGGACACACCAGCATTAGATTACAAATCCCAGTTATTGATACTCATACTTCCTTCAGTCTTTTACTTTGCTTCGTGGCTCAATATACTCGATCGTGGCGGTAAATTAGGTGTATGTTTTAATCTGGGTTATCGCACCCTCTACGAACTCCAGAGAAATATCTTCGGTGGATGGGTATCAATGAATTTGCGCGATACTGGTGCTCAAACTTTTATACAGTTAGCGGCAGGGTTTGAATTTTGGGCAGAGGCTAGGGGGTTTTTGCCTGTAGGGGAAACTCGTCCTCTGGTAGGTTCCAATTTGTTGGGACTAACTTTTTTAGGGGTACTGACTTCGTATTTGTCCGTAGGCAGAACTTTTGCCAATCGGCTTTATCAGGGGCTGATCTAGAAGTAGCAGGTTTCTGCAAAACAGGCGATCGCACAGTATTTACTCCTGCAATTGGGGCATATTATCTTTCTGGTGCAGGTACGAGCGATGCCCTAGGATTAAGGGCAAGGGTCGGCAGCCAACTTGGACATTGTCAGTCTTAGTGCAGGCGTGCAACATGATGGCATTTTTGGTACTAGTGCTCTCAATGCTGCAACAGGAAACAATGGTCTGGTCTATGTATTTGAATCAACAGGTACAGCTAACACAATTGAATCTGCCCAATGGTAGTAGGCTAATTTCCACTAACCTCTCTAGTGGGGGTGTCTGGCCCACCTTTACCTCTGCAAGCCTTTCTTGACTTCAGCAACACTAAACAACCTAGCAACAGCAATAAAGCTAGCTGATGGTGGCAGTGGTCAAGGGGTAGCAGGCCTTGACGTTTAAACCCTTCCTTGACCAATCAAGCCAATACTTTCAGTACTACCAAGCTAGTGGCGGAATTAAATACACCTACTGTGAAGTGCAATCCGATCAATAGTTTTTAGGGCATAGCTGATCCCCGATAGCGGAGGTCTCTTTTAAGGGAGTAGCGGCGGGCAAATTGGGGAATATCGCCTTTGTGTCCCAAAAGAATCACAATATCGTCTCCATGCACAATAAAATCGTGGGAGGGATCGGGAATGACTCTGCCGTCCGGTTTGCGCACAGCCACCACAATGAATGCACCTTTCCCTTTGGCTTCAATGCTGCTGAGGGCTTGACCGGCAAAGGGGGAATTGGGTTCAATGGTGAGTTCTTCAAATTGGATGTTGATCTGGGCGAGGAGTTCATTGACGGTTTGGCGACTTTCTGATTCTTGCAGGAAGTCTAGGGCGGCAGGGTGGGTGATGCGATAGGCTACCCGTTCCGCACCAATTTCTAGGGGCAGAACTACATGGTTGGCACCTGCTAGTTTGAGTTTCTTTTCGGTGCTAGGTTGTTCGCCTCTGGCAATGATATTCAAGTTGGGATTAAGTCCTCTAGCAGTGAGGGTGATAAAAACATTGGAAGCATCATCGGGCAATACTACTGCTAGACAGTAGGCACGATCGATCCCTGCATTTACTAGACTATTCTCATCGGTGGCATCACCATTGATAACCAGATAGCCTCTGGCTTCTGCTAGTGCCACCCGTTCGGGATTGTTTTCAATCACTACAAAGGGTAGATTCGCAAGGTAGAGTTTACGGGCAAGTACATCGCCCATCCGCCCAAAGCCACAGATGATCGTATGACTGCGCAATGATTCTATTTCTTTGTTCATTCTGCGCGTACTCAACACCCGATTGATTTCCCCAGCCGTGATCATCTGCACAAAACCCCCTGCCAAATAGACTGAGGAGAAAGTGCCCGCCACAATCACAAAAATTGTAAACCAACGCAGATAGTCCGTGTCAATGGGACGCACTTCCCCATAGCCAATGCCAAATATAGTAATCACCACCATATAGGTGGCTTCTAAAAATGACCAGCCCACTGCCATATAGCCGTAGATGGCGATCGCAAGGGTGGCGCAAAATAACACCAGACCCGTCAAAATGCGCTGGAAGGAGTTAGGGGACATGGCAGTCAAGTTAGTTTGATATTTACAGTCTAAAATTCCCTCAGGCTGGTGTCGAGGCTACTAGCTTACATCTGAGCCAATCTAGGATCAAAGCATTGACCCGATCGGGGGCTTCATCGTGGGGACAATGCCCTAGCCCCTCTAGGTAAATTAGCTGTCCATCCTGCAAAAATTGCACCAATCGCTCCCCTTCCCCAGGGGGGATTGCCATATCCCTTGTGCCCCATAGGATCAATACAGGAATGGTCAGGGAGCGCAAAATTTTCACTAGGCTGGGGGAATAGTGGGGCTGGTTCAGACTGCGACTGAGGCGCAAGAAAGCTTCGGGGGCGTCGGGGTCAAGGGTAGGCTCAGTAATAATCCGCACTAGCTGGTCATCCACACGCTCTTTGTTTTGCATATACACCCCTTTGGTCAAAATGGCTCTGATGGTTTGGGGCGATCGCAGTACATAAAAAATTGGTTTAGAGAAGAGGGAAGCCAGTAACCACGCTAAGCCCTGTTGGAGGGGGCGCACAGGGGCAGGAATTAGACTTTGCAGCTGTTCAGTATCGGGCAGGCTGATACACACCAGAGCTTTTGCCATTTCAGGATACTGCCCAGCGGCGATCGCCAATGACAACGCCCCGATGGAGTTGCCAATCAACAGGGCAGGCACACCAATAAACTCCTGCCAAAATTCATAGATTTGCTCTGCCCACAAGCCAGCATGGTAGCGCACAGGCGGTTTAGTGGAACTGCCAAAACCCACCAAGTCTAAGGCATAGCTTGTCCCCAAACTGCTCAGGGCAGGTAAATTGTCCCGCCAGTGATCCACCGCCGCCCCAAACCCATGCACACAAATCACGGGTAAATCCCCACTCCCCCGACAAAAAACATACCGTACCCGCCAACCCCGCCACTGATAGTTGCGATACTCGTAACTGCTCCCCATACCACAAGTTCTATGTTAAGTATTTTTAATAATAATTCACCTAAATTATAGCCACTAGTAAACTCAAAGCTCTTGACATAGTTTCTAATCTATTTTTAGCTAGTTAGGCATAGACTATAAATTATGTTTAATTATGTTAAACCAATCTCCTCTCCTCAATCGTTTCATGGGCATGTTCAATGTCATTCATCCCTATAACTTGCGGAATGATATTTTCGGTGGGATCACGACGGCGATCGTTTCTCTGCCCATTGCCCTTGCCTTTGGCGTAGCTTCAGGGGCTGGCCCGTTGGTAGGCTTATACGGGGCAATTTGTGTGGGTTTCTTTGCGGCACTGTTTGGGGGTACACCTACCCTCATTTCTGAGCCGACTGGGCCTATGACTGTAGTTTTTACTACCATTCTCTCTAGCCTGATCGCCAGCAATCCTAGCAATGGACTGGCGATGGGGTTTACGGTAGTGATGGTGGCGGGTCTGTTTCAGATTATCTGTGGCTATTTCAAACTAGGCAAATATATTACTAATATGCCCTACAGTGTGATCTCTGGGTTTATGTCGGGCATTGGTGTAATTTTAATTATTTTGCAGATTGCGCCCTTTATTGGTCAAACAGCGCCCAAGGGGGGAGTGGTAGGCACATTAATGAATCTGCCTGAGCTATTGGGAAAGATTAACCCGATCGCTCTGATTTTGGCAGTGTTGTCGGTGGTGGTGATCTATGCTGTGCCTTCACGGTTTAAGCGGTTTATGCCCCCGCAGTTGCTGGCTCTGTTGGTGGGCACGGGGGTATATTTAGTATTCTTTCCGGGGCAAGTAGCTACCATTCCTGACATCCCCATGGGTCTGCCTACTCTGCAAATACCCACTTTTACCCCGGGCAAGCTTACTACAGTGTTGATTGATGGGATTGTATTGGGGATGTTGGGTTGTATTGATACTCTGCTGACGTCGGTGATCGCTGATAGTTTGACTCGTACAGAACACAATTCCGATAAAGAATTGATTGGTCAGGGCATTGCCAATTTAATCTCAGGTATTTGCGGTGGTCTGCCGGGGGCTGGGGCAACCATGGGGACGGTAGTGAATATCCAAGCGGGCGCGAAAACGGCGATTTCGGGGATTGTCAGGGCATTGGTGTTGCTGACAATTGTGCTATTTACTGCCCCCTATGTCAAATTTATTCCTATGCCCGTGTTGGCGGGGATCGCCCTCAAAGTGGGGATAGACATTCTCGATTGGAGTTTTCTCAAGCGAGCGCATATTGTCTCTAAGAAGGGAGCACTGATCATGTATGGGGTGATGCTCCTCACTGTGTTTGTGGATTTGATTGTAGCGGTGGGTGTGGGTGTATTCATTGCCAATATCCTCACCATTGAGCACCTCTCCCAACTCCATTCTGAAAACATCAAAACTGTTACAGATACGGATGATTCTGATGAATCTGTGCCCATGACCCCAGAAGAGAAACGCTTGCTGGATCAAGCCAATGGTAGGGTGGTGTTATTCTATTTGAGCGGGCCTATGATTTTCGGGGTGGCGAAAGCGATCGCGCGGGAACACCGTGCCATTCAAGATGCGGAAGTGTTGATTGTGGACATTCAGGATGTACCGAAACTGGGGGTAACTGCTTCCCTCGCCCTAGAGAATGTAATTCTCGATGCCTGCGACAAGGGCGCGACGGTCTATGTGGTGGGGGCTGACCCCAAGGTCAAGGAACGCCTGCAAAAGCTGGGGGTAGATAAAGTGATTGATGAGAAGAACTGGCTCAGCGATCGCCCTACCGCCCTCAGACTGGCAGTGGAGCAGGTGCGGAGTGAAGCCAAGGCGACTATGCCAGTCAGTATATGAGTTTGTCGTGTTTAGCTAATGGAGACTTATGATGACCACATCCCAACCTACACCTCAATGGCACGCCCTCACGGTGGCCCAGACCCTTGAACGCCTGGAGGTGGATTTAGACAGGGGATTAGCCAGGGAGATGATCCCCGTACGGCAGGAACAATACGGCAAAAATGTCTTTGCTGTCAAAAAGGAAAAGCCGCTCATTTTCAAGTTCCTGCATCAATTCAATCAGGCATTTATCTATATTTTGCTTGCCGCTGGGGCAGTCAAAGCCTTTTTGGGGGAGTGGGTGAATGCGGGCGTAATTTGGGGTGTAACCACTACCAATGCCATCATCGGTTTTATTCAGGAGTCCCGCGCTGAAGGGGCGATCGCCGCTCTGGCCAAGAGTGTGATCACAGAAGCGACGGTGGTTCGGGATGGGCAAAAAGTGCGGATTCCCTCTACAGAATTGGTGGTGGGGGATGTGGTGTGGCTGGCTTCGGGGGACAAAGTGCCTGCGGATTTGCGCCTATGTCAGGTCAAGGATTTACAGATCAGCGAGGCGGGCTTGACTGGGGAGTCTGTGCCCGTGGAGAAGACTGCTGAAGTCCTGGAGCCTGAAGCCCCCGTAGCCGATCGGGACAATATTGCCCATGCAGGGGGATTTGTTACCTTTGGGCAGGGCATCGGTGTTGTGGTCGCTGTGGGTGAAAATACGGAAACGGGCAAGATTTCAGGGTTAATGGAAAGCCGTATGGATTTGACTACGCCCCTGACCAGAAAATTTAATCAATTTAGCCAAAACTGGCTGATGTTTGTCTTGTTTGCTGCCACCATGACCTTTGCAATCGGTCTGGGACAGCGACCTACCTTCAAAGAAGCCCTAGAAGCGGCAGTGGCTTTGACTGTAAGTGCGATCCCCGAAGGTCTGCCAGCGGTGATTACCGTAACTCTGGCGGTGGGGGTATCTAGAATGGCAAGAAGAAATACCATTATTCGCAAATTGCCTGCAGTAGAGACCCTCGGCGGTGCCACTGTCATTTGTTCTGACAAAACAGGTACACTCACCCAGAATGAAATGACCGTGCAGGCGATCTGGGCAGATGGGCAGTTATATGAAGTTACAGGCAGTGGTTACAGTCCAGAGGGAGAGATTCAGCTCAATGGTCAGCGGATCAATTCATGGGAATATCCCCAACTCAGGGAATGTCTCTTAGCAGGTTGGCTGTGCAATGACACTCACATAGAAGAGGAGAACGGCAAATGCAAGGTAGTGGGCGATCCTACGGAAGCTGCTCTCTTGGTGTCAGCCCGCAAAGGCATCAGTGATATTGAGACCATTGCCCAAAAATATCAACGCCTTGATAGCATTCCCTTTGAGTCCCAGTTCCAATACATGGGTGTACTCTGTCGCACCAGTGAGATGCATATCGCCTATGTCAAAGGTTCTGCTGAAGCCATTTTACAAAGATGTTCTACTCTGCAACCAGAGGAGAAATCTCAAATCATGTCACAGGTGGATAGTATTGCCCAGCAGGGTCTGCGGGTACTGGCTTTTGCCAAAAAGATATTTCCCATTAGTCAAACTACTCTCGATCATTCTGACCTCAAAGAGGAATTAGAATTCATTGGTCTCCAGGGATCCATTGACCCACCTCGTCCTGAAGCGATCGCGGCTGTGCGCACCTGTCAGCAGGCGGGGGTGCAAGTCAAGATGATTACAGGGGATCACATTGTTACCGCCAAAGCCATAGCTAAGCGCATGGGTTTTCGCAAGGGTAGGAACATCATCGCCTACACAGGGTCAGAACTCGCGGAAATGAAGCCCGAAGAACTAGAACGGGCAGTGAGTGAAGGAGTGGTATTTGCTAGGGTTGCCCCTGAGCAGAAATTGCGGATCGTAGAGGCTCTGCAAAGAAGAGGGGAAATTGTAGGCATGACTGGGGATGGGGTGAATGATGCACCTGCACTGAAACAAGCGGATATTGGGATCGCCATGGGGAGCGGTACGGAAGTTGCTAAGGAAGCCGCCGATGCCATTCTTACCGATGATAATTTCGCTTCCATTGAAGCCGCTATTGAAGAGGGGCGATCGGTCTATAAGAATCTCAGTAAAGCGATCTCCTTCATTTTGCCTGTAAATGGTGGAGAATCCATGACTATTCTCTTCAGTAACCTTCTGGGCAGACAGTTACCAATTCTTTCTTTGCAAATTCTCTGGCTGAATATGCTGAATTCCATCACCATGACTGTGCCTCTCTCCCTAGAGCCAAGTTCTCCCGATGTGATGAAACAGCCCCCCCGTCCTGTAGATGAACCATTTCTCACTACCAAAAGATTGAAACGCATCCTTGCCATTTCCCTCTATAACTGGACATTGATTTTTGGAATGTTTGAGTGGGTGAAACAAGCTCCTTGGGGAAATGTGGACCTGGCAAGGACTATGGCAATCCAAGCACTGGTGATCGGGAGAATCTTCTATCTTTTAAGCATTAGTCAATTGATTCCTGCTCTCATAGATAGATGGAATGGCAAGAGCGATCGCAGTGCAGGGGCACCCGCAGTATTGGCAGGTGTGATTGTTGCCATGACTTTGCAGTTGATCTTCAGTAATTCTGAATTTATCAATTCTGTATTTGGTACAGCTCCCATGAACCTCGATCAGTGGTTGATTTGTATCTTTGCTGGTTTACCAATGATTTTTGTAGCCTATTCAGTGAACCGCATCGATCCCCCCAACTGAACTCAATTTAGAAAACCAAAACTTCCCCGATGCCCTGACAAAGTGGTGCGGGGAAGTTATACTTAGTTTATGCCTATATCTAGATATGATTATCAATCTGCGGTTTGGTTACATCCTTTGTTGAGTAGAGTTGTTACCACTCTTGACCAAAAATTGCAAAGTAATTTGCCACAGTTACTAGGACGGACAGAAATAGTTGCTCAACGTTTGAGTAAATATGTCTCTATTTATAGAGAATACAAACTAGATAAAATATGTGTTTTTATGTAGGACAAAAACTTTTAAGTAATAATTTACAGGGGAGCGGCTGATTATTTTAGTTGCGCCCCTACACATTAGTAGGAGTTGCCCTGATAGTTTAAGAGATGATTTGCCAATCGAGCTAGTTGAAAAATTAAAATATTTTATTCAGTAAGCTTACAGTTTTCCCCATATTCACCCATTGGAAGTACATACCCATTTCCTATTGAATTCTTTACATGACTAAGATATTGAGAATCTACATTGCATCTTAGCATTTACACCACAATTACTGATTATCGGGCTTATATACATCTAGCATGGTGAATTGTGCCCACTGCTCTAGTAGAATATCTCTCACTACACAGTTGGGATTGGGAAGAATTGCAGAAGGCATGAAAGAATCTCAAGCAGTGAGACCAATACGCCATGCAGTACGCAGAATCTATCAATTCATTTTAGTAGCTTTTACAGAGTGGTATTACAGTTTTATCTATGGCGATAGCTATCTCAAGGTCTTACAAGGAACTGTTCCTTTGTCTGCATTGGATACCTAGAAATTAACCTTTCGCTGATTCGTCAAGGGGGTCTTCTCTAACAGAATTTGTTAATCAAATCTAAACAACAAAAACAGGGAGCATTACAACAAAAATTACAAAAAATGGCACAACAATGGCAGTTAATTCAACAGTTTAGTTCCTGCCAAGGTATGTTATCCCCCAAGATAACTGGATTACTGTGGTATGCAGTCAAGGTTTTCTCAAGGTGGTGTCTTTACTGTACCAAAACGAAATGGTTACTCTAAATAGGTACCAAGGGGACATAGTTGGTATGGTGGCTAGTCATAAATACAAGTTTTTAGCAACTACTAGTACCGATCTTCAGGTTAAGTTATGGAATTTAGCTAACTTTGGTGAAATGATGGGATGGGAACTCGCTTCTGGGGGTAATTGCGTGATTTTTAGCTTGTCCCACCCACGATGGCTATATGTGGCTAGGTAAACTATTTTGTGAATTGAGGGATCATCAACAGGCCATCTACAGTGTACTGTTTAGCCCTGATGGTAAATTTTTACTCACTGGTGGACAGGATGGTTATATTAAAGTTTGGGACTACAGGAAAGGTAATTTAGACTATACATTTTCAGCGCATAACAAGGGGTGTTTAGGATCGTTTTTAGTCCTGATGGTAACTATCTAGCTTCTAGTGGTAAAAGTGGTGGTTTGCGCCTCTAGCAAAAATATAATTGGACAGTATTAACCAGTTAGTACGAGATCGCATCGCTGTTACAGCGATTACTTTTAATGCTCCAGGAAACATTTTGGCAGCAGGGGGGCTAGATGGCAGAGCGGAACTGTGGGATATGCCCCTAGAAATTTACGGAACTCAGCTCCCCAAAAACCATGAAAGTCCCAGTTGGTTTCAAGACAATCTTCACCTTGGGTAGTTACTACTGCACTGGCGGTGGTAGGTGATGAGGTCGCAAATCTGAAAAATCAGGGGATCGATAATTTCATAATAGACGGCAATGCCTTGGGGCTGACGACGAACAATGCCCCCTTGGGTGAGAATTTTCAAGTGCTTGGAGACATTGGCTTGCCTTAAGCCTGTATCCTGCATAATCTCAGTTACATTTTTCCTGCCCTGCTTCAGACTGCACAAGACTTGCAGGCGACTCAGTTCCCCTAAAACCTTGAAATACCCGGCTAGTAACTCTAAATCACGACTGGTAAGTTCGGTCATCGCTACCCTTGACACCCTGTGCTCTGTATATTACCATATAGTCATACAGCTATGTATAGCATTTTGGAGTAGGAACATGTTATTCCGGCAGTTGTTTGACTATGAGACTTGGACATACACTTACCTAGTGGCTGATCCTAGCACTAAGGAAGCGGTGTTGGTCGATCCTGTGTTGGAGCAGGTGGAACGGGATATAACCCTACTAGAGCAGTTGGGACTGGGGCTAGTTTATACTTTGGAGACCCATGTGCATGCGGATCATATTACCAGTTCGGGGCAGTTGCGGGAGCGATTGGGTTGCCAGACTATTGTGCCTGCGGGGGCGTTGGTGAGTTGTGCCGACCGCCACATTCAGGATGGGGAGATTTTACAGGTGGGGGCAATCCCGATTCAGGCGATCGCTACCCTAGGGCACACCGATAGTCATATGGCTTATTTGGTAAATGGTACCCATTTGCTGACAGGAGATTCTCTGTTTATTCGCGGGTGTGGGCGGACGGACTTCCAGAGTGGGGATGCGGGGCAGATGTATGATGCTATCCACAAATTGTTCGCTCTGCCACCGACGACTTTGGTGTACCCTGGGCATGACTACCGTGGGCATACGGTGTCCACTATTGGGGAAGAGAAGGCATTTAATCCCCGATTTGCGGGCAAGAGTAGGGAGGAGTTTATTGAGTTGATGACTAACCTGAATTTGCCCGATCCCAAAAAAATTGCGGAGGCAGTGCCTGCAAATCAGGAGTGCGGTCGTAAGCCAGTGGTAGTCTAGTGTGTTGGTACAGGTTACCCCTAGGCCATCTTGGGTTTTGTATTTTATATGTAATATGTCAAGGGAGTGAGATAAGCATGAAGTTACAGACGGTGGAACAAATTACTGCCCCCGTTTTGCGGGATTGGCTGGCAGGTGAAGAAGATGTGTTGGTGTTGGATGTGCGGGAGTCTGGGGAGTATGCCAGTGAGCGCATCGATGGGGCGAGGTTGTCTCCTTTGTCCCAGTTTGATACCCAAGCGGTGGCTGAGGTCTGTAAAGGTAAGGCAAAGGTGGTGGTGTACTGCCAGACGGGGGGACGATCGGCGAAGGCGGCGGAACAGTTAGCGAGGCTGGGTCTGTCTGTGTATAACTTGCAGGGTGGGCTGGTGGCCTGGAAACAGGCGGGTCTGCCTGTGGTCAAGTCGGCTAATGCGCCGATCAGTCTATTTCGGCAAGTGCAGATTGTGGCGGGATCGCTGATCCTGTCGGGGACAGTGTTGGGGTTTACGGTGCATCCTAACTTCCACTTGTTGAGTGGATTTGTGGGGGCAGGGCTGACTTTTGCGGGGATCACCAATACCTGCGCCTTGGGAATGTTGTTGGCGAAGTTACCCTATAACCAACGGTCGGGGCAGTCATGGTCATAGTGGGCTATGTCCTGTCCCTGCTGATTGGGGTGAGTGTGGCAATCTGGATTAGGTATGCTCACGGGGCTGGTGGGGGTGTGGGCGGTGGCTTTGCGATCGTACCTGCGCTGGTGCTGTTGGGGAATGTGCCCATGAAACAGGCGATCGGCTCTTCCTTGCTGATTATTTCTGGGTGGCGGGACTGTTGGGCTATCTGGGTGAAGTGGCACTGGATCTCCCTCACTTTCTGGGCAGGAGTGGGGGTAGTGCTCGGAGCCTATGTGGCACAGTGGGTGTCAGCCCAGTGGCAGTGTTTGTGCTGGGGCAGAATTTTTACCGCTGGCAGAATAGCAATCGATCGGCGCAGTTCACTTACGATAGGCTTTCTCAGCCTGGGCTAGATCGGCATCGAGGATGGTCTGCCCCGTGGCAGATAAGAACACATCGTCGAGGCTAGGGCGAGATTGGGTCAAGCTAAAAATGCTCTTGCCTGCTTGGGTGAGAATTTCCTGAATTTTGCCTACCCCTTGGGGATCGGGACTGATCACAAGGTTGATGGCATTGCCTTGGGCAGGGTTGATCAGAGCACTGCGCACAAAGGGCAGGTCTTTAATTAAGTCAAGGGCAGATTGGGCTTCGGCAGGGCTGGTAAATTCTTGGATACGAATGGTGAGCCGATCGCCCCCCACTTGATTTTTGAGGGCAGTGGGTGTGCCTTCGGCAATCAATTTGCCCTGATTGATAATACCGACGCGATCGGCGAGGGCATCAATCTCTTCTAGGTAGTGGCTAGTCAGGAACACCGTGATCCCCATCTGTTTCAGTTCTCGCAAAAACTGCCAGATCCCCAGTCGGGTCTGAATATCTAAGCCTACGGTTGGTTCATCCAAAATTAGTACCTGGGGGGCGTGGAGTAAGCCCAGGGCTAGATCGAGGCGTTTTTTTAGCCCGCCTGAGTATTTGCCAGTTTGGCGATCGGCGTATTCTTCCAGTTGCAATACCTGCAACACTTCAGCAATCCTGCGCTGGGCGGTGGCGGGGGGCAAATGGTACAGTCCTGCCTGAAACTCCAATAGCTCTCTGCCTGTCAGCACCTTATCCAGAGCCACTTCCTGGGCTACATAGCCAATTTTTTGGCGGATCAGGCGGGGATCGCTACTGCCTGCCACTGTGATGGTGCCACTGTCGGGCTGGAGTAGGGTGGCAAGACAGCGGAGTGTGGTGGTTTTGCCTGCGCCGTTGGGTCCCAACAATCCATAGATTTCCCCTGCCATCACGGTAAGGGACAGCCCCGTCACTGCGGAAATGATTTCTTTGCCTGCCTTGTAGCTCTTGTACAGGTTGTCGATCTTGATAATAGGAGTCATTGCCAGTCTTTGCCGAGACGCACTGTTACCTCTGATTCTAAGACACCCGTCGCCTCGATGCGGATTTCACCTCTGCCCAGTGCCTGCTGGACTGCTTCGGCAAGCTGACGATCGCCGCTCTGGGCAATGATGAGGGTGCGCTCTAGGGGGGGAACTTCAGGGCTGGGCAGGGTGCTGGTAAATTGATAGCCCGCCTGCTGGAGTTGGGTCAGTGCCCTTTGCAGACGGGGATTCCGTTCAGTTTGGGGCAAAAGGCTGTCTTGAATCACGATCCTTGCCTGTTGGGGATCGCCTGCTTGGATGGGGGTCGGCATAGTGGCCTGGAAATTCTGGTTGATCAAACGGGCAAGGGCGGGTTGATCCACTAGCCAATAGCTGATGTAGTACTCATTGCCACTGAATCGCCCGGGGAGCATGTACAAGCGGGTATCTTTTTTGCCGATCTGGGCGGCGAAATTAGCTACTGCCAGCATTTCTTCCACACTCAGGTTGGTATCTAGGTTGTGCTGGAGCACTTGGAGAATGTCTGGCAGTTTCACTACAGTTTCCACATTTAATTTTTGCTCGATCAGGGCGCGTAAAAATGCCTGTTGCCTCTGCACTCTGCCGATGTCGCCGAGGTCATCCTGCCGAAACCGCATATACTGCACGGCTTGATCCCCATTCAATACCTGTCTGCCTGCCTTTAGGTTGATGTAGAGTCGTTGGCTGTCATCTTGGTATTTCATGTCTTTGGCCACATAGACTTCTACGCCGCCGAGGATGTCAATGAGTTGGCTGAAGCCCCGCACGTTTAAGCGCACATAGCGATCGATGCGTGTCCCTCCCAGTAACTGGCTGACTGTGCGGGCAGAAAGCATAACCCCACCCATAAAATTGGCGGTGTTGATTTTGCCCCTGCCGACACTGGGAATGTCCACTAGGGTATCCCGGGGAATGGATAAAATGCTGATTTTGCGCTGTTCCGGATCGAGGCGCACCAAGAGGATGGCATCGCTGTGCCCGTCTAGGTCATGGTCTATCTGCCGAAAATAGCGATCGTTGGGCTGTGCCAGACTGGGGCGGTCAGCGGTCAGCACGATCGTCCCCAATACCAAGATGTGCACTGGGCGGGCAATAGTCGGGAGTCCCTCCGCCAGTCGGCTGATTTCCTGTTCTTTGGTGAATGCCGCCGCCTCCGTGTCTTGAATTTTTTGGAAGGGGCGACTGCGCAAAAATACCACTAACCCCCCACCTATGCTCCCTGCTATAACTGTAATAATGGCCAAGGACAATAACAGTTTGCGAGCAGGGTTGAACCAAGACTTTTTAACTGCGATCGGCGTAGGGGTCATACACTATCCAACACACCATCTTAACATTCTAAGCTAAACACCACGCTTCGGCAATTTGCCGATAAATTTCTGTAATAGCCCTAATTTTGGATAAATGACAGTATTCGTCGGTTTTATGTGCCAGCGTCGGCTCCCCCGGTCCCAAAATCACCGTTGGCGGATTGCCATAGGCGGGCCTCAAAACCGCGGCATCCGTAACAAAGGGTGCCCCTTGGGGGGTGGGTGGGTGGGGCAGGTAGGGGGCAGTGATCCCAAATACCGTTTCCAGCCATTGGTCTTGGCTGGGGCTGGCAATACTGGGGGCTTGCTCGATCAATTTAATTTCTGCTTCTGGGCCCAAGAGGGCTTGCAATTCGGCTTGGATGCTTTGGTGATCCTGGCCGGGGATAGTGCGGATATCAATGCCCAGCACACAGCGATCGGGCACGGAGTTGATATTGAGCCCGCCTGCGATCGTGCCGATATTCAGGGTGGGTTTACCCAACAGAGGGTGGGGCATGACCTGAAATTGATAGTCCTGCAATTTGAGGACAGCCGCCGCCCCTTTGTGAATAGCATTGATCCCCTCTTCAGGCATAGACGCATGGGCAGTTACCCCCCGCAAGGTAATCTCAAACCGCACTACCCCCTTGTGCCCGATCCACGGGTAGTTCCCCGTTGGTTCACCGACCACGATCGCCCCTGCTGTGCCCAATACCCCCTCTAAACTTGCCAGATGATATGCCCCCTGCAAACAAGTTTCCTCACCTGCGGTAATCACCAACACCAAGCCTGCCTTCAACTCTGGCAGTTGCCCCAGTTGAATCCCAGTAGCCACCATCGCCGCTACACCCCCTTTCATATCTGTTGCGCCCCTACCATAGAGTCGATCGCCAGCGGTCTCCCCCGCAAAGGGATCGTACTGCCAAGGGGTAGCTCCCAAGGGCACAGTGTCTAGGTGTCCCGTAAAACAAAGAGGCGGGCGATCGCTCACCCCCTGTAAACGGGCAATGATACTAGTGCGCTGGGGGGCAAACTCATAACTAGCCACCTGAAAACCCACTGCACTGAGCATACCCGCTAGGTACTGGGCACAGTTATATTCCAGCCCAGGGGGGTTAATTGTATTGAAATTGAGCAGAGCACGGGTGAGTTGAATCGGATCGGGCGAATTCACAGCAACAAGCCAGTAACCTTATTTCCAGTGTAAGTCAAACTAATTTACCCTCTCCCAGAGCAGAAGAGGAGAGCAAGATTAGGCCTCTGGGACCCCAGGAATAACCTCAGTTCTGGTTAAGCAAAGTTCTGGGAGCCTTGCTCTGTAAAAACAGAAGGCTTTTTAGGCTGATGATACCCAATCATATTCAAACCCTTAACCTAGAACAACTGCAAACTGGGGCTAAACATGAGCTAACT
The DNA here is from genome assembly GCA_046295715.1 of Pseudanabaenaceae cyanobacterium. Lineage (GTDB taxonomy): Bacteria > Cyanobacteriota > Cyanobacteriia > Pseudanabaenales > Pseudanabaenaceae > JBKBMU01. The sequence goes on from JBKBMU010000002.1 coordinate 143,295, forward strand.
CTACAAGTACTCGACCTAGTATAGTATTGAGTATCAACATAAAACTTTACATTTAACTGCAGAGTACTCTAGCCATATCCCAACCAGCAAAAGGACAAAACTTACTTATATCTGCCCTCACAAAGTTTATCCCCCGTTTACTATATCCTTGCATTAACTGCAACCAATGGGGTTGAATCTCGACATATACTTAACAGAAGAGTTAAATATTCATTGCAACTAAATCCCAGTATTAATAACAATGATGCCAACAAGCAAGAGAATTTGATATCAACACATCCAATACATATTTGGGTACCAAGTCTTAAAATCTTAACATTCAACACTATTGAACTGCAACAGCAAATAAAGTATTAACACAATATATATTTGCATTGTAATTCCATTCACACTCTTTGTAATTAATTTATACAAGTTCAGTTCCTGTTTCAAGCCCTATCTCCCAGCTATCAGCTTTCAGCCTGCAAAGCTATACTATCCTCAGGTATTATACTAGCTATCCTATCTTTGTAGTAGCCAAAGTAGTAGCCAAAACTAATTAGACATTCTTCAATCCTGCGATTAGTTTCACTTCTCCATATTGCCACAGCAATTTACTGGTCAAACTTATTACTGTTGCAGAGATAGAAAATAAAAACGGATGTGCATTGCTCTGTCCCTTTAGCTTGTTTTAACCCAAAATGATGCCCTGTGCTTCAATTACATGCCTTGGAAAAGGTGCTGAAATGTATGTTAAAACAGCTCTCCCATGCTGGTTATTCCCTACCATTGCCCGCTTGGATTTTCTGTGAGAGGGGAAAACTACACGGAAAGGGAGTTCCAGAGCTACCCTTAGACCCCTTGTAGATAAATCTATCTAGGGCAGGATAGTAAAGGCTAGGTATATTAACTATTATTTAATCACCGAAATAATTCTTAACTTTTAGCCACTAGGAGGACAATATGACTGAGAACAACACCCCTGCTGTAGAACCCAAATTTGGTTTCAATGCTTTCGCTGAAACTTGGAACGGTCGCTTGGCGATGCTGGGCTTCGTGATCGGTCTGGCTACCGAGTTCATCACTGGTCAAGGTATCCTCGCTCAAATTGGTTTGATGTAATTTTGTGCATCTAGTTCTACTCATAGCTAGTGGGTACGCCTACTAGCTTTTTATATTTGTGGAATGTGTGTAGCTTGCAAAACTGTCACACTGAACTGTCAGCCATCACGGCAGAAAGGCGAAACTAAAATCCAATACTCCACGAGTTTAGATTTTGGTAACAGTTATGAGGTACACACAGTCTTTAGACCACAGTCAAGCTCAATCTCTTTGGCAAGTGTGGGAGCGGGTTGCCCAGACCTATCCCCAAGTGGTAGCCCTGCACGATCCCCACAGCAAGCCTGAATTAAAACTCACCTATGGGGAACTCCTCGACCAAATTGCCCGTTTTGGTGCAGGTTTACGGCAATTGGGGGTACAGTTCCAAGATAAGGTGGCGTTGATCGCTGACAATTCGCCCCGTTGGTTCATTGCCGATCAAGGTGTTTTGGCGATCGGGGCGGTAGATGCGACGCGCAGTTCTCAGGCGGAAAGGCAAGAATTGCTCTATATTCTGGAACATAGCGACAGTATCGCTCTAGTGACAGAGAATTTGGCTACCTATGAGAAGTTACTGCCAGAACTGAAGCACCTGCCCATTCGGTTTGTGGTACTTCTTTCCGATGAACAACCGCCTGCGGGGGGTTATAACTTCACTCAAGTGTTAGCGTTAGGAGCGAGTAAGGATTTAGGGAATCCACCAATTGACAAATCTACCTTGGCTACCCTCATCTATACTTCGGGGACAAGTGGGATGCCCAAGGGGGTGATGCTCAGCCATGGCAATCTTCTCCATCAAGTGAATAGTGCGCCTGAAGTAATTAAATCCAAGCCTATTCAGCCGGGGGACAAGACTTTGAGTATTTTGCCCACATGGCACAGCTACGAGCGCAGTTTTGAGTATTTCTCTTTGGGACAGGGAGCAACTCAAGTCTATACCAATTTGCGCTCTATTAAGAAGGATTTGACCATCCACAGACCTCGCTACATGGTGGCTGTACCCCGCCTGTGGGAGTCGATTTATGAGGGAATTCAGAAAAATATCCGTGAACAGCCGCCACGGAAACAGAAGTTAGTGCATTTCTTTCTCCAGTTAAGCTTGCAATATATTAAGGCGAGGCGGATTTGGCAGAAGTTGGATTTGTATGATTTAGAACCATCTTTCCTGAAGCGCTTACTAGCTGGCTTGCGGATACTGCTATTGGCAGGATTCCATAAACTAGGGGATGTGCTGGTCTATAAAAAGATCAGAATTGCTACGGGCGGCAATTTTCAATTCATTGTCAGTGGGGGGGGGAGTATTGCCGAACATTTGGAAGATTTCTATGAAATTATTGGCATTGAGATTCTGGGTGGCTATGGCTTGACAGAAACTGCGCCCATTACTCATGTGCGCCGTCCTGAGCGAAATCTGCGCTATGGAGATGGTCAGCCGCTCCGCCATACAGAAGCCCGCATTGTCGATCCTGAATCCCGCCGGGATTTGCCCTATGGTCAGCAGGGGTTGGTCTTGTTGCGCGGCCCGCAGGTGATGCAGGGCTATTACAAAAATCCAGAGGCTACCGCTAAAGCTATCGATCCAGATGGTTGGCTGGATACAGGGGACTTGGGTTGGATGACTAAGTATGGGGATTTGATCATCACGGGGCGGGCGAAAGATACGATCGTCCTCAGCAATGGTGAAAACATTGAACCCCAGCCGATCGAGAATGCTTGTCTGAGAAGTAAATATATTGACCAGATTCTCTTGGTGGGTCAGGATCAAAAGTACCTTGGCGCCTTGATTGTCCCGAACCTGCCAGCTCTAGAAGCTGACAATCTGATTCCACCCAATTCCGAACTGGCGCAAGTGCAGGACATCCTCAATTCTGAACCAATTCGCCAACTTTTCAAAGAAGAACTGAATAGAGAAGTGAAGAATCGGGCTGGCTACCGTCCTGAGGATCGCATTGGTAATTTTGCCTTCGTACCTGAACCATTCTCGATCGCCAATGGCATGATGACCCAGACCTTCAAGATTAAAAGAAATGTTGCCATGCAGCACTACGCCGACACCATCGCCAGCCTCTATCAGTAGTTGACATGTGGGGTTAGGGAAACTCCCTACTCCTAACGGCTGATCAGGAATCTAACCAAACTCCCCAACTCTAACAGGATGAACAGAGTCAGAGCGAGTAGAATCAGACCATTGATCAGGGTTTTCAAGCGATCGCTCATATTTTGTTCCTAGACAAACTCAGCCGTGATCGTAGTGGGAGCGGGCTGGACCTGTGGAGTGAACTCAAACAGAGCATAGACCACATTCCGTCTAATATCCGTGAGCATCCCAAAAAACATATCATAGCCCTCGCTCTTATACTCAATTAGGGGGTCTCTCTGCCCATAGCCCCTCAAACCAATGGATTCCCGTAGAGCTTCCATCGCTTGCAGGTGTTCCCGCCACAGGGTATCAATCTGTTGCAGAATAAAAAATCGCTCTGCTTGACGCATCAAGCCAGGTTGCACGGCTTCTATTTGCGCTTCTTTGATATCATAAGCACGCCGTACTTCCTCTTTCAGAAATGCCTGAATTTCACTCATTGTCATATCTTCTAAATGCTCAGGTTTCAAGTCTTTCAAGATTTTGACAAATTCCTGCACCTTCTTCACCAAACTGGTTAAATCCCATTCTTCCGCAGGTAAGTCAGGGTTCACATAGGCATAGACAATATCATCCATTGTCATCTCCGCATATTCAATCACTAAATCACGCAGGTTCTGTCCTTCCAAAACTCTGCGTCGTTGGGCATAGATCGCTCGCCGCTGATTATTCATCACTTCATCATACTCAAATACCTGTTTGCGAATGTCATAGTAATAGGTCTCCACCTTGCGCTGGGCATTCTCTAAACTCCTAGTGAGCAAGCCGGAACTGATGGGAGTGTCTTCATCTACACGGAACATATTCATCAGAGCCGAAACCCGATCGCCCCCGAAGATACGCAGGAGATTATCCTCTAAACTGAGGAAGAAGCGGGTAGAGCCGGGGTCGCCCTGTCTGCCGCACCTACCCCGCAATTGGTTGTCAATGCGTCTGGACTCGTGGCGTTCCGTGCCAATCACATGTAGCCCGCCCAGTTTGACCACCTCTTCATGTTCCGCTTCCGTATAGACCTCATATTCCTTCTTGATTTGTTGGAAAGCAAGCCGCAATTTGGCAATGATGGGATTGTCCGTGGGTGCTTTTTCCGAAGCGATCGCCACCATTTCTTCAGCTTCCAACTCCGGAATACTCTGTGCTCCCAATTCAGCTACAGCAAAATCCACCGCATCTTTGAGGAGTTTTTGGGCATCTTGGGACAGTTCACAGGGGAAGAGATTAGAGAGAACCTTCCAAGTTTTCTGCTTTTTGTTGCCACCAAAGCCCTGCCCCCTAGACCTGCCAGCAAAGAGGGGCTGAGCCATCAAACTGTCATCTTCAGGGGCGACGATCCTAGGCATAAAGTATTCCCGCAGTTTCAAGCGCGCCATGTAGTCGGCATTCCCACCCAGAATAATATCCGTCCCTCTTCCTGCCATATTGGTAGCAATGGTAACTGTACCTTTTCTGCCCGCTTGGGCGATAATTTCTGCCTCTCGTTCTACATTCTCTGGTTTCGCATTCAACAGATTGTGAGGAATCCCCATCTGGGAAAGGAGTCGTGAAAGATGTTCCGACTTCTCTACGCTGGTTGTGCCTACTAGGACGGGTCGCCCAATTTCATGTAGTTCTTGGCATTCCCTCGCCACAGCCCGCCACTTGCCCATCTCCGTTTTGTAAACCTCGTCTGGTAAATCTTTGCGCCGACTGGGGCGATTGGTGGGAATCACGGTTACATCTAGGTTGTAGATTTTACTGAATTCTGCCTCTTCTGTCTTGGCAGTACCTGTCATCCCAGCGAGTTTGGGATAGAGGAGAAAAAAGTTTTGATAGGTAATTGTGGCTAGGGTCTGGGTTTCGGGTTCAATTTCTACCCCTTCCTTGGATTCAATGGCTTGGTGCAGTCCATCGCTCCATCTTCTGCCTGGCATCACCCGCCCTGTGAATTCATCCACAATAATCACTTCCCCATTCTGGACAATGTAGTTCACATCTCGGTGGAAAAGTTCCTTAGCTTTGAGGGCATTGAAGACAAAGTGCGCCCATGGGTCTTGGGGGTCAAATAAATCCTTCACTCCCAAAAATTGTTCTGCTGCCTCAAAACCTTCATCGGTGAGAATCACATTTCTCTGCTTCTCATCTACTTCGTAGTGCTCTTCTTTTTTCAGAAAATTCGCTACTTCCGTTGCCCGCTGATATTTTTCTTGGGGGCGTTCCACTTGTCCAGAGATAATCAAGGGTGTGCGGGCTTCATCAATGAGAATAGAATCCACTTCGTCAATGATGCAATAGTTGAAGGGTCGTTGTACTACTTCCTGCATACTGGTTGCCATATTATCCCGCAGGTAGTCAAAGCCCAGTTCCGCATTGGTGGCATAAGTAATATCACAGGCATAGTTGCGTTTCCGCTCGGCTGAGTCCATGTCATTCTGAATCAGCCCTACAGTCAAGCCCAAAAAGCGGTGAATCTGACCCATCCATTCCGCATCCCGCCTTGCGAGGTAGTCATTGACTGTAACAATGTGTACACCCTTGCCAGTGAGAGCATTTAGGTAGCTGGGCAGAGTGGCAACTAGGGTTTTACCTTCCCCAGTTTTCATTTCGGCAATGCCCCCTTTATGCAATACCATGCCTCCCATCAACTGTACATCGTAGTGCCGTAAGCCCAAAATCCGTTTAGAAGTTTCCCGCACTACGGCAAAGGCTTCAGGTAAGAGGTCTTCAAGGGTTTCTCCGTCCGCTAACCGCTGGCGAAATTCATCGGTTTTGGCGCGCAATTCTGCATCGGTGAGTTTTTCCATGTCGGGCTCTAGGGAGTTAATCAGAGCAACGTCTGCCCGAAATGCTCCTAGTTTGCGCTGATTGGGATCGCCAAGTAGTGCCTTGAACATAGCCTGTTGGTTAGAAGTATTAGCAGTATTCTATTCTAATCTTTCCGCTGGCTGTTGGTGGATTGCCTCTACAATAAGAATAATTGCGTTACTGTTTTTTATGCTGTTCCCGCTCCACGATGACAATCCTACCCGCAGTACAGCGATCGTGGTCTATGGGTTGATTGCTGTTAATGTTGTGGTCTTTTTCTACCAGATCAGCCTGCCTAACCTGCAACTGATGCGTCTGCTGAACCAATGGGCAGTGATCCCCAGTCAATTAAATAACAACTTGGCTCAAGAGTGGTTTACGATCCTCACCTACCAATTTCTGCATGGTAGTTTGTGGCATTTGATTAGTAATATGTGGTTTTTATATCTGTTTGGCAACAATGTGGAAGACCAACTTGGTTCGTTCAAATTTCTGGCGTTTTATTTGCTGTGTGGGGCAGGGGCGGCGGCGGCACAGGTAGTTTTTTCTAGCGATTCAGTTGTGCCGATGATCGGGGCTAGTGGCTCGATCGCTGGGGTGATGGGGGCATACTTAGTCAAATTCCCGCGGTCACGCATTCTCAGTATTTTATTTTTGGGTTTTTTCTTTACTTTTATTCATGTGCCAGCGGCAGTGTATTTGGGGGTGTGGATCGCTTTCCAAACAATTGAGGCAGTAATGGCTGATCCCAATGCCCCAGGGGTAGCCTATCTTGCCCACATTGGCGGTTTTGTCGTGGGTCTGCTGTTGTGGCAGTTTATGCCGAAAAGATATTTACCAGATGATCAACCACCCGACGACCCTTTTAATGACTATGAATAATGGTTTGCAAGGGGTGAGTGTGTTTTTGGTGGGGCTGATGGGAGTAGGCAAAACCACCGTTGGTAAGCATTTGGCGGGGCGATTGGGCTATGGTTTTTGTGATACGGATGCGGTGATTGAGGGGGTAGCAGGCTGTACTATTGCTGAGATTTTTCGGCAACAGGGGGAGACTGCTTTTCGGGAATTAGAACATCAGGTACTGCGCCAGCTCTCCCCTTACACCCGCTTGGTGGTGGCAACGGGGGGTGGGATCATTCTCCGATCGGACAATTGGGGCTATTTGCGGGATGGGCTGGTGGTGTGGTTGGATTTAGCCCCTGAGCTGATTATTCAACGCTTGCAGGCTGATCCCCAACAAGTAGCGCAACGACCCTTGTTACAGTCTGCCGATCCTCTATCCAAATTGCAAGAACTCTATACCCAGAGGCTACCCTACTATCAACAGGCGGATTTACACATTTCGGCACAGGGTACGCCCCCAGAGGTAGTTGATCGCCTCTTGTTGATGCTACCTACAGTCCTCAAATGCCACCGATCGCCAAACGGTTACGAGCTAAATTAGGAGAAGTTTTGCGCCAGTATCATCTCCTGCCCAAGGGCGCAGATATTCTAGTGGCGGTTTCAGGTGGTCAAGATTCTGTTTGTCTTCTGCAATTGTTGGTCTGGTGGCAAAAACAGTGGCGCTGGCGGTTGGTGGTGGGGCACTGCTATCACCGTTGGCAGGTGGACAGTCCAGATAATGTCAAGCAGGTACAGGATTTAGCCGATCGCTGGGGTTTACCTTTCGTCTGCCAGTCGGCTGACCCGATCCCCAAGGGTGAGGCAGAAGCGAGAAACTGGCGGTATCAGGCTCTAGCTGAGCTAGCAATTGCCAATCACTGCCAATTTGTTGCTACGGGACACACCCTCAGCGATCGCGCCGAAACTCTGCTCTACAACCTGATCAGGGGCAGTGGCAGCAGGGGGTTAGGGGCACTGACTTGGATGCGCCCCTTGGCACAGGGATCGGAGATTAAATCGGAGATTAAATTAGTGCGTCCTTTGTTGGGGATTAGCAGACAAGAGACAGGGGCATTTTGTCAAGCCCTCAATCTACCCATATATTGGGATCGAGCCAATGAGGACTGGCACTACAGCCGCAATCGTATCCGTTTGGAACTGATCCCCTATCTGAAAACCCACTTCAATCCCCAAGTGGAAACTGTCCTAGCCCAAACTGCTGAACTGCTCCACGCCGACCACACCTACTTAGAATCTCTGGCACAACAGTTCTGGCATAGCCACAACATTGACGAGCCGAAAATCGATCGCTATGCCCTGCGCACCCACCCACCCGCCCTCCTCAGCCGCATTATCAGACAATACTTGGAACACCACACAGGGCAAGCCACCACATATGACCATGTAGCTAAGTTTATAAATCTATTATTTGCCCCATCTGGCACTCAGAGCGATCCCTTTCCCACTGGTCTGGTTGCGATCGTGGATCGGGCACATATCAAATTGAAAGGGAGTGCTATGCCCCAACCAGAGCCAAATCCTTAGTCGTAATTGCTTCGCCTCCGCCCGTATTGTTTAGAAAATCCAGAATTGATGACTGTATTCACACCGAAAGCCATAGATTATCATGTGCTATCAGTACAGTCAGCATTTCACAGTTGGGATCGCAGTGACAATATATGAAGGTGGCACGGCTATTTACTTGGGAAATAAGCTGTATCTTTTGTTGTAAGTTTGCAAATTCTTCTTATGTTGATGTATTTGGCACACATTTTTTATAACGAAGAATCCTACAATTCATCACCACTGAGGGCATAGAAATCTCTAAGCGAATATAGCTTTCTGTTGCTTTAGTAAGAGCAGTTTGACCCGAGCGGGAAGCTGGATCGGGCAAGGCAGGCAAGAATTTTGCTTAACAAATCTACACAAGGGATCACTACAGGCTATACTACTAAGGGTCAGTTAGCGGTAAGGAGTGGGAACGCATGCAGAAAATGGTGCCGATCGAGTATATGGGCGCACCCCAAGGTTTTAATCCGACTTTGGCACTTTTGGTCGGCTCGATCGTCCTAGCCAGTCTCTCGACAGCGGGTTACTGGACAAATACTTTGCCCCATTGGGCGGTGTTTATCTGCAATTTTTTAGCTCTGTATGTGCTGGGGACAGTAATTCATGATGCTTCCCACGGGGTAGCCCACCCTAACCGTCTCATCAATGCTGCGATCGGGCACATTTCAGCGGTTCTGCAAGGCTTTGTTTTTCCTGTATTTACAAGGGTGCATATGCAACACCATGCCCATGTGAACGATCCTGAAAATGACCCTGACCATTTTGTTTCTACAGGGGGCCCACTGTGGCTAATTGCGGTGCGATTCTTTTATCATGAAGTGTTTTTCTTTCAGCGCAGATTATGGCGTAACTATGAATTGTGGGAATGGGCAATTAGTAGAGGGATTTTAGTAGCAGTTCTGATTGCTGGTTATTATTTTGGTTTCTTGAGTTACATTCTAAATTTTTGGTTTGTACCAACGGCGATCATGGGATTGCTATTGGGGCTATTTTTCGATTATTTGCCACATCGCCCCTTCAAAGAAACTGGGCGCTGGCACAATGCAAGGGTATATCCTAGTTGGTTGCTGAATATCCTATTGTTGGGACAAAATTATCATTTGATTCATCACCTGTGGCCCTCTATTCCTTGGTACAATTATCAGGCGGCTTACAAACAAATGAAGCCTCTCCTAGATGAGCACAATTCACCCCAAAGTTTAGGTCTGTGGCAAATGCCAGATTTTGGTAGTTTTCTCTATGATGTATTCTTGGGGATTAGGTTACATAGGCATTAGCATACAGCGGTGGTGTTACCGTTTTTCCAATCAGGAGCGGGGGTTAGGTTATTGACATTTATGCAGGGGGGCTATTAGTTAGAGTTTTGCACAGTAGGAGACGGTTGAAGTTGAAGAGGTTGCGATCGTACCTATAAAAAATATAATTTGCCTGTTGGTAGAGGGCATAGGCAGGTTGGTTGTTAGCCATGACATGAATAAATATTTGGCTGAAGCCCCATGATTTAGCGATGGGTTCTGTGGCTTGGAGGAGTTGGCTAGCAATGCCTTGGCGTCGCCAATGGGGATGTACGGCTAAGTTGAAAATGTAAGGATACTGGCTATTTTGCCAAGGGCGGAAACGACGGATACACATCTCAATGGTGGCAATTGGCTGTCCTTCGGGGGTTACCGCAATCAGGCAGGTGTAGTACTTGTTGGCTTCTAGCAGGCGACAGCGCACGTCCACGCCGATCGCCCATTCCCAGAAAAAATGTAGCCACCGCTGAGAATAAAAACTCACTGTCAAAACCTGAGCGATCCCAGGTACATCAGATAGGCGGGCAGGGCGGATGTTCACTTTCATAAACTAGGGCACAACGATACACAGGAAAACCCCTTCTCAGGGTCATAGTTTCGCGATCGGTAGGGATATGTTCTGGATATGTAGGTAATTCTCTAAACTGGGGAAACCCTAGAAAACAGTCTTTCATTTCTGCTAGTAACCAATCCATATCTGATTGCAAAAGAATACGCGCTGAAGGCAATAAAAATTTAATCAGGGTAGCTACTAAGGCGGCGTTAACCATGCGTCGTTTGCGTTGTTTCCGCTTGAACCAAGGGTCAGGAAACTGGATTGTTACCTCGTTGAGCCATGGTTTAGTAAATAATCCCCCAAGGGATACATTCACATTCGCAAATAAGTAGTATAAATTCTGTAAGCCTAGTGCATCCTTGACGGCATTAGCCTGTTCAACTAGAGGTTTACGGATTTCTATGCCGAGAAAGTTGCGATCCCTATATACTTGTGCCATGGCTAAGAGATATTCCCCATGTCCACAGCCGATGTCTAGACTCAAGGGTAAGTCAGGGTTGGCATAGACTGCTGACCAAGAGGGTGGGGGGGTGGGCACTTGATAACGGCGGGATAGGGGATTGACATGTTCCCGCAGACGCAGGCGTTTAATTACCACTGGACTCCACTAAACTCGGTGATAGACTGGGGGACAACTGTTTGAGGGTCTGGGCAAAGTCATCTACACCCTTAAATTGACGATACACGGACGCAAAGCGGACATAGGCAACTTCGTTTAATTCCCGCAAATGGGCTAATACCATCTCCCCAATTTCACTACTGTGAACTAGGCGATCGTTCCGCAGTTGTAATTGTGATTCTATCTCATCGATAATTAACAGTAACTGCTCTTGGTTTACCCCTGTTTTTTCACAGGCGCGCATCATGCCCTGTAGCAGTTTGGAGCGATCGAAGGATTGATGGCGACCATCGCGCTTGACCACCGTAATCGGAACAAATTCAATCCGTTCGTAGGTAGTAAACCGTCGTTTGCATTGCAGACATTCCCGCCTGCGCCTGACACTTTTGCCCCCCTCGGCGGCACGGGATTCAAGGACTCGACTTTCAGTATGCTGACAGTAAGGACATTGCATAATATCAGCTTAAACCGTCGGGTTACGCAATAGCCAGAAACCTGCAAATTTTTCGGTCTCAGGGTTAGTTTGGACCGCCAAAAAGTGAATTCCTTGGGCCTGCTGTTGTGCCTGTTGAAAATTCTCTGCCCCTTTGACATCTTTGATTTTAGAGATTACCCACTGGGCATCCGCATTTGCAGACAGAATCAGTTGGTCTTTGGCACATTCCAAACAGACAGGATCGATCCCCGACATCCAAGCGGCAATGCCTGCAGCTCTGGTGGAGTAAACGATCACCCCACCGATCGGTTGGTCGGGGGACAGGGGGGGCAGAGGGAACAACTCGCCAAAATCCATCGCCCAAGTGTGGGCATTGGCAAACTCCTGTGCTGGCAAAAAGGCAAATAACCATTTATCTCCCCGCAGGGCATCGGGCAGAGGTTTCAATAGAGTGGGTTGGTTGAGTTGTAAGGGGAGGGGGTTGGGATCGGGGGCAATAAAACCCGCCTGCTGGGGATAGACCTCTGCCATCCTTTCCTGCAGCCACTGGGGCATGACCAGCAAACGGCGGGAGGGCAGGGGCACTAGGTTAGCTAATTTACAGGCGCGATTGAGCATATTGTGCATAGTAGGGCGATAAAACCGAATCTTTTGGGGCGAGACCTGCCATGTCTGCACTACCTCTGCCAATTGGTTGGCGACCCATTCGGAATTCACTTGGTTAGGCGGGCAGACCTGTACCCATTCTCTCTGTCGTTGGCGATCGCAGATTAACAGTTCCCAAATCTTTTTACCATCCTGATCCTTGACAGGGCGTGAATAGAAATCCAATTCCCAAATTTCGGGCATAGTTTTTCTGTTCTCTACAATAATTCCATTATTGCCTATTTGGTCTTCTTCCCTAACAGCCAATAGGTACACATCTCACCCTTGCCCCTAATGGGAATCAAGCCCCGCCGCACTAAATGAAAATCCTCCCGCAGGCGCACATAGGTCATCTCCGAGACTTGAATTTTATGCGGTTCACCTTGGGACTCCATACGGCTAGCCAGATTTACCGCATCCCCCCACAAATCATAACTAAACTTCTTCTGACCAATCACACCTGCGATTACACTCCCCGTATTGATGCCAATGCGTAAACTCAGGGGTGTGCCCCACGGAGTTTGGAACTGCTTAATTGCTCTTTGCATCGCCAATGCCATCTCAGCGATCGCAGAGGCATGGTTGGGGTTGGGATCGGGCAATCCCCCCACCACCATATATTCATCGCCAATAGTTTTGATTTTCTCTAAATTGAGAGATTCTGCGAGATTATCAAAATGAGAGAAGATACCATTCAAGAGGGTAACCACCTCTTGGGGAGGCATTTGGCTGGCAATACTGGTAAACTCTACAATATCCGCAAAGAGAATACTCACCTCAGGATAATTCTCAGCGATCATCGCATTCTGATTCTGTTTCAATCGCTCAGCGATGGTTTTGGGAAAGATGTTTAAGAGCAGACGTTCAGAATTAGCCTGTTCAAGGCGGAGTTGAATTTCCGCCTGACGGCGCGCCGTAATGTCTTGGACCATGCCTTCATAATAGATGACCTGCCCTTGTTCATTCCTAACCGCATGTCCATTTTCCGAAACCCAAATAATACTGCCATCCTTGCAATAAACCTCTGACTCAAAATTTTCTACTTGGGAGCGAGTTTGCAAAAGATGGATAAATTCTCTATATCGCTCAGCATTCACATAGATTTGGGTAGCAACATCTTGCACTGAGCGGATCAAATCCGCAGGTGAATTGTACTTGTAGATACGAGCAAGGGCAGGATTGACCACGAGAAATTGCCCTTCTGGGTTGATTTGGTAGATACCTTCCACCGCATTCTCAAAAATACTGCGATACTTGGCTTCAGCAGCCTGCAATTCCATCGTGCGCGCTTCCACTATAACTTCTAAAAACTGTGCTTGCTCTCTCAAAAAAGCTCCTGACTGTTGCAGACGGGATTCCATCCTTTTCCGTTCCGTAATGTCGAAGAAGGTATGGAGCACCACTGTTCTGCCCTGTAAAAACAACATATGCACAGAAGCCAATACCCAGAACGGTAGACCATCTGCACTGTACATTTGGAGTTCGTAATTGGTAAGTTTGCCTGCTGACTCCAGTTGTGCCTGCAAATGGGCGCGATCGCTCTCCAGAATAATCAAATCCTGCACATTCTTCCCAATTAAGTCCTTACCGAATAGATTAATTCCTTCCGTGTTGGCGTAGGAAATGATGCCAGTCTCAGGCTGAGAGATAATCATCGCCACTGGTGTAGCTTCTGCGATCGCTCGGAATTGCTCTTCACTCTGGCGCATCCACTCCACAGCTTGATTACAGAGTTCATACTGGGTAACGGTTTCCCCATGTTCTATCATCGTCTCTAGCATGATTTCGAGGTCAGCTTTACTGCGTTGCACTGCCCTGAGAATGGACTCCAAAGTAGCTTGGGCACGCTTGCGCTCTTCTATTTCGGCGTGCAAGAGAGCTTCTACTGTGTCGCCATGCTCCGTTGCAGTTGCTAACAGCATCCGCAGGTCTTGATTTTCTTTCTCCAATTCAGCAATTCTATCTTCGGTCATGTGCTTCTCAAATCTAACTGCATCTCTGGCATGAGTCGTCTGACATTCTTGAGGGATTTAACTTGCCACGGGAAAGCCTGCGATCCCCTAATAGTCAGTCCCATACAACCCGTTTCTCGCACCTTGACAACGAACATCAACAACATACTTAAACCTGAACTATTTAGAAACTCCAAATTAGTTACATCCAGAATAAAATGAGGGGGATGGGATGCGATCGCCCTAGTGAGCAGATCCAGAATCGGCTGGTACCTATCAAGGCTTTCTAGGCGCATTTTACCCGCCATAGCCACAAGGTTTTGCTCAGGATCATAGGTAACTTGGTACTCAGCACTCACTATTTCCATAACCAGCGACATCTTTTTGTTAAGATTATGGCATGTTATGAGTTAGATCATTAGAGATTTGGGAGCCTCATGCAGGAGAATGACCCTATCTCAGGAGTTAAAAACTCCCTAAATAAAATATCTATTCTATAATCTAGTAAAGATACATGATCTTCCTGGGTATGGCACAGTTCTTAATTTGGTTAATAAAATTTTATCGCTGGGCCGTTTCGCCACTGTTTCCCCCCCGCTGTCGGTTTCAGCCCACTTGTTCTGCCTATGCCCTCACTGCAATTGAACGGTTTGGGGCGATCAGGGGCAGTTGGTTAGCGATCAGACGCATCAGCCGCTGTCATCCCTGGCATCCAGGGGGGTATGATCCTGTACCAGAGTTGGAGGAACAGTATATTGCTAAAGTTATTGACTGATACCCATGCCTTGAAATGGGAGTGGTATCTATTACAACTTCTATGCTTACTTTTACCCCTAAATAATGTCTTTTCAAGTCTATTAGGTCTAATTTTAGTAATTCTCTGCATCAGTCGGCATGGGTGGCGGTGCCTTGATAATTTCTTGAATAGAGGCTGGTTACTATTTGCCTTGTGGCTGGGGATCAGTGTTTTTACAGCCTATAGTGTGGGGGATGCTTTATTCGGCTTATTAAATTTCTATCCATTTTTGTTGTTATTTGCGATCGCAACTTATCTATTGGAAACTACAGCGCAAGCAGTACATTTACTGTGGTTAATTTTATTAGGTTCTCTTCCATTATCACTATTTGGGTTTGCCCAAGTATTGATTAATCGCCCCGATTGGAAACTGCCTAGATTATTTAACAGTTATGAAATTATTCTAGGTTTTGGTGAAGAAAATCGGATTGCTTCCTTATTTGGACATACTAATGAACTAGCACTTTTCTGTTTAATGCTATTACCAGTAGCAGCACATTTTAGTTTGGGTAGATTTAAGCTAGACCCTAGGGATCGGTACATCCGAATTACAGCAACTGTAATTTTAGGGGCATTGATAGCCATGTTAGTATTTGCCCAATCGCGGAATGTGTGGGCACTGGGATTTATTGGTCTAATTATCCAAAGCATATTCTATAGCCACTGGTGGTTGGTAGCTATTTTAGTAACTGTAGTACCGACGGCTTTGTGGTTGGCTAGTCAGTCGGGGATCGGGCGCACCAGTTGGGAAATGTTTCTGAACAGCAATGAAATTAGAGTCATTATCTGGTCATTTTGCGTTAACTTAATCGCCCAAAGACCAATTTTAGGATGGGGACTGCGTAACTTTATTCCCCTCAGAGAACAGTTTAAGTCAGTCTATCCAATCTATGACTATGTAGTGCATGAACATAATTTTTTCCTAGCGATCGCACTGGGGTCAGGTGTACCTGCATTGATTTTATTTATAGTACTAATTGTGTGGATGATCGCTCACAGTTGGCGTAGTAAAAATGTAGTGAGCATTATTGCTAGTTTTAGTCTTATTTTATTTCTCTTGTCAGGAATTTATGATACTTCCCATTATGAACCAAGGGTATTTATTTTGTTTTGGTTGATGGCGGCAGTTATGCAGGCAGAGGCAAATCGTGTAGCTAAAGATGCTAAGATTAACTCATGCTAGTTACAGTCCCTCAGCACAGACAGGGTTTACGGGGCACGCTCAAGGTGGCGGGCGATAAATCTATTTCCCATCGAGCGTTGATGCTGGGGGCACTGGCAGAGGGTACAACTACTATTCAGGGCTTGTTGTTGGGGGATGACCCCCTGAGTACGGCAGAGTGTTTGCAGGCAATGGGTGCACAGATTTCCCCCTTAAATGAAAAATTTGTAGAAATCAAGGGCATTGGTGCAGATGGCTGGCAAGAGCCTGCGGATGTGCTCAATGCCGGCAACTCAGGGACAACTATACGCCTGTTGCTGGGAATTTTGGCGAGTCAGCCCCGCCGTTTTTTTGTAATTACGGGCGATTGTTCTCTGCGGAGGCGACCGATGAAGCGGGTAATTCACCCTCTGCAGGCGATGGGGGCGCAAATTTGGTGTCGGGCGGGGGGCTATGCGCCGCTGGCAGTACAGGGCCAGTCCCTCAAGGGAATAGAGTATCAGTCCCCGATCGCTTCAGCACAGGTCAAGTCTTGCATTTTGCTGGCGGGTTTGTTTGCCTCAGGAGAGACTGTGGTTACAGAGCCAAGTAAATCACGGGATCACAGCGAACGGATGCTCAATGCTTTTGGTGCAGATATATCTGTAGACGGTAATACAGTTAGAATACAGGGCGGGATAAAACTGCGGGGGCAGGCAGTGCTGGTACCAGGGGACATTAGTTCAGCCGCATTCTGGTTGGTAGCGGGGACAGTTGTGCCTGATTCAGAATTGTTGATTCAAAATGTCGGTGTGAATCCCACTCGCACAGGCATTTTAGAGGTTTTACAGGCAATGGGAGCAGACATTCAGTTGGAAAATGAGCGGGTCTGGACGGGCGAACCGGTAGCAGATATTAGGGTAAGGAGTGCCAGTCTGAAGGCCTGTAATATTGGTGGAGCAATGATCCCCAGACTACTAGATGAAATCCCTATCTTATCTATTGCCTGTGCCTGTGCTGAAGGAACTTCCATTATTCAAGATGCCCAAGAATTAAGAGTGAAAGAGAGCGATCGAGTGGCAGTAATGGCTAGAGCGCTGGCAAAAATTGGTGTCCAAGTGCAGGAACGCCCTGATGGGCTGGAAATTACAGGCGGAAATTCTCTCCAAGGGGCAGAGATAGATAGTCAGGGGGATCACCGCATTGCCATGAGCTTGGCGATCGCAGGACTAGTGAGTGCAGGCGAGATGACGATTGCCAATGCTGAATGTGCGACCGTCTCCTATCCGAATTTTTTCACTACCTTAGGGGCGTTAGGAGTGAAAATGCGTGAGCGGTAAGGCAGAGTTACTAGAACTAGTGAGTAAGACAGATAGAGGTCTGCAAACCAACCCTACTCTGAACAAAGCAATTTTGGCAGCGATCGCCCGTTTGGAAGACCGTAACCCTACACCGCAACCCACTGCCAGCCCTGAATTGGAAGGGAATTGGGAACTTCTATTCACTACTAGCCAAGGGCTTCTAGGTTTAGGGAGAATTCCCCTAGCCAAATTAGGTACAGTCTATCAATGTGTTCGTCTCAAAGACAATGGGATCTACAACATTGCTGAAGTCTATGGGCTTCCTTGGTTGGAAGGGGTAGTGAGCGTGAGTGCCAAATTTGCAGTGAGTTCAGCTAGACGCATTGAGGTTAATTTTCAGCGTTCCGTGATTGGTTTCCAAAAATTACTCAATTATCGGAATAGTAACCAAGGGGTAGATGATTTCATTAGGTTTTTAGAAACAGGACAGCAAGCCCCTGCCTTTGATTTCAGAATCAGAGGTGAACAGCGGGGTTGGTTGGAAATCACTTACCTAGACGCTGATTTGCGGATTGGTAGAGGTAATGAAGGAAATGTGTTCGTACTGCGCAAAGTGAAAACTATTCTTTTCCAGGTGTAGGCAGAATTTATAGATATTCTCTTCCCATCAGAGGCTGTAATACTTCTGGTAATTTTACTCGTCCATCCGCCTGTTGATAATTCTCTAAAATAGCAGTCATAGTTCGCCCGATCGCCAGCCCAGAGCCATTGAGTGTGTGAATGAATTCTGTACCCTTCCTACCCTTCTGTTTACAACGCAGGTTAGCTCTTCTCGCTTGGAAGTCTAAAAAGTTAGAGACACTGGAGATTTCTCGATACTGCTGAGCAGAAGGTAGCCAGACTTCTAGATCATAGCATTTCGCCGCTCCAAATCCTAAATCACCTGTACAAAGTTCCACTACCCGATATGGTAGTTTCAATAGTTTCAGGATTAGTTCAGCATCTTGGAGTAGATTCTGATGTGCCTCTGCCGAAGTTTCAGGTGTAGTGAATTGAACTAATTCCACTTTGTGGAACTGATGTAAGCGAATCAACCCTTTGGTATCCCGCCCATAACTGCCCGCTTCCCGCCGAAAACAGGGAGTAAAGGCACAGTGCTTAATCGGCAATTGTTCCACTTCTAAAATCTCATCACGGTAGAAGTTAGTTACAGGCACTTCGGCGGTAGGAATCAACCACAGGTCATCTTCTGCACAGCGGAACAAATCATTAGCAAACTTCGGTAACTGTCCTGTACCTGTCATAGTAGCTGAATTCACCAATAGAGGCGGTAAAATCTCCACATAACCTCTCTGAATGTGAGTCTCTAACATAAATTGAGCGATCGCTCTTTCCAGGTGTGCCCCGGCTCCCACCAAGGCAACAAATCTAGTCTGGGCAATTTTTACCGCCCGCTCAAACTGTAAAATCCCTAACTGCTCACCAATTTCCCAATGGGATTTCGGTTCAGTGAGAGTACATTTGTATTCATCGCCCCAGCGATAAATCTCCACATTCTCAGTCTCATCCTTACCTACAGGGACAGTTTCACTGGGCAGGTTAGGAATCCTCAATAGGAGTTCATGTATCTGCTCTCTGAGGGTTCTTTCCTGTGGTTCCAAATCAGCCAATTCCTGTTTGATTTGATTGGATTTCTCTTTGAGGGCTTCTACTGCCTCTGGTTCTGCCCCTGCGCGCAACTTCTGTCCTACTTGCTTGCTGATGTCATTGCTCTGACTCTGTAACTGCGATCGCTGTACCTCTAACTGCCGTAACTGCTGATCCCATGCCAAAATTTGGTCGATTTCACCACTGTAGTCTGCCTGTCGTCGCCTGAGCAGTTCTTTGACCCGATTGCTCTGAGTACGAATGAGTTTAATATCCAACATAGGCAATTATCCACCACCAGTGAGTTAATCATGACTCTGATTGCTGCCAATGTCAATTCCTTGATTAGTTCTTGTTTAGGACAAATTCAGTGTAGGCACGAAAACCCGCTGATTCTAAAGCTTGGATGACCCTCTCTGCATCTCTGACCCAGAATTGACTACCGAAACGGACAAACTGTTCACTATATTGTAAGCCTGCTATTATAGGAATTTTACATTTGTCTTCGCCACCGCCACCATTGTTTTGTTGAATGATTTCCCGCAAGCGATGCAGTTCTTGTTTATTGAGAGCCTGTTCCATAGGTAGTTCTAAACGGATAAACTGCAGATTCTCCACCGGTTGAGCATCTTCAATAATGATTTGCATATGTTCTTCCCGGCGATCAGTTTTACCCCAGAACATCAGTCGCTGATCTTTATGTAAATACTGTTTGAGCCGTTCATAACTCTTAGGAAACACTACCGCTTCACCACTGCCTGTGAGGTCTTCTATTTGCATAACTGCCATTCTCTCCCCTTTTCTTGTAGTAATATCTTTGATGTCAGTAATCATAGCGATCCCGGTAACATTAGTGTTTTCATGGATTTCATGTAGGTCTCGCAGACTGGTGGGAACGAGTAGTTTTGCAGATTCGCTAATCTCTTTCAAGGGATGATTAGAAAGATAGAAGCCCAACAACTCTTTCTCTAACTGTAATTTTTCTGCAGGCGAATAATCTTCTACTGGGGCAGTAGTAGGCGCAGTGAATTCTGTTTGACTGTCTGCACCCAGTAAATCCAGTAGATTAGTTTGCCCTGAAGCCGATTCTCTGGCTCTTCTATTTGCCCATTCCAGAGTTACCTCCAAATCCTGCATCAGTTGGCGACGATTCCGATTGATACTATCCATTGCGCCAGCTTGAATAAGAGCTTCCAATCCTTTCCTGTTCAGGGCACGACTGTCCACTCTAGTACAAAAATCTGCTAGGGAAGTGAATTTACCGTCCTGTTCTCTGGCTTCAATAATTGCCTCGATCGCTCCCAAACCAAGATTCTTAATTGCCGCCAGCCCAAAGCGAATGTTCCCACCCACAGGGGTAAAATCAATCCCTGATTGGTTCACATCTGGGGGCAGAACTTGAATTCCCAAACTAAGGGCATTGATAATATATTTCTGCACTTTATCCCGATCACCACTCACTGAAGAAAGTAAGGCAGACATATATTCAACAGGAAAATTGGCTTTGAGATAGGCAGTTTGATAAGTTACATAGCCATAGGCAACACTGTGGGATTTATTGAAGCAATTACTAGCGATCGTGCCATTGGCTAATACGAAATTGTGATCCCTTGCCAAGCCAATGTCGTAAACAGGTTGATAGCCGATCAAATTACGTTTGACTATTTTCATAACTTAGTTTCCTTGGTAGTCTAACAGGGTAATACATTCTACATGAGCAGTTTGGGGAAAAAAGTCTATAGGTTGAATTTTCTTAATGCGAAATAAGTTATCCCCACACAATAATTGTAAATCCCTAGCCAGAGTAGCAGGGTTACAACTCACATAGGCAATTTGTCGGGGTCTCAACTCTCTCAAACTCACAATTACTTCTGGCTGGCAACCTTTGCGCGGGGGATCAAGAATTACTATGTTAGGTTTAATAGCTAATTGCGGTAAAATCTCTTCAACTTTACCTGTGAAAAACTCTATATTTTCTACTTTATTCAAGTTAGCATTATGCTGAGCTTGCTTGACTGCTTGAGGTTGAATTTCAATGGCGACTACTTGTTTAACTAGGTTGGCTAAGCAGATGGCGATCGTCCCGATCCCCCCATAGGCATCTAAAAGAACCGTAGTAGAGGTTAATGATAGATGATCTCTAAGCCATTGAATCATCTTCTCTGCTTGTTCTGTATATACTTGAAAGAAAGTATCAGCTCGCAAATGGAAAGTATAGCTCAGTAGTTTTTCAGTAACAAAATCTTGTCCTGCTATTAGTTTAGTTTCTGTACCTAAAATAGCATTAGTGCGGTGAGGATTGATATTCAAAGTTACGCCTACTAAACCCCGATAAGTGGTCAGCCATTGCTCTGCTTGCCTGGATAAATTTTCCAGTTTTGCATCCTTACTGACCAAGGTTAGAAGAATTTCGCCTCTACGCCTGCCAATTCTTAACAGGAGATGGCGCAATGATCCCCGATGGGTTACCTCATTGTAAACTGACCATTTTTGCCGTTGAATATCCTGCTTGATTTGTTGTAGAAAAATGTTGAAGCGATCTTCTTGCACTGGGCATTTATTTAGGTTAATTAGTTTGTGGCTGTTGCGCTGAAAATAACCTGCTTTGACCGTACCATTTTGCCCTATACCTAATGGAAAAGCCACTTTGTTTCTATAGCCAAAGGGCTGATCGGCAGGGATGATCGGTAAGAGGACGCTATCAATTTCTGTAGGAGTAAATTTGCCAATTCTCACTAAAGTTTCTCTAACTTTTCGGTGTTTGATGACTAATTGCTGTGCATAGCTTAGAAATTGCCACTGACAACCCCCACATTTATCCGCCACAATGCAATGAGGTTTAATTCTGTGGGGGGAAGGCTGAATAATTTCTACTAATTCTGCTTGGATAAAATTAGATTTCTGCTGTAGAATTTTCACAGTTACAATATCTTCAGGTACTGCCCCTGCTACAAATACTACTTTATTTTCTTGTCTGCCAATGCCTTCGCCTGCATCGTTAATATCAGTAATTTCAATTTGCATAGGCACTAACTACAGCTAACACCGAATTAGCTAAACTACCTAGATCGTAGCCCCCCTCTAGCCCAAAAATTACTCTCGAGAAATTCTGCCGGCATTTCTGAGCAAATGCCCCAAAATCTTCTGGTTGTAACTCCATACTAGCTAGGGGATCGCCACTATTAGCATCAAAACCAGCACTTACTATTAGTAAATCAGCCATAAACTGCTGTAAAAATGGGATCACAAAGCGATCGAATACCTGCATATATTCATTGCTACCAGTGCCACTAGGTAGAGGTATATTGAGAATGTTACCTGAGTTACCTGTTTCATTCTGCCAACCTGTCCCTGGATAAAAGGGAGCTTGATGAGCAGATACATAGGCAATCTGGCGATCATTCCATACCAATTCCTGTGTACCATTGCCATGATGTACATCCCAATCCAAAATGGCTACTTTATTTAATTTATACCTAGTTAAAGCATATTTAGCGGCAATTACGGCGTTATTGAAAATACAGAAGCCCATACCCCGATTTTTGAGGGCATGATGCCCCGGCGGACGGGCAACAGTGAAAACAGGCAGACCTCGGTTAAGGACAGTATCCACGGCATCCAACCATGCACTCACTGCTAACAACGCCACTTCATAAGAGGCTTCAGAAACAGGCGTATCTCCATCCAATCTGCCACCCCCTTGATTACTAAGCAGTTCCACAGTGCGGATGTATTCGGAGTCATGTACCATGCTAATCCACGCCAACAAGTCCGATCGCTGTTCAATCGGTGTAGGTTCTTTCCACTCCAGTTGAGAATTGATGGGATGAGTTTTTAAGCGTTTGACTATAGCAGTTACTCGCTCTGGCTGTTCAGGATGAAACCAGCCAGTGTGATGGTCAAGGAAGCGATCGGAGTAAATGATTTGCATGATTTATTCCTCTGTGAGCACACCTGTGAGACTAAAGGCACGCACTTCTCTAATTTCTACTGCAACCAGTTGGCCCAGATAGTCATTGACTCCTAGTCCCTGCCTAGGATGAAAGAAAGTAATTCTATTCCCATCAGTGCGCCCCATCAATTGCTGAGTATTTTTAGGATTCACACCTTCCACTAAGATTAGTTCTGTTCTGCCCAAATATCGCTGTGATCGCTCATAGGCTTTTTCCGCTACTAGATGATTCAATCGCTGGAGTCGATCGCTTTTGACGGCTTCAGGGATTTGATTTTCCCAGACTGCCGCAGGGGTGTTAGGTCTGGGAGAATAGGCGGCAGTATTCACTGCATCAAATCCAATATCTGCCACTAATTTGAGTGTATTCTCAAACTGTGCCTCTGTTTCACCGGGGAAACCGACGATCGCATCAGCACTGATAGAAGCATGGGGCATCAACTCCCTAATTTGAGCAATAATTTGCCTGTATCGCTCATGGGTGTAGCCGCGCCCCATCGCCTTGAGAATTTCATTATCACCCGATTGGAAGGGAATATGAAAATGTTTGCAGACCTTGGGTAGTTCAGCGCAGGCACGGATCAGCCGACTGCTGAAATAGCGAGGATGACTGGTAGCGAAACGAATTCGCTCAATTCCTTCTATGTCATGGATGTAATAGAGTAAATCCGTAAAAGTGATTTTGCCACCAACCCCTGTGCCAATGTCGCCTGCAGGCAAGTCCCGCCCATAGGCATCAATGTTCTGCCCAAGGAGAGTAACTTCTTTGTATCCCTGGTGAGCGAGGGATTCTATTTCTTTTCTGATCGCTTGTGGCGATCGGGATTGTTCTTGACCCCGTACAAAGGGCACGATGCAATAGGTACAGCGTTCATTACAGCCGTAAATCACATTCACCCATGCGGTGATCTGACTATCGCGCCGTGGCTTCGTAATATCTTCCTCAATGAATATCTCTTCCGTCGCCACCACTTGATAACCCAGATAGACCTGCTGAAGCAGATCAGCTAGGCGGTTAGCGTATTGGGGACCCATCACAATATCAATTTCAGGTACTCTACGGAGTAGTTTTTCCCCTTCCTGCTGCGCCACACAGCCCGCTACGATCAGGGTCAAATAAGGCTGAAGTTGCTTCCTTTTTGCCTGTTTGCCCAGATAAGAATAAACCTTCTGTTCTGCATTATCCCGAATACTGCAGGTGTTGTAGAGAATCAAATCAGCACGCTCAATATCTTCTGTCGCTGAATAGCCCATACTCTCAAGCACACCCGCCATGCGCTCCGAGTCGGCTTTGTTCATCTGACAGCCAAAAGTAACAATATGATAGGTCTTATTCTGGGTTTCCATACTGCTAATTATATCCAAACCCCGGCAAAACCATTACTGATTTGAAACTCTCCTGATTTCTAAAATAGTCCGATCGTCCCTCAATAAAACTACCATGTCAGCATAAGTAGAAATTGATGGTAAGAATAAGTCAGGAGGCAATGCTTGCCAAAAATACTGCACAAATTCTTTAATTTCTCCAGGACTCATTGCACCCTTGCCTTGCTCTTTTTGTTGCATTTCTGCTTGGGATCGCCACGCTAAGCTAATAGTATAGTCTTCGGGGATCAAGGCTAATAAATAATCAATAAACTGCCATAACTGCTGATAATCAGCCAACTTAGAATTACAATCCATAGCAAATTGTTGAGACTGACTGAATGCCGATGCTGGTAGCGGTTTTAAACCAACAAACCAACCCTCAAATAATAAAATATCAGCGGGATTATTTACTATTTCAGGTGTAGTGCGATCGCCATGTCCATTGTGCAGAGATTTATCAAAGCGAGGAATTTTGAGGGGATAAATCCCCTGCTGAAAACTAGATAAAACTCCTATACCTAGATCAATGTCATGGGTACTAGGGACACCCCGCCAACGCAAACGGGGATCACTTTTTTGTAAGGTTAGACGATCAGCATAAGTTTTATATAAGTCATCTAGAGATAGAGTGATAGCTGTTTTCCCCAACACCTGTATAGCTATTTGTAAAACTCTCGTCAAAGTGGTTTTACCAGTACCTTGCATACCAAATATGCCTAGAACAAAAGGTGCAGTTTGTGCAGTTAAATAAATGGCTAGGGGCAAATACAAACACCACAGGGATCGACAATTTATTGGTATATCTAATGTTGCCAATTGAGGATAGACCAGTGGTAGAATTGCATAGGCCCGATCGCCAACTCCTGTTGGTAAGAAACTATGTAGTAACTCTTGTTGGGATAAACTTAGTTCCGATCCCCTTGCCCTTGCTAAGACTAATGCATCTAATTCTGACTGCCAATCCATTAAACTAGCCCATACTTTACTTGGCTACTAACAGACTATTTCTAGTCATTTCCCTTGCCCACTGATCACTATCTAAAATGTCTTGCAAACTGGGATTACTAATTACTTGATGGCGATCGCATACCTCAGCAATTAACTCAGCTATCTGGGTAAATTTAATTTTTCCCTCTAAAAATAATGCTACTGCTTCTTCATTGGCGGCATTTAAGACCGCAGGCATTGTCCCCCCTTTCCTGCCGGCACTGTAAGCCAATTGCATACAAGGGTATTTAGCATGATCGGGACTGCGAAAAGTTAAACTACCGCATTTTACTAAATCTAATCTTTCCCAATTGGTAGGCACCCGATCGGGATAAGCCAGCGCATACAATAAAGGCAAACGCATATCAGGCAAACCCAACTGTGCGAGTACAGAAGTATCCTGCAATTCAATCAAAGAATGGATAATACTTTGGGGATGAATAACAATTTCTATGTAGTCATAATCCACACCAAACAGATAGTGAGCCTCAATTACTTCTAAGCCCTTATTCATCAAAGTCGCTGAATCAATAGTGATTTTTTTGCCCATCGACCAATTAGGATGTTTCAAAGCATCAGCGATCGTTACTTCCCCTAGTTTTTCTACTGGTAAATCCCGAAACGCCCCCCCTGATGCCGTCAGAATAATTCTCAAGAGACCGCCCGCTGGCACTCCCTGCAAGCACTGGAAAATGGCAGAATGTTCTGAATCAGCAGGGAATAATTTTACGCCATACTCTTGTAATAATGGTGTAATAACTGCCCCCCCCGCAATCAGGGTTTCTTTGTTTGCTAGGGCGATATTTTTACCTGCCTTGATGGCGGCAATGGTTGGCAGTAAACCCGCACAGCCTACAATCCCTGTAACTACCAAATCCGCTGGGGCATAACTGGCACAGGCGATCACCCCTTCCCGCCCCGCTAAAATTTCGGGCTGGGGATCAAGCCCTGCCAAGGCAGATGTCAGTTCTGGGTATTTCTCGGGGTTGGCAATTGCTACCAACTCAGGGCGAAACTTACACACCTGCTGGGCAAACAACTCCACATTACTGCCCGCACACATGGACACCACCGAGAAGCGATCGGGATACTGTTGCACAATGTCTAGGGTCTGGGTGCCGATCGAGCCAGTCGATCCCAGAAGAGCCAGTCGTTTCATTGGAAGAATAACCCCCGTCGTTTGCGCGCTTCCATTGCCCGTTCCAACATATCCAACAGCCCCGGTGCTTGTTCCTGCAGAGCTAATAACAACCTCTCCCCTGCTTCCTCATCCCCCGGGTCATTGCCCGTCGCCATCACTGTCCGCAAACGGGGCACCGCGATCGCATCCACCATATGAATCAATCCTTCCAAACAGCGATTGAACTGATTTTCAGTCATGGGCGCATCTTCCAAAGGAAACTCAATCACCGCCCTAATCTGGCCAGAAAAGGGGTCATACTCCCACTGTAACATCTTGGTTTCCCATGAGATGTAGAGCATGGTCTGCAGAATTTTTTCCTTGTAATGGTGATTCTGGATGTTGCCAATCACATTGGGCGCAAAAATCTCAAAAAAACGCCCCTCTTCATGCAAAACAATGGCAACAACTAGGCTATCCATGTTTTCTGCTTGTACCCGTGTGACAATTGTATTGGTATCAGGGTCCAGTTCATAGAACCAGCCCCGCTTATCCAGAAAAGTTGCGATTGTCTCAATAGTTACTGCCATTGCCTCACCCCAAACTTTGTTTTGATCATAGCCTAGAGTGGGCACAGGCAATTAGTAGGCATATTCTGGTTCCAGACTAGCCGTAATCAGGGCTACGATCGCAAAAGCAATAGTAACAGGCATAGGCGAGTGCAAGACAAAACTCAGGATGACAGCGGCGATCGTGATCACAAACCCCAGACAGGTCAATTTCTGCTCAAAAGGACTCATGCCCTTCATTGCCTTGATGGAACGCAAAACACTCACAGGGATTGGCTCAGGCATCACTGCCCCCGGCGGAAACGCCCAGTAATTCCCCTGCCGCTCCACATATAAATCAGTCCAGCCATGCAAAACACACCATTCTTCAATCCACTCTTGCTTAAAATGCTTCATATATGATCCCTAGTTAAAACTCTATTCATAACCTAACAAGGGAACCGGGATTTTGGTATCCTCAAACACCAAAGTTAATTGACTGTAACTAAAGTTTATGTATAAGTTTGACTTTGGTAACATTTCTTAGGGATTTGTTTAGATCAATAGGCCTCTTGCGCATTTAACACGGCACGGTGGAGTTCGTAGTTCTAAATGCCAGCTATCAAGTGTGCTCTTATATATTTTGTGTCTATTGCTGTTTACTACAAACTGCCCCTTAGCTAACTCCCTATTCTTGATTACTGTATCTTGTTAATAACCTGATAACCTGCATCCACTAGCACCTCCCCAATACCTTACTTCTGTAATTCTCTACTCTCTGGATTTATTAATCCTGCTGTTTGTCTAGGGCGCTCTATTTGGTTGTATCCTTCAATTGCTGTTTAGACTGAGCAAAAATTTGTTCAATTCCGTGAACATGACGACAAGCGAGGATACCACAGGCTTACTGTCTTGGCTTTTTAGTTGGCAAGATATTTGACCACCCCTTTATCTGGTTCTAGTCCGATTTCCTGACGAAGCGGGCAGGGAAAGCAGGGTCTTTTGCTAGTGCTTCGGGGGGACTAATCAAGGATCGATCGGGGGCGATCGTGAAAGTAACGGTATTATCTGCTGATGCAGGTCTTTCTTCACCGTCATTAATTATTTTTTTTGCGGTAAAAGTGGCTTCAGACCCTGCTAGGGTGTAACTCCCCTCTACGACGACTACCCCTTGAGCGCCCTGCAAAATGTACTTGCCAGTTGCCTCATATTTACCGTCGGGCTTGACTATGAGGGTATATCCTGCTTCCTGCAAACCTAATGGTTGCCATTTTTCTTTCTGTTCTGGGATAAATTCACCCCTGTACTCACCAATGATACTAGCGGGTGGCGTAGTGGTGGTGTCGGTCTGGCAGGCAGTCAAAAGAAATGATGACCCAGATAGCAACAAATTACGGCGTTTCATAAGTTTGACCTGAATTGGTAATTACAATATAAAACTATTGTGGGGATATTTGAATGCCTCTAGCCAAATCTTTGATCTCAACACGATCGCCCACTTTTAGACCATAGTCCCTTGCCCAGTTGGCGCGCAGTTCAATCACGGCATCGCCCACTACGGGCGGGTTAGGGTAGATGGGGCAGGGGTCTTGTGTGCAGGGGGGAGCAGTGGCAATGGCAACCACGCGCCCGTTGGCAATGAACACCATGTCAAGGGGCACAAAGCAGTTTTTCATCCAAAAGGCAAGGGGGGTCGGGGCGTTGTAAATAAATAACATCCCCCGAGCGTCGGGGAGAGGTTCTTTGCGCCACATCATGCCTTTGGCTTGCTGGGAGGGCGTGCGCGCAACTTCTAAGTTGACGGTGCGGTTGGCAAGACGGGCTTGGGCGGTAATCGGCAAAAACTGGGGTTGTTGCACTAACAGAATCGGCTGGGGTTTAGATAGGGTAGTGGTTGGATAACCCCATAACCAAAAACTTAATAGACCGACTGTTAAAGGTATGTAACAATTTGAGTAATTTGCCTGAGCCATTGCCATGATCCCTCTCTATGTTGCTTTGATTTGGCATCAGCACCAGCCATTGTACAAAAGCCCTGCTCTTGGTACAGGGGTGGCTAAATACAGAATGCCTTGGGTGCGTCTGCACGGCATTAAAGACTATTTAGATTTGCTTTTGTTGCTGGAACGGTTTCCTAGTTTGCACCAGACGGTGAACCTTGTGCCTTCCTTGATGCTGCAGTTACAGGAATATGCCGATGGCTATGCCCTCGATCCCTATCTGGAGTTGAGTTTACTGCCAGTGAGTGCGCTCCAAGAGAGCCAAAAACGCTTGATCTTGGAGCGATTTTTTGATGCCAATGTCAAGAATATGATCCTAGTGCACGATCGCTACAGTGAACTGTATGGGATGCGGCAGACACAGGGGATGGCGTGGTGTCTGGAGCATTGGCAAGCCCAAGACTGGGAAGACCTGTTGGCATGGCACAATCTGGCATGGTTTGATCCCTTGTTTCAGCTAGAGGATCGGGAAATTGCCCGCTGGATCGAGCAGGGGCGGGGGTTTAGTTTGAGCGATCGGCAACGGATTTGTGCCAAACAGCGGGAGATTATCCAGCGGATTCTGCCCCACCATCAACTGTTACAAAAGAAGGGACAAATTGAAGTAACTACTACACCCTATACCCATCCGATTCTGCCGTTGTTGATTGATTCGCAGGTGGCGCGGGTGGCTCTGCCGCAGATGTTGCTACCTGGGGTGCGGTTTCGCTGGGAAGGGGATGTGCATTTGCAGTTGGAAAAGGCAAAACAGGTCTATCGCTACTATTTCCAGTGTGAGCCTAGGGGGCTGTGGCCTTCGGAACAATCAGTCAGCCCCAGTATTTTGCCCCATGTGGCAAGGCATGGTTTCAATTGGTTGTGTTCGGATGAGGGGGTGTTGGGCTGGAGTTTGGGGCATTATTTTCGCCGTGATGAACGGGGCAATCTGCTCGAGCCCCACCTGCTCTATCAGCCTTACAAACTGGAGACGATCTATGGCGACTTGGGGATCGTGTTTCGGGATCATCGGCTGTCGGATTTGATTGGCTTTACTTATGGCAACATGAGTGCGGTAGCCGCCGCTGATGACTTTAGCCACAGACTTGCAGCTATTTATCAACAGTTTTTAGCCAGTGATAGCGATCGCCCATGGTTGGTAACTATTGCTTTGGATGGGGAAAATTGCTGGGAGTTCTATGCTCGGGATGGCATGGATTTTTTACTAACTTTGTATAAACAATTGGCAGAATGTGAGTATGTACGCATGGTAACTGTGTCAGAGTATTTGGCGCAGTTTCCACCTGTAGAGAAAATCCCGCCCCACCAACTGCACAGTGGCTCATGGATTGATGCCAGTTTTAGTACATGGATAGGCGATCCCGTGAAGAATCGGGCGTGGGAACTGCTGGCTGAGGCGCGCCAGGTGCTGGCTAGTCACCCCGAGGCGACGATCGAGAATAATCCTGAGGCGTGGGAACATTTGTTAGCGGCAGAAGGCTCAGATTGGTTTTGGTGGCTGGGAGCGGGACATACCTCGCCGTTTGATGCCCTCTTTGACCAATTGTTTCGGGAGCATTTGCAGGCAGTGTATCGCGCCCTGAATGAACCTGTTCCCTCCAACCTGCTGTATCCCCTCGAACCCCATGACCTGCCCACTAGCGATCGTCCCCTGCATTTTATCCATCCTGAAATTAACGGCAAACTCCACAAAGAAGACTGGTGGGGAGCGGCGCGCTTGGAAATTGGGGGTGAACGGGGCACCATGCACCAAACTAGCCTTGTGCAGAGCCTCTGGTATGGCTGGGATCACTTCGGCTTTTATCTGCGCTTGGATTTGAGTAGCACTGCCCTCATACCTGCGGTGCGCTCTACCTTGGGACTACATCTGCTCTGGTTTTATCCCGAACAGACCAAGCACATTAGCCCCGCCCCCATCGCCGATCTGCCCGATGTCGCCCCCCTGAATTATCTGTTTCACCATCATCTGGCAGTCAATCTGGGCAAACAAGATATAAAGTTTTATCAAGCGCTCCCCAACTACCAGTGGCGAAGTATGCCCCACCAAGCCCAAATTGCCATTGATGAATGCTTGGAATTGGCTGTCCCTTGGCAAACCTTGGGTGTCAATCCCCGTACCCGTACGGCACTGGTAATTATGCTCACCCAAGATGATCTCTTTTATGCATCTTTGCCAGAATGTACTATTATTCCTCTAGATGTGCCTTAAATTAGATAGGAATTACCAGCCGTGAGCGAAAAACACAGGATTAAGGTGATTGTTGAGCAAGCCCTACAAGATGGTTTACTAACGCCAGCGATGGAAGCAGAGGTGGGCAAAATCTGTGAGAGTGCCACTGAGCTATCGGTAGAGGAATATATGGCACTCGATCGTTTGATGGGGGCATTGCTCACGGGGGAGGTGGTAGCTGTGCCCCGCAAGCAGTTTATCAATGTCATGGAAGAATTGGTCTTGAGTGAAGCAGTAGCCCGTGTCTCCGAAACCGAAGCCCTCACCAACAAAGTCCTAGACTTGGGAGACATCGCCGCCTATGCCCTCAATCGCTTGCCTCCTCTGTATGCCACCACTGAACAAGGTGCTAAATACCAACGGGAACGCGCCCTCTCTGAACTCAAACCCATAATTGAACAACGTGTCCAAGAGGCGATCGCGCGCAATTTAGATAATCCCGACTTCTTCCCCGAACGCTCCAGCTTTGGCAAAGTGAATAAAGATACCGTCCTCGCCCAAATCAGCAACTTGCTCAAAGATTATGCTCCTGAGTACGAAAAGGATAAATAAACCCATCTAAGCTATGGGCTCTGTCCCCAATCCTAGAACACCCACTAGGGGGCTAAAGCCACTGGTACCTTTTGCGCCTGTTCCAACAGAAAATTTAGCAGAAATTCTGGCTAAAGCCCCGGAACCTCAATAAATCAACAGCTTCCTAGCAATTCCTACTGGCGATCTAAGGAATTCTTGAGCAAAATAAATAGAAAATAAAAAACCTTGTGGTGAGGCTAAGTCTTGTGCTATAGTGATTATGAAAGAAAAATGAAAAAGCTGCCCCGTGAAAGTAGTCAGTGCGATCGCCCTATTTTGCTTAGCTTTAATGGTAGTAATGGCTTGTGCCCCTGTGCCAGCGGTGCAGACTAGCCCGAAGGTGCTAGCTACTTTTACGGTGTTGGCGGACATGGCGCGCAATGTAGCGGGGGGTAACCTACAGATAGAGTCCATTACCAAGGTGGGGATGGAAATTCACGGCTATGAACCTACACCGCAGGACATAGTCAGGGGGCAGGGGGCGAGTTTACTTTTGGAAAATGGTTTGGAGTTGGACAGTTGGGCAGAGCGGTTTTATGTAAATTTGCCCAATGTGGAGTGGGTTACCCTCAGTGAGGGGGTAAAAACAATTCCCATCCGCTCAGGGGAATATACGGGTAAGCCCAATCCCCATGCTTGGATGTCCCCCCGAAATGCTTTGATTTATGTAGAAAATATCCGCAAGGCTTTTGTAAAACTCGACCCCGATCGCAGCTCCATCTATAACCAAAATGCTGCCAATTACAAAGCCAAAATTCAGCAGTTAGATCAAGAATTAAGGCAAGCTATAGAGGCGATTCCTCCGGGTAAAAGGTTTATTGTTACCTGCGAAGGGGCATTTTCGTATTTGGCAGCAGACTATGGTTTGCAGGAAGTTTATCTATGGGCAACCAATAGTGAACAGCAGGGCACTCCGCAACAGATGGCTAGGGCCATTACCAAAATTAAAGAAAATAAAATCCCTGTAGTTTTTTGTGAAAGTACCGTCAGCGATCGCACCATGAAAGAAGTAGCAGCACAGACAGGGGCAAAGTATGGGGGAATATTTTATGTGGATTCTTTGACTGTAGCCACAGGGGCAGTACCTACTTATTTAGCCTTATTGAGGCACAATATACAAACTCTAGTGAGGGGTTTAACTGATGTATACCATTGAAATAGAAAATTTGACTGTGAGCTATCATGGGCAGGTGGCGCTACATGGGGTGAATTTGCAGATTCCTAAAGAATCGATTTGTGGTTTGGTGGGGATGAATGGCAGTGGCAAATCCACTTTGTTTAAGGCAATTATGGGCTTTGTTAAGCCCCAAACGGGTAGGGTGTTAATTGATGGCATGGGGGTAAAACGGGCACAGAAATTAAATTTAATTGCCTATATGCCCCAGAGTGAACAGGTGGATTGGCAGTTTCCTGTAACTGTTTACGATGTGGTATTGATGGGCAGGTATGCCAAGATGAATTTACTGCGCATCCCCAGCAAACAAGACCATGCAATTGTGCAGGATAGTTTAAGAAAGGTAGGCATATCAGAGTTAGCTAATCGCCAAATTGGGGAGTTGTCAGGGGGGCAAAAAAAACGGACATTTATGGCAAGGGTCTTAGCACAACAAAGCCAGATATTACTGTTAGATGAACCCTTTGCCGGTGTAGATGAAACTACAGAAAAATCCCTAATTGAATTGTTGCTGGAACTGCGGCAACAGGGCTATACTATTTTGGTAGCCACCCACAACTTAGAATCCATTGCCACCTTATGCGATCGCACGGTGCTGATTAATCGCACTATTTTGGCATATGGGGAGACGGCAGCAGTATTTACTAAAGAAAATTTGGCACGCACTTTTCAGGTTAGGATGAAATAGGCAGGCTATTTCTTAAAAAAATGGGCAATACGGCAGTTTTGATTCCTGGCTATGGCTTTTTTGGGGTCGTGCTCACTCTCCCTTGGACATTGGGACTAATTAGGCGATCGGGACAGCGCCCAGCCGCCTATATAAACATTCTCATGACTGCCTTGGCGGTGCTCCACAGCAGTTGGCTACTGGTGCAGGTATGGGGCAAGCCCTCCATAGAGATTAGTTACCAATGGTTGCAGATTGCCGACCTGACCTTACCCCTGACCTTTGCAGTATCCCCCTTGACAGTGGGGGCAGCTTTAGTGGCTAGTGTGCTGAGTTTGTTAGCCCAGGTGTATGGTTTGGCGTCTATGGAAATGGACTGGTCATTGGGGCGATTTTATGCGCTGATGGGCTTTTTTGAGGGAGCAATTACGGGGATTGCCTTCAGTGATTCCCTGTTTCTCAGCTATACGCTGCTAGAAATGCTGACCCTTTCTACTTATTTGTTAGTAGGTTTTTGGTATGCCCAGCCAGCTGTGGTTACTGCTGCACGGGACGCCTTTTGGACAAAGCGGTTGGGCGACTTGTTGTTGCTGATGGGTTTGGTGGCATTGTCTAGCCTTGCCCCTAGCTTAAATTTTTCTGACCTAGAAGCATGGGCACAGCTACCTAGCACCTTGGCTTACTTTCAGGAGCATCCTTTGGTGGCAACTTTGTTGGGCTTGAGCCTAATTGCCGGACCAACAGGTAAATGCGCCCAATTTCCCCTACATCTGTGGTTGGATGAAGCCATGGAAGGCCCCAACCCAGCTTCCGTTTTGCGCAATTCGGCAGTGGTGGCAGCAGGGGCATATGTGCTCATCAAAATGCAACCGGTACTGGCTCTCTGTCCCATTACTGCTGGTGTGTTAATCATTTTAGGAAGTATTACGGCGGTGGGGGCATCTTTAGTAGCTATTGCCCAGATCGATATCAAACGCGCCTTTTCCCACTCCACCAGTGCCTACTTGGGGTTGGTGTTTATGGCGGTAGGCTTGAATGAGCCAACGGTAGCGCTGAGTTTTCTGCTCAGCCATGCTTTAGCCAGAGGGTTGATTTTTATGGCGGTGGGGGGCATCATGCTCTTCACCTTTACCCAAGATTTGACCCAGCTAGGAGGCCTAGGACAAAAAATGCCTGCCACCATGAGTGCCTATGTACTCGGTGCTGCCTCTTCGGTAGCGATCGCCCCGCTGGGTTGTTTTTGGACAATGCTGAGTTGGTATGTGGCGGTGAGTGCCAAAGCCCCAAGCCTGCTGCCAGTGATATGTCTGGTAAATGGTGTAACCAGTTTTGGGGTGGTGCGGGTATTTGCTTTAGTATTTTTGGGGCAGAGTAAACCCCGTACCCGCAGAGTGCCAGAAGTGACCTGGTTGGCGGCGATCCCCATGTTGTCATTGGCTGTGCTGAACTTACTCCTGCCAATTGGGTTACTGCAGTGGGAACTAGTGCCCTATGTACAGCAAATTAGCTTAGCAGATGTTTTGCTACTAACAGGCTCTGGGCTGGTAGGTGTAATTTTAGCGGGATTATTTTACATCAAAACCTATCCCACAGGTAGCACCGTACCTATGCCCCCTGCCACTTTCCTCCGCTTAAAAAAACCAATCCAAGACTTTTTTGCTAATGACTTGAATGTACGGGAAATCTATAAGTATACGATTGTGGGGTTTGTAAAATATACGGCGCAGGTATTGGCGTGGCTGGATAAGCACTTTGTGGATGGGTTAGCGAATTTGGTGGGGATCGCTTCTATTTTTGGGGGGGAAAGTCTGCGCTATACCATTACGGGCAGGTCGCAGCAGTATGTGTTGACTATTATGTTGGGGACGATCGCGGTAATTTTGATTGCCTATTGGCGGTTACAGGCTCTGCCGTAGGTGATATATTAATATTGGCTCGGAACTATGCGATTTCAACGCCTGAACCGTGTCAGGGGCGGAAGCCAGCAGCACTAAGGGATGCTTGAAATAGGCGTAGTCCCCGGGCTTTAGTGTTATTTAGGTAGGCAACTTAAGATGCTCCCTTCAAGCAGATGGCGGCGCGCTTGGCTATTTTTGCTCCTTTTGGGGATAACGGCGCTGTTGTTGATGGGTTGTCAGGTATTGCAGGCGGAACGCAGGGAGCGATGGCAACAGCAGTTGGTAGCCTCTATCCTCACTGACCCCAGAACCTTCAATCCCGTGTTGGTAACGGATGCCACCAGTAGCACAGTGTTGGGTTTGCTTTTCAATAGCCTACTCCAACAGAACGGACGCACGGGGGAATTAGAACCCGATTTGGCAGAGAAATGGGAAATCAAAAAGGGCGGTTTGGAAGTAATTTTTACCCTCAAAGAAGGCTTGAAATGGTCAGATGGGCAGCCCTTAACAGCAGATGATGTGGTCTTCACCTTCCAAGATGTAATCTTTAATCCCCAAATTCCTTCTAGCAGCCGAGATGTGCTGGCGATCGGCAAAGATAAAACTTTTCCCAAGATAGAGAAACTAGACGATCGCAGGATTAAATTTACTCTCAGGGAGCCATTTGCCCCCTTTGTGCGCTTCTATGGGGGTACGAACATTCTGCCCAAGCATATTTTAGAGAAAACCATCCAAGAAAAAGACGAGCGGGGTGCCCCCAAATTCCTGCAGACATGGACAATCAACACCCCTGTCAATCAAATTGTAGGCAGTGGCATGTACAAATTTTTGGAGTATGTGCCGGGGCAGCGGTTCATTTACAGTAAAAATCCTTTCTATTGGGAAGCGCCCAAACCCTTTATCAATCAATTTGTCTATCAGATTGTGGAATCCATTGATACAGCCCTGGTGCGTTTTCGCAATCGAGAATTGGATATCTATGGCCTGCGGGGGGAAGATTTTCAACTGCTGAAGAAAGAGGAAAAACGGGGCAATTTTACTATCTACAATGGCGGCCCAGCCTTTGGTCAGACCTTTCTTATGTTCAACCTCAATCAGGGGCGGGACCCCAAAACTGGCAAACCTTTTGTCAATCCCATTCGTGCCCGCTGGTTCAATAATGTCAATTTTCGGCGGGCAATTGCCTATGCCATTGATCGCCAAGCCATGATCAACACAGTTTATAGAGGTTTAGGTGAACCGCAAAATTCTCCTATCTCAGTGCAGAGCCCCTATTTCCGCAAAGAAGGATTGCCAGTGTATGAATACAACCCAGAGAAGGCAAAGCAGCTCTTATTAGCAGCGGGCTTTAGGTACAACGAAAATGACAGGTTGATAGATGATCAGGGGAATTTGGTGCGCTTTGTACTACAGACCAATGCCAGCAGTAATCCTGTGCGGGGACAGTTGGGGGCAATGATCAAAACCGATTTGGATAAAATTGGCATCACAGTTGATGTCTCCAGCATTGATTTCAATATCTTGATTGAAAGAATCGATCGCAGCAAAGATTGGGAGGCGGTAATTTTGGGCTTTACGGGGGGCGTGGAACCCCATGGCAGTTTCAATCTCTGGTCGGTGGATGGCACATTGCACATGTTCAATAAGGGGGCAGAAGCAGGGGAACCACCTATCCCCGGGCGCGTGGTGGCTGACTGGGAGCAGGAAATTAGTGATCTGATGGTGGCAGGGGCAAGGGAAGTGGATGAACAGAAGCGCAAAGAAATCTATGGCAGGATGCAAGTCAAGGTACAGGAATATCTGCCCCTCATTCACCTAGTTACACCGCTTGCTTTTTCGGCAGTACGGAATCGCATCCAAGGTGTAGAATTCACAGTCTTGGGGGGGGCACTCTGGAATCTGCCTGAGTTACGCTTGACCGCTGAGTAACTCAGGAATGCGGTTCTAATTGCGCCCAGAGGCGAGTGGGCATGCCCCATACATAGATAAAACCTTCAGCGGCGCGATGGTCAAACATATCCCCTTGGGAGTAGGTAACTAATTCTTCACTGTACAGAGAATAGGAAGACTTGCGCCCTACGACTGTACTACTGCCCTTAAATAACTTGAGGCGGACTGTGCCCGTAACCCGCGCTTGGCTGGTACGGATAAAGGCATCTAAGCAGGCTTTGAGGGGACTGTACCACAGACCGTTATAGACCAATTTGGCATAGGTGTCCTCTAGCTGGCGTTTGTATTGGCAGAGGTCAGCAGTCAGGGTCAAACTCTCTAGGTCTTGATGTGCCTGAATTAGAACACTCATGGCAGGTGTTTCATAGATTTCTCTAGACTTGATCCCCACAAGGCGATTCTCAATCATATCGATCCGCCCCACTGCATGGCGACCCGCAATCCTATTCAAGGTGGTAATCAAATCTACCGGATCGTAAGCCTGACCATCGATCGCCGTCGGCATGCCCTCGACAAAATCAATTTCTACATACTCTGGTGCGTCAGGGGTCTCAGACAGTGGCTTAGTTAATTCGTATACTTCCGGAGGTGGTTCTTGCCAAGGATCTTCCAAGATGCCCGCTTCAATGGCTCTACCCAGTAAATTTTTATCAATACTGTAGGGTGAGGATTTTTTTACAGGCGCAGGAATGCCGTGTTTTTCCCCGTAGGCAATGGTTTCCTCTCTGGTCATGCCCCACTCTCTGGCAGGGGCAAGAATTTTCAGTTTGGGGTTGAGGGCGGCAATGGATACATCAAAGCGCACTTGGTCATTGCCTTTGCCAGTGCAACCATGGGCAACGGCATCTGCTCCATATTTTTCTGCTGTTGCTACCAAAACCTTAGCGATCAGGGGGCGAGCTAGGGCAGTGGAGAGGGGATAGCGATTTTCGTAGAGGGCATTGGCTTGGATCGCAGGAAAAGCATAGTGCTGGACAAATTCTGCTCTCACATCTACTACCAAAGATACATCTGCCCCAGCATCCAGAGCTTTCTGGCGCACCGCTTCTAACTCATCCCCCTGTCCCAAATCTACGGCTAGGGCAATGACCTCAGCTACTCCCCACTCATGTTTGAGGTAGGGAATACAGACCGAGGTGTCCACTCCCCCTGAATATGCTAAAACTACTCTCTGTGCTCGTGCCATGGGTTGATCCAAAATGCAAATGGCTATTCAGCATAGCCCATCTGGGCAAATTTAAGACACTTTCAGCAGTTCTACATCAAAAATGAGCTTGGCATTGGGCGGGATCACACCCCCAGCT
This sequence comes from Pseudanabaenaceae cyanobacterium, assembly GCA_046295715.1. Classification (GTDB taxonomy): domain Bacteria; phylum Cyanobacteriota; class Cyanobacteriia; order Pseudanabaenales; family Pseudanabaenaceae; genus JBKBMU01. The sequence continues at coordinate 181,903 of JBKBMU010000002.1, forward strand.
CCGCGCGCCCCATAGCCCAGATTGGGGGGAATGACTAACAGCCTGCGCTCCCCTTCCTTCATCATCATGATGCCCTCATCCCAGCCTTTGATCACCTGCCCTACCCCAACTTGAAATTGAAAGGGGGAGTTGCGATCGCGGGAACTGTCAAACTTAGTGCCATCTTCTAAAGTGCCCGTGTAGTGGACAATGGCAGTCTGTCCTCTTTGGGGCATCTTGCCCGTGCCCTCTTTGAGAATTTTATATTGCAGTCCGGAGGGGGTAGTCTGTAGATTATCCATAGAAAAAGGAGTAGTAGGGGTGGTGGCGGGGGCGGCGGTGGCAGTCAATTGGGCGACCACAATCACCAGAATGGAAACAAGAGTAATACCAAAGCTGATGAGGATGCCTTTCATAGCTGATCTCCGATTTGCTCCCAGATTACAGAGCTATTATACAATCGCTTGGCACTCCCGATCGGCACAAACTTCTATACTCATACCTTCTCTGGCAACGATCGCTTGGGGAAACTGTGCCTGCGCCTGTCTGCCTATTTCATCTAGCTGGGCGTCGCTGTGGCTGGGGTCATGGTGAAAAATCACCAGAGTTTTTACTTGGGCGGCAACTGCTAACTTGACTGCTTCCTGCCAAGTAGAGTGGCCCCAGCCGATCTTGGGCGCAGTTTTTGACCAGTATTCCTCATCGGTATAGGTACAATCTATGATCAATACATTAGCATTGCGGGCTAAATGGACTAGATTTTCATCTAAGCCCTCGGCAAAATGTTCTGTATCCGTAGCATAAACTACTGCGCGATCGCCCCAGCATACCCTGAAGCCCGTAGCTTCTCCCGGATGGTTGAGTTCTCCTGTTTCCACCGTAACCCCATCCCCCAGGTCAAGGCGGCTGGGCACTTCAAGATCGTAAAAGTACAGGTCAGCCCCCATCACCCCCAAAGGTACAGGGAAAAAGGGCGATCGCATCTGTTCTGCCAGTCGCTCCCTAAGGGTCTGTCCATTGGGGGCAACCCTGCCGTAGATATGAAAAGTATTACCTTTAATATAGGCAGGCAAGAAAAAGGGAAAGCCTTGGATGTGATCCCAGTGGGTATGGGAGAAAAAAATATAGGCAGTCAAAGGCATTTCTGCCAAGAGGTACTGTCCCAGCACTCGCAGACCAGTCCCCCCATCAAAAATCAAACGCTTGCCATGACAACGCACCTCGATACAGGGAGTATTCCCCCCATAGCGCATGGTATCAGGACTAGGTGTAGCAATACTACCCCTTACTCCCCAAAAGTGAACGGAGAAGTGGCTAGCTAGGTGATGATTAAAATTCATAACTGGACTAGAAACAAGACTGGAAACTAGCTAACGACGCTGACCCCGCCCTTAGTACCTGCCATGGTTTATGGCTTTAACACTCATTGATGCTGATTGCTAGCAGTTATTGCAGTTTAGCAGGTGTTTAATGGTTTGTTAGGGTTTGTATTATTGTAACCCAGATTTGTGCAAGTGATAGTGGGGCTTGCCTAGTTGTCCCCTTTAACAGAGAATGGGAAGGAATACCCTAGACTTAGGAATCTACTCATGGTTGCTGCTCCAGAAACTACCAAAACCAGAACGATCGAGGAACTGTGCATAAACACGATCCGCTTTTTGAGTATTGATGCCGTTGAGAAAGCCAAATCAGGACACCCCGGGCTACCGATGGGTTGTGCACCTATGGGCTTTGTTTTATTTGATCAGTTCTTGAAGTTCAACCCCAAAAATCCCAAATGGGTGGATCGGGATCGCTTTGTGTTGTCAGCAGGGCATGGCTGTATGTTGCAGTATTCCCTGCTCTATTTGACAGGCTATGACAGCGTAACCCTTGATGAAATCAAAAGATTCCGCCAATGGGAAAGTAAAACTCCCGGACACCCCGAAAACTTCATGACCGAAGGGGTAGAAGTAACCACTGGCCCCTTGGGACAAGGGGTGGGCAACGCTGTAGGCTTGGCGATCGCTGAGGCACACCTCGCCGCCAGATTTAATAAACCCGGCTTCAACATTGTGGATCACTACACCTATGTGATTTTAGGAGATGGATGCAACATGGAAGGGGTGGCCAGTGAAGCCGCTTCCCTAGCAGGACACCTGAAACTAGGCAAACTGATCATGCTCTACGACAGCAACCACATCTCCATCGATGGCAGTACCGATCTGGCATTTACTGAGGATGTAGGCAAAAGATATGAGGCCTATGGTTGGCATGTACAACATGTAGCGGATGGGAATACTGATTTAGCGGGTATTGCCGCTGCCATCAGGAATGCCAAAGCTGTAACGGACAAGCCCAGTTTGATTATTGTTACCACCACGATCGGTTATGGTTCACCCCAAAAAGCTGGTACGGAAAAAGTGCATGGCGCTCCCCTCGGAGCAGATGAAGTAGCCGCCACCCGTGCCAACTTAGGTTGGGAGTATGAGCCATTTGCAGTGCCAGCGGAAGCTCTCGCTAGATTTCGGCAGGCGATTGAGAAGGGTGCGAAAGCGGAAGCAGAATGGAACGCTCTTTTTGCTGAGTATGAGCAGGCATATCCTGCGGAAGCGGCGGAGTTTAAGCGCATCATGGCGGGGGAACTCCCCACAGGCTGGGCAGATGCCCTCACTCCAGTTACAGAAATGGAAAAATCCACCCGTTTACTATCTGAAGCCTGCTTGAATGCCCTTGCCCCTGTGATTCCAGAATTTTTGGGCGGTTCGGCTGACCTTGCTCACTCCAACATGACCTATCTCAAAGGCATTCCTGAATTCCAAGCGGGTTCTTATCACGGGCGCAACTTCCGTTTTGGGGTGCGGGAACATGGCATGGGTGCGATTTTGAATGGGATGGCACTGCATGGCGGTTTGATTCCCTATGGAGCTACCTTCCTAGTATTTGCCGACTATATGCGCGCCGCTATTCGCCTGTCTGCCCTTTCCAAGGTAGGAGTGGTGTACATCATGACCCATGATTCCATTGCTTTAGGGGAAGACGGACCTACCCACCAACCTATTGAGACTCTGGCTTCTCTGCGGGCGATCCCCGATCTATTAGTAATTCGTCCTGCTGATGCCCGTGAGACCGTAGGGGCTTACCAAGTAGCCATTCGGGAACGTCACCGTCCCACCCTGATGGCATTCACCCGTCAAGGGGTAAAGAATCAGGCGGGCACTTCCGTAGAGGGCACCCTCAAGGGCGCTTATGTAGTCCTAGACGCAGACAACCCCGAACTGATTATTATTGCCACTGGTTCAGAGTTAGAACTGGCAGTCAAAGCCGCTCAAGTGCTCACAGAAGAAGGCAAAGGGGTGCGAGTGGTCTCTATGCCTTGTTGGGAACTATTTGAGGAGCAATCCCCTGAGTACAGAGAATCCGTTTTACCTTCTACTTGTAAAAAACGGGTAGCCGTAGAGGCAGGTTCTAGCTTTGGCTGGCACAAATATGTGGGCTGGGAAGGAGCAATTGTAGGGATTGATACCTTCGGCGCATCTGCACCCGGTCCTGTCTGCTACGAAAAATTTGGCTTTACAGTGGAGAATGTGCTAAATCACTGTCGCCAAGTATTGGGCTAATAGCACAGGGGCGATGATCGCCCCTTGTTGGTGCAGGGGTAGTACAGAAAAAGCCAACGGGGAGCGCGTCCGCAACTCTGAACAAATCTGAATAAATAAGAATTTTGGACTGGTTTTATGATAAATTTCTCAGTTGTGTCTTCTTACATAGCTTATGCTACTTGCTACATACAGAATTTTCTGCATGTAGCTGTTTAGGTTGACTCCAATGGTGTTGAATCTAGACACAATACTTAATAGAAGAGAGAAACTAGATATTTAGATATTATCTTGCTTACAACTAACTAAATCTCGATATTAACAACAGTAATGCCAATCAGCAAGAGAATTTTGTATCAGCATATCCAATGCATATTTTGATCCCAAGCCTTAAAATCTTAACACTCAACGATTCTTGTTGCTTTAGGAACTATTGAAACAACTATAAGAACCACAGGGGGATTCTTACCCCTCCTGTTAGTTTTGGTATTAGTAACTGTTGCGTACAGTACATTGGCCGCTGTAGTTTTTTCTTCCAGTTATCTCTAGATGTAATATTGAGCGTTGAGAGAAAGATTGAGAATCAAGGTAAACAAATTGAGTCTCAGAATAAGTGGCTACAGAGATACTTCTATATGTAGCTACTGTGGCTCAAGGCTCAGGATTACAAACTGAGAGAGATGTCCAGAGGTGAGCTAGGGATCGCCTCAGGGTTTGGAACAGTTATCGTCTATCATTTATGAATACCATTTAGGCTACTTGTTAGGTGATATGCCGACTTTAGGAGTTAATATCGACCACATTGCCACAATTCGTCAGGCAAGGCGGACAGTTGAACCCGATCCTGTGATTGCCGCTGGCATAGCGGAGCTGGGGGGAGCAGATGGCATTACAGTACACTTGCGGGAAGACCGTCGCCATATTCAAGAAAGAGATGTACGCATTTTGCGGCAGACGGTACGCACCCACCTGAATCTAGAGATGGCGGCAGTACCAGAGATGGTAGCCATGGCTTTGGAAATCAAACCTGACTATGTAACTCTTGTGCCAGAAAGAAGAGAAGAAATCACCACAGAAGGGGGTTTAGATGTAGTCAAGGCAGAGAAGGAATTGACAAAAGTGGTGGCACAACTGCAAGGGGCAGGGATTCCTGTGAGTTTGTTTGTGGATGCTGACCCCGACCAACTCAAAGCTGCAGCGCAAACGGGGGCAAAGTGGGTGGAACTGCACACAGGCAAATATGCCAATGCTAAAACAGAAGAGGAGAGGAACAAAGAATTGCAATATCTGCAAAAGGGGGCGGAATTAGCTGTGAGCTTGGGCTTGCGCTTGAATGCCGGACATGGCTTGACCTACCAAAATGTGCGCCCCATTGCCTTAATTCCCCACATGGAAGAGTTGAATATTGGGCATAGTATTATCAGCAGGGGGGTGTTGGTGGGGCTAGAGCGGGCAGTGCGGGAAATGAAAGCTTTGATTACTCTGTAACCCCTCTAGGTAACTGTACTCTTTGTTACTGACCACAACTGGGAAAGATCGCTTAAAATAGTGAAGCACTGTTGTTATTGGGGCACGATCGTCATTTATGCCTGCACATTGGTTAAGGGAAGAGCACGACAGCTGTGGCGTCGGTTTTCTTGCCCATTATTCGGGTAAAGCTAGTCACCAGCTAATTCCTATGGCACTGAAAGCCCTCAGTTGTGTGGAGCATCGGGGGGGCTGTAGTGCTGACCAAGACTCAGGCGATGGCGCAGGTATCCTCACGGCGATCCCTTGGGCACTGTTTCAGGCAGAATTTCCCCAAATACAACCAGAAAATACAGCCATTGGCACCTTTTTCCTGCCCCAAGAGGGGCAACTGCAAGAAATCTGTCGGCAGGTTACAGCAGAGTGTGCCAAGGCAGAGGGTATAGAAATCTGGGCATGGCGGGCAGTGCCGATCGTCCCTAAAGTTTTGGGCAGGCAGGCAAGGGAAAATCAACCCCGCATTGAGCAGGTAATTTTTCACATCAGTGAGGCAACCCTTGCTCAATGTCCTACCCCAGCAGATGTGGACAGAGTAGTCTATATTTTGCGTCGCAAAATTAAGCTGGAAATTGAAAAGAGATTTCCCCAGTGGCACAAGGAATTCTATATTGTCTCCCTCTCTAGAAGAACGATCGTCTACAAAGGCATGGTGCGATCGGAAGTGTTGGGGGAGTTCTATTCTGACTTGAGGAGTCCTCTTTATACCACTCCCTTTGTGATTTATCACCGCCGCTTTAGTACTAATACTATGCCCAAGTGGAATTTGGCGCAACCGCTGCGCTTTTTGGGGCACAATGGGGAGATTAACACTCTTTTGGGGAATATCAACTGGTTTTTGGCAAGGCAGGGGGATTTGGCCCATCCCAATTGGGGCGAAAGAATCAAAGAGATTTTACCTGTTCTCAAGCCTAATGAGAGCGATTCTGCTACTTTGGATCATGTGGTGGAGCTGTTGGTGGAGACGGGACGGGATCCCTTAGAAACCATGATGATTCTGGTGCCGGAGGCATATGACCACCAGCCAGCATTGAGGGAGCATCCGGAAGTGGGGGAATTTTATGAGTACTACAGTGGTTTGCAGGAGGCTTGGGACGGCCCAGCGCTGTTGGTATTTAGTGATGGCAAGGTGGTGGGAGCAGTGCTAGACCGCAACGGTCTGCGTCCAGCGCGCTATACCATTTACCGAAACGATCTAATTGTAGTGGGTTCCGAGGCGGGTACGGTTGCTCTGCCGGAGACGGAGGTGATGGAAAAAGGCAGACTAGCACCGGGGGAAATGATTGCTGTGGATTTGCAGGCGGGGCAGGTTTTGAAAAACTGGGACATCAAAAAACAAATAGCCCAGCAGTACCCCTATGGGGAATGGCTAAAGCAGTATCGCCAAGAGATTCCTCTGCAGCCATTTAGTGGGGAAAGAGAATTCAGTGAAGAGGAGTTGTTGAAGTATCAAGTTGCCTTTGGCTACACCCAAGAGGATGTGGAAATGGTGATTGAAGCCATGGCACAGGAGGGCAAAGAGCCAGTATTTTGCATGGGGGATGATACTCCTTTGGCGGTGCTTTCAGAGAAACCCCAACCTCTGTATAGCTATTTCAAGCAGAGATTTGCCCAAGTAACTAATCCCCCTATTGACCCCCTGCGGGAAGGGATGGTGATGTCTTTGGCAATGTGTCTGGGCAAGAAGGGGAATCTTTTGGAAGTGAGGTCTGAGTTTGCCCGCCAGTTGAAGATTCTGTCACCAGTGTTGAATGGACAGGAATTGCAGTTGATTGAGCAGTCAGGTTGGGCTTCTGTGCACTTGGATATGCTTTTTCCTATCAGTGGGGGTAGGGAAGGGCTACAGCAGGCAGTTGCGGTGCTGACAGAGCAGGCGGTCAAGGCAGTGAAAGAGGGAGCAGAAATTTTAATTCTTTCCGATCGCCACTTGAGTACTGAATTTGCCTATATTCCACCCCTTTTGGCGGTGGGAGCGGTACATCATCGCCTAATTGAGGCAGGTTTGCGGATGCAGGCTTCTATTATTGTGGAAACTGCCCAGTGCTGGAGTACACATCACTTTGCCTGTCTGCTGGGTTATGGGGCGAGTGCGGTCTATCCCTATCTGGCGTTGGAGACCATTAAGGCATGGTGGCACAAGCCTAAGACTCAAATGCAGATGCAACAGGGGAAGCTCCCACAACTGACAATAGCCCAAGTGCAAGGTAAGTATCGTAAGGCGCTGGAAGGAGGACTATTGAAAATTCTTTCCAAGATGGGCATTTCATTACTCTCTAGCTATACCGGGGCGCAAATTTTTGAGGCGATCGGCATCCATAGTTCTGTGATTGACTTCTGCTTCAAAGGAACTACTTCTAGAATTGGGGGCATGCAGTTTGAGAATATCGCCGATGAAGTGGTGGCGTTTCATCAGCAAGCATTTCCAGAGCTACAGTTGAAGAAGCTAGAGAACTATGGTTTTGTGCAGTATAAGCCCAGTGGGGAGTATCATATGAACTCGCCAGAAATGGTAAAAGCTCTCCACAAGGCAGTGGCAGGAAAAGATTATAATCACTATGAACTGTACCGTCAGTACCTAGAAAGCCGTACTCCTACAGCATTACGGGATTTGTTGGAGTTCCACAGCGATCGCGCACCTATTTCTTTGGAGCAGGTGGAGCCTGCCAGTGAAATTGTGAAGCGGTTTTGTACAGGGGCGATGTCTTTAGGGGCATTGTCACGGGAAGCTCATGAAGTTCTAGCGATCGCCATGAATAGAATTGGTGGCAAGTCCAATTGTGGGGAAGGTGGGGAAGACCCCTTAAGAGCTCAGAAAATTATGGATGTGGATCCGGCAACGGGGATTTCCCCTTCTTTTCCCCATCTGAAGGGTTTGCGCAATGGGGATACTGCCAATTCGGCAATTAAGCAGGTGGCTTCTGGTCGGTTTGGGGTTACACCTGCCTATCTAGTCAGTTCAGAACAATTGGAAATCAAAATTGCCCAAGGAGCGAAACCGGGTGAGGGGGGGCAGTTACCTGGTCCGAAGGTGAGTGAGTATATTGCGATGCTACGCCATTCCAAGCCGGGTGTGCCTTTGATTTCTCCCCCGCCCCATCATGATATTTATTCCATTGAAGACCTCGCCCAGTTGATTTTTGACCTGCACCAGATCAATCCGAAGGCGAAAGTATCAGTGAAGTTGGTGGCAGAGATTGGCATTGGCACGATCGCAGCAGGGGTAGCAAAGGCAAATGCGGATATTATTCAAATTTCGGGGCATGATGGAGGTACAGGGGCTTCACCGTTGAGTTCTATTAAGCATGCAGGTGTGCCTTGGGAGTTGGGTTTGAGCGAGGTACATACGGTCTTGATGGAGAATTATTTGCGGGATCGGGTGATTTTGAGAGTAGATGGGGGTTTCAAGACGGGTTGGGATGTGGTGATGGCGGCACTGCTGGGGGGTGAAGAGTATGGTTTTGGGACAGCGGCGATGATTGCGGAAGGGTGTATCATGGCAAGAGTCTGCCACACTAACAAGTGCCCTGTGGGGGTAACTTCCCAGTTGGAGCAGTTCCGCAAGCGCTTTCCTGGCATCCCTGACCATGTGGTGAATTTTATGCTGTTTGTGGCGGAGGAAGTGCGCCATATTCTGGCGCAGTTGGGCTACACTTCACTTCAAGAAATCATTGGGCGGTCTGATCTGCTCAAACCAAGGGAAGTATCTTTAACTAAGTTGCCTTTGGCGCAAATAGAACTGGATGCACTCCTACATCTGCCTGATACGAAGAGCGATCGCAGTTTCCTGCAGCACAATTTTCATGCCCACAGCAACGGTCATGTGTTGGATGATGAAATTCTTAAGGATGGGAATGTAGTGGATGCCATTTATCAGCAGAAGGATTTTAGCTGTACCTATGAGATTCTCAACACCGATCGGGCGGTGGGAGCGCGCATTGCGGGAGTGATTGCCAAAAAGTATGGGAATTCAGGGTTGGCTAGCACTCTGCACTTGCATTTCCAAGGCACAGCGGGGCAGAGTTTTGGGGCATTCAATATCACCGGGATGCTACTTACCCTTGAAGGGGAAGCTAATGACTATGTGGGCAAAGGTATGCATGGAGGCACGATCGTCATTTATCCTCCGCAAGAGCGGAATTATGACCCCAGGGCAAATGTAATTATTGGCAATACCTGTCTATATGGGGCAACGGGCGGCTATTTGTTTGCCTATGGGCAGGCGGGGGAAAGGTTCGCCGTGCGCAACTCGGGGGCAAAGGCAGTAATTGAGGGCGCAGGGGATCACTGTTGCGAATATATGACGGGGGGAGTAGTGGTAGTTTTGGGCAAGACGGGCAGAAATGTGGGGGCAGGCATGACAGGGGGGATCGCCTACTTCCTAGATGAGGACAATTCCTTCCATTTATACCTCAGTAAAGAAGACCTCAAAGTTCAGCGCATTCAGACCAGGACGGGCGCACAGCAGTTATATGAACTAATTCAGAGCTACTGGGAGCACACCCACAGCGATCGGGCCCAAGCGATTTTGGAACGGTGGCAGGATTATTTACCGTTATTCTGGCAGGTAGTCCCGCCCTCTGAACAGAACAGCCCTGAAGCCAGTGAGTCTGCCCAGATGGCGGTTATGCCCTAGGTATCGTAGCGCACCAGCAGCACAGGGCAGGTGGCTTGCACCCGCACATAGTCCGAAACCGATGCCCCAAACAAGCGGTCTAGATCGGGCAGACTACGGGCGATCGAGGGACGGCGTTCGGGTGAATCCAGAATCAAGAGACTAGCGTTGATCTGTTCAGCTACCTCACAGATAGTTTTACCCACTGAGCCTGACCTAGTCATAGACTTGTGGGCGATGCCCATGCGGTTCAGTTTACTGGACACTTCTTGTAAGACTTCATCCTGTTCCTTGCTAACCCGCAATAGCACTAACTCTATATCTTTCGCCCCCGCAATGAATTGCAAGGTAAAATTCAACACCTGTTCCACACTTTCCTTGTTGTCAAAGGCTACTAAAATTTTGCGGATCGCTTTGATGTAAACATCATCCTTCACCAATAACATCGGTACGGATGCCACTTGAAACACATATTGGCTGGTTTCATTTGCTAAGATTGCTTGAATCCGTCCCATGCCCCGCGATCCCATCACCAAAAAATCGGGTTTGAGTTCTTTGGCAACATTGCAGACCACATCCTTGGGATCGCCCTCTTTGAGAAGAGAAACCAGGCTATTTCTGGGGGTGAGGCGCAAATTTTTTATTTCCTTCTCAAGGATTCTCTCCCCTGCTAGGCGATACTCAGTTAGACCTTCCGCAGTAGCTGCCAAGGGGATTGTGTGTAATACAGTAATCTGCACGGCTTCTAGGCTAGGCAGAGACAACAACATGTTTATCATCTCCCGCGATCGCCCTGAACCATCTACAGCTAATAATACCTGTGTAAACATCTTTTTTCCCCAACTTGAGACCAGTAAGTACAGTAAATCTCAAGCAGTGATCGCTCACGCTAAATTGTTGAAAATCTTAACTGGCTTAGGCGCAGTTAGCCAAAATTTCCGCTACGGCTGTGCCTGTAATATCGCGCCGTTCGCCAAGGGGAAACATCCCCCGCTTGTCTAGGCGATCGACAATTTGGGGAATACTCTCTGTATTCAGCCCATAGGCAGAGAGGCGGGTGCGTACCCCCACTGACTCAAAAAATACCCTAGTTTTGCTAATTGCCATATGGATCCGTTCTTCCTCTGTGCCTGACTTAATTTGCCAGACCCGTTCCGCATACTGGAGTAATTTTTCCCGTTTCTTCTGTTTTTGGTAGTGCAGGACACTGGGCAGAACGATTGCCAAGGTCTGCGCATGATCGAGGTTGTGCAGAGCTGTCAGTTCATGCCCGATTATGTGAGTAGTCCAATCTTGGGGCACACCCACCCCGATCAAGCCATTGAGCGCCATTGTGGTACACCACATAACATTGGCACGGGCAGGATAATCAGTGGGATTATTAACTGTTTTCGGTCCCTCCTCAATCAAGGTCAGAAGAATGCCCTCTGCCATGCGGTCTTGCAGGGGCGCATCCACGGGAAAAGTCAGGTACTGTTCTACCACATGGGTAAAAGCATCCACGATCCCATTGCCGATCTGGCGCAGGGGCAGAGAAAAAGTCGTCTCAGGATCGAGCACTGAAAACTTAGGAAACACCAGTGGACTGCTGAAATACAATTTTTCTCTGGTTTCCCACTTAGTTACCACCGCATTGGTATTCATCTCCGAGCCAGTGGCAGGCAGGGTCAGCACCGTCCCCAAAGGCAAAGCAGACTTAATTTCTGCCCGTTTTGCCAAAATATCCCAAGGATCGCCAACAAAGGGCACAGCGGCAGCAATAAACTTAGTGCCATCCAATACCGAACCGCCACCCACCGCCAACAGAAAATCTACCTTTTCAGCCCGCGCCAATTCTACTGCTTTCATCAGGGTTTCCAGACGGGGATTAGGCTCGATCCCGCCAAACTCGATCCAGTTCCGTTTTGCCAGAGCTGCCACCACCTGTTCATAAACCCCATTTTTTTTGATGCTTCCCCCCCCATAGGTAAAGAGAATTTTGGCATCAGTAGGAATCTCTTGGGCAATGTTGGCGATCTGTCCCTTACCAAAAAGAATTTTTACAGGGTTATAAAAGGTGAAGTTAAACATGGTTTTACCTAAGCCAGTACCCGCACCCTAATAGTCTGACATAAAACAGTCTCTTGTGAAATAGCCCAGTGACCTATTGGCATTTACTGAATCAATAGACCTCCTGCATAAATGTTAACTCAGCCCTAAAAATTTCTTAGCTTAACCTGAGTTTGGGATAAAGCCCCCGTTTGTTTTTTGGGAGAGGCACTGGAGATGAAAAGATGGTACAAAAAGTCTATTTGATCCCCTACAGTGTGTGTAACTAGACAGTGTCTCATTGAAAGGCACAAGGAATCCCAGGGGGCTATGCCAAATGTGCTACTTTAATTCCTGGGAAAGCAGGACAGAGGCATGACAGAACAGGTCAGTTGGGCTGAGGTTAAGCAAAAGTTTAAACAGGTCTGGGGCTACGATGATTTTCGTCCACCCCAAGGAGAAGTGATCGCCAACCTGCTCAATCAAAAAGATAGCTTAGTGGTGTTGGCAACAGGGGGTGGTAAATCCATTTGTTTTCAATTGCCTGCCTTGTTGAAAAAAGGTTTGACCTTGGTAATTTCTCCCCTGCTGGCACTGATGGAAGACCAAGTAATGGACTTGCGCAAACGCCAACTCCCTGCTGGTACTTTGCACAGTGCCCTTACCCCTAGGGATCGCCGTCAGGTACTAGCCAACTTGCAGGGACTGCGCCTGCTTTATCTCTCACCTGAGACTCTCCTGAGCGAGCCTGTCTGGCAAAAACTCTGCGATCCCGACTTGGAAATTGTGGGCATGATGCTGGATGAGGCTCACTGTCTGGTGCATTGGGGGGATACCTTTCGTCCTGCCTACAGGCGATTAGGGGCAGTGCGCCCTGCCTTAGCCCAAGTCAAACCCAAGCATCCCCCAATTGCGATCGCCGCCTTTACAGCTACCGCCAACCCCACTGCCCAAGCTGAACTCAAATCCTGCCTACAATTAACTGACCCCCAAATAGTTTGCACTAGCCCCTATCGTCCTCATCTGAGCCTGAATGTGGCTGTAGCATGGAGCATGGCAGACCGCAAAAAGCGGGCATTGCAGTTTATCCGCGCCTTTCCCAAACAGTCAGGGCTGGTCTATATGCGCAGTCGCAGGGAAGTGGAAGAATTGGCAGAATGGCTCAAAACTGAGGGTTTCCAGGCGATTGGCTATCACGGTGGACTACCAGCGCGGGAACGGCGAGAAATTGAAAAACAATGGTTGTCAGGGGCAGTGCCCTTTGTAGTTACTACCAATGCCTTCGGCATGGGCGTAAATATGCCCACTGTGCGCTGGGTTCTGCATTTCCATTCCCCCTTGACTTTGGCTGACTACATTCAAGAAGTGGGTAGGGGTGGCAGAGATGGCAAGCCTGCGGTAGCTCTGATGTTAGTGAGTGAACCCACTGGTCTATTGGACAACACCGACAGACAGAGAATGGAATTTTTTGTCAAAGAAGAACAGAAATTACAACAGCGTGCCAAACAAATTATTCCCAAATTGCCACAACGGGGCAAATACCAAGAAGTAATTAAAATTGCTGAAGATGTACCGATCGCCCTAGGCTTATTGCACAGTGCCAAACAACTAGTCTGGCATAGTCCTTTTGAGTATGAGATTACTACTACTAAACCTAAACTACCAGAAACAGAATCTAGAGCGATCGCCGAGATGCAGGGATTTATTAACAGCAAAGACTGTCGTTGGGCATATCTAATGCGGGCTTTTGGTTTTGCTCAAGAAGCCCTAGGCTTAAAATGCGGTCGCTGTGATAACTGCACCAAAAAGCAGAATTGGTAACTTGACAAACTCAGGCATTTCCCATAGCCTTAACTTGTAATTTATAACCTAATAAATTGTCATGTACTACTACCAAGACTCTCTCTTTCCTAGTCAAACCCTACAAGAACCCAGCAGTAGTTATGCTCCTAGTATGAGCTTGACAATGTTATCTAACTGGCAAAAGCGCATCAACAATTTTCAACAGGCATTAAAATTAAATGACCCCCAACCCGATCCCTTCCAATTAAATTGCTATCCCCTAGAATTTTATCGCTTGACAAGTGCTAAAACTGACCCCTGTATTTATTTCATTCTGGACTTATCAGCTCAAATTATTTTATACATTGGCGAAACTCAAAAAGCTAACCAAAGATGGCAAGGCAGACATGACTGTAAACGCTACCTCAATAATTATCTAAGTATTCATCAATTACATCAAATCCCTTTACAAATTCACTGTAGTTTTTGGTGGCAAACGAGCAGTACTAAAACAGACCGCCAATACCTAGAAGCACAGCTGATTCACTACTGGAAGCCCCCCTTTAACAAAGAAAATTGGCAACTCTGGCAAACACCATTCATCAACTAGCTAGCAAATCTTAAACTGTTCTTATATCTACTATTAAAATCTATAAAAGCTCTCAGAGAGAGACTATGGCTTGGTTGGGGATCGTGGGGATCATTTGCTTGCCTGTGGCGGTCAGTTTGTTTTTTGCGTATTTACACTACAACAAGTCCCATCTACAACTGCAGGTTGCTGAAGGAACTCAAGGAGATGGCAGAAAAGAAGCAAGAATCTTCTAAGGGCAAAAAAGTAAGGGTGGTCAACTTGTGAAAGTGTCAGGTTTGGTAAGAGCCGATCATCCCCTCACTGCCCAATTATCAACTACTCCCTGTGTGGCTTATAAATGTGAAGTTAAATGGGAGTACGGGCAAACTAAATACTATCGCATCAACTATGATGCTGAAGGTAGAGAAGTACCACGCTATGAGGCCAATTCCCCAAGTGATTATTATGGGAGCGATCGCATTGAGACCAGAACTGATGTAAGTAAGGAGTCAATTCATGCTGATAGTAAAGAAATAAAGTTTTTCGTAGAAGATGAAACTAGTAGCGTGATGATCAATCCTGCAAGTGGGTCTATGAAATATGTGTCAACAGTAAATGACTATCGATCGGCAAGTGGTAGGGATTATTTAATCCAGTATGGCAGTTTTCGCAAGGATGTAGGTTATTTATTTAGAAATAGAGAGAAACAAACTAGGGGTTTTGAGTACAAAGAAGAGGGCCAGTCGGAACTCAAGTGTTTGTAATGGGACAAGTATTTTTTGAGAATGGGGAAGCAGTAATCAAAAGACCAATCGCTGAGGGGCGATTAGTTATCTCCCTCAAATCTGAAGATTACCTACTATTCAGATATAAGAACATGAGCCGTAATTTCTTGATCGCCACGATCGTTCTTTTGTCGGGGGGATCGTGCTGATTGCTATAGCGGCGATCCTGGGCAGGTAGGCTATTATAGACCAACTTTAGGCAGTTGGGACATCACTTGCTGGGGGGTCAAGCCTGTAATTTTGGCAATGTCTTTGGCGTACTGTTCTCGCACGGCTAGGACTTGCTTTTTCCGTTCCCGGTCGGCTACTTCTAGTTGTGCCCGCTGTTGATTGTTGATCGCCCGTCCCCCGATCGTGTTCAGTTTAATAATCAAAGAGTTAATGCTCCCTGCCTGTCCGGGTTTCATCACTGATTGGCGCACATCTGCTACAGACACTAGGGAAATGCGCGCCACCTCTTGGATAAACTTTTCATGACTGGGTTTGAGAGCTGCTTCCATTTTTTGGGTGGCTTTGTGTAACTCTTGTTTTTCAGCTTCGGTGAACTTGCGTTGTTTGAGGTTTTCCAGCTTCTTGATCAGAGAAGAACTCATGCGCGCAGGCTTTGGGGGCTTGGTGCCAGGCAACATGGATTCAGCCCGAACCTGATGCGGAGTAGTTACTAGACCTTCTAAACTAAGATGGAAACTAGCACTAGCCAACAACAATAACAGTAGTCTGGTCATAACTTTTCCTGGTCTTTACCTCTAAATCATCCTAGCAAGTTGTGTTTATTGCGCGCCTACATTTACAAAGTTTTCGGAATTACCATGACCAACTCCTAGAATTCACTAGCCCTAAAACAATTTTAGTTGGGGATAATGCCCAAGGCAAATCCAATGTTTTAGAGGCAATTTTTCTGCTGGCGGTGTTGAAGTCCCATCGGGTGAGCCGCGATCGCGATCTCATCAGAGAAGGTGCAAGTGCAGGACAAATTACCGCTCAGGTCTATAAACATGAATACGGCACAAATAAACCCTATGAACTGAAAATTATCTTCCGCAGTGGCAGTAAACGCACCCTCAGTATCAATGCTGTCAATGTCAATAGACAGAGTGATTTTTTGGGTAATTTTCACGCAGTTTTGTTTTCCTGCCTAGACCTAGAGCTAGTGCGCCATAGCCCTGAAGTGCGCCGCCAATGGCTAGATAATATTCTCTTGCAATTAGAGCCAATTTATACTAATCTTATTAGCGAGTATCAACAGGTGCTACGCCAGCGCAATGCTCTCTTAAAGCATCTTAAACAGGGGTATAGTTCTTATGATCCTGAAGAAATGGCGGTGTGGGATAGTCAATTAATTAATCTCGCTGTGAAAATTATGCGCCGTCGTTTTCGTTTACTAGAGCGGCTTGCGCCCCTCGCCCAACAATGGCACGATCGCATCAGTGGTGGCAAAGAATTATTAAATATCAGTTATGCGCCTAAGTTAGAGTGTACCGACTGGCAATCCCCCGAAGCGATCCAAACTGCCCTCCTAGAACAGCTACAACAAAAATATAAACTAGAACAATTACAGGGGACAACCCTAGTGGGGCCGCACCGGGACGATGTGTACTTTCAGATTAACCATACCCCCGCTAAAGAATATGGATCCCAAGGACAACAGCGCACCCTTGTTTTAGCCCTCAAATTGGCAGAATTAGAATTAGTAGAAATGGTAGTGAAGGTAACACCTGTTTTGCTACTGGATGATGTCCTTGCAGAACTCGATTTGCACCGCCAAAACCAACTTTTATCCGTGATCGGCGATCGTATTCAGACCATTGTTACCACCACCCACCTGCACAACTTCGATCAGCAATGGCGCCAATCAGCGCAAATTCTGCGGGTACACCAAGCCCTAGTCCAGCCCTTTGATGGCAGATAGCAACTGGCGCGGGGTCATAGGCTTCAGCAAAATTACATCAGCTCCCAGTAATTTAATTCGCTCCACTTCCTCTGGCTCAATGTAACCGCTGATCCCCACAATCTTGGCACTGGGCTTCAATTCCCTTGCCTTCTGGATCAGTTCCAAGCCAGTCATATTGGGCAGGTTGAGGTCAGTGAGCAAGAGGTCAAACTCCTCAATTTGCCACATCTGCCACCCACTGTCCCCATCAATCACATGGGTACAAATATAGCCCTCTGCTGATAAAATCTCTGAGATAGTATCAGCAATCTCCTGCTCGTCTTCTACATACAGAATTCGCATTTTTATAAACTAGAATAAACAATGACAAACTTAATTATAGGAATCTATCATAAATAAAAGTAAATACCCACTTAGACCATGTCGAGAAACAAACTGTACGAAGGCAAAGCCAAGATTCTTTATTCTACAGAGGTAAATGGGGTTTTGCTAGTGGAGTACAAAGATGCCGCCACTGCCTTTAATGCCCAGAAACAGGGAGTAATTCCACACAAGGGGGAGATTAACTGTGGGATTGCCAGCAAAATTTTTGAGTATTTAGGTGAGAGAGGGATTAAGCACCATTTTTTACAAAGGATCGCCCCTAACCAAATGCTGGTGCAGGCAGTGCAGATTATCCCTTTGGAAGTAGTAGTCAGGAATATGGCCGCTGGTAGCCTCTGTAAACGCTTGGGCATTGATTTGGGTAGGGTTCTACCCCAGCCGATTGTGGAGTTTTATTATAAAAACGATGCACTGGGCGATCCCCTAGTGCTCCCTAGCCACATTTACCTACTGGAGTTGGCTACCCCTGAGCAGTTAAGTACTTTAGAGGCGTTGGCACTGGAAATCAATGGACACCTAAAAATTCTATTTCAGGCAATCAGCTTGATATTGGTGGATTTCAAGCTAGAATTTGGCACGGATGGGCAGGGGCACATTTTGCTCAGTGATGAAATTAGTCCCGATTCCTGTCGCCTCTGGGACGATCGCCCGGGGGCAATTAGGGATAGGATTATGGACAAGGATCGGTTTCGCCAAGACTTAGGCAAAATTGCGGAAACTTACCAAGAAGTAGCCCGTCGATTAGCAGAACTGGATTTACAGAGTATTGCAAAATCTGGCTAATAGTGGATACTAATTAAGGAATTTACGGGTTTTCTATGGCTGAAGTCATTGGTACACTTCCTCAACTGGCTCAGAAGCTACTCATAGTTTCGCTGTTTGCCTGCACCAGTACGGCAACCTTTAGCCTAAGCACCCTCGCCCAAGGTGTCCCGCCCCTGATTCCCCCTGAAGCCCCTGAACCAGAAGTATTAGTGGGGGAAGTGTTTGTCAAAAATGAAGGGGATGTGCCCCTGCCCCCAGAAATTGAAAAACTGGTCTATGACACAATTACCACCAAACCGGGCAGATTGACCACCCGCCGCCGTATCCAAGAGGATATTCAAAGAGTATTCAATCTGGGCTTTTTTACCGCAGTCAATGCCCAACCCGAAGATACGGATATTGGGGTGCGCATTACTTTTTTGGTACAACCTAACCCGATTCTCAAATCAGTGGAAACGGAAGGCACTTCTGCTGCCCTTGAACCCAACATTATCGATCGCCTGTTTGCCAATCAAGTGGGTAAGATTATCAACCTGCGCCAAGTGCGGGAAGCAGTGCAGGCGTTGGAAAAATCCTATCAAGACCGGGGCTTTGTCCTTGCTCAAGTGGTGGATATTAGAGCGCAACCCGATGGCAGGATCACCCTAGTAGTTGCGGAAGGGCTGGTAGAAGATATTCGGGTGGCTTTCTTAAATGAAGAAGGTAAGACAGTTGATGGGGAAGGTCGCCCGATCACAGGTGCTACCCGTCCGTTCATTATTACCCGTGAATTGAGCCTACAACCGGGGCAGGTGTTCAATCGCAATGTGGTGCAGTCTGACCTGCAAAAGGTGTTTGGTTTGGGTTTGTTTGACGATGTAAACCTGAAACTAGACCCCGGTACTGACCCCCGCAAAGTGATAGTTACTGTCAATGTCCGTGAAAGAAATACAGGCTCGATCGCCTTGGGGGCTGGTTTGAGTTCTGCTACGGGTTTCTTTGGGACGCTGAGTTTTCAGCAACAGAACTTTGGCGGCAACAACCAAAAAGTAGCCGCTGATATTCAAGTCGGGGAACGGGACCTACTGTTTGACCTCAGTTTCACTGACCCTTGGATCGGGGGTGATCCCAACCGCACCTCTTTTACAGCCAATGCTTTTAGCCGCCGTATATTTAGCTTTGTCTTTGATGGGGCAGTGGGGGTAGGCCCTTTCAATGAAACGGCGCGGGTAAATCGTTTAGGGGGTGGCATTAGCTTTTCCCGTCCCCTGGACAGTCGCACTACTGCTTCTCTAGGGTTACGCTACGAGCGGGTCAGCATTGCTGATGCTGAGGGTACAATCAGACCACTGGATGTGCTGGGCAATCCCCTGACTGTGAGTGCCGATGGGCAAGATGACCTGTTTACTCTGCAATTTGCCTATGCTGTGGATCAAAGGGACGATCCCAATCGCCCTACTAGCGGTTCAGTGTTGCGCTTGGCCACGGAGCAGGCCTTACCCTTTGGGTCAGGGTCTCTGCTGTATAACCGCCTCAGGGCAAGTTATAGTTTTTATATACCTGTTAGTTTTGTCAATTTTGCTGAAGGGGCGCAGACTCTGGCTTTCAATGTCCAAGGAGGTACGGTGATCGGGACTTTTCCTCCCTATGATGCTTTCCAGATCGGTGGTTCTAATTCGGTGCGGGGCTGGGAAGAAGGCAGGATCGGCAGTGGGCGCAGTTTTGGCGTGGTCTCGGCTGAATATCGCTTTCCTGTATTTAATATCATCGGTGGGGTGCTGTTCTTTGACTATGGCACGGATTTCGGCTCTGGTGCCAGTGTGATCGGCAATCCTGCGGGGGTGCGCCTCAAACCGGGGGATGGGTCGGGCTATGGGGTGGGTCTGCGCATTCAGTCACCGTTGGGTGCGATCCGCATTGACTACGGCATCAACCTCACCACGGGCGGCAGTCAGATTAGTTTTGGCTTAGGAGAAAAATTCTAGTGCCGACGATCGCCCAGTCTATTTCTATCTCAGGCATTGGCTTGCACACAGGTACGGAGATCACCGTCACCTTGCACCCTGCTGAGGAGCGCACTGGTCGCGTATTTCGGGTGCAGTACCCAGATGGGGTAGAAACTGTACCTGCACAGATTAGCTCTGTCCATGCTACCCAGCTATCTACAGAGTTGAAGGGGGCACAGGTCAAAATTAGGACGATCGAGCATTTACTTTCAGCTTTGTGGGGCATGGGTGTCAGTGATGTGGTGATTGGGGTTACCAGCCCCAGCCCCCTAGTAGAAATGCCTATTTTGGATGGTTCAGCCCAAGGGTGGGTCAAAGCGATCCAAGCTGTAGGAGTCATATCCCAACATCTGGATCAACCTGCGGTTTCCCTCAGTAAAGCCTATACAGTTTACCAGGGGGAGAGTTTGGTTACAGCTGTGCCCAGTCACCAGCTTAAATTTACCTACGGCATTGATTTTCCCAGCCAAGCCATTGGCAGACAGTGGTTTACTTGGATACCTGAGCAGGACGCAGAATATGCCGAGGCCATTGCCCCCGCCCGCACTTTTACCCTTGTGCAATTTATTGAGGCGATGCGATCCCAGGGCTTGATCAAAGGCGGGAGCTTAGACAATGCCATTGTCTGCGATGATCAAAAGTGGCTGAACCCGCCCTTAAGATTTATTGATGAACCTTGTCGCCATAAACTCTTAGACTTAATAGGAGACTTGAGTTTATTGGGTCATATCCCGATCGCTCACTATGTGGCCTACAAAGCCAGTCATCAACTCCACTGCCAACTCTGTTACAGCGTCGCTAAAGATTATGCTTTTGGATCATCACCCAGACACTATTATTCAGCTTGATAGTCAAGCGATCTTGGGTTTACTGCCCCACCGCTACCCCTTTCTCTTGGTAGATAAAATTACCAAGCTAGTGCCCGGCAAACTGGCAGTGGGTATTAAAAATGTAACCATCAATGAGCCATTTTTTCAGGGGCACTTCCCACAGCGCCCGATCATGCCAGGGGTGCTCCTAATTGAAGCAATGGCACAGGTGGGGGGTATCATCTTAACCCAGATGCCTGCGGCTAAGGGGAAATTATCAGTGATTGCAGGTGTGGATAAGGTAAAATTTCGTCGCCCTGTCCTGCCCGGGGATAGGTTGGTAATCACAGCTCAACTCCTGCAACTGCGCGCTAAATTTGGGAAAATGCAAGCCCAAGCGGCAGTCGAGGAGCAGGTTGCCTGTGAAGGAGAAATGATGTTTTCCCTGATCGATATGTAAAGTATGCTGTTATAGTAGCGCGCCCAGTGGTTATGGTTATGGTTGTGTCCCATCTCTCTGCACCGGAAATTCACCCTACAGCGATCGTGCATCCTGGGGCTGACCTGCATCCTACGGTCAAAGTTGGGGCATATGCTGTGATTGGTGGTGATGTCAAAATTGGTGCACACACGGTAGTGGGGCATCATGCCATCATTGAGGGCTGGACAGAAATAGGGGAACGGAATCAGATTTTTCCGGGGGCGGCGATCGGGCTAGAATCCCAAGACCAGAAATACACAGGCGAGCGCAGTCGGGTGATCATCGGCGATGATAATCGCATCAGGGAGTATGTAACCATCAACTGTGCCAACCATGAGGGACAGGCTACCCGCATTGGCAATAACAATCTGATTCTGGCTTATGCCCACATTGGGCACGATTGTGTGATTGGCGATCGGGTAACTATTACCAATGCCGTATCTTTGGGGGGGCATGTGCAGGTGGAATCTCAAGCGAGGATCGGCGGGATGGTGGGTGTGCACCAGTTTGTACACATCGGTAAACTGTCCATGGTGGGGGGCATGAGTAGGGTGGAGCGGGATGTGCCCCCCTTTATGGTGGTAGAAGGCAATCCCTCCCGGGTCAGGGCTATCAACAAAGTCGGCTTGGACCGTGCTGAAGTGCCTGAAACCGAACAACAAGCCATCAAAGAAGCCTTCCGCCTGCTCTATCGCCAGTCCCTCACCCTCAAAGATGCCCTTGACAAACTGGCAATGTTTGAGTCCCCCTATGTGCAACACCTGCGCCAGTTTTTGTTAGGCTCCATCAGCGATCACCAACGGCGCGGCCCGATTCCCATCGGCGAGTAGGTTCTCAACTTCTCCTCTGAAGATTAGAGCTTATTGGCTTCTCGGAGTGCCCAACCGTAACCCAAGAAGAAAACCCCTACTGTCCACAACAGGCAAGTGGCGATCCCAATTGGCCAGTGCCATGCAGGGAATAATCTAAAACCTACTATGTAGCCCCACAATATGCCCCACGGATAGAGAATAGCGAGGACGATCCCAATAAATAATCCCCCTAATTCCAGTGAAGTAGGGAACTGGGCGTTGAATAATTTCCCGTAGAACTCAGTGAGGCGAAACATCAGGAAGACACTGGCGAGGGCAAGGAGGATCACCATGGGCAGTTCCAGTAGTCTCTGCCAAGACCAAAATTGCCAATCTATGCGCAGTCCCCACAACACCAACCAAGGTAGGAGGATGAGCATGAGAGCGATGGTATTAAACACTAGATAAACTGCGGGCATAAACTTAAGGAGAGTATCAAAAGAGTATCAAATAAGTAATGATTTTGCAAAAGGGTTTGGGGGTGAAATCCCCAAGGGGGGCACTGCCCCCTCACCCCCAACATTATTAACTTGAAACTCTGAACTCAAGAAGCTAACTGAGATAGCTTAGTCTGTTCCAAGTAAATCATCAAAGCATTGATGTCGGCAGGGCTAACGCCCCCAATTTGACTAGCTTGACCAATGGTCAGGGGTTTGATGTGATTCAATTTCTCCCTTGCCTCTTTGGAAAGAGTATGAATTTGGCTGTAGTCGAGATGGGGTGGCAAAGCACGTTGGCTATGACGCAGAACTGCTTCTATTTGTTGCTGTTGCCGTTGAATATAACCCGCATACTTAATCTCAGTGACTGTAGCCAGTTTTTCTTGGGGCGTTAATGCACCATTCCCTAAACCGTAGCGATCGAGGTCAACATACTCTACTCCCTGCCGCCGCAGTAAATCAGCTAGGGTGATTGAACCTTTAATAGTTTGGTGCAGTTCCTCTGCTATCTGTTTTCCTAGTGGATCCTGTTCCTTGATGCGAGTGGTCTGTAATCGCTCCTGTTCACTGGCAAGGCGGGCTTGTTTCTCTTGGAATAACTGCCAGCGGCGATCGTCGATCAAACCAACTTCTCTACCAATTGGTGTCAAACGGCGATCGGCATTATCCGACCGCAGACAGAGCCGATATTCGGAACGGCTGGTGAGCATTCTATAAGGTTCTCGCAGTTCCTTTGTACAGAGGTCATCAATCAATGTACCGATGTAACTGGATTCTCGGGGGAGAGTAATCATCGCCTGATCGCGGACATACAGAGCACTGTTGATCCCCGCTATAATCCCTTGGGCGGCGGCTTCTTCATAGCCTGTAGTGCCGTTGATCTGCCCTGCGCAGAATAAGCCGGCAATTCTCTTAGTCATCAAGGTAGGATAACATTGGGTAGCAGGTAGATAGTCATATTCCACGGCGTAGGCGGCACGCAACATCTGACAATTCTCTAAACCGGGGAGTGTTCGCAACATCTGCAATTGAATCGGCTCAGGCATCCCTGTAGAGAAGCCTTGAATATATAGTTCAGGAATATCTCTACCTTCAGGTTCAATAAAAATCTGATGGGATTCTTTATCGGCAAAGCGCACTATTTTGTCTTCAATGCTGGGGCAATAGCGGGGTCCTTTAGAGTCAATAAATCCCCCATAGATCGGTGTCAGATGTAAATTTTCTCTGATGATGCGATGGGTTTCGGGGGTAGTGCGTGTGAGATAGCAATTCATCTCTTCCCGCTTCACCCAAGCACTGGGATCAAAACTAAACCAGTTATCTTCAGGATCGGGGGGTTGCACTTCCATTTTGCTGAAATCTACCGTTCTTTTATCCACTCGCGCCGGTGTACCCGTTTTTAGACGATCGGCAGTAAAACCCCATTCCTTGAGTTGTTCTGTTAAACCCGTAACCGCAAACTCTCCCGCTCTTCCTGCACTCATGGAACGGCTACCAATCCAAATTTTGCCATTCAAAAATGTGCCTGTAGTCAGAATCACTGCCTTGCAGGCATAGGCGACACCAAATTGAGTTTCTACACCCCTGATGCGATCGTGCTCCACGATCAAGCGAGTAACCGTACCTTCCCGCACCTGCAGATGGGGTTGATTTTCCACCACATTTTTCATCTCTCGGGCATATTCCCGCTTATCAGTTTGGGCACGCAATGACCACACTGCCGCGCCTCTAGACCGATTCAGAACTCTTCTTTGTAAATAGGTGCGATCGGTGATTTTGCCAATCTCTCCCCCCAAGGCATCCACTTCATGTACCAACTGGGATTTGGCAGGGCCACCCACCGCTGGGTTACAGGGTTGCCAAGCTATGCGATCGAGGTTCAGGGTCAAAAGCAGAGTCTTTCTACCCATGCGCGCTGAGGCAAGGGCGGCTTCACAGCCAGCGTGCCCTGCCCCCACTACCACTACTTCATACTCTTCTAAAAATAGGCTGGTACTCATACCGCTATTTTAACCTGGGTTCGGAATCAGGCAAAGCTTCACATCTGTAGCTGGTATATCCTAAATATCTTGCCAAATCCAGGGCAAGGTTCACCTGGAAAATGCCCCTACCACAAATCCTGATCGTCAACCAGTCTAGCGGTAGTAGGGTCTGGGGCACACTCGATCGCCTACATTGTAAGGGGAAAGGTCATGACCAGCTTGGGAAGTGTACTGGACTCTGCGCCCATTGGCAAAACATACTCCACCACCAGATGGCAAGACACTCCCCGCCTCCTATTCCCTTTCTGGACAATTTGACCTGTGGTTTTGACTGCCCTTGCTAAAAACTCATTACCAGCCACACTCCTGTCATCCCCATCCCAACCCAAGAGTATCTCTTCCCTTGAGGGGGGTCTGGTGCTTCTAATTCTTCTGCTCATGGCTATTCAGTCAGTAACCTCACCTAAACTTCTGATTGGAAAAGTTTTTGGCAAGGGGAGCACGGGGGCGAAGCTCTAGTTTGGGTTTGCGCCTCTCGCCCATAGAGGGAGAAAGTAAAAAACTAAATAGGCGCTTCTTCCTCCATCTGCCCCCTCCAAAAGTATCTCACCTTACAAACTGGGGGGTACTAAAATTGACGATACTCCCTGTTTATTAGTATCGGCATTAAGCTAAGCCGTTGCTATGCCATAAGTCAGTAAGGGAGAATGTTTAGCCTAGCCCAATTCCCTGTACGTTTTCCTAACGGGTTAGGAGGGACTCGAACCCCCGACCCACTGCTTAGAAGGCAGTTGCTCTATCCAGCTGAGCTACTAACCCATCCCTAAAATATGCTAGCCTAAACTGCTCAATTACTCAATTTGGGGATTCGGGTTTGGGATGAAAACTATATTCTTCGCCTTTGCGCAATCGCTGGATGTTACTGCGATGTGTCCAGAGAATGTATATACTTGCTATGCCTGCCAATAATTGGTAGGCAAGGGGGGCATGAAATAAAACAAGGCATATGGGGGCTGATACTGCTCCTACGATTGAGCTTAAAGAGACGGTGCGAGTTACTGCCATGATGCCTAGCCAGATGCCCAAAGCCACCAGCGCCGTTTGCCAGTTCAGCCAGAAGAGAATGCCCAGCCCCGTAGCTACGGATTTACCACCCCGCCAGTTGATCCAGACGGGTAAACTATGCCCCACGATCGCAAGGAAGGCGATCCCTACCGTAAGCCAGTCCTGCCATGGCTGGAAATAGGGAGTAAACTGAGCCAGCCACTGCCACAGGGCGATCGCGCCTATACCCTTACTAAAATCCACTACAAATACAGCGATCCCCTTAGTTTTGCCCAGCACCCGCCAGACATTAGTCGCACCTGTAGAACCAGAGCCATGCTCTCTGATGTCAATGCCTGACCACTTGCCCACTAGGTAACCCGTAGGAATTGACCCCAACAAGTAGGCAACTACTAGAGCCACTGCTACAATTAAATACTCTAACCACATAAACTACTCAATAGCAATGGACTGGGGACCTGTGGGCTTGTGATCCGTGGGCTTAGGGGTGTCAATACCCTGCTGCTTTAGCCAGCTTTTGAGGGGATCGTCCTCCAGCCTTAGTTTGAGCAGTCCCGAAGTAAATCCACCCAGAAAAGCGATAGGGTAGTTGAACAACTCTTGTAAGATAGGCGACAGTTCATCCATGACTACAACCTGCTAACACAGTATTACAAAGGTTATCTACACCGCAATTGTACAATCATTTCATGGGCATTTATTATCAGGGCGAGTATGACCACCTTAAATAGTGCAACCTTACGCAATCTAGCCAAACTGCGGGCTACCGACTCACTGTGGGAGGGGGATCGCCGCACTTTGCCTCGCCGACCTTACTCCCACAGCGACAGCTCCAACGTTGTGCATCTGGGGCACACCGACCACAAGGAACAGCCCCAGTGTATTCTTTGGGTGGATGCTACCAAGGGCGTAGTCAGGGCAATGGATGTGGTTGATCCTAATGCAGGTCAAGAAGCCTTTGTGCGCAGTTTGATTCAAGCGATGGAACGCCCCCAAGGTCCCTCCCAACCCTCCTTACCCAAAAGAATTCTGGTGCGCGATCGGGAGCTACAGTTTTATTTGCGGGGCATTCTCCAAGATTTGAAGATTCAGGTGGAATACGCAGAAGAATTGCCCCTGATTGAGGATATTTTTGCCAACATCATTGAACACAGTTTGGCTGAACCACCCATGATCCCCCCAGCGATGGCAAATGGGCTACTGGCTCAGTCTGCCCAAATTTGGCAAAGTGCCCCTTGGGAAGTGTTCTGGGATCACCAAGTGGTCTGTATTGAGATGAACTGTTGGGACATTGAAAATTTCTTTGTGGTGGTGATGGGACGACTGGGCTTGGAACAGGGAATTATTTTATATCGTTCTTATTCTTCGCTGATTAAATTCCGCCAAAAACTGCTTGCCAGCCAAGAAGGGGAAGTGCTGGAAGAGACTTTCTTGGGGCAGGATTGTTTATTTAATTTGTTTGAGACGGTAGAGGGGGAGGGGATCGCTGAGGATCGTTTTTTACAGATGCATGGCTGGCTGCTTAGGGAAGTGCGTCCGATTTTCGGCTCACTGCATCCTTTGGAAGGGGGGCGGTCATACTTATACGAAGAAGAGGCGATGGCAATGACGATTGCCCTCAATGCTTTCAGTCAGTTTTATCGCCAGCACCGCAAGACCTTGGCGGCTAATAACACTTCTATTCTCAATAATTTCCCAGATTGTCGTGGGGTCTATGAAATTAGTTCACCCCAAGGCAAGCACCAAATCACAGTGCGCACGATGCCCGAGCTTACCCAAGAGCTGTTTGATCTAGTCTCAGAAGAAGAACCGCCGATTGTGCGGGACGACCTAATCCCGCCCAAAACTCTAACCAAGTTGCAGGAAGTCAGTTGGGAAACCATTGAGATACTGGAAAAACTGCCCATCTATCACAAGCTGGGTTCAGGGGAATATACACGCCAAGATACGGGTATGTCCGCATTACTGATTCAGACTACCCGTTCCAAAGGGATCGCCCTCCTCCAAGAAATTGAACAGCGGGGCGGGCTGAGAGGGGTAGGGTTTAATCCAGCGGAATCCCCCTTAGATGAGCCGTTTGAGTTGGGAATGCTGGTGTTGGGCAATGGCGAATTGCAACTATTTGCTGAATTTCCACTGCAAGATCGAAAAATCACAGAAGCACTCACCCAATGGAAACAGCGTTGTCTCCAGCTTAACAACCGTTGTGTGGTGATGGTGGCAATGGGGGTTACAGGGGCAGCTAAAGGTAAACCTCGCCCAGAGCACTATCTAGCCTGTTTTGAGGTGGAATGTTTGACGGCGGAACAGCTAGATTTGGGCGTATTGCGCGCTAGGCTGTTCGGCAGTGATGATGAGTTCTAGGTAGATAACTTACCCTCAGAGGGATGGAGAAATAAACCCTGACTGGGCAGGATTTTACTAGTGACCCCTGTACTAGTTATGACTATTTGTGTGCCTCAACTTGTTGATCTCAATCGCCTAACTATCGACCAAGCTAGTCAAATTACTCCCCCTGATCCCCAAGAGCTGATTGCAGGTCTGACTGGGGATCCCAAAACCATTCCTGCCTACTATTTTTATGACGATCGCGGCTCCCTTTTGTTTGAACAGATTTGCCAACTACCAGAGTATTATCTGACCCGCACTGAGGCACAGATTCTCAGAGAAAATGCTGAAACTATAGCCCAACTGACCCAAGCTAAGCAGTTAATTGAACTGGGGAGCGGTAGTTCCAAAAAAACTAGAATTCTGCTGTCAGCTTTTACAGAGATCAACCAAAGTTTTAACTATGTGCCGATCGATATTAGTGGCGGGATGCTATATGACACCGCCCAGAATTTATTATTAGAATATCCTACCTTAACAGTGCATGGGATCGTAGCTACCTATCAAGTGGCACTGCGCAAGTTGCCCGATCCCCCTGCAGCTGGCAGTCGTCTCTTTTGTTTTCTGGGAAGCAGTCTCGGTAATTTTACTGCTCAGGAGTCCCATGCTCTATTTCAGCAAATCACTGCATCCATGAACAAAGGTGATTATTTCCTCTTAGGAGTAGACTGCCACAAAGATCGAGATATTTTATACAGAGCCTATAATGATCGAGTACAAGTTACGGCAGAATTTAACCGCAACATTTTGGCACACCTAAATGATCGCTTTGTTGGTAATTTTGAGGTAGACTTATTCAGCCATCAGGCTATTTACAATGAGCAAGAAAAACAGATCGAGATGTATTTAATCAGTCGCCAACCCCAAATGGTCAAACTCCAAGAATTGGGATTGACTCTACAATTCCAAACAGGGGAACTGATCCGCACAGAAATTTCCCGTAAATTTGTGCCTCAAGAACTATGTCAAGAGTTGCAGAGGATTGGCTTATCTACTATTAAGGTTTTTACCGATCCCCGCAGATGGTACGCCCTGGTTCTGACTCAGCTATGAATGTTTCTGCCCCAGCGGTCAAACAAAAAGCCATAGAGATTGGTTTTAGCAAGGTGGGCATTAGTCGGGCAGAAACAGGTTTAGAAAAAGAGCGGCTACAGGAATGGCTGGCGCAGGGCTACCACGCCGACATGGAGTGGATGGCTGATCCCCGTCGCCAAGACATCAAAGCCTTCATGCCAGAGGTTAAATCTGTCATCTCTGTTGCCCTCAACTACTATACCCCCCACCAACATGACCCCAGCCCCGATCGCGCTAAAATTTCCCGCTACGGCTGGGGTAGAGACTACCACAAGGTATTGGGAAAAATGCTCAAACAACTCTGCCGTTGGCTTGAGGCACAGGGGGAAGGCATCATTACCCGCTGGTGCGTAGATACCGCCCCCATCACCGAAAAAGCATGGGCAGAACGGGCAGGCATCGGTTGGATCGGCAAGCACAGTAACCTCATCACCCGTGAATATGGCTCATGGGTATTTTTGGGGGAAGTACTCACCAACTTGGAACTAGAGAGCGATCGTCCCCATCCCGATCACTGTGGCAAATGCCAACTCTGTATCCAGGCCTGCCCCACCCAAGCCATAGTCCAACCCTACATAGTAGATGCCAACCGCTGTATCGCCTACCATACGATCGAGAACCGCCAGCCCCAAATTCCCCCAGCTATTGCCCAAAATATGCACAACTGGGTGGCAGGCTGTGACATCTGTCAAGAAGTGTGCCCCTACAATCGCCGTCCTATTACTTCTCTAATTCCTGATTTCCAGCCCTATCCTGAAAATTTATCTCCCCAGCTTACTGACCTGATTGAAATTACTGATGAGCAATGGGACTGCCAGTTTCGGGGATCAGCCCTCAGAAGAATTAAACCTGCCCAACTGCGCCGCAATGCTAAAACCTTAGCATGCCAGTCAAACTCAGAAAAATCCCCTTGTTTAAGGAAGAACTAAGAAGAAGTTTGCTGTGAACTACTTTTTTCGGAAAGACAGTCTAAATTATTAAAATAGACTTTTCAACCTTAGTACTGAGGAGTGTGCTCTCATGAAAAAACTGTTTCCTCTCTTAGCGACAACTGGTGCGGTGGGTGTAGCAGGGTTGTCTGCCGGTTTGCCAGTGCAAGCAAACGAACCAGTCCCGACTGATGTGGATAGGCTAGGTACACAAATTCGCCGTTTGACTGGCAGAGATGCCATGTCCCAAGTAACCTCTATTTCCCAGTTGAGTGATGTGCGCCCCACCGATTGGGCATTTACTGCTTTGCAATCCCTTGTCGAACGCTATAACTGTATAGCTGGTTATCCCGATCGCACCTATCGGGGCAACCAAGCCATGACCCGCTATGAGTTTGCTGCCGGATTGAATGCCTGCTTGGACAAGATCAATGAAATCATTGCCTCTGGTTTGGCAGACAAGGTGAGCAAAGAAGACCTCGCCACCTTACAAAAATTACAAGAAGAATTTGCAGCGGAACTAGCTACCCTCAGAGGCAGGGTGGACACCTTGGAAAGCAAGGTTGCCACTCTGGAAGCGCAACAGTTCTCTACCACTACTAAACTGGAAGGTCAGGGGATCATTGCCTTCTCCGGTGCTACGAATCAAAACACCGTCGCCGTCGCCCGCTCCCGTTTGACCCTGAACACCAGCTTCACGGGCAAAGACCAATTAGTTACGCAACTGACCGCAGGCACTGCCTATAACGGCAACAACTTGTCCTATGGTTCTGAACCTAACACCTTTGGCTTAAGTACCCTGCGCTACAGTTTCCCAGTAGGTAGGGACATTGAGGTGGCAGTAGGGGCAGTGCTTACCCCCACTGACTTCTTTGATACCAACAGTTTTGCCAACAGCGAGGTAGTGGATTTTTCCAATGGTGTTTTCCTGAATAACCCGCTGACTGTGGCGGTTGGTAATGGGGCTGGTGTTTTTGCCAAGTACACTCCCAATCAAGGGGCTTTGTATATCAGTGCTTTGTACTACGCTGGCAATGCTAGCATCACTATCCCTGGAGGGAATCCCACCGGTGGTTTATTTGGGGAAAACAATCAGTTCACAGTAGAGCTGGGTTTCACTCCCAAAGATCGCGCAGGCAACATTCCCTTCGCCCTGAAACTGCAATATACCAGAGCTACCCTAGACGGGACTACAGGTCCTAGTGTCTTTATTGGCTCACCATCTACACTGGATGCTTTTGGGGCAAACCTGGAGTGGACATTTGCCAGAGGTGCAGCTTTATTTGGTCGCTTCGGTATAGCTGGGGTTAGGAATAACTCTGGTACTCCTAGTTTGACACCTATCTACTGGAAAGCGGGGTTTGCTTTCCCCGACCTGTTCAAGGAGGGGGCACTGGCGGCAGTAGCGGTGGCACAGCCTCAAGCTAATCTGGGTACACCAGCTACACAAACCAACCTAGAACTGTTCTATAACTATCCCATCAGCGATAACATCCGCATTACTCCTGACATTCAGTTCATCTTCAACCCAGGCAATCTGTCTGCTAATACCATCTTCGTAGGCACTCTACGGACAGTGTTTAGCTTCTAGTCTGTTTCACTCCTCACCTCTACACTTGTACTCCTCTCTAGTTGAGAGGAGTTTTTTATTCCCATTCAATGGTGCCTGGGGGTTTAGAAGTAATGTCATAAACTACGCGGTTGATGCCTCTTACCTCATTCACAATCCGATTGGAAATGGTTTCCAAAAGAGAGTAGGGCACTTTTGCCCAGTCGGCGGTCATGCCATCTTCACTGGTTACCAAACGCAGAACTACAGGATGGCTATAGGTGCGCTGATCGCCCATCACTCCTACGCTTCTGACGGTAGGCAAGAGCACGGCAAATGCTTGCCACAGTTGGTTATAAATGCCACTGCGATTGATTTCTTGGCGCACAATTAAATCAGCTTCTCTAAGCATTTCTAAGCGCTCAGGGGTAACTTCACCAATGATGCGAATGGCTAAGCCTGGTCCGGGGAAGGGTTGTCTTTTGACGATTTCTTCTGGTAAGCCCAGTGCTGACCCTACTTTGCGCACCTCATCCTTAAATAGATGTCTGAGGGGTTCTACCAGCACAAAGCGGAGATTTTCTGGGAGTCCCCCTACATTGTGATGGCTCTTGATTTTTACGGCAACTCGCGGCCCTTTACCGTTCTGATCTGCTGATTCAATCACATCGGGGTAGAGGGTGCCCTGTGCTAAAAAGTCGAATGGCCCTAGTCTTTGGGATTCCCGCTCAAATACCCGAATGAATTCATGTCCAATTCTTTTCCGCTTCTCCTCTGGATCGATTACTCCTTTCAACTGTGCCAGAAAACTCTCACTGGCATCTACATATTCCACGGGAATATGAAATTGTTCCCGAAAGAGTTTGACTAATCGTTCTGGTTCATATTTGCGCATGAAACCCTGATCAATAAAAATACAAGTGAGTTGATCGCCGATCGCTCGATGTAGCAAAAATGCCAAAGTAGAAGAATCCACTCCCCCTGACAGGGCTAGAAGCACGCGCTTATTCCCCACCTGTTGGCGTACATCTGCTATGGCTTGTTCTATAAAAGATTGGGTTGTCCAAGTGGGACTACAATCGCAGATGTGATAAACAAAATTCCGCAGCATTGCCATGCCCCCTACTGAGTGAACCACTTCGGGATGGAATTGCACGCCGTAAAATTTGCGCTCAGGGTCAGCGATCGCTGCACAGGGAGTATTATCTGTATGCGCAAGAATAACAAAACCATCAGGGAGTTTGGTTACTGAGTCCCCATGACTCATCCACATGGTGGTGCCATCTTCCACATTGGTAAATAAATCCGTCGGGTCATCAATGTAGAGACTGGCTTTGCCATATTCCGCCCGTGCCGCTGGAGCTACTATCCCCCCTAACTGCATTGCCATCAATTGCATGCCATAGCAAATCCCTAATACCGGAATGCCCAATTCCCAAATGGCACGATCGCACTGGATCGCTCCATCCGCATAGACTGAGTTAGGTCCACCAGAAAGAATAATTCCCTTCACTCCCATCTTTGCTAATCTTTCTGCAGAAGTGTTATAGGGCAAAATCACCGAATAGACTTGTGTCTCCCGAATTCTTCTGGCAATCAACTGAGAGTACTGGGAACCAAAATCCAAAATAGCGATCGTGGAATTAGTATGCATCGCAAACCCCGAAAATAGTTATTCTTACAATTATAGCTAGACTACTGGAATAACAGAATCCCTAGCCCGATCGCAATTTCCGTGGGAGTGATTCGCCCATCCTTGTCCCGATCGAGAGCATCAAAGACGGCATCACTCCCTCCCCACTCCTCACGGGTAACATACCCATCCCCGTCCAGATCATAAGTCTGAAAAATATAATGAATAGCGTGACTGAGAGTTTTGCCTGTTTGCAGGGTTTGTAAGCGTTTAGTAAAGATATTCTCTAAATTGGCAAGGGAGCGAGAGAGACTGTGGATACTTTCTTCTAGTTTGGCTAGGGCGAGGGGGTTAGTCTGATGCCAACGGTGAAAACTGGCTTGGTCTAGGGTTAGCTGAGGCAAGTTGCTAGCTTGGGCGCAATCGGGGCTGAGTTGGCGGGTGAGGCTTTGGGATTTGTGCAAATCAGTAAAGAGGGCAGGGGAAACGCACAGCAGATCACAACCTGCGAGGGCAAGAACCTGATTGAGGTTACGAAAACTAGTAGCCATAATCCGAGTGCCATAGCCGTACTTGTGCAGATAGTTGTAGCAGTCAGCAACAATGTAGGGGCTGTGGTCGGTTTGATCTGCTTGCCGTTTGTACCAGTCAAAAATTCGCCCCACAGGGATGGAAATGAGCGCAGGCTGGCACTTACTGGCGGCAATCACCTGATGCAGTCCAAATACCAGACTGAGGTGGGTACGGATACCCTGTTGTTCTAGGTGGTGGGCAGTGTCTATGCCTGTCCAAGTGGCAGGTAGCTGGATCAGTACCCGCTCGGGACAGGAGACTAGGCTGTATGTCTTTTGGATATAACTAAGTAAATTCCGGGGATCGTCGGCAAAGCGATAGTCGATACACAGGGAAATCCGTCCCTTACTCATCTGCAAAATAGTATTGGCAAAATAGGCAATCAAGTGCTGGAGAGCAGTGCTGATAATCTGTGGGGGGGAGGCAGACTTGCCTAGTTGTTGTTGGGCAGTGTGTAAACACTGGTCGATCGCCCCTTGGTGCTGGGGTTGTTGCACACTGGACAGGATTAAGGCAGGGGTAACCATGATCTCACTGGGCTGAAAAGTGGCGATCGTGTGCAGGTCGCCAGCATCTACTACTATTTGACTGTAACTGCAGAGTTGGGCAAGCAGACTGCTCATTTTTTGCCCCAGCCAAACAGTCCACCGCCTTTCTTTTCCTTAGCTTGGGCGGAGGCCTTGAGGGCGGCTTCCACTTTGTTCAGATGTTCTACCGCATTCTCTTCCTTGGGATCAAGTTTGAGGGCTTTCTGGAAAAAGGTCTTGGCTTGGTAGTGGTTGTCCATCTTCATGTAGCTAAGACCCATCAAGCCGTAGATGCGCGCATTTTCGGGATCGAGTTTACTGCCTGCCTGCAATTCCTTGAGGGCATCTGACCACTGTTTTTTCGCCATCAGAATTTCCGCCATTTGGATATTGCGCTGGGCAGGGGAAACCTTAGGCTTGGGGGGGGGAGGGGCGGGGGCAGGTGTAGGGGCAACTGTAGCCGCAGGGGTAGGCGCACCGAGCGTACTGATGAAAGTCAAGTTTTGTTGAGTACTGATAAACACAAGGTTTAATTCGCTCAAGTCCCCGATCACCTTCAGTAAGGTTTCTACCTCCATCACCTCGTATTGTTTTTCAGCCAATTGTTGGATGTACTGAGTGTAGGTATACTCATGGGGCATTTTTAGCAGTCGTTGCGGTAATTCCCCCGTAACTTGGGGTATTTCTTGTTTCTGTTGTAAAGATTTGCCCAATAGTCTCAGGGTCGCCAAGTATTCGTTCCGCTCCCGCTCATTGTTCAATATCTGATAGGCAGGATTAACCATCTTAGAGAGAATCCCAGTAGCCAATAACTTCTGTTCAGGGGTGCGTCCGAATACATCGGGGTGGAGTATCTTGACAATGCTGAGGTAACGGGCACGGATTTGGGCACTGTCAGCAGTGAGGGGCAAGCCCAGTATGGCATAGTGGTCATGGAGTTTATGGATGGGTATGCCGCGCTCTACCTTGAAAACTGCTGGGACTGCCATAATTGCCATCTCCTGAGTATTTGCTCTAGCTTACCATTTTGTTGAAGCTCGGTGAGTGCCCGATCGATCGCCTGCCTAAGGCTGACATCTTCTTTATTTAGCACTACTACTAGGTTAATGGCAAGGGCTGGTCTGCCCACAATTTGCAGTTGGGGTCGTTGCTGTGCCTGCCAGACGGCTACAGGTTCATCTAAAATCAGGGCATCTAGTTGGCGGTTCAATAATTGTTGCACCATGCGATCGAGGTCAGGGGAACTAAAGACCCGCACTGCATTCCCGCGATTTTTGTTGTAGGTTTCCACCAGAGCTGCGCCGCCACTGTTGGGGAGTACCCCCACCCGTTTGCCGATCAGGCCGCGCAAATTATTGACATTGCCCAGATCACGGCGGACGAGGATTCTCTGGGAACTACGGTAGTAGGGCTGGCTTTCAGCAAATAGATTAGCGTCTAAACTGCCCTGCTCGCGCACACTGATAATGATATCGATCTGCCGTTGGCGCAATTGGTCGGGCTGGTTTGTCCACGGAATTTGCACGGGGCGGATATCGACTTTCAGTTGTGCCGCCAACTCTCTGGCAATTTCCCACTCAAAGCCATCTAGGTAACGGGTACGACTGTTCCAAAATAGATAGGGCGCGCCGATCCTAGCATCTACCCCCACTTGTAGGCGGTTCTGACGCAATACCCGCGAGAGGCTGTTATCAGCTACAACTGCTGTCTGCCCCAATGTGGTAGCCACTGCCAGCCAAGCCAAAGTAAAAGTGCGAGTCAGCTTGGATGAATTCCAGAGTTGTAAGCTAGCCATGATGATTTCTTGGTTTGCGAATCTGCTCAATAAAAAATTCTTCTAAACTCTGTTGCGATCGCTTCATCTCCAGAATCACCCCATCCATATCTTTAATAGCTGTAATAAATTGATAATAATCCCCTGTCAAATAACCAGACCAATGTTCTGCCTGCCATTCCAAGCCTGTGAGCCAAGATTTCAATTGTTCAGGATCGCCCCCTGTGCCCTTGACCTGATACCCCTCTGCTGTGCCCAATAATTCAGTGAGTTTACCGCAGGCAATCAGTTCTCCTTTATTGAGAATGCCAATGCGATCGCAAATTAGTTCAGCATCAGAGAGAATATGACTATTGAAAAAGACGGTTTTGCCTTGCTTTTTGAGCATGAGAATAATTTCTCGCACTTGGTAGCGACCGACGGGATCGAGACCCGACATCGGCTCATCAAGGAAAATTACTTCTGGTTCGTTGATCAATGCCTGTGCCAACCCGATGCGCTGTACCATGCCTTTGGAGTATTGGCGCAGTTGTTTTTTGCGGGCAACCGATTGGGCTAGACCCACTAGGTCAAGTAGTTCTGCGATCCGCTGTCGTCTCTGGCTGTGGGGAATGCCAAACAAACTGCCCATCAAATCTAAGAGTTCCCAGCCTGTCAAATAATCGTAATAGTAGGCGTTTTCGGGGAGATAGCCGATTTTTTGCTTAGTGGCGTGATCCCCCAGGGGTAGTCCCAAAATTTTGCCTGTACCTGTAGTGGGCTGAATGATCCCCAGCAGAATTTTCAAGAGAGTAGTTTTGCCTGCACCGTTGGGCCCCAGTAAGCCAAAAGTTTCCCCTTGGGGCACAGTCAGGGAACAACTGTGCAGAGACTGAATCCGCTGTTCCAGCCAAAATCCCCCCCGATAGGTTTTGCTGAGGTTCTCGGCGACGATCGCTAGTGGCGTATCCACATGTTCTACTGCTGTCATAGGTAGCATCATAATACCTACTGCATCAAAATGTATGCAAGGCAATTACTAGCCCGACTTAATTTATGCAAGGTCAGGGAAGGCTTTGATCACTTCGGGGTGCACCAGTTTACCCCCATCAATATTTACCCCTTTAGCAAGGGCGGGGTTCAAGTCCAGGGCAGATTTACCATACTTAGCAAAGGCTTGCACATAGGGAAAAGTAGCATTCACTAGGGCTTGGGTGGCGGTGCGGGCTACTGCTCCCGGCAGGTTGGGAATGCCACAGTGCAATACCCCATCTACTGTATAAGTGGGCTGACTGTGGGAAGTTAAACGCATGGTGGCAATGCACCCCCCCTGATCCACAGCTACATCAATGATGACTGCTCCTAGGCGCATGGTGGGGATTAACTCGGCTGGTACTAATACAGGCGTTCTTGCACCCGCCACTAGCACTGCCCCCACCACTAGGTCTGCCTGTTGGATTGTCTCTGCAATGGTAGCGGGCTGACTATAAAGTAACTTGGCTTTTCCCCCTAGGATTGTTTCTAGTTCAGCGAGGCGATCGAGATTGACATCCAAAATCGTAACCTCTGCCCCCATCCCGATCGCCACCTTTGCCGACTCAGTGCCTACTACCCCCCCACCCAAAATCAACACCTGTCCCGGCGCCACCCCGCCAATACCCCCCAGTAATACCCCCCTGCCCCCTTGGTGTTTAGTGAGAAAATGTGCCCCGTACTGGGTAGCCAATCGCCCCGCAATTTTGCTCATAGGCGCAAGTAGGGGAAGTTGCCCAGTGCTGAGTTGTACGGTTTCATAGCCAACACAACAGGCATGGGATTTCAGCAGTGCCATCGTCAAATCCCGACTTGCCGCCAAATGCAAATAGGTAAATAAAATCAAATCGGGGCGCAGGTAGGGATACTCGCTGGGCTGGGGTTCTTTGACCTTGACCACCAAATCTGCTTGCCATACTGACTGAGCATCAGCCACCAAGGTCGCACCTGTTTCCAGATACTCCAAATCAGTAAAGCCTGCCCCTAGCCCCGCCCCCACTTCCACTAACACTTCACTCCCCCCTTCCACTAATCGAGCGATCGCACTGGGAGTCAGTCCCACCCGATATTCTTCCGCCTTTATTTCTTTCGGTACACCCACGCGCAACATATGTTCACTCCTGCCTTTTTGACGGTATCCCCAGAGCTTCAAGCCATTCCCTGTCCTAGGATCCCAAGTTCTCCTCGATCTTATCCCTATTCGGATAGATATTTGCCGAATGTATCCGTCTTTACATTTTTCCGAGTATGCTAGTTATAGTAACAGCAAGCATAAATAACCAACTGCAAGGAAACTTAACATTTATGCGCCCCACTCATATATGGAATATATGGAATATATGGAGGAAAAATAGATGCCTGTGATTCCCGAACCCCTATTGCGTGCTTTGGAGAAATTTTACTTGGAAATCACTGATGTAGCTCTGGCTTTGACCAATCTCAGCTTGCGCGTAGCGGAAACTGCCTACTTGATGGGTTATCAGGATGGGTTGCGGGTAATCATCCCGACCCCACTTGCCAACTGTGTCATGGCACGGGCTGTCTGCATACAGTAAACTAGGGAGTAGTGTTACTGCCAGTCCTATGACCACTGCCCAAATCCGCGAATTGATTTTGAGTGCCTTTCCTGATGCGATCGTTCAGGTGGAGAATCCTCTGCAAGATGGTCAACACTTTGGAGCGATCGTGGTATCAGCCCAATTCAATGGCTTAAGCATGGTCAAACAGCAGAGGCTAGTCAATCAAGTGTTGCAACCCTATTTTGACAGCGGAGCGATCCACGCCCTGCAGTTGAAGACCTACACCCCTGCAGAATGGGCACAAATTAGCCCGCCCGTGCAAATCTTGTGAGAGACTAGACAAGCAGGTTTTGATCTCTAGGCAATGGGCATAAAAATTTTATTTGCGGCGGCGGAAGCGGCACCGATCGCCAAGGTAGGTGGCATGGCAGATGTGGTCGGGGCACTACCACCCGTCCTGCGGCAGATGGGGCACGATGTCAGGATTGCGCTGCCCAATTATGGCTTTATCCATGAAAAACTCAGCGACCCACCCCGGCGGGTATGGGCGGGCAATTGTATGTTTCAAAACTTCGAAGTCCTAGAGGCCACCCTGCCCCACACCGATGTTCCCCTTTATCTCATTGATCATCCCTGTTTTCATCGTCCCTATATTTACAATGGGGAGAACGAAGACTGGCGGTTTACTTTTTTTGCCAATGCGACCGCAGAACTGGCTTGGAACTACTGGAAACCTAATCTGATTCACTGCCACGATTGGCACACAGGCATGATCCCCGCATGGATGCACCAGACTTCCGATATTGGCACAGTCTTCACTATTCACAATCTGGCGTACC
Source organism: Pseudanabaenaceae cyanobacterium (assembly GCA_046295715.1). Lineage (GTDB taxonomy): Bacteria > Cyanobacteriota > Cyanobacteriia > Pseudanabaenales > Pseudanabaenaceae > JBKBMU01. The sequence continues at coordinate 221,232 of JBKBMU010000002.1, forward strand.
AAGGACCGTGGCAATGGCGTTTGGAACAGATTACTTGGGTGCCCTGGTATATGCAAGCTCCCAATGCCCTCGCCGCCGGCATCAAATATGCCGACAGAGTGAACACCGTTTCCCCCACCTATGCGCAACAGATTTGTACACCTGCCTATGGAGAAGGGTTAGAGGCTTTGATTCAAAAAGTACGCCCCGTCGGCATCCTCAACGGCATTGATACGGATTTTTATAATCCCGCCACCGATCGGGCCCTCACCAAGAATTTCAGTATTGAGACTCTAGACGATCGGATTGAAAACAAACTTGCCCTTCAAGAAGAACTGGGCATCACCCAAAACCCTCATATTTTCTTGATTGGCATGGTTACCCGCCTAGTGGAACAGAAAGGCTTTGATTTACTCCTGCAAATTTTAGAACCATTTCTTTCCTACAGTGATGTGCAATTCATTGTCCTAGGCACAGGCGATCGCTACTACGAAACTCAACTCTGGCAGATTGCCTCCAAATATAGCGGCAGAATGTCCGCCCAAATTCTCTACAATGCCTCTCTATCTCGGAGAATTTATGCAGGTTGTGATGCTTTTTTGATGCCCAGTCGCTTTGAACCCTGCGGGATCGCTCAGATGATCGCCATGCGTTACGGTTGTATTCCCATTGTTAGGCGCACAGGTGGTCTTGTGGATACTGTCCAGTTCCATGACCCCATCCATGACCAAGGTACAGGCTTCTGTTTTGATCGGTATGAGCCATTAGATTTATATACCTGCATGGTTAGAGCATGGGAAAGTTATAGATACCGTGAAAGTTGGCGCAAATTGCAAATCCGAGCTATGTCCCAAGACCATAGTTGGCAGGCTTCTGCCCGCCAGTACCAGGAGATTTACACATCGATCGTAGGGAGTTAGAATTTAACTAGCTGATAGGCATAGGACTATAGAAATGAGGATGGGATTGATTCCCCTAGAAAGTGGGGATCGCTTGAGTCGTAAAGAATTTGAGTATCTTTATGAGCAGTGCCCCCATATTAAAAAGGCGGAATTAATTAACGGAGTAGTTTTTGTGGCATCTCCGATTAGAGTAAAACAGCATGCTCAGCCTCATGGACATATTATTGTGTGGCTTGGTACTTATGCTTCATTTATAGATAACTGTATGGTGTGTGATAATGCCACAGTGCGACTAGATGACAAAAATGAGGTACAACCCGATGTTCTATTGCGGTTAGAAGAATCTATGGGTGGACAGTCGAGAATCAGTGCTGATGATTATATAGAAGGTGCGCCAGAATTGATCGTGGAAATTGCCTCTAGCAGTGCCTCCTATGACCTCCACGATAAAAAAGAACTCTATTGTCGCTGTGGTGTGAAAGAATACTTGGTCTGGGTAGTTCCTGAACAGAACTTCCATTGGTATCAACTCGTACATCAAACTTATATTGTCCAAACTCCTGACAGTGAAGGCATTTTGCGGAGTAGAGAATTTGGGGGCTTGTGGTTGAACTTACCTGCTCTGTTGAAAGGAGACATGTCCTTAGTTCTATCTACTCTCCAAGCAGGATTGAATTCTTTTGAGTATAGAGAGTTTACTCAACGATCCCTAGGAAAACATGAATCATAGATTCTTGGGTTTACTCGGTCATCCTCTATTTAGAGGTTCGTTACTGCCTTAGTCGTGGAATTTAGCTACAAGTTGCGTCATTAATGGCTATACAGATTTGCTAAATTGTGGTAGGTTACCGCTAAGCTTCCCTAAAAAAATCTATGTGGTCAAGGCGGTTGTTCACCCAGAGTATGTTGGGATTTGTGCCGGTAGTCCTGTTCGATCGCTGTACCCAACAAAAACAGGCAATTTCTGTTAGTTATGACATTACTATACCGACTTCTCTCCCTGAGACAGAATTACTGATTCCTACCTATTTGGGGAATGATCAACGGCGGTTTTATGGCAGGGGTAAACCAGAGAAATTCAAGTTAGTAGATAAATTTAATTTAGGTACTGGTAAAACTGTGTTTAAAGGTATCACAGAATGGAGTGGAGCAGGCTGGACAGGACAACCTACTCTGGTAAAAGATCGGGGTAAAGAATATCTAATAATTGGCAGTTATGATCACCATCTGCGTAAAATCGATCTAGCAACTAATAAAGAAGTCTGGCGATATAAGTTTGATGATATTATCAAGGGTACAGCAACTATTTATATTGATAAAACTGCCGATCCAGAAAATAGAATTGTTATTCTCCAAGGCAGTCGCATGGGCTTGAATAACTATGTAGGACAACCAGAACCAGTACCTAGTTTACGGGCAATTTCTTTTCGGACTGGTAGAGAACTATGGCGTTTAGATATTAGTTTAACCGATAGCTACAGTAGAGATAATGATAGTAGCCCTTTATATTTAGGTGATGGTTTAATTTTCAATGCAGGCGAGAATGCGATCGGCTACTTTTTAACCAGTTCCACTAGGAATACTAGAGTTAAAGACGGGATTAAACAACCAATTATTCATCGCACAGTTAGGCTGTATAAGCCTGAGGATGTGGGGCGACATGGGGGAAATTTAGTTGTAGAATCTTCTCCTGTTCGCCTAGAAAATATGATCTATATTGCCTGTGGATCGGGTTGGGTGTTTGGTATTGATATTACTCAGAAAAAAATTGTCTGGGAATTTTTTATTGGCACAGATTTAGATGGGACAATCGCTATTTCTAAAGATGCTAAACTATTGGTGCCTGTAGAAAGACAATACAATGCTGGGCAAGGTGGTGTCCTGAAACTCGATACCCGCAAAACACCGCAAAAGGCAGTGGAATGGTTTTTACCCACAGGAAATATCAATTTTGAAGGATGGGAAGGTGGAGTTCTCGGTTCAGTGGCAATCAGTGATGAATATAATCCTAATGATGAATTGCCAGCCATTTTTGCTGTGGTAGCTCTAGATGGCTATGTTTACATCGGCGCACAACAGGAATTGTCAGGTACTAAGGTGCTCGATCCCAATTTGCAAAAATATCATGATAGCCCATTGGTTCTCTATAAAAAGTATGTGGGCAGTTCCATCTCTACACCTATCTTTACTGAAGACCATCATCTAATTGTCCCCAGTTATAATGGGGTGCATTGGTTCAAGATCGATTTTCAGACTGTTAAACAGAAAGTTAAGGGGGCGATCGCTAATTCTAGAGGACAATTCTTTATCCTAAAAGTGAGTTATAAGGGGGTATTTATGTCAGGGGTTAGCTTTGAGGCAACACCAATTATCTGGAATAACTTAATTAGAATTACCAGTCGGGATGGGTATCTCTATACCATTGGCTAGTTAGAATTCCTGCTGGTTTAGTTCTTCATATTTAGCTTTGACAGCTTGAATGTCCTGCCACATCAACCACTTGGGCGATCCCTTTTCTTTGCTGGGATTCCTTAATAAATATGCAGGATGAAATACGGGCATAAACCACCTACCGTCTCGCTCATACCAGTTACCTCTTACTTTAGTAATGCCTTCTTTAAGGCCTAATAAAGCGAGCATCGCATATTTGCCTGTGAGTAGTACAATTTGGGGATTGACTAGGCGAATTTGCTCCAATAGGTAAGGTTTACAGGACTCGATTTCATCAGGGGCAGGATCGCGATTCTGAGGGGGACGACACTTCACCACATTGCAAATATAAACATCCTGTTCTGTCAGCCCCACTGATGCCAAAATTTTATCTAGCAAATGCCCTGCTTTGCCCACAAAAGGTAGACCAGTTTCATCTTCATTTTGCCCTGGTCCTTCGCCAATTACCATAATTTTGGCGGAGCGATTGCCGCGCTCCACTACTACATGGGTACGCTGGGCAGACAAGGGACACCGCTGGCACTGGCGGGCATGTTCAGCTAAGGTATCTAAGTCTGGGAAGTGAAATGGAGAGGTTTCTTTTCCTAAAACAGCAGCGGAAGAACTAGATTTACTAGTCTCCTCTGGCACAAAATCAAATAGTCCGATCTGATTGACCTCAGCCATTACCCATACTACGGGCGTGGTAGTACACAGCCTTGGGTATTGATACTACCATCTGGCATAGTGGCATGGCAAAGGTTGGCATTGGTAAAGTTAGCTCCCTCAATGTTGGCTTCGCGCAGATCGGCACGGTACAGGTCAGCTCCTCTGAGATCGGCATTTCTCAGGTCAGCACGGTACAGACTGGCGTTGCGCAGGGAAGTAAACCGCAAGTCGGCACGCACTAGCTTAGCATTCACCAGTTCAATCTCGTTGAGATTAGCATTGCGCATGATCGTATCTGTGAGATCAGCATACTTCCAGCGGCTGTTGCGGGCATTGACCCCTTCAAGGTTAGCGCGCACCAGATCGGCAAAAATCAAGAAAGAATGCCGAAAATCCACACCTTGTAGGTTGGCACTGCGAAAATCGCCATAATAAATACTGCTGAAGGACAGATTAGAACCGCTCATGTCGCTACGGCGCAGATCAATGTGATCCATGACTGCCCCAGTTAAGTTAGCTCCTGTTGCCTTCAGTCCAGCTAGTTCACACCGCTGGCATTCCCGATGCTCTAATAAAATTTTGGCGTGGCTTTCGTTGATAACGGGGGTCTGGGCTTCTAGTCCCGATGTGCGGGTACGGTTTTCTTGGGCGATCGCACCTGCTTGGGCAATCAGCAATACAGTCGCAAAAACAGAGATGAGCTTCATGCAGATTTACCAGTGCTGAGGTTCGGTTTTATTCTACGACATAAAAGTAAATTTAGTGAACTGATAAATGTCGTAAATGCTCGGATTTTCTCACCACTAGGCAAAATCTTTGCCAAAATGTATTATTGGTTAACTGTGCTGGTTAGGATGATGCTCGATCGGGTGCAAGAGGCTTTGGATTTTTCGGTCAGTGATCTGACCTTGGCAACTTTTGCTATAGTGCTAGTGCTGGTGCTGTTGGAGGCAATTCTCTCAGCGGATAATGCGATCGCCCTGGCCTCGCTGGTGCGGAGTTTGGGCAATCCTGACCAAGAGAAGCTAGCTCTGCGGTTTGGTTTGCTTGGGGCTTTTGTGTTGCGGATTGTCCTGATCCTGGTGGCTACATGGGTGATCCGCTACTGGCAGTTTCAGTTGGCAGGGGCGTTGTACCTGTTGTGGCTGGGGGGCAAGTTTTTCTGGGAAAAGAGCCAGCAGGAAGAGGATACCGCTCCTATTCAAATGGCACAAAAACTCTGGCAGGTGGTGGTATTGATCGCTTTTACGGATTTGGCTTTTTCTTTGGACAGTGTGACGGCGGCGGTGGCGGTGGCAAGGGATACTTGGCTGGTGCTGGTAGGGGGGGTGATGGGCATCTTGGCTCTGCAGTTTCTGGCAAATTTGTTCATTAAGTGGATCGCTGAATACACCCATCTGGAGTCGGCAGGCTATGTAATCGTCTTGATTGTGGGTGCTAGACTGTTACTGCGGGTGGTAAATGAAGAGCTTGTGCCCCCTGAGTGGGCGGTCCTGAGCCTGATTGGGCTGGTATTTGTGTGGGGTTTTTCGAAACGCAATCCTGAAGTGGTAGAACGCCATGAATTATCCTGAAGAGTTCCGTTACACGGCTTCCCATGAGTATATCCATCTCCAAGCTGGTATAGCCGTTGTAGGGATTACTGCATTTGCGGTGGACCAGTTGGGGGATATTGTGTTTGTGGATCTGCCCAAGGTGGGGACAACCCTGCAGAAGGGACAACCCTTTGGCACAGTGGAATCGGTAAAGGCAGTAGAGGATTTGTACGCCCCTATCAGTGGGGTAGTGCAAGCTATCAATCAGGCGGTGATCGACAACCCTGAACAGTTAGCAAAAGACCCCTATGGTGAGGGCTGGTTACTGCAGGTGCAGGTGGCGGATGCCAGTGAATTGAGCGATACTATGACTAGTGTGGAATACCAAAGTAAGGTAGAGGGGCTATAAATGTCGCTACGGCAGTGGTTTAACCCCAAGCCCTATCTGGTGGTAGGGGGTCTGGTCCTATTCATCCAAGATTGGCAAATGGCTGTGGCTTTGGGCGCAGGCACGATCGCTATGTTCAGTGTCTACCTCCAGCAACACAAGGGGCGTCCGTGGCTAAGATATATCAAGAAAATCTGGCAGAGTCCCCAGCGTCCTCTAGTAGTTTCAGTGGTGGCGGGAGCAGGGGCAGTTGTCCTGACCCAGATGATCCTCGCCATTTGGTTAGAAGTGCCCAATCGCTGGCTGGCGGTGGCGATCATTGTGCAGTTGGTCTCCACTTTGGGGGTTTTGTTGTTGTTGCTCCAGCAGGCATGGCAGGAGGAATTGGCTGATCCTCTGGATGGTCTGGTGGCGCAACTGTTATCCGCAGATGTGAGCGATCGCCTGCTGGCACTGAAACGCCTGTCCCAACATCTGCAAACTAAACGACCACCAGAACTACCCCCTGCCCAACAGCAGTTAATCATTGACCTCTGCCACACGGTGATGGCAAGGGAGTCTGTGCCAGTTGTCCAAAAAGCTGTCCAAGAAACACTCCAGCTATTACAACCACCAAATGCACCGTAGATTATTCTTAGGGGGACTAGGGGCCAGTTTACTGCTCACTGGCTGTCATGGGGCTACTGCCACAGAACTGCAAGTTTTGGGTTTAGCAGGGGCGATCCCAGGGCGCAGTTTACGGGCATTTGAGCAGAAGTTTAGCAAAATCACCTACAAAACTGAAGCTAACCCCGATAGCCTCTGGAAAAGGCTACAAAACCCTGAAAATCCTGCCCAGGTCCTGAGTTTAGGGGATAGTTGGCTAGATATGGCTATCCAAAGACAATTGATTCGTCCCTTTACCCCTGCGGAACTAGCCCAAATCCCCAACTGGCAGAAATTAAACCGCTGGCAGGAGGTAGCCACAAGAGGAGAGCAAGTCTGGGGCATCCCCTACCGCTGGGGCTTTACGGGGATCATCTACCGTAGGGATCGCCTGAATAACCCCATTGCCAGTTGGGCTGACCTGTGGCGACCAGAGTTAGCGCGGAAAATTATTCTGCCTGACGATCCTGCGGAAGTGATCGGTCTAGTCCTGAAAAAGCTGGGAGCTAGCTATCAACATGGGGATCCCCTAGCCCTGCCAGACTTAGCTGACCAACTGCAAGCCCTGCACAGGCAAGTTTTATGCTATAGCTCTACGGATTACATCCAACCATTGTTGATTGACGATGCAGATGTGGCTGTGGGGTGGTCAGTGGACTTACTGCGGGCGATGCGGCAGTACCCCCTGTTGCAGGTAGCGCTCCCCACTGAAGGTACAGCCCTGTGGGCAGATGTGTGGGTGATCCCCAAAACAGCCCAATTCTATCCCTTGGCTCTAGCTTGGATCAACAGTACCCTCGATCCTCAGTTTGCTGTTGAAATTACTGCCCTCACGGATGCAAGGAGCACTATTGACTCAGAATTGATCCCCGCTAGTGTCAAGAGCGATCGCTGGAAATTTCCCGATCCCCAAGTGATCGCCAACAGTGAACTTATCAGCAGGTTACCTGCACCAGTGCGCCAAGCCCAGCAAAGCATCTGGGCAAAATTGCGCCGCGGTCAAGTTATTCTAGAGGAAAACAAGGGAAGGCAAACCATGGAAATTATAGGTGTAATCAAGAGGTTGAATATAGGTATGGGGGTGTGGGTCTTAGAAACTGCCCAAGGCACTACCTATGAAATCATGCAACCTGTTGATGCCAAGTTACTCAAAGCTGGTCAAAAAGTCAAAATTAAAGGCAGGGAAAGGACTGATCTAATGAGCGTAAATATGGTAGGTACGATGTTGGAAGTGATTAGTTTCTCACTACTAGGTAACTAAGCCCCTCCCCAAGGGCAGAGGGGGCAGGTGGTTTAGAGAGCTTCTAAATTTTTCTCACCTGTGCGGATACGAATCACCTGATTGACATCGGAAATAAAAATTTTCCCATCCCCAATTTCCCCTGTGCGCGCCGCTGTCGTAATTTTTTCCACTACCATATCCACTAAGTCATCTTCCACCACGATTTCTACCTTCAATTTTTGCAAAAACTCCACTGTATATTCCGATCCCCGATAGCGTTCCGTTTGTCCTTTCTGGCGACCAAATCCACGCACCTCCGAAACCGTCATGCCCACGATCCCCGCATTCACTAGGGCAATTTTGACCTCATCAAGCTTGAACGGACGAATAATAGCTTCGATTTTTTTCAAGGGAACTCCTCCTCAGTAATTTCATCTGTACTTTTTATCTTGCGGAAATCCATATTCCAATTAGTATCTTATGTTACATTTGCTCCTAATCCCCCAAGGTGCAGTATTTCTTAAAACTCTAGGGGATCGCTGTGGTAAGCTACTGTGTGATTGATGAAAGTTGGGGACAAGATGCGTAAAATTGCTATTTTTACTGAAACCTTTTTACCGAAAATTGACGGTATTGTTACTCGTCTCAAATACACTATAGAGAATTTAATAAAACTGGGGGATCAAGTCCTAGTCTTTTGTCCAGAGGGGGGCTTGACAGAATATAAGGGCGCACAAATCTATGGGGTTTCAGGTTTTCCTCTGCCTTTGTATCCTGAACTAAAATTGGCGATCCCCCACTGGGGCATTGGTCAAGTGTTAGAGCAGTTTCAGCCTGATATTATCCATGTGGTGAATCCTGCCGTTCTGGGGTTAGGAGGGCTACTCTATGCCAAGGCAATGAAAATTCCCTTGATCGCCTCCTATCACACCCATTTGCCCCAATACTTACAACACTATGGATTGGGTTTTCTGGAAGGGATGATGTGGGAGTTAATCAAAACTGCCCACAACCAAGCTACTCTCAACCTCTGCACATCTACTGCCATGTGTGAACAGCTGAAAGCACATGGTGTTTTAGCAGTGGATTTATGGCAGAAGGGGGTGGACACTGACCAGTTTCATCCCCGTTTTCGCAGTGGGGAGATGCGTTCTTTCCTTAGCCAAGGACACCCCGCAGACCCCCTCTGGCTCTATGTGGGTAGGCTCTCCCCTGAAAAGGAAATCCAGCAAATACTACCAGTGCTCCAAGCGATCCCCAATAGTCGGCTAGCGTTGGTAGGGGACGGCCCCTATCGGCAGGAGTTAGCAAAAATTTTTGCTGGCACCAATACTCACTTTGTGGGCTATTTGCAGGGGGATCGCTTAGCCTCAGCTTTTGCCTCTAGTGATGCTTTTTTGTTCCCTTCCCGCACCGAAACCCTGGGGTTGGTGTTGTTAGAGGCGATGGGGGCGGGTTGTCCTGTGATTGCAGCCAGAGCGGGGGGCATTCCCGATATAGTGCACCACGGCCAAAATGGCTACCTGTTTGATCCCAACGATCCCCAAGGGCTGGTGCAGGCAGTTCACGAGTTCCTTGCTCACCCCGATCCCCAACTACACATCTATGCCCGCCAGGAGGCAGAAAAATGGAGCTGGCAGGCGGCTACTAGACAATTGCAGGGCTTCTATGACCAAGTGATCTGCCAAGCTACTCAGACAAAGGTGCTGGTGGGTAGGTGACAATTTCGGGGATCGGCTGCTCCGTCAAACATAGCCAATGACAAGTAAATAAATCTGGCACCTGTACCCCCACTGAAGCGATCGCTGGTTGGGCAGGGAAGGGAAGCAAACGGTCAAACAAGAGATGCCCCTGTCCCTCCCACCCAAACTGTAGGAGATAGACAGCAGGCGGGGCATTGAGATAATCCAGCAGTTGAAAACCAAAGCGGTAGAGGGGCTGGCGCTGTTGGTCAGTGAGATCGACAGGCTGGATGTACTTACCTGTAGGGGTCTGCCCGATCACCTCTGCAAATACCGATCCCCGCAGGCTACAAATAATGGGCAACCAATAATTCCCCCTCCCCTTGACTATACCCCACCTGGCTGCCACTAACTCCCTAAGGGCATCTACATCCTGACAAATGCGGATAATTTCCTGCACAATGTTAATTTGACCTACAAGCTCCCTGTGTGATAGCCAGTAAAGGCTGTTGCGCTATGATAATTATTAACAATAGCATTGTGTACTTCTAAAATAGGAACAGCTTCATCCCAACTATTGGCAAAGGGATGTTGCGCTAGGGGGCAGGCTTCCCAGTTCGCCGCCACTGTTACCTGTAGTTTGTGGCAGAACCCCCCCCTGCGTCCTTCTGGGGCATAGTACTGACAAAATCGACAGTTGTTAATGTTACTCATATTAAATCCAGCTTGCCCACAGTAGATTAGTAAATGCTTTTATCTCTATCTATTATCCACTGGGCAAAAGCGGGGATCATGACAGCAAAAGCATTCTAGGTGAGCATTCCAGCGATCCCCAGGTCATTTTTAATTTAACAATCTTTTTAGAAAACCCCTATTCCTCTCTGGGTCTAAACATGAAATGATCCCCTATATTCTTCCTCTCACAGGTCTGATTTATGCCCCAATCAACTAGTGACATTAACAGCAAAATTCAAGCAGGTAAGGCACAGGTAGTAACCGCACTGGTGTTGAAAAAAATGGTGCAGACATTGGGGATCAAGAAGGTAGCTGAACAGGTGGATGTGATCACAACGGGGGTGTTTGAGGTGATCGAATCGGCAGGGGCAATCATTAACTTGGGGCACACTGATCCCCCGATTCGTTTGCGCTCCTGCTGGCTAGATGGGGTTTTGGCTTACACAGGACTGGGGGCAGTGGATTTATACCTTGGTGCAACCCAAGAGTCAGATAGTGCTGAAGAGGGACAAAAACACCGCACAGGGGCGCAAGTCATTGCTGACCTAATCGCTGGTAAGTCCGTAACTCTAAAAGCGATCGCCCTAGCCAACGACTGCTATCCCCGCACTAGCTTAGACACCACCATCACTAAAGACAGCATCAATCAGTTTTATTTGTATAATCCCCGTGGCTTGTATCAAAACTTTATTGTGGGCGTGAACAGTGGCGAGGATATTCTTTACACTTATCTAGGACCGCTCCAGCCCCGTTTGGGAAATGCCGTTTATGCCAACCCAGGGGCGATCGCCCCCCTGTGGAATGATCCCGATTTGCGGCTGGTGGGGATCGGCAGCAAAATTTGGCTGGGGGGTGGGATAGGCTACATTGTGGGGGAAGGGACACAGCATTTTCCCTTGCAGAAACGCCTAGAAAACCGCACCCCTATTGGCCCAGCCAGTACCCTCGCTATCGTGGGGGATGCCAAAACTATGGATAGTCGCTGGGTGCGGGCTTGTTATTTCCGCAACTACGGGTCAGCGTTGATGATGGGGGTGGGGATGGCTCTGCCTGTAGTGGATGAGATAGTTGTTGCCCAGGCGGCTGTGCAGGATCACGAAATTGTTGCCCCGATCGTAGATTTTTCCATTCCCCGCCGTGCCCGTCCCTCCTTTGGTACAGTCAGCTATGCCGAGTTGAAATCAGGCAAAATTACCATCAATGGGCAGACTGTCCGTACCGCTCCTTTATCTAGCATTTATCTAGCAGAGCGCATTGCTATACAATTGAAAACTGAAATTGAGCAGGGCAAATTTCTACTCACCACCCCTACAGCACCTATCCCTAGCGATCGCACTTTTATTGCACAGGATTTACTATGAAAAATGAGGAGTTTCAGCAAGCCAGCATAGAACAAACATCACCCCAACGGAAGTGCTAATATTAGACATCTTGCACAATTCCTCAACTTTTGTATACACCCTTCTCCCAGAAGCTCCAAGGGGGAGCTAAGAAGTTTTTCCAATCATTTTCTAATCATGAGTTTGGTTTGGGTTACAAGCATTTACCCAGGAGATCTCTTCATTTCATTGTCAATCTTTGGATTGAGGAACATCCCCTAGAGTTCTAGCTTTACCCCAAAAATAGGAAAGGGGGGGTATTTGGCAGCAGTTTTATCGTTAAAAGTAATAACAATACACTAAAAGCCTGTCTTCAAGCCTTCTTCAATCATGATTGAACTCTGCATACTGCTAGTTAAGCTATTTTAAGGCCGTTACCTTGGGGATGGGAATTAGCGCCCTGTCAAGAAAGTTTGCTAGTCAGTTTAAGTAGTGTAAATCTGATTTAAGTTTTGCAGAATTTTCGTAGTTTAACCCGATGGAGGCTTTAGGTTATTGAGTGTAGCGATATTTTCCTTTATGCAAACCATCGGGCGCACTGTCTCTTTGGATTATGATCGTTCCCAGCTCAATTTGTGGCTGTATGTGATGTGGTTTACGATCGCCCTAACTGGTCTTAGCTGTGTAACTGCGTTGTGGGGGGCAACTCTACAACAGCCCCAGCTCCAGCGTTCAGAGCGTCCTGCTGTAGAGGTGGTGCATTGGGTCAGACCCCGTTTTATGAGTCAGTTTACTGCCCATGACACCAGCACTTTGAGTGTGCAGTTTGACCCTAAGGGGGAAAGACTTTTGACTACTTCTTCCAATGGTTCTACTAGAGTTTGGGGGCGGTCGGGGGAGCTACTAAGTGAGATTAGGCAGGGGGATCACATTGTTTGGTTTGGGCAGTTTAGCCCCAGTGGGGAGCAAATTTTGACGGCTACCCAAGACCATAGGGCTAGGTTGTGGCATTGGCGAGGGGAGTTGCTGGCAGAATTCAAGGGACATAAGGATTGGGTCAATAGTGCGGTATTTAGTCCTGATGGGCAAAACATTCTCACTGCTTCCAGTGATGGCACAGTTAAACTTTGGAATGGCAAGGGACAGTTAATCAGAGAGTTACCACAGCAGGGGGGGATCGTCTGGAAGGCAGTGTTTAGTCCTAATGGGCGGTTTATTGCTACCGCCGGTGGTGATGGAGTGGTGCGCCTCTGGGATCGCCAAGGTAATGTCATAAACCAATTGCGGGGGCACAAAGACTGGGTCAGGGATGTGGTGTTTAGTCCTGATGGTCGGTTGTTGGCTTCTGCCAGTAATGATGGCACAGCAAGGGTCTGGGGATTGAATGGCAGTTTATTGGCGGAACTGCGGGGACATGGGGGGAGCGTCCGCAGAGTCTTATTTAGTCCTGATGGTAGGCTGGTGGCAACCACGGCACAGGATGGCACTGCCAGAATCTGGAATTTGGCGGGGCAGGAACTGGCAAGGCTCGATCGCCATCGGGATTGGGTGATTGGGTTGGCATTTTCCCCAGATGGGCGGTTTTTGGCAACCTCTAGTGCAGATCAACAGGTGCATATCTGGGATGTCAGTGATGTCCGCTAGAGCATGGGATCAACTGTGGACATGGGGGATGAGGCTGGGGGGGTGGCTGAGCGGGGGGGCACTGTTGTGGTTGGTGGGTACTGTTTTCTGGCAGGCTATGCCAGCGATCAAAAGGTATGGTTGGACATTCCTGACTAGCCAAGTCTGGATTCTTGATACAGAGGAATTTGGGGGCTTAGCCTTTATTTTTGGTAGTTTAGTTAGCTCTGCCTGCGCTCTGGCTCTGGCTTTACCCTTGGGCATAGGGATTGGGATTTTAACCAGTCGCCAGTTGCCCCTGATTCCTCCCATCCTGCGCACCATCGCCCAATCTTTGATGGTGGTGATGACCACCATCCCTAGTGTGATTATTGGGCTGTGGGGTTTGACTCTGCTGGTGCCCATTTTCGGGGCAAGTATGTTCTGCGCCATTTTGGTACTAACCCTGATGATTACCCCGACGATCGCTGAAGTGTGCCGTAGCGCCTATGATGAATTCCCAATTTTGTTAAGAAATAGCTCGATCGCCCTCGGTTTAACATTTTGGGAAACCTTATGGCAATTGTATATACCAGCGAACTTATCCGCTACTTTGAGTGCAGGTGTTTTGGCATTGGGCAGGGCTTTAGGGGAAACTATGGCAGTAACTATGGTCATTGGCAATCCTACGCGTCCTAGTGTCAATTGGTCATTGTTTGCACCTGCAGCAACTATTCCTTCCTTGTTAGCTAATCAATTTGGGGAAGCATTTATGCCGATTCATATTAGCGCATTGATGTATTTGGCGTTGGTTTTATTTCTGATGACCACGATCGCCAATCTATTAGCACTATTGATTCGCAGTCGCTTGGTATGGCGTGGTTAATTTATGCTTTAGGGGGCGGTTGGGGGCACTTAGTACGGGCAGTTGCAATCAGTAAAGTGCTCGATCCCTCTATCCCTGTACATATTTTAACTAATAGCCCCCACTGGCAAAAAATAAGGGTGTACACTCAAAATTTTCCTTGGATGAGTATTCATGCAGTTACTAAATCAAATATACATGACTTTAGTAACTACTGGCAATCACTGTTTAGAAAATATCAGTTTCAACTCTTGATCGTGGATACCTTTCCAAGGGGGTTAATGGGGGAATTAGTTGATAATTTGCCTAGAACTATTCCTAAAATATTGCTTGCCCGCGATTTACATCCTGAGTATGTAGCAAAGTTTAATCTAGCTACATTTATTCAGGCAAACTATGACTTGGTTATTCCTGTTGAACCAGTGGATTATCTAGGAATAGAGCCAGTGCAGGGAAAAATAGTAATCTGTAACCCCCAAGAGTTGATCCCTGCTAGCCAAGCTAGACAAATTCTAGGTTTAGCTAATACTAAAAAGCCTATAGTATTGGTTTGTCCTAGCGGTAATCCCCAAGAAGTAGCATGGTTTCGAGAACAGTCTCTTTACTGGCAAAACCAATTTCCCAATTATTATTTTTTGACTGCTGACTATTTCCCGTTGATGTATCTGTATTTGGCTATAGATGCAGTCATTGGGAGCGGTGGCTACAATACGATCGCAGAATGTGTAAGTCTAAATATTCCGTTGTTTGCAGTGGCTTTACCCCGCTTGTACGATCGCCAAGCCTTAAGAATCCAGAGGCATCTAGAACAACAAGTTTATCCCCTATCTGCTTTTCCTAGGGATTTAGTTCCTAAGCAAAAAAATGCTACTTTTCGGAATGGGGCGATCGCTGTGCCAGAGCTAATTAGGAAGCACTTCTAGCCCTACCTTCCAATGCCCATCTCTGCATAGCTTGGATTGGTTCACGCGCCGTACTGGCAAGGGGATAGGTATCAGCAATAGCACTCAAAAGGTCATCCATACTTAAATCTCTGCAAGCATGAAAAGCGCGATACATGCCCTCAATAATTACCTGTTCAATTTCTGCGCCACTGAAATCTTGACTTTTATCTGCCAATAAATCTAAGTCAAACTCTGCTAACAGTAACGGGCGGTATTTCTGCAGATGCACTTGGAAAATTTGTCTCCTTTCGGCATGGTTGGGCAAATTGATAAAGAAAATTTCATCAAATCTACCTTTGCGCAATAATTCAGGGGGCAAATAGGTAATGTTATTGGCGGTAGCCACCACAAACACAGGGCTAGTTTTTTCCTGCATCCATGTCAATAAGGTAGCTAGTACCCGCTGACTGGTGCCTGCATCCCCTGAAAAACCTGCCCCACTGACCGCCAACGCCTTATCAATTTCATCTAACCATAAGACACAGGGAGCCAGCGCCTCAGCCAGTTGGATCGTCTGGCGGGTACGCCCCTCGGACTGCCCCACCAAACTGCCAAATAACCTGCCTACATCCAAGCGCAGTAGGGGCAACCGCCACAGATGAGCGATCGCCTTGGCACAGAGACTCTTGCCCGTCCCCTGAATGCCTACCAGTAGCAAGCCTTTGGGATGGGGCAGACCAAACTGGCGCGCCTCTTCCGAAAATGCCCGCTGTCTCTGGATCAGCCATGTTTTCAGGTTGTCAAGACCGCCGATATTAGCTAGGGTCTCACTGGGGGCAAAAAATTCCAAAACTTCTGTTTGCCTGATACGCTGGCGTTTTGCCGCTAACACTAAATCAATATCCCTCTCATCAATGTATTGTTTCTGGACAATAGACTGGGCTAACACCTGACGGATGCGATCGTAGGTCAGCCCTAAACAAGATTTAACTAACTGCTCTAGCCCGTGGGCAGTGAGCCGCAATTGGGGGGGCGGGATCAGAGCCAAGATCGCTTGCTTGATCTCACTGGCACTAGGTAAAGGAAAATCCAAAACCACCATCTGTTCCTGCAGTTCGGGGGGAAGCTCTAACAGAGGGCTAAGGAGAATCACAGTTTGCCTAGTAAACCTGAGAGTACGGTATAAGTGCCGCAATTGGCGGACGATCCCCTCATCTGAGCGTTGAGGCTGTAATCTGCGATGCAAATCACGAAAAATATAAATTATAGGTTGGTGGGGCGGCAGTTGCTCAAGAGTTTGCAGAGCCTGAAGGGGGTTATTTTTTGCGTGACCATCCTTACTAAAACCATGCACCAAGTCATAACAGATTACTTCTCTGGGGGGCGACAGTTCTGCCGCCACCTGTTGGATTAACTGCTCTGCCCGTTCCTCTTCTGCCGTGATTATATAAATAAGAGGCACATGGGTACGGATTAACAAGCTAAGTTCTTCATTCATTCCTTCCGCATAGCAGCAGGCACAGGAAACTCTCTACCGCTAATACTATCCATAGTTTTACTTACCGCCGCCGCCGCCGCCATAATATCCCGTTCTTCCCCCCCTAGGTACAGCCTGCCATAACTCCCCACTGCATTCACTTCTAAAATGTTAATTGCCGCCGCCTTCTCTGCCTCATTTGCTGCCAGCGCTGCATATGCCGCTGGTTCCACTTCCAAAATATAAAGAGTCTGTCCCGCCAATAACATCTGTCCTCTACGGAAGCGATTGATCAATTGAGTCTGGTGCGCATCAATATTGCGAATGATTTGACTAGAGAGAATCCGAGGTTTGAGGCGATCGCGCTCTTCTGCTTCTAGGAATCTTAAGATGGCTCTACCTGCTTCCTGCACTTCCCCTTGACTACCTGAATGGATTTCCAATAAACCGTACAGTCGTTCCACTACTTGCACTCCAGGGCGGACACGAGTAGATTTCAGGGCCACATCCGTAATCCGATTGATTTCAATGCCAGGGGAGATTTCCACCCACAAAGAAGTATCCCCAGGGAGTGGCAAAAAACCCTGTGCCAGCGTCCCCATATAGGCGGCGTGCTGTCTTTGCAGGCTATCTAAATAGACATAACTGCGCAGAATGATCCCCATGCTTACTCTGCCCTTGCCTGCTTTAGCATCTCCACTAGGACATGGTGTGCCTCTTTAGCGGAATTGAGAGGATGCTCAAATTTGATCCTCACTGGAGTTTCCCCCTCTGGGCTCTGCACCAGCAAATTCATCCCTTCCGGATCGATTGATTGCATGACTGCCTGCACCGCCCCCGCTACCTTGCCATAAACTTGGGCATAGACCAACACTGCATCACTGTGGTCTTTGTTCATGTGCTTACAAATGCGATCGCTCACCGCTGGTGTAATTAGTTCAGACATAGAAAAATTGCCCCACTTGACGATCCCAATTATAGATTATGTGAGTTAATTCGGCTTAGGTTCAGCTAGGGCAAAACTTATAGAACTCCCAGTTATCGGAAAAAATTCTTAGCTACAGGGTCGCAGGTTGGCTTAACCCGAACTGGCGTTAAACACGGCGAAAAACCCGACAGCTGGAAAGTATTAGGCAACCAAGTAAAATGTATTGCACTGCAAAAAACTAGTACATTAATTCTCAATGCCACCATCATCACCCACTAAACGATAAATTTCACTATAATAGTTTTGCTGTTGTACTTTTCAAGTAAATCTCGGAAGAAGTTATCAACAATACGGCGAGAATGAGATGCCAACACTTCTTGCAGTTCATTGGCAAAGTGATAAAAAGCCTCAACTACAATACCCAGCACTGGTACTACTGAATTGCGGGGATGACTGGCTTGTGCCCTGCAATGTACTTCTCCTCAACTCATCCAAACGGCTACATGCTGGCTTTGAAACTCCGGTGATCTGCTTGCTGCATAAGTGAGATTCCTTTCACTAGCCACTGCTTCATTGAGTTCAGAACAGATATGCTGAAAGTACGCTTCACCAATGCGTGCAGTTCCTGGGCCAGTTGTGCCAACTCTCGGGACTTCATAGCTTCTGCCTCACGGGGCTGACTATTCAGGTTTTGACATTGCTCTACATAGAACTTCTGGAGGCCAATACAAATTGGTTGCAGGTCATCAGCTAAATTCATAAATAGTAGAGGACCCTTCTCTTCCCGCAAGTAGCGAATAATGCCATCTCGGAAGCAGTCAATACCACTGTCTTCCACCAATTGGGTAATCAGAGGTAAACCCCACTCATTGAGAATACATTCATAACTGCGAATATCAATCCTAAAGTTACTCGGTAACTTACCTGAACTCCCACAGTAATTCAGAAAAGCATAGACAAATTGGGAGCGATCTCTAGACCCCTATGGAAGACCTTTTTGTCAGAATAGTATCTCAACCCCGCCTAGGTGGTGATCATGAGCAGAAATCATCTAAAAGAGTAAAATTTTGTAGCCAATACTATTAACCCCTGACCAATGTATGACAACACTTGCAAGTATCTAGCAGAAACCTTCTCCACTGACTTCGCCCAATGGCTCCTCGGTAAATCCATCACCCTCACTGCCATTGAACCATCCGAACTCAGCACCCAACCCATCCGTGCCGACTCTGTCATCTTCCTCCAATCCCAAGCAGAAATCCTTCACCTTGAATTCCAAACCAGACCTGACAGCAATGTCCCTAAAAGAATGCTTAACTACTGGCTCAGACTTCATGATAAATACCCTGAAAAAGTCATCCATCAAATAGTAATTTATCTCTGCAAGACCAATTCAGACCTTGTCTATCAAAGTGAATTTGCAGTGCAACAGACTAGGCATCAATTCCAAGTGATTAGGTTATGGGAAGAACCTACAGAGAGATTTTTGAGTTCTGCTCTGGGGTTACTGCCCTTGGCGGTTATGACCAATACTGATAATCCTGAAGGGACATTGAGAGAGGTAGCGCGTCGCATAGAGTCACTGCCAGATAGCAGGCTCAAGAGTGATTTAGGGATTCACAGTTTCGTGATCGCTGGTTTACAATTGGACGAGAGAATTGTACAGGGGATATTAAGGAGGGATATTATGCAAGAGTCTGTTACATATCAGCTTCTGCGGCGTGAAGCCATGCAAGAAGGTAGGGCTCAAGGTAGGGCGCAAGGCAGGGCTGAAGGCAGGGCTGAAGGCAGGGCTGAAGGAGCTAGAGCTAAACAAGTGGAGACTGCTCGTAAGATGTTGGCAAGGGGTTTTGACAGAGAAGTAATCGCTGAAATCACTGATTTAACTCTGGAAGAGATTGCGGAGTTGGCTGAGGGTCAGTTCAAGAGTTAGCCTCGTCGGCATTTATCGCTACAGTACTTCACTTCCTCCCAGCAGTTTGCCCATTTTTTGCGCCAAGTGAATTCTCTGCCGCAGGTAGCACAGATTTTAGTGGGTAGATAGGATTTGTTGCCCTTGAAGTCCTTTTTTGCCATCACTAACCTAGGATAATTTGCTTGCGAGCGGTGAAGGTGTGTATGTCAATCACGCCTGCATGACAGTATGCACCACGCATTTTGATACTGGACATCCCTAAGAGGGCACGATCGCCGTGCCGCCGAAAGGGATAGAGATGATTGAAAGTGATAGCACTGCTGTTCAATTCGCTGGCAAATAATTGTACTTCTTGCAGGGAATCACTCAAAACACAGTCGGCGTGCCCGCTACTGTAGTGGTTGATCCAAGCGATCGCCCCTTCGGCATGATCCACGATCTTCAGAGCCAGACTGCCATCCAAGTCGGACTGATCCCACTTGCCCACTGATTCCAATTCGGGAGAGTCTGCGGGGGCAAACTGTCGCCAAAAGGCAGTAGTCTGGTCGCACCCCCGTACAGTTATCCCTGCCTGCTGTAGGGCTTGGATAAATTCTACTAAGCCTGTGGGTTCAACCAGCCAGTGGCGGTGTAGAATCACTTTTTCAATCGCCACGATCGGGTCGGGTTCGTGTCGATAACTGTCTAGGATCAACTGCTTAGCTAGGGCTAGATTGCCCGATGGGGATACATACAAGGCACAGTTGCCTATGGCTGTGGGCAGAATAGAAACCGTTGCCTGCCGACACAACTGTTGCACAAAACTCTGCCGACCATAGGGGATCAACAGGCGGATGTACTTATCTTGGCTAAGCAATTCTTTGATGCCACAGCCTTGGGGCGTAGTTACCAGTAAATGCTCTGGTAAACCCTGCTCTTTTAGAGCTTTTTTGACTAGGTTGCTGATTTCCTGCTGGGTATGGCTAGTTTCACTGCCGCCCTTCAACAGAATACTATTGCCTGCCCGCAGGGCCATCCCGATCGCAACCATCGCCACCTGCACCAATCCTTCATAGACAAAAGCGATCGTCCCTAGGGGTACGGGTCGTTCTAGGCTGTAGCGGTCGCAGATGAGGGGATCAGCCTCATAGGACAATTTTTTGAGGAAATCCAGTACCGTCTGCCAGCGATCGGGGGTCAATTTGAGCCATTCCCCCACTACCTCTGGCACTGCCATCTCCCGACTCGCTACCAGATCAAAAGTATTTGCCTCTAAAATCTGGTCCTGGCACTCTTTGCCCAGTTCTGCAATCTTTCTTAACAATTGGGTTCTTGCTTCTGCCCCCGCCCTGTGCAGTTGTTGTCCTGCTAGGTGTGCCTGATAGACCAACTGGGCTAGTTCTTCTTGGGGCGATCGCATCGCTAATGTCGGAGAATGATTAGCCAACATAATAGCAGGAGTAAGCAAAATGCCAATAGGAGTGCCAGCGGCAGACTCACCCGCGCTTCCCAGCTGACCATCGCCAGCAACAATAAGCTCACACCCATTAACAAAATTACTAGATTCAGGGGCAGGAGTACCCGTTCATAGTGCCATTCACTGCGGTACACTGATTGCCAGCGGTTGCCTACCCAATGCCATGCCTGTCTGTAGGGATCGATCGTGCCCACTGGCACGAGGGTACAGTGGTCATCCTCTACTGTAAACATCGCACTACAGCGATCGCACCCAAAGGCATCCGTGAGTACGATCGGGAGCAGTTTCCCTTTACGGCGCGGACAAGGGCAGGGATAAATTTGTTCGGTATCGATTTTGTCAAATGGGGGTGACACAGAACCAACTAGAATCGACTGGATGTTGAGATTATAGCCCTAATGACCGATCAATTCTTGACTATTCATGACTTAGTGGCTGGCTACAGCCCTGAAGTGGACATTTTGCAAGGGGTCAGTTGCCAAGTGGAGCGAGGGCAGTTAGTGGTGATCATTGGGGCAAATGGGGCAGGCAAGTCCACCCTAGCGCGCACCATTTTCGGGTTGGTGCCTGTGCGGGCAGGGGAAATTATGTTCAAAGGTAAAAACATCACAGGTTTTCCCCCTGAAAAAATTGTGCGCCAAGGTATTAGTTATGTGCCACAGGTAGCTAATGTGTTCCCTTCCTTAACTGTAGCTGAAAATTTGGAGATGGGGGGCTTTTTAGATGACAGCAAAAAACTGCGCTCCCAAATAGAAAAAGTATTAACTATCTTCCCTGCCTTGACTAAAAAATTAGCCCAAAGGGCAGGTACACTCTCAGGGGGGGAAAGACAAATGTTAGCCATGGGTAAAGCATTGATGATCGAGCCAGAGTTGTTAATCCTAGATGAACCATCGGCGGCACTGTCCCCAATTTTAGTGCAAGAAGTATTCCAACTCATTAAAAATATCAACCAGAATGGGATCACAATTATTCTGGTAGAACAGAATGCCCGCAAAGCCTTGGGTATAGCTGATTTGGGCTATGTGATGGACAGTGGCAAAATAGAATTTCAGGGCACAGGGCAGGATTTGTTAACTGATCCCCGTGTGGCAGAATTATATCTGGGGGTAGGCAAGTTGAAATAGCTATGAGCAAAATTTTAGTAACAGGTGGTGCAGGTTATATTGGCAGTCATGCGGTGCTCTGTCTATTAGAAGCAGGCTACAAAGTAATTGTTCTAGACAACTTAGTTTATGGTCATCAAGACTTGGTAGAAACTGTCCTAAAAGTGGAATTAGTAGTAGGCGATATTGGCGATCGCACCCTTTTAGATCAGCTATTTACTACCCATAAAATTACAGCGGTGATGCATTTTTCTGCCTATGCTTATGTGGGTGAATCGGTGCAAAATCCGGCCAAGTATTACAATAATAATTTAATTAACACCATCACCCTGCTGGAAGTCATGCGGGCGCACCACATCCAAAATTTTATATTTTCCTCCACTTGTGCCACTTACGGTATTCCCCAACAGCTGCCTATCCCCGAAACCCACCCCCAACAACCCATCAACCCCTATGGTAAATCTAAGCTGATGGTGGAGCAGTTGCTTGCGGACTACGATCGTGCCTATGGTCTGAAGTATGTTAGTTTTCGTTACTTCAATGCCGCTGGGGCCGATCCCCAAGCCCGTCTGGGTGAAGACCACGACCCCGAAACCCACTTGATCCCTTTGGCACTGCTGACTGCCTTGGGCAGACGGGAGAGGATTACGGTATTTGGCACGGACTATCCTACCCCTGACGGTACTTGTATTCGGGATTACATTCATGTGTGCGATCTAGCCCAAGCCCATGTTCTAGGCTTAGAATATTTGCTAGCAGGCAATCCCAGCGCTGTGTTTAATTTGGGCAATGGTCAAGGTTTTTCAGTGCAAGCGGTGCTGGATACGGTAATTTTGGTAACAGGCATACAAATTCCTATTATCTATGGGGATCGGCGGGCAGGGGATCCGCCTATCCTAATAGGAAGCAGCGAGAAAGCCAGAGCGGTCCTCAACTGGCAAACCCAATACCCTGATCTAGAAACCATTGTTGCCCATGCGTGGCAGTGGCATCAACGCCGACATGGTTGCGCTCCTAGCGTCTGAAGAAATATGGAAGAAGATGCCTGCATAACTATATGATAATTAAAATTACTAGGTGTTCTTTCGTTCCCATCTGAATATGAACTATCACGATCGCATCCAACACATTCGCCAATACACTGCCAAAATGCAGGAGGCAATTCCTGAAGTGATGAAATCTTTTTATGGACTGAGTAGGAGTTCCAGCAGTGCGGGGGCATTGGATGGCAAAACCAAAGAGTTGATTGCTCTTGCTCTCGCTGTAGCTAGCCGTTGCGATGACTGCATTGCCTTCCATACTCAGGCTGTATTGAAGGCGGGTGCATCTAAACAGGAAATCATGGAAACATTGGGGATCGCTGTATTTATGGGGGGTGGTCCTTCGCTTATGTATGCGGCCCATGTGGTGGAAGCGATGGAAGAATTCAATTGAAGAGCGATTGACTCACTTGCGAGTTGCCCCAGAGTGGCTAAATGACACGGGCTAACTCCAGTAGTCTCAATCGCAATTCGTCAGAGAGTTGAGTGTACAAACTATTTTCACTTAACTTTTCTTTGGCTTTTTCCTTCTCACCAATGAGGGCGAGGGTAGCAATTTCAGCAGTGACTCTGTGGAACTGGGCATGAGTTACACGCACCTTTTCGTATTGAGGGGATGCTTTGATAGATGGGGGAATCTCTTCACTATAGAGCCACTTACCGAACACACATTGATTGTCTTTCTCGATGATCTCAGGGGGTGGATCGATAATGCTAGACTCGATCGCCTGTTGCAGTATGGGCAGCCAGCGCCGCAAAAATTTGTTCCTTCATGGTTCAACTTCTCAGCACCGCCTGAAACTTCTCCGCAAGAGTATCACGTATCTGTTGCTGAATCGGTTGAATATCGGCATCTGTGAGGGTGCGATCGCTGGCCCGATAGACCAAGCGGAAGGCTAGACTGCGCTGTCCTTCGGGCACCCCCTCCCCCCTATACTCATCAAACAGTGCCACTGATTCTAGGAGTTCTCCCCCTGCCCGATAGATTGCTCTTGTAATTTCAGCTACTGAGTAACAAATCGGGGAAAAGAAGGCTAAGTCGCGATCGATAGCCGGAAAAGTAGAGAACGGCTTGAATACAGGCAGTGCCTGTTCTGCCATCCCTTCTAGCAAAATATCCAACTCTAGTTCTGCAAGGTAGATGCGCTCTGGTAGTTCTAATTTCTGTTTGAGGCGGGGATGAATCTCCCCAAAGGTGCCCAGGCGCTCCCCATGCAACCACAGGGAAGCAGTCCGCCCTGGGTGCAATCTTGTATCCTTCTGATCAGGTTGATATTCCACCGCCAAACCCAAACCCGCAAAAAAAGTATCCAGTATCCCCTTTGCTTCATACCAGTTTAGGGGCTGGGTGCGGTGCATCCAATCATACCGACTGGGATTCCCCCCAAAAATCATGCCCAAGTGTTCCAATTCCAACATCCCCTCTTCATCCGTCAAGAACACTCTACCAATCTCAAAAGCGTTGAGTATACCATTCCCTTGATTGAAGTTGTAAACACAAGCATTGAGCAGACCATTCATCAGATCAGACCGCAGCCCACTGTACTCTGTAGCAATTGGGTTAGTAACTCGGATATAACTCTCTTCCACTTCTGGATTGATAAGGGAATAGTGCATTACTTCCGTTAAGCCTAGACCTTTGAGCATACTGCGTATCTGGCGCAAATAATGCTGGTCAGGGGGCAGATAGCCCAATTCAGTGCGGGCTGGCAGGGTCTCAGTAAACTTCTCATAGCCATAGATGCGGGCAATCTCTTCTATCAGATCAATTTCCCTTTCAATGTCGTTGTAGCGATAGTCGGGCACCATCACCAGCCAATCAATCTCTTCTACAGAATTGACCTCTAAGTTAGTCCGCACCAACTCAAAACCAAGGGAGCGCAAAGCTGTTTCTACCTCTTCTGGCTGGAGGAAACCCACTACCCCTTCTCCCCGTTCCACCACGCCCAATACCTGCCACACTCTGGCAAGGCGCAAAATGATCTCCCGATCGCAGGGGGCACGATGATCCACCATAGACCGCTCCACCACCTCCCCGCCTGCTATTTCTAAAATTAGCTCAATGGCGCGATCACAGGCTATCTCTAGGTTGGCAGGGTTCACACCCCTTTCATAGCGGGCAGAAGATTCGGTGCGCAGCCCCTGTGCCCTTGCCGATCGCCGCACCACTGGGCTGGTAAACAGTGCCGCCTCCAAAAGAATACTCTGGGTAGTGTCAGATACTTCCGTGTCAGCACCCCCCATCACCCCAGCGATCGCCACTGGTACCCCATCCGCAGTGATCAGCAAATTCTGACCTGTCAACTCTCTGGTCACCCCATCTAAGGTGAGCAACTGCTGTCCTGCTTGGGCAAATTCTACGGCAATGTGGGGATTGCCTCCCAAACGGTCTAAATCAAAAGCATGGAGCGGTTGTCCCCATTCCAGAAGAATATAGTTGGTTACATCCACAATGTTGTTGATGGTGCGAAAACCTGCTTTCTCTAAACGGGACTGCAACCAAGCTGGGGATTTGCCCACCTTTACCCCTTTAATGATCGTCCCAATATAGGCAGGGCAGGACTGATTTGCCTTGATTTCCACCCAATCCCCCACTGGTGGCTGGCACTTCTTTTGGGGTAGGGGGAGGGTCAATTTGCCTTGGCACAGAGCGGCTACCTCTCTGGCAATGCCCACCATACTCAACGCATCAGCTCTGTTGGCAGTGGAAGTAATTTCTAAGATGGCATCATCCAATCCCAACAAAGGACGCACATCCATCCCCAATTGATACTCCGTTAAATTGAATTCATGAATCCCTGCCGATTCCTTCTCTAGCCCCAACTCTGCCAAGGAACAGATCATCCCTTCCGATCGCACCCCCCGCAGGTTAGCGGCACGGATTTTTACATCAATTTTGGGCAGATACGTACCCACCAAAGCCACTGGTACCAATAAACCCACCTTGGCATTGGCAGCGCCACAGACAATCTGCAATGGTTTACCTTTGCCCACATCCACTGTACAGACCTGCAACTTGTCAGCATTGGGATGGCGCTCTGCCGTAAGAATCTTCCCCAAAACCACCCCTTGTGCCCACTGGCTACGGTCCTCAATATCTTCCACTTCAAACCCCGCCATTGTCAATTTATCAGCTAATTCCGTAGGGGTTAAATCAAATTCCACTAATTGCTTAAGCCACTGGCAGGAAACTTTCATTGACTGTAGTGCCCTAGACTCTAGACTATTTAGCTCATCTTAGCTTATTCGATGACCTATGCCAAAATTTCTTTAGTGGTTTATTTGGTGGTGGTTTCCATGTCCCATGTGTGGATGCTCGGGTTGATTTTGCTCTTTGCTACTGCCCACAGTGGGCTGGCAAGTCTGCGCCTGCAACTGGAAGATACAGTGGGAGCAAGGCTTTACCGCATATTTTTTGCCCTAGCAAGCATTACTCTGGCTGTACCAATGTTTATTTATTATTTTAATCATAGGTATGATGGTTGGCGGCTGTGGGATCTGCAGGGGAATTGGTGGGTGCACCAGCTAGTGTTGGTATTGTCAGCAGTTGCTTTCTTATTTTTGTATCCTGCTACTTTCAATTTGGGGGAAATTGCCGCTATCCAAAAACCGCAGGTACATCTATACGAGACAGGGATCATTAGAATTTGTCGGCATCCGCAGTTGGTGGGCATGACCCTTTGGTGTATTGCCCATACCCTCTGGCTGGGCACATCTTTTGCATTGGTGACTGCTCTGGCTTTGGTGGGGTATCATGTTTTCGGGGCGTGGCATGGCGATCGCCGTCTATATCTGCGCTATGGGGAGCAATTTCTGCAAGTGAAGCAAAGAACTTCTATTATTCCTTTTCGTGCCATCCTAGAGGGCAGACAGCAGTTGGTGTGGCAGGAATTTGTACGCCCAGCCTATTTGGGGGTAGTTGGTGTAACTTTCCTTTTTCGTTGGTTACATCCCATTGTGCTGACAGCCAGTGCCCAACTGAACTTCTAATATGCACCTAGGGGATACCATTGTTGCCATTGCCACCGCCATCAGTCCTGCGCAAGGGAGCATTGGCATTGTGCGCCTGTCGGGGGTGCAGGCTCAGTCCATTGCCCAAAAACTCTTCCATGCCAAAGGAAAACAGAGATGGGAATCCCATCGGGTGCTCTATGGGGAAGTGAGAGACCCCCACACAGGTGAGTTGGTGGATGAAGTGCTTTTACTGCCAATGCTGGCGCCTCGTTCCTATACTAGAGAAGATGTGGTGGAGTTCCACTGTCATGGAGGCATTATCTGCGTACAGCGGGTGTTATCCCTGTGCCTACAGTTGGGAGCAAGACTGGCTCTGGCGGGTGAGTTCACCACAAGAGCCTTCTTAAATGGCAGAATTGACCTTACTCAAGCGGAAGCGATTCAGGATTTAATCGCCGCCAAGTCCAATACCTCAGCCCAAATGGCACTCTCCCAGTTGGGGGGTAAACTCAAACAGTCCATTAGGGAACTACGGCAGGGATGTATAGAGATATTGGCAGAGATTGAGGCTCATATTGATTTTGTGGATGACCTGCCGGAGCTTGATCCCCAGCCTATTAAAGCCAAAATCCTTGCCACCTTAGACCGCTGTCGCCAACTGCTCAACACCAGTACCCAAGGACGAATACTGCGGGAAGGTATCAAAATTGCCATCGTCGGTCGCCCCAATGTGGGCAAATCTAGTCTATTGAATGCTTGGAGCAAAAGCGATCGCGCCATTGTTACCGATTTGCCGGGCACCACCAGAGATATTATTGATTCCTATCTAGTAGTACAGGGTATGCCTGTGCAGATATTGGATACGGCAGGCATTAGGGAAACTGATAATCTCGTGGAAGAGATAGGTATTCAGCGTTCACAGCAAGCCGCTTTGACAGCGACTTTGGTGCTATTGGTGCTGGATGGACAACAGGGCTGGACAGAGGGCGATCGCGCCATCTACGAACTGGTGAAGGGGAAGCCTCTTATTTTTGTAGTGAACAAAAGTGATATTGCCCCCGCAGATATTGCTCTCCCTGTAGCTGGTGCGGTGGTGAGAACTTCTGCCCTGCATAGTTGGGGGATTGAGGAATTGGAAGAGAAAATTTGGGCAGTTTTGGGCACTACCCCTCTAGATTTAAGTGGCAGTGAATATGCCATCAACCAACGGCAGCAAGCCTGTTTAACCCGCGCTGTGGCTGCTTTAGACAATCTCCTGCAAACTATTGAGGCAAATCTACCCCTTGATTTTTGGACAATTGACCTCAGACAAGCTATTCACTCTCTTGGGGAAATCACAGGTGATAGCATCACCGAAAATCTATTGGATGAGATTTTTAGTCGCTTCTGCATTGGTAAGTAACTGCCATCTTTTCTAACTTACCTTTTTCAGAAAGTTCAAATGAGACATTATCCCATAGTAGATTGGGATCGCAGGTGTTACTTCCCTCTCCCAGAGGGAGAGGGGTCGGGGGTGAGGGTTATGCAAGAAATCTAATGTCTCAATCTAAAGCGAATTGACTATAGAAAGGGAGTTTGAGGGCTACTTTTGGGATCGTATTCAAGGTTCAGGGTTGAGTTCTTACATAGCCTAGTCCAAAGATGCTAATTGATTGGCTATCACTGGCAATTGCAATCTAGCCAATCTGTAATAAGCTGTTTTTAGTGATAGCGCTCCTATGTCTATGCCTCGGGTTGTTTGTCTTGGTGAAATTTTGGTCGATCGCATCAGTGATGACCTCAGTGCGGATGTGAACGATCCCCAGCAGTGGCAGGAGTACGCAGGGGGAGCAGTGGCAAATGTAGCGGTCAATCTGGCAAAACTGGGAGTATCAGTGGGGTTGATTGGTTGTGTGGGGCAAGACCAGCAGGGTAAATTTTTGCGAGAATTTTTGCAGGGGCAGGGGGTAGATGTAACAGGACTGCACACTATTCCCTTTGCCCAAACCAGACAAGTATATGTGGTGCGCGATCCCACGGGAGAGCGCTTTTTTATCAAAACTACAGGGAATGCTGATCTATATCTTTCGCCCCATCATCTCCGTCCCGACTATTTTCGTGAAGCAGAATACTTGGTACTGGGCACAGTCAGTTTAGCTAATCCCCAACCCTCTAGGGCAGTGGGTAGAGCCTTGAAGCTAGCAGAGGAAAATTATGTGAAGGTAGTGGTGGATATTAACTGGCGGGAGTTATTCTGGGAGCAACCCAGCCAAGCCCCTACCCTCATCAACATCCTCATCAAACACGCTGATTTTCTCCAAGCTACTGCTGAAGAAGCTAGAAAGTTCTTCCGTACTAGCTCCCCTGCAGCGATCGCTCAATTGTTCCATCATTTGGAAGGAGTAATAATTACGGAAGGAGCGAAAGGCTGTAGATACTATTTGGGGGGTAGGCAGAGCCTCTGTCCTGCTCCATCTGTGGCAGTAGTGGATACCACGGGAGCGGGGGATGCCTTTTTGGCAGGCTTTTTGGCAGGTCTCTGTCAGTACCATCTCCCTGACCTAGACAAGCCCGAAGTTGCCCACAAAATTATCCAGATCGCCACCGCTACGGGAGCAATGGCAGTAACCACTGTAGGGTCGATCCATCCTGATCTGTCATGGTCAAAAGTTGTACAGGCAGTCAGTTAAATTGGCTTCAAGCTTCTGCTGAATACAGCCTTTTGCAGAGATATAGCTGTTTCACTCTATAATGAGACTCTCTGTTAAGAGCTTTTCAAGATGGTCTGGGGATGCGACTAACTGTCTCAAGGTTAATGGAAATGACTATATACCCTACACCCCAGCCCCTCTCCCCAAAAAACAAGTGGGACATGAAGCCCCTGGGACTCCATAGCCAAGAAGTTTTACCATTAGGGCTACTGCCATTTGCCCAGGAAGTCCGCTGAAACAATTCTATCCCTCACCCCCCGAAGAAGAGAAGGACTGGTACCCCAAGCCAACCCCTATTGTAAAGGATTGTAAATAATTATTTCTTAAGGTATAACACAGATTAACAATCCTTAGTAAAATTGAGGGTATAGCATAGGTATTTATTCTCATGGATTCTCTGCAATTTCCTTGGCTGACGGTAATTTTATTATTTCCTGGTGTAGCGGCACTGGGGATTCCCTTCATTCCCGACAAGGACGGCAAAACTGTCAGGTGGTATGCCCTTGGGGTGGCATTATTAGACTTTGTGTTGATGGTTTATGCCTTCAGTAATCACTACAATCCCAGTTTGGATGGTCTGCAACTCAGGGAAACCCTGGACTGGTTGCCCCAGTTACATCTGCGCTGGTCATTGGCGGTGGATGGGCTATCTATGCCTTTAGTTTTGCTGACAGGCTTGGTAAATACACTGGCGATCTTTGCTACTTGGCAGGAACAGCGTAAGCCCAAACTGCTGTTTTTCCTGCTCTTACTTTTGTACGGGGCGCAGATCGGGGTATTTACTGCCCAAGATTTGGTGCTGTTTTTCCTGATGTGGGAGGTGGAGCTAGTACCTGTGTATCTGCTCATCTCCATCTGGGGGGGGGCACGCAGACAGTATGCGGCAACTAAGTTTATCCTCTACACGGCGATCGCTTCTATATTTATTTTCCTTGGCGGACTGGGGATGGCATTCTCTGGGGATCAGCTCAGCTTTGATTTTACGGACATGGCTCTGAAAAACTACTCTTTGGGGCTGGAGTTGGTGGTTTATGCGGGCCTACTCCTTGCCTTTGGGGTGAAGTTGTCCATGTTCCCCTTGCACACTTGGCTACCGGATGCCCATGGGGAGGCCTCTGCGCCCGTATCTATGATCTTGGCGGGGGTAATGCTCAAGATGGGGGGCTATGCCCTTCTGCGTTTTAATGTGCAGATGTTGGCAGATGCCCATGCCTATTTTGCGCCTGTGTTGGCGGTGTTGGGAGCGGTGAATGTGATCTATGGAGCACTCACGGCTTTTGCCCAAACCAATATGAAGCGCAGGCTGGCATACTCTTCTATTTCCCACATGGGCTTTGTCCTGCTAGGGATAGCTTCCTATAGCGAGTTGGGCCTGAGTGGGGCGATGTTGCAAATGATCTCCCACGGTTTGATTGCGGCGATGCTGTTTTTCTTGGCAGGGGTGATTTACGATCGCACCCACACTTTGCAGATGGCAGAAATGGGGGGCATTGGTCAGACTATGCCCAAGGCGTTTGCCTTGTTTACGGCGGGGGCGATGGCTTCTTTGGCTCTGCCAGGGATGAGCGGGTTTGTGAGCGAGTTGAAGGTATTTTTGGGAGTGGCTACCAGTGAAACTTACACTGATGTGTTCAAGATGGTCATGGTACTGCTGACGGCTGTGGGTCTGATTGCTACACCTATTTACCTGCTGTCTATGCTCAGGGAAGTGTTCTACGGTAGCCCTGCTCTGCAATGGAATAGAGAAACTTACATGGGAGATGCCAAGCCCCGTGAACTGTTCATTGCCCTCTGCTTGATCGTGCCGATCGTGCTGGTAGGGGTCTATCCCAAGTTGGTTACCCAAACCTATGACTCTACCACTGTAGCGATCGCTGCCCAAGCCAGGCAGGCACTGTCAGGACACCCAACCGCAGTAGTTGCGAACAATCCTAGATAGGGCTAACTACTCTCAAGTCATCAAATAAGTCATCAAATTAAGTTAAGGGGGGACCACCCCCTTTTTCGATCCTGAAAAAATTCCAAATTTAAGAGAATATTAGCAACTAATCTAAGCTAATAGCTAGAATGAAATAAATACTCAGATGCGAACATTTGCATTTAGTCAA
>JBKBMU010000003.1:0-18317 GCA_046295715.1 Pseudanabaenaceae cyanobacterium
TCGGCAAAAGATGCCGCTAAAAGAACGAGTTTACAACTGTTCTCATTGTGGCACTTCCATAGATAGAGACTTGAATGCAAGTCTGAATCTATTGAATTGCGCAAGTACCCCAAGCTCTGGGGGAGCTGAAGCCTGTGGATTCGATGAAGCAGGAAGCAAGTGTGAGTCTATTTGACTTGGCTGTATAGGTTTGTATAAGTCTTGCAGAGCGGTTTATAATTGGCTGTTATGGATCAGCCCAAACTAAAACCAGCCCGCCGGGTAACCAAGGTACCCCTAGGGAATCAAGACCATGACTTGATTTATGGTCGCCATGCCGTAGCCGCTGTTTTGCAGAGCGATCGCAGTGTGCATAAATTGTGGGTGATCCCCCGTCTGCGGTATGCACCTGATTTTTTTCCCTTAATCGATCTGGCAAAGGAAAAAGGGGCGGTGATTGAAGAAGTGCCAGCGGAACGCCTCAGCCAACTGACTAACGGGGCGCGCCACCAGGGGATCGCACTCCAAGTCGCCGCCCACCAGTATCTTGACCTAGAGGACTTAGTCCAACAAGCTCAAACTGCCAGCCCTGAGCCTGTGTTGTTGGTAGCTGATGGCATTACTGATCCCCACAACCTAGGCGCGATCGCTCGCAGTGCCGAAGCTATGGGCGCACAGGGGCTAATCATTCCCCAACGGCGGGCAGTGGGGATCACCAGCACCGTCAGCAAGGTAGCTGCAGGGGCGTTAGCTTACTTGCCTGTGGCTAGGGTCGTGAATCTGAACCGTGCTCTTGAATACCTGAAAGCACAAGGATTTTGGGTGTATGGCACAACCGTGGGCAGTGGCGTGCCTATCTACAAAATGGCATTCAAGGGGGCGATCGCCCTTGTGGTAGGGGCAGAGGACACGGGGATCAGTCTCCTGGTCCAAAAAAACTGCGATCACCTCATATCTATACCTTTAGGGGGCAAAACCGAGAGTCTCAACGCTTCTGTAGCTGTAGGCATGGTTCTTTATGAAATTTTTCGGCAAAGGTGGGTAAATCAGCTAACTTTGCCCTCGCAATCCTAAAATTTTTGTTTTAGCATTGTATATAAGGTTAGTAACAACTACCTACCCAAACCCACTAGAGGCAGTGTTGGACATGAGCGG
Organism: Pseudanabaenaceae cyanobacterium; assembly: GCA_046295715.1. GTDB lineage: Bacteria > Cyanobacteriota > Cyanobacteriia > Pseudanabaenales > Pseudanabaenaceae > JBKBMU01. Next base: position 1,135 of record JBKBMU010000003.1, read on the forward strand.
GAAGACATCCTTTGATTTCATAGCTAGCATCCTTGACCAATTTGGCTGGGCGTGGTGGATCAAAATCACCACCAAACAGCCCCACTGTACCTATTACTTTGGTCCCTTTGTAACTGAGGCAGAAGCCCAAAAAGCCCAGCCCGGTTACATTGAGGATTTACAAAAGGAAGGGGCAGTAGATATTCAAGTGGAACTGGGACGGATGCGCCCTGACCACAACAATTTGACCATTGATGAGAGTGTGAACGGCTCAGCCCCAGTGTTGGCAATGGTACTGCTTTCCTCCTTCACCTCTTTCATGGGGCATATTGCCTAGTGCTCACGGTTCTAGACCATTTTCCCCTTGCCCTGCTGACTTGTAGTCCTAGAGAGTTGTGGCAGATTTTACCCCAGCCCACACTCATTCACCTGCGAGGGGCAAAGGCAGAAGTTTTGTTTGTCTCGGTACTTCTGCACGGCAACGAAACTACAGGTTGGTTGGCGATCCGGCAGTTACTGCGGGATTATGGGGAGCAGACTTTGCCCCGATCGCTGTCTCTGTTGATTGGCAATGTAACGGCGGCGCGCTACGGCAAACGACGACTAGACTGGCAGACTGACTACAATCGCATTTGGGGTAATAACTGCGCCCCTGAAGCGGCGATCGCCCAAGCCGTCATGGCAGAAATGTCCCAGCGGCATCTATTTGCCTGCATTGACATTCATAACAACACAGGCAGAAACCCCTACTACAGTTGTGTCAGCTACCTCAGCCCCCCCACCCTCGCCCTCGCTGAACTATTTAGCCCGATCGTCCTCTACTACCCTCCTGTTACGGCTGAACCACTGCTGATCAATGCCTTTGCCCCCCTCTGCCCTGCCCTATTACTGGAGTGCGGACAACCAGACCAACCAGCAGGTACCCAAGCCGTTTACCAGTACTTACATAGAATTCTGCATCTGCCCGCCCGCCCACCCCAGCCCACCACCAAACTGCAAATTTTACAGTCGATCGCCACCATCAAACTCCCAGCCGACTACACTGGCAAAATTATCTTGCCCCCCCACCTAGATCGCTACAATTTTCAGACTGTCCCCGCCAATACCCTGATCGCAGAGCTAGCCGTACCCTTCCGTGTGGAAAATGGGCAGGGACAGGACTTATTCCATCACTTTTTTCATCTCAGGGATGGGCAAATTATTACCAAAACCAGTATCTTTCCTGCCATGCTTACTCTCTGTCCCCAGATTATTCGGCAGGATTGTTTTTGTTATCTTATGACCTCACTGACCCATGATTTCAGGGCGGAATCTTAACTTAGCCGACTGAATACAAGGGCGTAACTTTTCATAGAGTTCCCGTACATCCAAGGGCAAACGCTTTAACTCTAGGTTCGGTTGCAGACGATCGCTAGTAACAAGGGTGATATTGCCCGTCCCCACCAGCCGCTGGGCAAAAGGTTTTTCTATCTCAATATCTTCTATACGATAGAGTTCCACCGTATCAATTTTGCGATTGAATAGCCCCCGTTCCACGACCACCCGCTGATTGGTGATCAAGTACTCGGTTTGACCATCCCTAAGCCAGAACCACAAATAGCCCAAACCCAAAGTCAGCACCCAGATCAACCATCGCCACACACTCCCTGCGATCGCAGGTTTACCCTTATACAAAGTCTCTTCTACAAGGTCATCACCCAGAGCCATAATGCCCACCTAACCTCTCAGCCAAATTTTATGACATATAGTCGATTCACTTCGAGTTGAGACAATTGCATTTTATCCCTCTCCCTCAAGACCCCAATCTACTATGGGATAATGCCTTACTTTTAGCTAAATAACTATAAGTCTGAAATCAAAAGCTCTAGGAGATTAAGACTCTTGCGTAATTCATTCTGGCTTCTCTCACAAAAGAGAGGGGAGAAAATCATACATACAAAAATTAAGGAATTCTGCAATAGGTCTATTCCGCCGAGAGTAAGGAGCGATCGCTGGAAGCAGTCCTTGCACCTGTTTGCACTGCCCACTTTTGTAAAGATTGAATTTGGGCTTGGGCGATCGAGGCTAGAGGCACAGTTTCTTCAATGGCAATAATAATATCTTCATTTTGGAAATCCTCTTGCCTGCTGAAAGCGCGATACATAGCATCAATAATTACCTGTTCTATTTCTGCGCCACTGAAGTGCTTTGTATTTTTAGCTAACAAATTCAGATCAAATTCTCTCACTCTAGCTGGTCTAAATCGCTGTAAATGTACCTGAAAAATTTCTTTTCTTTCCCGCTCATTAGGTAAACTCAGAAAGAAAATTTCATCAAATCTACCCTTGCGCAAAAGTTCCGCAGGCAATACTTCTACATTATTAGCGGTAGCCACAATAAATACGGGGCTAGTTTTCTCCTGCATCCAAGTAATTAAAGAAGCAAATACCCGTCGACTAGTGCCTGAGTCCCCATCAATTCCTCTGTAGATATGCCCAAAGGCTTTATCAATTTCATCGATCCAGAGGACACAGGGAGCAACTGCTTCTGCAAGGCGGATCATTTCTCTGGTGCGATGTTCACTTTCTCCTACATATTCACCAAATAGTTTACCCGTATCTAATTTCAATAAGGGTAACTGCCATTCATGGGCAATAGTTTTGGCTGACAAAGATTTGCCTGTGCCTTGAATGCCTACTAATAACACACCTTTGGGGGTGGGAATGCCATACTTTCTAGCAGATTCACTGAAAGCATCTCTTCTCAGTCTTACCCATTGTTTCAACTGGTCTAATCCCCCAATACTTTTGAGAGATTGAGTCTCAGGAATAAAATCTAATAAGCCAGTTTGGCGAATAATCTGCATTTTATCTGTAAGAATTAGACCAATTACTGATTCATCTAGATAACCTTTCTGGGCGATCGCGCGTGCTAAAACTTGGCGGATTTTTTGATAGCTCATACCTTGACAGGCTCTAACTAAATTTTCCCAGCCCCAATCGGAAAAGCGCAAACAATTGCTAGCAACATGTTGGGCAATATATGCACTAATTTGTGAGAAATTGGGCAGGGGCAATTCAACTACGGTGATAATTTCTTGTAAATCTAAAGGCAAAACTAATTTTGGCGCACAGATAATTAAGGGGTAATATTTTTGTTGTAGATAATATAATTCTCTAATCAAAGTAGGACACTCTGGGTACTGTGGCTGTAGATAGTGATGTATATCTTGTAAAACATATAGGATGTTGGTTTTACTGCTATTAAATAGACGCTGTAATGCCAGTAGAGGCGATCCTTTGCCTACGGCATTATCATGCCAACCCCTCGCTATATCCCAGATTAAAATTTCACTCTGAGGCTGAATCTCCCGCAAAATATCTAATAAATAATGAAAGTCGTGGGTAACTACATAAATTAAACTCTGTTTTGCGCGCAATAGTAAACTTAGTTCTTCAGCAATCATAGGACGGGGCTTAGTTTGTCTATAAATATATAATAGTGGGTGATGGGATCGCTATTTTGCTGAGCAGTGGGACGTAGGAACAGGTATGTTAGACTAATCAGGTCATGGCTGGGCTAAATTTATTGTTGTTTTTTTTCTATCTTTTTACGGCTACTCAACCAGTGTGGGCAGGGGTGGCAGTGCAATTTTTTGATGTGGAAAATATTGCTATTGTCGAAGGCGGTGTCAAAGCGAAAGTGCACTTAGCCTGCATTAAAGCTCCCAGAATTGATCAGCCTTTAGGTAGATTAGCTCTACAAGAATTGAAAGAATTGATCGGGGGTAGATTGCAAGGGGTGAAATTATTCCGCAAGGATCGGGTAGGCAGAATTATTGGGGAAGTCTATGCAGATGGGGAGAATGTGAATTTATTACTTGTGAAAAGAGGTTTGGCTAGGTTCGATCGCCAGTTTACTTATGCAAGGGAATGCAAAGGTTATCAAGAAGCTGAAGAATTTGCGCAAAAATATCATTTGGGAATTTGGCAGAAATGAAACTATTGAGAGTTCTAATAGTGCTAGTGAGTTTAAGGGTATTTTTTTGGTTTACTGCCTTTCCCAATTCAGATGAAGCTTACTATTGGTGGTGGAGCAAAATATCTAGCTCTTCCTATTATGATCACCCCCCTTTATTTGCATGGCTACAGAGCTTAGTTACACTAGTGTTTAATAACAGTTTATTTGGTTTGCGATTAAGTAACTTATTTACGAACTGCCTGTTTTTCTATACCTACTGGCACTTATTGCAGTATCTATATGGTAGCAATGGTAGAAGTTATTTCATAACTATTCTAGTCATTATTTTGTGCTCCCCCCTCTATTTTGTCATGTTAGCTTTGGCATGGCACGATCATTTATTGATTACCCTCTGCTTAGCTTCTAGTTACTGGCTACTAATGTATTTAGATAGTTATCTATATGAAGCACAACCTAGAGACTGGCAGTTTTATCTGGCAGTTTGGCTAATTTCCCTTGCCGTTATTACTAAATATAATGCTTTGCTAATGGGGCTGGGTTTTCTGGCAACAATCCTCAGTCAACCACAGTTGCGATTGCTCGTTACTTTCCGTAGAGTTACTATTACCAGTGGCATAATTTTTATAACTCTCAGTCCTGTGATTGTTTGGAATTTTCAAAACAATTTCCCCTCGTTTAATTATTATCTTAACCGCAGTCTCGAGGGGGGCGATCCCATACAGAGAATACTAGAGCCACTGGGTTTTCTGGGCATTTCTATCATCATGGTATCGCCATTTATTAGTTGGCTATTCTGGCGGGCTGGCAGATTAAATTTACAGCTAAGGGAAGGAAAAACTATTTACTATCAGCTAGCATGGTCTTGCTTTTTTAGTTCTACTGTAATTCTGGGCATAGTGTCATTATTTTCTACTGCCTACTACTATTGGAATATCACTGCCTACCTATTACTGTTCCCTCTACTACCCTCCCTAATTAAACACAAAAATTTCTATCGCCCCCTAGTCAGCTATGGCATTATATTTGCCCTCTTGTTTACTTTTAATTATACAGTTTTTCCCATTAGTGCCCTGTGGTCAAAAGATGGGGATCAAGATGGTAGAATGCTTTTTGGTTGGCAAAGTGTGCAGGCAGAAATTTATAAACTGACTTCCCGCCCCAGCATAATTACTACTGATTATCGCTCTGCCTCTGCCTTGGCTTTTCAGTTAAACACCACAGCAGTAACAGTAGTTTCCCAAAGAATTAGCCACTTCAATTTTTATCAACCTAACCAGCTACCAAATATACTCCTCTGGGATGATTGGTATCCACTTACTGAGATAGTTAGGCAAAAGCTAAATATAGATTTTAGTCGGCAAACTACTATATCTATTTATCGCTTTGGTGTCTTTATCAAGAATTACTATCTTGCTCCTATTTTAAGCACAACCCCGTAGCCCAAAACCAATTAAAATCCCTAAACCTGTAAAGCGCACAATCTGCCAAAAAGGTACTTTCAAAGTGCTCCAACTAAAAAGATAACTGGCAATTTCTATATCTAATTCATCTAGTTTTTCCTGCAAGTTTTTCAATCCTTCACTTTGGCTCAACAGGCGATCTTTTCTATAACCTAAAGCTAAGCCCCGCCTCAATTCTTGGAGAGTTTCTTCTGCTTCATTTAGCTCTGCTTCTAGTCTGTGCCACTTGGCAAGATCATCAGTATTTCCTGACTCCATATCATTCTTGCTGTTCTATTTCACTGTACACTTGGGCTTCATAATACTCTGGTAAAAGTTCCCGTTCTTCCACCTGCCCCAATTCGCTTTCAATCATGGCAGTTTTGGTTACGCAACTAATGCCATCCCCATTGATCACTCGCTCTACGATCGTCCCGTCTGGCTTAATTAAATATTCAATCTGTGGTAAATTGTGCATATCTTAATCCTCTACACTGCCAAACGGTAAACCAAAACTAAACCATCTTTTTTTCTTGGGAAAATACCTGCCAAACTGCAATTGATAAACCTCATCTTCATCCTGTGTTTCCACTACTAAAGGGGACTGGGCCTTGCCAATACAAATTAAACCATACCCCGCTTGTTTTAACTCCAAACCAATGCCGATCGCCTCAGACTGCTCTATCTGTCCCGATTTGATCCGCACTGCACAGGTAGTACAAGCCCCTTGCCGACAAGCAAAAGGTAACTGAATACCCTGCTCCTCTAATGCTTCTAAAATGTAGCGATCGCTCGGTATCTCTGCCCGATATTCCTGAGTTTTATCTTTGATAATAATAGGATAAAGGGTCATATTATACCTCTGCCAATGCCCCAATAATTGCCTGTCCCATTGCCTCACACCCCACGCGCTCACACCCCTCTTGCATGATATCACCTGTTCTTTTGCCACTATCTAGTGCTTTACTCACTGCCAACTCAATAGCTTGGGCAGGTTGGGGTTCGTTTAAGCCATATTTGAGCATCATGGCAGTACTGAGCACTTGGGCAATGGGGTTAGCTAAATCTTTACCCGCAATATCTGGGGCAGAACCATGCACAGGCTCAAACAGCCCAGGGGTATCAGGAGCACCCAAACTCGCTGAAGGCAACATGCCAATACTCCCCGTCAGCATCGCCGCAATATCAGAGAGAATATCACCAAAGAGATTACCAGTGAGCAAGACATCAAACTGCCTGGGATAGCGCACCAACTGCATCGCCGCATTATCCACATACAAATGGGTCAATTCCACATCGGGGTACTCCTTGGCAATAGCAGTTACTCGCTCCCGCCACAGTTGCGAAACTTCCAAAACATTCCCTTTATCCACAGAACAGACATGCTGACGGCGTTTGCGGGCTAGCTCAAAAGCCACACGGGCAATTCTATCTATTTCTGGTTCGGAATAGACCATCGTATTCAAGCCCCTTCTTATCCCCTGTTCATCTGTGAAAATGCCTTTGGGTTTGCCGAAATAAATGCCCCCTGTCAGTTCCCGCACTACGATCATATCCACTCCCGCAATTACTTCTCTTTTGAGAGTAGAAGCATCCACTAATTGGGGAAAAATCTGAGCAGGACGCAAATTGGCAAATAAACCTAAACCACTCCTCAACCCCAATAATGCCTGTTCAGGGCGCAGTTCTGCGGGTAGATTGTCCCATTTTTCACCCCCTACTGCCCCTAGCAAAACTCCATCACTTTCTTTGCAAATTTGCAGGGTTTCAGCTGGTAAAGGATGTCCCACCTGATCAATGGCAACTCCTCCCGCTAGAGCTTCCTGTAACTCAAATTGTAGGTCAAATAATTTTTCTACTTTTTTGAGGACAGCTACTGCCACTGCCATAATCTCTGGGCCAATGCCATCCCCTGCCAATATAGCAATTTTGTAACTCTTACCCATGCTTCTTTCATTTTCAGATACTTGTTAATACTAACATCTTTGGAACAACTCTTGATGTTGCAGGACATCTCGGCACAAAGTGGCGATCGCCTCGGGGCTGAGGGGCTTACCATCCACATAGAACTGCAACCAATCTTCATGCAACTGGTGGTGGTCATCAGGCATTTGTTCTAAGTCGTAGCCTACCAGTCCTAATTCATCCATCACTGCCCGCACCTTAGGGTCATAACTAATAGCAAAACAGGGCACACCCGCCCCCAATGCCATAATCACCCCATGCAGACGCATGGCGATCGCCATCTCCACCGTGCTCAATAACCCCTTCACTGACTGTGGCCTGTTGTCCTGCCACACACAACAAAAAGGAATCTTGCGCGCTAAATACTCCGCCACCGCCTGATCCTGTTGGATCTGGAAAGGTATTAACAGTATAAAAGCATCTGTAGCCATTTGCAATAAGACTAGAGCTTCCGCAATTTGGCTCAGTTTTGGTAAATCGAGGAGTGGATGGGATTTCAAACAAACAGCAATGCGGGGTTTGGGTAGATCACCTACACCTCGGGGTAACTCAGCAGGTAATATCCAGACAGGATCGGGGGCAAAAAGGGCAGATATGCCCCATTCTTTGAGTAGCTCAGCAGATTTGCGATCCCTGACACTGACAGCGGAGCAATTTTGCAAACAGTTTTTTGCCCACCATGCACTACTCTCATATTGGAGGGGGCCGATCCCCTGCGCCCAAGCAATAGTTTTCAAGCCTAGACCTTGTGCCAAACGCATCAAGCTCCCATAATAAAAAGGACTGCGCCTACTGGTGGCATCCTGCATCAAACTTCCCCCACCCCAAATAAAATAGTCAGCTCTCCTCATGGCAGAAAAAATACCCCAAAAGTCATAGCTATTACAGACTTGTATCCCATCCCCATGTAAATTTTTGGTAGCTCGGGGATCGCCACTAATCACTACCCTCTGCCAATCTTGGGGTAGCATCTGTAACAATACACTGAGTATTGCCTCATCTCCCAAATTGCCCCTGCCATAATAGCCACAGATAACGGCTGTTTTGCCCATTGTTTAACCTTCCGTTACAATAGTTCCTATGCAAAACCTATCTTCGCCTCTAGCTACTACCCTTACCAACGGTATCCGTCTGATTGCGGAACAAGTGCCTCTTGAAGCCGTAAGTGTGAATCTTTGGTTTAATGTGGGCTCCGCCCTAGAAACTGATGAGATCAACGGCATAGCCCACTTTCTTGAGCACATGGTTTTCAAAGGGAGCGATAAAGTAAAGTTGGGGGAATTTGAACACGCTGTGGAGTCCTGCGGTGGCAATACCAATGCGGCTACTAGCCATGACTACACAAACTACTATATTACCATAGCTCCCCAAGACTTTGCTAGGCTTGCGCCTTTGCAGTTGGATGTGGTTATGCACACAGCGATCCCCCCAGCCGAGTTTGAGCGGGAGAGGTTGGTGGTGCTAGAAGAAATCCGCCGCAGTAACGACAATCCCGATCGCCGGATTTATCGGCAGGTCAGTGAAATTGCCCACCCCAGTTTGCCCTACCGACGCTGTGTTTTGGGCCCAACTGAGGTGATTGAGAATTTAACTCCTGAACAAATGCGCCAGTTCCATCGCACTTGGTATGTACCTGAACATTTGACCATCACTTGTGTTGGCAATTTACCTGCAGAAGAGATGATGACTGCGCTCAAAAATTGGTGCGAAGAGTTGCCCCCCCTTGCCCCGCCCACCCGCCCTCAATTTACTGCCGATCCCCCCTTTAGGGAGCGTGAAGCATATTTTTTACAGGATGCCCGATTGCAACAAGCCCGTTTGGTGATGGTTTGGCGGGTACCGGGGTGGCAGGATTTTAGAGAAACCCTAAAATTGACCATGCTGGCTGGGATATTAGGGGGTGGCATGACTGCCCGTTTGGTACAAGATTTGCGGGAGCAACGCCGTCTAGTGGAACGAATTTCTGTAAGTTATATGCCCCAAGTGTGGCAAGGCACTTTTCAGATTCTAGCGAAACTCCCCCCAGACAACATTCCCACTGTGGAACAAGCCATTGGGGAACACCTTGTGCGCTTGCAGAATGAGTTAATCCCTGAACCCGAAATCCGCAAAATTCGCGCCCAAGTTGCCAGTAGATTTGTCTTTGCCAACGAGTCTCCCCGCGATCGCGCCAGTATTTATGGTTATTACGATCGGGTGGTGCAGAACTTAACTGCGGCGCACACCTATCCAGAACTAATCAATCAGATTACTAGCGCAGAACTACAACAGACGGCCCAAAAATTGCTGAACCCTAACGCCTATGGAATTTTGCAAGTAACTGCCAATTAGCACAGATATAAACAGTCCTCATTGGAAAAGCTTCTTGGCTGAGCAATTTCCTCCTTCAGGGAACAAAAAAGTTGATAAATTATCCCAAAATACGTATAAGGTCAGGCACAACAGGCGATCGGGGCTGAGCCCTTAATACCCTCGGAGCTAAAGCCAGCACCGCCTTACAATCTGTGGCCGTTCTGGGTGGAGATGTGCCAAGCAAGCCTTATTTCCTCCGATTATCTGAGCAGTCAATGTACCCATCGAGATTAAAATTAACAATATAAACAGTATTAGTTGATAACAAAAATATGCGTCTATGTCGTTTAATTTACTCTAGCTATGCGGTTCCGAATCTGAACTACCCTGACTTGCGGGATATCATGGAAAAGTCCGAGCAGAATAATCAACAAATCGGCTTGACGGGGATGCTCTGCTACGGAGATGGGATGTTTCTGCAAATTTTAGAGGGAGGGCGCGAAGCTGTAAATCGCACTTATCAGCGCATTTGTAACGATCAACGCCATTACAATCTCGAAATAATTGAATGTGTAGAGGTTGAGCATCGTTTATTTCCTGTGTGGTCAATGAAAACGGTGCAGTTAGGGAGCTATTATCCAGAAAGAGTGAAGGAACTTTTACTTAAATACTCCCCGTCTACTACTTTTTTACCCCAAAGGATGAGCACTTCCCAGTGTCTGCATTTCATGCTAGAGTTACGGACTCTGTATCAGACTACCAGTTAAAATCAAGCTGAGGGAGTAGGTGAGGTGATTGCGGGGAGAAATCCCTGAGGAAAGTCCGGGCTTCCACCGAAGGTCAGACTGCTGGGTAACGCCCAGTGCGCGTGAGCGTGAGGAAAGTGCCACAGAAACATACCGCCGATGGAGCAATCTGCTCACAGGCAAGGGTGCAAAGGTGCGGTAAGAGCGCACCAGCAGGGTCGTGAGGCTCTGGCTCGGTAAACCCCAGTCGGAAGCAAGGCGGGAGGCGTGATAGCCGAGACCTTCCATTGGGCTATGCGCCGTGCTTCTCTCGGATGAGGGAAGGTGAGCCGCTAGAGGTGTCTGGTAACAGGCATCCTAGAGAGATAATCACCACTCTATCCCTAAGATAGAGAGACAGAACCCGGCTTACGGCTTACTCCCTCTCTACTAAAAAACTATGGCTGCTCTTAAAAATTGGCTGATTCTGTTAGTAATTATTGGCACAGTCTGCCGTTTTATAAACTTAGACCATAAGCTATTCTCCCACGACGAAGTTTACACGATTTTGCGATCGTCGGGCTATTCCAGTGAAGTTTTAACTCAGGTATTATTCAGTAACCTCCTGACCACTGCCCCCGAAATCTTACAGTATCAGCAAATCAAGCCTAATAGCTCAATTGTCGATACCATTGTCTCCCTTGCTAAAGAAGACCCGCAACATCCGCCCCTATATTTCCTAGTTAATCGGTGGTGGTTAGAGTTATTTGGCAGTAGTGTTTTAAGTGCCCGTTTATTGCCAGCACTTATAGGAGCAATCGCTATACCAATAATGTATCTATTAGCCCAAGAATTATTTAGAAATGATCTGGCTAGCTGGTTGGCAATGGCTTTACTGGCATGGTCGCCTTTTGATATTTTATATGCCCAAATTGCTCGCCAATACAGCTTACTAACTTTGCTAGTAATTTTGAGTAGCTATTTACTATTGCGATCCCTGCGTTGGCATAGAGGTTGGTGGGGTTATAGCCTAGCAATGGCAGGGGGATTATATACCCATCCCTTTTTTGGGTTTACCATCTTGGCACATGGAGGTTATATACTAGCTCTGCGATCGGGGCTATATTTCAGAAATTATCTAGAGAGTTGCGCAGGGGCAGTTAGCTTATTTAGCCCTTGGCTAGTGGTCATAATTAGCAATCTACAGCGGGCTTTGGGCACGACCAATTGGACTAGCTCTAGCCCTGACTGGCTATATCTACCAAAACTGTGGCTACTGAGTTTTACGGCTCTATTTTTTGATTTAGATGTAGGATTTGATAATCCATTGACCTATCTACTGCGTCTACCATTTCTCATCCTGTTTGGCTGGGGCATATATCTCCTATGGCAACATCAAGAAAATAAACCATGGCTATTTATTCTTGCTAATTTTGCCATTCCATTTTTGATCCTAGCGATCCCCGATTTAATTACAGGGGGACGGAGAAGTTCTGTTTCCCGTTATTTGATCTCCTGTTTCCCTGCGATCCAATTAGCAGTAGCCTATCTATTTAGCTATTACTTGCAGGGAAAGTTTACTAAATTCAAGTTTGGTTGGCTAGTAGGTTTAGTTACTTGCTTTACTGCCAGCATTGCTTCAGTAACTGTCAGTAGTTTAGCTAACACTTGGTGGACAAATGTACCAAGTTATTTTAATGCCAATACTGCCCAAATTCTTAACCGTAGCGATCGCGCTGTTTTGATTGCCGATGCAGGTTATGATGGCACCAACTTGGGCGATATAATTTCCCTTGCCCACTTACTCCAGCCCACTGTTCCTATCTATTTAGCCAAGAAGCCAGAGTTTAACTTTCCCCCCATAGTTACTAACTCGCCTGAGCAATTTGTATTTCGTCCCTCACCCGAACTGCGATCGTTACTCAGCCAAAGGAGCGAAAATTTAGTATTAGTGGATCAGACAGGGGGTGATTTGTGGAAAATAGAAAAGTAGTCCCACTAGTTACTTCTATGCCTGAACAGTTAATTGAAACCATCAAACAGGATTATGCTAATTTCCCCCATAACTTTACCTATGGGATTTACAGCCCTGATGTCTATTTTCGCGATCCTGTCTTTCAATTTCGGGGCATAGACCGCTATCAAAAAATGATTAACTTCATCGCCTACTGGTTTGCTGACCTGAAATTAGAATTACTTAACATTACTAACAGCGAAGACACGATCAAAACCGAGTGGATTATGTCTTGGAACGCCCCCTTACCATGGCGACCGCGCATCTCCGTCAAGGGCTGGAGCGAGCTAAAAGTCAATTCTGACGGGTTAATTTCTGCCCACATTGACTACTGGGAAAATAGCCGCTGGTCAGTCATCAAACAACACTTTAGACCTCTGGCATAATTGCTAGAACTTCTGTACACCCGGCTGTCGCCCCCCACTTCTAAAAATTAAATTAATTAAATTAGTTGTGATGCAGATTTTGGGTTAAACAGCAAACAGGACTGAAGCTAGTTTTCAGCAAAGACTATCTACAGAGGATCGTAAGCTCTGTTGTCGGGACTATAAATGCTATGCTGGGTTGGAGTCTTAACTATTAACAATGGATTGGTTTGTCACTGAAGCACTGAGCCTGTCCAAGGTGGACAACCTGCTAGGGGAACATCGCCTCTCCCCTGCAGAGTATGAACTGGTCAGACAAGTAGTGCTGGCAACTGCTGACACAGATTATAAGGATTTGATTAAATTTTCGGAGCAATCCCTACAGGCAGGGGCGGCTGGTCTGGCTTCGCGGATGCCCATCATCACTGATACTACTGCCCTCTACGCTACGATCGCCCCCCTAGTGAGGCATACCTTTGCCAATGTATTACTTTGTGCCGAGGAAGTGCCCATCAAGCCTTCTACTAAAAAATTACCGATCGCCCTGGGGTTAGAGAGTTTGGGGATGCGCTATCCAGAGGCAATTTTTGCGATCGGCGGTTCAGAAGCCGCCTTTGTGGAACTGCTCACCTTGATCGAAAAAGAAGAAATTAAGCCCTCTTTTGTGGTGGCTGTGCCTCCCTGTCTGGTTACGGGCAACGATCTCAAGCAGAGGCTAATCAATGCAGGCATTCCCCACATCCGCACCGACGGGATCAAAGGTAGCAGTGTTGTGGCTGGGGCAATTCTGGCTGGTCTAATCGAACTGGCATGGCAGGCTTATGGGGAGTTGGCTCAAGTGTAAATAGGGTCAATTCAGGCGGGCAACCCAACCGTCCCGGCAAATAAGTACCCAAGCCGCGATTGGTGTAGAGGCGATTACTGCCCACATAGTGCAGACCCTCTGCCCATTCCCAATGCTCCACCACCTGTTCACATCTGGCATCCCATGCAGGAAACCAAGTTTTGCGCCACTGTAAAATTTTTGCCACTACAGGCCCAATTTTCGGTAACACCACCTGCCCGCCGTGGGTATGCCCTGATAACTGCAAGTCCACCCGCCATGCCCTTAATACCGCGGCACTATCTGGATTGTGGGACAGGACTAAACGGGGCACATCAGGCGCAACTTGGGCAAAAACTAGCTCAGGCTGAAACTCTGGGCTCCAAAAATCCGCTAAGCCCACCACAGCTAAGCCCTCCCCCAAAGGATAAACTACCTCATTCCACAACACCCTGATCCCCGCGGTTGTGAGGGCAAAAGTAATCATCTCCTGGGCGCCCCGCCAGTACAGATCATGGTTGCCCAACACCGCATATACCCCATATTTACTCTGTAAAGCCTTGAGATACTTCGCTAACTGGAAAATGGGGCGGGGATCGTCCGTAATATAATCCCCTGTCAGTAACACTAAATCTGGCTCCAGTGCATTACTGCGATCGATAGTTTCTTGGAGTAAACGATCAGACAAGCGCCAGCCGTCATAGTGAAAATCCGATAACTGCACTAACCGCGTGTGGCTCAACCCCTCTGGCAAGCCCGATATTTTCAGATGCACCCGATCGACCCTCAAGCGACCCGCCAAATACTTCTGAATCAAAACCGCACCCTCCCAGACTAGGTATATATTCTCAAACTAATTTTAGACATAGAAGTTAAGAAAGGGTTATGACCAGGCTAAGTTTTAATGATCTATCCAATAATTGAGAATTTTTTGCAAAGATTCCCGCTCAGGATACAGGTATATCCCCAATGGAAACCATAGTATAAATAGCATCATTTACCGAGGTAGCCAATATGGAACACTCCACCAGAATTGACCTTGAGCCATCTGCCCGCACTGGCCTGATAGCTATGCTCAACCAGAGTCTAGCCAACACCCTAGACTTGAAAACCCAAGCCAAGCAAGCCCACTGGAATGTCAAGAGTCCCCATTTCTATCAACTGCATGAACTGTTTGACGAAATTGCCAGCCAACTGGATGAATATGTAGACACGATCGCTGAACGGATCACCGCTTTAGGGGGGACAGCTTTGGGCACAGTGCGCATGGCTGCTGACAAGTCCGCCATCCCTGAACTACCTGCTGATCTCTGCAAGGGTCAAGACTTGGTCTCTGCCCTCGCCGATCGCCTTGCCCTCTATGGCAAAAATATCCGCCAAGACATTGACAAGGCGAACCAGCTAGGAGATGCAGGCACCGCCGATCTCTACACAGAAATTGTCAGGTCTGCTGATAAATTCCTCTGGTTTTTAGAAGCCCACTTGCAATAGCTCTATTGCCCTCTCTCTGGCGTAGTGGCACTGATGCCTATGTCAGGGAGGGGGCGTTTTAGTCCATAGAGCCACCACAGACCGATCGCCCCCAGCACAATAGCGGCAACACTCACCAACTGAGCGATTCTCAAGCCAAAGAAGAACAAACTATCGGTACGCAGACCCTCAATCCAGACCCGCCCTAGACTGTAGCCAATCAAATAGACCATCACTAAAGTGCCCGGTCGCATCTGAGGAAACCTGCGCCACAGGGTGACCAGAATCACAAACACCATCAGATTCCAGAGGGATTCATAGAGAAAAGTAGGATGGAAAAACTCGAAATTCCTGTACTCAGAGGGGCGGTGGTCATAGGGGATATAGAGTTTCCACGGTAAATCGGTGGGTGTGCCGAACGCCTCCGAATTAAAAAAATTGCCCCATCTGCCAATTGCTTGCCCCAAAATCAAGGCAGGCATGACAATATCCCCCACCTGCCAAAAAGACAGGCGGTGATAGCGACAGAACAAATAGCCAGCGATCGTCCCGCCGATAATTGCCCCGTGAATAGCGATCCCCCCCCGCCAGATGGCAAAAACCTCTGTCCAAGGCTCATATTGGAAGCGGTTCTGCCACTCAAACACCACATAGTAAACCCTTGCCATCGGGATCGCCCCTATCACTAACCAAAGTGCCAAGTCAGGAATTAAGTCAGGCTTGATTCCTTTTTGTTCTGCCAACTTTTGGCACAGGAGCGTACCCAGCACCACTCCCAGAGCGATCAAGACCCCGTACCAACGAATCACAAAACCACCCCCCTCCCACAAAATAGGACCGGGCGAAGTAAAAGTTATCCCTAGCCAATACCACATCTATTTTTCTCCGCTGGTGATACACTCAACTACAAATTTGAGCCAAGGTTTAGGGATGCCCCTACAGCCCAAGCATCATCACTATAAAATATTGGCGCAACAACTAAAAATACGACTTACACTGGGACTTACACTGATTTTTAGAGCAAACTACAGGAAAAAGTTAAGGGTTTTGGTAGGTTTTATTAATCCCAATGCGCCTCCATCACCATCAAACCATCAATTAGAGTAAAAAGGGGGGGGTGCATACAAAAACTTGAGGAACTGTTGTATACCCGCTGGGCAAGAGTTGTAATTTCATCAACATCTTTGAGTACCGCTATAGCTTGGAAGAATCCCTGACTATTCCTGACCATATCTGCTCTCTCTTTTCTGGAGAAGTGGTTACAATCCCTACCACTAGTTGGTGTGGAGGTGAGCTATGGTGTTGTGGGAGTTTTATCTGCAAAAACGCGGCGATCGCTCATGGTTACTGTTGGAGGGAGCAACGGAAGTCATAGCAGGTGAATATCGGTTGGCAGTCCGTTCCCAATACAAAGAAGCAATCGTTACCGTACAGATTGATTATTTGCCCAGTACGGAGGAACAACCGTCCCAGCAGTCAGAATTCTATCAGAGGACTAATCAGGAAGGTTTATTGCTAGTGATGCCCTTCAGGGAGTTATCTGCAGGCAGATGGATAATCACCTGTGAAATCCCAGGCTTGAATTTTACCCCAAGGGTGCAGTTAGTAGTCCTGCCTGAACAACCAGTTACCCATACCGAGCATTTACTCCATCTCAGCCAGCGTGAATTTTTAGTCGCAGATAATTGGCACATTGATTTGCCCTTGCTCTTGGAAGGGGCAGGTGAACTAGCGATCGTCCTCAAACATCCCCAAACACTGGACACTGTAGTAGATGTACGCAGGTATCTGTGGCAGGGGGGTAAGTTAGACCTAGCTATTGAATTACCCCAAAGGCCAGTTGTTTCAGTGCTGGCTGGTACAGTACATTTTGCAGGGCAGGTGGAGCATTTTACCGTTACCTATCCTCCCCATCTCCTCCCGCCTGAATTGACTTGGCAGGAATTACCACCCCTGACCCCCAAGGTCAATCCCTACAGCAGTACCCCTGTTTTTCCGCCCGAACCAATCAATACTGCCCAGCTTGCCATTCTGGAAAACCTAGAAGAACCCAGCGGCGAGTTTACTATGGATGCCGAACTAGAAAAACTCCTCCAACCCACCCCCCGGCGCCCGCGCGGGGCGCCGCGCCCCGGCCGCGCCGGGCGCGGG
>JBKBMU010000003.1:18327-185489 GCA_046295715.1 Pseudanabaenaceae cyanobacterium
GCCGTGACTCGGGCTGCCGCCCGAGCCCCCCGCCTCCCCCCCACCCCCCCACCCCCGCCCCCGCCCCGCCTCCCCAATGTCTATGTGCCCCCCTCTGGCGATCCCCTTGCCCTCCCCACCCTAGACATTCCTGAAGGGGAACTGATCGCTGGTATACCTATTCCTGTACTTGCCTATTTGCCTGCATCCGCCTCTTCCCAATCGATCAAGCTCTGGCTCAAGGACTGTCAGACCCGTTCAATTTTGGACGGCCCCCGCTGGCTACTGGATTTTCAAGACCAAGCAGGGCTGAAGGAAAGCCGTACCCAAGTTACGATCCCCCTTGGTTGTCTGGAAGTAGCCTTTGAGGCGGTAGCCATTGACCTATACAACCACAGGGAAAGCTACAAAACCCGTACCATTCGTAAAGTCCTGCCCCCTAACTTTGCCTAATGTTACAATAAATTAACTACCGCACCCTAGCACTATCCCATGGCGTGTCTCCATTTCCCGACAACTGGGCATACCTCAAAGCTGAACTAGCATGGCTCGATCGCGTCCTGATGGGAGCCGTTGCCCGTCATCAAGATTTACATAGAGAGATAGAGCAACAAGCCCGCACTCCTGCTGACAAGGCTACCAGTCATTGGTGGCAAGGTTTTATTCTGCTTGACTATGCCAAGGGGGGCAGTCAAATCCAGCCCAATCTCAGGGACCTGACCCATCCCCTTGGACGCTACGGCGATCGCATTGAATACAGCCTCAAACAAAACATTCCCCTATCCATCCCCCAACTCTGCCAACATCTACAGTTGAGCAAATTTGAGCGGGATGTGATTATTCTGTGTTTAGCCCCCGAAATCAGTCGTCGCTACGAAAAAATCTACGCCCTCCTCAATAATGACGACACCCCCCGCCCCACCGTTGATCTAGCTCTGCGCCTGTTTTGTCGGTCTGATCAGGAATGGCGCACCGCCCGCCGCAGTTTCCTAAGTACCGCCCCTTTGATCAAAAATAAACTGCTCTGCCTCCACCCCAGTGCCATCCCCACCCTCCTCGCCCACAGCCTTAGCCTCCCCGAAAAACTAGTAACCTACTGCCTCGAAGATCACCTCCCCCTCGATCGCCTCCTACCCCGCCGTCGCTCCCGCAAACCCCCCAGCATTTAAGTAAAGTAAACCTAAATTAAACTCAGGGAAAACATTAAGACAATCTAAAGTTTTACTGCTATACTGTCTATAGTGTCTATAGCTTTTAGTAACGCATATACACATTTCTTAACATGCTATTGCTGTTATTTGAGGAGAACAGCCATGCTCACCCTAGATTATGCTACCCTGGCTCCCAAGCAGAGGATTGATATATTCAACTACAACATCTATTTGCAGGAACTGACCAAATTATTAGAGGCTGACCCGATTGAGCTGATCGTAGATTTGAGTGAAGTTACTTTTCTGGACACCTATGGTTTAGGTGTACTGGTCAAGGGCTGGAAACTAGCCCAAGATCAGAACACCAGCTTTCGCGTAACCGGGGTCAAACACCCCGCAGTGGAACTAGTATTTGAAGTTACCAAGCTGCAACAGCTGTTCCCCATTCAATATCAAGATTAGATGGCTTGAATTTTAGAGATTCTTTCCTAGGGATTTAAGCCGACGACCCTGTCCTTATCTTCTGACCACAATAGAGATTGTTCAGAGAATCTGACATTCTCTGGAGTAAATCCTCACTCACATCCTAAGGAAATAGAAGGGGAGATCGTCCAGAGCTTCTCCCCCCCTTGCCTAAGCCATCACCGCTGACATAGATAAAGTGTAGTAGCCAGCCTGATCGGGTACGCGCTCCCACAATCCATCAATCTTGCCCTTAGAGAGGCTCTTAGTAACTCGGTCTTTGACGATCCGATAGGTTTCACTGGGCAGATCGCCGTAGAGAGTTTTGACTACCATGTCTGCATTCACAAACTCACCCTTCCGTTCTTGGAGAATTTTAGCGATCGCCGACATCATGGTACTGCCCTGATAAGGAGCGCGCATCTTCAGACCCCCCAGAGAATTGCGCGATCGCTTCACCTTAACCTCTTTGCGTTTGCTCACAGACTTAGCACTGTTGGTGACAGCTTCTGCCTGTAGCTTCTTGCGTCCACCTCTGACTTTTTTGGGTAAGTTCAGGCTAGACAGATCACTCGGTAAATCAGCAACGGAAATGGTGTAGTAACCTGTCATCTCAGGGACCCGTTCCCACAGACCATCTATTTTGCCCTTGGAGAGATTCTTGGTGATGCGGTCTTTAGCCAGAGCCAGAGCCTCACCAGTCAAATCCCCATAGATAGTTTTGATAATTGTATCCGCATCCAAACACTTGCCCCGATTGGCTTCTAACACCGCTTGCACTGCCTCAGTGAGAGTTTTGCCCTGATAAGCAGGCAAGAGGGTCAAGCTACCTTCCCGACTGCGCCGCACCCGCTTTTTAGGTGCTTCCGTTTCCACTTTCACTTCAGCCCGCCCCCGCTTCCTGGCACTAGTGGTGTTGGCATCGGCAGGAAAATGACTGAGCAGTGCTTCCACATGATGGAGTTGAGTCCGAGCTTGGGCAACCTTCTCTTCATATTCGTTCAGGAACAATCGTAAACGCTCCTGCAGTGCCACCAAACCCGACAGATCAACAGGCAGGTCTAGATTCATAAAACCCCTCTTTCTGGTAAAAACTAGGTTACAACTCTCTGCCTCGCTCCCATTAAGAAATCGCAACTCTTGATGGAAGAAGGAGCGAGTTTCCTAAACTTCTATCATCTTTTGATGGAATGTGCAATAGGTCAAGAAGAATTTGGAAAGAGAAAATGGAAATTTTTTGGGCAGAAACTACTACCTCTGAAACGGCTAGACTACTTCTACAGTGGTTTGGTAAACAGCCTTGAGCTAAGGGTCTGATGGAACTCCTGCAATTTGGGAATTTTCTCCAGACCTGTACCTGCCGGAATAAGAGAGATTCCACTGCACATCCCCAACTGTAGCCAGTAAAGTATTGTGTGAGTTTTTCCTAGAAGCCTGTAGACTGCTTCAGTCCTGTGGAAAAGTTTGGGCGGGGAGAAATTTCTGGGCAAGTTACTTAACCTAAGCTTAAACTTAAAACTTCTGGGTGATACCCTAGTCAAACTGCCTGACCACAGGTTATGATTTAGACTATTCACCGTAGATTCAGGTCAATAGCCCTATGACCAACTTCCAAGCTGGCTCCAATCTCCCTTCTGTGCGCCCTACTCGTTTTTCCGGCTCTAAGTCTATAGCCAAGCGTACTGGGCGTAACCCCTTCGAGACTAAACTAATTGAGACTGGTACTGTTACCACAGAACAATACGATCAAGCCCTCAAAGAGGCTGAAGCGAGTGGAGTTTCTTTTCTGACGGCCCTGGAAAATGTGTTGGGTTCGCCGTTGCCGCCTGACTTGGCACGCGCTTACAAGAAACAGCGCTTGTTTGAATTGCGGGTGGTGTACGGAATCGACTCCGTTGATCCTGATGTGGATGTTGCCAAGTTTGATATTGACAATATCTCTGCTTTGATCGACAGTAATGTGATTGCCATTAATACCTGCAAGGAATGCGAAATTTTACCTTTGGTTAAGGATGATTCGGGGCTGACGGTGGCAATGGTGTCGCCCACGAATCCGAAAGTGATGACGATCGTAGATCGCCTTGCCGCCAGTACCACAGTCCATCGGCGGGTGATTGACCGGGATGATTTTAATAAAGTCCTAGATGATGTGCTCAACCAACAACACAGACAAGCCAAAGAGAAGAAGGACGGGATCAGTGACAAAGACTTACAACTCTCGGCGGAAGTGTTTGCTGGTATTGAAGAACTGGGCTCTATAGTCGAGACCGATGAACTCACCGTCGATAAAGAGGGGACAGGTAACGAGAAGCCGATCATCGCCCTAGTTGACAACATTTTGATTAAAGCTCTCAAGGATGGCGCTTCGGATATTCACATTGAACCCCAAGAAAAAGACCTGCGCATTCGCTTTCGTAAGGATGGAGTGCTAAGGGAACAATACTTCTTGCCTAATGAGCAAAGACTACCCAAGGCGATCGTCAATGCGGTGATCTCCCGCTTCAAGATTATCTCTAACCTGAACATTGCTGAGAAGCGCGTGCCCCAAGATGGCAAACTAAAGCGGATGTTCCAAGGGCGGCGGGTGGACTTTCGGGTGAATACCTGCCCGACCCAAAATGGGGAAAAGGTGGTACTGCGCATCCTGGACAACTCCAATACCCAGTTGGGGTTGGATCGCCTGATTACCGATCCTGAGAGTTTGCAGTTGATGAAGGACTTTGCCCGCCGTCCCTATGGGTTGATTCTAGTTACAGGCCCGACGGGTTCAGGCAAAACCACGACGCTTTATTCCACCTTGGCGGAATGTAATGACCCCGGGATCAACATCAGTACAGCGGAAGACCCAGTGGAATATAATTTGCCGGGATTGACTCAGGTGCAGGTGATTCGGGAAAAGGGCATGAACTTTGCTACCATCCTGCGAGCATTTTTGCGCCAAGACCCCGATGTGATTCTGGTGGGTGAGACCCGGGATGCGGAAACGGCAAAGACAGCGATCGAGGCGGCATTGACAGGGCACTTGGTTTTGACTACTCTGCACACCAACGATGCCCCCAGCGCGATCGCCCGCTTGGAGGAAATGGGAGTGGATCGGTTTATGGCTAGCACTGCGATCATCGGCGTACTGGCACAAAGGCTAGTGCGACGGGTGTGTGATGTCTGCCGCATTCCCTACCGACCCACCCAAGAGGAGTTGGATAAATTTGGCTTGCCCAAGAGCGATCTAGAGCGCACTTTCTATAGAGCTAATATCGTCAATCGCGAAAACCTTGCTCCTGGTCAAAAGCTCTGTCCCAAGTGCAACGGCAACGGCTACAAAGGGCGGGCCGGGGTCTATGAAATTATGAAAATGACAGAAAGATTGCAGAGTGCAATCAACAAGGGTGCAACTACGGAAGTGATCAAGGAAATTGCCGTCCAAGAAGGTATGAAGACCCTGATGGCCTATGCCTTTGATCTGGTCAGACAGGGCATTACCACCCTAGATGAAGTGCTCAGGGTAGTCTATACTGACAAAGGACGTGAAGCAGAAGAAAGAGCCAGACGCAGGCGGGGGCTAGAATGTACCAACTGCGGGGCGATGCTCACTCCAGAGACGATCGAATGTCCCTTCTGTACTACGCCCAGAGAGTTTTAAGGAAGAGGTAGGCACATGGTACTGGACTATATTATTGAAGACCTGATGGAGGAGGTCATTGAGCGGAAAGGCTCTGACCTACACATTTCGGCGGGACTGCCCCCATATATTCGTATCAGCGGGCGTTTGACCCCGACCGACCGGGATCCCCTCACCCCTGAAGAGTGCCAGCGGTTAATTTTTTCCATGCTCAACAACAACCAGCGCAAAACCCTAGAGCAGAACTGGGAGTTGGACTGTTCCTATGGGATCAAGGGCTTAGCCAGATTCCGGGTGAATGTCTATAAAGATAGGGGGACCTATGCCGCCTGTCTACGGGCGCTGGCTTCTAAAATTCCTGACATGGATGACTTGGGCTTGCCGCCGATCGTGCGGGAGTTGAGTGAGAAGCCAAGGGGGATGATCCTAGTTACGGGGCCGACGGGTTCGGGCAAGAGCACTACCCTTGCCGCAATGATCCAGACCATTAACAAAACGAGGGCAGAACACATTCTCACCATTGAAGACCCGATTGAGTTTGTCTATGAATCGGTGAAGAGTGTGATCCACCAGCGGCAGGTGGGGGAAGACACCAAAAGTTTTGCCAATGCCCTCAGAGCCGCTCTGCGGGAAGACCCCGATGTGATCTTAGTGGGGGAGATGCGCGACCTAGAGACCATTCAGTTGGCGGTATCGGCTTCGGAAACAGGACACTTAGTGTTTGGGACATTGCACACTAGCTCGGCGGCACAGACGGTCGATCGGATTGTGGATGTGTTTCCACCTACCCAACAGGCGCAAATTCGGGTACAGTTGTCTAACTCTTTGGTGGCAGTTTTGAGTCAGACGCTGGTGCCACGGCACAACCCCCAACCAGGGCAGTTTGGGCGGGTGATGGCCCAGGAGATTATGATCGTTACGCCCGCTATTGCCAACCTGATTCGGGAAGGGAAAACGGCACAGATTTACGGCATGATTCAGACGGGGGGGAAAGAATCCATGCAGACCCTAGAATCCGCCCTTGCCCGTCTGTATTTGGATGGGGAAATTACCTTTGATGCCGCCATGTCTAAGACTTCTCGCCCTGAGGAACTGCTCCGCCTAGTCGGACCGAACCCAGCCCCAGTGGTGAAGAAGAAAGGCACCTACGATCCACGATCGCAGGATATGATTAAGTCCAAGTCTATTAGCGGCTAACTAAAGGGGTGTAACTATGCCAAGATACAGAGGTAGATTGCGGGACAGTGCTGGCAGAGAGACTCAGCAGGTAATCAAAGCTGAATCCAGTAATGAAGCTAGGGTGGCTTGGAATCAGCGGGGCTTCAAGGTGATTGAAGTCAAGGAAGAAACAGGCGGAATTGACTTTGAGTCCATCTCCCTGTCGATCCAACAAGTAACTATCAAAGACTTAGCCCTGTTTTCCCGCCAGTTGGCAACGCTGGTAAATGCGGGGGTATCCATGGTGCGGAGCTTGGGTGTCCTTACCGATCAGTGCAGTAACGGTAAACTCAAAGTTGCGCTCAAAAAAATTCTGGATGATGTGCAGGAGGGTTCAGCTTTTTCCGATGCTCTGCGCAAGCATCCCAAGATATTTGACCACCTCTACTGTGCCATGATCCAAGCGGGGGAAGCTGGTGGGGTGTTGGATGATGTGTTGAACCGCTTGGCGCAGTTGCTGGAAGATGCGGCACGCTTGGCCAACAAAATTAAATCAGCTATGACTTACCCTGTGGTGGTAACAATCATTGCTACTTTGATTTTTGTGGGGATGTGTAAATTTATCATTCCTGTATTTAGCGGCGTATTCAAACAGTTGGGGGGTGAACTGCCTGCTTTTACCCAGATGCTAGTAAATATCAGTAATTTTCTCAATGACTGGACATTTTGGCTAATTCCAGGTGGGGTGATTGTTTTTATTGTCATTTACAAGTGGCTCTATTCTACTCCCCAAGGCAGATGGTACATTGACTCCATGTTCCTCAAACTGCCTCTGTTTGGCGATCTAGTGATTAAAACTGCGGTGGCGCGCTTTTCTCGCACTTTTGGTTCACTGGCAAGGGCAGGTGTGCCTATTCTCAGTTCGTTGGAAATTACTTCGGATACAGCAGGAAATGTGGTGATTTCCAAGGCGATCGATATGGCACGGGAGTCGGTGAAGGAAGGGGGGATGATTGCGCCTGCCCTAGAAAAAACTGAGGTGTTCCCGCCGATGGCGATCCAGATGATAAGCATTGGTGAGGAGACTGGGGAAATGGATAAGATGCTGATGAAGGTGGCTGACTTTTATGAAAACGAGGTGGAAGAAGCGGTGAAGGCTCTGACCAGTTTGATGGAGCCGATCATGATTCTGGTGTTAGGGGGAATGGTGGGCAGTATCATTGTGGGGATGTACCTGCCGATCTTTGAAATTATTAACCAGATCAAGTAGGTCACTCAGACGGGGGGATATCCACATAGTTCGCTGATCAGCCTGAAACCAGATGCGCTGTCGTTTGGCGAATTGGTAAGTGCTGGTTACTGCTTTACTAATAGCCTCTGCTAGACTCAATTTACGGTGGAGATAGTCCTGCATTTCCCCATAGCCGATCGTGCGCAGGAGGGGCAGGTCTGCACCGTATTTTGCTTCTAGCCACTGGATTTCTTCTAGCCAACCCTGCGCCAGCATTTTCAGGAGGCGATCGTGGATGGATTGACGGTAGATGTGGTGTGGGGGCTGGGTGATGCCAATTTGCAGGATAGGGTAGGGGGGGGGGACACTGCCTTGTAAGCTGGACATGGGTTTGCCGGTGGTGTAGATGACTTCTAGGGCGCGCAGGGTGCGGTGTTGATCGTGGGGATGAATTTTTTGGGCAGTGGCGGGATCCCATTGGTTGAGCATCTCGTAGCAGATTGACTGCCCTAGACTGGCTAGCTGCTGTCTCAATTCGGGCTGGGGTGGTACTTGGGGTATGATTAGCCCATCCACGATCGCTTTGATGTACAAGCCAGTGCCCCCGACTAGGAGGGGGGTAACCCCTTGGGCATGGAACTGTTGAATTAGAGCTTGGGTCTGGTGTTGATATTCGGCAACAGTGAAATTGTAGTCAGGGGGAACTACATCCAACATGTAGTGGGGCACATCCTGTCGTTCGGCAAGGGTGGGTTTAGCTGTGCCAATGTCCAGATACTGATAGACTTGGCGGGAATCGGCACTGATGACCGGTAGGTTGAGGATTTTAGCTAGGGCGATGGTCAAGGCAGTTTTGCCCGTAGCAGTTGCCCCCAGTATGACGATCAGACTGGGAGTAGGGAAATTTTTAGCCACTTACACTTTGCAGGGTCTGGCGCAGACTACCCACTAGATGCTGGGGATCGCTGTCCCCTAGGGCATGGGTCATTTGCTCTAGGAGTGGGCGAATCTGGTCAATAATGTCTTGTACAGGGCGCAGGATTGCCTCCTGTACCGCCACCCTGCTCACCAGTTCTCCCAAACTGTGATACCTAGAGATTAGCTCTTGCTCCTCAGCCAAGAGTTGCTGTTGCTCCTGTTGGTGCTGTTGTTCCCGCTGTCTTAACTGCTCCTGTTGCTGTTGTAGATAATTGCGGGCAGAGGCGATCTGTCCATCTAGTTTTTGTAGTTCTTGGCTGAGCCACACTTTTTGTTCCTCCAGTTGGCGCAGGCATTGCATCATGGTTTCCAGAACCTCCCCACTGCGGGCAGGATTTTGTCTCCGTTCTAGGATCGCCTTCTGCTGGTTGAGCATTTCTTGCCGTCGCTGAAAAGTTTGCCGCTGTCCAGAAATACTCTCCTCTTGAAAGTCATACTCCTCTTGCAGGGAAGCCAACTCCGCCTCCAACTCTAGTTTCTTGGCAAAGTCTTTTTCTTTTTCAATGCGACTGCGCAGTTCAGCAATTTCACCCTCTATATCCGCTAACTCTTCTTCTTGGGCAGTCAAAAAGGAAGCATCTTGATGGAAACTTGCCTCCAATCGCTGAATCTCAGCTTCCAATTCTTCAAGGGGCATATTTTCTAGTCGCTCTATTTCCTCTGGGGAAAGTAAATCACTAGCTACTGCTCCCCCTAGACTCTCTACTATGGTGGCGATTTGTTGATAAAGGTCTTCTTTAGTAAGGAGTTGGGACTGTACCAAATGGCGATGCTGTTCCTGCACCTGCAAGAGGCGTTCCTGTACCTTGAGTTCCGTCTTCATCTCAGCAAAGACTGCCTGTGACTGTTGCCATTGCTGACGACGGGCTTGAAGGTGGTTGCGATATTCGGTTAGTTGGGTCTCTTGGTGGTGGACTTGCCCACGCTGGCTATCCAGTTCCTGCCAGAATTGGTTGAGGATGTTTTGGCGATCGTAAATGATGGCTAACGCAGAGCGGGCTAACTGGGGATCGGGGATGCTACTGCTGAGGCGATCGCACAGGTCGAGCAGTTCGGCTAATTGTTCATTGGCAAGAGCCTTACCCCGTTCTTCCAGTTCTTGGCGCAGTGCCTCAAATCGGCGTTGATTCTCCTCTAATTCCAGTTGGGCTTTTTCCACCTCATGGCGGATAATTTCTAGGTTTTCTAGCTCAATTTCCCGCTGTTCTAGTTCTTGCTCACGGCGGTGTAGCTCTTGGGCTTGTAATTGCAAATTTTCTTTCCACTGCTCAATTTCCTCCTCAGCTACCCGAAATTTATCCTGTACTCTAGAGAGGCTTTGCAGGCTGGCAATAATTTTGCGGGTGGCATCTTGAACAGTATTGACCTGACTGCTCCCCGTAATATCGGCGATCACCAGCTGCCCATCCTTGAAGTCCTTGATGGTATTAGGCTCAGTATTGATCACCTGTTCATTGGGTACGGCTTGCCAGACATCATTGTTGTTGCGTGCCAATAGCTTCAATGCTGTCTTAGTGCCAACAAAACCTTGTACTTTTTGTACCTCTGCTAGATATTGCACGCCTGTTCTCCCTGTAAACGCCCCAACCTGTTGCTTAGAGTTAGTTATCTATATTAGAGAATTCTGGCGATAATGTCTAACCTATTGTGTCAGATTAAAAAGTTTGATTGCGGGGATCGAAGGCATCGCGCAGACTGTCTCCCAAGATATTGAAAGACAGGACTGTGAGTACAATTACTACGGCAGGAGTCCAAATTAGCCAAGGTTGCAGGACAATCACCGAGGCATTGACAGCCAAAGCTAACATATTGCCCCATGAAGCATCTGGGGGCTGAATCCCCAAACCCACTAGGCTCAGGGCTGATTCGGCGATTATAAAGCTAGGAATAGAGAGAGTGGCGGCAATCACCAAATAAGTGGTGGTCTGGGGCAGAATATGACGCAGGATCAGATGGGCAGAACTTGCGCCCATTGCCCGCGCCGCCGTAACAAAATCTTGGGTTTTGATGGACAAGACCTGCCCCCGCACTACCCGCGCCAAGCCTGCCCAAGATATTAAAGAAGTCAGGGCAATAATTAAGCTAAACCGCTGGGTGTTGCTGATCTCTGGGGGCAAGATCGCCGAGAGGGAGATCAATAGATAGATAGAGGGCACAGACATGAGAATTTCTACCAAGCGCATGAGTACGCTGTCCACCCAGCCCCCCACATAGCCAGAAATGCCCCCCACGATCGCCCCAATCACAAAGCTAATCGCTGTGCCCACTAGCCCAATGGTTAGACTAAACCTTGCGCCAAATAAGATGCGCGACCACTGATCTCGCCCTTGTTCATCCGTACCCAGCAGATAAAATCGGGCTTGGGGGTTATCCGTACCAAACAAATGTAAGCGACTGGGGATACCGGGGATCAAGACCCGGTCTGACCAAGTGCCATCACTATTGGGCAGGGGCATAGCCACCTCCAAAAACCTGTATTCCCAGCCCGCCACCAACCACTTGACCTGTGCAGGCTGGCTTTTATCCACAATCACAGTCCGATCGCCCGTCTGCATATCAATCGCCCCTTGGCGGGTAGGATAGACCACCCCCCCATTTTGCCAGTCAATCACTGAAGGCGGTAAAAATGCACTGTCTCTGAGACTGTCATAGGGAGAATAGGGGGCAAAAAAATCCGCCCCGATGGCCAAAACATAGAAAGTAACTAGGATGAAGCCACTAACCCACGCTAAGGGGTTGCGCTTCAGCCGCTGCCACGCATTCATCAGCCCTTCAGTGCCTTAAAGAATTCTCTGCGGTAGTTGCCATTGACAATAAACAGCACAGGCCAAAAAATGGCTAGACCAAGGGCATTATTCTCATAAAAAGTATTTCTAAAGCCCATCAGAAACTTGATCATCCCCAAAAGGTAAGTGACCAAGAGAAGGATCCCGAGTACTTGCAGATTCATAGTTTTGCCTCCTATTTTTGAGTTTGGGTTTGTGTAGCTAGGGCATCGATATTGATGAAGGGCAGTGCTCCTCCACCATAGACCAAGGGGAATTTGCCATCCCACACCTCTAGGGCTTTGTTTTGCAGAACCGCCGGGGTCAAGGTCTCCTGTAACAACCGCTGTGCCTCTGCCTTACCTCTGGCCCTGTTTACCTCGGCTTCTGCCTCCCTTGCCGCCTTCTGAGCTATATATACCGCCCGCTGTGCCTCCTGTTCAGCAATCTGTTTCTGCTCGATCGCTTCAGCAAACTCTCTGGTAAACTGCACATCCAACAAAGACACACTATCGAGTACGATGCCATAACTCAGGAGGCGATCGTCCAGATTGGCATCAATTTCCGCTTTGAGTTCGGGGCGTTTGGTGAGAATCTCCTCAGCATTCTTCTTAGCGGCGGCGGCTTTCACCACCTCCCCCACCGCAGGGGTGAGAATGCGATTCACGATCTGTTCTTCATCCCCAATGTTTTGATAGACTTTGTTTACTTTAGTGGGGTCAATGTGCCAGTTTACCACCACATCTAACTTGACTTCTTGTAGGTCTTTGGAGCCAACTTGGGCAAGAATATCTGTCTTTTGGACGCGTACGCTCAACTGTCGTACTTCCTGCATGATCGGAATGCGCCAGTGCAAGCCTTCATCCAAAATCTGGTCTTGCACCTTGCCAAAATTCATCACTACCCCGCGATAGCCCGCTCCCACCACCACCAAGGGACCCGCTGAAGCTAACAGGATCAGCAGTGCCCCTACAAACAGCAGGGCGATGACTACATTTTGGTTAATCTGCTTAATCGCCATGTGTACACAAATCGCTACACTCTTAAATTACCATAGCTGAGACCGACGGTACAAAATTAGCCCTTCTGCCTCAATCCCAGTCCTCTGCATCAGATCAATAAAAATTTGCCAGAGAGTAGATCGCCTCATAGTAGCCTCTCCTCCTTTTAGGAGATAAGGTAAAAGTGAGACATTCTGGCATCTACCACAGAACTCTGCCTAACCCTGGTGTATCTTATCCACCCCACAGCATGCCTCAGTGCTTGTAGTCAAGCCTGCAGTGAACCCAAATGTGCTATTTTAGCTTGTTCAGAAAGACCCCAGTTGTTAAAAAATCTGCGATCCCTAGGATACCTGCTGTGGAAATTATTGCGAGAACTTAACACTTGTCCTGCTGGTTGTGCCGAATCTATTACAATCAGTGGGGGAGTACTTAAGGTTTAGAACACAACTTATGACAGCCACCCTTGATAAAAAAACAGCCAATGGCACTGGTAGAAAAGAGACTATTCTCACACCCCGTTTCTATACTACTGATTTTGAAGCGATGGGGAAAATGGATATCAGCCACCTAGAAGCTGATTTCCGTGCCATGCTCCAAGAGTTCAAAGCGGACTACAATCGCAAGCACTTTGTCAGGGATGCGGAGTTCCAACGCAGTTGGGATCACCTAGACGATCGCACCAAAGAGGCGTTTCGGGTATTTCTGGAGAGTTCTTGTACTTCTGAATTTTCAGGTTTCCTGCTCTACAAAGAAATTTCAGTGCGCCTGAAGGAAAAGAACCCGATCGTCGCTGAATGTTTTGCGTTGATGAGTCGGGATGAAGCGCGCCATGCAGGTTTCCTGAACAAAGCCATGCCCGACTTCAACTTACATTTAGATTTATCGGTACTCTCTAAAACTAAGAAGTATGTGTACTTCAAACCCAAATTTATCTTCTATGCTACTTATTTGTCTGAAAAGATTGGCTACTGGCGCTATATCAAAATTCATCAGCATCTGGCACAACACCCTGAGCATCGCATTTATCCTATTTTCAAATTCTTTGAGAATTGGTGTCAGGATGAGAACCGCCACGGTGATTTCTGTAATCTGCTCTTGAGAACAAAAAAGAGCTATATCCAAGGTTGGGAAGCGGAATGGTGGAGCAGGTTCTTTTTACTATCCGTGTTCGCCACCATGTATCTAAATGATATTTGCAATCGCTCCGACTTTTATGAAGCGATCGGTCTAGATACGAGAAAATATGTGGATGAAGTGCTCAGGCTAACCAATCGGGAAGCGGCGAAGGCATTTCCTGTGATTCTGGATTTGGATAATCCCAAGTTCTGGCAATGCCTACAGAAGTGTGAAGTGAATAACGCCCGCCTAGCTGAGCTGGACAAGGCAGAACTGCCCAAGTTCTGGAAAACACTACGCAAATTGCCGTATTACCTCAATAATGGCTGGCAATTCTTGCAAATGCTACTTTTACCGCCGATTAAGGTGCAAAAAGGTGTAGTCCTATAACAGAGCTTTAGGGGATGACAGGCAGTGTGATAGCATTTTGCTATCCTTTCACAGAGATAAACTATGGGATCGCTCTGGGCTGAGTTACTGTCTGCCATCCTTGCTGAGATTCCTTCAATGGAGACAGTTGCCCAATGGGAGCAGGAGTGGCTCACCTATCGGGATTTATTTGAGTATGCCCCTGATGGCTATCTGGTAACGGATGCGCAGGGCTTGATCCTGCGGGCAAATCGGTCGGGCAGTACCCTTTTAGGGGGGGAAGTGGTGGGGAGGTCGTTAGCTGAGCTGGTGCCTGCGGAAGCCCAAGCCCAGTTTCAGCGCTTACTGGGACAACTGCAACGAGGGATCAATGTTAAAACAGCGGACATTAGTTTGCTCAGCCTCACGGGGCAAGTATTTGCAGCCACCTTGACTGTGCATACGGTTCGGGATGCAGACGAAAAAATTACTGGTTTTCGCTGGTGGGTGCAGGATACCACCGAAAGGCAACAGGATGAAATTTTACTGCGCCGATCGCACCAACAGCAGGAGATTCGCCAAGCGGAACTACAGACTAAACTGGCAATGTTAGATCGCCAGATGCGCCTAGAGCGGGAAGAACACCGCCGCACTGCCCACTCCTTGGCGCGCAATGAAGCCAAACTGCGGGCACTGCTCCAGTATTCCACAGATATTGTTTATATCTTGGAAGTGGATACGAAAATCAACTATGTCAGTCCTGCGCTCCTGCACATTTTGGGTTATCCCCCTGAGGAAGTGATCGGCAAAAAATTTGGGCAGTTTATTCACCCCGACGACCTGTCCCGTCTGCAGGAATTGCTCTCCCGTTTGGTAACTACACCTGCCCTTTCCATGCCGATTGTGCTCAGGCATCGCCACACCAATGGGGACTGGGTATACATGGAATCAGTATGTAACAACCTTTTGCATGATAACAATGTGCAGGGGATCGTGGTCAATTCACGGGATATTACGGAACGGCGCAAGGCAGAGGCGGCGATCCTAGAGCGGGAACTGCGGTTGGGGACGATCGCCGCTAGTATGCCAGGAGCCTTCTATCGGTTTAAGTGGGCAGGTGATACAGGGACAGAGGCTTTGATTTATATCAGTGATGGTTTAGTGGAGTTGGCAGGGATTCCCCCCAGTCAAGTTCTGCAACAGCCCAAGCGCCTGTGGGAAATTATTCACCCCGACGATCGGGATCAAGTAACAGCCACTACCGAGGGTGCAAAGGAACGGTTAGCCACTTTCCGCAGAGAGTTTCGCATTGTTACCGCTACGGGTGAAGTGAAATGGGTGCAGGACATTGTCCGTTACTATCGGGATCAGGACGGCAACATCCTCGCTGATGGAGTGTGGATAGACATCACCGAACGGGGCGATGCCGAAACAGAATTACAAAGACTCCATGAACTCTTGCAGGCAGTGATTTTGATCTGTCCGACGGCGATCGACCTAGTGGATATGGACTATCGGGTACTGCTGTGGAATCGCGCCGCTGAGCGGGTGTTTGGCTGGAGTGTGAGTGAGGTGTTACAGCGAGAAAGCCCGATCCTCAATACTCAGCACATCAACCGTACCCTTGCAGGCGAGCCACTGGAAGCCGTAGAAGCCCAATACCCCCGCAAGGATGGCACTTTGGTAGATGTGAGTGTATCCAGCACGATCGTCCGTGATGCTGAGGGAGAGGTAATTGGCGTTCTGCGCATGATGACTGATATCAGCGATTGCCTGCGGGCGCAGAACCAACTCCAAAAGCAAGAACTAGCATTTAATCTCTTGGCAGAGAATGTACCCTACTGGGTAGTCAGGTTCGATCCGAAGTTGCGCTACCTATATGTAAATCGGTCACTGGCGAACGCTGTGGGCTTAACCCTCTCTACCTTTCTGGGTAAGACCAACCGCGAACTAGGCTTGCCCGCTTCCCTAGTTGAGCCTTGGGAAGAAGCGTTGCAGGAAGTATTGCACACAGGCAGTACAGTGGAAGTGCCCCTAGTCCTCACCCGTGCCCAAGTCGTCCACAACTACCTCGCCCAAATCGTACCGGAATGGGGACGCACCGAGGCGATCGCCTCCCTGCTGTGCATCGTCAAACCTCAAAGCCAAGAGCCTGCGCCTAGTTTCCAAGTGGGTGAAGCTACCCCCTACGAACCCATGTCAGGTGCAACCTTGCTAGGCTTTTATGTGGCAGGGCGGAGAAACTTTGCGGGCGTGGATTTGCGCGGGATCAAACTCAGCCATGCGTTTGTAGATGGGATCAATTTGAGTGGGGCATTACTGAATGGAGCTGATTTAAGCCACAGCAGCCTGCAAAATAGCAATCTGCGGGGGGCAGACCTGCGCGGCGCCAACCTGAGAGGCACTAACTTGACAGGGGCAGACTACCAAGGGGCAGACTTCAGGGGCGCAGACACCACAGGCGCGATCGGTTTAGAAATATAACTTTGCCAATGAGAGTAAGTTCTAATATCGGCTAATGAAACTCTGCATTGCCTCTAAATGGTTAATATCCAAATCAGGTAGCAATACACTGCGATGCTCCATTACTGACACTGCTAATTACCACTTCAATACATAAATCCGATACTTCTTTTAGTTCACCAAAACAGAAAGATAAATCCGCTTTAGTAGGAATAGTTTGGGTGTAGGCTCCAGGGGCTACAAATGGAATGCCTGTGTGAACACAGTAGTTCATCAGTAGGGTATTCAGGAGCACAACAATTATTTCATGCTGGAGACTAACAGGCATAATTTCTAAAAGTCCCTCACAATAAATTAGCCTTACATGGGGAAATTGGGGATCGCTCTAAACTGTTCCCACATATGCAGTTTTTATAAATTATTGAGTAGTTTTGGTATCTATCGGCATAAGTATTCCTGCGCACTTCTTAAGTATAAACTATGTACTAACAACTACCTCAGCTAACAGCCAAGGTAGTTACTAAGGAAGGGGAAATAAGCTTATTGGACGCTAGCAGTACGGAAGTTTAGATTACTAAATGTAGATCGGGTAAAGCTCAATCTCACTACAAATAACCTAGGGCGTCGCTCCTCTTCCACCCTAATTAGGACACGGCGAATACCACCATCGCTAAATTCACCCCCCAGCCTACCCGCTAGGTTGGCAAAGTTGATCACCTGTCCCGGATTAAACTGCCCCAGATTCACATCCCCCACAATTACTTGAAAAGGTCTGCCATTGGTAGATTCTCTGGGTATCACCAATTCCCTGATCCTTGGGCTAGGGATAGACTCTATCCCTTGCAAACCCGGAACAATCCTGCTACTGGTGCCAATCGGCGTAGGTGTAACTGGCTCAACTGTAATTTGATAATCTACACTTCTTCTGCCTGTGGGAGCACTGGGAAGGGATGGGATAACAAAGAAACTATCAGAAGCACCGATAACCGTAGCTGTAACTGCCTGTCCTGATTGGCTAATGACTTGGGGTAAATAAGCCCCCTCCCCAAAGCCTTCTACACTTGATCTACTGGTGCTTTCAACAAAAGAACTGATAATACTAGTCGAGAATTGCAAAGATGCTAGTTGTGTTTGAGTTTCTGAGTTAGAAGGTGCAAGAATAAAGCTACTAAGAGAAGTATTGTCAAACCTTAAAGAACCTCCATCTATGCTAGTACCGATTGTAAAGGAACAGTTACTTGGACAAACTCCTTG
This sequence comes from Pseudanabaenaceae cyanobacterium, assembly GCA_046295715.1. GTDB lineage: Bacteria > Cyanobacteriota > Cyanobacteriia > Pseudanabaenales > Pseudanabaenaceae > JBKBMU01. The sequence continues at coordinate 35,856 of JBKBMU010000003.1, forward strand.
AATAGCTGCGGAAGTAACATCACCATCTACCACAAAAAAATCGGGACGCAGTGGCAAGCCTGGGATAGTTGAGCTCAGTGATCCACCTTTTAGGAAAAATCCTAGCCTATAGCGATCGCCCACACGTATACTATTAAGAGTATCACCGATATAGGAGAAAGTAACTGAATCACCGTTGAAGCTAATTACTCTGTAGGGTAAAGACGGAAAAACTATAGGTGGATTATTTGGGTCTTTTACTTCCACAGGAGAAGTAACAGTAATTGTCCCATTAGGAGTCAAAAAACTATAACCTGACTGTAGAAAAGTCCTCTGGATGCCTCCAATTTCGCTGCCAGTAAGAGTACCCCCTCCACCTATTACAGATATAAACCTAGATAAATTACTCCCCTCGTTATTTAACGATTGGGCTGTAACTTTTGCAACACCCATCACCATGGTTGAAAAGATGGAAAGTGCCAGTGAAAGTTTTTTCATAGTTTCCTCCTTGGTTTTGCCTAAATCTAAAAAGAGAAAGTTGTTCTGAGCGTGCCAATGGTTACTGTACTGCTGATGGTGTGATAAGGATTGAAAACAAATATTACCCCAGGGGTCAGGCTGATGTTATCAGAGATGCGATAGCGGTAGAAAACTTCTAGGTGAGTAGTAGTGGCAGGCTGTCCCCCAAAGCCCCCCAAAAGCACACCCGGTAAACCTACTGTCCCAGGAACATTGAGGGCGGGAATACCATTTAGAGTAATCGTACTGCTGGTAATCTTGGGAGGCTGTCCCACATAAATACCCAGTAAATCCCCCCTCCTAAATAGGTCAGGGAAGTTAAAGTAGGTCATCCAGTTAGTTGTTTCCACTGTGCCTGCCAAGCCAGCTCCCCCTACAGAGGTATTCGTATATCCACCAAACACACCAAAAACCACTTTGGGATCGATCCGCCAGTTCAAAGTTGCCCCGATCGCGTTTGTGCGCAACTGTCCAAACACAGGTCCAACGATAGTATCACCTACCCCCGTAAGTAGCGAACCAGTGGAATTAAAATTATAGAGATAGTTAAGGGCTACATCCACCGTATCAGCGGGGGCGAGGTTTAACTGCACACCCAGAACTGTCGAACCATCAAACAAGCCACCGGAACCAGCCGTTGCACTGGCATTACCTACCGAGTACACTCCCTGCAAGCTAATTCTAGGACTAATTTGCCAGTCAAAGCCCGCCCCCGTAGTAGTGCTACCTAGAGCCAGAATTGGGTTTCTTTGGGCAAAAGCAGAAACGGGTCCTTGTCCAGCGCTTTCGTAGCGATTGGGCCCACGGAATACACTGATAGGATTTACACCGGCTGCCCCCACGATGAAAGCAAAATTATCAGAGAGCTGCTGGCGGTAGGATAAATCACTGATGATCACCCTATTGTTCGTAGAACCTTCATATGCCAGCCCCGTGAAGCTGTTGGTTAAGAATACAGGGCTGGTAGCAGGTGCACCTGTATCTATATTGCTGAACTGTAAGCCAGTGAGTAGGAAGCTTCTAGGTGTAAATTGAGTGAATAAACTAAGCTGGACATTGTAGCCAAAAGTTAAGTTGGTAGCATCTTGTGTATCGGCTAGAGTAATGCTGTTGCGACTAGAGGGGGTAAAGGTGGTAATACTTCTACCCTGTGCCCCGAAAATAGCCTGCCCGAAGAGCTTAGTAGTGGTGGAAAACTGTTGTGCTTCTAGGGTGGTAACTTTAGCCTCTAGGCTGTCCACCCTGCCTCTTAAGGTAGCCAACTCCGCCGCAAATTCCTCTTGCAATCGCTGGATGGCGGCAAGGTCTTCCCTGCTGATTTTATCCCCTAACCCTTGGGCTAATACTTCGTTGATCTTGTCTAGACAGGCATTCACCCCTGCGGCGAATTCATAGCGACTCACGGGGCGATTGCCTCTAAAGGTCTGATTGGGATAACCTGCAATACAGCCATACCTTTCTACTAAGGACTGCAGGGCAGTGAATGCCCAATCGTTGGGACTGACATCGCTCAACTGGGAAACTGCGTTGACTTGCCCAAAGGGGTTGTCGTCCATTTCGCCTTTGCCTTCGTTGGTAAATCTCTGGATTTGGTTCAGGGTGGAGCTTTGGGCAACTACTTGGCTCAGTGAGCACAGATAGGCCGCTGTAAAGGCAGTGGCGAGGACAACGATTGATTTCTTCATAAAACTACTCTTACACTTTTAAGCTAATTTGATCATAGTAGGAAATACCTGTCAATACGTTTAGGTGTTGGGGTTGTACAATAGTGGAATTGGGTGAGGATTACAGTGCACGATCCCCAGCTAGTTTTACAGGACTTAACAAATTTCAAGGTGGCGGTGCGCTCAGGTAGTGCCTACAAACCCCTATATGTGAAGTTGAAGTTGATGTGGGCGTGCAATTTGCGCTGTGGCATGTGTAACCATTGGCGCGATCCCTACACAGAACCAATGGATACAGGGACACTCAAGCATTTAATTGATGAATTGGTGGCGTTGGGCTGTCAGAAAATTCACATTACTGGGGGAGAGCCAACCCTGAGACCTGATTTAGAAGAGTTGATTAGTTATATGGTGTGTCAGGGCATCCGCCCCACCATGACCACCAACGGTACCCTGTTGACGGCAGAACGCTGTAAATCTCTGACAGAGGCGGGCTTACATAAGGTGAATGTATCTTTGGATAGTCCTGACCCTGGGATTCACGATCGCCTGCGCGGTAGTTCAGGTGCGTGGTCTAGGACGATCAGGGGCATTCAGAATTTACGGAATTATCTCTATCGTGCCAATTCTCTACGCCTGAATACGGTGATTAGCAAGGAGAATTATCTATCTTTGACAGATTTACCTGAGTTAGCCCATCAGTTGCGGGTCGATCGCTTGAATTTGATTCCTTTGGATCGCCACACGGAAGATATCGAGGGATTATCTATAGAAGAGATTAAAGAGTTCAATCGCCGAGTGGCGCCAACCATTGCCCATCTGGGTTTGCGGTACAAACTGATTGAACGGCGAGCACAGGCTTTTCCCTTTGGGGACAATCCCCAGGCAATAGCAGATAGTAGTCGGGGACACCATGCCCATAGCTACTACGATCGCCACCGCTGTTATGCCCCGTGGACCCATTGCCTAATTGACCACCTAGGGCAGGTGAGTGTCTGTTGTATGACCACTAATCAAGTGATTATGGGGGATTTGCGCCAACAGTCTTTTAGGGAAGTGTGGCAGGGTGAGGCCTACACTAAATTGCGCCAGTCCCATCATTTGCCCCAGTTACAACAGTGCCGCCAGTGCGACATGTTCCTTGCCCACAATCAGGCGATCGAGGGGGGGCTGGGCCGGTCTAGACCTTGAGAATGCCATCTAAAATCATTTCCGCCTTGGTGTAAGTGAGAGTAGTAGCCAACAATGGCGACCAAATCTCGATCGTGTCTAGGTTGGGGAAGTACTGGAGAGCTTTACTGGCAAGTAGTTGGGGGGTGTCGGTGAGCTGGGTGAGAATATTCTTGCTGTTGGCTTGCACTAGGAGAGTATCCCCTACAGGTTCAGAAATCAAACCCAATTCAGCATCCCCCGGTTGGAGTTGCAGGTCGCGATACAATTTACCTAGCAGTTGCCAGCGTACCCGCCAACTGTACTGGGATAATTTACTCGCTTCCAAGGCATCTTCCACTAACTTGGTCAAGTTCCGCCAAGTGATATCATCCCGTTGAGCAATTAACCTGATTTGGGCGATCGCTTCTTCCTGTTCCTGTTCAAATTTCAGCAAGGGGATGGGGGCATCAATCCGTCGGGGCAGGCGGCTAAGAGTCATAATCGCTTGAATTACTGTAGAGGCGATCGCCGTACCTAAATCGGAAAGGGCGCGCTCTTTTTGGCGGGCTAGTCCCTCTTCAGAAGTGGCGTACATAGGTGGTAGACGGTTGAGGCTGTAAGCAACTACATCTTGGGTATTGACTTTGCGGGTGAGTAAGGCATCCAAGCGGAGCGTCTGCCGTTCCACTTCATCCCACACTAGACTTTCTAAGGCATTTGTGAAAGTGCAGGTAGCTGCATTCATATACACCTCAAAATCCATGATTTCTTGATTGAGCATTTGTTTGCCTGTTTGGATACTCACCCGCTGTTCAGGTGGAGTTTTGTACATACAGGCGGGGGGCAGGGGCACAGTGGGTTCATCGCTATTACTCATGCCTGTTCCCTCATGCAGAAACAGATGATCCAAAATCACTCTGGGCACAGCGTGCCACTGGAGTTGAGGCATCCCAAAAATGGTGCGCAGGCGAGCAAGGGCATCGGCAGGGGTCTCAATCACTTCCACAGGTAAGAGGGTGGTATTACGCCAAGGCACGGGGCGGACTTGCACTAGGGCTTGCTCTACCGCTTGCACAATTTGGGGACGCAGTTCTGTTTCAGCTCGTTTTTTCTGTTGTTGCCAACCGCGCTGGGTAGTAGCGTAGAGGGGGGGCAAACGGTTGAGGGCGTAGGCGGCAACTTCACTGATGTCGATCTGGGCACGCACAGCCTCAGGGGAAGCACTTAGCTGTTGCAGTACCTCCGCCACTACCACTTCCTCGATTGCATTCTTCAAACTGCGCATAGCTCCATACTACATTCTTTCTAGCACTTCAATTCCCAACAAAGATAACCCAAGCTTGAGGGTTCTAGCAGTGAGATCGCATAGGAATAGCCGCGAATTGCGCACAGGGGCTTTTGCCTGCAATACAGGGCACTGCTCAAAAAACTGATTAAATTTCTGACTAAGTTCATAGAGATATTGACAGAGGCGATTGGGGAGTAAATCTTCAGTTACAGTACTGATAGTTTCTGCTAGTTGTAATAGGTGTTTAGCTAGCATTAATTCTGGCTCAGTAGTTAGATGCAATCGCTCTAGGTTTAACTGCCCAAAATCAATTTCTCCTTTTCTGCCGATCCCCTGAACGCGAACATAGGCATAGAGTAAATAGGGGGCAGTATTGCCCTGTAGAGATAGCATTTTATCGTAGCTAAATACATAGTTACTCAGGCGATTTTGGCTCAAATCAGCATACTTGATCGCACTGATCCCAATCACCTTGGCTACCTGTTGTTTGAACTCAGGTTCAGCGGTGGGATTGCGTTGGTCTATATCTAAATAGGCACGCTGGATCGCTTCTTCAATTAAACTTTTCAAGGGCACAGTATCCCCCGATCGAGTCTTAAATTTTTTGCCATCTTCACCCAAGACTAAACCAAAAGGTACATGAATTGCCTTGACATGATCGGGCAACCACCCTGCTCTTTTTGCCACTTGAAAAACTTGGGCAAAATGATCGGACTGACCAATATCAGTTACATAAATAATTCTTTGGGCTCGATCGACATCAATGCGATAGCGAAGAGCCGCTAGGTCGGTAGTAGCGTAGTTATAACCTCCGTCTGATTTCTGCACAATTAGGGGTAACTTTTCCCCGTCTTTGTTAGTAAAACCTTCCAAAAAAACGCACTTTGCCCCCTGATCGATCGTCAATAAACCCAGTTTTTCCAAGTCGGCTACTACGGCGGGCAAATAGGGATTATAAAAGGATTCACCCCGTTCAATGAGTTTAATATCCAATAATTCATAGATTTTCTGAAATTCTTGGCGCGATTGCTCGCATAATAATTCCCATGCTTGACGAGCAGAAGGTTCACCTGATTGCAAGTCCACTACCCCTAACCTCGCTCTTTCGCGAAAATTTTCATCTTGATCAAACCGCTGTTTAGCGGCGCGATAAAATGTTACTAAGTCGCCTAAAGCTAGGGCATTCTTTGTCACTAGGGCTTGGGGATAAACTTCTTTGAGATAGGCAATTAACATGCCAAATTGTGTACCCCAATCCCCTACATGATTTAAGCGTAAAACCTCATGTCCTAGAAACTCAAATATACGGGCAATACAATCGCCAATAATAGTTGACCTTAAATGCCCCACATGCATTTCTTTAGCGATATTAGGGCTAGAAAAATCCACAATTACTTTTTCAGGTTGAGGGTTAGGGGCAATGCCTAAACGGGGATCGGCATGGTTCTGGGCAAGGGTAATTTCTAAAAATTCTGGCTTCAAGCGCAAGTTGATGAACCCTGGCCCCGCAATCTCTGGTGGCTGGCATATGTCTTCTACCTCTAGGTTGGCTACAATCTGGCTGGCAAGCTGTCTGGGGTTGGTTTTTAGCTCTTTTGCCAACGCCATTGCCCCATTGCACTGATAATCCCCGAATCGACTGTCTTTGCTGGGAAATACTTGATAGATATGGGCAGGTACACTCTCCCCTGCTACCTCGGCACAGGCAACCCGACAGCGATCGCTGAGTAGTGCGGCAATGTTCATGGGATCAACTATGGCACAGAATGGCAGTTTTAGCTAAACTATGCTCGACACTATCTTAGGCTGAAATTTATGTGGGGCAAACTGGCGATCGCACTGGCAATGCTGAGTTGGAGTGTAAGTTTATCCGCCCAACCCCCGACTAACAAAAGAGGCGTAGGCATGCACCTATTTGGGAATTTGACCATCAGCCCCAGCCCTACTCCTCAGCAGCACACTCTTTACGGGATCAGCGGCGGTACTGCTCCCACCCAGTCCCTCGCTGGGATTAAAACTTCGGAAACAGGCGACTGCATTGGCTTTGTAGACAGTACCCCCGATCACCAACTCACTCTAACTGGTTTTTTTCGCTATTTACGCCTGCAGGTGCGCAGTTCGGGGGATACTGTCATGCTGGTCAAAGGACCAGGGGGCACATGGTGCAATGATGATGTCAGCGATCGCAACCCAATCATTGCGGGTGGTTGGCTCCAAGGCACTTATAGTATTTGGGTAGGGTCATATGAACCCAACGCTAGTTTTCCTTACATCTTAGAAGTTTCCACGGTGCAAGATGGTCTGGCTAAATAAACTCATACTCAGCATCTTGACGATCGGGCAGGTAACTACCTATCTGTTTCTCAAACGGCAGTTGCACTGGCGCAACACCCTAGAGCAAATGTCAGTGGTGGGTACGGATTCTCTGCTCATTACGCTGGTAACAGCTAGTTTTGTGGGTGCAGTTTTTACGATCCAAGTGGCTCGGGAATTCATCAACTTCGGAGCTACCCAAGCGATCGGGGGAGTATTAGCCCTAGCACTGAGTCGAGAACTGTCCCCTGTTTTGACAGCGGTAATTATTGCAGGGCGGGTAGGTTCAGCCTTTGCCGCTGAGATCGGCACTATGAAAATCAGTGAGCAAATTGATGCATTATATATGCTCAGGAGCGATCCTGTCAATTATCTAGTAACACCCCGTATTCTTGCTGCTGGCTTGATGTTGCCCCTGCTGACTGTGTTTGCTTTCTGTACGGGGATTGTGGGCGGGATCATCATCTGCCAGAATTTCTACAGCATTCCCCAAGCCGTATTTATAGACTCGGTGCGCACTTTCCTGAAAACTTGGGATGTAATTGCCGCCATGCTCAAATCGGCTGTATTCGGGGTACTGATTGGGGCGATCGGCACCACATGGGGGCTGACCACTACGGGCGGGGCTAAAGGGGTGGGACAATCCACAACTACGGCGGTGGTTACCTCCCTCTTGGCAATTTTTGCAAGTAACTTTTTCTTGTCATGGCTCTTTTTCAGCGGGATCGCCATTGACATCACCAGAGGAATTGGTTAGAATCAAAGTAGATTTTGGCGCCATTTATCTTCGTGGTATGCGGGTCTCTTATGGAGGTCTCTTAGTGTAACTCCTAGATGAAGTTAGGATGAAGTAACATGACTAATGCTCAAAACCTATCAGAGCGGGATAGCAGTGGAGGTAGAGAATTCTCTAGGGTCTATGCTACCCCTGATGTAGAGCACATCTCCTTGGGCGGACCCATTCGGGGTTTGTTGTACTGGATCATAACTGTAGCTGTATTTGTGTGGGCACTGTGGGGCGTGAATCCACAAAAAATTGAAGAAATCGGCGATCGCGCTTGGAGCATAGGTGGCGCTATTGCTGTGAGTGCCATTTGGGGACAGGTGGTGGGTGGGGTGCGGGTTGCTGCCGAGTGGGAAAAGGGCGTAATTCTCACCCTTGGCAAATTTTCGGAAGTGCGAGGTTCGGGAGTTTTTTATGTAGTGCCGATCATTGAGCGGGTGCGGTTTGTGGATACTAGGGTGCAGGTGATCAACATTCCCCGCCAACGGGCGATCACTAAAGACAATGTACCAGTGGTGATTGACGGCGCATTGTTTTTGAGTGTTTTGCAGCCAGGTCTAGCGGTAACCAAAGTCCAGAGCTATCGCTTTGCTACTTCCCAATATGCCCAATCTGCCCTCAGGGATGTGGTGGGTTCTTCTTCCCTAGATGAATTGTTGTCGGAGCGGGAAAAGATTCAATTGGAAATTGCAGGGATTGTTGGTCAAAAAGTGCGAGAGTGGGGGCTGAAGGTGGAATCGATTCAACTCCAAGATTTTGATCTACCCGAAGAATTGAAAAAAGTCATGTCCCGTCAGGCATCGGCGGAGCGTGAAAAACGGGCAACTATCACTAAGGCTGAGGGCGATCGCCTAGCCGCTGAGAACCTTGCCCAAGCCGCTAAACTCATGGCAGAAAACCCCATCGCCCTTGAATTGCGCACCCTGCAAACCCTTGACGGGCTAGCCAGTAGTCCTTCCAATACAGTAGTGCTATTCCCGATGGAACTGGGTACTGCCCTCAAGTCCATCACTCGCATCTCGGGGACTACCTCTACAGAGTAAAGTCAAACTCTTTGACTAACATCCCAGGCACAGTTATTCCCCCCAAAGAGCGCTGTCCATAGGTATCGGTGTGGGGAATAAATTCAGTAGTGGTAGTAAGGGCTTCTAGGTTTTCCCCCAAAAAATCATAGATACTGTCATCAAAACGCAAATTCTCGATCGGAGCGATCAATTCCCCTTTTTCCACCCAAAAACAGGCGTAGCGCGTCATGCCCGTAATTCTCCCATTGGGCAGATCGCTCCAGTTCAAATAGTGAAGATTAGATAGATACAATCCCCGATCGAGAGTGGTGAGAATATCGCCATTGCTCAACTTCCCCCCTGCCATCACTGGCGAGCGCATCCCCTCACTGCGACTAGCCCCATTGGCAGGTTTACCATACTCCTTGGCACTGCGAGCACTCACTAGGGTATTGACCAACTGCCCTGCTGCGATCACCGGTAATTCCAAAGGTGCAACCTCACCTAGTTCGTTGAAACGAGGTACATTCCCCTGCGTAAAGTCTTCTGTGAGGGAAAATAGAGGGGACAACTGAGCAGAACCAAGCCAGAGCTTGCGCAAAGCACTACTGCCCTGTTGGAGGGATGCTTCCCCCACACTCCAAGTTATCAAAGAGAGCAATTCTGCCACTGCCGCAGGCGCAAAATAGGTGCGGTAAGTACCCCTGTCTAGCTGTTGGCGGGGGCGATTGAGAGCAGACAATTGCACCAGCGATCGCTCCATTTGGGCAAGATATTCATCCTCATACCAGACCGAATTGGCATAGACACCTTTCACTGCCAGTTCTGTGCCATCAGGGCTAGTAGTGAAGAGGGAGTAATCCCAACAGAAATTTTCCGTACTAAACCAATGTCTTTGACCAGCAGAATTGGCATTGCCCCGCATGATTTGCCCACTGGCATAGAGACCCACTAGATCACAGTCCTGTACAGGCTCTAGAATGGCGGCAACCGTTTCATCCATAGAAAGCAATTGCCCCTGATAGACCTCATGAGTAGAACCGCAATTCTCAGGGAGAACTAAATAAGGGTTGATGGGCAAACTAGGAATCTCTTCCCGCAACTCCTCTAGAGTTTCCAAACCAACAGCAGTGTCCTGCTCCAGATTGCCAGTGAGGGGGAAGCTACCATAAATTTCCCGTTCTTCCCACATCAAAGTGACAGTGAGTTGGGCATCTTCTACCTTGCCTGTCTGCCTAACCCTAGCGCGATTGAAACGGGTAAACTGACTAGATTCTCCAGAAAAACTAACGGTCAAGTGCTCACCCGTACGGAGATGTTCAAACAGGCGGTTACTCAACACCCAAAATACTGACTCGTAATCCATATTTTCAGTGTACAGGGTTGTGTTCTTTGAGGTAGTGGGCTAACTGTTGAATTTGCCGTTGTTGTATAGCTAGGCGTTTTTCTAGTTCAGCGACTCTGGCTTCCAGTTCTACTACCTTGTGAGCTAGATCGCTATCGGCAGTGTGGACTGGTTCTAGGGCAACCACCGATGTTGCAGGGCGTTTTTGTGCCAGAGTTACTGCCTTCTTGATCGCATCAAAGAGTTGACTTTTGTCAAAGGGCTTGCTCATGAAAGCGAGATATTTCTCGTCAAAAGGTTCGGGGATTTTCTCTGTTACTTCTTCCTTACGCCCCGACATGATAATCAAAGGGATGCGGGATAACTCCGGATGCTGTTGCAGGGCTTCATAGACCTGAAACCCACTCATCTTCGGCATAATAAAATCCAGCATGATTAACCAAGGCATTTCCCGCGTGGCTATATCCAGCCCTTCAACGCCGTCCTTTGCTTCAAAGACAATGAAATTTTGGGGCGGAAGCATATCTTTGATCATGCCACGGATCGCACGGCTGTCGTCAATGACTAAAACTTTGCGGGTAGTGATCTGGGTTGCCACAGTTTGTTCCCCTAGCCAATCTGGGTATGCTGAGATCACTTTAGCGCAGAATCTTAACCTTGTCTATGCCTTATAGGCGGAACGAGCCAAATTACCAAGTGCCAGTTGCTATACCCCCGTGCGCCCCCGCTGAGTTTGCACTAGCAGCATCAGTTTTTTGCCTAACTTCTCATCCCGAATACAGGTTACTGACATTTACACAGAAGGTCTGTCGCAAAATACTAAATAAATAAAAAATTGGGTTCATATGGTGGGTTTTGGGATCGAGACACTCTGGGCTGAAGCCTGCCACACCAAGGACATACTAGCTTGAGGTGATCGTATGCGCACACTTTGCCACATTTGGGATTGGGGCACTTTAAGCCGTAAGTTTGCGGGGGACTGGAGAGGGCTGTAGTTCCTGCAGCTAGTTTTCTGCCATTGACGATCGCTGGATTGCTCTCGCGTAAGTTTTCTAAAATAAATCGTTGCTGCTGGGGATCATAATAAATGCTAATGTGTAGCCCGGATACGGTCGGATCGCCGATCACTAATTCCGCCCTTAGGGGGTCTCTGCGCTCCCAGTGGCGAATCGGGGTTGGCTGTCTTCCAGCCAACTGAAGTGTAACTCCATAGTTTTTATTTGCTTCGATTCTGCCACTAGATAGATCGGCTAGTTGCAGATTAATATCAATTAGTGCTATAGTTGACGCAAGTAACTCTCAATAACTCAAAATATGCAACACATGAAACGCAAATTTTTTGCAAAGTTTGTCCTCTTTGTGGCAACTCTGCTGGTAGTTTTGGGCATTACCGCGGTGGTACATACCCCCAGTGCTCCTGCTCAAGGACCAGTCCTCAACCTCTATTCTTCACGGCACTACAATACCGATCGCAGGCTCTATGAAGACTTCACTAGGCAAACAGGTATCCGCATCAACCTAGTGGAGGCGGCAGGTGCAGGACAGTTGATCGAGCGGATAAAGAGTGAAGGTGCTAACAGCCCTGCTGATGTGCTTTTGACTGTAGATGCAGGTAACCTGTGGGAAGCTCAAAGACAAGGTTTACTCGAGCCTGTCCGCTCCAGAGTCTTAGAATCTAGAATTCCTGCTAATTTGCGCGATCCTGAGGGGCACTGGTTTGGTTTTTCCAAGCGGGTGCGGGTGATCTACTACAATCGCGATAAGGTGAACTTCAATGATGTGCGCACCTACGCTGACCTGGCTGATCCCAAGTTTAGAGGTAGGGTGGTGATGCGTTCTTCTAGCAACATTTACAATCAGTCCTTTGTTGCCGCTCTGATCGCCAAGGAAGGAGCCGCCAAAGCTGAACAGTGGGTGCGGGGTGTAGTGGCTAACTTTGCCCGTCCGCCTGCAGGTAACGATACTTCCAATATTCGTGATGTTGCGGCTGGCATTGGGGATGTAACGATGGGCAATACCTATTACTATGCACGGCTAATGGCATCCAACCGCCCTGAAGACCAAGAAGTGGTGCGCAAGGTAGGTATTTCTTTCCCTGACCAACAAGGGGCAGGTGCCCATGTGAATATCAGTGGCGGCGGAGTAGTAAAAACTTCTCGCAATAAGGAAGCGGCGATCAAGTTTTTGGAGTATCTAGTCAGTCCTTCGGCGCAGTCTTACTTTGCCAATGGCAATTTTGAGTTTCCTGTGATCCGAGGTGTACCTGTGGATGAGAAGGTCAAAGCCTTTGGTGTGTTTCGTGAGGACAAAGTCAGTGCAGTTGAGTATGGTAGAAACCAAGCTGAGGCAGTGCGCATCTTTGATCGGGCTGGCTGGAAGTAGTAAAATTTACATTTGGGGGAGCATTCCCCTTTTTTTGGTTTATGTTGAGCAAACAGGCTCTGAGAGACCAGTTGCTGGCACACAGACGATCGCTCCCTGCTGAAATATGCCTTGAGCGTTCTCAGAGAATCAGCGCTCTATTGTCTGAATTTCCGCCTGTGCGGTCTGCCCACCATATCGCCGCCTATTTCCCTACCCAAAATGAACCCGATCTCAGTTTTCTATGGCAGAGATTTCCTGAGAAAGCTTGGTATTTCCCTGCCTGCCAAAGACAAAAACTGGGCTGGTTGCAGGTAGATGTGCACAATTGGCAAGCAGAAACTACGATCGGCAAGTATGGTATCAGAACCCCTCTACCCCATCTGCCCCCTGTTGACTTGCCCCAAATAGAAGTAGTCCTAGTCCCAATGGTGGCTGGCACTAGAGCAGGCGATCGCTTGGGCTATGGCGGTGGTTATTACGATCGCAGTCTTGTAGGTTTTCAGGGCTGGAGAATTGGGGTGCTATACGGGGAATTTCTTATCCCTACTTTGCCAGTCTCAGTATGGGATGTGCAGATGCAAGTTATCTGTACAGAGACGGAGTTAATCACAATAGAACGGAGAGAGGGGGATTTGAACCCCCGAGGGCTGTTACACCCTACCTGATTTCGAGTCAGGCGCATTCAACCACTCTGCCATCTCTCCAGTCTGCTCTGGGCTGATTATAAACTAGGACTTGGGCTTTCCCAAGCAAATGCACTCACAACCATCCAATTGTGGGTTGCAGAAGGTTGATAGTTTGCCATGGTGCTGTGTTGCCCCCAGTTTACCCTCAATTTCCAAAATTTACAAATCTTTATATTCTTTGTAATTCACATTACCCAGATTTTTCCGCCGGAACTGTACACTAAGGGCGGAAGTTAGCAGTATGGCTGAACAGAGGGAGAGGTTGGCGTGACTATCTATGTTGGTAACTTGTCCTATAAGGCAACAGAGGAGGACTTGCGCACAGTATTTGCAGACTATGGCGAGGTGAAGCGGGTACAGTTGCCCACCGATCGGGAAACCGGTAAAAAGCGTGGCTTTGCTTTTGTGGACATGGAATTGGATGAACAGGAACAGCAGGCGATCGAGGCACTAGATCAAGCCGAGTGGATGGGTAGAATTATCAAGGTGAACAAAGCGAAGCCCCGTCCACGCCGCTAGGCTGGCTACAATTGATGTTGTGTCTTTGGTTGTTGGTCAGACTTATCAAGCTGTAGGGATCAATCTCAAGGGGATACCCTTGGGGGAAAATGACCGCTTAATAACCGTCCTGACGCGGGAGTACGGTTTACTGAAGCTAGTAGCAGTAGGTGCCAGAAAGTATCAGTCAGGGCTGGCAGGGCGATCGCTGGCGTTTCGGGTCAATCAGTTGGTGTTAGTGCGGGGGCGTACCCTTGATAAAATTAGGCAGGCAGACCCAGTGATGAGTTTTCCGCAGTTGTCTCAAGACTTCTTAAAACTCACCTGTGCCCAATATCTGGGGGAAATTGCCCTGATGCAGGCATTGACGGGACAGCCCCAAGTGGAATTGTTTGAATTGTTGGTGGAACATTACCGCCGTATTGATGAAGCTGAGTCCCGTGCTGTTTTGCCCCACTTGGTGCATGGCATTTACCATTTGCTGGCGATCGCAGGTTTTGCGCCTTCGTTGCACCGCTGTTGTTTGACCCAAAGGGCGATCGGGGTCAGCCAAGCGGGATTTAGTGTGGTGGGAGGGGGGCTGGTGGCTCTGGGTGGGGTACATGACCTCGATAGCCAAATTAGCCACTACTTGACTGCTGAGGAAGTGGGGGCACTGCAAGAGCTAGGACAGGTACAATTGACTGAGGGAACGATCGCCTTGCCGCTCCCTGTCTGGCTGACCCTAGAAAAAGTCTTGCGTGCCTGTACGCAGTATTATTTTGATCAGCCGCTTCATTCTCCGCCCCTGCTGGATAATTACTCTTGGCATGACTCACCTTTTTGATCCACCTACTGAAATATCCTCACCCCAGGAGAATGGCTCCGTTTTTGGCAATGCCAATTTCCTGTTCCTCTGGACTAGCCAAGTATTCTCCCAAATCGCAGACAAAATTTTCCTAGTGCTGGTAGTGGCAATTGTCTCCAATCAATTCCAAGGGCGGAGTGAGCCGATCAGCGGTTGGGTGTCCTCAATTATGACTGCTTTTACCATCCCTGCGATTCTGTTTGGCACAATCGCTGGTGTGTACATCGATCGCTGGCACAAACGCCTCGTGATGATTGTCTCCAATTTGATGCGGGGCGTGCTGGTACTCCTGATCCCTGCTTGGCTGGGCTTGATGGGTAATTCCCAAGTCAGCTTTTGGGGATTATTGGCAATTACTTTTTTAGTATCTACCTTTACCCAATTTTTCACACCTGCGGAACAATCGGCGATCCCCTTGGTGGTGGATAAACCGCAGTTACTCTCAGCCAATTCAGTTTACACTACCACGATCATGGGGGCATTGGTGCTGGGCTTTGCCTTAGGGGAACCCCTGCTAGCCTTTGCCAACCATTGGTTGCCAGGGATCGGGCAGGAGGTGGTAGTGGGGGGGTCATATTTGCTGGCAGGACTGGTGTTGTTTTGCCTGCAAACGGGCGAAACCAAATCCCATCTCCACTGGGAGAAGTTCCATCTCTTTGCCGATATTAGGGAGGGGATCAGGTATTTGACGGAAAAGCGGGTGGCACTGGCGGCGATGTTACAGTTGGTGGGTACTTTCTCGGTGATTGCGGCTCTGACCGTGTTGGCGGTGCGCTTAGCCGAGGTGATGCCCGAAATTAAGTCGGAACAGTTTGGCTTTTTGTTGGCGGATGCCAGTGTGGGCATGGCAGTAGGGGCGGCGATCGTAGCTAAATTGGGGCGGTATCTCAAACGACAGACCCTAGCTCTGATTGGTTCGGTGGGGATGGCAATTTTTCTGGTGGGATTAGCAATCTTCTGCGATCGCTTCTGGATCGGGCTGGGGATGATTGGCGGCGCAGGCATCTTTGCGGGTTTGTGCGTGATCCCCATGCAAACCGTGATCCAAGAAGAAACCCCAGAAGAGATGCGGGGCAAGGTATTTGGTCTGCAAAATAACGCTGTTAATGTTGCTCTGAGTTTACCCTTGGCAGTGGCAGGGGTAGCCGAGTCCTATCTGGGCTTAGCAACTGTGATTTTCGCCCTCAGTGGGCTAATTGTCCTAATCGGGATCGGGGCTTGGATACTAGCGCGCCATGCTTAGGTAAACTTTTTGACATCCTCCCCACCCTAGAGAGCTAGGATTCTTGTTACTGGTTTACCGACATCACTTCCTGTTTCAGGTCTACCCCAGGTATGCTTCCAGTCTTGATTCGCCCACTAGGCACTGAGTCTGCTCAGTTTTTACGCTGGCGTTCAGAATATACATAGACTTTGTCATAAAAGCCACGAGCCACAAGGGTGGGGCTTTAATCGGTCAGGAATTCAGGTCACAATTTTGGGAGTGTGGGTTCAGTCCTCCCCCTTGGGTTTTCAAAGAAATTTCAATTTTGCAATCCCAGTCTGTAATGAGGCAGTTAGGGGAATCTATAAGAACTCACAGAGTGCCTCATTACAAATAAAAGATGCCAAAAATCTATAGGGGATCTGGGGGCTTTGCCCGCAAACTCACTGTCCATGGTCAGCATAAGTCTTACTAAAATTTATGAGGGATGACCTAAGCCACCCCTCTGCATCCACATTAAATTAATTCTCTATAGGGGAAAATAGAGCAAATCGGGGAAGAAACGATTGAGTTCAATCAAAATACCAGCAGTAATAATCATCCACACTGTTGCCAGGACAGGGGCAGTAGAAAGAAACTTAGCAAAATCCTGCATGATTACACTCCTTAAAATTACTGAAAACTAACGGGGCGATACGGATATTTCTTCATCCTTGGCTAAGAGTTCGCCAGTGGTAAATTCTTTGATGGCGGCAAGAGGCCAGAGGAAACCACTGAGCATGAATTTAATGGCTAGAGCCGTGTCAATGATGATTTCTTTTTCAGTGGCAGTATCGGTATCTTGACGGATCGCCCGCAGATAATCCCGACCGACCCAACCGATCCACCCTGCAATATATAAAAAGAGTAGACTAGGAATAATGAATTCCCCAGCGTGATCCCAACGACCATCTGAAATCAAATGAGGCAGACCATCTTCTCCACAGAGGAGGCTGGAGTTGGCGTAGTTATTGAAGCGAGCTTCGGTAGCAGCAATTTTAGCTTCTAAGTATTTGTACTGGGGGGAGTTGGGAGCAAATTTTTCTAAACGGGCGGTGTAGCTATCCACTTCGGCTTGGAGTCTTTCCTGAAAGGCAGGAGAGTCGCCGCAGGGGGTGAGAGTGCTAAACTTAAACTCTGCATGGGCAGAGGGGGCAACCACCAGCCATAGACATACCGCTAAGATGAGAGCAATTACTTTTTGCATGGTATTTCTCACAATGACCTTGAAAATGAAAAGTCCTAACCCTGCTGATCATAGCTTTGTGAGTACTTGCGGTAAAGTAATGTTAATAACCTGTAAAATATGTCCCGTCTTCTTAACAATTTGCCATGTATCGGTGGTTGTGAGGTGCTAATTTATTCTTTCAAGGTAGCATCTCTAGCGGATTATGACTGATTTAACAGACCTGACAACATTAGCTAATAAATTTGCCCAAGCTGAACCCCAAGCAGTGATCGCGTGGGCAGTAACTACCTATCATCCCCAGTTGGCGTTGGCTTCTAGTTTTGGGGCAGAAGATATGGTGCTCATTGATATGCTCTATAAAATTTGTCCGACAGGGCGGGTGTTTACTTTGGATACGGGCAGATTGCCAAATGAAACTTATGAGTTGATTGCCAATGTCCAGCGCAAGTACAAAACTTTACAATTAGATATCTACTATCCCCAAACCGAAGCAGTCCAAGAGATGGTGCGCACTAAGGGTATAAATTTATTCTATGAGAGTGTGGAGAATCGCAAACTTTGTTGTCAGGTGCGTAAGGTTGAACCCCTAGGGCGGGCACTGCAGGGGCTAAGGGCGTGGCTGACGGGTATTCGTAGGGATCAAACCCTCAATCGCCAGAGTATGCAGGTGATTGAGTGGGACGAGACCCATCAGTTGGTAAAGATTAACCCCCTCATTGACTGGAGGGCAGAACAGGTGTGGGCTTATATCCGTCAGAATTTTGTGCCTTATAATGCTCTGCACGATCGCAATTATGCGAGTATTGGTTGTGCCCCCTGTACCAGAGCTGTCCAGCCGGGGGAGGACCCAAGGGCGGGCAGGTGGTGGTGGGAGCAAGGCAATCAAGAATGTGGACTCCATGTCAAAAAGTAAGCCTTGGCACGCTTGGGAACGAGAACAAGTCATTGCTGAGTTGGAGACAACCGAGCAGGGATTGACCTATGCCCTCGCCCGCCAAAGACTGCGCACCTATGGCAAAAATATATTTCCCAAAACACCTAGTTTACCAAGTTTGATCTGGCGATCCCTAACTCCAGTGTGGGGGTGGATAGGTTTGGGTTTGGCTTTGCAGTGGGTGGGGGAGTTGGGGAGTGTAGTGCTGTTGGGGGTGGGGGTGAGCAAGGGGGTAGAGGTGGGCTGTCAGTATTGGCTGAATGGATTGGAGAAACGGGCAACTTTGGCGCGCTGGGATATGATCTTGCCTGATAGTACGGCGATCGTTCTGCGGGATCAGGAATGGCTGGAGATTTCCAGTCGCCTGTTGGTGGTGGGGGATTTAATCCTCGTGCGCGCCGGGGATCATCCCCCTGCTGATGTGCGTCTGCTAGATGCTAGTCCTGACCTAGTGGCTAATGAAGTGATGATCGGATGCGGGGCGATCGCCCCCAAGCAGGCAGAGCAGGCACTACCAGTAGATACCCCCCTCTACCAGCGCAGTAATATGGTCTATGCAGGTACGGAAATTGTATCGGGCTTGGGGGTGGGGTTGGTGGTGGCGGTAGGGAAAGAGACCACTTGGCAGAGCCAACAACAGCCCCCGCCAATTAAAGTTTGGGAAATAGTGCATTGGCGCAATTGGCGACTGTGGGCAGTGGCGGTATGTAGCTTGGTCTGTGTTGTGGCGGGGTGGAGCAAGGGCGTTTATTATAGCCTATTTTTAGGCATGAGCCTGTGGCTGGCGGGCTATAGCTGTCCAGAGGACCTGCTGGCACGGTTACTGATTTGGTTGGGGATCAAAACCTTGGCATACCAGCGGGTCCGCATCAATCATCCAGCGGCGGTCCCAGACTTGACCCTAGTGGATGCCATTGAGCTCCTGGACTGCGATCGCGAGGTGAAACGAGATGGGGAGCTATGGCGGTTGGGAGTGCGCCTGTATCAAAACGCGCCAGAGGTAGAGCCGAGCCTAATGGCACAACTCAAAACTGAAGCTACATTGGAAGTGCTGGATTTACCTCCCCCCAATCTGGCAGACGAGGATTTATCTGGTTACATCACTAGGGTAGAAGCGGAGGAAGAAGAGGAAACAGCAGTTACCGACAGCCCTGCCCACTTGGCTGTGTATTGTCGGACACTGGACTATCCTGAACGCCTACAATCGGCAACAGTCAGTGTCTGCGATCGCGCCTCCCCCCGTCCTTTACAACAAAGTGTGGATGTGGTTCTGCCCCAGCCCCACCTGCGCCACTTTAGTACCGCCATCAAAGGTGCCCTCATCTACACCGACCGCACCCATCGCTTACAGTTATTTCTCACTACTGGGCTGGTCAGTTTGTTGAGTTTGGTTACTTTTGCCGCCCTGATGGGTTTCCCGATGACCCCCGCCCAAATTATCTGGCTGGGCAGTATTGCTGTGCCCATGTTAGCAGTGAGTTTTGTGCATGAACCCGATCCAGACAAGCCCCCCCTTCAATTCCTAGAGGGGGCGATCCCCCTAGTGAGTGCAGTTTGTGCCATTGATGCCGCTGTGATTTCCCTGTTTGTGCTGAAGTACCAAGGGCAAATCTCTGCCCTCAACAGTGCCTTGACTATGAGCTTCACTACCTTATTTTTGGCACAGATTTTCCATGCGATCGCCCTCAGTCGCGCCAGCTTGATCCAGCACTGGGTTTTGACCCTGACTGGGCTAGTTTTAGCAGTTTTGCAAGTTCTATTTGTGCAAGTCAGCCCCTTGGATAGCATTTGGCAGTTTGTGCCCCTGAATGGGGCGGAGTGGTTAATTGTGGGGTTTGCGGCTACTTCTGTGCTGTGGGTACAGGAAATCCTCAGAGCTAGCTAATCCTGTAGAATTGGAGTGGAGTAAGTACAGATTGCCATGACCCAACCAGCCGATGAAAAGACCGCCCGCGCCCGTCAGCTTTTGGGCATGAAAGGCGCAGATGTCAAAGAAACTAACATCTGGAAAATTCGCCTGCAATTGATGAAACCCATCACTTGGATTCCCCTGATCTGGGGTGTAGTCTGCGGGGCAGCATCTTCTGGCAATTACACTTGGACAGTCAAAAATGTCTTGCTGGCACTGGCTTGCATGTTCTTGGCAGGCCCCCTGATGGCAGGCTATACCCAAACCCTCAATGAATACTACGATCGGGACATTGATGCCATCAATGAACCGTACCGCCCCATCCCCTCTGGCGCCATCCCCCTCAACCAAGTGATTATTCAGATTATTGTTTTATTATTAGCAGGGATTGCCCTCGCTATCACCCTAGATTGGGCCGTGGGACATAGGTTTTATACAGTAACCGCTGTAGCACTGATTGGGGCATTGATTGCCTACATTTACTCTGCGCCCCCCCTAAAACTCAAACAAAACGGCTGGATTGGCAACTATGCCCTAGGGGCAAGTTACATTGCTCTCCCTTGGTGCGCAGGTCATGCCCTGTTTGGGGAACTGAATTGGCAAATTGTAGCCATTACCATGTTTTACAGTCTAGCAGGGCTGGGGATCGCTGTGGTCAATGATTTTAAGAGTATCGAGGGCGATCGGGCTTTCGGCTTGAAATCCCTGCCTGTGATGTTTGGTGCCAAAACAGCCGCCCTGATTGCCGCCGTGATGATCGATGTGTTCCAGATCGGCGTTGCCCTCTACTTAGTCAGCATTGGGCAACAGCTGCTAGCCAGCTTTGTGGTTTTGTTGGTGATCCCCCAAATCACCTTCCAAGACATGTACTTCCTGCGGGATCCCCTGAAAAATGATGTCAAATATCAAGCCAGTGCCCAGCCCTTTCTAGTCTTGGGCATGCTGGTGACAGGGATTGCCCTTGGGAATGCAGGCATTGGTTAGGGTTGCACCTTCCCTGCCCTGCGCCGACCATAGCGCAGTTTCAGATATAACAGGCTGAGCTGTAAACTAAAGGTAACAAGATTTGCCGCCATGATCGGGCGTGCCCCTACACTGACCCCATAGATGAACCACAGGGAAATGCCTGTCATAAAAGCAAGAATAGTTGCCAAAGAGAGGTCATGGGCAGACTTGGTGCGCCAGGTGCGGATTACTTGGGGCAAAAAAGCAAAAGTAGTACAGAAAGCGGCACAATAGCCAATCAATTCAGTAGTAAAGCTAATGTCTGGACAGCGCATAATTGGTTTAACAGGGGGGATCGCTACGGGCAAAACCACTGTAGCTAATTTTTTACAGGCACAATATAATCTACCAGTAATTGACGCTGACCAGTTGGCAAGAGAGGCTCTCACCCCCCATCGCCTCACCCAGATCAGAGATTATTTTGGGGAGCAGGTTTTCACCGCAGCAGGGACACTCGATCGCCCCCGTCTAGGGGCAATCATATTTCGGGATCAGCAGGCAAGGCGATGGCTGGAAAATTTGATTCATCCCTTTGTCAGAGAACAGCTGATTTTGAGGGCAAAAGAACATGCCCCCCATACAGTCATGTTAGTAGTGCCCTTGCTATTTGAAGCAGAGCTGACCGATCTGGTTACAGAAATTTGGGTGGTAACTTGTAGCCTAGCTACCCAGCTCCAGCGATTGCAACAGCGAAACAAGCTATCACCCAGTGAAGCCCTCTTGAGGATCAATGCCCAAATGCCCCTAGTGGAAAAAAGCAAACGCGCCACTGCTGTCCTTGACAGTGAACAACCCCTAGAGCAACTCTACCAAACCGCCAGCCGCCTACTCCTGGAGGGCTGTACTTAAAGAGGGAAAAATAGTTTGAGGTATTCCTTACTCTTACAAATATGTCTCATTGTTAGCTGAAATGACTATTGAAACCATATTCCTCAGCCCCTACCCCTCTTTCAGAGCAGGAGAGGGGAGTAAAAATAAATCTTATACATCTCCCTGAAGGAAAGACAAACTAATGCCTCAGACTCACTAATTTGCCTGTAGCTTTTTGAGTACCAGTTCATTGGTTTCTTTAGGAGCGGCGCGCCCTTGGGTTTGTTTCATCACCTGTCCTACGAAGAAACCTAACAGTTTAGTTTTGCCCTGCCTGTATTGAGCTACTTCTTTAGGATTATTGGCTAACACCTGATCCACGATCGCTTCTAGTTCACTGCCCGCCACAACACTCAACCCTTTAGCGGTAATCAGTTCCTTCACTGAACCACCCCGCTCCAATAGTTCAGGCAAAATATCTTTCGCTATTTTGGTAGAGATGGTATTCTCAGCAATCAGACTCAATAGTTCTTGCAGAGTGTGGGGGGTAAAGGGCAAATCGGCTAGTTTCAATTTCCGCTCATTCAAATAGCCTGTAATATCACTCATCATCCAGTTGAACACTTGTTTCGGTTCAGCTCCTAGGGCGATCGCTTGTTCAAAAAAGTCTGCTGTGTAGCGATCGTCAGCGATGAGGTTGGCATCATAGGCACTCAACCCAAACTCCCGTTGATAGCGTTCTCTGCGCTGGGCGGGAAGCACAGGCAATTCTTGGCGGAACTGCTCAATCATGTCCGCAGAAACCACGATCGCTGGCAGGTCAGGTTCGGGGAAGTAGCGATAATCACTAGAGCCTTCCTTAGAACGCATACTGATTGTTCTTTGGCTGTTCTCTTCCCACAGGCGGGTTTCTTGAACAATTCTTTCTCCTCGGGCCAATGTCTCAGCCTGACGATTGATCTCATACTCAATCGCTCGCTGGATCGCATTGAAGGAGTTCA
This sequence comes from Pseudanabaenaceae cyanobacterium, assembly GCA_046295715.1. Taxonomy (GTDB): domain Bacteria; phylum Cyanobacteriota; class Cyanobacteriia; order Pseudanabaenales; family Pseudanabaenaceae; genus JBKBMU01. The sequence goes on from JBKBMU010000003.1 coordinate 58,390, forward strand.
TATTTTTGATTTCTACTTTCGTGCCGAACTTGTTGGCGCCTTCAGGGCGAATAGAGATATTCACATCACAGCGCATGGAACCTTCCTGCATATTCCCATCACACACACCCAAGTAGCGGACAATTCGGCGCAGTTCTTGCATGTAGGCGGCAGCTTCTGCTCCCGATCGGATATCTGGCTCAGAGACAATTTCCAAGAGGGGCACACCCGCCCGATTGTAATCTACCAAGGAATGGCTAGAACCCGCTAAGCGGTCTGATCCCGCATGTACTAACTTGCCTGCATCTTCTTCCATGTGCATTCTTGTAATCCCGATTTTCTTCTTTGTGCCATCTTCTAAAGTGATTTCTAGCCAGCCTTTGGTAGCGATCGGCAAATCATACTGGGAAATCTGATAGTTCTTGGGCAGGTCAGGGTAAAAGTACTGTTTGCGATCGAACTTGCTGTAGGGAGCGATCGTGCAGTTGAGAGCTAAGCCAGTTTTGATGGCAAATGCCAGCACCTCAGCATTGAGTACAGGCAAGACCCCAGGCATACCCAAGCACACAGGGCAGATATTGGTGTTGGGGGGCGCACCGAACTGTGTCGAGCAGCCACAGAAGATTTTAGTTTTGGTGCTGAGCTGGCAGTGTACCTCTAGACCGATGATCGCTTCGTAGGAAACCATGACCCTCACTAAAGAAGATAATAGATGATAATATTAGAATGATAGCATAGGAAGCCTGCCATCTGCGCTTGGATAGGGACATAGAAAACTCATTTGGAACTTTCTGCCACTGAATTGAGTTTTACAGGTAAGAGCTGGCAAGCAAAGTGATTGTGCTATCATAATTGAGCTAGCAATGGGGAAACGCAAATATGACCACTGAACCCACTCCCCTACTGGAAACGAAGGAAAAGCTTAGGAGCAGGCGATCGTTCCCGTGGCTGTGGTTAGCAGTAATGGGGGGGTTAGTCTCTTTGGGAGTTGGTGCCTACTACGCCCTGACTACGAGCAATCCCAGCAGTCCGACCCCCGTCGCCACCCCTACTCCCACCCTGCGGGCGATCAGTGCCCTCGGCAGAATTGAACCTGAAGGGGAAGTGATTCGGGTAGCTCCCCCCTCCGCCCTTGGCAGTGCCCGTGTCAGTCAGTTGTTGGTAAAAGAAGGCGATCGTGTTCAGGAGGGACAGGTGCTAGCCCGTTTGGACAGTTACGATCGCGCTCTGGCGGAACTGCTAGCGGCCCAGAGCCAAGTAGAGGAACAACAGCGCAGAGTAGAGCAAATCAAAGCAGGCGCAAAGCGGGGAGACATTCTCGCCCAAGAGCGTGCCATTCGCGCCAATGAAGCCAATTTGCAGAGGTTGCGATCGGAGTACAACATCGCCAAAGTGGAATTTGAGCGGTATGAGCGATTATTCAAGGAAGGAGCAGTTTCCGCCAGTACCTTTGACAGTTTCCGTCTGCGGGCAGTGAGTCTCCAGCAACAGATCGCCCAAGCAGAACAACTGGTGCAACAGGCAAGGGCACAACTGAGCAGTATTGCGGAAGTGCGCCCTACGGATGTGCGCTTGGCTGAAAGTCAATTACAGACTGCGATTATCAATGTCAGGCGTGCTGAAGTAAACTTAGAACTCTCCCAAGTGCGCGCACCCAGCAGTGGTCAAGTGCTGAAGATTCACAGCAAGGCTGGGGAGAATGTCAATCCTACGGAAGGATTACTGGAGTTAGGGAATACTCAGCAGATGATGGTAGTGGCAGAAATTTATGAGACGGATATTGGTGAAGTACAGGTCGGACAAAGAGCAGAAATTATCAGTCATGTATTTGCTAAGCCTCTTACAGGGAGAGTGGCACAGATTGGGTTGCGGGTGGCAAAGAAAGATATTCTCGGCACCGATCCAGCGGCACGCACTGATGCCAGAGTCGTAGAAGCGAAAATCAAGCTAAACGAGAGTGAAAAGGCGGCTAAACTAACTAACTTACAAGTACAAGTGCGGATTTTTCCAGAGTAAATATATGACTAAAAGGAACGATATCAGAACGATTCTACATACGGGAGTCATTGATAGTGAGATTGCGGTGCAGGGTTGGATTAGAACCAAAAGGGAAGGGAAAGCGGTTTCCTTTGTGGAAGTGAATGATGGTTCATGTCTGCAAGGTTTACAGGTAGTAATCCCCAGTGATTTCCCTGACTATGAGCATTTAAGCAAATCCCTGCACACAGGTGCATCAATACGGGTACTGGGCAAACTAGTAGCCTCCCAGGGCAAGGGACAGCGAGTAGAACTACAGGCGCAGAGCATAGAAATCCTAGGCACAGCCGATCCTGAAACCTATCCCCTGCAAAAGAAACGCCACTCTTTTGAGTTTTTGCGGACGATCGCCCATTTACGCCCCCGTACTAATACTTTTGGCGCAGTTTTCCGCGTGCGCAATGCCTGTGCCTATGCCATTCATCAATTCTTTCAAGAGCGAGGTTTCATCTGGGTACATACGCCCATCATTACGGCGAGTGATTGTGAAGGGGCGGGGGAAATGTTCACAGTTACCAGTAAAAATGTTGAGAAGTTGAGAGAATTTAAGGGAGTAGAGGATTTCCAGACTGATTTTTTTGGCAAGCAGGCATTTCTGACTGTGAGCGGGCAATTAGAAGCGGAAATTATGGCGATGGCATTCAGCAAGGTTTATACTTTTGGTCCCACTTTCCGCGCAGAGAATTCCAATACTTCCAGACATCTAGCGGAATTTTGGATGATCGAGCCAGAGATGGCATTCTGTGATTTGGAAGGGGATGCAGATTTAGCAGAGGAGTTTCTCAAATATATCTTTCAGTATGTTTTGGATACTTGTGGGGAAGATATGCAATTTTTCCAAGAGCGCATTAACGATCAGGTGCTCAAAAATGCTGAAAAAATTATCAATGAATCTTTCGCCAGAATCGATTACACTGAAGCGATCAGAATTTTAGAGCAGTCCCAAGAGAACTTTGAGTTTCCTGTCAAGTGGGGGATAGATTTGCAATCGGAGCATGAACGATATTTAGCAGAGACTTATTTTCAGAAGCCTGTAATTGTCATGGATTATCCCATTGGCATCAAAGCCTTCTATATGCGAGTGAAGGATAATTGTTCCCCTGAACGGCAGACGGTCCGAGCGATGGACATTCTTGCCCCTGGCATTGGTGAAATTATTGGCGGCTCACAGCGGGAAGAGCGACTGGAAGTTTTAGAGTCCAGAATTCGGAATTTAGGCTTGAAAATAGAAGATTATTGGTGGTATTTAGACCTGAGAAGATACGGCACAGTGCCCCATGCAGGCTTTGGACTGGGGTTTGAGCGGTTAATTCAATTCATTACGGGTATGAGCAATATCCGTGATGTGATCCCCTTCCCTAGATTTCCCCAAGGTGTAGATTTCTAAATAATCTGGAGTGGATCAATATCCATTGTTAAACGCACTTGACTGGTGGGGAGCATTTGACGGAGTGTGTGCAAATCGGGCATTAAATCACTGTGAGCATGAGGAATTTTGAGAATAATCTGCCAGCGCCAGCGATCGCTAATCATAGCAATGGGTGCAGGGTGCGCTCCCAATATCTGAAAATACTCTCCATATGTTTGCTGGAGCCATTCAGCCAGTTGATGAGCGACATTTGCCACCAGTTCAGCGTTTTCACTGCTCAAACACAGGAGTACCATTTGACTGCAGGGCGGATAGTGGAGCATTGCTCTATGCTGTAATTCCTCTAAAATGAACTCTCGATATTGATAATTCTGTACTGCCTGAATAGCAGGATGCTCAGGGGTATAGGTCTGTAGAATCACTCGCCCTGTCTGGGCTCCTCGCCCACATCTGCCCGCTACCTGCAAGAGTGTTTGACAGGTGCGTTCCGTGGCGCGATAGTCAGAAAAGTTCAATAATCCATCCGCTGAGACGATCCCCACTAGAGTTACCTGCGGAATATCTAAGCCCTTAGTGAGCATTTGGGTACCAATGAGTAAATCCGCCGTGCCTGCCCGAAATTCCTCTATTAGGAAGCGATGCTGGTCTTTTTTGCGGGTGGTATCGCTATCAAAACGAATAATCCGCGCCTGCGGAAACAGTGCCATCACTGTTTGCGCCACTCTCTGGGTGCCACTCCCAAAGTGTTTAATCCTAGTTGAGCCGCAAGCAGGACAATGATGGGGTTGAGGGGCAGTATAACCGCAGTAATGACAGCGCAAACTACCTACATTCCCTTCTAGGTGATAGGCGAGGGAAACATCACAATGGGGACATTTGACCACATAGCCACAGTCCCGACAACTCACAAAGGCATGGAATCCACGCCGATGGATAAAGAGAATGCCCTGTTGTTTTGCTGAGAGCATCTCGGCGATCGCCTGCTGTAGGGTTCTGCTGAAAATAGAATAGTTCCCTGCTGCCAATTCTTGGCGCATATCTACTACTTCAATCCTAGGGAGCGGTTGGCGATTGATGCGCTCAGGTAGAGTTAGCTGTTTTATCCTGCCTTGCATTTCCCCAAAAATCACCTCACTAGAGGGAGTGGCAGACCCTAAAATCAGAGGTATTCCTGTCAATTGGGACCGCCACTGTGCCACCTTACGGGCGTGATAGCAGGGCTGTGGCTGGTCTTGCTTGAAACTGGGATCATGTTCTTCATCGAGAATGATAATCCCCAAGTTGGGTAGAGGTGCAAATACCGCCGATCTAGTACCAATCACAATCTGGGGCTGTGGCGAGAGCATTGAGCGCCATGTATCAAATCGTTCTCCATCACTCAATTGACTGTGGTAGAGGAGAATCTGCTCATCCCCAAATCTGGCGCGAAATCGGTCAGTCAGTTGAGAGGTTAAGCCAATCTCTGGCACCAATACAAGGGCAGATTGCCCTTGCTTTAGTACAAGAGCGATCGCCTGCAAATAGACTTCTGTTTTTCCCGATCCCGTTACTCCCTCTAACAACAAAATTTGGTCAGTGCCTAAACTAGCTTGAATAGTCTGTAGTGCTACCTGTTGGTGCGCAGTCAGAGCCTTGGGCTGGTCTGGCATTACTCGCTGCTGGGATTTTCCCCCTAAACGCAGAACTTCTCTTTTCTCAATAACAATGATGCCTTGGGCCGATAGAGTATTGAGGGTATAGGGAGTGGTGTGGGCCTGTTTGAGTAATTCCTGCTTAGCGAGTTCCCCATGATGCTGTTGGAGCAAGCGGATGATTTCCAATTGTTTAGAAGATAAATCACAGCTATAATTCCCTGACCAAATTACTACATCTTGATACTGGACTTTGGGTCTAGGTTTGCTGGCAAGATAGGACTTCAGACAGCCTAACTCCTGTAGTTCCCTAATACCTCTCAAATCTTTGCCTGCCTTCTGCCGTAGATACCTTTGGGAAATATCTTGACTGTTCATAACTAGTTCCCAAATCTTTTGTCCTGCTGGACTAAGCGGTGCGATCGGGCAAGCCACTACCTGCCAGCGGTATTGAGTTGTAGCTAGCATTTGGGGTGGCAGAGCTGTTTTCAATACCTGTATGAGCGGGGTGCGATAGTAATGGGCGGTCATTTGCAGTAACAGCCAGTAATCCTCACTCAATAGACCAGTACCCAATACTTCTCTAATTGGCTTCACATTCTCTCGATCGGTCTCATCCAGAAGATTGAGAGCGATTGCTCCCACAGTCCGATTCTGGAGCGGCACAGCTAAAATATCCCCCAAACGCACTTCTACCCCCTCAGGAATAGCATAGGTGAGAGGTTCCTCTATGCCTGCACAATCTACTAGAGCTTCTACAAATTGCGCCCTAGGAGTCATGGAGAGTAGGGTTGCTGAGCGTAATGACTGAGAATCTCCCTGCCTCTTCTGGTCAGGGCTTCTGAACCTTCCAAAAGTAATAAATACTGCCCTCTCTTTAGATAGTTATGACAAGCGATCGCTGTAGCACTCTTGAACACAATGCCATAGACCATGCCCAACACCAAACCCAGACTAGCACCTGCTCCCAAACCGATCGCCCCCAAGAACGCCAAAATTTGCCAGCTTGTCTGCCAGTACATCCCCAAACCCAAGCCAAGCAACACACCCAGCCCACTTAGCCCTGCCATGCCATAGCAACCATAACGCCACACCACCTGACTCGGCTCAACTAAACCCACACTCTCAGGTGCAGTGTAGCCCTTCCCCACCAACGCTAAATTTTCAGGTGAAATTCCATGCAGTTGTAACAACCGATACGCCTCAAATGCTGATACTTCATCAGGCAGAACTGCAATCATCAAATTGGCACGGCGCGTCCTCATTCCCTTCCCCAAAAGCATCCTTTTATTGTATAGAATTTTAAGACGACCATCACCGTCAGAAGCTAAACAATCTCTAAACATTCCTAAATGCTGACAAAGTTGTAGGGAGCAGTAAAGTTGTTGTAACGAATACGGTAGCGTTTGCCAAAGTGAGTGTCCAGTTTTTCCACAGTCTGGGCAAATTCTGGCTCTAACTCAGTCTTAATCAAAAACGCATAATTACAGACCATATTGTCCGTAAGCAATTCACCCTCCACATATTCCTCACACAAAGGCTGTAATTCTCCTAAAAAAGTATTGATAATCAACTGTTGGCGGTCATACAGAGCTGATTCTAGTTCTTGTCCAATTGCGATCGCTTCATCCATAGAGAGAATTTTACCCGAGAGAGTATTCCGTTTAGCGGCGAGTATGGGGTTTTGTTCCACCAGCCAATTCAGTTCTGCTTCAGCCTGCCAAAAGACTTTTACCCCCACTTCACATTTCCCCACTAACTTTTCTAACAATGCCAATAGTCGGGCCTGATGCGGTTGAATCAGTTCAGCTTCTACCTGTGCCCAACTATCTACCACTAACCCAAATTGGAGCGGCAAAGGGACAGCGCGATCGTTGGGAATCGCTTTCATCAAACTTTCTAAAACCTGCTCATGGGTCAAAAGATTAGTTCGACTCGCTAGATAGCGTTCAGAATCAGTTTCACTGTAGAGAATTAGAAACGGTGGAATATGCTGAGAGAGGACAGGAGCGGCATCCATGCCTTGCATTCCCCACTGCTCTAAATAACTCTGTTCCGTATCCTTGAGAATACCGTAGAGATACAATCCCATAATTCCTCTCAGGCTCGGCGTTGGATCGCAAAGGAAATGAGAATTGTCAAAACACAGAGCGCACCGAATAGGGGTAGCCAATGATATCTGAGCTGGTAGAGGATAGTACTCAGGAAGTAGTAGAGTTCCCGCGACAACCAGAACATTACAGCGAGAATACCAACTACGATCAAGAGAGAAATTAGGATGTTTTCTGATTGCATGGGTGATTACAGCTAGACCGCAGGCATTATACCACAGTGGCTAGACCTAGGTCTGACAGTAAGAAATTTTTCAAAAGATTTTAGGACACTAGAACCCTTGGATATTTCACCCTCACCCCCAATCCTTCTCTCATCAATGGAGATGGGAGCAATGTCTTAAACATTGTGTTGCGCAAGGGCCAAGGGAGAATGGAACCCCTGCGCCAAGGGTTTAGGGCTATCTGGCTAAGCCGATCGATCGCGCTCTAAGCCAAACACTTGGGTAAATGCACCTCTGGCTTGGGTTACACCAATGGTACGATCGGCGGCATCAATCATGGGGCGACGCAGGCTGACAACGATAAATTGAGCAAGTTGGGCTTGCTTCTGTACCATGCGGGCTAATCTTTCCACATTCGCTCCATCCAGAAACATATCCACTTCATCAAAAGCATAGAAGGGAGAGGGACGATATCGTTGGAGCGCAAAAATGAAACTCAAAGCAGTGAGTGATTTTTCCCCCCCTGACATGGAAGAGAGATTCTGAACGGGTTTACCTTTAGGATGGGCAACAAGGTTCAAGCCTGCACTGAGGGGGTCATGGGGGTTTTCTAGTTGCAGGTAGCCATCACCATCAGAGAGTTCTGCAAATATCTTTTGGAAGTTCTCATTGACGGCATTGAAGGCAGTCATGAAAGCATTTTGGCGTAGGGTAGTGAAGTTCTCGATTCGCAATAGGAGTTCCGATCGCTCCGAAACTAGGGTAGAGAGTTTGTGGCTGAGTTCATCAAGACGCCTGGTAACGCCATCATATTCAGCGATTGCCAACATATTCACAGGTTCAAGAGCTTGGAGTTTTTGTTGGAGTTGCTGTTGCTGAGCCTGCAATTTATTGAGAGATAACCCTTCTGGAAGTGCTGGAAGCAGGTCAGGCAGTTGCAGTGACGATCGCTGGGTGTGTAACTGGCTGATTTCCTGTTCTAGGTCTCTAATTCTCTGCTGGAGTTTCTCAATTTGCCATACTATGTCTTGCTGTTGATGATAGAGAGTCCGCAGGGTGCGATCGCACTGATCCCGCTGGGTTTTGACAGTACCTAGGCGCGCTTGTAACTCAGTTTTTGCCTGCTCTAAGCTGAGCAGTTGCTGTTGAAAAGTTGCCTTTTGCCTATGGCAGTGAGTGAGTTCATTTAATAGGTGTTCACGATCGTGATGGAGGGATTGCCATTGTGTTTGTATCTGTTGAATTTGGCTCTGGGCCAACTGGCGGAGATGTTCTAACTGTTGTTGCTGTTGTTCCTGTTGATGAAGTGATTGAGCAAGGGAGTGCAGTATCTGTTGATATTCAGTGGTACTCTTCTGCAAATTCTGCCATTCACTATGGGTAGTAGATGCTTCCAAATTGTGGAGTTGCTCTTTTGTGTGAGTGAGTTGATGTTCTAAGTCTTGTACAATAGCCGAAATACTTTCCTGTTGGGCATTAGCGAGGGTAATACTTTGGTCTAATTTCTGCCGTTGAGTGATGAGTTTATGGCGGACTTGCACCAAAGTGGATAGTTCAGTTTGAGAGCGATCGTGGTTGCGTTGGGCTTGGTTATATTTTTCCCGTGCTAGTAGTAATTGTTGTTCATAGTGGCTAATTTCTGATTGAAGCGATTGCATTTCTATTTGCAGACGGCGCAAGATTAGATCGATTTCTGCTACTCTTGCTTGTAAAGTATCTATTTCATTCTGGGTTGGGTTAGTAATTTTACCGAAGTGAATACCGTCCCGCTGGCTCATACTGCCCCCAGACATTGCCCCTGTGGTTTCTAATAGTTCACCTTCTAAAGTTACCATACGCTGTTGTCCAAGATAGGGACGGGCACTGTTGAGAGTAGGAAAAACTAAAGTATTCCCAAAAACAAAGCCAAAAACATCAGTAAATTTCGGATCGTATTCTAATAGATTGACAGCATAATCGATCGCCCCCATAGACTTAGCTGATTGGGGGCTAGGCGGAAAAAATTTCTTTAATTTGTTCAGGGGTAAAAAAGTAGCTCTGCCTGCCCGTTCTTGTTTTAATAGTTCAATGCCCTGACTAGCGATTAGATCATCTTCTACCACAATAAATGCGAGCCGATTCCCTGCGGCAATTTCTAGGGCAAGTTGATGCTCAGGTTGGACTTTAGCTAGTTGGGCAGTTAAGCCATATACTCCTTGCAAATTACTATTAAGAATTAGCTGGGTAGCTCTTGTACCCTGTATTTCTCGACTCGCTTGCTGTTGGGCTTCTAGTTTGTCTAATTGGCGTTGCTTAGTTCTTTGTTCTTGCCATAAACGATCGCTAGTATCTTGATGTAATTGCTTGTTAGCTTGAGCGGTACTGAGTTTTTCCGCTAATTGTTGAATTTGTTGTTCCCAGTATTTAATTTCTTGTTGTTGCTGTAGTAATTGCTGTTGTAGTGGTTCAGGATCGGGCAGTTGGGCTAATTCCTGTGTGCAAATAGTTAGTTGTTCCTGCCACTGCCTAATGGATTCAGTTAATCTAGTTAATTCCTGTTTTTTGGGTTCTAATTGGGTTTGTAAGTTAGCGATCTGGTGAAATAATTGGCTGTGTTGTTGGAGATATTGGCTGGCTAATACTCCTAAAGCTTCTAATTCTGCTTGTTTTTTAGCTAGTTCTGCCTGTTGATTAGTATATTCGTTTCTCAATTGCTGGATGAGAATTTCTGCCTCGGCTAGCTGGGCTGTCCATGTATTAATCTGGTAGGTGAGGCGATCGCTCTCCCGCTGTAAATGCTCCATTTGCTCTTGATTAACTGCGAGATTTCTATCAATAGTCTGGTGCTGACGATCGAGGTTTTTTAATTCTGCCTGTTGTTCAGCAATGGCTTGGCTAATGGCTAAAAATTCTGATTCCCCCAGTGCCTGTACCTGTTGCTGTAATGCCTCCAATTCCAAGTTTTTCTGGGCTATAGATTGTGTTAATTCTGCTAGTTGAACCTGTAATTCCCCTAACTCCGCACCGATCTTTGCTTGCTGTGCTGTGCGCTCATTGATTTCTTGCTCTATTTTTTGATAATTCAGCACTATCTGCCACAGTTCCATCTCGGCTAGTTCTTGGCGTAATTGCTGATATTCTAGAGCTTTGGCACGATCGTGTTTGAGTTTCTCTTGAGTGGTAATCAATTCTTGTTCAATCAAGCGATATTTCTCTTCTTGTAATTTGACCTCATCTAACTTCTCTTTAGCTGCATTGATTTTGCGATCGAAGTCTCCCACCCCTGCCAATTCATCAATAATTGCCCGCCGATCCTTGCCATTCATGGAAATAATACTGGTTATATCCCCCTGCAAAACAATGTTGTAGCCTTCAGGATAGATGTGGAATTTGCTCAATGCCTCGTGCAATTCCGTGAGGGTGCAAGGAGTATCATTGATACAATAGGTAGAAGTATAAGTGCCCTGCTGGGTAACTCTGAGTTTGCGAGTAACTGTCCAATCCCCCTCTGGTGTAGCAAAAGTAACCTTCACTTGCGCTTCCGCAGTTCTGCCTTTCTGCAAATGGGCTTGATTCACAAGGTCTGGCAATCGCTCCGCCCGCATACCTTTGGAAGTGGATAAACCGAGCGCAAATAGAAGCGCATCCAAAAGATTGGATTTGCCTGAACCATTCGGCCCAGAAATGACTGTAAAACCGGGGAGTAAAGGAATGCCCGTAGTCTGCCCAAAAGACTTGAAGCGAGTCAGTTCTAAATGTTTGATATACACGCTGGACCTCTAGGCGCAGTGCGCTAAAGATACCATGAATTTTCTATTTTGCAAAGGCAATAGCTGTACCTACCACCTCGCCGCAATCAATCCACGATCGCTACACCCATATTTTTGGCTGTGCCCTCAATGATCCTCATTGCCGCCTCAATGTCGTTGGCATTCAAATCAGGCATTTTGGTCTGGGCAATCTCCTGCAACTGTTTTCTGGTGATCGTACCCACCCGTTTGCGGTTGGGTTCGGCTGAACCTTTGCTGATCCCCGCCGCTTTTTGAATTAAAACCGAGGCCGGGGGAGTCTTCAATACAAAGGTAAAACTCTTGTCCTCATAGACCGAAATTTCCACAGGCACGATCGTCCCCGCCTGATCCGCCGTGCGGGCATTATATTCTTTACAGAACATCATGATATTCACCCCATGCTGACCAAGAGCAGGACCTACAGGGGGAGAAGGGTTAGCTTTGCCAGCGGTCAGAGCCAATTTGATGATTGCTACTACTTTCTTTGCCATATGCTTAATGAACAATGAACTAAGTGAACTAGGTAACTGGGTAAACTAAGTGTGGGTGCGATAGCGACTATCTTCCCCTTTTTTGAGATTAACCACTTGGCTAAACTCCAACTCTACGGGGGTATCCCGCCCAAAGATGGAAATCAGAGCTTTGAGCTTATTCCGCTCAGGGCTGACTTCAATCACTTCCCCTTCAAAGTCTTTGAACGGACCCGCCAAAACCTTGACCTTATCACCCACTGCCATATCCACCCGCACTACTGGCTCTTGCTGGGTCGTAGCCTTAAAGATGCGCTCCACTTCACTGCGACTCAAAGGACGGGGTTTGACGTGACCCCTGCCCCGCCCTGTCGCCCGCTTCTGCTCCGTGCCCACAAAGTTAATCACATGAGGGGTGCTTTTCACTGCCTGCCACGCATCATCGTCAATATCCCAGTTGCCCTGCTCATCCTTGACTAACTGCATCAACACCAACACATAACCGGGGAAAACTTTTTCCTCGGCATTTTGGCGACTGCCATCCTTGCGCACCTTGACGACCGGGGCTTGGGGGATTTCAATTTGCCTGATGCGATCCTCTACCTCTAACATCTTGATCCGCTGTTCGAGGCTAGATTTTACTTTTTTCTCGCAACCAGAAGCTACCTGCACCGCATACCACTGCAAGTGCTCTTCGGGGCTGTCATGGTTCTGCCTATCTTTCTCCATGTCCATAGCTAAAAGATGCGTTCCGCTATCCAAGCAAACAAAGAATCGATTAAATAAATCAAACTAGCCGAAGCGACCACCATCAACAAGACTGCCGCTGACTCGCTGATTAACTGCTGACGGGAGGGCCATACCACCTTATCTAGTTCTTGCTTGGTCTCCTTGAAAAATTTGACCAACCCACCTTCAGGTTTGGCGGGAGGAGTGGTAGTTTTGGGATCGCTGTTGGTCATAGTTGGCTGGGCACTGAGACAGTAAAGCGCGCTCTGTAGGACTCGAACCCACGACATCAGGTTTTGGAGACCTGCGTTCTACCAGCTGAACTAAGAGCGCACATTGATGCAGTTTTCAATGTTACTGTGTTTTAGGTGGTTTGTCTATAGTCTGGCAGGAAAATATAGTGTATAATAACAGAGAAGGTTTTGACAAGTGCGTAGGTGGGGCATCCCACTTTTTTTATTGATTATGACCCATCCGTTAATCCCGCAGATTTGGCAGATTGCCGAGGCGGTGGCTCCTGAACTTGGTTTAGAGGTAATCGATGTGGTGATCCACACCCACAAGCATCCCCCTGTGGTACGGATCGATGTGCGCAATTTGACTACCCACACGGGGCTAGATGACTGTGAGCGCATGACCAATGCCCTAGCAGGCAGTTTAGATGCCCTTGTGCCCCATGCCTATGTGTTGGAAGTATCTAGCCCTGGCACTAATCGCCAACTCCTGCACGATCGGGAGTTTCGGGCATTTCGGGGGTTTAAGGTGAGTGTGTCCTGTGCCAGTAAACAATGGGTGGGACAGCTAGTAGAACGGAATGATACGGCGGTGGTGATCAGCCAAAAAGGCAAACTGGTGGCGATCCCCCGTGAGCTAGTGAGTAAAGTGGAACTGACTGATTAGATATTTCTAGGAGGAAACTATGGCATTACTGGGTTTACCGGGTCTGAGCGGACTAGTGGACAATATCAGCAAGGAGCGCAATTTACCTAAACACGCTGTACATGCGGCTCTGCGGGAAGCTCTGCTTAAGGGCTATGAGCGATTCCGCAAGACTTACCGTCAAGAGGGAGTGGAATTCAGTGATGATTATTTTGATAACTTTGATGTGGAATTGGATATGGAGGAGGGGGGCTTTCGGGTGCTAGCCACCAAGACGATCGTGGAAGAGGTAACTGACCCTGACCATCAAATCAGCCTAGCGGAAGTGCGGGAAGTTGCTCCAGAGGCACAACCGGGGGGAACCGTGGTGGTGGATGTAACCCCTCAACAGGAAGATTTTGGGCGGATGGCGGCGATGCAGACTAAACAGGTACTCGCCCAAAAACTGCGGGATCAACAGCGCAAGCTGATCCAAGAAGAATTCAGAGAATTGGAAGGTACGGTGATCCAAGGACGGGTACTGCGGTTTGAGGGCAATTCAGTGATTTTAGCGGTGAGCAGTGGTTTTGGTCAGCCAGAGGTGGAAGCGGAACTGCCCCGCAATGAGCAATTGCCTGCCGATCGTCCCTATCGGGTGGGCACTAGCCTCAAGGTTTACCTGAAAAAAATTTATGATACCCCGCGGCGCGGCCCCCAGTTGATGGTTTCCCGCACTGATGCCGCTTTGGTGGTCTATCTCTTTGCCAATGAAGTCCCTGAAATTGAAGATGAAATTGTGCGGATTGTAGCGATCGCCCGTGAAGCCAATCCCCCCAAGACTTCCAGCGGCACAGTGGGGCCGCGCACTAAGATTGCAGTGGATACTTTGGAACGGGATGTCGATCCTGTAGGGGCTTGTATTGGCGCCAGGGGGGCGCGCATTCAGGCAGTAGTCTCGGAACTGCGGGGCGAAAAAATTGATGTGATCCGTTGGTCGCCCGATCCAGCGGTGTATATCGCCAATGCTCTCAGTCCTGCCAAAGTGAGGCAGGTGAATATCTTAAATGCCGATGAACGGCAAGCGGAAGTGATTGTGGCCCCTGACCAACTCAGCCTTGCGATTGGTAAAGAAGGACAAAATGTGCGGTTGGCAGCGCGCTTGACTGGCTGGAAGATTGACATTAAAGAATCTAATAAACCCTAAGCAGGCACAGTTACTCAATATGAAGAACCTGGATACCCATTGCCTACGGCACAGCGTAGCTGATCCCAAAAGCAGCAAACCATTGATCTGGGACTTTGCCCCACGCCTCGGCCCCCACCCCTCACCATAGAACTTCTGCTAAAGGCTAGGCTAAGTCCTGATTTTAGCCTACAAACAACAGACAAGAGCTTAGTTTAGCCTAGTGAGTCTGCCCCCCTGTAGTTGCCAGCGATCGCTGGCGATCGCCTGCCATTCTTCTGGTTCATGGCTGACAATGAGCACAGTCCAGTTTTTGCGCAATTCTGTGATTAAATCAACCACCTGCCTACGCATTGACCAATCTAAGCCTGCGGTAGGTTCATCCAGTAACAACAAACTGGGTTGGCGGAGTAACTGCACAGCTAGGGCTAGTCGCCGCTGTTGTCCACCACTGAGAACATGGGGTTCAGTCTGCAAAGGCACGGATTGTAAACCTACCCTGCTCAACGCTTGAGCAATGCGATCGTTTTCCAAATGTTGATGCCCCAACCGCAATTCTTCCAAAATCGTACTGCCACAGAAATGCCGTTCGGGAAATTGAAACACCAAACCACATAACTGCTGCAAATAGTCGGGATCGAGGGGTTGGTTGAGCCAATAAATATCGCCCTTTTGCCACCTGACAAAACCAGCCAAAATTTCTAAAAAAGTAGTCTTACCAGAACCGCTTGCCCCCACAATTACGCCTAGACTGTGTTCAGCTAAAGTCAAGGATACATCCTGCAAAATTGGCTGGGGCACAGCAGGGGGATGATAATAGAGGTTCTCGACCCTGAGCATATCTTAAAGTCTAATCTCTGAGGATCGCTAATATCCCTGCAATAATTGCTACACCAGCTACTGCAATTAGACCAGTTGCTAGATTAACCAATTTGTCTAAGTCTTTTTGTGCTTCACTGCGATCGATTTGGAGTTTGAGCTCGGTAACTTGGGTTTCTAGGCGGGTCAGATGTTCTCTTTGCTTGGTAAATAGGTTCTGTAGGTCAGCAACTTGCTGTTGCAAACTCTCAACTTGGGTAGCAATAGTAGTAACCAGCGCCAGTATTTTTGCTTCTGCTTCTGTGGACATACCTTGACCTAGCCTTACCAAGGCTGAGCATAACACAGAAGTAGGCCCTATTACCTGCCCCTCCTCCCTTGGGTCGCAGTAATGCCTGCCCGTTAATTACGCCTTATTATCCTGCCCAAAAAACTTATAAAAAATTGTATATCCTGTTTATTTTGGCTATACACAGTTTCTGTAATTGTGCTATACTTTTACGATAGTAACAATTAGGTTGTATAGCTAACAGGTCTAACTGGGCAATGAAAATTCTACTTAT
Organism: Pseudanabaenaceae cyanobacterium; assembly: GCA_046295715.1. Taxonomy (GTDB): domain Bacteria; phylum Cyanobacteriota; class Cyanobacteriia; order Pseudanabaenales; family Pseudanabaenaceae; genus JBKBMU01. The sequence goes on from JBKBMU010000003.1 coordinate 74,073, forward strand.
AGAGGATGATGCGGTACTAACTAAGCTGTTGGTTAAGTATTTGGCGGGTCAAGGTTACACCGTGGAAACGGCGGCTGACAGCAAGACAGGCCTGGAACTGGCGCGCTGGCACCATGATCTGATCATTATGGATGCGCAATTGCCCAAAATGGACGGGGTTACTTTGTGTAGACAGATTCGTGCTCAGGGCATCAATACCCCGATCTTGATGCTGACTAGCAATCCCACGCCTGAGGAAATCACTCAAGGGCTAGATAGTGGGGCTGATGAATACATGACTAAGCCCTGCAATTTGCCTGAACTGCTAGCAAGGATTAGAGCGTTGCTCCGTCGCACTGGGGAAAAAGATACAGTCGACCAAAAACTAACTTGGGGCAAGTTAGTGCTGGATCCTGTGCTCAAAGAGGTTACCTATGCAGGTGAACCCATCCATCTCCGCCCCAAAGAATATAGCCTACTGGAGTTGTTTTTGCGATCGCCGCGGCAGATATTTGATCGGGAGATGATCCTCGATCGCCTGTGGACAATTGATGACTCTCCCACCAAGTTTGCGGTTACCAATTTGATTAAAGACCTGCGCCAGCGATTGCACAATGCGGGGATGCAAGAGGAGTTAATCGAGACAGTCTATGGGTCGGGGTATCGGCTCAAGCCTAGTCCCAGTCTGCAATCGGTACAATCCCGTTTCCAAGAATCCCTGCCCCAGCGGCTCAAGGAACTGGAAGAATGTATTGCCCTGCGGGACTATCAACGTTTCCAGGCGGTGGCCCACAAACTGACAGGTACGCTGGGTACTTTTGGCTATGGGCAAGCTACGGAAATTGCCCGCAGTATGGAGACTGCCCGACCCGAGGAATATCCCCGTTTGATCAAGGCTCTGCATCGTGCTCTCACTATTCCCACCAAGTCCACCTATGCCCGCCCACCCGCCCAAGTGGTGTTTGTGGGGGAGGATGACAACTTAGCCGAGCTATTGCGGGAAGAGCTAGAAGACCACCATGTAGAGATGGCGGTCGTCCACTCCAGTCAGATTGTGGCGTGGCTAAAGGAACACCCCAAAATCCCGGTGGTGGTGGTGCCTCTACCTTCGCCCCAGTCCTTGCCACTGTTGCAACAGGTCAAGGAGACGGCAGAACACAGTGCTGTGGTGGTGATTGACTATGCCAATGACACCCTCGATCGGCGGGTAGAGTTGGCTGGCTATGGCATTGACCGTTACTTGTCCAGTAGCAGTAACATTGACCAGATTTCGGCGCAAATTCTGGAGTTGGTGGTGCCGCCCTTGAGTCGTCCCAAAATTGCGATCGTGGACGATGACCAGTTTGTGTTGGACTACCTCACAGAAAAGCTAGTGCCCAATCAGGTAACAGTGATTTCCATCAGTGAACCGCGGGATGTGTGGGCAGTACTCCAGCAACATCAGCCCCAGTTATTGTTGTTGGATATTGAGATGCCACAGTACAACGGCAAACAGTTGTGCCAGGTACTGCGCCAATCGGAATCCTTCCATGATTTGCCGATCGTGGTGATCACTGCCCATGAGTACATGCGGGAGGAGCTATTTAGGCTGGGGGCAACCGATGTGATCACCAAACCCATCAGCGATGTGGACATCAACACCCGCATCTTGGCAAGGGTAGGTCTGCACTAATGCCCATTAGACGCAAGATCACTCTAGTAGTAGGCTTACTGCTGGCGGTCTTGCACCTAGGTACATTGGCTGTAATTGGTGGGGCGATTCCAGAGTCGGAACAACAACAGTTGGCAGGCTATGTACAGATGCGCCTAAAGACTTGGGAACATGTCCTGGCTCAGACCAGCCAGCACATCCCCAACCATTTGGAGTTAGTAGGCGTTGATTTTGCGGTCTTGAGTAACCAGCGGGGACAGGTACTCTGGCGAAAGAGTCGTAGGCTTGACCTTGATCCCACTACTGCTAACCTGCCCCTGAACCGTGCCTATAGTGGCTTGCTTTGGTTGCAGGGACAGCCTGCCCTAGTCATGTCTCAAGCAGTTGCCACAGGTCAGGGTTGGCTGATTACAGGTTTTCTCCTCCCGCCTGCTGAACTTGTCCCTGGACAGATGCAACTTCAGCTTAAATTCACACCTGTACGCAGTAATCTGCCCACTGTTCCCTTAGACAGTTTAGTGATCAAACACAGCACGGCGGATCAGGTGGTGGGAGAGATGGTTCTACCCGATATCTACCAAAGACCCGCCCTACTGGTAACGGTTACTGCCGATCGCTCCCTCTCCTACAACTTCAGTCAGAAACTCTGGGGCTTGGGGATCGCAGGCACAGTGGTAATCTTGCTGATCCTGTTATTGATCCAGCACAGCCTACTGCGCCCCATCACCCATCTGCTCCACCTGTTCAAGTCCAATTCAGTCATGCCCCTGCCAGTCAAAGGGGGCAACGAGTTGAGTTTACTAGCCCAAGCCTGCCATGCCTTACTAGACCAAATTGAGGCATATCAACAACAGCTATTGGCGGTCAACCAGCAACTCAAAACCACTGAAACCCGCCTGCACAACTTATTCGCATGCCTGCCCACGATCGCCGTGCAGGGGTGCGATCGCCAGCATCGGGTGATCTTTTGGAATCAAGCCAGTGAGCATCTCTACGGTTACTCTGCCCAGGAGGCACTCGGCAGACCAATAGAAGAGTTAATCATTCCACCCAGCAGCAGGGAACATATTAGTGCTGTTTTGGATGAATGGATTAGGATTGCTGACAATTCCCCAGAGCAATTTGTGGATATAGAGGCAATTCCCACTACTCCCTATTCAATTGAATTACATGGGGAAATGGAACTCTGCGATAAACAGGGGCAAACTGTGCCAGTGTATAGCAACCACTTGGTATGTAAGAACTCTGCCAATGCAGTAGAAATCTATCGCATTGATGTGGATTTGCGCGCCCAGAGAGCACTGGAAAAACAACGCCAAGAGGCAGAACAGAAACTGAAAAGATTGGCAGATAACTTACCGGGGATGATTTTCCGCTACATGATTGCCCCAGATCGCACCTGCAAGTTGATGTATGTGAGTGATTATTGTCGGCGCATTTTTGGCGTTGAACCGGAATTGGCGATGGCAGACCCCCAACTGCTGTGGAAACAAGTCCATCCTGACGATCGCTCTGCAGTTGCCGAAGTCCTCGCCTTTCCTACCAGTAGAAAAACTAAGCCGCGCTTTATGGAGTACCGTTTACAGGTGGGGGAGCGTACCAAGTGGGTAGCTTGTCATTCCCTATCATTTTTGGATGGGGAAGGGAATGCGGTTATTGACGGCTTCATTTTAGATATCAGTGAGCGCAAACAACTAGAACTGGAACTGGATCGCAGTCGGGAGCTATTGGAAATTATCTACAATAATTCTACGGATGCCATTTTCCTAGTGGATAATGATGCCGAAGGGAGAATCAGGGATTGCAACTGGCAAGCGGTGTCCATGTTTGGGCGACAGTCCAAAGCAGAATTGATTGGCATGCAGGGATACCAACTCCAAAAACACCCCTTCACCGCGGCAGAACTGCAGAAGATACATCAAGAATTTGAGCGGCATGGGTTTTGGCAAGGGGAACTGGAATATATAACAGCTCAAGGGCGGGTTTTTTGGGGAGATTTGGCACTGAAACTAATAAGAGTGGGCACGGAAGAATTAATTTTGGTGCGGGTTTCCGATATTAGCGATCGCAAGCTGGCAGAGTTGAAATTACAGGACAGTGAACAGCGCTTGCGTTTGACCTTGGCATTGAATCAAGTGGGGGCATGGGATTGGAATATCCAAACCAATGAACTGTTCTGGAGTGAGGAATTCTATCGGGTTTTAAATCTGCCTACCACTGAGCCGCCTACTTTTGAGCGGTTCTGGGCTTTGGTGCATCCTGAAGATATTCCTTTGATTGAAGCCAGTGTGAAGGAAGCGGTTCAGAATCAGACTCAATATGATTGTCAGTTTAGAATTATTCTCCCCAATGGCAAGGTGCGCTGGTTGCACGCCCTGGGGGAGTGTTACTACGAGAATGGCCAGCCCATGCGGATGTTGGGGATCACCATCGACATCAGTGAACGCCATGAAATTGAGCGTTTGAAGGATGAATTCATTAGCATTGTCAGCCACGAGATGCGCACCCCTCTGACTGCCATCCATGGTGCGCTCCAGATTCTCACCACAGGGGTCTATGACCAGAAGCCCGACCGCGCCAAAAGGATGCTCCACATTGCCGCTACTAATTGTGAGCGACTGTTGCGCCTTGTCAATGATGTGCTAAATCTGGAAAGACTGCAATCGGGACGATCGCCCCTGCCCATGGCAGTATGTCAGGTACAAGAGCTAGTCAGCCAAGCGGTGGAAGCCATGACGGCTCTAGCAGAACAGCAGGGGATTGAGTTAGTTCATGAAGCGATGCCCTGTGCAGTAGTCGCCTCGGCAGATGGTTTGATCCAAGTGCTGACCAATCTCCTTGGCAATGCCATCAAATTCTCGCCCCCTCACAGTAAAGTGATTGTGCGGGTAGGGGAGACTACAGTGGATGGACAGCCCTACCTCTTATTTTCAGTCCAAGATTTCGGGCGGGGCATTCCTGCCGAGCATTTGCAGAGTATTTTTGACCGTTTTCGCCAAGTGGATGCTTCTGATGCTAGGGATAAGGGCGGGACGGGTCTGGGTTTGGCTATCTGTAAAGCGATCGTCCAACAACATGGGGGCAAAATCTGGGCAGAGAGTGAACTGGGCAGAGGCAGTATTTTCTGGTTCACGATCCCCTTAAGGACAGCGGCGACGGCGGACTAGTTCAGCCAATTGCTGGCGTTGGGCGGGGGTCAGCACTTCCCTGATTGCCAGGGTCTGCTCAAAGCGCAAACCGGCGAGTTGCTGGTGCAGTTGGCTGATCTGTGCCTGTTTTTGGCGTAGCTCTTGGGCAGGGGCATTACTGGCTAGGAGTTGTTGCAGTTCCCTTGCCTGCTGGCGCAGTCGTTCCTGCAGAGGTTGTATCCTGCCACTGTATTCATTCCGAATCCGTCTGATCTCTAGCAATTGCTGATCGCTCAAATTCAACTGGCGCAGTACTCGCCCCGACTCCAAGGGTGGTGCAGCCTGGATGGGGGCAATGGTTATGCCCACTGCCAACAGCCCCGCTACAAAACTACTCAATCTGACCATCGCTCTCTCCTGTATAAAACACTTCACTACTTGGCTCAGGCTCTAGATATTGCCACTCTGCTAACAGTTGGGTGAAAATTTCTAACCGCTCCTTTTCCGTAAGTGCCATCTGGGTTTGGGGACGGCCGAAGCTGAGACTGCCCGCCACCACCAGCAAAATTATGCCCAACAAGGGCAAGACTCCCCGCCGCTGGGGCAGCCGGGCGATGGCACCTATCAACCGGGCTTCATGATCGGGAGGGGGAGCGGGGGGCTGGGGGCGGTGTGCCCTGAGGAATGCCACTAAGGCTTGGTCTGGTTCTGGCAATTGGCTAGACATTTTACCTCCTATAGTTCTACACCTTGACTCTTGAAAAATTGGCGCAACTGGGCACGAGCATGGAATAAACGGGATTTGACTGTACCAACAGGAATCCCCAAAATTTTACTGATCTCCTTCTGGGGTAGCTCCTCTAGGTCATGGAGGACAATTACACTGCGGTGCTCTAGGCTTAACTGCGCCAAACCCTTTGCCACCAATTCTTGATAGTGGATTTGCATCAACTGTTCAGGGCGAGGATCGGCTACCTGCAAGAGTTGGTCTTCTGCCCCAGAACGCTCCCTCTGCTGGGCAAGCACACGGCGGCGATCGCAAGCCACATTCCAAGTGATGCGATAAAGCCAAGTGGAGAATTGCGCTGTGTGCCGAAACTGTGCCAGTCCCTTCCACACCCGCATAAATACCTCCTGCACTAGGTCATCTAAACCGTCTCCCCCACAGAGTTGATAGAGGGTCGATCGCACCTTCTGGTAGTGCCGCCGATAGAGTTGCTGAAAACTCTGTCGATCCCCAGCCTGTGCTGATGCTACTAGGGTGCGATCCGAAACCGCAGTGGTCATAGTGCCTCACCTTCACTGCTAGTTATGACTGACCAAGAGTTAGTGAGGTTCAAGCAGAGCAGTTATCACCCCAGGGAATACTAGACCTCCTGCATAGATACCTAACCCACTTCTGATTGGCCAATTTTTTTAGGGACATTCAGCCCCGCTGGGATTTTGGGTGTTAGTAATTCATTGGGGTTGTCTGGGAGGTGGGTGCATACAAAAAATTGAGGAATTGTGCAATAGGTCTTTTTAAGACAGGCGCAAAAGTTCCCTTGCCCTTGAAGCAAAGGATTAGGTGATCAACGCTTGACCAACTTCTTAGAGAGTTTGCGCAGACGAATAGATTGGGGAGTGATTTCTACCATTTCATCCTCAGCAATATATTCCAATGCCCGCTCTAGGCTCATCTCGATCGGGGCTTGTAATTGCACTAATTCCTCCCCCCCAGCCGAGCGCATATTCGTCAATTGCTTCGTTTTGCAGACATTCAACTCTAAGTCCTGCGGGCGATTGTGTTCGCCGACAATCATCCCCTTATAGACCTTGGTGCCGGGGGTGATAAAGAATACGCCCCGATCTTCAGCATTCTTCAGGGCATAGAAAGTAGCTTCCCCTTCCTCAAACGAAATCAAGACACCATTTCTTCTGGTTTCAATCTCACCAGCGATCGGGCGATAGTCCAGAAAACTGTGGCTCATGATGCCTTCCCCTCTAGTCAGACGCATAAATTCTCCCCGAAAACCAATCAAACCCCTCGCAGGAATCTCAAACTCTAATTGCGATCTACCATTTGCCCCTGTCTGCATATCGCTCATAGTGCCGCGCCGTTGTCCCAATCGCTCAATACAGCTACCTACTGCCTGTTCAGGCACATCTAAAACCAGATATTCATAAGGTTCACAGAGTTGCCCATTCACTTCTCGATAGATCACCTGTGGCGGCGATACTTGGAATTCATAGCCCTCCCTACGCATTGTCTCAATGAGAATACCCAAATGGAGTTCACCCCGACCTGAGACTAGAAATTTGTCAGGTGAGTCCGTTTCTTCCACCCGCAGAGCCACATTAGTTTCCAGTTCTCGATAGAGCCGTTCTCTGAGCTGGCGAGAAGTTACAAATTTGCCCTCCTTCCCTGCAAAGGGTGAATCATTCACACAGAAAGTCATCTGCAGGGTAGGTTCATCCACTTTAATCAGAGGCAGAGCCAGTGGATTATCAGGCGCAGAAATAGTCTCCCCAATGTTAGCATCCGCAAAGCCTGCCACCGCTACAATGTTCCCCACCGTAGCTTCGGGCAGTTCAATTCTTTTCAAGCCCTCAAAACCAAACAGTTTAGTGATTTTATTCTTGACAATACTGCCATCTTCTTTAATTAGAGCCGCCATTTGCCCTGCTTGGATTCTGCCATTGTGAATCTTCCCAATTACAATTCGGCCCAGATATTCAGAATAATCCAAAGTAGTTACCTGTAATTGGAGTGGTTTATTTACATCCCCCGCTGGGGGTGGCACATGGTGCAGGATCGCCTCAAAGAGGGGTTGCATATCTTTGTTCTCATCTTCTAACTTCTCTTTGGCGTAGCCCCCCAGCCCCGAAGCAAAGAGATAAGGAAAATCGCACTGGTCCTCATCCGCTCCCAATTCCAAAAATAAATCTAACACCTTATCGATCGCCCGATAGGGTTCAGCGGAGGGGCGGTCAATTTTATTGAGAACGACGATCGGGCGCAAGCCTTGTTCTAAAGCCTTCCTGAGCACAAACCTAGTTTGGGGCATGGGCCCTTCCGTGGCATCCACGATCAGCAAACAGCCTTCCACCATACCCAGCACCCGTTCCACTTCTCCCCCAAAATCAGCGTGTCCGGGGGTATCCACAATGTTGATGAGGGTATTCTTGTATTTGACTGCTGTATTCTTCGCCAGAATGGTAATGCCCCGCTCTCGCTCCAAAGCATTGGAATCCATAACACAGTTCTCAACTACTTCACCTTCCCGAAACACGCCCGACTGCTTGAGGAGGGCATCCACTAGGGTAGTTTTGCCGTGATCGACATGGGCAATGATAGCAACGTTGCGAATGGGGATGGACATAGCTCAGCCAAAGTTAAACTTTTCTTTATTATTATGCAGTAAAACTTAACCCACCGTAAAGACTTTTTACAAGCCAGAGGATTTGCCACTGGGGCTAAACAAAAGGGATAGGTTGGCAGAGTCAAGATTTCAGAACTGTTACCAATAATTATCTGTTCATAGATATGATTTTTAGGTGGGCGATGCACAAGGCACTGTTCTGAGTTAATATCCACTACCCATACTTCAGGGATATTTACTGAAGTTACACTTAAATCGTAGTTAGTAGTTGTATCTGCTACTTCTACTACTTCTACAATAAGAATAATGTCATTTGGTTCAGGTTGCTGTTGGTAATATTTAGATGGATGTCCCTTGAGGATCGTAATATCAGGCTGAGGTTCAGAAAAGTCATTCAAGTGCACGGGAACTCCCTGTCTCACTTTCAACTTTCCGACACTAAAAAATAGTGTGCCTGATTCCGATCGGCGACATGGGTATTACTTGACCGTGAATAAGTTCGGTGTGAGCATATTTTTCTGCATCCCGATAGTAGTCTGTAACGGTAATTAAACCTTCAGGCATAATAGATTGCTGTAGTGCCAGAGTAATTTTCTTTATTTTATCCTTGTGTCTGCTGATCTCACCCTAAAAATATCGGGTATGCGCTGTGCAGGCTGTGTGGCGGTAGTGGAGAAAAATTTGCGCCAATGTCCCGGGGTGCGGGCGGTCAGTGTAAATCTGCTCAACAATTGCGCCTTGGTGGTACTCGATCCCCAGATAGATAGGGCAGAAGGGCAAAAGGCAGTGATAGCAGCGGTGCGATCGGCGGGGTTTGGGGCGGAAATTGTGGACCAACCCCAAGCTATCCAGCCGGAACCGCAGTTGGGTTGGCAATTTCTGGCTAGCCTGCTCCTGTTGGGCACGGGGGCTGGCAGTCATCTGCTCCCTGGGGGGCACGCCCAACCTCTGTATGGCCTTCTGCTGGGGGTCTGTGGCTGGCAGGTGTGGTGGGACGGGCTGAACCATCTGGGGCGGGGACATCCCAATATGCACAGCCTAGTGAGTCTGGGGATGGTAGGGGCGGTGGCTAACTGTCTTCTGGCTGGACATGCCCTCTGGGGCGAGACTTTATTTTTGCTGGGGTTTGTGTTGTTGGGGGAATGTTTGTTAAGTTTGGTGAAGAGACGATCCCAGTTCCAAATTCAGGCATTGCTGCAACTCCAACCGCAAATTGCCCGCAAACTTACCCCCCAAGGGGCAGTGTTGATCCCCAGTGCTGGGATCGCAGTGGGGGATGAGTTATTGGTACTGGCAGGGGAGGCGATCCCGACGGATGGGGTGGTAGTGGCAGGGCATTCCCTTGTGAATGAAGCTATGCTCACGGGGGAAGCCACGCCTGTAGAAAAAACAGTGGGTATGCAGGTTACAGGGGCAACTATCAATCTGGCTGAGCCTTTGACGGTGAGGGCGGAACGGGTGGGAGCAGAAACTACTTGGGCTAAGTTGGTGGCACTGGTGGCACAGGCACAGATGACCAAGGCCCCGATCCAGCGGTTGGTGGATCGGGTATCAGCTTATTTTGTGTGGGGCGTGATTAGCTTGGCTCTGCTTACCTGTGGAGTATGGTGTTGGCTTGTCCCTGCCCAGCATAACTGGCTGATAGCGCTCAAAATGGGGGTATCGGTGCTGGTGGTGGCTTGTCCCTGCGCTCTGGGGCTGGCTGTCCCTACTGCGATCGCCATAGGCATAGGTCTGGCCGCTAGAAGGGGCATTGTGATTAAAGGGGTAGATGTCTTGGAAAAATTGGCACAGGTGCAAATCCTGCTCCTAGATAAAACGGGCACCCTCACCACTGGCAAACCTGTAGTAACTGAGGTGATCCCCTGCCATGGGATGACTAAAGCTGAACTACTGCAAATTGCGGTCAGTGCCGAACAGGTCTCTAACCATCCGATCGCTACTGCCATTCGCCAAGCCATTAGCAGCGTGGAGTTATTGCCACTCCAAACCAGCCAAGTCCATCTGGGCAAAGGGGTAGAAGCTACCTTGGCAGATGGCAGACAGGTAAAAATTGGCGCACCGAGTTGGGTAAATGCTCCCCTAGGCAGTTGTGCTGAACAGGTAAAAATATGGCAAGAACAGGCTCAGACCGTTGTAGCCGTAACAATTGATGGGACATTGGCGGGGATCATGGCAGTACAAGACCAGTTGCAACCTAAGGCAGTAGAGGTGATCCACGCCCTCAAAGATATGGGTTTAGCAGTTGCCATGGTTACAGGGGATCAGCAAACTACCGCCCAACAGGTGGCGCAGGTTTTAGGTATCGATCAGGTGTGGGCAGAGGTTACACCCGCTGGCAAGGCTGAACTGGTGCGCACTCTGCAAAAACAGGGCAAGCGGGTGGCAATGGTAGGGGATGGGATCAATGATGCCCCTGCCCTAGCACAGGCGGATGTGGGGATCGCCGTCGGCTCAGGTCTGGATATTGCCATTGAAACAGCCGATATAGTCCTCTTGGCACACAGTGAATTGACTGCCCTGCACCAGGCCATCCAGTTGGGGATGGCCACTTGGCGCAAAATTTACCAAAATTTAGGCTGGGCATTTGTTTATAATTTGATTACTCTGCCGATCGCCGCTGGTGTATTCAGTGCTTGGGGGATCAGCTTTAGCCCTGCTTTGGCGGCACTGACGATGGCATTTAGTTCTGTGAGTGTAGTCTTGAACTCCCTATCTTTGGTTTGGACTCTGCCGATATAACTGGATAGCTGCGATCGCCAAGCAGATATTGCCCAGCAGCGTCGTCCCTGCCTGTAGGGTTACCAACCACTCCAATTCAGGGGCATTGTCAAATAAGTGCCATATACAAGCACATAGGGCACTCATCAAAGCAGGCAACATCGCCATTGCCAACCAGTGCCAGCCCCGTTCCCCCGTAGCCAGACTATAGCTGTGGATCAACCAGATCGCCGTTGTCCACTCGATCACGCTGGAAATATGCACCACCCAAGTGGGCAAAGAGAGGGCGTTCATGTGCGCTCATTGGCGATCACTACCACTGTAACATTGTCCCGACCCCCCATCTGCTTAGCTTCATTGATCAGGGCTTTCACGGCATTCTCAGGGGGGCGAATTGTGCGCAGATTGTAGCCAATGCGATCGTCGCTCACCTCTTCCGTCAGCCCATCACTGCAAATCAAGAGGCGATCCCCCTGCACAAAATCCAAGGGGAACACATTGACGTATTTCAGGTCTTCCCGCCCCACACACTGCAGGAGCATATGTCGCCATGGGTGTACCCTTGCTTCCTCAGGGGTAATCAGACCTGCCCCCACCGCCCGCGCGATCCAAGTGTGGTCTATACTGATCTGCTCCAACTTTGCGCCCCGCAGGCGATACAGACGGGAATCCCCCACATGGCAGTACCACGCCTGACCATCCCGAATCAAGACCACCACTACAGTTGTGCCCATGTCGCTCCGGTCAGGATTGTGCAGTTGGTCCTCCACGATCGCCATATTTGCCTTGAGTACGGCTTGGGTGAGCATATCTTCAGGGGGATCGTGGCTGTCCCACACCGCCTGTAAGTAGTCTCTAATGCACTCGATGGCAATACGGCTGGCTTCTTCCCCGCCCGCGTGCCCACCCATGCCATCGGCAACAATAAAGAATTTGCCTTCAGGATCAATATAATAGGCATCTTGGTTGGAAGTACGAACACAGCCTACATCAGTACCACCTGCAAAAGACAACTTCAGCATAAACTTTCCCAATTTTTCGGCAGGACAGAGGTAAAATCCACCAGCTTGATTCTGTAATAAGTCTAACCCTAATTCTAATGAGGAAATCTGGCAAGTGGTGAATTGTTGAGAGATTTTGTGTGCTAAGCTTTTAGCCATGCTGTATCAGGCGATCGCTGTAGCCCGTAGAGTTTTGTTAGAACTGTGGCGGCAGAAACGCAGTTTAATCCTGTGGGCAGTTTTTCCTGTCTGTCTAGCTATTATCAATGGGCTAGTCTTGGCAGAAGGGGCAAGACTAGATCCTAGGGAAGCCTTTGCCTTTGTTACCCCAGCTACGGTGGTAGGGGCAGGCTTATTTTTTAGTTGCTTAGGGGGCACAGTAGCCACGATCGTCGCTGAACGGGAAAGCCGTACTCTAAAAAGATTACTCATATCCCAACTGCGGGGCACAGCTTACTATTTGGGGATATTATTGGCTTATATATATGTGGGTTTGGGACAAACGATACTGGTATATGCAGTGGGTACTATGTGGGGGGTGCGCTTCCAAGGGGCAGTGTGGCTGGGTGGCTTGATCATTCTCCTCTGTATAGCGGGCTATGTAGGGACAGGTTTTTTGCTGGGCACGACTTGGGCGAAACGCACTGAGGATGTGAATTCTCTGGTGGCGGGGATTGGAGTGCCGCTGTTGATGCTGGGGGGAGCATTTTTCCCGCCCCGCTATTTGCCTGCCAATCTTGCCCAACTGGCCCAGTTTAACCCCATCTATCACATCAGCAGTGCTTTGGTGTTGGTTTCCAGTGCAGGCGCAGATTTTAGTAACATAAGCTTAGTAAGCCACTTTATCTTTTTAGTGGGGTTCGTACTGGTAGGGATTGCCGCTGGGGCACTGACCTACGGTAAACTGCTGCGCCGAGAGCGCCAACTCTAAACTAAGTAAGTATGATCCCCAGAATATATAGGAGGTCTGGAGATTTCTCGATTGGAAAAGCTTCTAGCCTCCATTTGGGTTTTCTAGCCCGAAACTGCAGATTTATATAGCCCTACGCCATACTGTTGAGACATGCTTTTGCTCCCGGTAAGTCCTCACTGAAATTCTTAGAGTTGGAGCTGACAAGATGTCAAATTTTTTTATAATAGGGAAGGTTTTTTCCCAAAAACGGTATTTTTCATGACTTCTGCAGTTGCTCTCCCTCTCAATTGGTTAAATGTTTTCTTCTTTGGCTCGATCCATCTGTTGGCTTGCGCCGCTCCCTTTTATTTTTCATGGCAGGCAGTCCTAGTTACCCTGTTTCTCCACTGGCTGATTGGTAGTATTGGTATCTGCCTCGGCTACCACAGGATGCTGAGTCATCGTAGTTTTTATGTGCCTAGGTGGTTGGAATATGTAATCGCCACCATCGGGGCATTGGCGATGCAGGGCGGGCCTGTGTTTTGGGTGGGCGGACACCGCCAACACCACGGCTTCACTGAAGATGTGGACAAAGACCCCTACTCTTCGTCACGGGGTTTCTGGTGGAGTCATATGGGCTGGATTCTCCACGCTAAACCTGCCTACTTTCAATTTGAGTTTTACAAAAAATATGCACCTGACATAGCTGGCGATCCCTACTACCACTTTTTAGACCGCTATTTTCTGGCTCTGCAAATTCCTCTGGCTCTTTTCCTCTACTGGCTGGGTTCTCTCCAAGGGCTGGGGATGTCCTTCCTCATCTATGGTGTGTTTGTGCGGGCAGTGGTACTCTGGCACAGCACTTGGCTGATCAACTCTGCTTGCCACAAATGGGGCTACCGCAATTTCCCTGACAGTCAGGATCACTCCACTAACCTGTGGTGGGCGGCACTCCTGACCTATGGGGAGGGCTGGCATAACAACCACCACGCCTACCCTAAATCCGCTAAGGCAGGACTGCACTGGTGGGAGATGGACCTGACTTGGGGTGCAATCAGCCTCTTGTCTGCCCTCGGACTCACCCAAAAACTCTACTTGCCTGAACCTTGGCAGAATGTCTCTAAACATTAAGAAATATGTAGAAATACTTAAAGTTAGCCAGGGCGTGGGGCAAGCTGCCGTTAAGAAGTATTACAATTAAGAGAAATATCTGTTGTTAAATTCTTTTGGATTGTTATGAATAAGGTTTATGAATGGCTAGATGAACGCCTTGAAGTCGGGGCGATCGTGGAGGATGTTACCAGCAAGTATGTACCTCCCCATGTGAATATCTTTTATTGTTTAGGTGGGATCACCCTCACCTGCTTTTTAGTGCAATTTGCCACTGGCTTTGCTATGACTTTCTACTACCGCCCTACGGTTACGGAGGCATTTGAGTCGGTGCGCTATATCATGACCGAGGCCAATTTTGGCTGGTTGATCCGGTCCATTCACCGCTGGTCTGCGAGCATGATGGTTTTGATGATGATCCTGCATGTGTTCCGTGTCTATTTGACAGGTGGTTTCAAGAAGCCTAGAGAACTGACTTGGGTAACAGGGGTGATTCTGGCAGTTTTAACTGTTTCCTTTGGTGTAACGGGCTACTCCCTGCCCTGGGATCAGGTGGGCTACTGGGCGGTCAAAATTGTCTCTGGCGTACCTTCTGCAATCCCTGTGGTGGGGGATACGCTAGTGGAGTTGATCCGTGGGGGTGAGAGTGTGGGGCAAGCTACCTTGACCCGCTTCTACAGCTTGCATACCTTTGTCTTACCTTGGCTGACAGCGGTATTTATGCTGGCGCACTTCTTGATGATTCGTAAACAAGGTATTTCTGGTCCATTGTAAATCGGCGATAATTAACCAAAACTAGGTGAAAACTATGGCAAAGATTGAAAAACTTCCTGATTTGAACGATCCTGTCCTGCGGGAGAAGTTGGCAAAGGGCATGGGGCACAACTACTACGGTGAGCCGGCATGGCCCAATGACCTGCTGTTTATTTTCCCTGTGGTGATCGCTGGCTCGATCGCCCTGATTGCTGGTTTGGCGGTGATGGACCCAGCAATGGTTGGTGAACCTGCTGATCCATTTGCCACCCCCTTGGAAATTCTGCCCGAGTGGTATTTGTACCCTGCTTTCCAGATTTTGCGGATCATGCCCAACAAACTTTTGGGTGTGGTGCTGACAGCGGCGATCCCCTTGGGGTTAATTCTGGTGCCGTTCATTGAGAATGTGAATAAATTCCAAAATCCCTTCCGTCGCCCGATCGCTACAGCAGTATTCCTGTTTGGCACCCTGTTTACCATTTATCTGGGCATTGGCGCAACCTTCCCCTTAGACAAGTCCTTGACCTTGGGTTTATTCTAAGATTTACTTATTGATTTTCGCTACAATCCCTCACAAAAGCTGGGGGATTTTTATGCAGTTTAGTATTCAACCAGATGGTGAGATTCCGGCCTCTAGCCAGTTGTATGAGCAGCTGAGTTTTGCTATCACTTCTGGCAGGTATCCAGCGGGGGCACAACTACCCAGCATTAGGCAGCTATCGGCATGGACGGGATTACACCGCAATACTATCAGCAAGGTCTATCAACAGTTGAAGCGATCGGGTTTGGTAACAGCGCGAGGCGGATCGGGTTTCTATGTGCGGGATTTAGAGAATTTGCCGCAGGTTGAATCCATAGGGATGCTTGTCCACAGGTCGATCGATCAAATGGTCAAGCAGGGATTTTCCTTGGCACAGATTAGAGAAACCTTTTTGACTGCCATAGACTGGCGTGCCCAGTGCAGTGCTGAAATTTTGGTGGTATCAGGAGAAGAGGATCGGGGTGTAGCGGAAATTATGGCCAGAGAACTCAGGCAGGCCCTGCCCGTCCCCATCCAGATCGCCAGCATTGAGGAACTACCCCACCTCCTCCAATTCAGCCAAGCCCGTACGATCGCCACCAATCGCTATCTGGGCGAACAGACCAAACGGGCCATCGGCGAGCATCCGGTACGCTTATTTTTGCTAGATATTTACGACTACCAACAGGAGATCGAGCGGATCAAGAAGTTGCCCTTTGGCACAAGGTTGGGTTTGGTATCCCCCAGCGCTGGCATTCTAAGGATCGCCGAAAACATTGTCCACAGTCTGCGGGGGGAAGACCTAGTGGTCATGACCGCTCTGCCCCAAGATACCTACAGATTACAGGCAATCACTCGCACTGCCCATGTGTTGATAATTGGGCATGGGGGCGAAGCTGAAGTCCAACGGGCGATCCAAGCTACCAGACCACAGCGCCTGTTTCCCCTAGAAGTACTGACCTGTAAAAATTATCTTGCTCCTAGTTCTGTACAAAACCTCAAATTAGAACTAGGTCTGTGAATCAAAACAGTTAGTACCCCTGAGGGTAAATCCTTAAGCTGTGAGACTTGAGAACTTTAGATGGTACCACCCTATACAGGGCAAGGCTTGCAGAACTTTGCTTATCCCGAGCAATACTCACAGATAACCTGAGATTGGGATCCCCAGTATCTATAAAGCCTTCTGCTTACAGCACTTTGTTTAACCCGAAATTTTGGGGGAAAAGTAATTATAGTGGTTTCGCTAACGATCATGGAATCAGTTCTAGTAGTTGTCTTAGCTTTTATTGCAGACACTAGTCTCTTCACAGGGCAGGAGAGAGGGGTAAGAAATGCCCCCGCAACTCCTGGGTAAAAATTGTACCTACTTGAAGTTAAGAGGATTGTTGCCCCGCTTGCCGAACAGATAGGCTTCACCCTTGATGGCGGCACGGATGATATTAAATGCCGCCCAGCCCACCACAAAAACGATCGGGGCAAGGACAATTAGAGGACGTAAATCTAAATCCATAGTCATTTACCTGCTTGCTATCAATACTTGCATTATGCCACAGCCTATTACTTGGGGACGATCACTAGGCGATCGATGTTGTCAATTTTGCGGACAGTAATTTGATAACCTAGTTGATGTATTTCTTGGGCGACCCGTTCTACAGTTTTGATATCACTGGCATTATCTAAAACTATCTGCCAAAACTGAATTTGAACGGTGCGGTAGTCTTCAGGCTTTTTTGTGGCCAGCAAGCGCGCCAGTTCTAGGGTATAGTCAATCACTAACTGCGGAGGCGGCGTATCTTCGGGTTTGAAAGTCGCTGATTTAACCCACTCTACCTGCTTTAGTAATGACTGACGCGCCCCTTCTACATCTGCCAAAAATAACAGTTGATCGTTGGCTTTGTGGCGCAGGATATTATGGGCAAATCTCTGCTGGCGCGGATCGAGCACCTGTTCACCATATTCGTAGAGAGCGATCGCCTCTCTAGGCTTCCCAGCAAACATAGACAGACTGGTCGACATATAGAAATAGGCGGTCAGGAAACGGGGATCGCGGGTAATGATCACCCGAAAATAGTCAGCCGTCAGACCGTAGCCCAAGCCATGCTGCACCCTAGCGATGTCATCCCCGAAATAGGGCAGGAATTTCATGAAGGCATAGCAAGCGATCAAGTTATTAAAGCCTAGACCGCTGGGGGGCAAGCGCTGGAGCAGAGCCAGTTGGGTAGCTTCCTGTTGTTCAGCGCGCCGATCGCTTTCGGGGGTTTGTCCTGTGAGTTGGCGATCAAGTAGGGGATACTGCAGAGCAATAACTGCTCCCCCCGCCAGCAAAATTGAGCCCAAATTGACTAGGAGTTTCCCCCACCCCATATTAGACCAGAGTCGCTTCAGGACGCTTGCTGTGGCGGATGTCATGGATCGCCTGAGCATAGTCCTTCGCCTTAAATACCGCCGATCCTGCTACGATCGCATTGGCACCAGCTTCCAGCACTTGCCAAGTATTATTGGCTTTCAGTCCGCCATCCACCTCAATCCACGGGTCTAGGCCCCGCTCTTCGCAGATTTGGCGCAATTTGTGAATCTTTGGCAGCACTTGGGGAATAAAACTCTGCCCGCCAAAGCCCGGATTCACACTCATGATCAGCACCAGATCGCAGAGGTCGAGGACATACTCAATCAAACTCAAAGGTGTAGAGGGGTTGAGGGATACTCCCGCCTGTTTGCCTAGCTCTTTGATTTGGCAGAGGTTGCGATGGAGATGGGGACAGGCATTGTGTTCCGCATGCACAGTAATAATATCCGCCCCTGCCTTAGCAAATTCAGGTACATACTTTTCTGGCTCTACAATCATCAAGTGTACATCTAGAGGCTTCTCAGTTACAGGGCGGATCGCTTCCACAACCAACGGGCCGATCGTGATATTCGGCACAAAGCGACCATCCATCACATCCACATGAATCCAGTCCGCACCCGCTTGATCGACTGCTCTCACTTCCTCACCAAGACGACTAAAATCAGCCGAGAGAATCGAAGGGGCAATTACCGTGCTTTTCGACAGGGACAGAGTTGCCATATTTGCTACAGAAACTTTAGACTTTTTTAATCATATCACAGCTGTGACTGCCTCGGTTTTGCTTCTTATCTGATGCGCGCCACCAGAAATATCCCGATCCCCAAACAGATGATATTGGGTAGCCAGCCAGCCAAGACAGGGGTAAGCACTTCCGTTTGCCCCAATGCCCCACAGATAAAAAGCAGTAAATAATAGCCAAAAATAATCACCACGCTCAACCCAAACCCTAGGGCTGTCCCTGTTCTCTGGGGGCGCATCCCCAAAGGACAGCCAATCAACACAAACACTAGACACACAAAAGGCAGGGCATATTTTTGCTGACGGCGCACCTCTAATTTGCGGACTTCCTGCCAGTTGCCAGCCTGTTTCAATAGCTCTATTTTGCGAGTGATTTCGCTGATATTCATCTCTTCAGGATTGCGCTGTTCTTCGGCAATATCTAGGGGTGCGCGCGACAGTTGGACATTTTGCTGGTCAAAGCGCAGAACACTGTTGTACTCCCTATTACTGTTAAGAATGTAAGTAGCTCCGTCCCGAAACTGCCATACATTCGCTTGGGGTAGCCATTCGGCTGACTTGGCGGTCATGATCTGTTGCAGGCCACCTTGGGAAAAATCCATCACTGTTACATCCCGCATGACTCTGCCATCAAAACGGCGGGCATAAAAAGTACGCACTAAGCCATAACTGCTACTGCCATCTGCCCCCACTATTTCCCCATATTGTTGATAAAAAATATCCCGCTGTTGAAAACGCAGATTTTCCTGATTCAGGGCACTGCGCAGGGCTTGACGGGCTTGCCAATTTGCCGCTGGCACGATCGCCTCATTAAAGGCAAAAGTTAAGAATGAAATCAGCAAGCTGAATACCACTGCAGGCAGGAGCAAGCGATAGACACTCACACCACAACTGCGCATAGCAATAATTTCCCCATCCCCTGACAAGCGACTGTAGGCAAGGAGAGCCGCTAAGAGTACCGACATGGGAAAGGAATAGACCGCAAACCCCGGCAATTGCAGGATAAATATCTGGAGAGCCACCAAGGCATTTAGCCCCGATTCAGCTACCAAGCGCACCAACTCAAACAGTGAACCGATCGCCAGAATCACCGAGGAAAAAGCCCCCACCCCAAACAGAAAGGGTGCACCCAACTGGGAGGTGAGATAGCGATCCATTACTGAGATAGGGACCATAAGCCAGGGCGTGAACTATCCTTAAAATTCTAGTGCTTGCCACAGGTAGAATAGAGGAGCATTATCGACTGTACAAACACAATGAACTCCCAGTTAGCGGTCATTTATCTTACTATTCTGATAGGGATGTTGGGGGGGATCGGTTGGCTGGTGGTGCAACAAATTCTGAAAAACCGCCGCCAAGAGCAAGTGATTGCTGAATTGCAACCCAAACTAACCAAAGAAAAAGGCTCGGCTGAGGAATACTATCAGTTGGGGAGTGTCTATCTGCGCAAAAAACTCTATGCCAAGGCGATCGCCGAGTTCCACAAGTCCCTCAAGGACAACCCCACCCCAGAAGCTTACAATGCCTTGGGCTATGCCTACTTTTGTCAGGAGCAGTATGACCTGGCGATCAAAAACTATCGGGAGGCACTAGAGCTAGAGCCTAATTACTTGGTGGCACTGCACAATCTTGCCCATGCCTACGAAAAGAAACGCCTCATCCCCCAAGCGATCGCCACCTATGAACAAGCTCTTGCCCTCAATCCCAAAGACAACATTGCCCAACGGCGACTGCGTGCCCTCAAACCCAGAGTTTAGACCACCTGTACTTCCCAGGTTGCAGTTTTCTCCCTTCGGTGGGGGTGAGGCTGTGGAGCAAAATTTAGGAATTATGTAAGACAGCATGCTTTTTCTCTAGCCCTCCTGCGCACATGTCAGTTCTTGATTGGCAGCGTTGTTTAGTTGAAGGATCCTAGGGGTTTCAGGTTTGTTCTAGGAGTTAGCGGTTAATTATGCAACAGTTCTTTTAATTTCTACTGAGATAAATTTGAAGTCCCTGGGTCAGTATTCAAACATCAAATGGGAAAGAGATGAAATAAGAGTATCTGTTTTCATGTTGGGGAATTTGTATAATTTTAGGATGGCGATCGTTTCCAGTCAGTAAATTGAATATTTGGGAACTGCCATAGCTAATATAGATAGACAGTTAGTATTCTATTAAGAATATGCCTTCCAGTGCATTGCCTAATGTAATCAGACTAATCGATCGCTTGCGATCGGGTTTGCCTCTGCTACCTGACTCGCCGCAAAATCTTTTGGAAGTGGTGGGTATTCTGAAAAGTTATGGAATTGTTTTGGATGCCTACCAAAAGAACCTGCTCTTCATTGCCCGTGAGCAATTTTTAGAGTTACTGCCTGTATTTAAGTATTTCAATGGCAGAATTAACCCCACGAAAATTCTCAAACATCTCTGGCACGATCGCATCAATTATGAGTTTGCAGAATACTGTATGCGGGCAATGTTCTACCACGGGGGCGGCACCCTAGACCAGTTTTTGGATACGGCAGAATTCTCTGAGTTAGCCGATCGGGCGATTGAGGCTAAATTTGCCCGTAATCCTTTGCTGTTGGCACTACATCGCTATCTGCCAGAGTTTTGGCGAGAACAGGTACGGCAGATGGCTTATTACCATGCTTTGGGTGTGTTTTGGTCGGTGATGTCCCCGATTTTCCTCACCCTCAGCGATCGCTATGACCAGCAGGAAATCAATTCCATTCCTGAAGTGGTGGGGCACATCCGCACGGGGATCGTCGCCGCTGTCAACAAACCGATCGCTTACACCGTAAGTATTGACGGCAGGGCATATGACATCATTCCCGATCGCCCCGAATTGAACTTTCTTCAAGCCGCCGCCATTCCCTATGTGGAAGCTGTGTTCTTCCGCTCTTTTCCCTTCAGGGGGACAGTCTCCTACAACGCTCAACTGCAAAACATTCCCGCTGAAATCAATCAATTCAACTACGGCGCCCTTTATGCCGATCCCATTCCTGTGGGCGGGGCAGGTATTCCCCCCACATTATTGATGCAGGATATGAGCCACTTCCTGCCTGACTACCTATTGAACTTCTATCGCCAACAGGAACGGGGTTTAGATAACCTGCGCGTGAAAATCTGTATCTCCTTCCAAAAATCCATGTTCTGTGTAACTACAGCGGTCATTCAAGCCCTGGCTCCTTTCCCCCTAGATACTACCGACCCCTCAGCCCAACCGACAGTCTATCGGTATCTCAGGGGTTGGTGCGATCGCTTGGCAGAGTCGCGAATTATAGGTTTCTTAGACTAAGTTGCGATCGGTCAGGATTTCATGGCCATCCTCTGTAACCAGCACCGTATGCTCAAACTGGGCTGAGAGTTGGTGGTCCACTGTAACTGCTGTCCACTTGTCAGGGAGAATCTTCACCTGTTTTGAGCCTGCATTGACAATTGGCTCAATGGCGAGGGTCATCCCCGCCCGCAGACGTACATTGGGCAGTTGGTGGGTGCGGACATTAAACACCGACGGCTCTTCATGGAGATTGCGCCCCACGCCATGCCCCGTAAAATCCTCTACCACACTGTAGCCCTCTGACTTCACATAGTCCTCGATCGCCCCCGCAATATCCATCAGATGATTGCCAGCCTTTACTTGCTCAATGCCCTTATAGAGAGCTGTTTCCGCCACCTGCATCAACTTGGCTACCCGCTCCGATACAGGCGGGATCGCAATCGTGATACAAGAGTCCCCATGAAAACCATTTTTGTAAGCGCCCGTATCGATCTTCACCAAGTCCCCTGCCTTGATCACCCGCTTGGGACTGGGAATGCCATGCACGACCTCATGGTTAATACTAATACAAATACTGGCAGGAAACTCACAGTACCCCTTAAAACTGGGCACTGCCCCCATCTCCCTAATCCTTCTTTCGGCGTAGGTATCAATATCCTTAGTGGTCATACCTGGAGCAATGATCTGGGAAATTTCCTTGAGCACGGTAGCAACGATCCGCGCCGACTCCCGCATCAGTTCCTGTTCACGCTTGGATTTAATTTCAATCCCTTTACTGGGGCGGGGTTGATTTGGGGCTAGAGCTGATTTTTGCTTAGATTTGACGGGCGATCCCAGAGCAGAGAGAATATTCATGGAATGTAAACACCTGGATAACTACTTCAATATAGTTTAACCCTAGGGATCGGCAGTTAGGTTTGTAACGAGTCCCAGACAAGCAAGTGAGTTGCCAGCCTGATTTTGTTGAGACTTGCGATCCCCTTAAGGGGGTCCCAGAAACTTCAGCCCCCGCTGGGGTGTACAGATTTTTCTGAAAACTAGCGTAAGTCTTATTTTGTGATATTATTCTAAAGATAACCACCGTACACACCAAGGAAGGGAACTATGAGCCAATCGGGAATGCCGCCAGTACCACCCCCCATGCCGCGTCCACCTGTGCCCCCGCCCAACTCAGCCGTACGCCCTGCCATACCTGCTCCCCCTTCCGCAGCTGGTAAAGTCCCCCCTGTAGCCCCACCCTCTCCCCCCCGCCCTGCCCCCCCGACCACAGCCGCCGTTGCCCCCACTGCCACCGTTCAGGTCAAAGACAGTCCCAAGATCACCCTGGCGCAGGTAGTGCGGGATGCCTTCGATCAAGGCTGTTCTGACATTCATGCAGGGGTAGGCGAAAAAGTGCGTTTTCGGCACAGAGGCTTAATGGTGGTTCAGGAGCAGTATCCTATTCCCGATGAGGAAATGTTTGAGTCGTGGTTGCGGGAAATCTTGGATGAAAAACAACTTCAGCACTTCCGCGACACCCTAGAGTTTGACGGTGCAACCCAGTACGATTTTGCCCGCTGTCGCATCAATGTATTTGACTCCCTCAAGGGGACAGCGATGGTACTGCGGTTGATCCCACTGAAAATTCTCACCATTGACCAACTCGGCTTGCCCGAGGTTTTCCGTGAACTCTGCTACACCCACAAAGGTCTAATCCTTGTAACAGGGCCTACTGGTTCGGGGAAATCCACTACTCTGGCGGCAATGGTGGACTTTATTAACTCTGAAATGGCAAAACATATTATTTCCATTGAAGACCCAATTGAATTTGTGCACCAGAGTAAGAAGGCGCTGATCAAACAGCGGGAAGTCGGGATTCACACCCGCAAATTTGACAATGCCCTCAAAGCATCTCTGCGGGAAGACCCAGACATTATCCTAATTGGGGAAATGCGGGACAAAGAAACTGTGAACACTGCCCTCAAAGCTGCTCAGACAGGGCACCTAGTCTTTGGGACATTGCACACCAACAGTGCCGTGAAAACCATCGATCGTATTCTCAACCTGTATGAGCCAGACCAACAAGCCCCGATGCGTATCCAAGTGGCAGAATCCCTTGTGGCAGTAATTGCCCAAGCCCTCGTGCGCACCACCGACGGCAAACGCACTGCCATCCATGAAATCATGATCAATACCGATGCGATCCGCGACTACATCAAACGAGGCGAAGTAGATGAGATCGAGAATATCATTCCCCGCTGTACCTATGAAGGTATGTGTACCATGAACCAATCCCTCTACAAACTCTACGAAGCAGGTCGGATCACTGAGGAAACTGCCATTGAGAACTCACCTAAACCCAACGAAATGGCACAAATGCTCAGAGGTCGCATCTAGGGCTTTTAACCTCAGGTCGGGTAAGGATTTCAGGTGCAGACTTCTTGGAGGGGCCTTGCTCGCCTAATAGGCGAGGGATCGCAGGGTTTTCTGCCCTTTAGACATTCTCCTGACTGGAAAAGCTTTTTAGCTGAGGGGTTCTTTGGATTTTCCAAAAGTCTTTTACACACAGAGCAGAAACCTGTGTCCAGTAAGTCTTGAACTAGATAGCAGGTACAGCATTGCCTAATGCTACTATTGAAGCAAGAACTGGCAGTATCTTCTATCTGTGGATAATTTATTTCCATTTCCCCTCGATCCCTTCCAAAAAGAGGCGATCGCAGTCCTAGAAGCAGGTAAATCAGTGGTAGTCTGTGCGCCGACAGGTTCAGGCAAAACCCTGATTGGAGAATATGCTATTCACAAAGCTCTGGCCAGAGGACAGCGGGCATTCTACACCACCCCCCTCAAAGCTCTATCTAATCAAAAACTACGGGATTTTCGGCAGGAGTTCGGGGAACAGCAAGTGGGACTCCTCACCGGTGATGTAACTATCAATCGGGATGCCCCTATCTTAGTCATGACTACAGAAATCTGGCGGAATATGCTCTACGCTACCTTCCACGATCCTGAGACAAGCAGTCTGCAAGATGTAGATTTTGTGATTCTCGATGAATGTCATTACATGAACGATCGCCAGCGGGGCACAGTGTGGGAAGAATCGATCATCTACTGTCCCCCCCACATTCAACTAGTAGCACTCTCGGCAACTGTAGCGAATAGTCAAGAACTGACTGATTGGATTAGCAAAATTCACGGGGAAACCGTACTAATCAAATCGGAGCATCGCCCTGTACCTCTCCAGTTCTATTTCTGTTCGCCTAAAGGGTTCTTTCCACTCTTAGATAGCACTCACAAAAAATTAAATCCCAAACTGCGCAGTGAGATACGTCGTGTTCCGCCCGGGCGCAGAGACCATAGCCAAGAAGCCCCAAGTATCAGCGTTGTAGTGTCTCACCTCAAACAACGCCAGATGCTCCCTGCCATTTATTTCATCTTCAGTCGCAGAGGCTGTGATGCCGCCCTCAAGGAACTGGGCGATCTCTCCCTAGTGAACATGGTGGAGGCGAATGTGATTAAAGCCAAAATCAGAGAATTTCTGGCAGTCAATCCCGACTTGGTAGACTCACCCCAAATTTCTGCCCTAGAGCGGGGGATCGCTGTGCATCATGCGGGGATTCTACCTGTGTGGAAGTCCCTCATAGAAGAACTCTTCCAAAAGGGTCTGATTAAAATTGTCTTCGCTACGGAAACACTAGCGGCGGGGATCAATATGCCAGCCCGCACTACGGTCATTTCCGCCCTCTCTAAAAGAACCGATCATGGACATCGGAGCTTAATGGCATCAGAATTTTTGCAGATGGCAGGGCGCGCAGGCAGGCGGGGCATGGATCAGGTAGGTTATGTAGTTACTCTGCAAACACCCTACGAAGGAGTAGGTGAGGCCTATCGCTTGGCAGTAGCAGAACCCGATCCCCTCATCAGTCAATTTACCCCCAGCTATGGCATGGTTACTAATCTTTTGCAGACCCATTCCTTAATGGAAGCCAAAAAATTGGTGGAGTGTAGTTTTGGGCAGTATCTGGCAGGTTTGCGCCTTGCACCCCAGCGTGAGAATATCAACGATCTGGAACGCCAATTGAGTCAATTAAAAATGGAACTCTCCCAAGTTGATCTGACTTTGGTGGAAGAATATGAGAAATTGCGGGAAAGATTGAGAGAAGAAAAACGCCTATTGAAAATTCTCACTCAACAAGCAGAAGATGCGCGCCTGCATGAATTGTGGGGTTATGTGCCCTATCTACTTACAGGTACAGCTCTGACTATTCTGAACCACAAGAAGGAGCAAATTCCTGCGGTTTTGATCGCTAAATTGCCCAGTTCAGGGCAGTTTCCGATGTTAGTCTGTCTGACTAAAGGGAATACTTGGATGAGCGTTCACTATAAACAAGTCTATGCTGTGGGGGAAGTTATTCTGTCAGAGGATTTAGAATTTCCTGCCGATTTGAGCAGAATCGGCACTGTCATCAAAGGCACAGAGGCTACTCAAGAGATGGCCGATCGCATTCCTATAATCACCCCACTACTCGCCCCTGAAGTGCTACAACAATCAGCTTTAGTCCAAAGTTTAGAACAACGGTTGAAGTCCCATCCCGTCAGTCAGTGGGGGGATCGCGCCCAGATTTTTCATAAGCTGGATCGGGTGGAACAACTACAGCGACAGATTGCCTTTCAGCAGGAGGTACTGGGGGATAGACAACAACGCTACTGGCAGGAATTTCTCGATCTCACGGAAGTATTGAAGGCTTTTGCTTGTCTCACAGAAACCAGCGATCGGCTAGTGCCTACTGCCAATGGCAGAGTAGTAGCGGGTTTGCGGGGCGATAACGAACTGTGGTTAGCCTTGGCGCTCCTGTCTGGGGAATTGGACCGACTTGCTCCCCACCATCTTGCTGCTGTGGGTTCTGCCTTAGTAGCCGAGCCGATTCGCCCCGATACCTATTGCAGTTTAGGTATTTCTCCAACTGTAGAAGAAGTGCTGGAGAGCCTGCGTCCCCTCCGTCGTACCCTCTATCAGTATCAACGGCGGTACGACATCGATATTCCGATCAATTTGGAATATGAACTAGTCAGTTTGGCAGAACAGTGGGCATTAGGCATGGAATGGAAGGAATTATGTAAACAGACCAATCTGGATGAGGGAGATATAGTGCGTCTGTTCCGTCGTTTGATTGATTTTCTCAGTCAAATTCCTGTGATTGCAGAACTCAGTGAGCCAATTAAACTGACTGCCCGTCAAGCTATTCAACTTCTGGATCGATCGCCTGTGCGCGATACTACTGCAGAGGAGTAACCCAAAAACTTGTCATGAGTTCCATAGCTACGAGTCTAGCATCTGATCCTCCTGTGCAGGTTTACTATAGTCCCGACCGCGCCACTGTTGGGGACGAGTCAGGGCAGATAGCCAAATACGGAAAACTGCAAAAGGATCGCTACAGGGAGCTAACCAGAACCAAATTCCTACTTCTGTATAACTGTCTCTGATGACTATTTGCACAAGATAGCGCAGTAGGAATAGAATTCCATTCCAACCCAAGAGGAGAGCACCGAAGAGAGAAGTTTCCTGTGTGAAGAGAAGTAGCAACAACAGCGGTAGGGGTAAGCCCTGTACCGCCAGCAGTAGTAGGCAGTCCATCCATAGTTGGGCAGGTGTAGAGGCATCTTTCAAGTCTAGGGAGCGACCCCATTCCCGCCATGTCTCTAGCCCAGAGGTGTACATTCTAATTTGGAGGATATTTTTGCCGTCCAGAAAACCAACTTTCGCTCCCTGTTGGGCACAATATCTCACTAGGGTTACATCATCACAAAAAGAACCCTTGGCACAGGTATAGCCCCCGATTTTAGCTAATAATTCCCTCTTAATGAGCATACACTGTCCATTTGCCATCACCCGATCCCTCTGGAATTGAGCAGGATCGCCTGTTGCGCCGAAGCGATAAATCAAAGTAACTAACAGAGAGGGTTGGAGCAGTTGTTCGCCGATACTTTTAAGAATGAAGCGCGGGGAGATGGTGATTAAATCATAGTTATCCCGCTCTGCTGTGTGCACCAGGCTGGCGACCATGCCCCCTTGGGGAATAGTATCCGCATCTAAGCCCAATATCCACTTGGCCTGAGGATGACTGTGGAGAAAGCCGTGGTGTAATGCCCAAGGACGACCCACCCAACCTTTGGGTAGGGGGGGATCGGTAATCAATTTCAGGGGTATGGGATAACTCTCGGCGAGGGTACTCACCAATTCTCTCGTGCCATCTTGGGAGTTGCTATCCACTACCAGCACTTCCTGCACTGGTTCAGTCTGCAGATTACTCAGGCAAGTGGGCAATCGTTCCACTTCATTGAGGGTAGGAATCACCACACTCACAGATAGAGGATCGCTCCTGAACTTGGGGGCTAAGGGCGGCAAGCGATTTCTGCCTGTGGCTAGGCGCTGGAGTAGGATCAAAGTGAACGGCACTTGATAGAGCAAAATTAGGAACAGTGGCATATACAAAAAACCCCTAGACAGGGGCAATTGTAATCGATCCCACTGATCTTCTGTGGGGGGCTAGGGCAGGCGTACCTTCATTGCTCTAAAAATTGGGGTCGGTATTACTGCGGTCTTCGCTGATGATGGATTTAATGCCCTCGATCGTGGCAGGGATGGCGCGTGGGTCCATGAACATCACCTTGCTGTTACTGCTACTGCCAATGGTTGTACCCATGTCCATGTAGCCCATCGCCAGTAATACTTGCATGGCTTTTTCCGCTGTGGGATGTTCGCTCATTTTACGGGCAATGATCGCCGCTGATTCAGCGATCGCTTGCGCCTTGAGAATTTGCTGTTGCCGTAAACCTTCTGCCTTGAGGATCATGGCTCTCTGTTCAGCTT
Source organism: Pseudanabaenaceae cyanobacterium (assembly GCA_046295715.1). GTDB lineage: Bacteria > Cyanobacteriota > Cyanobacteriia > Pseudanabaenales > Pseudanabaenaceae > JBKBMU01. The sequence continues at coordinate 102,387 of JBKBMU010000003.1, forward strand.
CAGCTCTTAGCACTGTCGCTTTCTGGTCAGCTTCTGCCGCTAGGATCTGGGCGTCGGCTTGACCTTTGGCTTTGTTGATTGCCGCTTCCCTCTCCCCTTCAGAGGTAAGAATTGCCGCCCGACGTTTCCGCTCAGCAGTCATTTGCAATTCCATAGAATCCCGTACCGCTGGCGCAGGCATAATGTCCCGCAGTTCCACACGGGTTACTTTCACCCCCCAAGGATCGGTGGCTTCATCTAGCTCCCTAAGCAGGTTTTCGTTGATGCGGGTGCGGGCAGTAAAGGTCTCATCTAGTTCTAGTTTGCCAAGCTCAGCACGGATTTGGGTCAGAACCAGGTTGGTCATTGCTTGTACCAGGTTTTGCACTTTGTAGAAGGCTTTGTGGCTGTCGGTAATCCGCCAATACACCACCGCATCCGCTGTGATCGCCACATTGTCTTTAGTAATACATTGCTGGGGTGGTACATCCAAGACCTGCTCCCGCAGAGAAGCACGATACACAATCGAGTCCACGATCGGCAGGATAAAATGGGGACCGGGCGAGAGAGTACGCTTGTATCTACCAAAGGAAGCAACAATCGCTTCTTCCCCTTGGTTGACTACTTTGAAGGTATTGGAAGTGATACCCAAAAATACACCAACTCCGATAACTATGCCCCAGATACCAGTAACATCCATACGTTTTCCTTCCCCGATAATGCCACTAAAGTTAACAGTCTTTTGGGGAGCTAAGAGCAAAGTGATAGAAAGTTTTAATTTTTCTGAGAGTTTGGTGCTTTCACCCCCTCTGATCTTGGGACTTAAAGGGGGTCTGGGCATTTTTCCTGAAAACTAGCGTAAGTCCAGTTTTCTCTAGCGTTTGGAGTATTGAGGAGCTTTGCGGGCTTTCTTCAAGCCATACTTTCTGCGCTCTTTGCAACGGGGGTCCCGGGTGAGATAACCTTCTATTTTCAGGGGTTTACGGTTCTCGGGGGCGAGTTCACAGAGGGCACGGGCTACCCCTAGGCGAATGGCTTCTGCCTGCCCCGTTACCCCGCCGCCATGGGCATTGACAATCACATCATATTCATTTTCCAGCCCTAAAATTTCCAGGGGGGCCTTGACCCCGTGCAAATGATTGGGGTTGTATTGGAGATAGCCTTCTGCCTCTCTGCCGTTGATGAGGACCTTGCCTGTACCGGGCACAAGGCGCACTCGGGCTACTGCTGATTTGCGGCGACCTGTGCCCCAATAAATAGCTTTTCCAGATTGATCAGCGATCGGTGTCATAGTTATTTTGCTTTAATTTGTAAGGGTTTGGGCTGTTGGGCAGTGTGGGGATGGGTACTGCCCCGATAGACTTTGAGTTTGGTAAATAATCTTCTGCCAAGGCGGTTTTTGGGGAGCATTCCTCTGACGGCATGTTCAATGATCCGCTCAGGGAGTCGCTGGATTAGTTTATCAAAGGTTTCTGCTTTCATGGCCCCGGGTCTGCCTGAATGCCGTTTATAGACTTTTTGACTGCGTTTTTTGCCTGTTACTACTACTTTTTCGGCGTTAATTACAATCACATAGTCGCCCGTATCTAGGTGGGGCGTGTAAGTAGGTTTGTTCTTGCCCCGCAATACTTGGGCGATCGCGCTGGCTAGGCGACCGAGGGGTTTGCCTTCGGCATCAATAATGTACCAGTCTTGGCTGATTGCCCCTTGCTGAGCGGGGTTGGGAATGTAGGTGCGGTTGGGGTTGTCAAGGAGGACAGTCATGGGTCTGCCTAAAACTTAGCGGTCTATGATTCTAGACAATTGCGCAAGCCTTGTCAAGGTATTTACAGGGATAGCCCTAGTGCAGGGAGGTGCTGCACATCAACTATCACCATTGATGAGAACAGAGATTCTGTCCTGGGTGCAGCAGGGTATTCACTCCTTTTTCTATCACCAAAAGAGGGGGAGCAATTAATCACAGCAGGCTTATCTGCCAATCCCATCTCAGGAATGAGTATAGATCTATATCCCCCCAGGGCAGCTGTTTTTGCGCAAGGGTACAAGTGCTCCAAGTCGAAGTATCTGTACTGTAATGGATACCCTCGCCTATGATTAAAAAGCTGTTTTTGTGGAGGTGGATTAGATGCAGGTAGCTGTAGTAACAGGTGCAGGCAGGGGAATTGGCAGGGCGATCGCTCTGGCGTTGGCCCAGGCAGGGTTAAGTGTTGTAGTGAACTATAACAAAAATGAACCTCAGGAATTATTGCAGACTATTAAGGATGCGGGGGGGGAACCACTGGCAGTACAGGCAGATGTCTCCCAAGAAGGTCAGGTGGAAACTCTGGTGCAGAGGACTTTAGACCGGTGGGGCAGGATCGATGTACTGGTAAATAATGCGGGAATCACGAGGGATGGCTTGTTACTGCGCATGAAAACCAGTGATTGGCAGGCGGTAATTGATACCAATTTGACGGGAGTATTTTTCTGTACGCGGGCAGTGGCTAAGGTGATGCTCAAACAACGATCGGGCAGAATTATTAACATTACTTCGGTGGCGGGGATCATGGGCAATGCGGGGCAGGCTAATTACAGTGCGGCTAAGGCGGGGGTGATTGGTTTTACCAAAACGGTGGCTAAGGAGTTGGCAAGTAGGGGGATTACTGTCAATGCGGTGGCACCGGGTTTTATTGCTACGGATATGACGGCGGGCTTGAATCCAGAGCCGATTTTGCAGTTGATCCCTTTGGGCAGGTTCGGACAGCCTGAGGAGGTAGCAGGATTGGTGCGCTTTTTGGCAATCGACCCAGCGGCGGCTTATATCACTGGGCAGGTGTTCCATGTGGATGGGGGGATGGTAATGGCTTGAGCTATTTGCTCTCCATTTTGCGGATCAACCAGCGATCCCGGTGGCGCACTACTTCATAGACAGTCTCATACTGGGCATCGATCGCTTGGATAATTTCTTCTTGTTGCTTGAGGGTGCGGCTTTCCGCTACTTCGGCGGTGATGGTATAGGTGTCGGGATCGATCTGGTTGATGGCTTTGATGTCAATACTTTTGAGGGTGTATTCATAGTGGCGATTCTCCTTTTGCAATGCCTGAATGCTCTGCCGCCATTGGCTCAGTTCCGGTTCGGTGAGAATTTGCTCAAGGGCAGTGAGATCGTAGCTACTACTGCGGGCAGAGGCTTTGGCTTTCTGCCATGTCAAGACTAGTTGGTAGGCGGTCTGGGGATCGAGGGGCGTGGGGGTACGGATGGGCGTAGGGGTAGGGGTGGGGCTGGGGTGGGACTGAGAGGTTAGGAGGGTGCGTCCTAGCCACAGGGCACTGCCCAAGGAAATGATGGCGATCCCTAAAAATAACAAGGGTAAATTGAACCGAAAACGGCGGTGGGGACGGGGACGACAGGGCGGCGGGGTGGGGGGGCGATAGCTGGGATAGGGGGCACGCACCCATTCTTGGGGCAGTTCGGCATCGTCACTAAAGTTGTCTAGGTACTCCTGCACTTGGGGATCAGCAAAATAGACTTTTAGGGAAATACTACGAGTTTTGGGCTGGAGATCGCGAAAATAGGGATAAACCTCTTCTTTGAGCCATTTTTCGCAAAACTTACATAAACCTACCAGTAAATCCCCCTCTGGCTCAGATTGTTCATAGATATAGGCAGTATCGGTTTCATTGCGGGAACGCTTCACTAGGGCGATCGCTGTGTCTGTCTGTCCTAGGAGTAAACAGCAGAGGGCTTGTTCTAGGTAGGTATCTTGGCGGTGTCCTAGTTTGACAAATAAGCCTTTGGCGCGGCGGATCAGACTGGGCTGGTGGGTGGCAAAGCCTTCGGCGATCAGGGCATAGGCGGCAAGATAACTGGCGACCGCAGAGGGACGGCGGGCTTCTGCCTCAAAAAGGGCTTGTTGTTCCTTAGCAGTCAGGTAGGTGCGCACCTGTTGCAAAAAGGCCAAAAAGTCATGTTTTTTCAGCTCGGAGCGATCGTTGCCACTGCCATCAATGCCTAGGCGATCGCTGATCAATTCTTCCAAGAGGCGCAGTCCCTGTTGTCTGGAGGTTTGGTCGTGGTCAGGAGCAGAAAGCAGTTCCAAAATGCGGTAGGGGCGCATCAGATACAATTCCCTTTGCATCTCACTGCGCAGGGCGATCGATCCCCCCTCACGGGTCAGCAGGGCTTGGGCAGTTTCTAGCACCTGTGAGGCTTGTTCATACTGGACTTGTTGGCGCAGTTCCCGCGCAATTTCCAAATAGGCTCTGCCTACAGACAATAAAATGTCCGCTTGGAACAGGGTGTGTCCGTTGCGATCCTTGCCCCGCTCAAAGAGTGGTAGTCCCAATTCCAATACTTGTTGATATTCCCCTAGTTCCAGCAGTAGCAACAACAGACCCGCTAGATAGTCATCCTCTAAGTCCAATACTTGCACATCCGTAGGGGACTCTCCCCTAGTAATCAAACTAAAGGCGATTGCCAGTAGTTCATTGCGCTGTTGGATTGCCTGCTCAGAATATTCCCGATGGGGGAGCGAGTGGAGCCGATCGTAGTACCCTTGCTCTAACTCTTGGGGAGTTGCTTGGGGAGTTACGCCCAGAGCCTTGTAGCAATCAAAAGCAACCTTCACGCCAGCATTTCTAACAGCAACACTGTATTGTGAAATCTATTATCATGCCTTTGCCGATTAGATTATGAAAATTTCATAGTTGCCTGGCAAGTGCCCCATTCAGTAAAGATAAAGATTAATTAGCAGACTGGCAGTAAAAGTTAGCAAACCTGCCAGCAAAAAAATGTAGGCGATCGTCTTTTGGCGGAACAGGGTCAGCATCAGGGCAACCCCTTTGAGGTCAATCATTGGCCCAAATACTAAAAAACTGAGTAGGGATCCCGTGGTAAAAGTGCTGGCAAATGCTAAGGCAAAAAAGGCATCTACCGTAGAACAAATAGAGACGATCGCCGCCAGCAGCATCATCGCCACAATCGAGCTAACCTGTCCCTGTCCCAAACTGAGTACCCATTCCCTCGGCACAAATACTTGCACCACCGCAGCGATCGCACTGCCAAACACCAGTACCGCCCCCAATTGGCGGGTTTCACTGACCGTATTTTCCAGCAGTGCCACCAATTTCTCAGGCAGAGATTTGTTCTGCCAAAGCATAGGCATCGTCTCCAGAGCCATGGGCTGTCCCAGCCAGAAATTCCCAGTTAAGGTATTTTGGGGTTGGGGATGGGCAGGTACAGCCAGAGCCACCCGTGGTTGCAGTAAAGGGCGGGGATCGCTCTGCACACTGAAAATCGCCCCCACGATCGTACTCACTGCCAAAGACAACACTACCCGCCACACCACAATCTCTGGCTGATCCGGAAAGGCAGTCCAAGTTGCCCAGATCACCACCGGATTGATGGTAGGGGCGGCTAATAAAAAACTAATCGCTACTGACAGGGGCACACCTTGGGTCACTAAGCGCCGGGCAAGGGGGATATTGCCACACTCACACACAGGCAAACAAAACCCCAAGGCACTGCCAGCCAACGCCCCCAGAATCGGCTGTTTGGGCAGAAATCTCATCAAGTAGCGATCGTCTACGAACAACAGGAGTACACCCGACAACAGCACTCCCAGTAGCAAAAAGGGCAGGGCTTCAACCATCAAACTCAAAAACAAGGTAAAAGCATTCACTAGCTGGGGCATAGGGACATTTATCCACAAACCTCATTTACTTTAACAGGACTTACCCTAAATTTTCAGAAACAACTTGAGACTTACAACCCAATCCGCTCCTTAAGCATCAACTTACGGCAATAAAACTTAACACAACTCAGTGCTACCACATAAAATCCCACTGAATGTATATTTAACTTTTGTTAATCATTTGTTATATTATGTTGCAGATTTGTAGATAGGGGAAAATTATGACAGTTCTAGATAAATACTTGCACCTAGCTGGTCGGGTGCCCATAGATCAGGAGGCATTGTCTGAAGTAGTGGCACTATTTGCTGAAGAAGCCCAAGTGCGACCTGTGGGTTTACAGCCAGTCAAAGGCAAACAGGCGATCGAGCAATTGTTTAAGAAATTTCATGAGACCTATGGCACGATCCAGCGAGTCTGGAAAACCAAAGAAACGGAAAAAGGCTTAGAAGCAGTCTGGGCATTGGCAGGGAAGCGCAGAAATGGGGAAGTATTTGCCATGCACGGTCGCCACATTGCCCAACTGAATGCAGAAGGGAAAATTGCCAACCTAGAAGTGGAACTACTCACGGAACCCAGCTAGGCTGTGAATGACATTGCCTCAAGAGGTAAAAGTAAGGGATTGGGGACTTTCTCACCCCTCTCTTGATGGCAGAGGCGCTGGGGGTGGGGGTAATAATCTCCTCAAGTGTGTAAGTATTGCGATAGAATTTGAATAACGATTAGACTTCCTGCACAAATTCAGCCGAAGATTTATTTGGAATAGAAATGAGACAACTTCCAGAAGGGAGCGTAGAGGAACAGAGGGGGATTGGTGTGCCTTTTCTTCAGGGAAATTTAAGTCCCTGCCGTTTTTTCCTTGCCCTCTAGGGGTGAAAGTGTGTACAAAAAAAATTAAGAGTTCTATTGACCTCTTTGCTCAAAGTTACAGCAATCATGATATTAGCTGCATATTAGCTGCAAAAGTTTACTTGCTAACGAAAACTTACTCCTGAATGTCGTTGATTTTTGTTGTTTCAGAGATATTGTATAGTGGCTGTGCAGACATTTTTATAGACTGTCATGGCTGACTTTTGCATTTTTGATAATGACCTCGACCAGCCTCGCTTGGAACTCTACCTTACCAGTGAGGCGATCGCAGTAGATACGGAAACTATGGGCCTAAACCCAAGGCGCGATCGCTTGTGTTTGGTACAGCTGTGCAATGAATACGATCAAGTGAGTATTATTCGTATTGGTAAGGGAATTAAACAAACCCCCCTATTGAAGAGTTTAATGGAAGCAGAATCAGTAGTCAAAGTTTTCCACTATGCACGGTTTGATGTATTGATGTTAGAGGCACATTTGGGGATCGCTACCTATCCCATCTTTTGTACTAAAATTGCCAGTAAATTAGCTCGCACCTATACAGATAAACATGGTCTAAAAGACTTGGTCAAAGAATTAGAAAATGTAGAACTGAACAAAGAAGCCCAATCCTCGGATTGGGGCAACACTTTCAATCTCTCTGAAGAACAATTAAAGTATGCAGCAAATGATGTGCGTTATTTATTATCTGTGCGCCAAAAACTCATGCAGATGCTTATTCGTGAGGACAGACTAGAGTTAGCTAAAGCCTGTTTTGCCCATATTCCTACCCAGGTATATTTAGATTTACTTGGCTATGGGGATGTCTTTGCGCATTAGTTTTTGTAGTCTAGTGTCAGGGATCAGATTAGATCGGTTTCTAGCTGAGGAATTATCTGGATTCTCCCGTTCGTACCTGCAAAAGTTAATTCAACAAGGGGAAGTATTAGTAAATCAAAAAGTCTGCCTTGATAAGAATTACGATCTCCAGCCCCACGATGAAATTCAAGTGCATATCCCCCCCACCCAACCCCTCGAATTAGTCCCCCAGTCAATTCATTTAGATATCCTTTATGAGGATGATTATCTATTAGTAATTAACAAACCTGTGGGTTTGGTAGTGCATCCTGCACCTGGGCATGTAGATCACACTTTAGTTAATGCCCTACTAGCCCATTGTCCTCACTTGTCGGGGATCAATGGCATAGAAAGACCAGGGATCGTGCACAGGTTAGATAAAGATACAAGCGGGGTAATGGTAGTTGCCAAAACTGACCATGCCCACCATCATTTGCAACAACAGTTACAGACCAAAACTGCCCGCCGTCGCTATTTGGGGATTGTGGAAGGTATCCCTAAGCCACTCAAGGGCACAATCAGCACCGGGATCGCCCGCCATCCCAAAGAGCGGCAAAAGATGGCAGTAGTGCCCCAAGGGAAACTGGCAATCACCCACTGGCAGGTATTGGCAAGGGGCAAACAGGCTGCACTCTTACAGTTTGACCTAGAAACGGGGCGCACCCACCAAATTAGGGTACATTGTGCCTACATGGGACATGCGATCCTCAATGATCCCGTGTATGGGCAAACCAAACCCACTCTACAAAAATACCTGGCAGGTCAAGCACTTCACGCATGGGAATTACAGTTTGTCCATCCTGCTACAGCAGAAATAATGTTATTTACTGCACCTCTGCCTTGGGGTTTTGGGCAGGTGTTGCGCCATTTGCAATTGCCCACTGCACTTGATGAATTATCCCTCGCAAAATAGCTACTTCCTCTTTAGTCAAGTTCTGTTTGTGGAATAGACAGCGAATTTTTTCCATGCGCTTGAATGCAGTGTGGGGGTAGAGGAAGCCAATCTCTAGGAGCAGCTTTTCTAATTCTCGGAAAAAAGATTCTATTTCGCCCACTGAGGCTAAATTCTGGATTACGGGCAGAGCAGTTACTGCCATAGTAGTCAATCGCCACTGATAACAACAGATTGCTACCGACTGTGCCAAATTGAGGGAAGGATTTTTAGGTACACTGGGAATAGTCATCACTCTGGGAAAATACTGCAATTCCTGATTGCTCAACCCCCGGTCTTCTCTGCCAAAAACGATCGCCTTGTTATTCCCTGACTTCAGCCACTCACAACCCTCAATCACAGATAGAAGCGGTCGTTCTCCCCGATCAATTCTACCGGTGGTGGCAATGGGACGATCGCAATCTGCGATCGCATCTATCAGCTTGGGAACGATCTGGGCACGATCGAGAATCTCTTGGGCATGGACAGCCATCTGCCTAGCTTGGGGATCACAGGGACTGCACTGGGGGTTGACCAGGTACAACTCCCGCAAACCGAAGTTTTGCATCACCCTAGCCACCGCTCCCAGATTCAATGGTCCTGCCGTCTCTACCAGAACGATGCGCATTAGCGATGGAATTCTCTTGTTGGTTGTGAATGCCCGATGAACTATCTGCTACTGTGGAGGTGCAGGTAAGGTGTCAGGCACAGCAGGTGCAGGAGTTTCTACGACAGGGGGTGTAGTAGAAGCAGGTGCAGGTAGGGATCGCAACCAAGGGCCGCTCAACAGCACAGTAGAGAGCAGAAATACCAAGGTCAAACTCCATGTCACCCGATTGAGAGCAGTCTCAGCACTGCGGGTACTGGCAAACATCTGCCCCTGTCCACCAAAATTGCCCAAGCCATCCCCCTTGGGGCTGTGCAGAAGAATCAACAGCATTAGAGAGACGGCAGATACTGACCAGATTACTTTCAGGACGGTTTCCATAGGCTTCACTTCCAATTAATTTACTCCCTAGATTAACACAATTGTACTCGCTCTATCTGTGCTCCCAATTGTCTCAATTTCTCTTCTAATCGCTCATATCCCCGATCGAGATGATGTAAGCCTTTGACAATGGTTGTGCCTTGGGCAGCAAGCCCTGCTAGGACTAGAGCAGCAGAGGCTCTCAGATCAGTTGCCATCACTGGTGCTCCTGAAAGCATGGGCACACCACTCACCACTGCAACATTGCCTTTGAGTTTGATATTTGCACCCATTCTCTGTAATTCGGGCACATGGTGCATCCGATTCTCAAATACAGTTTCTGTAATTACGCTATTGCCAGTACAAAGAGTTAATAAGGCCATGAATTGAGCTTGCATATCCGTAGGAAAGCCGGGGAAGGGCAGAGTTTCAATGTCTGTGGCAGACATCTGATCCGTGCCAATCACTTCTAACCGATCGCTCCCCACCTGATTGACCTGCACGCCGATTTCTTGCAGTTTGGCGATCACTGCCACTGAGTGTTCTGGCACAACAGGTGCAAGCATGATGCGCGACCTAGTGATTGCGCCCGCCACCAAAAATGTACCAGTCTCAATGCGATCGGGAATAATGGTGTAATCTGTACCATGCAATGCTTCTACCCCTTCTATAGTGATAGTTTTTGTGCCTGCTCCTTGAATCCTTGCCCCCATGGCATTGCAGAAACCAGCCAAGTCCACCACCTCAGGCTCTTGGGCTGAATTCTCAATAACTGTCTGCCCTTTAGCGAGGGTTGCCGCCATCATGATGGTTTCAGTTGCCCCCACACTGGGATAGTCCAGATAGATCTGCGCTCCCTGTAATCTTCTGCCCTGCCCACAATAGGCGGACACCAAGCCGTGCTCCATGTGCACTTCTGCACCCAATGCCTGCAAACCCCGCACATGCAAATCCACAGGGCGCACCCCGATCGCACAGCCACCGGGGAGGGGTACTTTTGCCTGTCCAAATCTACCCAAAAGCGAGCCAATCACAAAAAAACTGGCGCGCATTTTACTCACTAGCTCGTAGGGAGGGGAAGCTAAACCGACATTACTGGCGTCAATCTGTAAAATATCGCCCTTTGCCTGTACTCTTGCCCCCAAGGCTTCTAAAATTGCTGACATACAGTGAATATCGACCAAATTGGGCACATTGCGGAGAGTAGAAGTATCAGCAGTGAGGAGCGAGCCAGCAAGGAGGGCAAGAGCGGAATTTTTGGCACCGCTGATCCGCACTTGTCCCCCCAAAGTTGCCCCGCCTCTGATGTGGAGAGCAGTATCTGAATTCTCTGTAGCTAGTGGCACTGCAGTAATGTTCATAGACTTTATCCTCAAGTTTCGCCATAATATACTGGATAGAGCCCACTTTGGCTATGACTAAAACTTACCTTGCAGCGGAGATATATCCCAATGGGAATGAGAATCTACGGGGCAGTGTGAATCGATCGCGCCCATCAAAGAAAATTTGGAGCGATTTACAGCAGGGGATTTGCGCCCCGATATGTGATGGCAGTCTTTGGCAGACAAAGGCATATCTTGCCCCAAGTGGTGTTTGAGATTTAAGACCCCAGAGGAGCAGTTGCGGTATAGGGTGGAGGAGTATTACATTTATGACCCAGAGGTAATGCAATTAGAAGGTTATGTGAGAGTAGAATTTTGGAATTGAATGGCCGGTGGCAGGCAGGAAAACTGCTATAACTCCTTTTCCCTGAGTGTCTCTTGCCCAAAAATTCCAGTGGCTGGAAGGGGATTTTACTTCTACTATCAGATACTATCAGATTGGGCACCACTTCTGCAGGGACTTTGGTAGTTTGAGGTAATTTTTCAGCTTTGACAAAAGCCACATCAGGGGCACGCCGATCGCCATTTGGCAGGTCAAACAATGGGCTAGAACCTGTTACTCTCTCTAGTTTCCGAGGACGCACCCAGTTCCGCAGTTGTGAACCAAACTCAAAACTAACTTCTTCAGATCATAACCTGATGGAGCCGTGACAATAATTTTCCCACCTACTAATTCCACTTTCCAATCAGGAAAAGCAGACTGGACTCGCTCCCAGTCCCTCTTAGTTAGAGTATTTGTCTCATGTTTCTGAGCAGGTTCTGTCAGCATAGCCATATATCATGATTTATCTACCATTCTAGTTAGCATAGAATTCCAATAGTAGAGTCAATAACTCTTTATCACGCCCATTTTTTGATTAACGGCAACCACAGTGTAAATTTGTCTAGTTTTATAGAAAATTTTATAAATTTTATAGCTGTTTGAGATAGCTTAACAAATCCGCCATGTCTTGGGGATCGGGCTGGAACTGGGGCATGGGGGGGGTTTTGCCACTGACTACCTGCTGAATAACTTGGATGTCTGACTTGCGACTGGACAAGTCCTTGAGGCTAGGTCCTACCATGCCGTCTGCCCACTGCCCATGACAAGCAACACAGTTCATCACAAAAATCGACCGCCCCCGCACGGGATTACCCTGTCTTGCCAACACTGCTTGGGTGTAGCTGTCTATGTGGGGTTGCACCAGCCCCCAGACTAAAACTGCCACGATCGCCAAGCCCAGCAGTACCAGACTAGCCCAGACACTTCTGGGGGTTTCGGTAGCAGGGGATACAGACTTGTTCATGACTACCACAGCGATCGTGTGCAATATAACTTTACATTACCAGAGTATAAACGGGGATTTGGGGTAATGAACAGGTAGCAATCTTAAGAGATAATAAAGAACCTTAGAAGCGTACCTAACATCCCCAACACTAAAAAAATGACTAACGACTTGTTATTGCGTGCCGCTCGTGGCGAAATGGTAGAACGACCCCCTGTGTGGATGATGCGCCAAGCAGGGCGGTATATGCGAGTTTATCGGGAATTGCGGCAAAAGTATCCTTCCTTTCGGGAGCGATCGGAGAATCCTGAGTTAGCGGCTGAGATTTCGTTACAGCCGTGGCGGGCATTTCAGCCAGATGGGGTGATTCTCTTTTCAGATATTTTGACACCACTACCCGGATTAGGGATTGATTTTGATATTGTGGAGAGTCAGGGACCATTGATCCAGCCTGCGATCCGCACTGCTGAGCAGATTGATCAACTCACTCCCTTTGTGCCTTCCCCTCGATTTGACTTTGTAGCGAAAGCACTTCAATACATCTGCCAAGAAGTCGGGGATCAAGCTACAGTGCTGGGTTTTGTGGGTGCACCGTGGACACTGGCGGCTTATGCGGTGGAAGGGAAAAGCTCCAAAGATTACACGGTGATTAAAAGCATGGCATACACTGAACCTCAACTCCTACATAAGTTTTTACAAAAACTAGCGGAAGCGATCGCCCTCTATACCTGTTTTCAGATTGAACATGGGGCGCAGGTAGTGCAGTTGTTTGACTCGTGGGCAGGACACCTCACCCCTGATGACTACAGTACCTATGCCCTGCCCTATGAGCAGTATATTTTTCGCACCGTAAAGGCCCGCTACCCCCAAGTGCCTTTAATTCTCTATATCAACGGCAGTGCAGGAATTCTGCAGAGGATGGCGGAGAGTGGGGCGGACATAATCAGCCTCGATTGGACGGTGGATATGGCAGAGGCACGCTCAATTTTGGGGAATCTGGGTGTACAGGGCAACCTCGATCCCTGCGTATTGTTTGCCGATCCTCAGACCATCACCCAGCGTACCCATGGGATCATTGCTAAAGCAGGCAGATATAAACATATTATGAACCTAGGGCATGGCATTCTCGCCAATACGCCAGAAGAACACGCTATTCATTTCATTAAAACCGTGAAAGCCTATCGCTATAGTTGAACAACATGACAGTGATAGAAGATCAGCTAAAGGCGCAATTCCTGCTCTCTGGCTTGACTGATGCAGAGGTACAGACACGGGTGGCCAGGGGGGATGTCAATAAGGTGGCTCTTCGTTCCAGTCGTACCTACAGGGCGATCATCAGAGAGAATGTATTCACTCTTTTTCATATCTCCTTTGGCATAGTGCTAGTGATTCTGGCGGCATTGGGACAGGGCTTAGATGCTTTCTTTTCGGGATTCGCTGTAGCCATGAATATCATTGTCGGGGTAGTACAGGAAGTGCGCTCCAAATGGACATTGGATAAACTAGCTCTTCTTTCGGTGCAATCGGTAACTGTGATTAGGAATGGAGTGCCCCTGATTGTACCAGTGAACGAAGTTGTGCGGGATGATCTGATTGAACTCAAACCCGGCGATCGCGCTCCTGTGGATGGCACAGTGGTAGAGAGTAAAGCGGTAGAAATGGATGAATCTTTACTTACAGGGGAATCCGATCCCGTACCCAAATTAGTCGGGGATACCATTCTCTCTGGTTCATTTTGTTTAGCAGGGAGTTGTGTTTTTCGGGCAGAAAAAATCGGTGAAGAAAGCTATGCAGCAAGAATTTCCCAGGCCTCCCGCATCTATAAACCCAATTTTACACCTCTACAAACCAAAATTGATACCATTGTAAAAATTTTCCTAGCGGCTCTGGTAATTGCTAGTTTTTTGCATATTGCTTCTAGTTTAACTTTGAGTAGAACTGTAGTCGACACAATCAGATATGCTACAGTTATTATTAACAGTTTTGTGCCAGCGGGTTTAGTCTTATCAATTAGTGTGGCATTTGCGATCGGTGCAGTAGAAATTAGTCGTAAGCGCACTTTAATCCAGAAAATCAATGCTGTTGATTCCATGAACAGCGTACGCATCCTTTGCACTGATAAAACAGGCACACTAACGCAAAATAAATTAGTAGTGCAGGATATTGTACCTTTTGAGTCAATTACTAGGGATGAACTCCAAGAATTAGTAGCTCTGTATGCTTCTTTGGTGGCTACCCAAAATAATAGTGCAAGGGCAATGGCAGTCTTTGCAGGTCTGCCGAGACATCCTTTAACTAAGGTAGGGGAAACCCCTTTTAGTTCTAGTAGGAAATGGGGCAGTATCCACTTAGAAAATGGGCAGATAGTGATAGTAGGTGCACCCGAGATATTGTTCACTAACGCCCAACATCAAGAGCAAGCTAGGGATTATGCTAGTAGAGGTTATCGCACGATCGCGGTGGCGGTAGGTGATAGTCAAAATCTAACTGAACCTAACAGTTTGCCTAACCCACTTACTGCTAAAGGCTTGGTGCTATTAGAAGATGGTTTGCGCCCTGATGTAGTCGATACGATCGCTGATTTACAGGCACAAGGGATCACTGTCAAAGTAATTTCAGGCGACAGTGTTGAAACAGTAGCGTCCATCGCTCAACAGGCTGGTATTACTGCTACTCCAGATACATTATTTTCCCAAAAGCAACTAGAACAAATGTCCCCCCTAGAATTCCAACAAGCCGCGTTGAAAGGGCGGGTGTTTGGCAGAATTGTACCTGATATGAAAAAGAAATTAATTCATGTCATGGTCAAGAAAGGGGCGTATGTAGCAATGGTAGGAGATGGGGTCAATGATATACCCGCTTTTAAGGCAGCTAAATTAGCAATTGCCATGAATGATGGTGCGCAAATTAGCAAGGATATAGCCGATATTGTCCTGTTAGATAATAATATGGCGGCATTGCCTTCTGCCTTTAGGGCAGGGGATCAAATCAAACAGAAGATATTGGTTTCTGCTAAGCTATATCTCACTAAAAATATCATGGCAATTATTGCGATTACTTTTGTAGGCTTTGTGCAGTTACCATTTCCGATCGAACCTAGACAAATGACTATGCTAACTTTAGCTGTAGTAGGTGTACCAACTATGCTTATTGCTTTGGGCTGGTTAAATACTAAAAGAGTAAATAACTTTGTTAAGGATGTAATTGCCTACAGTTTTATTGCTGGCACGATCGGCTCGATCGCTATGACTTTAGGTTATGTTTTAAGTTATTTTTATGGTATGGCGCTTATGCCTGCCAATGGCATGCCGTTAATTGATATTAATGAATTCCGAGAATTAGGCAGATCCGAAGCCCAAACTGTATCTACTTTTATTGGCATGATTTACTGCTTGTTTATCTTTTTTGACAGTTCGAATATGTCCATTTGGAAGCCAAGTTCTTTCCGTAAAAATCCTACTGCTGGTTGGGTGGGCTGGGGAATGGTACTTGGATGTATAATTATCATGTTACTTTTTCCAGAACTATTCCAAGTTAGTATGCCTGATAAGAAAGGCTGGATTTTAATTCTCTTTTTGCCCTGCTTGGCTCACTATCTCCTGCGTCTGCTCTATGCCAGTCCGTTTATGCGATACATGGAACGGGATTTATCTCAGCCCTAATCCCCATGCTCCCAAAGTTGGAAACTCTTTAGAATGATGTACAATATAATTTGCTGTAGTTTCTGAACTTCACAAAGTGAGCTAAGCACTATGTACGAACAAGGCAATATCAGTATCCACACTGAGAATATCTTTCCTATTATCAAAAAAGCTCTCTATTCCGATCGGGATATTTTTCTGCGGGAACTGATTTCCAATAGTGTTGATGCGATTACTAAGCTGAAGATGTTGGTATCGGCAGGAGAGGTTACTTCTGCCCCTGAACCGGAGATCAACTTGATAGTGGATAAGGAGAAGAAGACGATCGCAGTCAGTGATACGGGTCTGGGCATGACTGCAGAAGAAGTGAAAAAATATATCAATCAGGTGGCTTTTTCCAGTGCTGAAGAATTCATGCAGAAGTATGCCAATGCCTCTACCGACCAACAAATCATTGGGCATTTCGGTCTAGGATTCTATTCTGCATTCATGGTCGCCAGTAAAGTAGAAATTCAGACCCTATCTTGTCGGGAAGGTGCGCAGGCTGTGCACTGGGAATGCGATGGCACTACTTCCTTTACAATCAATGACGGCGATCGCACCACAGTTGGTACGACTGTGATTCTCCATCTCCAAGAGGATGCAGAAGAATTCCTGAATGAAGGAGAGATCAGAAGAATCATCAAAAAATACTGTGATTTTATGCCTGTGCCCCTCAAGCTAAACGGCTCAGTGATCAATAAACAAACTGCCCTCTGGGATAAAACACCCAATTCCATTAGTAAAGAAGAGTATTTGGAATTCTATCGCTATCTCTATCCTTTCCAAGAGGACCCATTATTTTGGATTCATCTCAACACCGATTATCCTTTTGTCCTCAAGGGCATTCTCTATTTCCCGAAAATTAGGCAGGACATTGATCCCAACAAACCACAAATTAAACTCTATTGTAATCATGTCTTTGTCAGCGACAACTGTGAAGAAGTCATTCCTAAATTTCTGCTCCCTCTGCGGGGTGTGATCGACAGTACAGATATTCCCCTGAATGTTTCCCGTAGCTTTTTGCAGGGGGATCGCAGAGTGCGTCAGATTCAAGACTACATTGCTCGCAAGGTAGCTGACCACCTCAATAAGATGTATGAGAATGATCGCTCGGAGTTTATCAAATGCTGGCAGGACATCAGTATTTTCATGAAGTTTGGGTCTATGAATAACGAAAAGTTCTATCAGCAAGTGAAGGACATTCTCATCTATCCCACTACCTACGAAGGTACAGAGCAAGGCTTCACTACACTGGCTGAATACCTAGAGCGGGCCAAGGAGAAGCAAGCAAATAAAGTTTTTTACACTTCCGATCCCTTTGCGCAGGCTACCTATGTCAATCTGCACAAGGCGCATGGTTTGGAAGTGCTGACTTTTGATTCCTTCATTGATACCCATTTCATTCATTTTCTGGAAGGCCAGTACAAAGATGTCAAATTTGCGCGGGTGGATGCAGATATTGATGAGCGCTTGCTGGATCAGGACAATAAGACGGAAATCATTGACCCCAAAACCAATCAAACAGCCAGCGATCGCCTGCAAAATATGTTCCGTTCTGCTCTGCACAAGCCTAACTTGAAGATTCGCACTGAATTTCTCAAAAACCCAGAAAACTCTCCGCCAGCGGTGATTCTGCTTTCTGAAACCCAGCGACGTTTTCTGGAGATGTCTGCACTGGTACAACAGCGGGAAGTTACTTTCCCAGAGGATCACACCCTCCTCATCAATGTGGGACATCCCTTGGTGCAGAATCTGCTCAAACTTGCCCAGAGTCAGATTATCATTAGCCCCTCTGCTCATCAACCCGATACCATTGAACTCCTATGTCAGCACATCTACGACCTAGCTTTGATGGCACATAAACGGCTGAGCAGTGAGGAAATGAAACACTTCCTAGAACGATCCCAGAAGGTACTCACTCAATTGACGGCGCGCTAGTGCCTTGGCGACTATTTTTGACCGTTACGGCACTGGTGGCGATCGCCCTGGCGGTGGTCGCCGTTTTGGAACGCTTTCTTGCTCTCTATCAGACTTTAGCTGCTCTCTCCCCTTGGTTGGCGGGGGGAGTAGTCGCAGTCTTGGCATTTGCCCTCGCCCTTGCAGTGTGGGTAGTGGTCCGCTACTTCGGGATTCTGCCCCGCTCCCACAAATCTGTGCCCCCCAAAGTCTCTGCCAATGCCGCTCACGCCGCTGAACAACAACTCACTGCTCTTGAAGCTCAACTCCAACAAATTGAAGATACTATCACCCGCCAAGCTCTAGCTGACCAGGCCAAGCACCTGCGCCAAGAACTGAGGGACCGCCCCGTGCAGGTGGTGGTATTTGGGGTTGGTTCAGCGGGGAAGACTTCGCTGGTCAATGCTATGCTCCAATCGGGTGGTGGTCTAGTTTCAGCTGAAATGGGAACTACCCCTACCGTACAGTTCTATCCTCCTGTCAAAGTCGGGAACTTACCTGAAATTATTTGGGTAGATTGCCCTGGGATTTTGGAAGCAGGGGCACTGGGCAGACAGAGAGAAGAAGAAGCAAGAACGATCGCCACTCAAGCTGATTTACTGCTATTTGTGATTGATGAAGACCTCAAACAGACAGAACTAGAAATACTGCAATCCATCTGCACTATCGGCAAACGAGTGGTTCTAGTGTTCAATAAGAGCGATCGCTATCTTCCTGCCGACCTAGAAATCATTCTCGCTCAATTACGCCAGAAATTAGCTCCCTATCTTGCTCCTAGCGATATAGTAGCCATCTCAGCCCGTCCTGCCCCTGTGCCCCTTCCCAGCGGTGAACTAGTCCAGCCGCCGCCCCGCCTCACTGCCTTGATTGAGAGACTGTCTGCAATTCTCCAACAGGAAAGACAACAACTACTCGCTGATAATGTCCTACTCAAAAGCCAGCACCTTACTGAACAGACACAGGCGATCCTCAATCAGCAGAGACAAACTCAAGCCCGTCAAGTGATTGAGAAATATCAGTGGTGGGTAGTGGGAGCAGTTTTAGCAACGCCTTTGCCAGCGTTGGATGTCCTAGCTACCGCCGCCATTCATACCCAAATGGTGATAGAAATTGGTAAAATCTACGGTTGCAGTATTGATACCCAACAAGGTAGAGAATTAGCCAATTCCTTAACCCGCACCGTAGTTAGTCTCGGCATTGTCAAGGGAGTGAGTAGAATTGTCAGCACCATGATTTCCATCACTGTAGTGGGTGTAATTCTGCGATCGGCGATCCAAGCCATTACGGGCGCATACCTGACTCACATTGCAGGGGAGAGTTTTATTGATTATTTCAGCCGCAACCAAGACTGGGGGGATGGGGGCATCACTGCCGTAGTTCAAAGACAATTCCAACTAGATCGCCGTCGAGAATTTATGGAAACCTTTGTCAAATCTGCCCTCCAACGAATCCTCACTCTTAACTAAAAAACTCTTCCATCCAGGGCAAACTGACATGACATTTGAGCAGGAGGTTTATTTCATCCCAAAATGAGACATATTTTCAGGAGTAGGTTCTGAGCTGTCGAGAGCAGGCAGGTAGTGCCCACTCTCTGGCAGTTTATTTATTCGGCTGAGGGGTCATGCGCAGATAGGGTTTGATTTCGGTAACACCTTTGGGAAACTTCACTTTTGCTTCCTCGGTGGGAATGGAAGGTATAACTACGCAATCATCCCCATCTTTCCAATTGGCGGGTGTAGCTACGCTGTAGTTGTCAGTGAGTTGCAGAGAATCAATCACCCGTAGAATTTCATCAAAGTTGCGCCCTGTGCTCGCAGGATAGGTGAGCGTCAAGCGCAATCGCTTCTGAGGGTCAATGATAAAAACAGTGCGCACGGTCAGGATAGCATTGGCATTGGGGTGGATCATGTCATACAGTTCCGAGACCTTGCGATCGGGGTCAGCCAAGATTGGATAATTCAACTTTACATTTTGGGTTTCTTCAATATCCCCGATCCAGCCCTTGTGGGATTCCACATCATCCACACTCAAAGCAATTACCTTCACATTGCGCTTGTCAAATTCTGGCTTGAGGCGGGCAACTTCTCCCAACTCAGTGGTGCACACGGGTGTAAAATCTTTGGGGTGAGAAAATAACACCGCCCAACTATCGCCAATCCATTTATGGAAGTGAATTGTGCCATGGGTGGACTCTTGGGTAAAATCGGGCACAATGTCGCCTAATTTGAGACTCATAGAACGGTATTCCTATATTATTACTGGAGATTGGTCCCTATGATACAAGTCATTGATTAAACTGGATACACAACTTAAGAATTATTTAGACTAGTGAAAGTATGACAGTAGTAATTATCGGTGGGGGCATTGTTGGCCTGGGGATCGCATGGGAATTGGGACGGCGGGGCGTAGAAGTTACGGTGCTGGAACGGGGTGAACCATGTCAGGGGGCGACTTGGGCAGCAGGGGGGATGTTAGCCCCCACAGCAGAAGGCTTGACAGGGGAACTACTACAGTTGAGTTTACAAAGTTTGCAGTTATACCCGAAGTGGATCGCTGATTTACAAAGGGAGACGGGGATCGACTGCGGTTACTGGTGTTGCGGCATGCTCCAGCCCAGTACAGATACTAACCATCCCCAATATCTGGATAGAGCAGGCATTGAGGTCAAGCAAAAAGGGCTGGGATCGTCGGTGCAGGGTGCCCTGTGGCTACCAGAAGATGGGCAAGTGGATAATCGCCAATTGGGACAGGCATTAGTATGGGGTATACGATCCCTAGGGGTGCAGATCAAGACAGGGGTACAGGTGCATTGCCTAGAATTTACGGGTAACAAAGTGAGCCATTTGGCAACTAGTGCAGGCAAAATTAGGGGCGACATTTATGTTTTAGCCACAGGTGCATGGACACAGGATTTACTACCTTTGCCTGTTACTCCCCGCAAAGGGCAGATGATCGCTGTATTTGATCCCGATCGTGCTCTCCAGCGGGTGATTTATGGACAGGGCATTTATATTATTCCTAGACAAGATGGCAGAATTGTGATTGGGGCAACTGTGGAGGATGTGGGCTTTCAGCCAGGCAACACCGCTGGCGGGATCGCCTATTTACTCCAAGGGGCAATAAACTTATACCCCGGGATCGCCACCATGCCCATCATAGAAACATGGTGGGGTTTCCGTCCCTACCTGCCCAATGAAGAACTGCGCCTCGGTAGAAGTGAATATGAAAATTTATACTTAGCCTTGGGGCACTACCGCAATGGTATCCTCCTAGCACCAATCACAGGCAAGATCTTAGCTGATCAGATACTGGCTGACCTACAGTAACTTCTCTAAGCCGTAAACTAGGGATTCTAGGTGGATCACGCGGCGAATGGCATGTAACACCCCTGCCATATAACAGGATCGATCGCTTACATCATGTTTCAGGGTGTATATTTCTCCCATTGCCCCAAAAATCACCTCTTGGTGAGCCAATAGCCCTGGTAGACGGATACTGTGGATGCGCACATTTTCGCCCATGACAGCACCCCTTGCCCCTGCAAGATGTTCTTTTTCTTGGACTGAGGGTTGGTTATAGGTGTGTCCCAGTTCTGATAGGGCTTGAGCTAACTTGATCGCTGTGCCGCTGGGGGCATCCGCCTTCTGGTTATGGTGCATCTCTATTATTTCCACATGTTGAAAATACTGACTAGCGGCAACGGCAGCTTGCTGGAGCAGGATCATCCCAATTGAGAAGTTGGGGGCAATTACACAGCCCATGCTAGCTTTATGGCAAAACTCAGCCAAATCTTTGATTTGTGCCTCACTCAGACCTGTTGTGCCCACCACTGGATAGACCCCATAGGCGATCGCACTGCGGATGTGGTCATAGACCACGCTCGGATGGGTAAAATCCACCATTACACACTTAGCCTTGCGGTCTTGCACACCTTGTGCCAACATCACCTCGAGGTTATTAGTGACAGGCACCTCGATTGCGCCAATGCCCACTACCTCTCCCACATCTTCCCCCACATGACTACGGGCGATCGCACCGATGATTTCAATGTCAGGGACACGGGACATAGTGCGGATTACTTCTCGCCCCATTTTGCCCGTGGCCCCCACAACTACTATGGGAATTTTGTTCATCTTGACTATAATTGAGATATTCTTGTATATCTTAATACATGGGGAATTAGCTCAGTTGGTAGAGCGTCGCGATCGCACCGCGAAGGTCAGGGATTCGAGTTCCCTATTCTCCATTCCTAAACAATTGCTCAATACCCGTGCGCACCCTCTGCCAAAGTTGTTGGTGCAGGTGGTAACTTCTCTGGGGATCAATGTAAATCTCTAACACTTTTGTACCAATTTGTGCAGGGATCAAGCATAATTCTCGTTCCAATTGTTCAACAGTGGTAACTAATTGGTATTGGCAATTAAAGGCGGGCACAAGTTTATGGAATTCCAAACCATGGGCAGTGAGAAAAAACTCGTGAAATGGGGGATCATAGTTAGCAATGGGTAGATATTGAAAAATGCCGCCCCCATCATTATTAAGCAGGATTATAGTTAAATTTATCTGATATTTATGAGCAGTTAAAAGACTATTTAGATCGTGATAAAAGGCAATATCCCCACAAACTAAGACTGTAGGTTTTTCCTGCTGATAAGCTGCTCCCAAAGCACAGGCGATCGTGCCATCAATGCCATTACAACCCTTGTTGGCTAGAATTTTAATTGGTTTATGACTGCGGAAAAAAGTATCCAAGTCACGGGTAGGCATACTATTAGCCACATATAAACAAGCATTTTCAGGTAAATATTCAGCCAATTTTTGATAGATGATCCCCTCAAATGGAAATGTTACTTGACTAAGGAAATTATTAGTTATATCTGTACTGAAGCGATTGGCTAGCAGAAAACTTTCCCGCCAAGGGCTGTGCATAGTCCTAGGGGGTATCAGTTGGTTTAATTCTTTAGTGAACCACAGGGGATCGCAAGCTAAAATTTGACTATTGCCATTCAAGGGATTAGTGAAACTATTACTGATTACAATTTCTTGCCAGTGGTTAAGATGTTGTGCCAGCCATTGGCATAGGTATTTAGAAGTAGGCATCCCCCCAAATCTAAGCACTAATTTAGGCACATGGGCAGAACAAAACTGAACTGACCGCAGAAAACTATCATAATGACTAATTACTTTACTCCTTGGTAAACTAATTGCTTCTCCCAGAACTGGATAACCTGCACGATCGCTGAAGCTAAGCACGGCATCTAGTAAATTATCAGGAAAATTACCGATTCCCAAAATAATTATTCCCTCTACAATTTGAGTAACTTTTTCAGAGATAGCTAACATTAGTTCTGGTTTAACTTGCGATTGGGGGCTAGTTAGTTGCAATAGTGAAGGGGTTACTGACTGGAAAAAAGGATATTCTAAATTAGGTTGATCAACCAATGGCTCAGCAAATGGAAAATTTAGATGTACTGCCCCTTTGGGACTACCTAAAACTCCTACAGAGCAAGCGATCGCTTGCCTGATTGTATTTCTTAAACCATTGATTCCTGTTGGACTGGGATCAGGTAAACCCACATCATTAAAATAGCGCACTTGATCCCCGTATAGTTTAATTTGATCGCTAGTTTGTGGAGATCCCCGGTGGCGTAAATAAGGGGGACGATCAGCAGTTAAAATAATCAACGGGATCAAACTTAAATTAGCTTCTATAATAGCTGGAAAATAGTGGGCAGGTGCGGTTCCCGAGGTACAAATTAAAACCACTGGTACCCCATTTCTCTTGGCATAACCTAAGCCAAAAAAACTAGCACTCCTTTCGTCTAGGTGTACAACTAACTGTAAATCCGGCTGAAAATGGCGCAATTTTGTTAAGCCCCATACCAAGGGCGTAGAGCGCGATCCTGGGGAAATACATACTAGGCGCACTCCCCCAAGATAGAGTTCTTCCGCTACAATACTTCCCCAGAGGATGTTATTGGTCATGGATACTAATCAAGACGAACTATATAGAGCCTTGCACTTGGCAACTGATGAAGAATTGGATCAGATTGCCGCCGTACTCTTTAAGAGACAGTTTAACCCCCTTGACTACCTGATCGCCCCGCCCGTAGAAGAAGTACAAAGCAAATCTAGGGCAGAACTAATCGATGCGATCGCTGAAAGATTTAAGTTCCTTGCCGCTGACGGTCTCACTGTATTGAGGGGCAAAGCTAAGCAAATACCATACCGCATGGTATTAGAAAAAGTGTGTAGATACTTGAAAGTAAAATATAAACAAACTCAAACAGTCCAAGAAATAGAATCGGAACTATTTTTACACTTAATTGAGAGATCATGGCGCAATCTTACACCCAGTGAACAAGAAGTACTAGCCAAACCTGTCGAGGGAGAACTACCCCAAAAAGATAAAATTAGTTTGTTAGTCAAAGGTGGAACTGCCTTAGCTATTACTAGACTGCGATCGCAAATTGCCACTATTTTAGCCAAAAGAACAGCAGTTACTGCCTTGGGACAATATGCGGCGCTGAGAACAATTTTAGGGGTACTTACCCCCACCTTGTGGGGCTTATTCTTTGCTGATTTGGGCTGGCGTACGATCGCTACTAATTACAGTAGAATTATTCCTGTAATTTTTATTATCGCCCAGATTCGTTTACTAAGGGAACTGTAAAAGAGATGAATGTCTGAGTATAACTTTTACGCTATTCCACTGGTAATTAATCTTTAGTTACAGATTTTATAGTCAATTCACTTTAGATTGAAAAATGTAGTTTGACCTCTTGCACAATTTCTCCACCCTTATTGACATCGAGGGAGAGGCGAAAAAAACTGCAATCTTTTGAGCCTGTCTCGACGGTATTGCGCAGTGCTATAAGCTTACAGCAATTTGCAGAGCAATTTACTGCTTTTGAGAGCACTCTTGACTGTTGTATGCTGAAATGATTTTTTCTCTTAAGTCAATAAAGTAGGCTTTCATCGATTTTTCAAACTTTAGATTATTGCCTCTTGACTGAATCACATAAATTCACGAGTTGCTATAGTATGGGGCACTCTGTGAGTTCTTACAGATTCTCTTACTTACCTCAAAATATGCTCTTAAGTTGTAGGCGATAGTAATTGTCTCAAACTTAATAGAAATGACTATATTCAACACTACTGCGTTACTAGGCTTGTCAAATTGCCACCTCTGGGATCGCTTCAATATCTGGTAACAGTTGTTCCCCATGACAGCGATAATTAAATTCACATTTTTGGCAGGGTTGACTTTCGGGAGTAAGGGCAGGTAGAGGTAGTAGTTGTTGGGTCAAAGTTGTTGTGATCTCCAATAGTTGTTTATGAATTTGCCAATGCCACTGGTCATCATAACGAATAGTTACAGATTTGTGGGCAGGTTCAGCATTGGCAAACCAATAAGTCATAGATATTTGCGTAGGGAGATAGTCAGTTGTACTTTTCAACAAGTAGAGATATAGACAAGTTTGCCAGTCAGTCTTTAGTTGCTCATAACTAGATGCAATTTGGTGGGTTTTCCAATCGACAATTTGTGCCTGATTCTGTCCCAGAATTAATAAATCATAAATCCCCGTAAGCATATAACTCCCAAATTTAATACTGCGTTGATGTTCCACATATTCCATACCCAGAATTAGGGGGGGTGGGTATTGCTGATATTGCTCTAGCCATTTCTTTAATTCAGGAGCTAGGTCAGTAATTTGTTTTACAGGTAAACCCAACCGTAACTGTTGCACAAGGAGATGGAATTGTCTGCCTAATTCTTGGCTTTTTTGCTGTTTAGAACTGATGGGCAATCCCAGTTCTTCAATAAAGCAATACTGAAATTGGCGCCGACATGTCTGCCAAATGCGTAAATTTTGGGCTGAAAGATGCATCAACATAAATAGTCCAAAATCCCTTCAGCAATTTTTACTTCACCATCTTCTGCTAATTTTAAGTCGGTGGCAGGTGGTTGAATTGACCAGTTGAGAAATTCCCAGCTTGTTTCATAAAACTCAGGGGGATCGATAATAATATGGTGCATATAGTCCCGCACCCCCGTAATCAGTAGATCTGATTCGGCAAAGTCAGTTCTAGTTAAACAGACCACAGGTTTATGACTGCGATAGATTTCCGAGAGGGTGCCATAGCCGGGTTTGGTAATCACTAAATCGCACACTTGCATCACATCTACAGGACGAATTTGGGTGTGGCGATCGACCTTTTTGAGATTAGGTAAATCGGGGGCATCCTGATCAAAAGTAATGAACTGGGTATCAGGAAATCTCGCTACATTGCCATAGGGGATCGCCTGCAAACCCAACCCCCCAAAAGTTAATAACACAGTTCTTTTGTGGGGATCAAGCCCTAGTTTGGTGTACAAAGTAACGGGGTCAAAATGGGGCTTTGTACCTGTTAAGCCCACATCCTCAATAACTGGAAAACTGGACATGGCTTCATAAAAGGGTAAACGGAAAAGGCGATCGCACTTGTGATAAGAACTGCTCAACCAGTCCGCTAATTCTATAAAAGGTGCGCCCCAATTGCGATAAATAAAATCCCAACCAAAATTGCTCATCATCCAACAGGGTACACCCGCTGTATGGGCAATATCTACCGCTAGGTGGGGAATGTCTGCTAACACTAAATCTACCTTCTCTGCTTGAAGAAACTGCGCTTCTTGGCTAATCAGACTGGGGACTTGCTGTTGTAAGTTCTGCCATTTCTTAAGGGTGGCGGATTTATCCATTTGCAAAGCATCCGCCTGTACCACTCCCACATCAAAACTGCGCTGATGATAGACAAATTCGTTTACATGCTGTGCCAATAACCACTGGGGCGCATTCGTGGCAATAATTAGTTTGATTTCTGGTGCTTGGGCTTGAAGCACTGCTAATACACTAGCAATGCGTG
Organism: Pseudanabaenaceae cyanobacterium; assembly: GCA_046295715.1. Lineage (GTDB taxonomy): Bacteria > Cyanobacteriota > Cyanobacteriia > Pseudanabaenales > Pseudanabaenaceae > JBKBMU01. The sequence continues at coordinate 128,834 of JBKBMU010000003.1, forward strand.
TTGCATGACCAAACCCATGGGCCGTAACTGCACAGTAAAGAGTGGGCATCTAAAAAAACCAACCATAGCTATGTAAACCTTTGCCCAGCAAGTTTACACCTAAATAGCACACCCAGACGCTGATCATGCCCAAACTAGCTACCAGTGCGGGTTTTCTGCCCTGACACCCCTTAGTCAGGCGCATATGTAAGTAGGAAGCATATACCAACCATACAATCAGTGACCATGTTTCTTTCGGGTCCCAACTCCAGTAAGTGCCCCACGCCTCATTTGCCCACACTGCCCCAGCAATGATCCCCACCGTCAGCAGTAAAAACCCCAGACCGATCGCCCGATAGCTCAAGTTGTCCAGGGTGGCACATAGACTGTCATTAGCTCTATAACTAGTAACCCCCAAAGAATCCCCCTGAAGTGCCACAGGTTCTTGCCTAGATACCCACAAGAAAGCTACTGCCAAGACACTCCCTACCATCAACGCCCCGTAGCTCAACAGGATTACAGAAACATGCATCATCAACCAGTTGGACTTCAAGGCTGGCACCAGCGGCACTGCCTTCTGCATATCCTCAGGTAGGCTCAAAGCTGCAAATGCCGTGATCCCCATCGCCACCGGACTGGTAAATGCCCCCACCAAGTGCTTGCCCCGAAAATCCTGACTAATGCCATTTTCTACATATAAATGAATGGTAGTGATCCCCCATGCTACAAAAAATAGAGATTCATATAAATTGCTCAAGGGGAAATAACCCGCATCCAGCCACCTTGCCCCCAACAGGGTGGCAATAGCCAAATTGGCAATTGTCATGCCCCCTGTGCCGATCGCCCGCAAAAAGGCTAAACTGGGAAAGAGGCTATGCACCCAGTAGACCAGCATGGTTGCCAGTAAAATTGCAAAAGCAGTGTTATCTAAAAAATTTTGTAACTGGGTTAGAGACATAATTTTTTATACTTGCGCTTATTATCATAGCTACAGTTAATTATAACTTCTGTGATCTACTGCTGAAAAAATCATAGGAATTTCCTATTACTAGCCTACCAATTGATTAGGTGCACTCACTGTAACTCTATGATTGAGATAACTAAATTCACTGACCAGTTGGGAGGGGTAAATCAACTCTTGGTTGCCAATCATAGTTATAATAGAGTTCTGGATGTAAAAATGAGAATGCTATGACTGAGGTGCAAGTCCAAAAGCAACCGCTGGCAACGCCTACCAACAAGTTCAAAGAATTTATCAGAGTAGTATTAATTGCCCTCACAGTGGCATGTGTCTTGCGTACTTTTATCATTGAACCCCGCTATATTCCCTCTGGTTCAATGGAGCCTACTCTGCAAGTAAACGATCGCATCTTGGTGGATAAAATTTCCTATCGCTTGCACCCGCCCCAAAGGGGAGACATCCTTGTTTTCTATCCCCCCTTCAATCGCCACAAGGCATACATTAAACGGCTAATTGCCGTGGGGGGCGATCGCATTGCCATTCACAATGGGCAAGTAATTGTCAATGATCTACCCCAAAAAGAAGACTACATTGCTGAGCCACCCAAGTATGAATTACCAGAGATTACAGTGCCAGAGGGCTATTTGTGGGTGATGGGGGACAACCGCAACAACAGCAACGATTCCCATGTGTGGGGCTTTCTGCCTGTGGAAAATGTTATAGGCAAAGCGGTTTTGCGCTTCTTTCCCCTCGATGGTCGCCCCCCCCTGCTCAGTTCTGCCTAGCCCCAGCGCACCACCACTGCCCCCCAACTCAACCCTGCCCCAAACCCCGCTAAGGCTAAAATATGCCCCTCTTGGATCGCGCCCTTGTTGATCCACTCATCAATGGCAATGGGAATGGAAGCCGCAGAAGTATTGGCACAGCGCCCCATGTTGCTCACCGCCTTGTGGGGGGGAAGCCCCAGCCGTTCCACCACCGCATCAATGATCCTCTGGTTGGCTTGGTGCAGTACTAACCAGTCAATATCGGCAGTGGTCAAGTTGGCTTTGTGGATTGCTTTTTCTACCACTTCAGGCACAACCGTAACCGCAAACCGATACACCTCTTTGCCGTTCATAAACACAGGGTCAAAGGTGTGTTTCTCAGGATTGTAAAGTAAATTTAACAAGTGGTTGCCTGTGCCATCGCTCCTTAGCTCACAGGACAAGAGGGCATCCTGTTGGGGGCTAGTAGCAGTCAATAGCACTGCCCCTGCCCCATCGCCAAACAAAATACAAGTGCGGCGATCGTCCCAGTCCACCCAGCGGGAGAGGGTATCTGCGCCAATGAGGAGAATGTGGCGGTACAGCCCCGTGCGGATAAACTGGCTGGCAGTTACCAAACCAAACACAAACCCCGAGCAGGCGGCAGATAGATCAAAACCCACTGCCTGTTGTGCCCCCAAATCCCTCTGGACTTTGGGGGCAGTGCCAAATAGATCATCAGTGGTGGAAGTGGCTACCAAAATGAGATCGAGGTCAGTGGGGGCTAAACCTGCTTTTGCCAATGCCTGTTGTCCTGCCTGCACTGCCAGACTGGTGGTGGAATCCTGCGCCCCAATGATATGCCGTTGATTGATCCCCGTGCGGGTAGTGATCCATTCATCTGAGGTATCCACCCATTGGGCTAATTCCGCATTAGTAATGACCCGCTCAGGCAGAGCCGACCCACTACTGACTAGGCGCACACCATAACTACTCATTGGGAAACAGTCTGGGCTTTGCGCTTTGTGGTTTCGGCTTTGAGATGATCTAGCACGCAGTTATTGACCGCATCTCTGGCTACACGAATGGCATTGGCGATACTGGGAGGCTTGGAGCTGCCGTGGGCGATCACACACACACCCGCCACCCCCAACAAGAGTGCGCCGCCATATTCATCTGCATCCATGCGCTCCTTGACTCTGCGAAAATTAGGTCTCAATAATAGCGATCCCAACTTGCCCCGCCAGCCCTTGGGTAGTTCTTCTTTCATAATTTGCATGGCAGTCTGCCCCACCCCTTCAGCAAACTTGAGCAAGATATTCCCCACAAACCCATCACAGACGATCACATCAAAATAGCCCTTGAGCACATCCCTGCCTTCGGCGTTGCCCGCAAAGGGGAGATCGCTATCTGCCAATGCCTGGTGTACCTGCACTGCCAAATCATTCCCCTTACAGGGTTCTTCCCCAATATTCAATAGCCCCACCTTCGGCTCTGCCACCCCCAACGCATACCGACTGTACAAATACCCCATCAGGGCAAACTGCTCCAAAAAGCGCGGGCGACAGTCCACATTTGCCCCCACATCCAATAGCAATACAGGCTTGTGGGGGATCATGGTCGGCAGTAATGCGCCGATCGCTGGGCGGTCAATCCCGGGGAGTCTGCCCAACCGCAACAATGCCGCCGCCATCGCCGCCCCCGTATGCCCTGCCGCCACTGCCGCTACTGCCTCCCCTTTCTTTACCTGTTCCATGGTTACCGCAATCGAGCAACGGGGCTTTTTGCGCAAACCATCGAGGGGTTCTTCTGCCATGTCAACTTCCCCTTCGGCTGGCACAATCCGTAGGCGATCGCTTGTCTGCCAGTGGTGCTGTTGCAAATACTTAGCAATAACCTCGGGATCACCAACCAGATCAATATCCAAGTTGTACTGTTGTTGAGCAAGCACCGCTCCATCAATAATTGCCTGGGGAGCATAGTCCCCGCCCATAGCATCTACTGCGATCCTCACGACCAAGTGTTCCTATGCAACTGAAAACTGAGAGAATTTTAACAGTTATTGCAGTAGTTTAACAGTCGCTTATCACTCTGGCACAACTTGGAGCTTAATTGTTGCCGTTACCTCGGCGTGCAGTTTTAGGGTTACATCATAAGTGCCTATGGTCTTGATTTCAGGTAGGGTAATGATGCGGTGATCCACCGTAAAAGTGGTTTTGGCTTCAATGAGTTGGGCAACTTCCCGCTCAGTTACCGAACCAAAGATAGCATTGTGTTCGCCCACCTTTTTCTTGATAATAAAGCCGCCAATGGTAGCCAGTGCTGTTTTCTTAGCTTCTGCCTCTTGTTTGATCGCTAGGAGCCTTTGTCTTTCTTTTTCTTTGCGCCGTTCCACTTCTTGCACTACCCCCGGTGTAGCCCGCACTGCCAAGCCTCTGGGGATGAGATAATTTTGGGCATAACCGGGGCGGACACTCACTAGCTCACCCACCTTGCCCAGTTTGCTAACATCCTTGGTGAGCATTACCTGAACATTACTGCGTTTCATTTGTTATAATCTGCCTAATTTTGTGCAGTTTACCATTATAGCCTAAGATGAAACGATGGCACATGGCCTGGCTGGGTGTATTGATGGGTGGCTGTAGTGTCAGTTATCCACCCAAACCTTTTGCCAATGAAACTGTACCTACGGAAATTATCGCCCAAGTGGATGAAATCCGTAGCCGTCCTGTGTTAGTGCGTTTTCTGAATGGCACCCAAGATCGCACTGCCCAGTTGGGGACAAATTTGCGTCTGGGGGAATCCGTGAGAACGGAAGGGGAAGGTAGAGCACAGGTACTGTTGAACAATGGGGCGATCGTGCGCATTGGTGGTAACAGCAGGCTGACTCTGACTAGTGCCAATCAAGTGCAGTTGGATAGGGGCAAGTTTTTGTTAATTGGGCGGGTAGAAAATGGTCAGCCCCTCAAAGAGGGGGTAAGTTTACAAACCCCTTTCGGAGCGCTCACTACTAGGGATGGGGTAGTATATGGAGAAGTTACAACAGAAGGGAATAACAGACATACCCTACTGGTTTTAGAAGGAAATGCCATTCTTAAACTCCCCAATGGGGGCAAAGAAATTCTCCTAAAACGAGGTGAGGAATTGCCCATCAAACAGAATGGTGTACCCGAAACTGTGCAACGACCCACCCAGTCCGACCTAGAAAGACGGTTTCGGGAGAGTAAGTTATTATTTGGTTTTGCGGTCAGGTTTGCCAGTCAAGCCACTTGGGAGAGGGACTTGAAAGTAGCGCTCCGCACCCCTGCCAAAGTAGAGTATCGCCCTCAGGAACAAACTCGCGCCACCCCTGTCAGAACTGAACCTGCTACTGTGCGGCGCGATCCTCCGCCCCCCAGTACACCCAAACTGGAACCGCAGGTTACTCCATCCCCAGAACCCCCCGTAGTGGCTGAGCCAGTCCCCCTGCCCGAACCTGTTGCCCCTGCCCCTGAGCCAGTCCCCCTGCCCGAACCTGTTGCCCCTGCCCCTGAGCCAGTCCCCCTGCCCGAACCTGTTGCCCCTGCCCCTGAGCCACCCCTGCCCGAACCTATTGCCCCTGAACCCCCACCCTAGGGTAGGAACACTTCACCTAGTGGCACTGCCTTCTTTGCCCCCGTAATCTGGGGGAGATTTCCCACACGGTTGTGTAGCCTCAAGTAACCCAACACCACAAAGGCGATCGCCTCTTTATAGTCGGCATCGATTCCTACGCGATCGCTAGTGAGAATTTGAATATCCCCCAGATGACATTGCAAGCGATCCCTGAGGAATAAATTTTTGCTACCCCCGCCACAGAGAATCACTTGTTGGGGCAGAGCAGGTAATAATTGTTGATAACTGTTAGCAATTGCTCTGGCAGTAAACTCAGTGAGAGAGGCAACCACATCCGCCTTAGCTAAGCCGTACTCTTGGCATTCCCGATAGCGTGCCTGCCAGTAAGCGTTACTGTAGTATTCCCTACCTGTAGATTTAGGCAGTGGCTGTTGTAAAAAATCATCTGCCAACCACAAATCCACTAATTCTGCACAAATTTTGCCCGATCGCCCCACTGTGCCTGCAGGGTCAAAGGGTAGCTGGTACAACGCCTGCATTGCCAGATCAATCAACACATTCCCCGGGGCATTGTCCCCACCCATCACTTGTTCTGCCTGTGCCCCCTTAGGTAGATAGGTAAAATTGCTGATGCCGCCGATATTTTGTACCACTCGGTCAACATAGGGATGGGTCAGTAAGAGCCAATCCACCATGGGTACGAGGGGTGCGCCCTGTCCCCCCACTGCCACATCTGCCTTGCGAAAGTCAGCCACAGTGGCGATCCCCAACTGTTGGGCTATGACTTCCCCCCTGCCCATCTGCCAGCTATAGCCCAACTGATTGCCCTTGGGGGGCTGATGCCATACTGTCTGCCCATGGGAAGCAACGAAATCAGGAGTCTGCTCCACTGCTCTGACCAAGCGGTACCCCGCTTCAGCAAATGCCAGTGCGATCTGGTTGTCCAACTCTATGAGTTCTGCTAGGGATCGCCTTTCCCCTGCCACCACCTGTAAAATTTCTGCTCTTAGAGTTGGGGCATAGGGGAATGTCTCACCTGCTATCAATACCGCCCCTAATCCCCCCTGTTCCCCGACCGCAACCAATGCCACATCGATCCCATCTACAGAAGTGCCGCTGAGCAAGCCCAAACCCAATTTATACCTAGACATGAAAAACTAGGGATTGTTTCTTAGTATGATTAAGGCAGGATCGTCTAGGGGAAGAACCATGAGTGAACAGGAAATTTTTGCCCTCTTGCGTGGTTACTTGCAGGAATACAGTCGCAAGTATCAAGAATACAACACCGATCCCCAAGCATGGACACAGAAATTTGGCGACTGGGTGCAGTTTGAGCACCTAGAAAAAGCTAAACTCCTGCAAGAGATCGGGCGGATTTTAGAATTATTGAGTCTAATTACCCGCAACGAACAGCGGCTGGACACCCTAGGGGATCTGGAATACTATTCCACTGCCACCCAATACCTCACCTCTTTGCGCATGTTTCTGGAAGACCGCACCAAGCTACTATGACTTCCACCCTCATGGGTAGATGGCAAACCCGTTTACTGTTGTTAGGGACAGTAGGCCTATTGATTACTCTGACCTTTGCTGTGGGCTGGGTTGCGTCTGCAGGGAATATCTACTGGCTGGTACTGGTATGGACAGCATGGGATCCCGGCTTCCGCTGGGATCACGACTGGCCCGCTCTGTTTCAATTGTTGGCAGGCATTTGGGAAGGCTTTTTTATCTATTTGCCCCTGGGCTGGCCACTGAGGAATTTACAAATTACCCACCTAGACAATTTCCGCCCTGATTTATTTCTGTGGCACTATAGCCTGGTGTGGTTGGGGGTATTTACCGCTTCCCAGACGGTGATGCGGATTTTATTTCCCCGCTGGCGGTTTCGGGGGGGCAGATGGCTCTAAAACGAATCGTTTTGACAGGGGGGGGCACAGCTGGTCATGTGAACCCAAATCTGGCTCTAGTGCCCACTTTGCAACAACAGGGTTGGTCAATTTTTTACATCGGTTCACCCACTGGCATTGAAAAACAGCTGGTTACCCAAGCGGGCATCCCTTTCTATGGCATCAGTGCGGGCAAACTGCGCCGTTACTGGTCATGGCAAAACTTAATTGACCCGTTCAAGGTGCTCAAGGGGATAGCTGATGCCTATTGGTTATTGCGCCAACTGCGCCCCAATGTAGTGTTTTCTAAGGGGGGCTTTGTAACTGTACCTGTAATTTGGTCAGCTTCCCGCTTGGGTATTCCCACTGTGATCCATGAATCTGACTACACCCCTGGTTTGGCAAACCGCCTAGCTCTGCCCTTTGCCCACAAAATCTGTGTAACTTTCCCTGAAACTCTAGAATACCTCGGCAAACATCGCCCCAAAGCCGAATGTACGGGCTTGCCCATCCGCCCTGAGCTATTGACAGGGGATCTTGATCGTGCCCTTGCCTTCACCCAGTTTTCTAGGCACTTACCGACCCTGTTGGTGATGGGGGGCAGTACAGGTGCATACGCCATCAACCGGGCGATCCGCCAGCTTCTACCCAAATTGACCACGGACTTTCAGGTGATCCATCTCTGCGGTCAAGGCAACCTCGCCCCTGAATTAGCCGATTTACCTAACTACCGCCAGTATGAATACCTATTGGCGGAACTGCCCGATATTTTTGCCTTAGCTGATATAGTGGTTTCCCGTGCAGGGGCTAATGCTATCTTTGAGTTACTGGCTCTGCGCAAGCCTCATATTTTAATCCCTCTCCCCACTAAAGCCAGCCGTGGCGATCAAATCCTCAATGCCCAGTCCTTTGCCAGCAAGGGCTATAGCATATTAATACTGGAAGAAGAATTGAGCGATCGCACCCTTTTAACCGCCATTTATCAACTGGAGCAGAACCGCCACCAGTATGTAACAAAAATGCAAACAAATGTCATATTTCCTGAGAATACAATCATGCGGCTCAGCGAAATTCTCAATAGTTTTTTGGGCTAACCTAGAGTAATCTAATAATAATGGGGGAATTGAAGGAAACTAGATATGGCACCAGTTAATACTATTGAACTAGCACGGCAGGGGGACGCCAATGCGATCGCTGCTTTGATGAATAAATCTCTGCGTCCCAAGGGAGTGATCGCTGAAGCCACCCGCAAAGGCAACAACTTGGAGGTGCGCTTACACTCTGAACGCCCCCTCAACCAGAAAACTATGGTGGAGATTATCCAAAGGGGCATGAAAAATCTACAGGTAACCAGTATTGCCAAAGTCCTAGTGCAGTCTGCCAACTGGAAGAGTGAAATTTTTCTGCAGGAGTTACCGCCCGAAAAAGTAGTAGCTCAGAACACTAACACTAACATTCCCGACATTTCCCGCTCAATTCAGTCTGGACAAAATCGGCAGGTTAAAGTATCTTCCCCTGTGATTTTAATGCCTAAGCTCTCACAGGTGCAAATGAGTTTACAACAGTACCAAGATACGATTATCCGTCTGACTGATGACACAGGCAAAAAAATTCTCTGTTTGTGCACCTTGGCAGAGTTGATACAAGCTTTACACCACAGCAATCCCGAACTAGAGCATATCAGCCAAACTTTAGAAAAATGCAGTCAGACCAACAGCGACGGCGAAAAAATTATCAGAAATGTCTCCGTTCTGCAACCAGGGCAAGACTGGCAGAGTGTGAAAATTCGCTGTGTTCTGCAAATCTGTTTTGAGTTGGATACTGCCATTGAACTAACAGACAAAACTCCTGCCGAAGAAGAGACAGTCATTGATACAGCCCAAGATACTACTCAAGACACAGTAATTGAACCCCCTGCAACTCCTGCTAGTGATGATACAGTAGTTGAGCCATTGGAAGCAGGAGCCCACGAAGATACAGTGATTGAAGTGGCGGCTCCCCCCATTTCTGCATCAGACAGCGATGATACGATAGTTGAGGTAGTGCAAGCACCGCCTACCCAGCCCGAAGCCTTACGGGGTCGGGTAGAAGATCCATCTGCTCATCCTGAGGTAGAACCTCTCTTTCAGGAATTTAATTTCACTATGACCTATCCTGCCCAGACCCTGCAAGAGTTGGAAACCCTTGGGGATCCCACTGTCCCTCCCCCGCCCCAACCCTCGGCCAATCTCACTTTAGAGGAATTTTGCAGTGAAATCCTGAGTGCGGTCTAGCAGTTGTGTCAGACTGGAATATGAATAGATTCTTGAGGTAATATGGAAGGCTTATTTTCCAGTCAGAGCATTATGATCATGCTACTGGGAGTCTATGGAGTAGCCATGTGGTGGTTTCTTTCCAGTGCCCCCAAGGTGCATACAGTCATGGTATCTGACCTTGAACAAGCACAAGCATTCTATGAAGGTGTGTTAGAACTGCGGCGGGCAGTTGTGCCCCTGCACTATTACTACGGCTATGAAGCCCCGTTGGGGATGATGCCAGAGGGTTACACTCCCCCACCCTATTCCCCGAAGAAGGATGGTATTTGGTATCAACTGCGCAAAAATTTGCAATTACATATAGTTACAGGCGCAAAAAGAATCTCCCCCCACCGGGATCGCCATCTCTGTTTCAATCGCGATTGTATAGAACAGATATTATTACGCATCCAAATGAAGGGCATCAAACACAAAATTATCAGCGAACAACCGCTACGTTTTTTAGTTAAAGATGCGGAAGGTCAAATTATTGAAGTGATGGAGGCTACTACCAAAACCTGATTATAAAACTAGTTCAGATTAAGCAAAATTGTGTAAGCCTTGCTCTGTATAGGTAGAAGTCTTTTTGGGCTAATGCAAATAGGGAATTAAGCTCACAATGATATTAGACCTCTTGCACAATTGCTAAACCTCTGCCATCAAATGGGATCCCTTGAGGCTATGCAGTGCTACATTTTGCCCAGGCGGTCTATTCCGTGAGGATGCCATACAAATCTGGGCGACGATCGCGGAAGAAGCCAAAACTCGCTCGCTGGCGATCAATCAATTCTCGATCAAATTGAGCTAGAATTATTCCCTCAGTTTGGTCATCTAATTCAGCAATCACTTCGCCACGATGGTTGCAGATAAAAGAATGTCCATAGAAACTCTGATTGCCCTCTCTGCCAATGCGATTAGCAGCACCGATCGGAATCATATTGCACACCGCATGCCCAATCATCGCTCTCTGCCACAATGGATAAGTATTCAATTCAGGATTATTCGGCTCAGAACCGATCGCTGTAGGATAGAGCAGGACTTCTGCCCCCAAAAGTGTCATCGCTCTGGCACATTCAGGAAACCACTGATCCCAGCAAATGCCCACCCCAACTCTGCCATAGCGGGTCTGCCACACCCTAAACCCAGTATTTCCACCCCGAAAATAGAACTTCTCTTCATAGCCCGGGCCATCTGGAATATGACTCTTACGATAAATGCCCAACACCTTACCATCGGCATCAATCACTGCCACACTGTTGTAAAAGACTTGGTGCGATCGCTCAAAGAAGGAAATAGGTAGAACTACCTGCAAATCACTCGCCAACTTTTGGAAGTGGAGAATGAGGGGATGATTGTCCGCAGGCAATGCCCAACTAAAATACTCCTCCCGTTCCTCCTGACAAAAATAGATACCAGCAAACAACTCGGAAGGGAGAATGACCTGTGCCCCCTGCTCAGCTGCAGACTTCACCATTGCTGTAATCTTGGCTACATTGGTAGCATAGTCTCGGCTCAAATCTGCTTGCAATACTGCGATCGTGAAATTCATAGTTTATGCACCTATCTCCCCTGCAAAAATCTATTCTAAGTTTGCTGTTCAGTTTAGCTGTTTTCGGTGTCGGTATAGCTTGGACATGGCAGAGTATAGTTATTCCCTTCCGTACTAAACCTCCCCGCCCTGAATTCACTACACCGCCTCAGACTTCTCAACAGAGTTGAACTCAACTGCTCCCTGCCTGAGAATCACCCATTGGTCACGCTCCCACGCCACCACTGTAGAAGGGGTGTCTGCGGCTTGATTGTCTCTTGCGCCGCTCCACACCAGCACCTCTGGAAAAGTATCACTGATTTGCTGCATATTCACAATCGGCGCACTGTCACTCAAATTCGCACTAGTAGTTAGTAGCACTCCTGTCTGTTGTAAAACTGCGATCGCCCCCTGATTTTGAGGAATACGAATACCCAAATTTGTAAACTTAGAATTTAACTGTTTTCCCCGATCGTTTGCAGGTAAAACTAAAGTTAATGCCCCTGGTAAATACTGATTAGCGATCCTTTGCCAGTGAGAAAAAGCAGGGTGGTTAGTATCAATAAATGCCCACAGCTGATCCATATCTGCCCCCATCAAAATTAGTGGTTTTTCAGCAGGTCTTTGTTTCAGAGCATAAATTTGCTCACGGCAATCGGGACGCACAGCCAGAGCAGGTACAGTGTCAGTAGGAAAACTCCCCACCCGCCCGCCCCTTAAACCACTGACCAAAGCAGGTAAAGACACCAACATAGGCTAGTCAAGACCAAAATTGACGCTATGATTTTAGCACCTGGGCGATACCAACATCAAAAACTGAGCGGGTGCATCAATCAACTAGTAGAAAAATTGGCGGTCTCAGCTATAGCTTGTTCATTGTCCTGATAGGTGAGGTGATCACTCTTCTTTTTTCTCTTAAGAACTATCAAGTACTAAGTCCTAATCGGAAATATAGCAGACCTGCTGTACAACTTCTTCCTTTCTAGGAGAGAAGTTAGGGGACACCTTGAGAGTTTCCAGTTAATAATGTTGGGAGTGTGTTTTACCAAAATCATTCCTAAATCTGATACTCTCAATTGAGTAACGCCAGTTCGGGTTAAGAAAAGTTCTGTAAGCCACCCTCACCCCCAACCAGAGGGGAGTAGCTTGCGGCCCTGCGATGCACTATCCAACATAAGTTTTTTGCCTAACTTCTTATCCGAACTCAGGTTAAATAAATTCAGACGAAGATTTCTCGCTTCGGAGTCCTAGGGGCATTTAGGAGTTCGGGAGTTGTGCAAGAGTTCTATATCAAACCGTTAGGCAATACTAATGGTTGCATCTCCGCCAATTTCTGGATATTTCCTAAAAGTTTTGTAGAATCGACAACAATTGGGTTAAATATAGTAAATAAACCAAATAGCTGTTTCGTGTGAAAGGATTGTAACTATGATGGCAGGGTCTGTCTCACCAGTGGTGCTAGTGATTCTGGATGGATGGGGGTATCGTGCAGAGACGGACGGCAATGCCATTGCTAATGCCCATACGCCTGTGATGGATAGTCTGATGGCAGTTTATCCCCATACTTTTTTGGAGGCATCGGGCAAGGCAGTGGGTCTGCCCAAGGGACAGATGGGCAATTCGGAAGTGGGGCATTTGAATATTGGGGCGGGCAGGATTGTGCCCCAAGAGTTGGTGCGCATCAGCGATGCAGTAGAAGATGGCTCGATCCTGTCTAATCCTGCTTTGTTAGAGGTGTGCGATCGCCTGCAACAGAGTCAAGGCAAATTACATCTGATCGGGCTGTGTTCCGATGGGGGTGTACATTCCCACCTCGATCATCTGCTGGGGCTGTTGGATTTAGCCAAGGTGCAGGGGATCGCCAATGTCTGTGTGCATATTATCACCGATGGCAGGGACACTAGCCCCATGGCTGGGATCAACTTTGTCCGCAGAGTAGAAGAACATATCCAGCGCATTGGCCTCGGCAGGATCGCTACCATCGGCGGGCGGTATTATTTCATGGACCGGGATAAAAGATGGGACCGGGTACAGCGTGCCTATGAAGTTTTAGTGCGAGACGAACCACTTCATTCCGCCCGCAGTGCTACTGAGGTATTACGGAACTTCTATGGGCAAAATACCAGTGATGAATTTATACCGCCGACCCGTTTGACAGAGGGGGCAATTAGTGCAGGGGATGGTGTGATTTTCTTTAATTTCCGCCCCGATCGCGCCCGCCAATTGACCCAAGCCCTAGTCGATCCTGAGTTTAAGGGGTTTGCACGGGAATTAATTCAACCTTTGTACATGGCAACTTTTACCCAGTACGATCCCAATTTGCCAGTGTTGGTGGCATTTCCCCCCCAAAATCTCACCAACTTGCTGGGGCAAGTGATCGCCCACCAGGGCTTAAAGCAATTCCGTACAGCGGAGACGGAAAAATATGCTCATGTAACTTACTTTTTTGATGGCGGTAATGAAGACCCCTTGGAGGGGTGCGATCGCCAGTTGGTGAACAGTCCCATGGTTGCCACCTATGACCAAGCCCCGGAGATGTCTGCTAGAGCCGTAACACAGGCGGCGATCGAGGCAGTGCACAAGGGCATCTATTCCCTGATTGTGGTTAACTATGCCAACCCCGATATGGTAGGGCACACAGGCAACTATGAAGCGGCAGTGAAAGCTATTGCTGAAGTGGATGCCTGCTTAGGGTTGTTACTAGGGGCGATCAGCCAAGTGGGGGGCACAGCCTTGATTACCGCAGATCATGGCAATGCCGAGTACATGTGGGATGAGAAGCATCAACCTTGGACAGCCCACACTTGTAATCCGGTGCCGTTTATTTTGGTGGAAGGAGAACGGCGGAAAATTCCGGGGCATGGGGGGGATGTACAACTGCGCTCTGGCGGGAAACTAGCGGATATTGCGCCGACGATCCTGCAGATTTTGGGCATTCCCCAACCGCCAGAGATGACCGGAGAGAGTTTAATTCTCCCTGCTAGCTACGAAGTGCGCCCCATTCGTACGCCCATTCAACTCAATGTCTAATGGGGATCATTCTCTTAACCAATGATGATGGTGTAGAGGGGGCAGGGCTGTGGGCACTGCAGGGGGTAGTGGTCAGCTTGGGCTATGAAGACTGGGCGATCGTGGCGCCTTTGGTGGAGCAGTCCGGCTGTGGGCATCAAACGACCACCAGTTGTCCCATTCCTGTACACCAGAGAGCAGAGCAGGTCTGGGGGATCGGGGGTACACCTGCGGATTGCACTAGGATTGCTGTGAGTGAGTTGTTTCCCCATAGGATAGATTTGGTATTGTCGGGGATCAATGATGGGGGCAACTTGGGGGTGGATATTTACACTTCCGGGACAGTTGCCGCCGCTAGAGAAGCCTGTTTTCGTGGCATTCCTGCTATTGCCATCTCCCACTACAAAATTAAAAATAAACAGATGGACTGGGAGTGGGCAAGGCATAATACAGCAAGGGTGTTAAGTTTGTTACTGGCAAAACCCTACACTCCCAACACCTTCTGGAATGTGAACTTGCCCCACTGTCCTGAAGTCCCGGAGCCAGAAATTAGATTCTGTCGACTGTCCACTGATCCCCTGCCCGCTGAGTATGCCTTGATTGATGGCAATTATCACTATACAGGCAAGTATGAACTGAGAACACGATCGCCCCACACCGATGTAGATGTGTGTTTTGGGGGACAGATCGCCGTCAGCCAAATCTCTATATGAGGGACAGGGAAATTATTACCAGTGTCCACAATCCCCTTGTGAAACAACTGCACCAGCTCGCCCGTAGCCGTCAAGAAAGATATAATCAAAATAAACTAATCCTTGAAGGTACCCACCTACTGCTAGAGGCTCTGCAGTATGGCTATCCTCTGGAAATAGTAGGGGCAGATGAGCTATGGCAAAAAAAGCATCCAGACCTATGGGTGCGCGCCCACCAACAGGCACAAAGGTTGATTACTTTCACCCCCGCCATTATTGCCAAAATTGCCACTAGTATTACACCCGATGGGGTCATTGCCACTGCCCCCCTGCCTGAGCATAACCCAGAGATCAAATATTTCGGTTTAGCCCTGTGGTATATCCAAGACCCTGGCAACTTGGGCACCCTAATCCGCACCGCTGTGGCTACAGGCTGTGAAGGTTTACTTTTGAGCGATCACTGTGTGGACATTACTAACCCCAAAGTGATCCGCGCTTCGGCAGGGCAGTGGTTTCGCTGTGCCGTGCAAACCAGTCCTAATTTGGGGAAAACCCTGGCGAAATATCAGCAAAAAGGCGTACAAATAGTCGCTACTTCTGCCAGTGCCCCTGTCCCTTACTGGGAATGGGACTTACGCCCCCCTACCATAGTTTTACTGGGCAATGAAGGCAGCGGCTTACCTGGGGAACTACTGGAACTGGCTGATGGAGTTGTGCAAATTCCTGTACTCAACGGCGTAGAGTCTCTTAATGTGGCGATCGCTGGAGCATTATTGTGCTACGAGGTCCTGCGTCAGCGTCAGTAATTTTCCAGAGAAATTCCGAAATCTGTATCAGAAAATACAAGTTGTGAACTATTCCTCTGGTCTGATAG
This sequence comes from Pseudanabaenaceae cyanobacterium, assembly GCA_046295715.1. Classification (GTDB taxonomy): domain Bacteria; phylum Cyanobacteriota; class Cyanobacteriia; order Pseudanabaenales; family Pseudanabaenaceae; genus JBKBMU01. The sequence goes on from JBKBMU010000003.1 coordinate 144,397, forward strand.
GAAATAGTATTTAACTTCTATGTTTCTAGTCAAGAGGAAAGTTCAGCTGTGTTGATCACTAAGTTGCATCGTTTACAGAAGCGTCGCTCCGCAGTGAAGTGGACATATTGTTTACCCCTTGCCTGTCTGATTGCGTTGTTTTGGATTTATGCCGCAGTAGCACAGGATGCTACGCCCCCAGCTCCCCCAGTGACAGCTGAGGCAGTCAAAGCTGAATTGAAGGTAGGTCTGGATACCCTGTGGGTAGCAGTTGCCGCTTTCTTAGTATTTTTCATGAACGCCGGTTTTGCATTGGTGGAGTCTGGTTTCTGTCGGCGCAAAAACGCGGTAAATATTCTGGCTAAAAATTTAATTGTGTTCGGTATTGCTACCCTTGCCTATTATGGGATCGGGTTTGGGTTTATGTTTGGCGATGGCAATGATTTTTTTGGTACCAGTGGTTGGTTCTTGAGTGGCGAAGATAACAGCCCTGCTACAGGGAATGACTACAAGGGGGTATTTAGCTCCCTGAACTGGACGGGTGTACCCCTAGAAGCCAAATTCTTCTTCCAATTGGCATTCGCTGGTACAGCGGCAACGATCGTCTCTGGGGCGGTAGCAGAACGGATTAAGTTTTCTGCCTTCTTGATTTTCAGTTTTTTGTTGGTAGGGATCAGCTACGGCATTACTGGACACTGGGTCTGGGGCGGTGGCTGGCTTTCCAAAGCAGGCTTCTGGGACTTTGCTGGCTCAACAGTAGTACACTCAGTCGGTGGCTGGGCAGCACTAGTAGGTGCAGGCATATTGGGGCCTCGTCTAGGTCGCTATGGGGACAGGGGCAAGATCAACGCTATACCCGGTCACAATATGGGTATGGCAACACTAGGCTGTTTGATCCTCTGGCTGGGTTGGTTTGGCTTCAACTCTGGTTCTACCATGGCGGCAGATGCCCGCTTGATCATGCACATTGTACTGACCACTAACTTGGCGGCGGCGGGAGGGGCTTTAGGGGCAACTATCACCGCATGGCTGGTGTTGAGTAAGCCTGACCTATCTATAATCATCAACGGTATTCTGGCTGGGCTGGTGGGGATCACTGCCCCCTGCGCCTTTGTTACTCTACCTTGGGCGATCGTGATTGGGTTGATTGCGGGGATCATCGTGGTCTTCTCTGTGCAAATGTTTGACCAACTCAAATTTGATGACCCTGTGGGGGCTACCTCAGTCCACCTAGTCTGCGGTATCTGGGGCACTCTGGCGGTGGGTATCTTTGCCGTTGGGCCAGGAAAAGACATTGGCAACAATTTTGTGCTCTATTCTGCAGGGCCAGAAGCGGGCATCGTCTATGGTGGTTTTAGTCAAATTCTGCCCCAGATCATTGGCATTGCTTCAGTGGGGCTATTTACTACGGTGTTTAGCTTCATCGCCTGGTATGGGATCAGGGCACTCATAGGTGGCATCCGGGTCAGCAAAGAGGAAGAGATCGAGGGTTTGGACATCGGCGAACATGGGATGGAGGCCTACAGTGGCTTCTCCAAGGAGTCCTTTGATGTAGGGGATAGTGAGAGTAATGCAGGGCTGATTGAGGCTCTGGAGTAGCAACAGGATGGGTGGATCAAGGTCTGCTCCACCCTGCAGATTTTCCGCCAAACTGTCCCTTAAAGTAGTACCATAACTTGTAACAATCCTTAAAAGTCTCAAGCAAGAGGTATAGATATGTCATTTGTTCTTCCTGATCTCCCCTACCCTAAGTCGGCTCTCGCTCCCTACATTTCTGAGCAAACCTTGGACTTCCATCATGGCAAGCACCATGCGGGCTATGTCAATAACCTCAACAAGTTAGTAGATGGTACTGACTTAGCCCAAGCCACTCTGGAAGAAGTCATCAAGGCAGTGGCGGGCGATCCCAGCAAAGCAGGTATTTTCAACAATGCGGCGCAGGTTTGGAATCATACTTTTTACTGGCAATCCATGAAGCCTAATGGTGGTGGTCAGCCTACTGGAGCATTAGCGGCCAAAATTGATAATGATTTCGGTAGCTTTGAGAAGTTCAAGGAAGAGTTTAAGAATGCTGGGGTAACCCAATTTGGCAGTGGCTGGGCATGGCTAGTCCTAGAAGGCAATACCCTGAAAGTTACTAAAACCCTCAATGCCGATCTGCCCATCATTCACAATCAAATTCCTCTTTTGACAATGGATGTGTGGGAACATGCTTACTACTTAGACTATCAAAACCGCCGTCCCGACTATGCCCAAACTTGGCTAGATCACCTAGTGAACTGGGATTTTGCGGCAGAAAACTTTGCCAAGGCTACAGCCTAATTTTTTCATCCTAGTAAAACTCAGTTAGGGGAGTACCTGGGGGTATTCCCCCTGTCTTTGGCAATACCGTTTCTCACCAGTCTATCAGAACCTACTTCCCTAAATGGGTCTCATGTTTAGATGAAATGACCAGTGATGATGTTGGTACATCAATTTCCACCACTGCGGACTGGTAGGTTGGTTAAGCGACATAAAAGATTCTTGGCAGATATTCTTTTGGATACAGGGGAGACCATTACCGCCCATTGTCCGAATACTGGACCGATGACAGGTGTTTGCACCATCGGCAGTAGGGTGGCAGTGTCCTATCAACCCGCCCCCACCAGAAAACTGCCCTACACTTGGGAAATGATCGAGGTGCAGGGTACTTGGGTGGGAATCAATACCAGTCTGCCTAATCGGGTGATTGGTCAAATGCTCAACCAACAGTTACTGCCTCAATTTCAGGACTACCCTACTATTCAGCGGGAAGTAATCTATGGCGCAGAAGGCAGTAGGATCGATTTCTTATTAGAAAATGGACGGGGAGAAAAAGTTTATTTAGAAGTGAAGAATACAACCTGGAGTCAGGCACATACAGCAATCTTTCCTGATACGAAAACCACTAGGGGACAGAAACATCTGCGAGAATTGATCAGAGTCAGGCAAACACCTAATACTAGAGCCGTTGTTCTCTATTTTATTCACAGGGGAGACTGCAATCGCTGGCGCAGTGGGGATGAGGTCGATCCTGAGTATGGCAAGTTGTTGAGACAAGCAATAACAGCAGAGGTAGAAATCTTACCCTGTCGGTTTCAGGTTAATCCCAAAGGTATTGTCTATCTGGGGCTAGCTGAATTAGAATTGGAGCTTTTGGAATAGTTCTGCCACTGGCAACTTGAAGCGCGGGATCACATCTTCCCCATCGAGGTCATCGGTGGACTTGAGTAGGCGATCGGGTTCTTGAGCGGAACGATAGACCAGTACAAAATTTTCAGTGGGATAGATCACCCATGCCAGTTTTGTGCCACTCTGGAAGTATTCCACTAATTTTTGGTGAATTTCATCGGTGCTATCACCACTGGCGATCACTTCCACTGCCAGATCGGGTGCGCCCTCTAAACAGTCTGTGGGTAATTCTTCCAAGTCAGCGAGGCGATCCTTAGCAAAAAAGGACACATCAGGGGAACGATAGTTGCCGTTTTGCATTCTAAAGGCTGTAGAAGAATCCAACACAATCCCCAACTTTTTGGTGGAGATATACCTGACCAGTGCCGCTAACAACAAACTGCAAATATAGCCATGTAAGGCTCCCGCATGACGCATATTAACTACTTCTCCCTTGATAATCTCATAGCGGTGACTGCGCTGGGGCAGGGCGATCAACTGCTTATCCGTCAAAATTTGCGGTTCAGCGTTTAATTCAGTGCCAGTGGACACAACTAACCTCCCTAGAATTTCTGCAACTATATAGTAGGGCAGATGCTGACAATTTGCTACACTCCGCCCTAAAAAAACAAAAGGGGGATAATTATCCCCCCTTCGCTAGAAATATAACCTATTTTTTATTTACTTGGATTCGGTGAAATCAGCATCGATTACATCCCCTTCACTGCTGGCACTGCCACCATTGGCACTGTTGGTACTGCTACTTGCCCCTGCCTGTTGGTAAATAGAAGAACTGACCGAGTACATGGCTTGCTTCAGGTCTTCAGTCAAGGACTTGATGCGATCGTGTTCATCTTTGCTGATGGCTTCTCTGAGGTTGGTAATCAGGTTTTCTACCTTGGTCTTGTCGCTGGCGGGCACTTTGTCGGCGAACTCCTTGAGTTGTTTTTCCGCTTGGTAAATCACCGATTCGGCTTGATTCTTTGCCTCGATGCGATCGCGCTTGATCTTATCTTCGGCGGCGCTGCGCTCAGCTTCTTTGACCATCCGTTCTACTTCGGCTTTATCCAAGGTGGAAGCTCCTGTGATCTTGATGGACTGTTCTTTGCCAGTGCCCTTGTCTTTAGCGGTTACCGAGAGGATACCATTGGCATCAATGTCAAAGGTTACTTCAATTTGGGGCACTCCCCGCGGTGCAGGTGGAATTCCATCCAAGCGGAAAGTACCTAGGCTCTTATTGTCGGAAGCCATTGGTCGTTCCCCTTGCAGAACATGGATTTCCACATTGGTTTGCCCATCCACAGCAGTAGAGAAGATTTCCGACTTCTTAGTGGGAATCGTAGTATTGCGTGGGATCATGGGTGTCATCACCCCACCAAGGGTTTCCACACCCAGGGTGAGCGGGGTTACATCTAACAGGAGAATATCTTTGACTTCCCCAGCCAAGACACCCGCTTGGATCGCCGCCCCCACGGCTACCACTTCATCGGGGTTCACAGTCTGGTTGGGTTCTTTCCCTAACATATCCCTGACCAGTTGTTGAATGGCAGGAATACGGGTTGAACCACCCACCAGCACCACTTCATCGATCTTGGACTTGTCGATTTTGGCATCCTTGAGAGCCTGTTCTACTGGTTTACGGCAACGGTCGATTAAGTCGGAACACAACCGCTCAAATTCAGCACGGGTGAGGGTTTCATCCAGGTGCTTGGGACCGTCTTGAGTAGCGGTGATAAACGGCAGGTTGATTTCCGTTTGCGTAACACTGGAGAGTTCAATTTTGGCTTTTTCTGCCGCTTCTGTGAGCCGTTGCAGGGCTTGCTTGTCTTTGCGCAGGTCGATCCCTTCTAGTTTCAAGAAGCGATCGGCGAGCCAGTCCACAATCTTCTTGTCAAAGTCATCGCCCCCGAGATGGGTATCCCCAGAGGTAGCTAATACCTCAAACACCCCATCCCCTACTTCCAAAATGGACACATCAAAAGTACCGCCACCTAGGTCAAAGACAAGAATAGTCTCATTGGCTTTGCGGTCTAGACCATAGGCAAGGGATGCGGCAGTGGGTTCATTGATGATCCGCAATACTTCCAAACCAGCGATCCTGCCTGCGTCCTTCGTGGCTTGTCTTTGGGAGTCATTAAAATAGGCAGGTACAGTGATCACCGCTTGGTTTACTTCTTCGCCCAGATACTTGCTAGCATCTTCCTTGAGTTTGCGCAATACTTGAGCCGAAATCTCTTCAGGGGCAAAATCTTTGCCGAGGGCAGGGCACTCCAGGCGCACACTGTCCCCTACCCGTTTGACTTTGTAAGCTACTTGCTTGGCTTCTTCGGTTACTTCATCGTAGCGACGACCAATAAACCGCTTGACAGAATAAAAAGTGTTATCAGGGTTGATCACGGCTTGGCGTTTGGCAATCTGCCCGACCAAGCGATCGCCATTTTTGGAATAGGCAACCACAGAGGGGGTGGTGCGAAAACCTTCGGCATTAGCAATTACCGTCGGTTTGCCACCCTCCATCACAGCTACTACCGAGTTGGTGGTGCCCAAGTCTATGCCAACTACTTTTGCCATAAGGCTCGCTCTCCTTCTGTGAAGTTTGGTGAATCTACACCTTTAGCTTAGGAAATTACTCCAGTTCTGGCATCTAGGGTTTACCGTACAGAGGATTAGGAAGGAAACAAGTGCACTCCCTTAACCTGACTAGGTTGGCTATGAATTTGTTAAAGCCGCTGTAGCACGGTACTTGAATCTGTTTGATCTCTATGCATAAACACAGGAGCAGTTGGGTAAACTGCAGGAACTGGACATTCCCCATCTGATTGAGAAAATAGAGGCTTGGGGTAGGCAACAGCACAAGAATTGTGTAATCCCTTGGGAATTCTGCTCAAATGGGGTTATCAACCAGAGCAGCGATCGAAGAGTTGGTTGGGGACGATCCGAGGACAACCCACAGAAATTCAAGAACTCTTGGTACCTGACCTAAAATCAGCGATCCCTAGGGGCTATCGCAAGGCTCTCCACCTAGTGGATCGTGAAACTCCCCTAGAGATCGAGCAACTGCCTCAGTCCTGTCCCTTCACAGAGAAGCAGAAATTTACCTAATCAGAGCTGTGGTACTGATTGCTTCTTTTCTGGGACAGCCGTGTATTCCGAGAGAATGCGCCGAAACTCATCCCCATCGATCGTCTCCTTGTCAATGAGTACATCCACAAGGCGATCCACAGCGGCACGATTTTCTCTGATCATGACTAGGGCTTGCTGGTAGCAATCATGGACAATTTGACGCACTGCTTTATCCACTCTTGCCGCTACATCTTCAGAGTATTCAGAGCGACTGACCAAGTCTCTACCTAAAAAAACTTCCGTATTCCGCCCTTCCCATGAAATCGGGCCAATATCTGACATGCCAAAGCGGGTAACCATCTGCCGTGCCATGCTGGTAACCTGTTGCAGATCGCCCCCTGCACCTGTGGTGATTTCCGCATCACCAAAGACTACTTCTTCAGCGGCTCTACCACCCAAGGCGGCAGTGATACGAGCTAGGAGCTGGGAACGAGAAATTAACATCTGCTCTTCACTGGGAGCAAACCAAGTTAAACCCGCCGCCTGCCCGCGCGGAATTAAGGTTACTTTCTGCACAGGATCGTGGTCTTTTAGTAAAGTGCCCACCAAGGCATGCCCCACTTCATGGTAGGCGATTAGTTTCTTAGTCTTGCTGTCCACTAAGGCTTTGCCTTCAAGACCAGCTATTACCCGATCGGTAGCGTCATCAATTTCCTGCATGGTAATTGCTTCTTTGCGCCGTCTTGCAGTTAAGATCGCCGCTTCATTCATCAAATTGGCAAGGTCTGCCCCTGCAAAACCGGGCGTACGGCGGGCAATCATCTCCAAAGATACATCGGGGGCTAATTTTTTACCTTTGGCATGAACTTTGAGAATTTGCAGACGACCCTTGATGTCAGGAGCATCAACCACAATCTGGCGATCGAACCTGCCGGGTCTGAGTAGAGCCGCATCCAAAACATCAGGACGGTTAGTGGCGGCAATCACGATCACCCCAGAGTTTCCCTCAAAACCATCCATCTCAGTCAAAATCTGGTTCAGAGTTTGCTCCCGCTCATCGTTGCCACCGCCAATGCCCGCCCCCCGCTGGCGGCCCACCGCATCTATTTCATCTATGAATACAATGCAAGGGGCATTTTCCTTGGCTTTCTTAAACAGATCGCGCACCCGTGAAGCCCCTACACCCACAAACATTTCCACAAATTCCGAGCCAGATACGGAAAAGAAGGGTACACCCGCCTCACCAGCGATCGCCTTTGCTAAGAGGGTTTTACCTGTACCCGGTGGGCCTACCAACAACACGCCCTTGGGAATGCGTGCCCCCACCGCCGTAAATCTTTCGGGTTTTTTGAGAAAGGTAACGATCTCTTGCAGTTCTTCTTTTGCTTCCTCAATACCTGCCACATCATCAAACTTAACCCCAGTTTGGGCATCCATGGAGAAACGGGCACGGGTTTTACCAAAGTCCATTGCCTGGCCGGGTCCCCCCAGTTGGGACGACCTCCTAAACAGGAAAAACAGCCCCCCCAACAGGGCAAGGGGAAAGACTAAATTGCTCAACAGCCCCCATATTTCAAAGCCATTATTAGTAGGGGGATAGACCGCCAAATCCACACCACTCTCCTTGAGTTTGGGCAAGAGCTCAGGTGCATACAGGGGCAAATCCACCCTTGCCCGCTGTTCTCTACCTTCCAGCTGGGGATCGCTGGCAGTGATAACCGCTGTCCGTCCATTCTCATAAATATCTACCTTGCGCACCCGATGGTTTTCTAGATATTCCAAAAACTTGCCGTAGGATATGCGCGTATTAGCGGCATTGACACTGAACTGCGACTGCAAAGAACGCGCAAATAAGGATTGCCAAATGAAAAATGCCACAATTACAGCAGGGATCAACCAGAGGAGTATAGTGCGCCAAGGAGTTTTCATAGTGGATAACTAGACTGAATAACTAAACTGATTTCTTAACTAAACTTAACTTATCATACTTTTCTAGCTTAGCACTCCCTCTAGGGGAGCAGGGGTAATAGCACTTGCGCCCATGCCTCCGCAATTTTCTGATGCCCAGCGGGTGTGGGGTGTACCCCATCTATCAAATCTTTGCTGGTAATGGCTGTGTAAATATCCACCAGTTGAATTCTGCGCCCCCGATCCGCCTGTAGCTGGACAATGCTCGGCAAATAGGCATTAAACGCCTGTACCCGTCGCTGGAAATATGGCTCATCAATGGGGGGCAATGTCCCCAACAGCACGATTACATTGGGCAACAGTTGATAAATTCTATCTAATAGATCACTGAGGGGGGTGGGTGGGCGGGTGGGATCGTAGCCCTGCAAAACATCATTTGTCCCGATCAATAACAGGATTATATCGGCGGGGTGGTCAGTGAGCCAGCGGTGGATGTAGCTGTGAATATCAGCGATGCGCCAGCCTGAGTGTCCCTCATGGTAGGGTTCGGGCAGATCGGGATCCCCATTCCGTTGGGACCCGACAAATTTAATCTGTTTGCCCCGTTCAGCCAAAAACCGCCACAAGAATTGACGGTAGCCGCCGGGGTAGTCATAGCCGTCGGTGAGTGAGTCCCCTAGGGGCATGATTCTGGTCATAGTTTTATGCGATCAGCACCACACTTAGCAAATTTACGGCAAAATAGCCTCTAGTTAGGCTAAGCATAGGGCGCAAAATTCCACTAAGATAAAAAAACTTCTCATACTCAGGCTAACGGACTATGAATGTAGGACAAAAAGTAAGAGTGCGCAAGTTGCGCGATGCCGTAGGTGGCTCGGTAAATAAGCGCATCGGGGAAGTAGGGGTAGTCAAAGCCCCGAAAATCCTCGATGGGCAGATCATGGGCTATGTGGTAGCATTTGCCGACAATCAAACCACTTGGTTTTTCCCAGAGGAATTGGAAGTAGTATATGGCTGATCTGAATCGGCGCGATATCATTCAGCGGATGATGTTAGAGGTGGACGGTCTCACCCATAACATGGCTGCCGCCAGCCTAGAGGCAGTATTGACCGCTATCTCCCAAGCCCTGCTGGAACACAAAACCGTAGTCTTTCAGGACTTTGGCAAATTTGGCGTACGGTGGCGGGCGGCACGGCAGACTGTCCACCCCCAAACCCAAAAATTAGTGCAAATCCCTGCTGTACCTGTCCCTTATTTCAGCCCTAGTCCCAAGTTGAAAAATTTGGTCGCAGGCAAATGAGTTTGATCGTCACTTGTCTGGGCAAGGGTGGGGTGGGCAAAACTACCTGTGGGATCGCCATTGCCAGAGGCTTTGCCCAGCAAGGTAAAAAAGTACTATTGATCGCTACCCAGCCTGAGACAGGGCTACTGTTCAACCAAGACCTAGGGGAGCAAATCACCAGCATAGAACCTAACTTTTCAGCTATCTGGCTCAAATCTACACTTTTACTAGAAAACTATTGGGAACGCATGAAACAGGTAGAGAGCCAGTTTTTGCGTGGTTCTTTTTTCAAGGAAGTGTATGGGCAGGAGTTGGGGGTACTACCTGGTATGGATCAAGCCTTAGCCCTCAGTTTCCTCAGAGAGCAAGACAGTGCTGGGAATTATGATGTTTTGATATTTGATGGGGCAGGGGATCTTACTACTCTGAGAATGCTAGGGATGCCTGAGATTTTGGGCTGGTATTTGCGCCGCTTTCGGCAAGTGATTACTAGCTCAGCGATCGGGCAGGCATTAGCTCCTTTTGTGGAGCCAGTGTTGAGCAGTATTTTGCAGGTGGATGCGGGGGATGTGGCACAGCAGGCAGGGGCAATGGCAAATGTTTTGACCAGAGGGCAAGAAGCAGTCAATGACCCCAGCAGAGTAGTGGGCTATCTGGTAACTACTGCCGATCCCCTTGCGATCCACACTGCTAAATACCTCTGGGGCAGTGCCCAACAGATCGGATTGACGATCGCTGCCGTTTTAGCCAGAGGGGACATTCACCTAGCCGAATTTGCCCCCTTGCCAATTGTGCCAGTTGGAGAGAATCCTGCCCTGCTCAATGTGCCTGCAGGGGAAGCCGTACCCCGTGCTGTCAGTTTTGATATTCCTGCTGGCAAAGTGAGGTTATTTCTGCCCTCATTCACCAAAAAAGAAATAAAACTCATTCAACTAGGACCTGAAATTACCATTGAAGCAGGGGATCAGCGGCGCAACCTCTTTTTACCCCCCGAACTAGCAGGTAAACAGGCAAAAGGCGCAAAATTTCAAGATGGCTATCTCATTATTTCTCTGCAGTGAGTAATGCCATGCCAATTTCCACTAGCACTATTACTACTGAGCTTTCAGGAAAGGAGTTAGTCAAAACAGGAGAAACCGTTAAACTATAAGACTTCAGACCCTTGGCTGGTATCTCCCCTGACCTTGCTTATGCCAAACTCAGGTTAGTTTCAGCTCTATATTGGTTTGGTCAGTCAAAGTAAAAGACTGTAACTACTTTGCGCTGTTCTTCTGCCCATGCGCAGGTTTCACGCAAGATGTGGCTGTCATGGAAGGCAAAGCAGATGAGTTGCTGGCATTTAGTGATAATTTCTTGGTTGCAGAGCATACTGGCTTCAGCAAGGGGCAAGTGATCGTTTTCACCGTGTTCAATCAAGTGCATGACATTAGCTAGTTGTTCCCGCGATTCTGTCGGCTGTTTAGCTAGGCTTTGGGGCAGAATGACGGTGAGCAGGTTGGGATCGGCGCGCAGAGCACCACGAATGACAGCAAAGTTAGTGCCGATCGCGCCAGATGTGATGATGCGATTGCCCGCCAGTACCAGAGCATAACTGAGGGTTTCAATCAGATGCTGATGGGTGATGGGCACATGACGGGAACCTAGAATGGCAATGCGTTTGGAACTTTGCTGTTGAATGGTGGCTAGTTCCTGCAAAAATTCGTCTATTTTGGGAAGATTGATAGCCTGAGTCAAGCGATTAATTTTAAATGCACGTTCCTAATTATCATACTACCAAAGTTAGATCAGAGTTTCAATTTATCAGGATAGGACTGGCGATCCCCTAAACTCCATTGACAAAGTTTGAGACATGTATAGGAGCCATACAAGCTCAGAGCCTATTCCCGACTGCCCTTTTTAACAGTACTCAAAGACTTTAGGACCCTGAATTTTTGCATAGTCTTCGCCCCCCTAAGAAAACCCAAAAGGGAGCTGAGGCCCTTGGGGCTGTCTTAACTTGGCAGGAATCGGACTTAAATCTGCACTAGGGCCTGTGGTAGCAATTAGATTGGGGGCTGGTAGTTTTGTAAAAAGGGAATCACTTCTTCTTGGGGGAGTGGTTTACTGAATAGGTAGCCCTGTCCATATTCACAGCCTAGGTTTTGCAAGATCGCCAACTGCTCTTTGGTCTCTACCCCTTCAGCGACTACATCCATGCCTAGACTGTGGGCAAGGGTCATGATCGCACGGGTGATGTCAAAGTGGCGGGGATTGTTTTCAATGCCAGTGATGAAAGAGCGATCGATTTTGAGGGTATCTACAGGCAGTCGTTGCAGGTAGCTGAGGGAAGAATAGCCTGTGCCGAAGTCATCAATTAGCAAACTAATAGAACGCTCCCGCAGAGCAGTCAGCAGGCTCTGGATCATATCGGTACTTTCCATCAAGCAGGTTTCAGTGAGTTCTATTTTGAGGGTGTGGCGGGGTAGGTTGGCAATTAGCTCATCCACTTCCGCTAAAAAGCGGGGGTAGCGCAGTTGCACTTCTGAAACATTGACACCAATACTCAAAGGGAAATAGTCGGGGAGATTGTAATGCAGTTTCTCAATCTGCTCACAGGCGACTGCCATCACCCAGCGCCCGAGGGCAATGATTAAACCTGTCTCTTCGGCAATGCTAATAAACTTGGTGGGGGGCATCATGCCGCGCCTAGGATGTTGCCAGCGCACCAGAGCCTCAAAACTCACCACTTTGCCCGTGCGCAGATCAACGATCGGCTGATAGTTCAAATGCAGTTGGGATTCGGCAATGGCTTGTTTCAGTTCCGATTCTAATTGCAATCTCTCCGCCACTAGGGTCTGCATGCCTGCATTATAAAAAACCGTCTTACCTTTGCCCCACATCTTAGCGTAGTGTATGGCGGTATCGGCGGCGTCTAGATAGGTCTCAGGGGTAGTACCCCCCAGGTGACTGGAGACTGCACCAATACTGGTAGTGGAGGAGATGATCGAGCCGTTGATGTAAAAGGGAGCATCAATGCACTGGTGCAGTTCTTCAGCTTTGAGAGCGGCTAACTGCCGATCGCCCAAATCGCAAAACAGTACGGCGAATTCATCAATGCCAATGCGGGCTACTGTGTCTTTGGGAGTAGTGCAGGAGGCAATCCGAAGAGCAATCTCAAGGAGGAGAGTTTCAGAGATTTGATGCCCAAAGGCATACTGCAAAGACTTGAACCGATCGAGATCAAGATACAACAACACAAATTCCTGCTTTTGGGCTAGACATTCTTGGATGCGCTTGCGCAACAGATTCTGATTGCCTGCACCCGTAAGAGGATCATAATAAGCCTGGTAGTGGAGTTTGTCCACCACTTCCTGTAAACGGATCGCCATCTGCCGAAACGATCTCGCTAGTCCGCTCAGTTCTACAATCCAACTGGACTCCACACTGCAATCGATCTGCCCTGTACTATAGGCAAATTCAGGATCGAGGGCAATGTGTTGGGTATCCTCATTTAATTTTTGGATGGGTTTAGCCAGCCACCGGGCAATTAGCCAGCCTATCCCTAAGGCAATGGCGGTAGCAATGCCCCACAGGGTCAAAGTCAGACGGGTATTTTCGTTCACCTGCCCCATCAAATCCCTGGTGGGCACTACCAAGACAATCAACCAATCCAATCCCCGCTGATCCCGATAACTAGTTACTTGTATAAAGGTATCATTATATTGGTCATACATATCAGAGATTGTCCTCAGGTCGGGGTAGCGATCGCGCAGTAATTGGCTAGCAGTTTGGGCGAGGGGATCGGGGCTATTTGCTAGGGCGAGGCGTTCCTTGCCCACTGGCTGCGCTACAGAACTAGCGACTAGTAGCCCTGACCGTTCCACCACAAAGATGCGGCTGTTGGGAGTAATCTGGATTGTCTGCAGGTATTGATCGATTTGGTTGAGGGTCAAATCGGTGCCGATTACCCCTACTAAGTTCCTGCGCCGATCGTAGAGGGGTTGGCTGGCGGCGATAGCTTGGATGTCAGGTCGGTCGTTCCACTGATAAATGTTGCTCCAGATCGGCTGATTGGCGGTTAAGCCTTGGAGGTACCATGCTTCACGGTGGGGAGCGTAGTCAATTTCTTTAACTTTTTGGAAGCGTTCATTGAACACCTGTAACTTACCTGCCCGCAGACGCAGATCGATTTGCAGAGAGCCATCGGGCGGGCGATCTACCCCCACAAAGCGATCCTCCAGACTGCTAAAGCCGATGTAACGCACAGGGAATGTGCGGATTTGCACCAAGAAAAAATCCCGCAGTTGGTCAAGGTTCTGGGGATCGATGAAGCCGCGGTCGATCGCGCTTTGGGTCAATTGATTAACCGTATGGGGGGACTGCAAATACTCATCTAGGTGTTGTCTGAGGCGCAGAATTGCCTGCTCCCTGATTTTACCGGCTAGTTCCTTGGTATTTTGCTGACTACTGCGTAGGGAAATAAAAGCCAGCGTGCCCACTGTCACACAGGTTTGCACAACAAAAGCTACCACCAAGACTACGCGGAGAGACAAGCGGGGTAGAGGCATAAGGCTACGCAATGGTCTAGGTCAATTTTAACGGAGAAGATGGCTATTCTTGCTTCCCAGCCGATAGCCAAAAATGGGCAAAAATGATACGGGCAATGCCAGCCACAGGCGGGGCAATCACTGCCCCCACTACCCCCACCAGCTCGATACCGATAATCACCGACATCAGCAATTCAAAGGGATCTAGATTGAGATAGGGCGCTACCAGCCACGGCTGTAAAATCCATGCCTCAATTTGTTGCAGAATCAGCACAGAGCCAAATACTATAATTACCTTGACTGTGCCCAAGTGCCAAGCGGCCAGTACGATCGTAATCAGCCCCAACATCCCCCCCACAAACGGGATCAAATTCACCACCGCCATCAATAACCCCAATGCCCCACTAAAGGGGACTGAAAACAGTTCCAGTACCAGATAAGTACAAAATCCCAACAGTGCGGAAGTGCCCATCCGCCCCAGCACATAGGCACTCAAACACCTAGTAATGGGGGGGATAAGGGTATAAATTTCTTGTCTGACTGTTTCCGAGAAAGGAGAAAGGGCCCGTCGGAGCATAGTTTCCCCATTCACTACTAAATAAGCTGTAATCAACAAACTCAACAAGCCAATCCCCAGCGCATTTAGAAATCTGAAGATAATCTCTGGGGTTTGGGTAGCCAATTCCCGCCCAATGGCTATCACTTGATTGATAATCACACTGGGTTGAATGATTTCTCTGACCTGTTCAGGGGTCAAACCCAAGAATGGCGTATCGGGGAGTGGTATTTGATTGATCAGTTGGGGCAAATTGATAAAAAATTGTCCCAGCTCATTTAACAAACGGGGCATGGGCGCGATCGTGAGGATTAAGACAATCAGAAGCAGAATATACAGAATCCCTACTGCCCAAGCTCGTTTGATGTTGTACTTCTCCAGCCATTCTACAAAAGGGGCGATCGCCCCTGCCAGAAATAGGCTAATCCCCAGAATAAGTAGAGTTTGCTGTAGCCGCCATGCCAAATAGAGCCCGGTCCCAACCATAAGCAGTCGCTTTAGCCACCGCCACAGCCACTCTTGTTTGATCTGCATCTTTAGCTTTGATGATCAAATTTTATTTTACAAGACTCAAACTGAAGCTACAGTGTTACCAAGCTCAGGGGATCGCAGTTTTTTGCCCCTCTGGTGTCCTCCAAAGCAAAATATGAAATAGAGTTTGAGGACAAATTGTTAAGCCAAAAACGAGCGGTATTGAGATTTCGCCCCAATGGGATGGCCAAGGCAAAAAGCCTACAGAACTTGGCTTAAGTTTATACGCAGGAGGTTTATGGGAATAGCTGGTAGAACTGGAGAAGCTTTACGATCGCAGCAAGGATACGGAGAGGGAGGGATTCGAACCCTCGGATAGGAGTTACCTGCCTATCAACAGATTAGCAATCTGCCGCTTTCGACCACTCAGCCACCTCTCCAGTGGTAGGCTAACTATTATAAGGGGTTAGAATCAAGATGTCCACTAGCAAAGGATAAAGTGGAACTGACATAAACACTAAGTTGTGTTTTGAGTGTAGCAGGGTATAATTGCCTCTGAGTTCATGCCTGTGGAGAACTGCGGATCATGGCACAAGATACCTCGCCAGCCCAAGACGATCAAGAGTTGCAGATTAACCTATCTGCGCCTTCCCCCTACCGCACAGCGATCGATATTGAAAATGATGCCCTAGAAATGTTTGAACAGTGGACGGGCTGCAAGGTCCAATCCAACACCCTCAACCCAAAAGCCCAGATGCGGGAGTTTCAGATTGATTTGGGAATGGCAATCTTAGGCTATGCCCATCTCTGCAAGTGGACGATTAGAACTCGCAAACTTAACTATCAGGGCACTACCCATGTAATCTATGAAGTGCGCGGTTTCGATCCCCCTCAACCTGTGCCGATGTTCCGCCAAAATTGCAGTGAAGAGATGGCTAACTTTTTGCACGGCCGCCTGATCCGCACCTTGGATTTTCTGCGCAACTGTTCCAAGTTCGTGGGTATTCCTCATGTCCACGTCGTTTCTATCCGCAACCACTATGTCCTCAGTGCCATCTGGAAACCTTACCAAAATAAAATCTGGATGATCCCTGTGGATCAGGTGGAAAATCTATCTTTCTCTGTTCATATTTTGTAAATTGGCTGGCAAACTGAAGATCAGGGGTGTCCGCCCTACTACTGCCAAAGTAAAGGCGGCAGTTTTTAATATCTGGCGAGGCGCAGTACCTAATTGCAGTTGGTTGGATATCTGCGCAGGTACAGGGGCAATGGGTGAAGCAGCTCTGCGCCTAGGAGCAATGCGGGTGGTAGGGATCGAGACGCACGCCAGTCTGTGCAGTTTGATCGAGGCGAATTGGAGGAAGGTCAGCCAGCCTGATCAGTCATGGCAGGTGATTAGGGGGGATGCTTTACAGGTACTACCCAGATTAGCAGGCACAACTTTCGATCTAGTTTATTTTGACCCACCCTACCACAGTAACTTGTATTTGCCTGTACTGGCATTGTTGTCGCCTTTGTTACACCAAGACAGTGGGATCGCAGTAGAACATCACTGTGATCGTCCCTTGCCCACACAAATTGCTAACCTAGAGCAATACGATCGCCGCCGTTATGGGGATACTGCTCTTACTTTTTATCGATTAGACTAAGCAATACTCAAAAATTTTAAGAGAACAGTAGGACTCTATGAGGTACAGGAACACCAATGTGAAAACCAGCCTTGGATATCTAACTCTTCAAGACTTTCACGAAAACTGACCCGACAGCTCAAAAACAAGCCAACAGTTTTCAATAGGATTAAAATAAAGAATATTTTTTCAAGCTTTGGTTAATTTCCTCAAGCCGCAAGTTGCTGTACTTCAACAACATTTCATAGTGCCATAGGCTATGCAAATTGCAGACCCAGGATTTTCAGCAGTAGGTCAAAGTTAAAGTAGGTTTTCATCATTTGCTTAATCACTTCTACCTTGATCCCTTCCTGTAGCCGTACATGCCCCAGCGCACGGTTAATGATGCCTGCGGTGGTGAGGGTATCTTTGTGTACAGAAATAATCGGGATGCCGAGTTCAGCTGCGCGATCGTGTACTTCAGGACTAACATAGGTTGTGCCTGTGAGGATCAAGCAATTGGTGGAAGTTTCTAGAGCGGCTAACTGCAAATCCACGCGATTGCTCCCTGTGATTACAGCTTTGTTGTTGGCTTGACGGAAAAATAAGCGGGCTGAGTTTACATCCATTGCCCCAATCTGCAAATCCTCGATCATCACCTGTGCCAGATTGATATAGTCAGGCTGGAGCAATACTACAGCTTCTAGTTGATGTACTAGCTCAGCGACACTGACACTGCGCAAGATCGCATTTGCGGGCATCATTGCCAAGACGGGAATACCTTCTTTTGCCAAATAGGGGGGAATCAAACTCACGGCTTCGGGGTACTCATCTTTGGGAATATCGTTGATCACGGCAGCTATGAGCCGATCGCCCAGTCGTTTTTTGGCAATCAATACATGATCAACCACTAGCAGGGAATGATAGCGGGCTACTAGTAAGATCGGGGCATTGAGCACCTCGGCCATCTGCCGCAGGGACAAGCCAAACACTGCTCCTTCCGCTGTATTGGCAGGGGCTTCAATCAACAACAAATCAGCCCGATTCTCCAAATAACAGCGCAGTTGCTCCCCGTAATTGTGGCTGTTTTCCCCAGTCAGGCGCTGGCGCACCGAGTGGCGATCGAGGGTTGCTAAGGTGGGATATATTAAATCTTTGCTTAAGTGTAAAGTTTCTGTAATAAAAGCTACATCGGCTTCAAGGGCGGGAGCGGCATCGGGCAGGTTTTTGGTAACAAAAGTACCCAGCGGTTTACCGTAGCCGATGGCCAGTCCTCTAGCCTGCAATTCAAGGGCGATCCCCAGTACGGTAGCTGACTTACCACTACTAGAACGGTGAGAACCAATCAGCAGGTGTTTTCTTTGGGCCACTGCTGTGCTGTGCTAAAACTGTATCTTTACATTTTAGATCAGGACTTACGCTAATTTTTAGAGAAAAAGCCCCAGACCCGGTCAGGTCATGACACAGGGGTTTCTTGCCAGTGGGCGGCGGTGGAGACCATTGCGCTCATCACTAGAGTGGGGCTGACGGGAAAGGGCAGGCGATGGATGTCCGATCGGGGCTGACAGGCGAGGGTAGCAACGGTCTGGAGTTGGGTGAGGGAGATGTCCGCCAAGCCCAATTCTGCCAAGGTTTTGGGCAAGCCGATCCCTTGGTAAAATTTCAGCAGTTGCTGTCTAGCGGTAGTTGCCAGTTGGTTGCCCTGCTGTTCTTCAAGGCGCAGTTGTACCAAGATGCCGTAGGCGACCTTCTCACCGTGCAGAGTCTGGAAGCTGGCAGGCAAGTGGGTCAAGGCATTGTGGATGGCATGGGCGGCAACTGTCCGACAGTTAGCCCCACCCATGCCCCCGATCACCCCTGCTAGACAGATGTTAGCATCCACCACCTCTTGCCATGGGGGGTTACTGGGTTGGGGATCCGCAAGTGCTAGTTCTGCCTTCTGAAAAAGAATGTCCCGCAGAACCCGTGCTGTTTGCACGGCGGCAATGGTCATAGTTTCCGTACTAGTGCCACTGCTGACCGAGGCTTCATACCATTTGGCGATCGCATCCCCGATGCCAGCAATCAAGGTACGACGGGGGGCAGTTGCGATCAGGTCATAATCGATCACTAATAATTCAGGACAACGGGCTAAACCTACATCGTAGAGAAATTCATGGTTTGCTCCATATACATTGCTCAGAGCCGTCCAACTGGCACAGGTAGCCGCAGAAGTGGGCACAGTCACGATCGGCAGTTGACAGCGATCGGCTAACAATTTGGCACAGTCCATCACCTTGCCCCCACCCACAGCCACGATCCCCTCAGGTTTTAGCTGATGCACTTGGGTCTGCAAACTAGCTAGTACCTGCTCTGTACACTCAGCGATCGGCTCAGCTTGATGGACTGGGGCAATAATTTCTGACAACTTAGCTAAAGCCTGTTTACCCCCCACAAACAAATAATTCAGATAATCAGCTAGGATGGTCCCTACCACCCCCTGACCTCTGACCACTTGTGCAGGCGCAACTTGTAAAATCACTTTAGCCATGTCGTATCTTGTCTATAAACAGGTAGCTCTTCATTTTAACAAAAATTCCCTAGATACGCTGAAATTAATATTTTATTTATGGTTTTAACTGTTTTAACTAGTTTGGAGTGCCCCCACTAAATCGTAAAAAGGTTGCCAATGATCTTCTTGATCGATCGCCGACCATACTTCTTCAATGCGAGGGCGCAATAAATAAACTAAAGGATTAGCTAATTGTAATAGCTCTGGTACTTGTGCCAGTTCAGCAGGGGATAAATTTAGTAGTGCCTGATGATAGAGTTGGCGGAAATTTTGTAAGGCTAGATAGGTATTTTCGGCTTCAGGCAGTGGCAAATCCGCCAAAATCAAATGGGGATCGTCCCGCCATTGGGGCGTAAAATCTTGACGCAGACGAGCAAAGAAACCGTTGTAATCTACTTGGGAAATCAAGAGAAAATTCAACAAAGATTGTAATAGTTGGGGATCGCCATTATGGGCAACCAGCCCCAATCTTTTATACATTAAACAGAGATATTCCTTACGCAGGATTTCCCCAAAAGTTTCCAACTGAGCCTGTAGTTTTTCTATGGGGATCACCCAACTGAGGGGGTCTTGCAATCGCTCTAAGTTCCAGTAGCAAGCTGAGGGCTGATTGATATAGCAATAGCGGCCATAATAATCAAAATAAGCGGCTGTGAAGCGTAAATCATAAGTAGGGATGAAAGCATAGGGACCATAGTCAAAACTTTCCCCTGTAATTGACATATTATCAGTATTTAAGACAGCATGACAGAAACCTGCTGCCATCCACTGGGCGCATAACTTCGCTGTTCTAGCTACTAATTCCCCGAAAAATAATACATCTCTGACTTCAGGATCATCACTTATATTGTGTAAATGGGGATAGTAAATATCAATGACATGGTCTAACAATTTTCTAATTAAATCGGGTCGTTGATAATAATGCAATCGCTCAAAAGTACCAAAGCGAATGTGAGATTTAGAGAAGCGCACCATCACCGATGACCGAGTAGGGGAAGGCTCATCCCCCCGCCACAGCTGTTCCCCTGTCTCAATCAAGCTCAAACAGCGGGAAGTGTTCACCCCCATCCGATGCAGAGCTTCTGCCGCTAGAACTTCTCTCACTCCCCCCTTGAGGGTCAAGCGACCATCCCCACCGCGAGAGTAGGGAGTTTGCCCTGACCCTTTCGTACCAAAGTCATACAATTCCCCATCTGTGCCCCGCACTTGACCATAGAGAAAACCCCTGCCATCTCCCAACTGGGGGTTATACACCCCAAATTGGTAGCCATGATAGCGCATCGCCAAAAACTGCCGTTGTGCATCGGCAAATTGCCCAAAGGCTTCAATAAAATCTTCATCCTTGACCTGTTGAGGATCGAGTCCAAGTTTGGGCAGGAGGTCATCGTTGCGCCACCGCAGTTTGTGCATAGGAAACTGCGCCGCCAAGACGCGATCGTAAAACTCCTCACCTAATGAAGCAAAAGCAGGTTCATAGGCCAATTGGAAAAAAGGATTAACCATTGAGGGCACAGCTAGCTACTTAACCTAAAGCTTGGGAGTGGTCAAAAAAGGTAGAAACCCTTAAGCTGTAAGACTTGGCATTTGAAGTCTACTGCTTTTGTTCTGCCATGTCCATGACTTCTGCTCACCAGTGGCAAAAAATACATACAGGTACCCTGTTACATCATAACTACTATCTTAATCTCGTTTCATAACTTTAAGCACTTTTACCTTGATTTTGTTTGTAAGCATTTCCCAAACTACCAAGTTATACCCGCTTTGTAGAGTTAATTCTAGCTCTGTTTACTTAGAAGCCGTACAGGTATCAGATTCATTAAAAGCTTTCCATCTATACAGAGCAAGGCTTACAGAACCCTGCTTAACCCAAACTGGCCTTAAGTTTACAAGTGTTGTTAAGAGACAGGTTCAGATTTTTTCATGCCAACTGCGTTTTTTTTGTAGTAGACTGCTACCTAAATATTACTGCTATCTATTCACAATAAAATCACAATCGGTCTATGGAAAGCAAAAACTTGAGAGGTAAAGACCTATCGGGTCAGCGATTATTTGGGGCAGACTTGAACGGGGCGGATTTGGTCGGTGCAAAGCTGATGAAGGCGAGGATGGGGGGTGCAGAACTCAAAAGTGCAGATTTAACAGATGCGGATTTGACTGGGGCTAGTCTGACCCGTGCCCAACTGCAATCAGCCAATTTAACTGGTGCTAATTTAACCGAGACTAAGTTACAGGAAGCTGATCTCAGTGCTGCCAACTTAACAGGAGCGACGTTGCACAAAACAGACTTTGCTAATGCTAACTGTCAGCAGGCAAATTTTGCTTCTGCCCAGATGCAGGAAGTAATTTTTAGTGGGGCTAATCTTACAGGCGCAAATCTAGAAGGGGGATCGCTCCAAGGGGCAAACTTAAGCAATGCCAAATTAATAGGAGCTAACTTAAGCAATGCCAATCTCCAGAATGCTAACCTCACAGGTGCAAATCTGACCAATGCCAATCTCAGTGGTTGTCAAATGCAAGGGGCAATAGTCAGTAAAGCAATTATGCACAACACAGATTTAACAACGGCGAACCTTTTAGGCATTAATATCTACAGCGCAGATTTCAAGGATTTGAAATTGGCAGGGGCGATCATGCCCGATGGCACAGTAAAACCTATGTAGGTTGGCCAAACTTCTATGTCTTTAGTTAACGAGCTAAAAGCTGAACCATTTCTTTGTAAAGCAATTTACAGAAGAAGAAATCAAAACGGTTTTAGTGATTATGGATTAGTCGCCCCGCAAAACTCAGATTCGGATCAATGCACTAAGGGCTGGTATTGCTACACAGTTTGTAGTGCCTCGCTAAGCCATCAATGTAGTGCTGGGCTTGTTGTGCAAAGCAAAGTGGCAACCCGTTTTAATAGAACCTTTTGCCCATTCTGAAATAGTGGATTTAATAATTGGCTTTGATACAGGTACAGATTAGGAAATATACTATGGCGCCTCTGCTTTGCAGTTCTTGCAAACGGGCAAAGTTTGGGCTGGGAATTACCAGAAAAGCAAGTGAGCGAAAAGTTTTATCGATCGCCAAAAGCTAATAGCTGCCTAAAGTATAATCAAGCCAGAGTAAGTGACTTGCTTATGCCTACCTATACAGGAATCTCTAGTGAAGCGTTTCGGCACCCGTTGGACTACCAAGCAGAAAAGGCACTGCGCAATGTGCCAGGCTTTGATTTGGTTGCCAGTAAGTTTGTAGAATTTGTCTATGAACGCCCCCAAGTTATTTACCACATGGCAAATTCTGTGCAGGTAGGACCCCGCCAATACGCTACTGTTTACCACATCTTTAGAGAATGTGTCAGGGATTTGGATGTACAACCTGAACCGACTTTGTTTGTTACCCAAAATCCTTTTGTCAATAGCTACGCCTTGGGCAAGGATCAGCCCTATGTAGTTTTGAATGCCGGTTGTTTGGATTTATTTACTGAGGCGGAACTGCGCACTATTCTGGCACATGAGTTGGGACATATTAAATGCGGACATACAGTATTAATACAAATGGCAATGTGGGCAATGAGTGTAGTTTCTGCCATTAGTGAAATGACTTTTGGTTTGGGGGGAATTGTCAGCAGTGGTTTGATCTATGCTTTTTTTGAGTGGCGCAGAATGGCGGAACTCTCTTGCGATCGCGCTGCTTTATTGGTAACAGATGATCTGGATATGGTGCTAAGAACTATGATGCTTACCAGTGGGGGCAGTCGCAACTTTGTGAATGAATTGAGCCTGAAGGAATTTATTAAGCAAGCAGAAAACTATCAGGAATTAGACCGCAACAGCCTCAATCAGATTTATAAGTTTTTGCTATACAATGGCTATGGGACGGGGACAATGCTAAGTCATCCTTTTCCCATTGAGCGGGTGAAATATATCCAAGAGTGGGCAAATTCTACGGAGTATCAGGAAATTAAACGGGGCAATTACCAACAGGGGGATACCAGTGGGGCAATTGATGTCAGCCCTGTAACAGAAACTAAAACAGAATCGGAAGCCGATCGCCTGCGCCGGCAAATTCAAGAATTGCAAGAACAAATAGAAAAATTAAGGGCGAAGAAAAATAGTTCCTGAGGGGACAAACTGTTCTAAAGTGGAAAAGTGAAGCGTGGTAGCTTGGTATGCAGATTCTCCTGATTCCCTCTAGCCCCTTTCCTGACCAAAAACCGGGTACATCCGGCTTGCGTAAAAAAGTAACAGTATTTCAGCAGCCCCATTACTTAGAAAATTTTGTGCAGGCAATTTTTAACTGCTTAGAGGGCTACCAAGGCAAAACCTTGGTGCTGGGGGGAGATGGTCGCTACTACAACTGCCAAGCCATCCAAACTATTCTGAAAATGGCAGTAGCCAATGGCTGGGGGAAAGTGTTGGTGGGACAAAATGGTATTCTTTCCACACCAGCTGTCTCTTGTCTAATCCGTAAATATGGGGCGTTTGGGGGCATCATTCTTTCTGCTAGCCACAACCCCGGCGGCATCAATGGCGATTTCGGTATTAAATATAACATCAGCAATGGTGGCCCTGCCCCTGAAAAAGTTACTAATGGGATCTATGAAGAAAGCAAGAAAATTACTAGTTATCGTATTGCCGATGTGCCTGAGGTGGATTTACAGAAATTAGGAATTACACAGCTAGGCAATACTACTGTAGAGGTAATTGACTCGGTAAAAGACTATGCGGAATTGATGGAGTCGCTGTTTGATTTTGAGCAAATTCGGGCATTGTTGCAGTCAGGTTTTCGCTTCTGTTTTGATGCTTTGCATGCAGTTACGGGGGGATATGCCAAATATATACTGGAGGAGAAATTAGGGGGAGCAAAGGGTTCGGTGCGAAATGGCATTCCTTTAGAAGATTTTGGCGGGGGGCATCCGGATCCCAATCTTGTCTATGCCCATGAATTGGTAGAAATTCTCTATGGAGAAGAGGCGCCTGATTTTGGGGCGGCTTCCGATGGGGATGGCGATCGCAATATGATTTTGGGACGCAAATTTTTTGTTACCCCTAGTGATAGTTTGGCTGTTATTACGGCTAATGCCCATTTGGTAGGTAGCTATAAATCTGGTCTGGCGGGGGTAGCCCGCTCTATGCCTACTAGTCAAGCAGTCGATCGCGTCGCCGCCAGATTGGGGATTGATTGTTACGAAACACCCACGGGCTGGAAATTTTTTGGCAACCTTTTGGATGCAGGCAAAATTACTATCTGTGGGGAAGAAAGCTTTGGGACGGGTTCTAATCATGTCAGGGAAAAAGATGGCCTGTGGGCAGTGCTGTTTTGGTTAAATATCTTGGCAGTGCGCCAGCAATCAGTAGAACAAATTGTCAAGGAACACTGGCAAGTTTATGGTAGAAATTTTTATTCCCGCCACGACTATGAAGGTATCAGTAGCGATCGGGCCCATGCTTTGATAGAAAGACTCAGACAAGAGGGCAAAAATTGGCTGGGCAGGCAATATGGTAAATATACTCTGCAATCCACAGATGACTTTGCCTATAGGGATCCCATCGATGGCAGTGTGAGTGAAAAACAGGGCTTGCGCTTTTTATTTGCCGATGGTTCACGAATTGTATTTAGGCTTTCTGGTACGGGTACAGAAGGAGCAACTTTAAGAGTGTATTTAGAAAGCTATGAACCGAATATAGCCAAACACAATCTCGATCCACAGGTAGCGTTAAGTGAGTTGATTAACATTGCAGAAGAGTTGGCACAGGTCAAACACTTTACAGGTATGGACAAACCTACTGTGATTACTTAGGGTTATGATTGATTAGCAGTTCTCACTACCCAAAATTTTCTATGCTATCTATAGAATCTATAGAAACTCAGATAGGTTATGCACAACTGGTACAGGCACAGCGGCAGTTCTTTGCTGAAGGGCATACTCGCAGTTTAGAATTTCGCAAGGGGCAACTGACCAAGCTGAACCAACTAATCAGGAAATATCAGGATGCTATTCTCCAAGCAGTCCATGCTGATTTGCGCAAACCAGCGATCGAGGCATTTGGGAGTGAAGTACTAGTTACCCAGGCTGAAATTAAATATATTCTCAAACACTTAGCAAAATGGATGCAACCTAAGAAGGTAGGCACTCCCCTCAATCTTTTCCCCAGCTCCAGTTACATCTATCCTGAACCCTTGGGAGTAGTATTGATTATTGCCCCTTGGAACTATCCTTTCGCCCTGACTATTCAACCCCTGGTGGGTGCGATCGCCGCTGGCAACTGCGCCATTCTCAAACCTTCTGAACACACTCCCCGCACCGCTGAACTCATTTGTGAACTCATCAATGGGAACTTTGATTCCCGCTATGTAGCGGCAGTGAGTGGCACCGCTGAGACCAGCAAAGCCTTACTACAAGAAAAGTTTGACCACATTTTCTTTACGGGCGGCACAGGGATCGGCAAATTAGTGATGCAATCAGCGGCTCAACAACTCACCCCTGTTACTTTAGAACTGGGTGGGAAAAGCCCCTGCATAGTGGATAACAATTGCGACCTGACTACCACTGGGAAAAGAATCATTTGGGGCAAGTTCTACAATGCAGGCCAGACCTGTGTCGCTCCTGACTATCTGCTAATTCATCAAGAAATCAAGGATACTTTGATTCCCCAGTTGATTCAATGTGTGCAAGAATTTTATGGTGAAAATCCTCAAGCCAGCCCTGACTATGGGCGGATCGTCAATCATCGCCAGTTCGATCGCCTGGTGGATTTACTGGAAAAAGCCAAAGCTGAAGGCAAAATTCTCATCGGTGGGAACTACGATCCCTCAGATAAATTTATCGCTCCCACCCTAGTAGCAGGAATTACTTGGGAACATCCCCTCATGCAAGATGAAATCTTTGGGCCAATTCTCCCCATCTTCACTTATGAAAATATTGAAGAAGCGATCGCCCTTGTAAATAATCAACCCAAACCATTAGCCCTGTACTTCTTCTCACGGGATCATCAGAAACAGGAATTGATATTACAAAAGACTTCCTTTGGTGGAGGTTGTCTGAATGATACCATTATGCACTTGGGCAATCCTGAGCTACCCTTCGGTGGCGTGGGTAATAGTGGCATTGGTCGTTATCACGGCAAAGCTTCTTTTGACACCTTCACCAACTACAAGAGTGTACTGAAAAATTCCTTCCGCTTTGATTTGAAATGGCGGTATCCCCCCTATAACCTGAGTTTGGAAGACCTCAAGAAATTTATTGGTTAGGCTAGTACTTTATTCTTAAAATATCAATTCTGTTAATGTGTGGATGTAAGATCGCATCTCATTGGTTCTGGGCTGACGATTGATCCAGACGGCAGGTATGCCGCTATTCATTGCCCCCAATATATCTGTCCCATAACTATCGCCAATATAAATTACATTATTTGTCGGTGGATGTTTAGCAAGAGCATAGCTAAAAATCTGGCGATCCGGTTTAGCTGATCCTGCTTCTGTAGAAATAGTTACTGACTGGAAATAGGGAGTTAAGTTAAGTGCATCTAAGACTCGATATAAGCGTGAATCAAAGTTAGAAATAATTCCTAGCTCTATGCCCTGTTGTCGCCATTTTTCCAAAGCAGGCACAGTGTCGGCATAAATGAACCAAGGTTCAGCTGTAGCAAAATAACTATACAGATCGGCAAAGAAACTAGCAAAGTCCTCAAATTTTACTAAGTCTTCAGTTTTTGCAAAAGTGCGTAGGGCAATTTCGTGCCACCAATTATATTCAGCATCAGGAATTTCGGCTAATTCCAGGTGGGGAAACGCCAAGGGTTCTGCACCATCAAAGGCACAATAAAAAGCCTGATCTAAGGCAGTAGTATCGCAACTCACCCCGTGTTGAGCGGCTATTTGGGCATAGACTGCACCGACACTGCCTTGAACCCCAAATAATGTCCCTACCGCATCCAAAAGGATTAGTTTACTACTCATTTGTGCCCACCCTTAAACATTACTGAGCCAGCCTAGCCCGATCGCCACCCAAATCAAACTGCCAAACACCAATCTATACCAAACAAATAGCCAGCTACTATGGGTCTGAAAAAATTTCAATAGCCATGCGATCGCCAAGTAGGAAAAAATAGCTGAGGATATTAAGCCCACAATTAAAGTAAACCAATCCGTATCAATGCCATGTTTGATTAAACCTATCCCTTCCACTACCCCTGCCAGCGTAATTGCTGGAATTCCTAAGAGAAAAGAAAAGCGAGTAGCAGTCTGCCGTTCCATACCCATAAATAAACCTGCCGTTAAAGTTGCTCCCGATCGCGATACCCCTGGGATCAACGCCAATGCCTGCCATACCCCCATCCACCAACCATCTTTTAGTTGTAAATTATCGAGATTGCGAAATTTCTTACCTACCTTTTCCGCAGTTGCTAATAGTAAAGACATAAAAATTGAAGCAGTAGCGATCGCCCCTAGACTTCTCAATGGGGCATTATCATAGTCAGGCATAAACTTTTTAATGGCTAACCCACCAAGGATAATCGGTACTGTACCCAACAGAATACCTACTGCCAATTTGAACTCATAGGACTGATATTTTCGGTTGCGTATAGCAGTAATACTGCCCCTAGTAATACTCACCAAATCCTGCCAAAAATAACTCAACACAGCAAAGATACTACCCAATTGAATTACGGCTGTGAATGCTACCCCCGGATCGCCCCATCCCAAAACCACAGGCACCACCTTCAGATGAGCAGTGCTACTAATTGGCAAGAATTCCGTAACTCCCTGCACTAAGCCTAGCACTGTGGCTTTAAGAAAAGTGATAAAAATCTCCACGATACACCTGTAGAATTTACGAAACAAACTACACTCAGTTTAGAACATATTTTCTAGTTTTTCCATGCGCGCCAGCACCTGCCGCAAAGACCACAGACAGAAGACCGCCCCGCTCCCCCCCACCCCCGCCAGCCACCACCAGTGATTGACGAAGAGGATCACAGCCGAAATAGTCAAACCCGCTCCCCAAATGGCGTACACCCCCGCCAGAGCGATCGCGCTGATTCTTCTTAAGATGCGGTCAGTTTCCTGCGATCTAACACGGATGCGCAGATCACCCACTTCAATCTTATTAAGGGTCTCTTCCAAACGGCGGGGCAAATTGAACGCTGAATTCCCTGCCTGTACTGCCTGTTCGCTCAACTCTCGCAAAATTGCAGAAGAAACCTGTCCATTCTTCAAACTCATACTTTCCATCAACTCCAATGTGTATGGCTTAGCGATTTCCATCAAATTGAAATCAGGATCGAGTCCCTTCCCTAAACCTTCCAAAGTAGATAGGGCACGCACTACAAAAGTAAAGGTAGCAGGAAAACGGAACGGCTGCTCATAGGCAATCTCAAACAAATCATCGCTAATTGCTGCAAAAGATTGCTTCTCAAAAGGCTGTCCCACGAAGTTATCCAACATGAATTGAATGGAACGGCGCAGGGGGGTAGGATCACCTGTGAGCTTGACTGCGCCCAACTCCACCAGTGCAGTTAAGACTTCATCCCCATCCTTGCGGGCAATGCCAAATAGAGCCTTGAGTAACTTCTCTCTGGTAACGGGTTTAATTTGACCCATCATACCAAAATCATAGAAAATCAAATTCCCTGTCGGCGTAACTGCCAGATTGCCTGGGTGGGGATCGGCGTGAAAAAAGCCATGCCGCAATAACTGCTGGAGATAGCATTCTGCCCCTGTGCGCGCCACCTGTTTGCAATCAATCCCCGCCGATCGCAGGGTTTCGTAATCGCTGATTTTAATCCCTGGCAGGTATTCCAAAGTCAAAACGCGCCGCGAAGTGTAGCGCCAATAGATACGGGGCACAATAATCTGGGGATTATCCCGAAAATTGCGCCGAAAAGTATCCGCATTGCGTCCCTCATTGAGATAGTCAGCTTCTTCATAGAGAATACGGCGACATTCTTCATAGATGCCCACCCAATCACGCCCCTTGCCATATTTAGGATGATTCTGAAAATACTGCGCCAACCGTCTGACAATCTCTAGATCAATAGCAAAGAGTTTCAACAGTCCTGGTCTTTGCACCTTCACCACTACCTGTTCCCCAGTGGGCAGAACCGCCTTGTGTACCTGTCCTAGACTTGCCGCCGCCAAAGGTTCAGGCTCTAGGTGTTGAAATAATACTTCTGGGGGTTTGCCCAGATCAGTAGTGATAATTTCCCGCACTTTGGCAAAACTAAAGGCAGGCACCCGATCTTGGAGCTTAGAGAGTTCCTCTACCGATTCCGTTGGCAAAATGTCTGCCCTTGTAGAGAGAAACTGCCCAATTTTTATGAAAGTAGGTCCCAACTCCAACAGAGCTTCCCGTAACCATGCCGCTCTGGCTCTAGTGCGTTTTTTCATCCGTTGGGGCGTTTTCCCGCCGATATAACTCCAATCGTGCTGATCGAGCCAGATCATCGCTATAAAAGTCAGCACCATCCGCCAAATATCTAGGGATCGCCAAAAGGGGGAGTAATTATCCCGACTCCAGCGGTAACTGGTCATAGGAAAAACTGTAATATTCCTTCACATTCAAGGATAGCTCAACTGGGGGTCAGGGGAAATAAATTCCTGCACCACCTCCACCACATTACTCAAATCAATATCTTCCCGATCGAGGAGTTTGCGCAATCCTCTGAGGGTTTCTTGGGCTTCCCCCTCAAAATCAGTGGTAAAAGGACGGTTTTCAGAGTTGGCAGGGTGCCGCAAAACCTTGAGTGCCCCATTGCGCACCGTAACAACAATATCCTTAGCCAATTCATTGATCCCCCGTTGGCGGGAAATGTTATAACCATTAATGCTAGTGGCATAGAGAGGGGGTAAACGATTGAGGGCATAGGCAGTAATTTCTACGGGGCGACTGCCCTCATGTACTTCAGGGTTGCTAATTTTCTGAACAGCAGTGCTCACCAGATGTTCCATGACATTGACGATGCGCAGGCGGGGGCGAAGCAGATAAAGTACCAGTTCATCGTAGGCGATCATCACACTGTAGGCTTGGGCAGTATCCTGTTTCCAGCCGGTGGCGGTAGTCTGGATCACTGTCTGCTCCTCTTCTACCAGTGCATTTAACTGGCGTTTTGCCTTGGCGCGCCGCAGGTAAGCCTTTAACCCTGCCATCTCTGCCCGCAGACGGGGATGGGTAGGCGGATCATCAGCAGTCTGGATCACAGTTATATCCTCCGTCGGCTCCACAGGGGGAGCAGTGAGTTGATAAACGGCATTCCGCACCGCTACCACCACATCTCGCCAACGCATATAATCCCGATTGAATAGTTTGCAGAAGCGATCGAGGACACTGGCAGAATCTTGAAAAAAACTATTGGGCAAGGGTGTAGGGTCATAGAGGGGATCGCTGAGCAGAACCCGTTGAATCCCCCGGTGGAGCATATCGTAAATTTGATAGCCCATCTCATTGATAGCGCGCGCCCGCAGTTCAGCAAAACCCCTGTTACTAGTAGCGTACATGGGCGGTAAACGATTGAGGGCATAGGCAATTATTTCCCGGGGACGAATCCGTTCCGCTTTAGCAGGCGGCAAATCCGCAATAATCTGCCCTGCTTGATTCGCAACCACCTCTTCAAGGGCATTAACTAGGAGTGCCACCGCGTAACCTCCTCCCTAAGTTATTGATTGACTTTAGTCTAGACTCAGAATACTAGAAATAGAGTGTAAAAAATGTGAAATATAGGAATTTCCCTCGGCAAAATCAAGTATTTTCTAAGAAAATTTTTATTTCTAGTATCCTCCACCTGAGGACTCAGGGAGCGATCCTTAAAAAAAAGAATATATTCGCATTTGTTATAACAAGACTCAAGAAAACTCTGCGACCCTGTAGCTAAGAAGGAGTGAAGTCTATGGGCTTCCTACCCATTTGTTTTCAGTAGAAATACTCAAAGACTTTAGGACAGCACGATCACCCAAGGGAGAGAAAGCCCAAGCAACAGCCGCCAATGTGGGGGTTTAGCCCCCCGAGAGGGCGCAGTGCGCATATTGACCCAGACGCCGACTATTGACAAAACCGGTTGAAGCCAAGACGGGAGGTAACCCTGCCACCAAAACCGCAAATGCACATCCCGCTACATGCTTACCTAAGCTCGTAGTGTTTAACCCCCAAACCCAGTAGCACTATAAAAAGATATGGTTTACTGCCAGTAAATTTTCAGTGTAGAGAACCAGCTTTACGCTAAGCTTTAGAGCAAACTATATGGAAAGGCAGTTTGAGGTTTATCCTGAGTATCTTTTGAGTGGTGTGGCATAGTTTATGGATGAATTTTTGGCGGCGGCGATCGCTGAAGCTAGGCGGGGTTTAGAGGAAGGTGGTATTCCCATCGGTGCAGTGATTGTCAAAAATGGGGCGATCGTTGCCAAGGGGCACAATCGGCGCGTACAGCGGGGGAGTAATGTCCTGCATGGGGAAATGGATGCCTTGGAAAATCTGGGTCGCCAGCCCGCGTCTTTCTATCGGGATGTTACGCTCTATACTACTCTATCGCCCTGTAGTATGTGTACTGGTGCAATTCTCCTCTACAAAATTCCCAAGGTGGTGATTGGGGAAAATAGAACTTTTATGGGAGAAGAAGAATTACTGCGCAGTCGGGGGGTAGAAGTGGTAGTAGTGGATGACCCCGTTTGTTATCAACTGATGCAGGATTTTATTGCTCAATATCCTCTACTATGGCAGGAAGATATAGGAGTTTGAATGATGAAAACAGTAATTCTCTCTGAGCAAGCCCCTGTGCCTGTCGGTGCTTATAGTCAGGCGATCGCCCTACCATTTGGGACGGGACAGCGATTGGTATTTCTATCGGGACAGATTGCCCTTGATCCCCACACTGGGCAGGTGGTAGGGGGGGACATTGTTGAGCAGACTAGACAAGTCTTTGCCAATATCAAGGCGATACTATCTGCCAGTGGCTTAGATTGGAGCCATGTGGTCAAAACTACGGTATTTTTAGCCAATATGGCAGATTTTCAGGCGATGAATGCTGTCTATGCCGAGTATTTTCCTGTGGACCCCCCTGCCCGTTCCTGTGTGCAGGTGGCGGCTCTGCCTTTGGGGGTACTGGTGGAAATAGAGTGTGTAGCTATGGGTTAGCATTTTGCCACCCCTGCCAGCCTTTTTGACATAGTTCCACTAGTGCGGCGTGGGCATGACCATTGCTGGCGACGATCGGTTGGGTCTGGCTCAGGTCAGGGCGATTGTATTGTAGGGGTGAACCGTCAAAATAGGTGGCTTTGCCACCTGCTTCCTGCAAAACCAGTTCAGGGGCACAAAAATCCCAGTCTTTGGGGGCAGAATCGGCGGGGATCGTAATGTAGTAGTCGGCTTGCCCACTGGCGATCGCTGTCCATTTGCCCCCCAGACTCCCTATGTTAATTTCTGCTTTTTTGGGTAGAAGTTTCAAGACAGCATCCATAGGGGGGGTGCGATGGCTCTTGCTGATAATGGCGGTCATCTCTGCTAGGTTACGCCGTTCTGATACTTGGATCGGACGGATACTGCCTGCCCTGTCCACAAAGGCCCCACCGCCAGCGATCGCCCAGTAGAGTTGCTGTTGAGCAGGCATCGCTACTAGACCCAATACAGGGCGGTGGCGATAGACCAAACCAATGTGAATGGCAAATTGCCCATCCCGCTGAATGAACCCGCTAGTGCCATCGAGGGGATCGATCACCCATACCCATTCGTAGTTCAGTCTCTGGGGGTCATCGGCGGTTTCTTCGCTGATATAGGCAAAATCTGCCCTACCAAAAACCTGTGGGAGTTGGGTCAGCAGGAACTCATTCACTGCCAAATCAGCATTGGTTACATCCCCTAGGCCTTTGGGCAGAATCTTTATATTCTGGGGACTCTGATAATACTCCATCAGAAGAACACTGGCTTGCTCAGCAATGGGCTTGGCAAGCTGGAGTATTTCCGTAAGGGAGAACATTGTCCCTCTATTCCGGTTTGACTCGCTCCACTTGGGAGTAGCTCTCTACCGCTTTGGTGAGTTCATAGAGGGATTGCTGTAAAGGCTTAATTACTGCCTGCAATACTTCCTTGCCCGTTGTATCATCATTGAGTAATTTCTTCAAGCGTTCCACATTTTCCTTGGCCGGCTCCCGCAAACTCTGGGTAATTACCACAGGGCCGTGAGTATTGAGCAAGTCTTCCACACTGCGAATCAAATTCATAGCTTGGTTGCGGGTATCGGCTAGTTCGCGACGCGCCATATCTTCTTCCGCATAGACTTCCGCTTCCATCCGCATCCGCTCAATTTCACTGGCGCTCAACCCGCCTGTATTGGTGATGCTGATGCTCTGCTCTGCCCCTGTATCTATGTCTCTGGCTGAAACTTTGAGAATCCCATTGGCATCAATATCAAAAGAAACCTCTATCTGCGGTACACCCCGGGGAGCAGGACGAATCCCCTCTAATTCAAATCTGCCAAGGGTTTTGTTGTCCTTTGCCATTGCCCGTTCTCCCTGCAAAACATGGATTTCCACCACCGATTGATTGTCCACCGCTGTCGAGAATATCTGGGATTTGCTGGTGGGAATAGTAGTGTTGCGATCGAGAATCTTGGTAAATACGCCACCCTGAGTTTCCAGACCAATGGAGAGGGGAATCACATCCAACAGGAGTAGATCTTTGACTGAACCACCCAAAATGCCGGCTTGGATCGCCGCCCCAATCGCTACCGCTTCATCAGGGTTCACCGATTGATCAGGCTTCTTGCCCCCAAAGAAATCGCTCACTGCCTTCTGTACCGCCGGAATGCGCGTAGAACCACCCACCAACACGATCCGCTGAATATCCTTAGGGGTTAAACCCGCATCTCTAATGGCTTGGGCAGTAGGCTCGATTGTAGCTTTTACCAAGTGGGCAGTGAGTTCATCAAACTTGGCACGGGTCAGTTCCACTTCAATGGTGCGCGGACCTGCAATGAAGGGCAGACTAATCAACGATACCGGCGCAGAAGATAGTTCAATTTTGGCGCGCTCAGCCGCTTCTTTTAGCCGCTGTAGTGCCATAGGGTCTTGGCTGAGATCGATCCCTTCCTGCGCCTCAAAGTCTTTAATCAACCACTGCACTATGCAGTCGTCAAAGTCATCGCCGCCGAGGTGATTGTTGCCCGCTGTGGCTTTTACTTCAAATACCCCATCCCCCAACTGCAACACCGACACATCAAAAGTGCCCCCCCCTAGGTCAAACACCAGAATAATCTGCCCTTGCTCCTGCTTGTCCAACCCATAGGCCAGGGATGCCGCCGTCGGCTCATTCACAATCCGCAGTACTTCCAGACCAGCGATCGCCCCTGCATCTTTGGTGGCTTGGCGCTGGGCATCAGTAAAATAGGCAGGCACCGTGATTACCGCCTGCTTCACCTCTTCCCCTAAAAAGTTTTCTGCATCTTGTTTCAATTTCTGGAGAATGAAGGCAGAAATCTCTTGGGGCGTATATTCCCGATCCCCAATTTTGACATTGACTGTATTGTCCTTACCAGGCACAGTAACATAGGGCACACGGCTGCGCTCTTCCTCCGTTTCATCCCAACGGCGACCAATAAACCGCTTGATACTGAACACAGTATTGGCCGCATTGGTAACTGCCTGCCGTTTGGCTACTTGCCCCACAATCCTAGTGCCATCCTTGAGAAACCCAACGATACTAGGAGTGGTACGCCCGCCCTCTGCATTCGGGATAACTACGGGCTGGTTGCCCTCTAGTAGAGATACACAACTGTTGGTAGTCCCAAGATCAATCCCTATTACTTTGCCCATAGTGTGCCGACTTACTCCAGTATTTTAGTAAGCGTACCCAGTTTCCCTGCCCTATCTAACTCTCGTTTGTTAAATTTTCTGAAGTAGCGGGAACTTTGCCTGCAGATACCTTGACAAGGGCATGGCGCAGGACCCGATCGCCAATCAGGTAGCCCGCCCGCACTTCTGCAAAGATGACATTTTCTTCATACTCTGCCGAGGGTTCTTGGGCGATGGCTTCGTGGTAGTTGGGATTAAATGGTTGCCCGATCGTTTCCATTTTCACTAAGCCGGCATCTTTGATGGTCTTGTGCAGTTGTTTGTACACTGACTGGTAACTGCGGTGGATGATATTTTCCCCGTCAGTTTTGGGGACAATCTGGGCTTGGGCGCGTTCGAAGTCGTCGAGGACGGGCAGGAATCTCTCTAGGAATTTGCCCGTGAGGCGGGTTTCCAGTTCTTCTTTCTCCCTGTCCATCCGTTTGCGGAAGTTCTCAAAGTCGGCGCGCAGGCGCAAGTATTGATCCCGAAATTCCTCTACCTGTTGTTTGAGCACGCTATTTTCCTTAGTCAGGTCATCAATTTTGGCGTGGGCGATCGCTAGCTCAGTTGCGGTAACCTGTGGCGAAGGTTCAGGTACAGCCACTGCCTTTTCTTCTGCGGGCTGAGTGAGTTGGCTCAGTGATTCAGCAAGGGCCTCGGGATCGAGTTCTTCTACTAACTCTTCAGCTAGGGGTTCTAGGTCTTGTTCGTGATTATTCTGGTCATTCATAGGATTTTCAGGCATGTGTGCTTATGCTCAATGCTAAACAACTGAGACTATAGCCATAATTATAGGAAAATTTGCTTTTATTAGTTTATGTCCTCTGGGCCTATTTTCCAGGTAACCCATACTTGCGGGACCACGGCGGCTCGCTGTGGTAAGCTGTGGACTCCCCATGGGGTGGTTACTACACCGCGCTTTATGCCTGTGGGCACACTCGCCAATGTGAAAACCCTGACCCCAGACCAAGTAGAGGCTTGCGGGGCGCAGATTATTTTAGCCAATACCTATCACCTGCACTTGCAACCGGGGGAAAGGATCGTAGCGCAGGCGGGCGGTTTACACAAGTTTATGCACTGGCACAGACCCATCCTCACTGATTCGGGGGGATTTCAGGTCTTTAGTCTAAGTGAGATCAGGTCAATCAGCGATCGGGGGGTAGAGTTCACGTCCCCAGTTACGGGCGATCGGATTGAACTGACCCCAGAAAAGTCCATTCAGATTCAGAACCAACTGGGGGCAGATATTATCATGGCATTTGATGAGTGTGCCCCCTATCCTGCCACCTATGAACAGATTCTCACAGCGAGCGATCGCACCACCCACTGGCTAGACAGGTGTGTACGGGCCCATGGCCGCGCCGATCAACTGCTGTTTGGCATTGTGCAGGGGGGAGTTTATCCCGAACTCAGGGCAAGGTCGGCTAGGGAAATAGTCCAGTTTGATTTGCCCGGCTATGCGATCGGGGGGGTGAGTGTAGGAGAGCCAGGGGCGTTAATCAGCAAAATTGTGCACTACACTGCGCCTCTCTTACCTGCCCATAAACCCCGCTATTTGATGGGAGTGGGCACCAAGCGGGAAATGGTGCAAGCAGTCTCAGCGGGGATCGATCTATTTGACTGTGTGATCCCCACCCGCCTGGCAAGGCATGGCAATGCTTTAGTGGGGGACG
Source organism: Pseudanabaenaceae cyanobacterium (assembly GCA_046295715.1). Classification (GTDB taxonomy): domain Bacteria; phylum Cyanobacteriota; class Cyanobacteriia; order Pseudanabaenales; family Pseudanabaenaceae; genus JBKBMU01. The sequence continues at coordinate 181,004 of JBKBMU010000003.1, forward strand.
AACGCTGGAATCTCAAAAATAGTCGTTTTCGTGCTGATTTTCAGCCCCTTGACCCCACTTGTCCCTGTTACACTTGCCAACACTTTAGTCGTGCTTATATTTCCCATTTAGTGCGAGCACAGGAAATTTTGGGCTATGTTTTACTGGCGATTCACAATATCAGCGAACTAATTCGCTTTACTGAAAAAATGGCGACAGCAATCAGAAACAATCGATTTGTAGAGGTATTTAAGCACTATTTAAGCTAGCGGCTGGACTATGGGCAAACTCCAAATAAGCAGATACTACTTCATCAGTTGAGCCAATCATAGCAACTCTACCACGGTTGAGCCAAATTACCCTATCGCAGGCTTCTTGGATAAATTGCATATGGTGGGATACTACAACAATCGTTACTTGATCCAACCAAAATTTATTCATGCGATCTTTACATTTATCCTGAAACCTTTGATCCCCTACTGATAGAACTTCATCCAAAATTAAAATGTCGGGTTCGACATCAGTGGCGATCGCAAATCCTAATCTAGCAGTCATCCCCGAAGACAAACTTTTTACAGGTGCAAATCGATATTCTTCTAATTCAGCGAAAGCCAAGATAGTTTCTACCCTGCTTTTCATCTGTGCAATAGAAAAACCTAGTAACACCCCATAAAGAATGATGTTGTCATAGACAGAAATTTCTGGATCAAAGCCAGCTCCCAACTCAATTAAAGGAGCAATATCGCCCCGTACTCTGACTGTGCCGATCGTCGGTTCTAAAATACCAGCTATCACTTTCAAGAGTGTAGATTTACCTGAGCCATTACTGCCAATAATGCCGACTTTTTCCCCCTTTTCTATGACAAGGTTGATGTTATCCAGCACTAATTTTCTAGAAGATTTCTGGAATTTCCCTTCTAACAAGGACAAAATAGTTTTTTTCAAATCATAGGAAAATTCTTCTTGGGTACGCCGCCACAGTGACACATTATCGAGTCTAATTACTTCCATGCACTACACCAAATCTATAAAATACTTTTTAGTTTTCTGGAAAAATACCCAACTCAACAGTGTCAAGATCCCTCCACTCACTATCGCCTGCAGAATTAAAGTTAAATCTGGCAGTTGATTATATATGGTAATTTGACGCATGCTTTCAATGATTGGATACAGAGGGTTGAATCGCAAGAGAGGGCGAATTTGTTCTGGCACGATCGTCGCAGGATAAAATACTGGACTACTCATCCACAGAATGAAGACAAGAATCTCGTATAAATAGGGCAAGTCTCTAAAGAATACAAACAAAGCACTAGTAAATAAGCCAACCCCTAGGCAAAACAGCACCAAGGCCAAGAAGGGTAGCAGTATCGCTAAACCATACAATAAATTATGGGAATTCCATAAAGTAACTAATAGTAAGGCAGGGTAAGAAGCGATCATAAAATGACAGACGTGGGCAATGATAGTAGATATGGGGAAAACACTGATAGGTAATTTAATTTTGTTCAGCAAAGGGCCGCTTCTAACTACACTGCTGAGAGTTTCACCTGTAGAAGTAGAGAAGAAATGGATTAACAACATTCCCGTCAGTACCGCCAAGCTGTAGTTGAAAATTGAGCTATTATAATACTTAGCAAAAGCCGAGCCAAAAATTGCAGTATATAAACCTGTCATTATCAGAGGGCTTAGCAGCGACCAATACACCCCTAACAACGATCCGCGATAACGCACATTGAGGTTGCGTTGCACCAGTACCCTGAGTAACTCAGTGTAGTGCTGATTAGGCTTTGGGGGAGCGATCAACATGGACAGTTATTTAAGTTTTGACTAGATTAGATTATATTAACTTAGGCACAGTTGCTTACACACTATGGTTACTCGCTATTTGTCCAGTCATGCCTAATTCTTGGAGTTGGTTGCTGATGTACTGGGCAGTATGATGGTCTCCCTGCTGGGCATACAGTTCGATCGCTCGCTGAAATTCTAGTTTAGCTTCCTCTATTTTGCCTAGTTTCCAGAGCACTACTGCCAAATTTTGATGGGCTGAGGCATAGTGAGGATCGAGATAGAGGGCATATTCATAGGCCTGCTTGGCTAGTTCTAATTCGCCGTTGGCTCTGAGGACTAAACCCAAGTTTTCATAGGCTGCTTTGCGCTGGGGATCGATATCAATTACTTCTTGTAAACAGACGATCGCTGATTGTAAGTCTTGTTGGTAATAGTACATAATTCCCAAATTATTCCAACTAGCTAGCTGGATTATGCGGGGTACAGGAATTTGTAGGGATTGTTCATAGTAAATTTGGGCTAAGTGCCATTCCTGTAAGTTTTCATAGACACAACCTAAGTGATAGAGCACTTCAAATTTGAGGTTATTTTGATTGGGTACAGATTGTAGATTTTGCCAACTATTGAGTAATAACTCGATCCCTTCCTGAAATTCTCCGGCCCTGGCTTTCAATGCCCCTAATTTGTTTTGCATATAGGGATCATTGGGGTAAATACTGAGATGTTTTTCCATCAGGCGGCGGGCAAACTGTTGTTTATGCTTGCGCTGAAGTTCCGATGGACTATAGCCATAGTGGGCGATCGCTGGTTGTTCTAGTAAGCCTATTTGCCAGTGGGGTTCCTGTTGTTGGATTTTTTGCAGGTCATTTTCAATGGTTTCATGATAAATGCCCCAAAATCTTAGGTCGGGGCGATTACGGAATAATCTGCACACACTAGAGTAGGGGGCTTGTTCGGCGTTGATTTCACGACGCATCAAGTTGATGGCAAGTAGGTCGGGCTGTTGGGTGAGTTGTTTGATGATGGGAATGCTCTCTTTGATCAGAACTTCATCGGCATCGAGAATGAGAATCCATTTGCCATGGGCTTTGCTCAGAGAATAATTGCGGGCAGAACTGAAGTCATCATGCCATTCGTACCGATAGACTTGTTTGGTGTACTTTTTAGCGATCTCTATGGTGCGATCGCTGGAGCCAGTATCTACCACAATCATTTCATTCACTAAGAGCTTGGCACTTTCCAGGCACTGGGCAAGGTACTGTTCTTCGTTCTTGACGATCGCACAGAGGCTAATGTAGGGGGAAACTTTACCAAAACCTTGAGGCATAAATTTACGAGTATGCTTGCTCATTGTTAGTATATCGGCAGGCAATACAAAGGGGAGTGGGTATGCCATCATGGCAAGGTAGCTAACTTTATGGTCAATCTTGCCTACACCTATCAACCACAGAAACCTTCTGTCTGTATTGATTATAGCTACTTTTAGTCTGCCTAGGGTCTTTATTAGTCTCAAACTGGTTGGGAACAACCATATAGAGCTACGCAAGACTGTTGAGACAGACTTAAGCAACTGCAGGGGCAGTGCCCCCGATCGTGTTTTCTACTCCCCTCTCCTCCAGAGAGAGGAATAAAACTCTGTTGTCTCAATCTAAAGCGAATCAGACTTCAATAGTCTCATATAATTCAGCCATTGAGAGAATAACACCCACTGCTGTCAAGCGGCTAAAATCATCGTTAGCAGTGTACTCCCTTAAAACCACTCATGCTTAGAGCGTTTCACAAGATACTCTTGAAAAGTAGGAATAGTACGATATGCCTGAAAATTTCCGCTCTGCAAGACTTATACAAATCTATACAGCCAAGTCAAATAGACTCATACTGGCTTCCTGCTTCATCCAAGTCTCAAAAGCTACGCTCTCAAGGGGTTTTACTTCTCCACAGGCTTCAGCTCCCCCAGAGCTTGGGGTACTTGCGTAATTCAACAGATTCAGACTGGCATTCAAGTCTCTATCTATGGAAGTGCCACAATGAGAAAAGTTGTAAACTCGTTCCTTGAGCGGCATCTTTTGCCGATGCCCACAGTTAGAGCATATTTGGCTGGAGGGGTAAAAGTTAATTTACTCCCGTACCAGGCACATTTATACTCCAACTGCCGCCGAAATTCAAATAAACCACAATCGGCTATAGCATTTGCCAACCGGTGGTTCTTCAGCATACCCGATAATTCAGGTCTTCAATGATCACCTCGCCGTGGTTCTTAGCTAAATAAGTGGTGATCTTGTGAAGGTTGTCCATCCTCATATCGGATACTCTCTTGTAGGCTCTGGCTAACCTAGCTCTAGCTTTCTTTCTGTTGTTGGATTTAATTTGCTTTTTGCTCAACCTCCTTTGTAGTCGAGATAGTCTTTTCTTGGCTTTCCTATAGGGTTTGGGATTAGGAAAGACTTTGCCATTAGAGCAAGTTACTAAGGCGTTTATACCTATATCTACGCCTATTTTGTCTGCTTGTTTGGGAGTAGGTTTATGCTCTATTTCGTACCTAAAGCTGATGTACCACTTATCAGCTCTTTTGCTGATAGTTACATTCTTTGGCGTAACTGAGGGTAAAAGTTCATCACAGGTTAGCCACCCAAATATCGGGACTTTAATTTTGTTTCCCGATATTCTAATAGCACCTTCCAAGTAAAAACTATCCCTTTTGCCTTTTTTCTTATAGACC
>JBKBMU010000003.1:185499-225758 GCA_046295715.1 Pseudanabaenaceae cyanobacterium
TTTGTTTCCCGATATTCTAATAGCACCTTCCAAGTAAAAACTATCCCTTTTGCCTTTTTTCTTATAGACCGTTTTTTGCAGTGTTTATGTTTCCACCAATTCTTGAAAGCTCGTTCTAAGTTTCTTAAAGCCTGTTGAGGCGCACATTTACTAACCTCGTAATACCATTTTTTCACCGGCTTAATTTCTGCTACCAACCTTTTATGCAAGTCTATAGCACTGGGGACTTTTGCTTATTCTCCAGGGCGGCTAAACAAACATCTAAACCCCAGTTATAGGCGTGCCTAGTGACTCCGGCATGTTTCGCCGCTAAAAAGCCTGAGATTGGCCTTAAAGCTGACGAGTGACATTTTTTAACTCCTGCACCAATTGCTTGTTTTTCTCACTTCTTAAACCGTAAAGTCGGACGGAAAAACGGTTATTATCTCTAATACATCCTGTGCTAAATCCTTCTCAAAGGAACTGTCCTCGGTTCTATTGATAATGACAACTTCTGTGCCAAATATCTCGCATAGGGAGAAAATTAGCTCGCTGCCAAAACGTAATAACCCCAGATAAAAAAGTTGCTTCATCCCCCTGCCACCCCAGCCAGAGGGCTAAACCCCAAGCCAACATCCACATCAATTTGCGCCCCATAGCCTCAACAGTAGCACAATTTGCTAAGCTAACCCTATGGCAAAACTGTGGCAGTATGTAACCCCCGGTATCCCAGATGAACTATTTGAGCGGTTGCCGGGAATTCCCATGACCAAATGCGAAGCCCGTTTACTGATGCTGGGGCAGCTGCGTCTCAAGCCGGATTCTTGTCTGTGGGATATTGGCGCAGGCACTGGCACCATTCCCGTAGAAACTGGTCTGCTCTGTCCCCAAGCCCAAATTGTCGCCATAGAAAGGGATGCAGAAGTAGCTGAGCTGATCCGCACTAACTGTAGCAAATTTGGTGTAAACAATGTGGCAATTGTGGTAGGCAGTGCCCCCGAATGTCTTGCGGACATCCAACTGCAACCCGATCGCATCTGTATTGAGGGCAGTCGCAGTATGCGGGAGACCTTGCCCTACTGTTGGCAACGCTTGCCCGTGGGGGGGAGAATTATGGCCACCGCCAGTAGTTTAGAAACTTTGTATAGTATCTCAGAAGGTTTTGCGGAGTTACAGGTGCGGCAGATTGAGGTGGTGCAGGTGGGTGTGAATCGTTTAGAGACCAGAGGGAATCGGCAGGTGTTTGCGGCGGTGAATCCGATGTTTATCCTCAGCGGCGAAAAAGTAGATTAAGAGTGGGAAATTTTCGGGGCAAAACTCTATAATTTGGGTACTGGCTCAGGGGTACTTATGGATACTACCATTCGCGATCAGGCTTACAAATTTTTTGTACAAGAGGCAAAAGAATTCCTCAACACGATCGAGAGTGGGCTGCTGACCCTAAGAGAAGATAGCAGTGTTGCCAAAATTCACAATATGATGCGGGCTGCCCATTCCATTAAAGGGGGAGCTGCCAGTGTGGAACTACCGGCTATTCAGAAGATTGCCCACCGTTTGGAAGATATTTTTCGGGCGCTGTACCGGCAGGAGCACCAAAAAATTGATGTGGAATTGGAAGAACTGCTCCTAAAAGCCTTTGACTGTCTGCGCCGTCCCCTGATGCAACAGATTGAAACGGGCTATCACGATGCCGAAGCGTCTCTGGCTGAAGCAGAACAGGTATTTTCGGTAGTGGAAGCGGTATTTGGGGAGAACTTACATCAACAAGTGGAATTGCCTACCGCCCAAGAACTGGGGTTTGATGTGGTGCAGACTATCTTTAGCAGTGACGTACTGCAGGGTATTGCTCGTTTGGAAGGAGTACTGGCTGATCCTCACACCCCTTCCCTCGCTGGGGAATTACGGGCACAGATGGAAGTGTTTGCCGGGATTGGTGAGTTATTGAATCTGCCGGGTTTTACAGCGATCGCCCGTACAGTTATTACTGCTCTGGATCACCATCCCGAGCAGGTGGCAAAAATCACGCACCTTGCCATTGAGAACCTCAAACAGGCAGAACAGCAGGTATTGAGTGGCGATCGTTCGCAGGGGGGAACACCGCTACCGGAGTTGGTGAGTCTAAGCCAAGCTGCGCCTGTACAGGAGGAGGCGACCACTGCCGTAAAAGAAACCCCTGCAGCGGTGGTGATAGGAGATACGGTGCGGGTGGATTTGGCAAGATTAGACCGCATGAATAATCAACTGGGGGAGCTGGTAACGCAAGATAATGTTTCTCTACTGCAATTAGCGCGCCTCAAGAGTGCTATTCAGAACCTACAGCGCTGTTTCGAGCGCTTCCAAATTCTCGGCAATGAAGTACGGGAGTGGCTAGATAAAAGCCAAACCCAGAGTGCAACCCAGACGACTAGTGCCAGCGATCTTGCAGAATTTGATCCCCTGCAAATGGATAGATATTGCTACTTCTATGTCCGCATGCAGGAAGCTGTGGAAGAAATGGCGCAAATGAGCGAGACTATGCGGGATATGCAGTTAATCATTCAACAGTCCCAGGAAAACCACAGAAGGAAACAACAGACCCTCAAAGATATGCGGGATAATCTGATGCGTGCCAGAATGCTCCCCTTGAATGAAATTCTCCAGCGCTTTCCCCGCATGATCCGCGACCTCTCTGTACAGTATGGTAAACAGGTGCGCCTGAAAATTACAGGTGGTCATACTCTGGTAGATAAATCTATTTTAGAGAAATTGTATGACCCTCTGGTACATCTGGTGAGGAATGCTTTTGACCACGGTGTGGAACCGCCTGCGGTGCGCACCCAGAAAGGTAAGCCGCCTACTGCCACCATTGAAATCGCCGCCTACCACAGAGGTAATCAAACCTATATTGAAGTGCGGGATGATGGTCAGGGCATTCAAGTAGAAAAAATCAAAGCCGCAGCGATCGCCCGCAACCTACTCTCTCCTACAGAAACAGAAAACTTAGAAGTAGCAGCCGCCTACCAACTTTTGTTTGAGCCTGCCTTTTCCACAGCAGAAACAGTGAGTGAACTCTCAGGTAGAGGAGTGGGGCTATCTGCAGTAAAACAACAAGTACAGAACCTCAAAGGCACAATTACTATCTATTCCGAGCCAGATGTGGGCACTACTTTTAGCATTCGCCTGCCCCTTACCCTCACTGTTAATAAACTGCTGGTATTTTCCATCAACAAGCAACTGATGGCGATCCCTGTAGATAGTTTAGAAGGGATTGTCACTATTTCCATTGCCGACCTGCAAACGGTACAGGGCAGACAATTTTTTGTCTATGAAGACCAGCTAATTCCCCTCTTTCCCATTTCCGCCTTTACTTATAACTATCCCCTCCCCCCCAATACAGAACGCTCACTCACGCCCATGGAACTCCCTCAAGAGACAGAAATTCCCTTGTTGCTAATTGCAGGCGGGATCGCTCTAGAAATTGACTACATCATTGTGGAACAGGAACTAGCGATCAAACCCTTTGGTAAATTGATTCCTGCGCCCCCCTATCTCTATGGCTGTACCATTTTGGGGGATGGCAGCCTTGTGCCTGTAATAGACGGTGCAGCACTGGTGCGCCATTGGCAAGACCAGCGTCGCTTCTCCCAACCAATTATCTTGGATGCGGAAAACAGTGCCATTCTTGCAACTCCCACCTTTGCCCAAGCTACTGTCCTTGTGATTGACGATTCCCTCACCGCCCGCGAAACCTTGAGTATGACCCTGAAGAAAGCAGGCTATAGAGTAGTACAAGCAGGTGATGGCAGGGAAGCCCTCAACAAGCTTCACCAAGACAGCAGTATTGCTGCCATCTTCTGTGATATTGAAATGCCTGTAATGAATGGTTTTGAATTTCTCAACCACTATCGCCAAGAATTTTCTAAAAGCGATCGCCCCATCATTATGCTCACCACTCGCAGTAGCGACAAACATAAGAGTTTAGCCAAGATGCTAGGTGCAACTGCATACCTCACTAAGCCTTACATTGAGCAGGACTTGCTTACCACTTTGAATAGGTTATTGGAATCACAAGCTCATGCCGCAGATTCATTACTTTCCTGATGACCAAATTGTGGAAATTTCCCAGCGAGAACGGCCATGTACTATGGGATACCTCATACAGCATTCTGTGGCGGTAATGCTCGCTGTTCTACCTGTCGGAACTATCCGCCTGTGCGCCTGGTAACCCAGCCGAACGGCTGTTTTCCTGACCATATTCGCCTTGCCTGTCAATTAAGAGTTACAGGAGATATTACTGTGCAGCTTTTGGTGGTGGATGATTGGGATATTGCTCTCCAAATGCAAGGGGGAGGAATAGGTCAAGAGAAACATCTAGCTATTATGTTTGCTGATATTCGGGGTTTCACTACTCGTTCTGAAAGTATGCTTGCCTATGATGGGATTTATCTATTGAATTCTTACTTCCAGTGCATTGGCAGAATCATTCATGAATTTGGCGGTGAAATCAATACATACATCGGCGATGGGTTGGGCAGGCAACCCAAGTTTTAGTAATGTCTGTGGGCAGGCAGTGGCGGCTGGTTTGCACATTCTTCAAGCAGTCAATCAATTGAATCAGCACCTAGATATGCTCATGGATAATCTAGTCGGTAAGGTCGGCGATCGTCGTCGCCAAGTAATCACAGCGATCGGGGATGCCGTGAACTGGTACCCAGTTGTTACAGTCTGGGAGCAAGTAGCAGAAAGAGCTACCTTGGTAAGTCAGCATCGGTTGAAGTTATCAGGCAAGGCAGGGGAGTAGTAGAGGTGCCTGCAGCTGATCTCAACTGGAAACAGAAACTTTGGCAGACAAACTCCCCTATTCTAGTTAACACCAGTTCAGCAAAGTTCTGTAAACCTTGCTCTGTGTAGATATACAGCAATACTCAACCTTAAGGACATTCAAGCCCCTCTCCCAGAAAACTCAAAGGGGGGCTACTAATAAGGAGTTTGGTTAAGTTACTGACATTTACATAGGAGGTCTAGTCATATTGCTAAAAATAATAAAAATGTGACTTGACTGAGCCTGATCATGTGTTTGCAGAAAATCAGTATAAAGCTGTGCTGTAGCTATGACTTGCTGGCATAAGTTTCTATTCTTCAACTTGCCCCAAAATCCATCTCAAAATCTTCAATGTTTACTAAAGAAGCTCCATCCGCCTGAGTAAAGTCAATCACTGCTGACCATGCAGGGGAATCATACTCACCAAAATTGGGATACAAACTGCGCTCCTGTTTGTAGGGGTGATTCCGCATTTGGAAATAGTTGTTCTCTTCATCCAGATTACTGCGGTTCGCACAATAAGGACAACCTATGGCGCTCAGGCGATCGCATCGATGGGGAAAGAGAAAGCCAACAATTTTATTGCAACCATAACCTGTGAAACTCATACTGCTTGCTGATGTAACAACCTTGCTAAGTTTAATACTTGATAAGCTGATAACATCGCACTAGTGAATGTCTTCTGCACATCAGCTAATTGTTCCATTTGTCGTTCTACTCTGGTATTAGCGCCAAAAGCTACCGTGGGGGTATAGCGCAGAGGAAGAGCTTGGGGTAAACCCACCTTTAGACGCAAACTATTGGGCTTAAACTTCAAACTGTGGAGATAACCACCTTGCCAAATTTTAATTAGCTGGTTATTCCTGTCAGGATGGCGATAAGCCTTTCGGAAACGCAATAAATTCCCATACACCGATTCTTTTGTATGTAAGTTGATCGAGATCATCATGCCTTTATTTACACGTTTAATCCGAAACTTACCGTTGATATTTTTGCCTTTCTTCTCCCGCATTCTTTCCGTAAACTGAATGAAAAATTCAGTGCCGTCCATCAACTTGCCCTTTACCTGTAAAAAATCATCGGCATAGAAATCAATGCGCCAGCCAGATTTACTGGGATGGAGCCCAGTGTAAACTACAGAATTATCAATTTTGAACTTGAGGCATAGGTCTAACATCCCATACTTGTCCATATCCCGCCCTAGGACACCTAATACATATTTAGCTAGTTCACAGCGGTATTCTGGCACAGTCACAATCACATCTTCATAATTCCTGCGTAAAATCTCAAACGCAATTCTGAGAATTGTGAAGACAAGAACTAAAAATAGACTAAATAACACAAAGCGTAAAAATAGACTAGATAACGCAAGGTTGGTCACACTCTGCAAAGCCCAAAAAGCAATGAATGCAAAAATACCTATACCGAAATTACAAAACAAGCATAACCGACCATAAAAGTTAGCTTTTTGAGTGGCAAACTGAATGGCTTTTTGTACTTCTTGAATCTCAGCAATTAAGTGTTCAGCTATCGCTGTACTGGTCAGTACTTTAGTTTTTTGTACCTTTTCTATGGCGGTAGACATTGGGGCCATCCAACTCTCGCTCAGATTCTAACATAGAATGGTTCAGGGGAGGGGGGGGTGTGAGCGTTTTTCCGCCAGTAACTTGGCGGCGATCGCCCCGCCAATGAAGCCAAATAGATGCCCTTCCCATGAAATCCAGGGTTGGTTGGGGAAAATGCCCCAGATCATGCCCCCGTAACTCAAACCCACAATTAAGGAAATGAGAATTGATACAATACTGCGTTCAAAATAACCCCGCAGTAACAAATAGCCAAAATAGCCAAAGATCATGCCACTGGCGCCGATATGAAACGCAGTTCTACCAAATAGCCATGTCCCCAAGCCACTCACAAACGCAGAAATAAAAGAGACTGACCAAAAATCAGTTGTATTTCGCAACATCACCAGCCAGCCCAGTATTAAAAAAGAAGCGGTATTGGCGGCAACATGGGCAAAACTGCCATGTAAGAAGGGCGCAAACAGAATTCCCCGCAGACCTAGGATCTCTCGCGGATAAATACCAAAGTTGTCTAAACTGCGGCGAAAAACTACTTGGTCTAAAATTTCAATTACCCAAATTAACAGCACAAAGCCCCCTAGAATAGTAAACTGTGCTTTTACTTCCGCTAACAGCGATCGCTCCCTAGTCATATTTTTACCTCTGTAGCTACAACTTCAGTTTAAGCCAATGCCATTCCATCCTGTTATAGAACAACTGGCACACCAACTCACCACCACTTGGCAGACATATCTCAGCCTCAAGCCCTATGCCCTGCCAGCAGATTTAGGCTATGTAGAGGGCAAATTAGAGGGGGAACGGCTGACAATTGCAAACACTTGTTATCAGACCCCCCAATTCCGCAAACTCCACCTAGAACTGGCACAGGTAGGCACTAACCTCGACATTCTCCACTGTGTGATGTTTCCCCGCCCTGAGTACCCTATCCCCATCTTTGGCTGTGATCTAGTGGGCGGCAGAGGCAAAATCAGTGCGGCGATCGCCGATCTGTCTCCCACTGTGCCCCTCTCCCCCAGCTATACCCAATTCTTGGGCAGATTACAGGAACAATATCAAAATTTTGCGGAACTGCGCCCCCTACCCAGTTGGGGGGAAATTTTCTCGCCCTTTTGTCTGTTTACGCGCCTGCACACCCCTGCCGAAGAAGCATTATTCTTAAACCTAGTTGCCCAGATGGTTACCCTGCACTGTGAAATAGCGACCGCTACCCCCCCCGCTCCTGCCCTCGCCGAACCAGTCCAACTGGGGATCAGCCGCTACTGCCACCACCAACAACAAAACGACAAAACCCGCCGTATCCTCGAAAAAGCCTTCGATCCCCACTGGGCGGAAAGATATATGACTACTGTACTGTTTGATGGCTAACTCTCAATAATCTGGATCAATCTCTGGGCAATGCGATCGCTCCCCCCCCCTGTCCCCACACTTTCCTTCCCCCAGATCGGGCATTGGGCTAAATATGATTTATCTTGCAAAGTTCTTACTAGGCAGTCAGCCGCCAGTTGCAGGGTAGTTTGATCGGCAGGTTTGGTGCCAATGGTCTGTACCGATCGTCCTAGCAAGCGCATCTGCGCCTCTGCAAATCTATAGGTAAATTGCGGCCCTGCCCCCGGTATCTGAATCACTGGTTTACCTAAACCCACTGCCTGCTCGATCGCTGTGCCTGCCATCCCCACGACTATATCAGCTATGTGTAAAATTTCTGCAAACCGATCGGGGGGACAATGTACTCGCCATTGCCCACATTTCAGGATGTGCTGGTCAGCTAACCATAGCCAATCGGGGTCGAGTTCAGGTAAAACGGCATAGACACTAGGGACAAGTGCTGCCCAGAAACTGGCAGGGATGGCCACTTGGCGCACAAAATTCAAGAGCAAGCGGAAATTGCGGATCGCCTCTGGTACACGACTGCCGGGTAGTAAAGCCACTGCAGGCACATCCTTGGGCTTAGTCAAAGTGAAGTTAGACACTTGTACTAGATCCATAATGGGATAGCCCGCAAATTCGGCGCGATAGCCCCTCCCTTGGAGTAGTTCAGCCGTAAATAGATCACGGGTAAAAATCACTTGGCAGAGAGGATGACCCATCAGCCCCAGCATGGGAAAGGGGAAAAGCAGCTTACCTGTATAACGGGCTGATAAAGATACAGTAAAAGCGGCAAAAGGCTGACCGATCAGCAATGCCCCCACAAAGGGGAGCACATCCCCCACCGCCATCACAAAATCAGGTTGTTGTTGTACCAGCGCCTGTAAACTCTGCCAAATATGAGCTAGCAAGCCCTGTCTGATGTCCTGCCACAACAAGCGCTGATCCATATACACAAATCCCCCCGAAGGAAAATTGCGCACTGGGGTAACGATCGGCACGCCCAATTTAGAGTAAGCCTGCCCTGCCCCCACCAAGGGTGCGGCTAAAAATTGCCAGTGGGGACGGTGTGCCGCCAGCCTAGCCAAAACTTGACTGGCATTCAGGTCTTCCCCATGCCCATTGCTAATGAATAAAATTCGGGTCAAGCGGCATGACTCGGTTAAAGAATAGTTAAAATCTTCCTGTGCAAAATGCAAAATTTCAGAAAGATTGTGATAATGTATTTTATGGCGTAAATATCCGTTTGGCGGGTTAAGTATTGCGTCTCTTCTTTGTAGTCGTTGGCTTTAGGTTAAATTTCCATGTCTGTACGCTTATATGTTGGCAATCTCCCCCCTGAACTAGACCGAGAGGCTCTGGAGCAGGTCTTCAATGAGGGCAGAGAGAACCCCCTCTCCCTCAAAGTAATTACCGATCGCAAAACGGGCAAGTGTCGCGGTTTTGGGTTCATGACGGTAGAGAGTGAGGAAACTGCCCAAGCAGTGATCGAGAAGTTCAACGGCTATGATTTTAATGGAGCGGTTCTGAAGTTGGAAGTAGCTCTATCCCGCCACAAAGAAGAGAAAGAAGAAAAGGAACAGAAGCCTGAGGCTCAGCCTACGGCTAATTCAGAAGCCCCAGCCCGTGAAGTCCCGAAGCCGACGCTCAAGTCTGCGAGAACTAATCCCCGCACTGAGGTGAATCTAGATGCCAAACCCCCCAAGGTAGAAACCAATACCAACAACAGCAGTGGCGGTGGCAAGCGGCGCAAGAATCGTAAGCACAAGGATAAAGAAAAACAAGCAGCCCCAGCAGTAGCTTTTAGCTATGCCGATACTCCTGATGCTCATCAGCCCGATCCACGGTGGGCACAAGAATTGGCATTACTGCGTCAAAGGCTATTGGATGCCCAAGCTGTTAAGTAAAGGAAGGCTCGCTTATCCTAGACAAAACTTTAGATAAATTAGATAAAGGTGTCTTAGTTGAGTTTAGACTGCACGGCGATCGCATTTTGGGCGTAGTAGAACGTCCCGAAGGTAAAAAGTTATGGCAAGTAACTGACCAGTGGGGTAACTCCCACAGCCTCAAGCCCAGTGAAATCGAATTTGTTGTGCCTGCCCTGACCCTGACCAGTTTTCGGCAGATCGAACCATTCTGGCAGGAAGTACAGACCTATCTCGATCCCACTGCCCTAGAAGTAGTCTGGGAACTTTTCTTAGCCGACAACCATGCAGTTACTATTCCCGAAATTGCCCAGTTATTATTTTCCAGTCAGACCCCTGTGGCTGTCTATGCCGCCTATTATCTGCTCAGCGAAGATAAAGTTTATTTCAAGCAGAAGGGCGATCGCTATGAACCCCGTCCCGCCAGTCAAGTAGAGGCGATTCTGCACCAGCACAAGGTAGCCCAAGCCAAGGCCCAGGCACAGGCAGAATTTATGCAAAAATTACACGATCGTCTGCAGGGGCAGAGGGTAGAGTGGACAAGCCAAGACCAGCAACGTCTGGTGTCCTTAGAAAAGTATGCCCTAGAAGGGGAAGAGAGTCCCGCCAAAGCTGCCGCCCACGAAATGCTCAACCAATTACAATATCCTAAAACTGAGCAGGCCGCTTTCCAGTTATTGGTGGATTTAGGCATCTGGTCAGAGCATGAAAACCTCAGTCTCAAGCGCAGTACGATCCCCACCCAGTTCAGTCCTGGCCTGTTGGCCTATGCCCAACAACTATTGGCAGAGCCAATACCCGATGCCGTAGCTAATATCCGACGGGACCTCACCCATTTGCAGGTTTACACCATTGATGACATTACTACTACTGAAATTGATGACGGCATCAGTTGGGACGGGGATACCCTCTGGATTCATATTGCTGACCCGACCCGCTGGGTCAATCCCGATGACCCCCTCGATCGGGAAGCCAAACAACGGGGCACGACCATCTATTTGCCGACCGAGACCATCCCCATGTTTCCCCCCCTTTTAGCCGAAGGGGTGATGAGCCTAGTACAGGGGCAGAAATGCCATGCCCTCTCTTTTGGGGTGCGATTGGACGGGCAGGGGGCAGTCCAAAGCTATACCATTTGTCCGAGTTATATTGTTCCTACTTATCGCCTGACCTATGAAGATGCCAATCAACTCCTAGAACTAGGGGTTGAACCTGATTTGAATGGGATCGCCCAACTAGCCAGACAGCGCAGTCAGTGGCGCAGTCAGCAGGGAGCAATCAATATCAATTTGCCTGAGAGTCAATTGAAAGTTTACAACCAAGGGGAAACCATCACTTTGGAACTGCAACAGAATACCTTTGCGCGGCAGTTGGTAGCGGAGATGATGATCTTGGCAGGGGAAGTAGCCGCCCTCTATGCCTCTGCCCATGAGATTCCCATTCCCTATCGCAGTCAGCCCCCTCCCAATCTCCCCTCCCCTGAGCAACTGGCACAACTGCCCCCCGGAGTAGTGCGGGATTTTGCCTTGTGTCGGTGTATGAGCAAGAGCAGTATGACCATCTATCCTGCCCCCCATGCAGGCTTGGGGTTAAATATGTACACCCAGGCAACCTCCCCCATCCGCCGCTACACAGATTTACTAGTCCATTGGCAAATTAAAGCCCACCTAGCAGGTCAGCCCCTGCCCTGCACGGGTGAGCAAATAGATACTCTTCTCAAGAGCCTCGAGCCTGTGCTGAGCGAAGCTACCCAAGTAGAACGGCAAACCCAAAGATATTGGACATTGGCATACCTGCAACGGCATCAAGACCAAGTTTGGCGAGTAACCCTCTTGGACTGGTTAAGAGAAAATGAAAAGTTGGGTTTGGTCCTGTTCGATCACTTAGGCTTGAAATTACCAATGCGGTTTGCACGCAATGTCACCATAGGGGATAATTTGTGCATCAGGGTAAGTGCTGTTGATCCCCGCCAAGACTTGATTCAGCTCGAGGAAGCGGATGGCTAGCAATCTCCAAGACCTCGCCAGACAAGGTGATCCCCAAGCGATCGCCAACTTGATGCAGAAAGCCTTAGACAGCAAAAAAATTCAAGTAACTGCCCTCCGTCAAGACCATTGTTTACATCTGTTGTTTGAGAGCAAAACTGTCCCCGACAGCGAAGCGATGATTGCCTTTGTCTGTCAGGGCATGACCAAAATAGGCTTAGATACTAGCCTTTATTTGCGAGTATATGGCTATGAATTGGGCACGCCCTTCCCCTTATGGTTGGAACAGTTGGTCTATCGGGCAGAAGACCGGGCTTGGCTCAGGGGCAGTAGCGATCGGGGACGCGGCAGTTTTGGGCAGTTAGTGGCAGGCTTAGAGTGCGACCCCCAGACCAATACCCAACTCACTACCCCTGAGTTTCGGTGCGATCGTTTTATCGTCTGTGGCTTGGGGGGCTTGGGGCAAAACTGCGTCGTCGACCTGAAGAAATTTGCCTATGAACATTACGGTGTGGAAGTGGTCGCCATCGATCGGGTCAAGCCTGAAAACCCGGAAGTAGAGGGTTTATTTGACCTATTGGCAGAGCCGGTGATTCTGGGGGACTGCCGGCGCAGTGAAGTGCTGGAGAGTGCGGGCATTCATCAAGCGCGGGCGATTCTGTTTGTAACCAGCGATGAAACTGCCAACATTGAGGGGGCGATCGCCGCCCGTCGGCTCAACCCCGGTATCCGTATTGTAGTGCGTTCTTCTCAAACCAACCTCAATCAACTCCTCAAAGACCAGTTGGGGGGATTTGTTGCCCTCGATCCCATTGAACTACCTGCCGCCGCCTATGCCGTAGCAGGGATCGCCAGCGATACCTATGGGCTGTTTGACATCGGTGAACAATCTTTGCGCGTAGTGGAGCGGAAACTGCCCACCGACACCCCAGTCAGTAGCCTCAACAAAAGCAACTCCCGCCTAATTAGCGTCCCTGACCTCGATCCCCAGCGATTGTTTTGGCAGTGGGCTCCCGATCAGCAACTCAAACGGGGCGATCGCTGTGCCTTTTTGGAATTGATCAGCAAAGAAAATACCCCCTCCCGCAAGTCTAAACGCCGTTCCTTCCTGGCCAACTGGTGGTATCAACTCCGGAATCTAACCCTCGCTGAATTTTGGCAGTGGATCCAAGCAGACCAAGCCCGCCAAGCTGTTTTTATCGGTATTATCCTCGGCTTTGTGCTGTGGCTGGCAAACACGATTGTCCTCTACACCAATGTCCCCAACCTGCCCTTCCACCGTGCCGCCGCCAGTGCCGTAGTGCTGTTGTTGGGGGGCTATGGGGATGTCTTTCCGGGCATCGACGACCCAAGTAAAGAGATTCCTGACTGGATCGAGATATTTTGCCTATTTACCACCATTGTCAGCATTCTCTATGTGGTAGGCGTACTGGGGATTATTGCCGACAGTGTGATTAGCTCTAAATTTGCCTTTTTACAGCAGGGGGTAGCCATTCCCGAACAGGATCATGTGGTTTTGGTTGGCTATGGTCGTCTCGGCAAAAAGGTAGCGCGCCTGCTCTACCGTTTGCAACAGCCGATGGTAATTTTTACTACTCAGACTGGGGATGTATCCCCACCACCTGACACACCCCTCTTTCACGGAGCCACTCCCCAAGACCTAGACAAAGGCAATTTGCAAACCGCCCGCAGTGTGGTGGCAGTTACGGACAACCAAATGTTTAACTTAGAAGTAACCCTCTATGCAAAAAACACTGCTCGCCAGTACCAACGCAACCTGGACTTGGTAATTCGCACCCAAGACCAGTTTTTCAGCGACAACCTCGAGGAATTACTCCCCAAAGCTAAAGCCCTGAGTATATACACCCTGTCCTCAGGGGCATTTGCGGGGGCGGCATTTGGTGAAGATATGTTAAGTGTATTTAGGCTGTATAACCAGACTGTCTTGGCTGCCGAATATGAAATTACCCCCGGGGATACCCTCACAGGCAAAAACTTAGCTCAGATTGCCTATGGCTACGAGGTAGTGCCCGTGTATTTAAGGACACTCATGCCCCGCCCCAGTGGCGAGCAAGAATTTTTCCTGCCCAGCGATGATGAATTGCTCAGTGAGGGCGATCGCCTAATTGTGCTATCTTCCATTGCGGGCTTGCGCCGGATTGAGCAGGGGGAAATGCGCTGTCCGCGCAAGTGGCAGTTGTATGCCCAATCGCCCCTGAGCCCCACTACTAACCTCGAAATAGGCAATCGCCTCAGCCAAATTACTGGTTGCGAACTGGAAACAGCGCGCCATTTTGTGGAGAATTTGCCCTGCTCTCTAGAATTAGAACTCTACGACCAGCAGGCATATCGGCTCGGACATACTCTCAGCAAAATGCTCCCTATCAAACTCCTGCCCCTCCACAGCTAGGCTCATCAGGGAAAGATGGGAGTTGCTCCCCTCGTTCGCGTTATTCATTCCATCGGTACGCCCCGATACTTCAGACCAGACACATGACGATGGGCGATCGGTTGCTTGGGCACCCGTACCCGTACCTTGGCACCGCGATACTGACCGACCAAGTTGGTTTCCACAGTCTCGATCCCGGGATCGGATGCTTCGTATTCAGCCCCACGATAGTGCAGTTTCATACCCGTTCTCCTTTGCGTTTGAGTTGATTACAGAAATTTCCCCAAAATCAAGTAAAGACGACCTCTAATTTTATTATTTTATTAAATGTTGTGAAGTATGCAGCACTTAACCTGAGTTCGGCACAATGGGGAGAAACCCTTCAGACCTTTAGCTGGTATCTCCGATGAACAAGAGCCTATACAGCCCAAGGCTTATAGAGCTTTTTA
The DNA here is from genome assembly GCA_046295715.1 of Pseudanabaenaceae cyanobacterium. Taxonomy (GTDB): domain Bacteria; phylum Cyanobacteriota; class Cyanobacteriia; order Pseudanabaenales; family Pseudanabaenaceae; genus JBKBMU01. The sequence continues at coordinate 199,976 of JBKBMU010000003.1, forward strand.
ACCCGAACTGGCCTGACTTGCGATCATGTGCTTGGGGAATAACCCCCCACAAATTTTTTACTAGACTTCCTAGGTAAATATTCAGTAACCTAATCCAGACTCCTGATTGGAAAAACTCCTTAGCCAAGCAGTCCTAGGGGCAACGCCCCCTTGGGTTTTCTCCTCTTGCCGGAGGGGAGCTAGGGGTGGGGGTGATTATTCTAAAAGCCTTCTAGTATTGCTACAGTTCCGGCAATAACTGTCCTAACATTTTTGCGTACTGCCAGAGGATAGCGCTCTTGGGGGATAACAGCTACAACTTAGTGGCGTAGCGGCCTTGTTGCAGAGCCTGCCTATATCGCTGGAGAGCTTCTAGGGGAGTTTGGGGAGGAGCCAGCGGTGGGGAGGATCCCATTGGTGTAGATGGGGAGACAGGTTTACGCCAGAGTTTGGGGGAAAAGCGCACATCACTACAGAAGGGTAAATGTTGGGCACTAAGGCAATGGTTGAGTTTTTTGAGAATTAAATGTTTTTGGCAGGTTAGCTCTTGTGCCCATGTGGCACTGGTGGCAACCTGTAACACTTCCCGATAAATACCTGTAGGATAGGACTGCTTAGCTACTGCTGTCCCGACAATCTCTTGCCAACAAGTACGGATAAAAGCAAGGCGACGACATTTTTCCCACTGTGGGCGATCGCTGAGGTGGGTGAGTACCTGTTTGACTGAGAGCCAGTTAGTCATTGCTCCAGTATTCGTTGCCCACTAGGTCACAGATGGGATCGCGCAGGAGATAGTGGTGCAGTTCCAGTTCCCGTTCAATCCTGAGCCATTCCCGATTGGTGAAAAATCGACATAAAGCATGGATCGGTTGGTGGCGGGAGACTTTGCCATGCTCCACTAAACTGCGGGCTTCATCCCTAATGGCGGCAATACTACAGGGAAAAGTTTTTAACATAAGTTGTACTTGAAGGGATATCTGTGTTCAATTATACAATTTGCAGGGCGATCGCCCTAAGCACAAGCATGGGGCCAGCAACAGCCCAACCCAGAGCCTAGGCTAGTTGGGGGGGAATCTAAAAAAATCATTAACTTTAACCAGCCTATACTGCCAAAACCTGACAGATAGCGGCAAGGCTTTCTTCAAAGAGAATGTCCCTGCCCCACCGCTGTAGTTGTTGTCCTAAGAGCGCATCGGCACTCTGATCCACTAGAGGTGAGACTTGGTGGGTGCGGTAGGACTGCGCTCCTCCAGAGGCTTCCATGCGCATACAGCCTGTGGACTCAGAACAGAAGATATTGCAGGCATCAGTATTTTGGTTAGAGGCAGTCAGACGCAGACCAATTAGATCGCCTACAATTTGTCCTGTCTGGGCAAGGGGGATCGCCGCCAACTCTGCCTGAATGTGATTGCCGTCTTTGCCTGTAAAGGTAATCCTTTGGATGTCGTAGTCGCCCCCTACTTTAGTGCGCCTTGTAACCCGCCAATGCAGTCGGGAAGCCAGCCAGCCCAAAAACATTAGAGCTTGGGTGCTGTTGCCCCGCTCATAGTCAATAGTTACGCCGTCAATGTCCCACACGGCACTGCGCCGATCGGGGGGATCAAATGCCTGTGCCGTCAGTTCTTGCCAAGGTAAGAGCCTGACCCAATTCAAGTCGTAGACCTGTACACCTTGGGCAATCATCTGATGCACTTTCAACAGATCGGCTTCGGGGTCCATGAAATTCGCCGAATCAAAAATTACCCGATCGCTCAGCCCCACCAACCGCTCAAAAATGCGGCTGCCAGGGGCAGGACTGGGCTTCCACCAGAGGAATACGGGCAGGTCATGAATCAGCAGATCGCCGACGAGGTTGTGGGCGCGATTGATCGCCTCCGTATTGCCCGTCAGGGTAATATATTCCCCACAAATGAGAGAACTACGGGTTTTTTGGATCGGACAGTAGGCGGCTACCTGCGCCGCAATACCCTCATCTTCCCCCGAAGTGGGCACAAGGCTGATCACCCGACAGGGGCTTTGGGAAGCCACCGCCTCAATGGAAGCCATGCGCAACATACTGTCGGCATCCACAGGTTCGTAGATGATCAGGTTGAAAGTAGTAGCCCGTGCCGCCGCACTTTCACCGTAGGACTGCCAAATTTTGGCTAACTCCTGCTCCACATGGGAGAGGGACACATCCTTACTAGTCTGCAGGGAAACCACTGGGGTAACAGCTGTCATATCTCCTCCTTACTGGTGTGCAAAACTTTGGTCATCATACCCGCCGCCACTGGCGACCGTCCCGATTCAAGAGTAAATCAGCTTCCGCCGGCCCCCAGGATCCCGCCTCATACTGGGGGATCACACTGGGATCCGCAGGCAAATCCCATGCCGTCAGGGCAGGCGTAACTACCTTCCATGCCGCCTCCACCTCATCCCCTCTGGTAAATAGGGTTTGATCCCCTAACATACAGTCTAACAACAGGCGATCGTAGGCATCGGAACCTTCAATGCCAAAGGTTTTGCCATAGCCAAAGTCCATCTCCACCGAGCGCGATCGCAGTTCGGGACCTGGCATTTTGGCCTCAAAGCGCAGTGCCACGCCTTCATTGGGCTGGATGCGCAGGGTCAAAACATTGGGACTAGCCTGCCTTGCCGCCGATTGGAACAGGGTATGGGGCACTTCCCGAAACTGGATAGCGATCTCGCTGACCTTCTTAGGCATCCGTTTGCCTGTGCGCAGATAGAAGGGCACCCCCTGCCACCGCCAGTTATCCACCATTAGTTTCATGGCTACATAGGTGGGGGTAGTGGAATTGGGATCCACATTCGGTTCTTGGCGATAGCCAACCACTGGTTTACCTTTCATCCAACCCGCACTGTACTGGGCACGCACCGAACAGGTGTAGAGATTTTTGGGGTCAGCTAGGCGGGTAGCCTGAATCACTTTTACCTTCTCATTCCTGAGGGCATCAGCATCCATGACATTGGGCGGCTCCATCGCTGTTAAAGAAAATAACTGCATCAAGTGGTTTTGCACCATATCCCTGAGTGCACCCGCCTTTTCGTAGTAGCCCGCCCGATCTTCCACGCCTACCGACTCTGCCACGGTAATCTGCACATGATCAACAAACTGCCGATTCCAGAGCGGCTCAAAAATGGCATTGGCAAAACGAAACACAATCAGGTTCTGCACCGTTTCCTTGCCCAAATAGTGATCGATGCGATAGACCTGACTCTCATCGCAGACTTTCTGCACTACCCGATTCAGTTCCTGACAGGAAGTCAAATCCCGCCCAAAGGGTTTTTCAATCACTAGACGGGTTTTGTAGCGGTCATTAACCATGCCACATTCTCCCAGCTTAGTGATCGCCTCCCCAAAAAATTGGGGTGCTACTGCCAGATAAAAAACCCGATTCCCTCTTGTGCCCCGTTCTTGGTCAAGTTGGCTGAGGAATTGATTGAGTTTTTGATAGTCCTCACTCCTGCCCATGTCCATTGAGCAGTAAAACAACCCCTCCGCAAAGTCCTGCCACATGGCTTCATTGCCGATCCCATTTGAAAAGTTCTCGATCCCCTCCCGCATCTGCTCCCGAAAATAGTCATGACTCCATGGACGGCGGGCAGTACCCACGATCGTCAGTTGTGGGGGTAGCCTGCGCTGTTGTTTGAGGTGATATATGGCTGGAATGAGTTTACGCGCCGTCAGATCGCCCGATGCCCCAAAAATGACCAGAATCAACGGTTCAGGGGTGCGTTCCTGTTGTAGACCTACCCGCAGGGGATTTTCTAAAAGCTGTGCCATAGCTCACTCATTGCCTAGATGCCTAGTTATTGCCATTATCATGGCTACTGCAGGAAATCCCAGTTTTGTTGCTTTTTTCTTTAGGTTTGGCTGGGATTGAGGGAATTATTAAAAATTATTAAATATATTGTGAATTTTTCTAGCAAAGGCGCAAAGCTCTATTCACGAAATTTTCATTTAAGCGTATAATTTATGAATCTTTGGTTCTGGATGTGCTGTGCAGACCTGTACTTTAACTAGTATAGCTGAGATCATAGCTTGTGTAGAGGGTTGTCTAGTTTGTCCTGATGTGCAAGTGCAGGCAACAGTGAGCAGTCTGCCTTGGTGGTAGTCTTCAATCTCATGCCCTGTGGGGAATTTGCCTATGAACAGTTAGGGGAACTACTGCAACAACATCTGCGGGGGGTATCCATGCCCCACCTACGGCAGTTGGTAATGTGGGGCAGGCAGTGGGGGGAGACTGAGTGTGAGTGGCAGATGACAGTGGATTTACCCCTCTTTACAGGGGGTGGTATTGCCACCCATGCCTAAGAAGTATCGGAATGTGATGGAAGAGTTGCAACGGCAAGCAGCAAATCAAGAAATCTTTAATCACCATCAAGCTATTGCCTATGCCCTCAATCGTCTTCAACCGCTCTATGTAACCACAGAAGAGGGGTGGCTACGCCAACGCAACTATGCCATCAGCATCAGGAGATAATCGAGCGGGTGGTAGCACAAGCGGTACAGGTGGTGGCGGCAACGCCCCTTTCTGCTAGTAGTAATCTCCATCGCAGTAAGCCCCGCACCAGTGCCCAAGTTCTTGCCCGCCTAACCAAGCTCATGGGTAAACAGAACTTGCATTGGCGGGATTTGCCCGATACCCTCCAACGCAAACTGGATTCTATCAAACCCTACCGCCGTTGCTGCCTATGAGATTCGCAGTTATCTAAAGCGAGCGAAACTCCGACAGGCAGTTACTCCCAATGCCGAGATGTATCTGGTGGATTTTGGGATCATGGAAACCGATTGGTTTAAGGTCTATATGTCTGCTGCAGTTTGGAACAGGTAGTGGACCAACCCCCGACTGATTTGAATATGGATGAAGTAGTCGCCTATGCCCTGAATCGCCTGCCTACAATGTACGCCACTTCACAAGAGGGGATCACAGTTCTCCGTCAAGTTGCCACTACCCAAATGACGGCACGGATTGACCAAATAGTAGCAGAAGCGATCGAGTTCATGGCTAGTCATCCCCGCTCTGATGTGCATCTCTCCCCTTTGCTTTGTTTGAGAAAGAATTAGAATTTGCTCTGCAAGAAGTCCGCCAAATCCTTAACCGTCCCGATCTCACTTGGGAAAACCTAGATGAAGTCCTGAAACTAGAATTTACCCAGCGAGACATTCCCATTCCCTATAACTTTCGTTGAAGATAGAAAATTCTCTTCTCTTCAATCCCAACTATGCGGCAGCATGGAATGGTATGGGCGTAATCCTCAATGCTTTGGAAAGGTATTAAGATGATGCCCTAGGAGCACTGAAACCTTGCCCTTGAAATCAATAGGGTCATGCCGTAAATGGATTGAACAGTATAGAGAAGCGATCGTTGCCCTCCAAGGGTCTATTCAAAACAATCTGAATCCTCATACAGAATCAGTTTTGTGCTAACTCTGTCTAAGAGAGACTTGCAAAGAACCCAATCAACCACCGAGAGAGCCATAGCTCTGGACAAAAACAACCCCAGATTCCACTACAGATTAGGGTATGTGCGGAGAATATGACCAAGTCCTCGCCACTTATCAAAACTGCCCTAGATCCCCTAGGTAAGAACGCAGAATGGGAAAGTGGGATTTGGCATGCCCGCGGCATTACCCTGCTCAAAAAAAGAGATAGGCGGTCTAATGAAGAAGCCGTTAAGAGCTTTGCACGCGCCATCAATGTCAACCGATACACCTACTTCAGGGAGAGAAGGGGATGCCAATCTAGCTAATTCTTGGTATGGCAAGTGTCTACAGTATAGGCTCAGGAAGAATCAAGAAGCTCTCAGGTCTTGCAATAGGGCTTTAGCTATGTGCTCTAATTTCCCAGAAGCACCCCATCTTAGAGATGAAGCACAACGCAGGGCTAGATAGAAGATTCTCAACCAAGGGCAAACTCAGTATATCGACAGAATTCGGGCTGGTCAAAACAAAGATGCACTTATCGTTAGACCGGTTGATGACGAAGAGTTTGAATGGGATAGTCAACCAAATATACATGGTATTGATTGCGTATTTAATTTTGGAGCTAGTGGATGTACCAGAATAATTTGGGAGGAAACTGTTAGACCTGGGACCCGCTGAGTTTGTACTAGTTATCCCGAACTCAGGTTTGTCTAGCTTTTATTCGTAACTCTGTCGAATCCAGGTAATTTACTCGGTTCTTATAGGTGGCTTGGGGTTACTGGGGAAATTAGTAGTCAATGGTTTAGTAACAATAATTTCTTTCATTCTTTTTCATGACATCCATGATTAAATCTGCCATAATTCTGCTCCCATGATAGTCATGTGTAAACCATCCGCTTGCCTGGCTGTGCATACTACACCCCGATCGTCTTTGACTACAGCTGCCATCTCCCATTCATCCGAAAGCGATTGTAAGTATCTACATAAAAGGCATTGAGATTACAACTAACTACAGTTCCATAGACTTCATTCAATACCCGCACATTGTTATCCCAAAGGCGATCAGGCGGCCGTCCATTGGTTTGACCTGCTTAACCACACACTTGGGATGCCAGAGCAGGTGTAGATCATGGGCAAGATAAGTTTCACCGAAACCACCCCGCCATTAGAGTGCCGATCATATATTATTCTAGCAATACTGCTCTAGTTTTTCTGTAATTTTAGAGGCGACGGGTAATTTTGTAGCCGTGGGAGTCAGTACCACAGGTACTGAATAAGCCATACTGTTTTGCCAAGATACAGATTTGCTCGGTTTGCTTGATACTGGGCATCCACGGATCGCTGTTGTCGTAGCCGTAGTAAGTTTCTACCCCATCCAAACCAATCGCCGCTGCCGCTGGGATTAACTCTTCAGGGGTGCGCCGATAACGGGCGGGGTGCGCCAGGACTGCCAGACCACCTGCCGTATGGATCGCTTGGATGACATTCAGGGCTTGGTAGTCTAAGCCTGCGGTGGGCTTACCTTGCACATAGGGCTGGATGGCGGGATGATAGGGGTCAAAGGCATAGCCCAAAATGTGAACTTCAGTGAATAACAGACTGGCATTGATTTCCACCCCAACCCATAGCTGGCTCTGGTGCGGTGCGCCGAGGGTCTGTAGATAATCCCTCGCAACAAAGTAGCCGCCTAAGGAATGGTGATCGGTGATGGCAAAATGCTTTATACCCATAGCTAGGGCTTGATCTACTAGGTCTGTGGGGAGAAGTTTACCATCTGAAAAAATAGTGTGTAGATGAAAGTTGAGATACTTGGGACAACTGCTAGCCGAAACCGTCGCAAAAACTTGCCGTAGAGTTTGCGCTTCCTGCAATCCAGACCTTATGTCTTGTACAGCCAGCATGGGCATTCAGCAGTTAATAGTATTTGTTTGCATCTGTTGTTAATCTATATTAACATACCTCAGCTTGGTTGGGGTGTGGAGCAAAACTTTTTCTTTAACTTCGGAGAGATAGATTTGGTGTTATCAATTCAGGCACAACTAACTAGAGAATCCCAGATTCGGGAAGCATCCCGCTACTGCTATACTCACGGCGCAATTAACCTAGCTCAGGGGTTGCCCGATTTTCCTGCACCTGAGCCATTGAAACGAGCGGCACAGGAGGCGATCGCCCAAGATTGCAACCAGTATGCGGACACTTGGGGCTTGGCAGAACTGAGGCAGGCAATTGCCGACAAATTACACAGGCACAACCAAATTACAGTCGATCCCGACACCCAAATTACGGTCTGCTGTGGGGCAACCGAGGGGCTAAATCTGGCACTGATGACCCTAATTGACAAGGGCGATCGGGTCTTGGTGTTTGAGCCATTTTATGAAAATTATCTGCCCAACCTAGTAACAGTAGGTGGTGTGCCTGTATTTGTGCCCTTAGAGCCGCCTGCTTGGCAAGTAACCCGGGAACTGCTAGAGCCAGTTTTTAGGGCGGGGATCAAGGCAGTGATTATCAACACGCCCGCCAACCCGACAGGTAAGGTCTGGACTAGGTCTGAATTGCAGGTGATCGCGGACCTCTGCTGTGAGTATGATGTCTATGCCATTACCGATGAAATCTATGAATATATCCTCTATGAAGGGGAGCATATCTCCCTATTCAATTTTCCCCAGATGCGGACACGCACGATCGTAGTCAATGGCTTTTCTAAAACTTTTTGTGTAACGGGTTGGCGACTGGGATACACGATCGCCAGTCCCGAACTTACGGTAGGGTTGCGGCGGATTCATGATTTTCTCACAATTTGCGCGCCTACTCCTTTACAGTATGCAGCGGTTGCGGCTTTGCAGATGGGGGACAGTTATTTTCAGGGATTGGCAGAGGACTATCGGCGGAAGCGGGATTTACTATTGCCTGCCTTGGCGAGAATAGGACTCCAGCCTGTCCTGCCCAAGGGGGCTTACTACATCTGGACTGATTGTCGTGCTATTGCTCCCTCTGCTGAACTAGCCGCCCAGATTTTAGCGGAAAAGGGAGGGGTGGCGGCAGTGCCAGGCAATTGTTTTACTGATCCTAAGCAGGGGCAGGTGTATGGCCTGCGCTTTTGTTTTGCTAAGCACGATCGCACCTTGACCACAGCTATCGCCAGACTAGATCAGTTTGCTCAGACCCACTTACTTATGAGGTGAGTAACCCTATGCGTCGCCTGCGCAAACTCCTCCACTGGCTTACTGATGACACTCTGTTTCTGCAGTTAACCATTGCTATTGAACGCTTAGTAGCGAAAGTTCTGGCGATCGCCATGGTGGTAGTGATTCTGGTGGGAGTGTGGGACTTAGGGCAGTATTTGCTCAGTAACATCACTAAATTTGAGCCAGTCGGCTTCTTTACTACTTCCCTAATTCGCATTTTTGGGCTATTTCTCAATGTTTTAGTAGCGATCGAGATTTTACAGAATATCACCTCCTACCTCAGAAAACATGCCATTCAACTAGAGTTAGTGATTGTTACTGCTTTGACAGCGGTCGCTCGTAAGATTATCATTTATGATAGTAAAGAAACTGGGGCTGACATTGGCGCTCTGGCACTAGCCAGCCTAGCGCTAGCTATCAGCTACTGGATTATTCGCAGTCTGCGGGGGGAAGCTCATGAATAGGCTAAAGCTCTGCTAAAATCTAAACTGAAATCCCCTTTAATAATTTTTAGTAAATGCCTATGACACCCTCTTTATCTGCATTTCTCTGGAGTTTAGTTTGGGGCACTGCCATTGTGGTTATTCCCTTGACAGTGGCTCTGATTTATGTTAGCCAAAAGGATAAAGTGATCCGTCGCTAGTCCTACCTGCCCCATTACCCTAAAGGAGATACCCTGTCCATGATTAATATCGGTGGTAACCCACTCATGATCCTTCTGGCGATCGTGGCAGCACTGGGGGGGGTTGGTCTGTATTTTGTCCGCAATATCCGCCCCGAGCTGGCGCGGGATCATGATATTTTCTTCAGTGCGATCGCCCTAGTGTATGGGATCATTGTCCTAGCGTTCAATTTCCGCATGGAGATCACCACCCAACTGGCACAGGTGCTGGTGGTGGGCTTTGGCGGCTGGTTTGCGGTAGAAACCTTGGTTCTGCGTCAAGCCATTGCTAACCAGGCTCGTCGTTCCCCCATTCCCCCGATCGTGGAGGATGAACCGCCGCCTGCTAGCCCCCCCAACTTTAGGGTAGGGGTAGATCAAGAGGTACGCCGTGAGTCCAATGCCCGCAGGATGCGGGGTACTGCCAACTTTGACCACGATCGTAGCTCTGAGCTGGAGGGGGATGTGTTAGCGGATGAAACTCCGACCCGTGTGCGTCGTCCCCGCCGTCCCGCAACAGCAATAGAAGACCCAGCGGTGATTGACATTGAAGAAAGCGATGTGCGTCCCGTAGTACGTCGTCCGCGGCGGGACAAAAAGAAAAGCAGTAATCGTCGCAGGAGTGCCCCTGAGACCACTGAACTGGAAGACTTTTAGTCAAGGAAAAACATCGTGAGCTACTGCGTCAATCCCCACTGCCCTCGCCCTGAGAATGAAGCCGATGCCCTGACTTGTGCCGCCTGTGGCTCAAATTTATTACTCAAAGGGCGGTATAGAGCAGTGCGTCCATTGGGCAAAGGTGGGTTTGGCGCAACTTTTCTAGCCTCGGAACAGATTCACAACATTGTCGGCCCGCCCTCAGCCGTGATCAAACAACTGCGCCCTACTAGCACTTCGCCCAGTGTTCTGAAGATGGCAAAAGAACTATTTGAGCGAGAAGCCCAGACCCTAGCTAGGGTGGGTAGCCATCCCCAAATCCCTCGCCTGTTGGATTACTTTGAGGAGGGGGGCAATTTTTATCTAGTACAGGAATACATTGAAGGGGAAACCCTGAAACAGGAATTTGAGCGCAGGGGCATTTTTAATGAGCATGAAATTAAGAAGATTCTACAGGAAATTTTACCGACCCTAGCTTTTATGCACCAGCATGGGGTGATTCACCGGGATATTAAGCCTGCTAACATTATTCGCAGAAAAATTGATGGGCAATTGGTGCTGATTGACTTTGGGGCAGTAACTAGCCAAAAACCCCAGTATGCTGAAAATGAAGAAGACCCGGGTGCTCTATTGACTAATTTTGCCATTGGTACACCGGGGTTTGCGCCCCCAGAGCAGATGCAGATGCGCCCTGTGTTTTCCAGTGATATTTATGCGGCGGCGATGACCTGCCTTTACCTGATGACAGGGCGATCGCCCAAGGATTTCCCTTACGATCCCTACACAGGGGAGATCAACTGGAAAGGGATTGTGCAGATGAGCGAACCCCTACGGCAGATTTTTGAGAAGATGCTCAAGCAAGTGCCCGCCCAACGCTATCGCTCTGCTGAAGAAGTACTCAAAGCCCTCAATGCTCTCAAGTCCTCAGCCTCTAGTCCCCCTCTTCCCACCCTGTCGGGTGTTACTACTCAACCTGCGGTCAGTCCAGCCCGGATCACTAACTTGCCCAATTCCGAGATTAAGCGCGTCAGCCCCCGTCCTAGCAGTCCTGCGACTCCTGTAGGCAGTGTGAGCGGAGGTGGAATGATCACCCAAGCCCACAGTCGTTTCGGCGAGGTCAAGGGCGGGCGCAAAGTTATTAATGAATACAATTCAGGCAAACGCAATTTCGCTAACTTAGACCTGCAGAAAATCTCCCTAGGTAGTGCGGAGCTACCGGGGATCGTGATGAGTCGATCCCGCTTGCGGGAAGCGGAATTGAGCTATGCCAATCTCAGTGGGGCAAGTTTTCAGGGGGCAGACTTAACCTCAGCCCGTTTGAGTGGCGCTAATTTGTGCAATGCCAAGATGCAGAGAGCCATACTGGTAAAAGCTGATCTATCGGCGGCAATGATGACTGATGCTGCTTTGGAGGGAGCTAATCTCCAAAACGCTTACATGAGCAAAGCGGATTTAAGTGGCGCCAATTTATCTAATGCTAACCTGCGGGGGGCTTATTTACTGCAAGCCAATCTGAGGGGAGCGAACTTAAACAATGCGGACTTGAAGGGGGCAAAAGTCTCTGAGGAACAGTTGGCACAGGCTAAGACTAACTGGGGCACGATCCGCCCTGATGGTACGAAGCGATTGTTTTAAGATAGGACTTACGATCCCCTAAATACCATAGAGGTTCTGGAGCTTTGCCCCAGTTGAGGGTATATAGCACTGCGGCATTCAAGGCAGCCCCCTCTCCCTGAAATCTCCTAAAGTTTTTGGTCAAACTCCCGCCCCATATAGGTTTTTAAAAATCAGCGCAAGTCCTATTAAGAATTAAGAATCGAAGGGAAATTTATCTTGGGCAACTCGGGTCATCAGCCAGAGGGAAATTAGGAAATATAGGGAACTAATTGAACCGTTTAAGATTTCTACAGGGATCGCCTCGGAATTATTGGTGGCACTGTAGCTGGCTAGCCATACCAAAAACAAAACTAACGAGGTGCGACTGACTTTGGCCAGTTGTGGTAGATGTTTCTGGGTAGCGATCGCGATCACTGAAGGCACAACCCCAAAAATGGGGATCAGGCAGACATACTGGTTAATTTTATTGCCAAAATTAGACTTACTCATAGTTTTATGTTAGCTTGTTGCATGGCTCTGTGTAACTTTTATATCATCACACATACTTTTTGGCTCTTGATAATCCCCACAATTTTTCTGATTTACTGTCATTGCTCCAGATCAATTTAGCAATGATTAAATCTTCTGGGCTAATCAACTCTAATTTAACGCCAGTTCGGGTTAAGCAGAGCTCTGCAAGCCTTGTTCTGTATGCAAGGACGGCTTTTTAGGCTATTGATCACAGTGGGGGCTGTGAGCCTTGATAAACTATTGGCAGATACTAGCTAAAGTTCTAAAGCCTAGTGGATTAACGATTTCTCTTTTTTTGTCCAATCCCTATCCCGAACTCAGGTTAATTTAACAAGTTTATACCTAAGCCGTCTGTTAAGTAAATCACAGCGAAAAATAGCCTGCACAATAAAGCTAAGCAAAACTGCATTGTCTGGGCTTTGTCCCAATTATTTAAGTTACTCAGTTTGGCAGTGAATCACCACATCTTCTCATAGGCGATACTGGCTCCCCCATCTGCTAGGAAATTCCTGCAGTATTTGGGTTGCTAAAAAACAAAGATCGCTAGACATAGTTTTTTGCTAAATTTACCATTGCTACATAAATGGGATCGCCCTTGATAGCCCTTCTGCTACTGAAAGCTTGCCCCTGAGTTGGAAGTTCAGATTCCCCACAGCCCCAGCGTTATAAAAAATATGAGAGTTTCAAGTTAATAATGGGCAACTGCCCCCGAAAATCATTAATTACTTCAAGGTGATAACCGCTGGATCACTTGTTTTAATGCCATTGCTGTCCACTCTATGTCAGCCATAGTGGTCTCCCGCCCGCAGGTGATGCGGATACTACCTTGGGATTGTTGCGGACTGTAACCCATGGCCAACAGATTTTTATTGGGCAGATTCTTGCCACTGCTGCAGGCAGAACTGGCACTGATGGCAATCCCCGCTAAATTCATGCCATAGACAATCTGGCGACCGTTTAACCGCTCATGCATAAAACTGAGGTGGTGGGGCAAACGCTGGGGGGGATCAGCACCTGTGGGGATCAGGTGGGGAATGTCAGCAGTGAGGGCATAGAGCCGATCGCGCAATTCCGCCAGTCTAATAGTTTCGCTGGGTAGTTCTTGGCGGGCGAGTTCAGCGGCAGTGCCTAAGCCAGCAATCAGGGCTACAGGGGGCGTGCCTGACCTGCGGTTATATTCCTGACCACCGCCCATAAGCAGGGGCACTAGGGATTTTACTTGCCTATTGATATACAGAGCACCAATCCCTTGAGGCCCATAGAATTTATGTCCTGAGATAGATAGCAAATCGATCGGCTGTGTTTGTAGATCAATAGTGATTTTACCGACTGCCTGTACTGCGTCCGTATGGAATAACACCCCTGCCTCCCGACAAATTGCACCAAGTTTGTCAATAGGCTGGATCGTCCCGATTTCATTGTGGGCATAGATGATAGACACCAATACCGTATTGGGGCGGATCGCCGACTTGAGGACTTGGGGATCAACTAGCCCCTGCCGATCCACTGGTAGGCGATCCACCTGCCAGCCCAATTTTTCTAAGTAACTGACGGGCTGGGCGATGGCACTGTGTTCAATGGCAGAAATAATTAGGTGCTGGGGGGTATGATACTGGCGGGCGATCCCGAAGATTGCCATATTATTGGCTTCTGTGCCCCCAGAGGTAAAGACAACTTCACTGGGATCGGCATGTAGTAACTGAGCTACCTGCTCCCTTGCCTGCTCCACCATCAGTGCAGCTCTTTCTCCCCAAGCATGAATGCTGCTGGGATTACCCCAAAATCGGGTCATCACCTCCTGCACCTTAGCCAGCACCTCTGGGCGGGGCGGGGTAGTAGCAGAGTAGTCTAGGTAGATTTGCATAGGTTTAACCAGCCCTCCTCTTCCACTATAGAGGACAGAGGTTTTTACAGGAACAACAATAGACCTCATGGGTAATTCACCTACGAAGCCTTGACTGGGTAAAGCTTTCTAGACTGGGGTTAGCCATCATGCAAGAGGTCTAATATTTTGATTAAGTTTGAGATAGTTAAGCCTATCTGAGAAAATCCTAGCCACTTATATATCTCATCTTAAAGTAAAATAACTATAAGTTAACTCTCTCTAAGTAACTGGTTAGAGATTGCAACAATATCTTTACAAAAATAGTCTTTATGCCCCAGCGATCGTCAACAGGTGTTAGCATTACAGAAGAACTTGTTAATAGGAGTGGTGCTTTGAGTTTACGGGTTGCGGTAGTCGGCGGTGGCCCGGCGGGTGCTTCTACGGCCGAAACTTTGGCAAAGGCAGGTATAGAAACTTATTTATTTGAACGCAAACTGGATAACGCCAAGCCTTGTGGGGGAGCGATCCCACTGTGCATGGTTTCAGAATTTGATCTGCCCGATGAGATTATCGACCGCAGGGTACGGCGGATGAAAATGATTTCCCCCAGCAATCGGGAAGTAGATATCCAGCTAGATAACCCCAATGAATTCATTGGGATGTGTCGGCGGGAGATTCTGGATGCTTTCTTGCGCAATCGTGCCCAGCAATTGGGGGCGAACTTGATTAACGGGCGGGTGCTAGGGATCGATATACCCAGCGATCACCGTACCAGCAAAGCTCCCTACACCATTCACTACACCGATTTTAGTGAAGGTGGTGTGCAAGGGGTAAAACGCACCCTAGAAGTAGATGTGATCGTCGGCGCAGATGGGGCAAACTCAGTGGTAGCCGAACAAATGGGCGCAGGAAGCTATAACTATGCGATCGCTTTCCAAGAGCGGATTAGGATTCCCTCTGACAAGATGGCATATTACCAAGACCTAGCCGAAATGTATGTGGGCAAAGATGTTTCCCCCGACTTTTATGCGTGGGTCTTTCCCAAATATGACCATGTGGCGGTAGGTACAGGCACAATGCACAAAAACCAACGCCAGATCAAAGCCTTACAGGCAGGCATCAGAGCCAGAGCGGCGGCGAGGATCGCAGGGGGGGAAGTAATAAAAATTGAGGCCCACCCGATCCCTGAACACCCCCGTCCGCGCCGCGTGATCGGCAGGATTGCCCTGGTGGGGGATGCGGCAGGCTATGTTACCAAGTCCAGCGGGGAAGGCATTTACTTTGCGGCCAAATCAGGCAGAATGTGCGCTGAAACGATCGTGGAATTTGCTGAAGGGGGCAAGCGCATCCCCACTGAAGCTGACTTAAAAGTCTATCTCAACCGCTGGGACAAAAAATATGGCTTGACCTACACGGTGTTGGATATTTTACAGCGGGTGTTTTACAACTCCGATGCCACCCGTGAAGCTTTTGTGGAGATGTGTGATGATAAAGATGTGCAAAAACTCACCTTTGATAGCTATCTCTACAAAACCGTTGTGCCTGCCAACCCCCTAGTGCAGTTGAAGATTACCCTCAAAACCATCGGTAGCCTACTAAGAGGTAATGCCCTGGCACCATAGAGTTAAGTCCAGCAACTCTGTTCTAGAGATCGCGCAGGATGCAGGGCGTAGATTTATAGGGGGTCTGGGTAATCCTCAGCCCCCTTTCTGAAAGAAGAAATCTTTGATTGATGTTTTTAGATTGAGAAATTAGACCTGGCATAGTTCCTGCGGTCTTGTATTTGTCCTCACCTTTGGGAGAGGGGAGTAGCTGGTGCCCCTGCGACCCCAAATTGCAATCACTTTAATTCAGACAAAAGACCGCTGCTGTTCTCTTTTCTGCCTTGATGGAAGAGGGGCAGCAGGGGTGAAGTCTGTTGGCAGAAAATTGTTATAACTATACTCTCTCAAACTCTGAGAAGGGGGAGTGAAACTTGAAACCATCTCACCACTGTTGTTGCAGAGAAAAATAAATAAATTCAGTTGGTAATTCTAGGTAGTGTCTTCGGTTTAAGTTACCATAAAGATGAATATTTGGCTAAGTTTTTTAACATGCCTATACCTGCTTCAGTGAGTAAAATTGTACAGAGATTTCAGCGTTTGAGCGATCCCAAGCAACGCTATGAACAACTCATTCTCTATGGGCAAAAACTGCCCCCTTTCCCAGAATCTGCCAAAATTCCTGAAAATAAGGTGTCTGGTTGCGTATCCCAAGTATATGTAACTGCTAGCCTCGATCCCGAAGGTAGGGTATATTTTCAGGGAGACAGTGATGCCCTAATCAGTAAAGGATTTGTCGGTTTACTTGCCAGTGCCATGAATGGCTTGACTGTTCGCGAAATTGAGGAACTCGATCCCAGCTTTATTAGTGAAACAGGGTTGTCTGCTAGCCTCACTCCTTCCCGTGCCAATGGCTTTCACAATGTATTTAGAACTATGCAGGCAAAGGCTGTTAGCCTAGCCTCGGTGCAAAATCATCAGACAGCCTAGACCTCGCGTCGTACCCAGACGACCGACTGTCGGCAAAATTACGGGACGGGCAAGATACAGGCAAAACCTCATGTAGGTAGTGACTAGGGAAAAAGGTAATTGTATTATTGCTAGGTGTATAGGTTTTGTAAGTCTCCGCCTTATCAAACATATTATTATTTTTAGTTAGACCATCGTACAACAACAATTTGCCACCAGTAAACTTTTTCGGTTCTTGATAGAAATAATAGACATAGGTTAGTTCACGGGTTGCACTATCAGGGCTACCGTTATCATTAGAGACAAAATTCCCCTCTATAAATAGAGGTTCTAATTTTTCGATCGTCTGTGGGGCTAATTCTAGCAGTTGACCTATTTCATGGGTATTCAGCCAGAAACCCTTGCACAGTTTCCAAGGGTTTTAAGAGGTCATTAATTTTTTGCAGGCTAGTATGGCTTTTTTGCATTGTTCCATCTCCTCTGCTGTACCGATAGTGATTCTTAATCCGCCGCCTGTTTGTCTAATTAAAACTCCTTGGGATCGCATAGTTTCTAGTATCCTTTGATCACTGTCAGTTTGGCAATAGAGAAAATTTGCCCAACTTGGCCACACCCGCCAATCTAAGTTTTTAAGGAATTGATAAAACTCTTCCCGCACAGCGATCGTCTCAGGGATGGTTGCTAGTAATTCCTGCCGATATTGGATGGCTAATTGTGCCGATCGTGCTGAGAGCACAGACAGATTGTAGGGGAGTCTAACTTTTTCTAGGTTGGTGATAATTTCGGGATGGGCGATCCCATAGCCAACCCGATAACTAGCTAATCTAAATGCCTTAGAAAAGGTGCGCAGGATTACCCAGTTAGGGTGATTTTGCAAATGTGGGAAAAGTGATATGCCTGCATATTCAAAATAGGCTTCATCAATTACTACTAAAATGGAGCTGGGCAAACTGCCTAACCAATCTATTTCTTGGGTGGTTAATAGATTACCTGTAGGTGAATTGGGATTGACCACAAATACGGCAGAGATGTTATTTTTAGCGATTAGCTGTTCTGCATCAGTTAAATCCATTGCCCATAGGTGATCCCGCTTGCTCCTGTAAACTTTGATCCCCAAGGTTTGCGCCAGAATCCCATACATGGAAAAGGTCGGCTCAGCGATCAAAATACCACCCCGCCCTAGACAGGCAATCAGTAGCAAAGAACGGATCAATTCATCTGAACCATTGCCTAAACTGACCCAAGTGGCATTGCAACCCACATACTCAGCGATCGCAGTTTTCAACTCTGCATAGATGCCATCAGGGTAGCGATTGCTGTGCATATCCTCAGCTACTAATTGGGCTAGTTTTTGTTTAATATGTACAGGCAAGTCCAGTGGGGATTCATTGGCATCCAGCTTACAGATGTTTGCTGGTAGGGGGGCTAGATGGTAGGGGGAGAGTTCCGCAAGGTCGGGGCGCAGACAGGACATACAGCCATGTTTAAGCAGACAAATACTTGATAGCACAATTTGACTGATATCTGCTAAAGTACAGTAGAGTGCCTGTGAGGATAAACTTATGCAATTGCTCAAGCCTTGGCAAGCCATACCTGTAGTTTTAGGGATCGTCTCTGCGCCTGCTCTGGTAATGGCTGAGACTTTCCAGACTGACCAAGATGCCTTTCCCCGCAATTTTCCCGCTACCTACGTCCAGACCATCAAAAAGGTGCTGGATATGACTTCTAGTCCGAACCTGCCACCTTTGTTTGAACTGCGGGATCAAGTAATCTTCCGCCAAAATAATGCTTTTCGTTCGATTATCAGGGATATGCTGGATATGCAGACCCTGAGCACTCCCACTGTGCGCACTAGAGATTTACCTACTGCCTACTGCACTACCCTATTGACTGAGGGGTTCGATCCCTGCCGTCCCCTACCCCCTGAACCTGTAGCGACGCCGCCTCCAGAGCCGATCGCTCCTCCGCCCCCAGAGCCGATCGCTCCTCCGCCCCCGCCACCTCCTGTACCTGCCCTGTGGTAATTTTTAGGGTTGGGTACGAATCAGGTGCAAGTCGACTAGATTTTCACCAACGAGCTGGACTTCTGCCCGCACTTGAGGCCCAAAGAAGCGGGAAATTTTATCTAGCTTTTCCTGCCAAGTGCTGAGGGGCACAGATGGGGAATTGAATCGCAAGACTAAGTCATAGGCTTGGTCAGTTACCGTTTCATAGATGCCTGTCAGAACAGGTCGTTCAGCTGTTAGCTTGCCTAGTCCTAGTTTTTCTAATGCCTGTTCCAGATGGGCAGAAACACCATAGCGATAAACCGTTACATCTTGGCGCACTTGCTTCTGGATGGCAGTAGCTTGTTGTTCCCGCAGGCGAATGATTTCAGGGGTAGGTGCAGATAAAAATGGGACAGGCTTCAGTTCAGCAGATTTCAATGCCGCTCCAATCAATAACAGGGGAAAACCATAAAAGAAGCCCACTAGGTTCAGGGTGGAATTACCCTGACCATAGGCAAAACCACCTATGGCTGTGAGCACTGCGCCGACTACAATGGCGATCGAGGCTAAAGAGACCTTGGACAAACGCACCATGACTAAGACCTATGGAAAACATTAAGATATATTAAGGCAAGTGGGGGGTCTTCTAAAATTTTATTCAGGTGGGCATAACCCCGGCACATTGACTTATACCTAGGTAACTTGTGAGTTTTCTCTATGAATGGTGAACTGTGGCAAGAAATTGGGGCATTGACTAAGCGGTTGTTTATCCAACTGCAGAGGCGACCTGCTACTTTGATTGCGGGGGTGTTACAACCGATGATGTGGTTGCTCCTATTTGGGGGTTTGTTCCAGTATGCGCCCAAGGGCTTGTTTGGTGAACAGAGTTCCTATCTGCAATTTTTGACGGCGGGGATCATTGTCTTTACGGCTTTCAGTGGGGCGTTGAATGCGGGGCTACCGCTGATGTTCGATCGGGAATTTGGGTTTTTAAATCGGATTTTGGTTGCGCCTTTGGTGTCTAGGTTTTCCATTGTGGTTTCTGCCGCCATTTTTATCAGCACCTTGGCACTAATCCAGACGATCGCTGTTTTGCTGACTAGCATGGCGCTGGGGGCAGGTTTACCTACAGGTGCGGGTCTGGTGCTGGTGGGGCTAGTGGTGTTCTTGCTAGTGGTGGGCTTTACAGTGTTGAGCTTGGGGCTGGCGTTCGCTCTACCGGGGCATCAGGAGTTGTTGGCATTTATTTTCCTAGTGAATTTGCCCCTGCTGTTCTCCAGTACTGCCCTGTCGCCTCTGACTTTTATGCCCCAGTGGTTGCGCTGGATCGCCAGTCTGAATCCCCTCTCTTTTGCCATTGAGCCGATCCGCTATGTCTATATCCATCCCGATTGGACATGGCACAGTGTGGTGATGCAAGCCCCTTGGGGGGAAATTTCTATCCTCAAAGATGTAATTTTGCTGGCAGGGTTGGCGGGGTTCATGGCTCTGGCAATCGCTGGTGTCCTAAGAAGGGGTGTAGCCTAGCTGTTGCCAGACGGCTTGTAGGAGCGCGTCTAAACCTTGTTTGCCGGCGGCTGAGATGAGTAGAGGGGGGCTAGGGAATTGGGCAATAAGGGGCTCGATGTGGGGGGGCGCAAGGGCATCTAGTTTGTTCAATGCCAAAATTTGGGGCTTCTCTGGCAAACCATGCCCATACTCAGCCAGTTCCTGCTGAATTACTTGGTAGTTGTGGTAGGGGTCATCGGCGGTAGCATCCACTAGGTGAATCAAAACCTTGGTGCGTTCAATATGCCGCAAAAAGTCATGCCCCAGTCCTACCCCTTGGGATGCACCTGCGATCAAGCCCGGAATATCGGCAAATACTACCCCATCCCCGTCAGGGCGGGCAACTACGCCTAGATTGGGCACTAGAGTAGTAAAGGGGTAGTCGGCAATTTTGGGACGGGCAGAGGACAGCACTGAAATTAATGTGGATTTGCCAGCATTGGGCATGCCAATAATCCCTACTTCAGCAATTAGTTTCAATTCCAAGCGCAGATTTACAATTTCGCCCGGCAGACCCGGTAGGGCGTAGTCAGGGGCACGCTTGCTGTTGCTGAGAAAATGTTTATTACCCAACCCCCCTTTGCCCCCTTTGGCTACCACTAGGCGATCCCCCGCTCTCACCAGATCCCCCAGCACTATTTCTCGGGCTTGGTCAATCACCACCGTACCGCAGGGGACTTTGATAATTTTGTCTTCTCCCTTTGCCCCCGTCATATTGTTGGGGCCGCCCCGCTGACCATTGCCTGCCCGAAATACCCGCTGATAGCGAAAATCCAAGAGGGTCTGCAAATCCTCAGTCGCCTCTAGGATTACCGAACCCCCATCCCCCCCATTGCCCCCAGCTGGCCCCCCTGCAGGTACATACTTCTCCCTGCGGAAGGCAACGATCCCATCGCCCCCTCTACCCCCTTGGGCTTGAATCTCAGCAATGTCAATAAACTGCACAACCGGTAATAGTCTCAAATCCAGGAAGCACTGCAAACATTGGTAGTGCTATAGAATAAATATTATAGCCTTGACCAATTTTATCTATGCAGGAACTCCTAAAAAAAATAGATGATGAATACTCCAAACGCAACCTCAAACTTGATCCCAGTGGTTATTTTGTGATTTATCTGGATCGAGAACAGCAGTTGATTTGCGCCAAATACTATACCAATGTGATTGATGAGCAGGGCAGAGCCGTCGATCCCGCCACTGGTAAGGTCATCCCTGCCAAGGGCAAGGTGGAGCGTCCCGTAACACAGGTTTATACAGGCAGGACTGCCAAAGAACTGTGTATTAAGCTTTTTGAGCAAGCCGATCCCTGTCCTGTAAGTTTGCTAGACCATGCCGCCTACCTAGGCAGAGAAGCCCAAAAAGCTGAGTATGCTTTGATCCACAACACTGACTATGTGCAAGACTAATTACTATGCAAAGGTGGTGGGAGATCGCAGTTACTGCTCAGCCCGAACTGGCGGAAGACATCCTCTGGCGCATGGCAGAATTGGGCTGTCAGCAGACAGCTTCTGTAGGCAGTGATGCCAAGGTCACTATTACTGCCTACCTGCCCATAGAGCGATCGCACCTGTTGGATTTAGCCGCTTTCAAGCTCCTGTTGGCGCAGGATGCACAACAGCTAGGCACAGCCCCGCCCCATTGTCAGGTGCGCATTTTGCAGGAAGAAGACTGGTCAAATAGTTGGAAGCAACACTGGCAGCCCCAAGCCATCGGCGATGAATTGATCATCTATCCTGCATGGATTACCCCGCCTGCCACAGAACTGAAAAAAATTATTTACCTTGACCCGGGCAGTGCCTTCGGGACGGGTACACACCCCACTACCCAGTTGTGCCTAGAGGCGATCGAGATGCGCCTATCCAGCGTCAAACCCGAACAGCACTTCCGTTTTGCCGATATTGGCTGTGGTTCAGGCATTCTGACAATCGCCGCCCTACTCTTTGGCGCAAAACAGGCTTATGCTGTGGATACGGACATTTTGGCGGTAAAAGCCACCCAGCACAATGCCCATCTGAACCACATTGAGAGCGATCGACTCTGGGTAGGGGAAGGGGACATTAACACTCTCCTGACAGCACTATCTGAGCCGGTGGATGGCTTTGCCTGCAACATTCTCCTTGAGCCAGTGCTGGCAATGATCCCCAGTTTTGCCCAGCTTGTCAAACCCCAAGGGTGGGGCATTATCAGCGGCGTATTGATCGAGCAAGTACCTGACCTGATGGAAGCCCTTAACCAGCACAAGTGGCAGACCGCCACCCTCTGGAAACGCAAGGGTTGGTGTTGCGTGACGATCAAACGCTGAAAAGCAAGCAAACCCTCACTAGCACCCTGCCAAATGCCCTTGAGGGGGCAAGGGCGGTAACTCCCGACCTAGGGATCGCATCAAGGTAGCCATCTCGATCGCTGTCATGGCATATTCCCAACCCTTGTTGCTTTTGATCCCTGCCCGTTCCAGTGCCTGTTGTAGATTGTCCGCCGTCAGTACACCAAAAGTAATAGGTACACCAGTTTGCAGACTAGCGGTAGCGATCCCCTTGGCACATTCTCCCGCTACATAGTCAAAGTGAGCCGTATCTCCCCTGATCACTGCTCCTAAACAAATAATTGCATCATAACGGTGGGTCATAGCCAACTGCTTGGCCACCAAGGGAATCTCAAAACTGCCTGGCACCCATGCATAATCCACTTGGCTGACAGTATCGATCCCATGCCGTTGCAGGGCATCCTGACAACCTTGGAGCAGGCGGCTAGTGATTAAATCATTGAACCTACCCACCACGATCGCCAGTTTTAGCCCCGCTGTCTCGGTAAAATTCCCTTCAAAAACTGCCATCTACACCACAAATGAGTTAAGCACACCAATAATAATCACCAATAACACCCACAGCCCTGATCCCACAAATAACAGGGGTTTGGATTGATCCCAGAGGCTAGGGGTAGCATAAGCCACCGGCACACCGATCACCAGCACGAAGGAATAAAGGACAAAAAATGCCACCAGTAGCTGAAACAAAACTGTCATATTTAACTCCTATTCTCCAAAAATTTTTGATAAAAACTATCCTACAACTTAAATTGTGCCACTGACACCTGCAATTCTTTTGCCACTGCCAACAATTCCTTGAAAGATTCTGACGCCTGTTGGGACTCCGCTGCAGTCTCCTTCACTGTATTTGCCACCGATAACATGGTTTGGCTGACCAATTCTGAGGTGCGGGTTTGGGCGATCGCGGATTGGGCAATTTCTTGAACAAGGCGGTTTACTTCTGCGCTGGCTTGGGCGATCTGGCTCAATTTCTCCCGGGATTCCTCTACCAACTGCGTCCCCTTCACCACCTGTTCTGTCCCTTCTTCCATTGCTGACACCACTTGGTTGGTCTGGGTCTGAATCTCCTGTACCAGTTCTTCAATTTCCGCTGTCGCTTGGGCAGACTGTTGCGCCAGCAAACGCACTTCTTCTGCTACCACCGCAAAACCTCTGCCTTCTTCCCCAGCCCGTGCCGCCTCGATCGCTGCATTCAGAGCCAGCAGGTTAGTTTGGTCAGCAAAATCACTAATCAGATTCACCACTTTAGAAATTTTTTGGGAAGCCTCCCCCAGTCGTTTCACCTTCTTTGCGGTTTCTGCCACTGTCTCCCGAATGGTAGCGATACTGGCTACGGTGCGGTTCATAGCATCATCCCCTGCCTCTACCACTTGATTGGTTTGGCGCACCTGTTGTTCGGCCTGTTTCGCCCTCTCTGCCACCCCTTGGAGCGATTCAGCAATAGATTCAATCTGGCTGAGAGCCTGCATTACTGCCTCTACCTGCTTGCTGGCATTCTCCG
The DNA here is from genome assembly GCA_046295715.1 of Pseudanabaenaceae cyanobacterium. Lineage (GTDB taxonomy): Bacteria > Cyanobacteriota > Cyanobacteriia > Pseudanabaenales > Pseudanabaenaceae > JBKBMU01. Next base: position 223,710 of record JBKBMU010000003.1, read on the forward strand.
CTACTGTGGAAACTGCTACTTCTTGGGCACTCGCTGTCTTGTTTACTGCTTCTGCCGCTGACTGCACCTCACTTACAATCTGGCGCAGACTTCTAATCAAAGAGTTGTAAGAGTCTGCCAGTGTGCCAATTTCATCTTCCGTAACCCTTGCTTTCACTGTCAAATCCCCACGGCTCACAGGATCGACTTCCATCAATAACTCCAACGCTCTTCTTTGGATTTTCTCTTTCTCCGCCTGTTGTTGTCTGGCTAGGGCTTCTGCCTCCATTCTAGCTTGCTGTCTAGCTTTTTCCAATCTTTCCGCCTCTTGTTTCTGTTCTTCTAGCAACTGTTTTAACCTCTGTGCCAAGGAGTTAATGTTCTCACCGAGGAGGCCCAATTCATCATCAATAGTAACTGGTAAACGGGTATCTAATTTCCCTTCCCCGATCGCCTGTACCGCCTTAGTCGCCTCTAACAAGGGTTTGATACCCCGATTGATGAGATACACAACCACCCCTGATGTACCTAAAATGACAAAGATAGACCCGAGGATGAAAAATCCCCGCAAGCGGTACAACCCTGCGTAGACCACTTCCTCTGCTTGGATCGAGATTGACTGCCAATCTAATCTACCCTCTGCAATGGTCTCTATAGAGGCGATCGCATCTTTGCCAGCCAGTTTCACGTCTATGGTTTTGCGCTTCTGAAAATCTTGCCAATTGGGAATGACCTCTGGTAAACCCTTGCCCACCCATTCATCTTTGGAAGCAAACAAAACTTGATTATTCTTATCCACCACTAGATATTCCCGTGCGCTTGTCCCTTGGATTTCATCCAGTAGTGCCTTGGCCTGTTTGGTGTTCAGTTCTGCCAAGATTACACCAATTATTTCCTGATTCCAATTGCGGATCGCTCTGGCAAAATAAATTTGTGGCAGAGATTGAGTAGGGGCTATTTTCACTTCAACAATAGTTTGTTGATTTTGGTTCAGAGCCAATTTGAAGTAAGGTTCATTGCCATGATTCCTAACTGGCACACCTTGGGAATAGAACTGAGTATTGCCATCACGATCGATAAACTGGAAAGAGAGAAATGCATCCTGCGAACTGTCCACTAAATCTTGGAAAGAGCTATTCTTTTGTTGGGGCGAGAGTGCCTTAAATATATTCTCAAAGCGAAACATACTCAGTCTTGTCCCCGCAAATATATCTCCTTCTCGCTCATTCAGAAATAGATTGAACTTCGCCACATCCCTTTTTAGATTTTCGGCTTGGTTGCGCAAAACTAACTCTTCCTGTTCAGCAGACACCAAAAAGTACACCGTAGAAGCGGTGATCGTTACAAATAGAAAAGACACCCCCACCCCGATCGTGGCTGCCTTATTTCTAATGCTACTGAAAAAACCCCTAGCCTTAGCTGACCCCCCTAACACACTATTTGGTGTCGTTGTAGTATCTACAGATACTTGCGCAACTTCAGGCTTGTCTTCAGTTAGCATAGCTTACCTCGCAGTAGTGTGAATTCCTTGTGGCGATTGTAGCATCTATTGGCAATGGTTAATCATTACACAACAGAAAGTAAAATACCCCCTACCGAGGGGCAGGGGGATAGAAGAAAAGCTAGTGACTAGCAATTAACCATTGATCACAGGAGCAGACACAGGCACAGCCGCCAAATCCAACGGGAAGTTGTGGGCATTCCGCTCATGCATCACTTCCATACCCAAGTTCGCACGATTGATCACATCCGCCCAACTCGGCACTACCCTTCCTTGACTGTCCGCTATGCTCTGGTTGAAATTGAACCCGTTCAGGTTGAACGCCATCGTGCTCACACCCAACGCTGTAAACCAAATCCCAACCACTGGCCACGCCGCCAAGAAAAAGTGCAAGCTACGAGAATTGTTGAAGCTCGCATACTGGAATATCAACCGACCAAAATAACCGTGCGCCGCCACAATGTTGTAGGTCTCTTCCTCCTGACCAAACTTGTAGCCATAGTTGGTGGACTCCTCCTCAGTCGTTTCACGAATCAAACTGGAACTCACCAAGCTCCCGTGCATCGCAC
>JBKBMU010000004.1:0-1575 GCA_046295715.1 Pseudanabaenaceae cyanobacterium
AGTGCTTCTGATATTTGTAATACTTTTTGTCCATTCAGCTTCGTCAAAACCCTTTGCTTTTAATTCCTCTGTTCTACGTCACGAGAAAAAATAGTGGATACTGTAAAGAGAGGAGCCAGAAGCTGGCTAGTTTAGGAGAGTCTATCCCAATCTCTGCGGGGACGGCGGATGAGGACCATACCAGAGCTTTATTGCTTCAGGCTGTCAGTCCCTCCTTAGCGAAGACAGGGAAGACAAACCAGATTGTGTGATGGTGGAAGCAGAATTAGTGACACAGGAACGGAACGATAGTTTTGTAGAACAAATGGTCAGCAGATTGAACAGGACTTTGGTTGATTGTTTACCGAAGAAATTATGAATTGATCATGAATCAACTATTAAATAAAACTATAGTCAAGCCCTTGATTTTAGCCTGTTACAGAAGTTTACTATAACAGCTAGTAGTAAATCAGTGTTAGGCAGGAGAGTAACTTTATGTCTCCATGGCAACCTTTATGGCAGTGTTTCTCACAGTATTTATGGCAGAAGCGGGGGATAAAACCCAGATTGCCACAATCGGGATAGAGTTATTCCCTTCGCCGAGCGGTTAATTATTAGCTCGCAACAGTTACTACAGGATTTACAGAAACGGCAAAACTTCAGTGCCAGTAAGCATTTTGACGGCATGATTGCCCTGGCCAATGAAGTAGGAGCAAAGAAGATTACTAGTGAAGAAGAAACATGGTCAGACCAGAGTGTACTGATCTTTCGCGCTAACTAGGAAGGTATTTACAGTCAATATCGTCCCTTTGCTCCTGCGGTAATTGGGTGAATTCCAGAGTGCATAAACTGGTGGATTCTGCATTCAAATCAGCGATGGCAACAATTGAGCCATTTATCACTCCTAATCAGGCAATTACTACTCCCTATAGCCAAATTGGCATGAGCGATCGAGCCAAAATTGTTAGAGCTACTAATCGTTTCCGTGATGTATTAATTGAAGCAAGGAGAGCCTTGAAAGTATGATCCGCTTGATGAGTTATATTATAAGGCAGGGGAGACTATTCCTCTACACCCCAACATCTTGTGGCGTATAGAGTCGGGCTGGGTGCAACTTGTAACAACTGAAGCTGACAAGAAAATTACTCTGGATATTCTGGGTAGAGGAGAAATTCTTGGTGAAGCAGTGTTAGAGATATCCCCTTGTTCTCTGGCTTGTCTGACTGATGTAAAAATAGAAGTTTTACCAATCTATTTATGGCGTCATTTGCTATGGAGTGAAATGGCAGACTAGAGGGAAGTTCTATTTTTGGCTCAGATGCTCTAGGTATTGATAAAAACTATCAAGGGTATTAATATCTAGGAGTGATTCTGCCAATTCCTCTAATTGCTCAACTGTAAGTGACTCCAATTCAAAGATACGATCGCTCGCTAGATTGCCAAACTTTCTATTGACCAGACGCAATACCAGTGAAAGAGCTTCTCGGTGTCGCCCTTGCTGTAAACCTTGCTGCAAGCCCTGAGCTAAACCCTGCTCAATCCCTTCTTGCAGGCTTTCTTGATAAACTCTTGTTTGACGAAAGTCATCCAAAGTAA
>JBKBMU010000004.1:1667-71320 GCA_046295715.1 Pseudanabaenaceae cyanobacterium
AATTGCGAGAGATTTTTTACATCTACAGCTTGATTAGGAAAGATGGCGACAGCAATCCAATCCTGTACTGGCTTCTTCTGGTTCAAGTACAGAAATATTTCACTCAAAAATTCCCAATAGAAGTTAGGGTTGTATTGGAACTGTACTTCTAAGAAGAAGATAGGCTGGTCTAATCTGTCTGGTGGTGGAGCAAAGATGCCATCAAAACGGAAGGATTTTTCTTTGATTTCTTCAGAGGTGAATTGGTAGCCTGCTACTACGGGGCGACCCACCAGAGCAAAGACCAACTGAGGAAAAGTCTGGAAAATTTGATAAAACAGAGTGTCGGTTCTCACAAGCAACTTTATTTCATCAAGTGGGAAGGCAATATTATATTCGGTAAAATTGGGCGTAAATCATCTACCGAAACTGCACCCTAGTTTATGGGGAATAGTAAAATCTAGTATGGTACTCCAATGACGATAATGGCAAACTCCTCCATTTACGATCGCTCCCACCTTGTCAATTAGGCACGAGGTCTAGTCCCTTATGCCTTCATATCCCTTATCTGACATACTTTACATCTCTTTTGATACTGTACCCAATGCCAAAGGAGCAGGCGTGCACATTGAAGCTTTTTGTAAAATCTTGGCGGAACAGTTTGCACCTGTGCATTTACTAACGGTAGCTGAAGGAATAGAGCCTATTCCAACATATACCATGAGCGATCGCCTTTATCACACGCAACTACCAGCTAGGGGCAAAAATTTAATTGATAGAGTAATTGATTTTCGGCAGAGGGTGAGACAATGGTTGACAGATCAGCATTTCCGCGTGATTCATTTTCGGTCTATTTTTGAGGGATTTTGGTTAGTGAGAGAGCAGAATCACTATGCTGATTATTTTATCTTTGAGGTGAATGGTTTACCTTCTATTGAATTAAAATATCGCTATCCTCAAATTCTAGATGACCCTGATCTACTCCAGAAGTTGAAGGCACAGGAGAATTACTGTTTGCAGAAAAGTGATGTAGTTATTACTCCCAGTCCTGTTACCGCTAATTTTTTAGAAAAGAGAGGTACAAACAGAGAAAAAATTCAAATTATACCCAATGGTGTCGATCCTGAACTATTCACACCCGCTCTTGAGAAAATTAAGAGTGATAACTTTACTACAGTTTATTTCGGTACTTTTGCTTCTTGGCAAGGTTGGGAGTTGGCGGTCAGAGCTATTGCTCAATTACCTGACAACTTTCAGTTAAAATTAATCGGTCATGGAAATAAATTGCAATTGCGATCGGTACAAAAATTAGTCAGAAAGTTAAACATTTCTCAAAGGGTTCAGCTATTACCAGCTATGTTCCAATCCCAGTTAGTAAAACATTTACAAACAGCTGATGCCATAGTTGCCCCCCTTACTTTATGCGATCGCAATGTGGTACAAGGCTGTTGCCCCTTAAAAATTTTAGAGGGCATGGCGGTAGGTGTCCCCGTAGTTGCCAGTGATCTGCCAGTAGTCAAATGTTTAGGTAGAGATAGGGAACATTTTCTATTAGTTAGACCTAATTCAGTAGATGGGATTGTTTCTGCTCTTAAAGAACTCTTTACTGATGCCTTACTTGCACAAAAGTTGGCTCAACAGGGGCGATGGCACATTTTAGAAAACTTCACATGGCAAAAAGTAGGAGAGCAATTATTAGCAGTCTATCGATCGTTAGACTATAGCAGTACCCATCAATGAGTAATGATTTTTAGAGGCTTCAACACTCTCCAAATTTGAGAGAATCTAAAATGCCTCTAGGATATACTACCACTAAGATGAGTAAGAACCGAGATAACAGCTTTACTCCTGCGATCCCAACCCATACTCTAATGCTTTTGAATAGCTGTGGATAAAGATGAAAATTATTTGTAATCTACTGCAACTAACTAAACTGTGCTCTAATTTAGTGGACTTGCTCACCCCTAACAGTTTAATTTTGTTGGATGGGAACTTGGGGAGTGGTAAAACTACTTTGGTGCAATGTCTAGGTAAAGCATTGGGCATTGTTGAACCAGTTACTAGCCCCACTTTTACTCTGATTAACGAGTATTACAGCGGTAAGTTGCCCCTCTACCATATTGACCTCTATCGCCTTGACCAGCCCCATCATATAGAAAATTTATATTTAGAACGGTATTGGCAGGGTCAGGAGTTGGCTGGGGGGATCACAGCGATCGAGTGGGCAGAGAAGTTACCCCCCACGGTGCTTTTGCCATCTGAGTATTGGCGGATCGTCTTCGAGATTTTGCCTGACGATCGCCGCCAACTGACTTTTAGCCACATGCCTAGCGGAATCGTTCTACATTGGCATTGAAGCGCATCTTGCGGATCACTACTTCCACATTGGCATGGGGACGGGGGATTACCGTAGAGGACAGATAAAGAGCTTTATCCTTGGCACTGCATTTTTCTACAGACTTAGCCGCCTCGACGCCGCGATCGACTGCCCGTTGCACTTCAGCGACATCCCCTCTGACAATGACTGTGATGCGTGCCCCACTGACCACCTCATAGCCCACTAAAGTAACCCTAGCCGCCTTAGTCATTGCATCTGCTACTGCCAGGGCGGGCGGATGCCCCAGCACTTCTACCATTCCTACCGCGATCGGCATATCTTGCTTTAGATGAATTCTCCAACCTTTTAGTCTATCAGGAGTCTGGGGCGTAGAGGGAACAGGATCGCTTAAACTAAAAACAGGTGTTCAGGGCAGGGGTCTATGGCAGAGAACTTATCCAAGGAGACGATCGCCAAAATTGAAGCATTATTGCAGGCAGAACTGTGGCAAAGGGCAAGGGAAGAATTGAATTTGTATCTGAGTGTGTATCCCGATCACCCCCATCTGCAGTTATTACAGGCTAAGTTAGCCTATGCTCAGGGCAACAGTGGCAAAGCGGAAGAGATTTTTCGCCAACTCCTGAAAACTAGCATTCAACCCCAGATTCTCAACCAAGCCCGCCAAGGTTTGCGCCAAATTGAGGCAGATGCACTGGCAAGACGACAGCAAAGGATGGCAGAGATCGCTGATAGTGAGGCAGGGCAGACACTGGGCTTTTTGGCTCTTTTGCCTGTTGATGCTGGGAAATTGGAATTGCACAGTCAGTTAGTAACCCGTCTTGCCCGTATTTTGCGCACAGATGTCTATACTGCCAAGTTTCAACTGCCTACCCGTCATCTAAAAATTATCCGTGTGGGTACGATGGCTAACCTGCAAGCCTACGGTGAAGAACTCCAGCAAGCAGGGATTCCCTGTGTGTGGCTGAGTCTGCAGGCGGTAGCTAATATCCAAGTGGCCCAGGTGCAGTATTTTCAGCCGTTGGGCTTGGGTGAAGTGCGGGCGGTGTGTGAAAAGGAGGAGTGGGTATTTACTTGGGAGCAGGTAACGGCCAGGGTGGAGGGTGTGCTACCTACCTACAGTGGCGTGATCGATGTTGAGGTGGGGCTGAAATACAAGATCATTCGCCGTGAACAGGAACTCGATCGCATTCGCATTTGCGACTTGCATTTGCCGAGTGAGAATTTGATTTTGCGTTTCCATGACAGTGCCTATAAGTTCCAGCAGGGGATGCAGTTGGCAGTGCGCAGTAGTTTGCCCCATCTCCCGCCTACTGTCCACGAACGCTGGCAGGCGATGATGAGTTGGTTTAGTGAGACCCAACCCCAAATTCCTGTCCACAATAACTTCCCACAATTTAGCGATATGCTGAAGTTACATCCTACTTTGCTAAAGGAAGTGAATCCGCGCGTGAATATCTCCCGTCCCAAACCACAGATTATCGATAATTGTTTTGAATTGTTCAGTGCCATAATTTTTCTGACCCACAATTGCGCTCATCAGTCGGTTAGTTGATGTCAGTGGCTCTGCAAAATTTATTCAATCGGATCGCGGTGGTGTACGATCGCCTCAACGATCAACTTAGTTTGGGGAATCATCGGCTTTGGAAAAAAATGGCAGTGAAGCTGGCACAGCCCCAAGTAGGGCAAATATGGCTGGATTTGTGTTGTGGCAGCGGCGATATAGCAGGCTTATTAGCTAAACAAGTGGGCACAACTGGTAGGGTAATTGGTTTAGATTTTGCAGCGCAACAACTGGCGATCGCCCGCCAAAAATTTCGGGATGCTAATATCTGCTGGCAGTTAGGTGATGCCCTCAACTTACCATTTTTTGATGCTACTTTTGATGGCGTAATTATTAGCTATGGTCTGCGCAATGTAGATGATATTAACCTCTGTTTAAGGGAGATTTATCGTGTCTTAAAACCTAATGCTAAATTGGTCGCCCTTGATTTCCATCGACCCTATAATGCCCTCATGGCTCACTTCCAAAAATTCTATTTAGAAAATATAGTGGTCCCTACGGCCCGCAAATATCAACTAGCACAGGAGTATGCTTATATTTTACCTAGTTTAGAGAAGTTTCCCCAAGGTAAAATGCAGACAGCATTAGCGCTCCAAGCAGGATTTCAGCAGGCGATCCACTATCCGATTGCAGGGGAGATGATGGGTGTGCTCATTGCTGTTAAGTAAATTAGACCTTGGGCTCAATTCCCCAAATGGGGGCTGAAGCCCTCCCTTAGCTAAAAAACTCTGCCAATGAGGGTCTCTGACCCCGCCGAGATAGTATCTTGTTTCTAACTGAAATCTAGGAGGTTTGATGGATGAGGCAGTGATTTTAGAGAGTAACAGCCTTGTGGGTGGCTACAGCAGGCAGGCAGTGATCAGAGGCGTAAATTTGACGATTGCCAAGGGGGAATGGCTGAGTATTATCGGGGCGAACGGTTCGGGGAAGTCCACTCTATTGCGTCTGCTGAGTCGGCTGTTAGCTCCTAGGGGCGGGGTGGTACTGCTGAATGGGCGCAATATCCACACCCAACCTGTCCGTTTGGTGGCGCAAGAGTTGGCTCTACTGCCGCAACAGCCTGTGATCCCCCAGGGGATTACAGTGGCTCAATTGGTGAGTTTGGGAAGGCATCCCTATCAGGCCTGGTGGCAATGGGAGTTAGACCCCATCGGTAAGGAGAAGGTCAGTGCTGCCCTTGCTTACACCCAATTGTTGGATTGCAGCGATCGCCCCGTGGAAACCCTCTCAGGGGGAGAAAGACAGCGAGCTTTTCTTGCTCTGGCCTTGGCTCAGTCGCCCCAAGTGCTCCTACTGGATGAACCTACTACTTTTCTGGATTTGCGCTACCAATTGGAGTTGCTGGCCATGCTCAAAAAATTACAGCACCAGCAGGGCCTGACGATCGTTACTGTGCTCCATGATATGAATTTGGCAAGTAGATATAGCGATCGCATAGCAGTTCTGTGCCAAGGGGAATTGTTAGCTGTAGATGTGCCTGAGCGGGTACTCACCCCTGAAATCATCGCCCAAGCCTTCGGGATCAAGGTAGAAATTTTGTATATAAACCATACAGTCTATGTCCAACCTTTTCTCTAGGGGGTTTACTGGCGGGCAGGGATTGGTTTGAGGGTCAATAATAGTTCTAGGCGGGCAGTATCTACATCCAAGACGCTACTGGTTACGGCGATCCCCTCGATCGCTTCTAGGACAGTGCGCACTTGGGTATAGGTGGGATTGGCTTTAACTTCTCTGGGCAAGAGTTTATCCATGATCCCCAAGGCTGTGGTTATATGTACATAAAAATAACCACCGTTGTTCCCAGCTAGTCCAGTGGTCAGGAGTTGAAAGGAGGGGCTGTCGGGGAGGGGGCGGGTGGGGCTGGGCAAAAATAATTGGTCTAGTTCGCCCGTTGTCCAAAGGGCATAGCCTTGGGCTGTAACGGCACGGCTGGCGATCACGGTGTTTCCCACCTGCCAATTTACCCCTGTGGCAGTGGGTTTAATTTCTAAGCCAGTGGGAAATAGCCCGCCCCGTGCTGATTTAACTGTATTGTCCAATTTTTCCAGCGCTATTTTGGTGGCATTGGCATCGCTAGTCTGCAGGAGAATGGCTAAGCCAAAGCCTGTATTGCTCAAAATCCCCTGATTGGAACTGACTAGGGCGATCGCAAATTCACCGGTTAGCCACGGCAGTAGGTCGCGGTCAATGTCCCAGCCTGTGAGGTCTTGCAGATTTTGTTGCAACTCTTTCACAAACGCCTCAGCACTGGAATTGCCCTTAGCTTGGCTGGTCAGACTTTGCCACCATTGGGCGAGGTTCTGCCCAGAAATGAAGAGAAAAGTGCTATCGGGCAAGGCCTGGAGAATCTGATTGGAAGTGGTTTGGATATTTTCCCTGGGGTCTTGGAGGTGGGTGTCGATCTCCCAGCGCAGACCTTCCCGCTGGATGCCCGCCCGCATAGTGATCCCTGTGATTTTCTGCTGGACTACTGCCAACTGGGGACCAGCCAGACCAAGGGCGTTGCCTGCCAGATATGCCTGCAGTAAGGGTTCGCTGATAGCAGTGGCAGAGCGCAGAGAAGACTGAAACACCTCTGCTTGAGCTAAGGCAGGCTGAGTTTTTTGGTAAGTGTTCCAGACCGCTTGCAAGGCTGATTCATTGGTGGCGATCGCTACAAATTTATTATCTATCTGAGCAGTTACTACATTGACATTGGCAGTAGCAGTGGGGGAGATGTGGTAGAGCAGACCATTTTCACTCTTTTCCGTGAAGATTGCCCCCTGTTGGCTGAGGGCGGTGCGATATTTTTCTAAAAAAGTCTGAGAGGCTTGGGGGTTGCGGGTGGTAGCAAGAATCAGGGTGGCATCGGGCAGGAGTGCCGTAATCACTTGATCCCCGATCCAAGGTTGGACATCTTGACTGAAATCCAGCTTGCCCTGTTTGAGGAGCAGACTCAGGGGGGACTGGGCGATACCTTGGGCAACTATTTGTTGGGCGGGGGGTGTGCCAAATTGACCTAGTTTTTGCCATGCGGTCATGTCAGTGTTGTAACTCACCACTACTTGGACAGTGGCGGGGATGACCTCGGCAAGGGTAGCCCAGTCTTGTTGGGGGGCAGTTCTAGTCTGCCAAAAGACATATAGCCCCACCCCTGTAGCGATCGCCAGGGCAATTATGGCACCAATTACCAAACCCAAATCATAACGGCGACGCTTCTTAAGGGGTTGGAGTGGTTTTCTAGGCATCGACAACAACGGTAAATCTCAGCATAGTCTATTAGACTAACATTTGTTTTGCCTGATCTATTGTTCCCAACAGCCCAACTTCTGGATTGAGCACAATATAGGTGGGAATTTCGCAGAGCAGTTGTTGCATCTTTTCTTTCTGGCGCATGGCTTGTAAAAACCTACCCTCCTCAGTGAGCAAGGGCAAAATTTTGGGAGCGATCCCCCCCGCAATGTACAAACCACCATAGGGCAAAAATTTCACCGCCAAATTGCCTGCTTCTGCACCATAGGCAGACACAAAACAGCCCATGGTATATGTAGCCAACTGATTAGTGCTGACAGCAGCGGCAATCAAGCCCGCTGGCTCAGCCGAGTTAGCTAAATCCAGACGGGGCAGGTCGGGATAGACACTAGCAAAAAATTCATAGATATTGACGATCCCCTGCCCTGACACCACCCGTTCTACAGAGGCGTGGGGATACCTCTGCCAGAGCCATTGCAGTAATTCCAGTTCAGTCTGATTTTGGGGCGCAAACTGACTGTGACTGCCCTCGCTGGGGTGTACCTGATAGCGATCGCCCGCCCAAGTGAGATAGGCTTGCCCCAGACCTGTACCTGCCCCTAACACCACAATGGGCGCGCAGGGGCGGGGTGTGCCCTCCTGCAAACAGTAGAGGTCAGTAGGGGATAAGGTGAGAATGCCGTAGGCTGTAGCTACAAAATCATTGATCAGCCTCACTTGGGGAACCTGTAGGTCTGCCCTCAGTTCTTCGGCATCCACTACAAGGTCAAGGTTGGTAAAACAGGCGCGATCCCCTTGGACAGGAGCCGCTACTCCCAAACAGACACACTCTGGCTTAGGCACAATGGCCAACTCAGAATTACACTTTTCATAGAATACATGGAGCATGGACTGGAGACTAGGAAAATCTGCCGTCAGGTAGCGGGCTTGCACCCCACTCCCAGTTGCAGTATCAATCAGACACAGCAGAGTTTTAGTTGCCCCCACATCACCCGCTAAAATCCAACTCATACATTATGTCTTACTTAACCATAGAATATACATAGGACTTACGATCCTTAACTATAGAGTTCTGGGGCTTAGCCCGCAAACTCCCTTTCCATTCCCCATTGCTAGTTTTAGATATTGTGGGGCAGGGGGGGAAACTCTAGCTGAGGACTTAACATCATTTAACCTAAGGTGGACAGCCTATAATTTATCTAACCTTGTACTAGGCGAAAACAATGCAAGATACTCAAGCGTGGCGCAGATCACTTCAGAAATCGGCTAACTACCATCGGCATGGCTTTGGGCACCAAGAGGAAGCCGAATTGACCATGAAATCGGAATACTACAGCCCCCTGATCCAGACCATTAGGGACAACAATTACATCTACCAAGAGGGGGAAGTGGTGATTCATCTAGCGAAAGCATTTGGTTTTTGTTGGGGGGTGGAACGGGCGGTAGCGATGGCATACGAAACCCGCTCCCAATTCCCTACGGAAAGGATTTGGATTACTAATGAAATTATTCACAATCCCTTAGTCAATGACCGTCTGCGGGAGATGGATGTCCAGTTTATCACTACCGACAGTGAGGGCAAAAAAGATTTCAGCGGTGTAGAGGCAGGAGATGTGGTGATTTTGCCTGCCTTTGGGGCGAGTGTGCAGGAGATGGAACTCCTACATCAGCGCGGTTGTACCATTGTGGACACCACTTGCCCTTGGGTAGCCAAGGTCTGGAATCGGGTGGAAAAACACAAAAAAGCTCGCTTCACTTCTATTATTCACGGTAAATACTCCCACGAAGAAACCATTGCCACCAGTTCCTATGCCGATCGCTATTTGATTGTCTTAAATATGGCAGAAGCAGAATATGTGAGTGAGTATATTTTGAGCGATCGCGCCACCCAGCAGGCACGCAAAATGGAGTTTTTAGAGAGGTTCCGTAAAGCCGTCTCCCCCAACTTTGATCCCACCACCGACCTGGAGCATATTGGCATTGCCAACCAGACGACAATGCTAAAATCCGAGACAGAAGCGATCGGCAAACTATTAGAAAAAACGATGATGCAAAAGTACGGGGTGGCAAACTTAAATCAGCACTTTATGGCATTTAATACCATTTGCGATGCCACGCAGGAGCGGCAGGATGCCATGGAAGAAATGGTGGCACAACCTCTTGATTTGATGCTAGTAATTGGCGGTTTCAATTCTTCTAATACCACTCACTTACAAGAAATGGCGATCGCCAAACATATTCCTTCCTATCACATTGACAGTCCCGATCGGCTCATTTCCTCCACAGTGATTGAACACAAGCCCCTCGGCGCCAGCATCACTCGCACGGAAAATTGGCTTCCTCCAGGTATGATCCATGTGGGCATTACCTCTGGGGCTTCTACCCCCGATCGGATTGTAGAAGATGTCATTCGGCGTGTATTCCTGCTCAAAAACGGTCATGGCCATGCCCTCTAAACCCAACCCCAAAGCCTCTACCACCAGTGAGGAGACTAAAAAAAACCGCTCCCTCGTAGGCTTTGTCAAAGAGAACCTGCCTACAGTGGTGATGGCAGTGCTGTTGGCAGTTGGGGTGCGCACCTTTATTGCTGAACCCCGCTACATCCCCACTACCAGCATGGAGCCTACCCTATTGGTGGACGATCGCCTGATTATTGATAAAATTTCGCTCCTGTGGCGCAAACCTGAACGGGGAGAAATTATTGTCTTCTATCCCCCTGACGGCGAAGGTGTCCCTGACAGCAGTAAGGCATATATCAAGCGGCTGATTGGTTTACCGGGCGATCGCATTGCCATTAAAGACGGCAAGGTTTATGTAAATGGTATACCCCTACAGGAGGATTATATTGCCGAACCCCCTAACTACAGCATTCCCAACAGTAAACCTCTGATTTGTCCTCCCAACTGCGTATTTCAGCCCGCTAACACCACCCGTATCAACAATGTAGAAAGTTTCATTGTGCCAGAGAATCACTACTGGGTAATGGGGGACAATCGCAACAACAGTGCCGATTCTCATATTTGGGGCTTTTTGCCAGCCGATCGGTTACTGGGGCGAGCATGGTTGCGTTTTTGGCCGCCTCATCGGATTGGCATATTTGATCAACCCCGCTATTAGAACCTATATAATTCTATATAATTAGGGAGAGTTAACATGTGATCCTATTCATGGAAAACTCTACTAACTAGGGATTACTCAAATGATCGTGGCTAAAAGTTCTATGGGAAGACGGAATCGGACTCTACCTGCCTTGGAAATTCTCAATCGCATGGAAACACTGATTAGCGGTACTGATAATCGCTATCGGATCACAATGGAAGTTGCTAAACGCGCCAAACAGATTTGTAATCCGCCCAAAAACAAGGAAAATAACCTGGATGAAGACGATAATCTGCCCAAGCCAGTAATTAGAGCGATTATTGAACTCTCTGATAAGATGATGCAACCGCAGGTGATTGCCGATTAACTGGCGTGAAACACTGGCACGCAGGTCAGGGTTGGCGGATCGGCTGGGACACTGACGAACACATAGGTTTACTGGGCGCAGATACATGGGCATTTGAACTCTCTGCCGATGAATTCCAGGAGTTCTGCCGTTTAGCTATAGCCCTACAAGAGAATATGCAGGCGATCGCCAGTGAATTGTCCGATCAGGAGACTGTAACTTTAGAAATGACCAGTGAGTTACTCACTCTAGTAGGTGAGGGTGTGCCAGGGTCATTTACACTTTACTTACAGCTATTAAGACCTCGCCGTGCCGAAGGGAGTTGGGCAGAGGAAGCAATCCCTGAACTAATGTTAGCGATCGACACCCTCAAGTCTAGTTGTTTTTAACAGGTACCTCCGTTTCAAGAGTTACAGGCAATTTTATACCTCTTCCCAAAAAACCAAACTTGGATCGCCAAGCCGTGCCCAGTATGCCTGGCTTACTTCCAAATCCGTCGCCAGAATGCATCTTCAGTAGTAGGCGGGGTTTGAGCGATTTGCATCTTCCTGCGGATTTCGTTTATATCCCAGCTAGTGAGTTTAGCTAAAGTCCGGGCTTCTTGCTCCCAGCGTCTCTTCAGGTTTTCCTGATATTTCTTGCCAGCCTCGCAGGTAATTCTGCCTGTGAAAGGATGGCGCAGGACATACCTACCCTGGAATAGCTCTTGATTGGGAGTTTCCTTGAACATCAAATCTTCGGGGAAGTTATTGCGATTGTATCTGACATGAATACGAGTAACAAATACTCCTGCTGTGGGGCGAATAGGCACAGGTCTGGGCAGGCGAGGCACAATAGCACTTCCAACATGATCTAACCAGAAGACTCCCGCTTGCTTCAATTCCTCTAGTGTAGGTGGCTCAGTGGTACAAGGATCGCAGTTAGAGACATCCCACGCGTACTCCAAGAAGACGGCACGTCCCCCTGAGCGGCGGTGAGCCGTCTCATACATGGCTTTGTAGAAATTCCCAAATTCCTTCTTGACGAAGGTAGGAATTTCGCTGTCAGTAGGGAGCCTGACCATGCGGTAGTTGGTAACTTCCGCTCTGCCTCTGGGTGTGAGTAAATAGACTAATAAATCTTGATCGGCTTGAGCATTGATCATCCCCAGGCGAATAGGCAACATGAACCTTGGTGATTCATAGGCGATCATCAGCGGTCGCAGGAATTGAGTACCTGTGCCAGTGAATTCTTTGAGATTTACTCTAGCGACAAAGAATTTCATGTTTTGGCGAATGTAGGGTTGCAGGAGCGAACTTGCCCCTCTGGGAATCTTGTAGCCATTCTGAATCAACCATGTTTCCAAGCCATCGGATTCCCTCGCACTGAGAATGAGAATATCATATTCCCCTACTGAAAATCTAGCTTCAATAGTTACACCCAGACTATCTGTGTGAGTGCGTGCCCCCTCAAGACCAGCTCCAGGAAGAGCAGGTACTGCTTCATATATAATATCGGGGGGAGCACATGGGTCTTCATCAAAGTATTCCACTAAACGGGGCGCAGTGAAAGTATCCAATTTGTCAATGATTTTACGATCGCCCACCCTGACCTGTTCTTGTTTGAGGACCGTGGGCACAGGCACTACAAGAGCAAAATCCTTCACATCCCCTTGATAATCATTCGCCATCGTGAGAATCGTACGATCGCCATCTCTAGCGATAATCACCTGCGAGGCTTTGTTATAGAGACTAGCATCGGCTTTGGCGACAAAGAAGCCACAAAATGCCCACACTGAAGGAGTGAAGCTGAAGAATAGGAGAAGACTCAAAAGAATAGATAGAGAGATGCGCAGTAGCATATTCATTTCTCCTAATAGCTAGTGAGGTAACAGTAGAGGTTTGCGGGATAGCCATTGGAAACGGGGTGCACGCCAATAGTTATCGCACAATACACTCAAGGGTGAAAGGATAAATAGAGCAAAGAAGGGAGCATCACTGAGGTAGAACCAGTTTCTGAGGATGAAAGTCAAACAGGCAATGGCTGTCGTCCAGAGAATTCTGCCTCGGCGATCGTCAGGAATGGAACGGGGATCGGTGAGCATAAAAAAGGCAAATAATAACAGAGAACCACTTAATAAACGGTGAGTGAGCACATCCCATTCCCACCCCAAATAGAAGTTTCTAAGAGCTTCTAAACCGCCGTAACCCAGCAGGAAAGTCAGAGTGGTATCCCACCGCCCCACTTTCCGTAGGACTAGCCCGCCACAGCATAGGAAAATTAGGGCATACAGCATGTCTTCCCCCCACTGCCCAGGAGACACCCATGCCTTTTGTGTCAGCAGCGTAACTACAATGCCGAAATTGGCAGGATTGAACCAATGTTTACCTTGCCAGTGGAATATGAATTTACTAATAATCCCTAGTACACCTGCCACAGCCAACACCAAGTAACTCTCAGAACGGAGTAGCAGAACCACCCCCAGACTGGTAATTAGAGCACTCTGCCAACTCTGCTGGAATGACCGACCAAGCCAACCGCAAGCTAACCACTGGCTGATCAGGCAAGCACTGACTACTGTAATGATTTGTAAAGGGGCGATTGTCCAATCCCTGGTCAATACCCCAAGAATCAGGAAACAAAATAAAAATAAGATTTGATACCAACGGGCATCCATATATTTCGGTACTTAACACCTAGCCTGTCTAGACAGGGAGTAGCCCCTCTAGGTTGCAGTGAAAAAGTTAAGAGTTGTTAAGTTGTGTGGCTAGAAATCATGCCTGTTTGGCGGGCATAGGCAAATAACCCCCCTGCATCAATTACAGGGCGCACTTCCCCTAGGGACTTCAGCTTAAATACTTGCCCTGTGGTCTCATTAGTTAAAGTCTCTTCATCAAAGTTCAAAGTAGCCATATCCCCTGTATGAAATCTTTCACACAACCTCTCATCGGTTTCCCAAGGATATAGCTCACCTGTAGCAGCACAGTTGCGGAAAAAGATGCGGGCATAGGATTGAGCGATCACTGCTTCTACACCTGAAGCACCAAGGGCGATCGGGGCGTGTTCACGGGAAGACCCGCAACCAAAATTCTGTCCCGCAATAATCAATTTATACTCTGTTTTCGTTGCCCCCTCCTGCACAAATCGACCGTAGCGGTCCGGTAAACCAATGAGGGCATAACTCCCTAGTTTTTCATACTCATCAGGCTTGGAAGGAACCAAAGTTAAATACTCTGCAGGAATAATCTGATCCGTATCAATGTTGTCATCCACTACAAATACTTTAGCAGTAACCACTTTTGCCATAGACTAACTTACCTCCTGTTGTTGATAATCCACCCAACGATCGCCGCCATACTTGGCTTGGAGTTCATCATCTACTTCATCGGCGGCATAGGCAAGGGAAATTAACACTTGCTTAAATTCCTCAAAATCCACAAACTCGCCTAGCATTTGTTGTTCTACAAAAATGATGCCTTCATCTTCATTGTCTTCCATTGGTGTCCAATAGAATTTACCAAATCTGTAAGTATCATTCAGGCGGGATAGTTCCTCAAACATAGCTTCATTCCCTTTCTTCTTTACGCCCGTCAGCACCACCGCAATCATGCGTAAAATAGTTGAGTCTTCCTCTTCATTCCATAGTTCCAACTCAACAGAAACTACAGTGCTACCATAGCGCACCCGATAGGAATCCATCACCACTTCATAGCGATCGACCACACTCTTGAGGTATCGCTCAGTTTTTTCTTTGAGTTTGGCGAGATTGTTGCTCATTGAGAGTATCTCCGTGTAGAAGTACCCTCAATTATCCCAAAT
This sequence comes from Pseudanabaenaceae cyanobacterium, assembly GCA_046295715.1. Classification (GTDB taxonomy): domain Bacteria; phylum Cyanobacteriota; class Cyanobacteriia; order Pseudanabaenales; family Pseudanabaenaceae; genus JBKBMU01. The sequence goes on from JBKBMU010000004.1 coordinate 16,020, forward strand.
TTCTAGGGATATACAGCAATTTCTGTCCAACCTTGGGCAGATTTTTCGTAGAGCCAGCGATTTTGGGGATCGCCTTTGAGGGCCAGGCGATCGCAACGAATTGGTTCCAGTAGCAGTAAACAGAAATTGGGTAGAGGTACTTGGGGATCGGGGTCGTAGCTGGGAAAATCAGTACCTCTGGGCGTGCGGGGATCAGCCCAGGTAAATTGAGAGCGCGCCGAGTCAGAAATTTCCTGCCACACTAAGTGCCTCTGCTGTTGATAAAATCCATGATCCCAGTCAGCAGTTACTAATAATAACTTGCCAAAAATACGAAATTGTTCGCGCGTTTTCTCAAAGTACCAACAAATTTCCCCATAGGGTTGATGTTGGATATGTAATACTTTTTGACTGCGTTTATCAGTAATAAATTTTAAGGTATCCGTATCCTGCAAAAAATCCCTAAATACTATGGTTCTATTGGCAGGAAAACCATCAGGTGTAACCGTAGCCAATTGTAAATAGCGGGCAGAAGGTTGGCTACGATGTAAATGCAAATTACGGGCTAGGGGAGAACGCCAAGGTGCAAGAGACATAGATGTTTTTCACCCCAAGTTTCAATTATAGTTCAGGACCTACGATCCCAAAATCTCTGGGGGGTCTATAGTTGTTTGCCATAAACATGGAGAGTATCAACAGGGGAGTTGGAGGTGAAGCACTGACCCCATTCCCCCGACTAACTGAAAATCCTGTAAAAATCATATGACAATAGGCAAATACTTGAGAATAACTGACCCCTCTCCCATCAAGGACAGAAAAAACTTGTCTCAATATCTAGTTCTCTACTTCACTCGTCCTCGGCATACTGGAAGCGATAAATTTCATCAGGGCTGGGTTCGGGCGCATTGAGGGCAAATTCTACAGCATCTTCTACAATAGTGCGCACTTTTTTATCAATTTCTTTGAGTTGTTCGGCAGTGGCTAAGCCATGTTCGGTGATCTTGCTGGCGAAGATTTTGATCGGATCGCGGCTCAACCATGCTTCTTTCTCTTCTTTACTGCGCAGTTCGTCGGGATCGGCAAGGGAATGCCCCCTAAAGCGATAGGTCAGGCACTCTAAGAGGGTTGGTCCTTCTCCTGCTCTGGCTCTGGCAATCGCAGTCTGGGCATATTGGCGCACTTGCAAAACATCCATGCCATCTACTTCGTAGCCAGGGAAGCCGAAGACAGAGGCTTTTTTGTAAATATCGGTATCGGAACTAGCGCGCTCATGTTTCATGCCAATCGCCCAATTGTTGTTCTCAACAACAAAGATAATGGGCAGTTTCCACAGTGCCGCCATGTTCAGAGTCTCAAAGAACTGACCGTTATTGGTGGCGCCGTCCCCAAAGAAACAGATGGTTACTTGATCGGCATGGGGATCGCCCAGCACTTCTCGGCGGTACTTGGTCTGGAAGGCGGCACCAGCAGCAACGGGAATCCCTTCAGCGACAAAGGCAAATCCACCCAAAAAGTTATGTTCTTTGGAAAACAAGTGCATAGAGCCGCCCCGCCCCCTACTACAACCTGCGGCTTTGCCGAATAGCTCTGCCATGACGGCTCTGGGGCTGATTCCCTTACTCAGGGCGTGTACATGATCCCGATAGGTGCTACAGGCATAGTCATCGGGACGCAGACATTTCAACACGCCTGTAGAAATCGCCTCCTGTCCGTTGTAGAGGTGGACAAAGCCAAACATTTTGCCCTTGTAGTACATCTCGGCGCATTTGTCCTCAAATGTCCGCCCTAAAACCATGTCTTCATAGAGCAAGAGAGCGGTTTCGGGACTGATGCTTAACACAGTATCAGTATCTTTAGAGAGGGTTTCTGATGCCATCTGCGATCGCTACTTTCAACTAAGAATTTAAGATAGTTTTTCTAGTGTAGCAGGCTTGCCTACATCCGCACAAATCCTGCCCCTGTGTTGGTGGTTGCGCCTGCTTTTTCAGCAATTTGCACCGCAGACAGTTCACTGCTCAGAACAGCTAATTTTTTGCCTTCCTGTTTGTCGCAGGTCAGTTCTAGGATTTTGGGGGGATGGGTAGTCATTGCCTGTACTATATCTGTGTAAACTTGGTGGGCAGTTTCGGGGTCTTTTTTCTGGATGGAAAGGGCGATGGGGTTGTTTTTGAGGGTGAGTTCGATCGTGTACATAGCAGTTCCCTAAATTACCGTAGATATCATAGCTCACTGAGTTGGGTGGGTTTGAGCCAGTTTTTGGGCATTACCACCAGCGTATTCCCCTGCCGTTCCATGATTACTACTTCCACATCTGCAGGGATAGTAAGTTGCGGATCAGCGGCAATCGCCCGCCACGATTGTCCTTCGTATTTGACCCTGCCTGCTTCACCCGCTTTGATCTCAGTCATGGTGCGTCCCTCCTGATTGTCAAGGTTGAGAATTTCTTTTCTGGGAATGAAGCGGCGGGAATACCAAATGGCAAAGATAGATAAGCCAATCCAGATGCCTGTCTGGATCGGCACAGATAACCACGGCAACAACCACGCTAGCCCTGCAATGACAATTGCCATAAAGCCAGCCGCTTCACCCACTAAAGCTAATGCGCCTGCCGTTTCTATCTCCAGTAAGATTAAGATCACACCGATCAATAACCAGACTATCGGTATGGGAATCATGGCTATTCTTGCTCTTTGGGGCGGGGTGGTGGGGGCATAGGGCTGTCTGAGATCAAGCCCGATAACCCTTGGATCAGGTTACGAATATTCTGACGGAAACGGGGATCGCCTGTCAATTCATCTAGGTCAGTGGTGATTTTCTGAGCATTGGCGAAGGTTACCCGAGCTGATTCAATAGTTTCCCGCAGGGTATTGAGAGTGGCGGGATCGGAAAACTCGCCAGTAATTTGGCGCAGGTTAGTAGCAGTCTGGGCGGCGTCTTTAGCTAGTTGGCGCAAATCACTGATCAAAGTGCCTTCCTGCAGGAGGGGGCGGACACTGCTAATCAACTCTTCTGCTTCCTTGGCAGCAGCAGAGATGCGGTCTAGAGTGTCTGCTAATTTTGTGCGGCTATCTTGAATGAGTTGATCAGCGTTGCGCGCCGCAGTACCTACATTGTCAGCAGCAGAGGCAATCGCTTCCGCCGTACTGCCAAATCTAGTAATTTCCCTATCTACAGTGTTGAGGAGACGATTGAATGCCCCTGTGAGTTTGCTGATGTTTGCTGCCGCCTCACCTGCATTTTTGAGAGTAGTTTTCAATTCAGCCACTAGTTCAGCCTCGTTGGCTTGGCGAAAAAACCTGCCTGACTCCCGCAATAACTCCGTAAAGCTCACCCCGATCTGTCCCGACACTTCCTGCCCCCTGCAAATAATGGCGTTGTTATCGCAGTTGGGACTGAGGGGATCGTATTCTGCTTCTGGGAGTACAGCCCGCGGGAAAATTTCTATTTCGGTATTGCCCAACAAACTACTCTGAATCGTCTCAACTGTGGAGTCCTTGGGGATCGCCAGCTTGGGATTGTCGATTGCCACTTCCACTTTGACTACATTACTCTCAGGGCTAATACTTTTCACCCTACCTACAGGTACGCCCCGAAAACGCACCGTAGAGCCAACATTGATCCCGCCCGCCTTGGGAAAACGCACCATAAAACTAAAACCTACTTCCCCAAAGATGCCGCCCCTTAGCCAGTAGATCAACCCGCCTGTCAGAGCGATCCCCACTAGCAAGAACAAACCCAGTATTTTGTCCCGTAAACTGCGGTCTGGCATCAGTAGTCCCAGTTGCCTAATCGCCCTATCCTAGCCTAACCCTGCCTGCTTGTCAAACTGGCATCTTGGCGAGGGCAGTAGGAATCCCAAACTTAGAAATACAGTTTATGGCATCCCCCAATAGCAAACCTTGTCAGTCCTGTTGATGGCAAAGATTAGACCTCCTGGGTAAATTTTAGGTAAGGCTTTTTAGGGGGGACAGCTGGGCTGTAGTAACCAAGTTGGCAGGATGGATACTCTCAGCCAATCAAAAAATTACCGCCCTATGGGGGTACATACTCTTTCTAAGACTTCCCCTTCTGCCCCCAGTACTGTTTCTGCTTCTTGATTGCACTTAACTGACACGGCTGCGGCATTGCCCACCCGCAGGCGGATTTCTTGTTTGCCAGACCACAGGGCGGTTTTGCCCTCTGGGAGAATGCCCTCATAAACTACCTCGCCATCTACAGTAACCCGCATCCATGATTCCCCTAGCAATACAACTTTCAACTGCAAGGGTAGGGACTGCGGCTTAGGACTGCTGGGGACGATCCCTGGCTGGGACGGATCCTTCCCCGCCACCATAGGTTGGGCCTCTTCTCTGTACCACCGATCGCCCTGATAATTACTTTCCAAGTAATTATTGGTAGCAATTACTACCACTACCACTAGCAAAATATAGGCAATATAAAAATACTTGGTTTGGACTTTGGCAAAGGGGCTATGCCAACTGGGTTTTGGGACAGCAACAGGGGGCAAGGGCTGGTCATCTAGGTCGGTGATCCCCAGATACTGGGCATACTTGCGGATAAAGCCTTGGACATAGACTGGCTCTGGTAAACTTGACCAATCCCCTGCTTCAATAGCCCGCAGATGGTGTTCAGGGATCAAGGTCGCCCCATGCACCTGGCGCAGGGATAATCCCTTCCCGAGGCGTTTTTGGCGGAGCATTGCCCCAATTTGGAGCAGTCGGGTATCACCCATAAGCCAGTTAATTTTAATAAATTTAATAAATGTAGCTGGTATATTTACCTAATAAACCTATTTTGGCAGATACAGTTATGCACATCGCCTGGTTAGGCAAGAAGACACCTGTTTGTGGCAATGTCATTTATGGACGGGAGATCACCAATGCCCTGCGCGATCGGGGCTATTGTGTGAGTTTTATCCACTTTACTGAGGAAGTAGATGAAACTGATACCTTAGAAGTTCCCTTGCCTTTTTTATATAAATCTACGATCTATACCTTGCCGTCCCTGCGCACAACCAAAGTACTAGTGGATGCTTTGCGTAGTCTCAAACCTGACCTTGTTCATGCTTCCTTGGCACTGTCCCCCCTCGATTTTCGCTTGCCCGAAATTTGTGCTGAACTGGATTTGCCCCTAGTGGCTACTTTTCATTCCCCTTTTGATCCAAAACGGCGTAACCTTACCTCGAGCACTCAGCAACTGACCTATCAAATTTATGCCCCTAGCTTGGCGGACTACGATCAGGTAATTATTTTTTCAGAACTACAGCGGAATTATCTGAATAAATTGGGTGTGCCCAATAGTCGTTTGGCGGTGATTCCCAATGGTGTGGATGTGGATAAATACTGCCCAGGGGCTTCGGGGATCAAGGCAGAACTAGATGCCAAAATCTTGTTTGTCTATCAGGGGCGACTAGCTCCCGAAAAAAATATAGAAGTGCTCCTGCGGGCGTGGCACAGGGCACAAATGCCAGAGGGCTGTAAGTTAGCGATCGTCGGGGGCGGGGTGCTAGCAACCGGACTGAAAGCTCTGCATAGCTACGATCCCAGCATTATTTGGCTGGGCTTTATTGCTGAAGAAGCCCGGAGGATTGAAATTTTGCGGGGGGCGGATGTGTTTATTTTGCCCTCTCTGGTGGAGGGGCTGTCTTTGTCCTTGTTGGAGGCGATGGCGTGCGGGACAGCTTGTCTGGCAACCGATGTGGGCGCAGATGGGGAAGTTTTGGACCAGGGGGCAGGGATTGTCCTCGATCCCCGCAGGGTATTTTCCCAATTGGTAACCCTCCTGCCGATCTTGGCACAGCAACCTGAGTGGGTAGAAATTCTCAAATATAAAGCCCGCCAGCGTGTCCTCGAACGCTACACCCTCGATCGCAATATCAGTCGCCTAGAAGCCCTGTATCATCAGGTGCTAGAACAAAGCCGCCATCGGTTAGTCATCTATTAAACTTATAACAGAATAATATGCTTGTCTTGTGGCAGTCCCAAATAGTTCTGGGGGGTTACTGCCTACACAACCCTAACTCTTGCATAGAGCCTCACCCCCACAAAACCCAAGGCGTTATCTCCGCGACTCAGGAGCTTGGGTTTAGGCAGATAGCTCACACTTGTTGACAACATTAGGCAGTTCACAAAATTCAATACAATGGGGTTGTACTTTTCTTCTGGGGAACTTGTGCAGTTAAGTGATTTAATCGCAGACAGGTGGGTATGGTCAAACTGGGGCTGTGGGGTGTAGTGCTGTGGCTGCTGGGGACATTGCCCCTGTGGTCAGCCGAGCAGATCAGGATCAAGATGCGGGGTCAGCAATATACTATTAGCGTTGCAGAGATCGAGCATTTTTGGCAGACAGGGGAAACTGAGCAGGAACTGCCCGAAGTGCTAAAACAAAACCCTTTTCTGCGTCTGATGCTCTTGCAGGTTTTGCGTCAAGAATTGCCTGTACCTACTGTTACCCCGGCCCAAGGGCAAGAAGTCTGGTTGGGGATCGCCCAAGAAATTTTGTGGCAACAGCTTGTCCAAATTATCCGCCCTGCCAGTGGGGGCGGTAGTGCAGAGATGCTCCGCACTACTTTTAACGCCTCAGTGCGCAATGGTAAAATCAACCCGCTCAGGTTTATCCGCAATTTCCCCGATCGTGAGATAATTATTGATGGCGATCAGCTAGCTGACCTGCAAAAATCGTTAGCGACTGATGCCAAGTAGTAGAATTTACTTGGTTATAATTTACCACTTTACCAGAAAAATATGTTTTCACCCCTCTGGCAAAAATTCCCCCGACTTGGTGCTCTGGCCTGTGCTTTGAGTTTGTTAGTGGCTAGTCCCAGTTGGGGGCAGGTGTTTGTTCCCTACACCCTCAATCCTAAACTGCAAGACACCGAGGAACAAGCGATCTCACTGGCACGGGAAGCGGCGCAGTTAGCCCAGTTCGATCGCTATGAATTGGCTCTACCGCGTGCTCTGTTGGCAGTGCGCCTAGCTCCCAACTCCTACCAGGCCCAAGGAATTCTCGGTCTAGTTTATCTGCGCAAAGAAAAGTATGCAGAGGCAGTGGCTACCCTGCAACTAGCTAACTCTCTGCGTAGTAATGAACCTGGGATCTTATTTACCCTGGGATCAGCCTACTTGCGCAAAGGGGTCTATGGGGATGCGATCCGCACCCTAGAACAAGGTTTAGCTATTAGTCCCAGCTCTACTTCGGCTCTATTTGACTTGGCTAATGCCCTGTTTTTGAGCAAACGCTATGAGGAGGCGATCGCTCGCTACAACCGTATCCTCGAGTTAGACAATCGCTTCTGGGCGGCTACTAACAATATCGGTCTGGTGGAATATGAACGGGGCAATAAAGAGCGGGCGATCAAGCTCTGGGAAGAATCCCTAGTCCAAGCCCAACAGATCGAGTTTGCGGCGGCGGAGCCGATGTTGGCTCTGGGGGTAGCTCATTTTACCATGGGCGATCGGGCAAAAGGCATTAAACTTGCTGAGGAAGCCATGAAGATCGATCCCCGCTATGGGCAAATTCCCCACCTAGTGGAAAACCTCTGGGGTGAGCGGTTAATTGCCGATACCAGGCCGCTGTTAGCTGTGCCCAGTGTGAAAAAGCTGATCGAAGAAGGGGCAAAACTCCAGCCTGTACGCCGTCGCTAGAGGGTATCCAGGCCGAGCATTGCCCGTAACACTAGGGTGATGCCGATGCTGGCACTGACTACAGCTGAAATTAGGGCGATCGCCGTGATGGGTCGCTGTAATAGGGGCATGACAGGCTTAAACACTAGCGAGAGTACCCCGGCTGAGATCAAAAGTAAGAACTTGGGGTAGCTGAGCACATTCCGAAAAAAGTCTTGCATAGGATTGACATTGTTAGTTATTCCGATCATAATCAAGATCGCTCAGTTTTTACGAGTCTGGGTCTGTAGTTCAATTGGTTAGAGCACCGCCCTGTCACGGCGGAAGTTGCGGGTTCGAGCCCCGTCAGGCCCGTTTTAAGTTAATGGCACTTACGCTGAAGCCCCCGACTCCTTATAGATTAGGAAGTTACTGATTTTAGGAATAGAGAGTATGGCACAATTAAGTTAAGTTAAGTTCTGCCTGTTTGTGAACTTTTACCATGCCCACCCTATCTTTGCTAGTCTGGCTGCCAATTGGCTCAGCCCTGTTGGTGTTCCTGCTACCCAAGTCGGTTACCAGTAATTACTGCCAAAAACTGGCGTTTATTAGTGCTATTATTTCACTCTTACCATCTTTGGCATTGGGGCAGGGGTGGGATTTACAGCGATCGGGTTGGCAGTTGCAAGAGCAGACTAGCTGGCTTGAGGTATTTGGTCTCCACTACAGTTTGGGGTTAGATACTATTTCTTTGCCGCTAGTGTGGTTGCACAATTTGCTGGTAGGGGTGGCAATTTGGGCAAGCGATCGGGTAGAAAGACCACGGCTGTATTTTGGCTTGTTGCTCCTGCTGAGCGGGGGCGTAACTGGGGCATTTCTGGCGACTAATTTGCTGTTGTTTTTCCTGTTTTACGAGTTAGAGTTGATCCCCTTGTATCTGCTGATTGCCATTTGGGGAGGGGAAGGGCGGGCTTACGCCAGTACCAAGTTTTTGATTTATACGGCGGTGTCGGGGATTTTGATGCTGGTGGCATTTTTCGGGGTGTCGGCTTTTGCCAGTGCCCCTGACACCATCAGCTTTGATTGGCAGTATTTGCACACCCACCCGATCGCCCCTGGGTTGCAGGCGGTATTTCTGGGGGTTTTGTTAGTCAGTTTTGGCATCAAAATTCCCCTTGTCCCTTTGCACACTTGGCTACCCGATGCCCATGTGGAAGCCTCTACCCCCATTTCTGTACTGCTGGCGGGGGTGCTCCTGAAATTGGGCACTTACGGTCTATTGCGGTTTGGGCTGGGGCTGTTTCCTGAGGCATGGCAAAATTTCGCTCCCTATCTGGCGGCGTGGGCAGTAGTCAGTGTCCTGTACGGTTGTTTTACGGCGATCACCCAAACAGATATGAAAAAGATGGTTGCCTACAGTTCCATTGGGCACATGGGCTATGTGTTGCTGGCGTTGGCATCAGCTACTCCTTTATCCCTAGTGGGGGCAATGTGGCAGATGCTTAGCCATGGGCTGATTTCGGCACTGTTGTTTTTACTGGTGGGGATTGTTTATGCCAAGGCGGGCACTAGGGATTTACATAAAGTGCAAGGGCTGTTTAACCCTGAATGCGGCTTGCCATTTGTGGGCACAATGCTAGTATTGTCGGTGATGGCAAGTGCAGGTATTCCGGGGCTGATGGGTTTTGTGGCAGAATTTTTGGTGTTTCGGGGCAGTTTTACTGTGTTTCCTATGGCTACCTTGTTCTGTATCTTGGGGACGGCTCTGACGGCGGTATATTTTTTAATCCTGGTCGATCGCACCTTTTTTGGTAGGTTGGAGCGGGTCTTGTTGCCAGTGCAATGGCAGGAACGCGCTCCTGTAGTGGTCTTGGTAACGATCGTAGTGGGTTTGGGTTTACAACCGAGTTGGCTGACAGCCCTATGGCAAGGGACATTTATTGACCTGAGTTCGGGATAAGGGTGTGGTCGTATCTCCCAGAGTGGTTTTGCCAACTAGAAAGCCTGCCATACAGAGCAATGCTTACAGAACTTTGCTTATCCCGAACTGGGGTTAAATTAGAGTAGTATTTGAGTGTTGCTATCTATAGCAACTAGCTCACAATTAGGATGTTGTTGGCAGTTAGGGTAGGTACACCTATTAAGGTAGCGAACTGCCCGCCCAGTCCGAATCCAGTTGCACTCTTATTTTGATTGTAAAACAGGCTGCCTGTCTGTCGGTTATAGACAATCAGGGCTGTGGCATTCCCTGCTGTAGTTACTTCATCCGCCAAGGGCACATTGATCACAGCAAAATCAGAGCTACTGATGGGAGTTCCACCCTTGGCAACCTCAGGAAAAGCCTCAAAGGTAGTGCGGCTCAACACTAATACATCCTCATTTGTTTCAAAATCAAGAACTGTGTCTTTACCAATCCCACTCAGATTGAAAGCAGATTGAGTAGCAAACACGAAGCGATCGCTTCCCGATCCACCCCTGAGTTTGTCATTACCCAGCCCCCCGATCAACACATCATTCCCAGAGCCGCCGTCGAGAGTATCATCCCCTGCCTCTCCCTCTAGGAGGTCATCACCAGAACCCCCATTCAGGTTATCGTTACCTATACCACCGTTGAGAATATCGTTGCCAGAGCCACCATTGAGGATGTCATTTCCTGAACCACCCTCTAAAAAGTCATCCTCAGAGCCGCCGCTGAGCACATCATCCCCTGCATCGCCGCTCATGACATCCTTGATGGCAGTACCAAACAGGAAGTCATTTCCCTTAGTACCCAGAATGGGAATAGTGAGCAAAGCCACTAGAGGATCGTGATCGCTAGCCGTATCCTTGGTAGTGGCAAATTCGGCATTAGTGTGGACAATATCCATCTTGGCGCGGGGAGCCAGACCATTGGAGACCAGAATATGATCGATAGATTGGGAATTCCCTTGGAAAATGAAACTATATCGTTCATTTTCAGGTAAGGTATCGGTCAGGTTAGTCATGAACGCAGATTGCCCCGTGGGAATTACACTTTGACCGTCGGCACTGCTCTGCATTACACCCCTCAAGATTTGCAAAGGGGAAACAAACTCAAACTCATTAAAATCCCCTGTTACTACCAAATGGGCATTCGGATTATTCCCACGCACTGAGTTGAGATAATTCACCACCGCTTGGGCTTGGAGACGACGGTTAGCCAAGCCGGCATTGACATTGGAGTCTTCTTGGAGAGCGGCAAAGTTTTGTACTGTGCCAAATAGAGGAGCACTGCCACCTTTAGAAGCGAAGTGATTGTTGACAACTGTAATTTCCTGCCGATTGGGAATGAAAACAAAACGGGCGACGATCGGTGGACGGCTGTTGAAGAAATTGATGGGAGCTTGGGTGAAGTTGCCATTGGGGTCGATCGTGCCCACTGAGTTGGGCACTAGCGCCACCCGATTGGGATTGTACAAGAAGGCAGTGCGGATATTCCCGCTGGGTTCACCCCCCACTTGGTTGTTGATGATGAAGGGATTGTCAATAAATTCATAAACTAGACTGCCGTTTAATTTACCATCATCGGCTCTGTCAATTTCCTCAATTAACAACTGGAGGGTTTTAGTAGCCGAAATTACCCCATCATCTACACGACCGCTATTGTCTTGGATTTCCTGTAACCCAATAATATCGGGAGTCGCTAAATTATTGACAATTTGTTTGGCAATTTTGGTGAAGCGACCGTTAGCAATATCCATATCCCCGTCAGCGTCATTGGGATCGAGATTGAGCACATTGTAACTAGCAATCAATAACTCACTGGTACGGGCAAATAGTCCAGAAAATGGCGTAAATTCAGGGGCAAGACTGGTAGGAGTTACTACGCCAAACTTCTGAGTAGGAATGATTTCATAATTGCCCCCGCTATAGGTAACCACCCCTGTGATATCCCCTAAGCGATCGCCCACATTTACATTCGGGAAGGGAAAAGTGGGAGAAAGTTTATCATTGGCACGGATTTGGATGCGTTCAGGGTTGAAGTCATTGGGGGCAATATTGGCAGTACCCCGCAAGCTCAACCCCGTGGCACCTGCTCCCCCATCAGCTAAGCCCCAAATATTGGCACTGTTACCTGTACCAAAAGTAGGAGCGATCACTACAAAATCCCGTACTGTTACTAACATCCCCTCTAGGGACTCAAAGAAATCAATCCCACCCGTGTCCGGCTCAAAGCGAGTGAAATTGTCATCTTCAATAATTTCGGTAGGAGGCACACGCACTCCCGCACCCCCCTTACCACCTATAACTGTCGGTCTGACAGTACCCACATCGGGAATCAAGGTAGCAGTTACTGTGCCACTGATTTGAGTAATGCTGAGATTCAGCCCACTGCCAAACTCACTCACTGTACCTGTTACTTCATAACTTTTGCCGACAGCTACAGTGGCCAGAGCCGCAGAGGTTGTGCCTGTAAATACAAAGATACCATCGGAGATACCATCGGAAGTAGCAGGATCTTGTAAATAGAAACCATTGCCAGCCTTTGCTGTTACCACACCTTTGGTCTTGATGTCTAAACCTTTGGCAATGGAAACATGACCTGCGCCTTGAATCTCATAAATGGGCGTGAAGCGATCGTCATTAATTACTACTTCCACCGTAGGCGCAGGTAAATTACCATAGTTGGGGTCAGTCGTCTTGACTGTATGGGTAATTTTAGCGATCTCAAATCCTTCCACGATCCCATCATTCACCGCCTTCACAAAGACATTCTGTGGTGTCAAACCTTTGTCAAAGGTCAAGGTAACCGTGTTCGCAAAGTTGCTATTATCTGTACTGAACAGGAGGTCAGGATTGGCATTGACAATAATCTGCACAGGCGCAGATGGATTTTTAATTAGGCCGATTTCATATTTATCGGCAGTACCTCCTTCCACTACTGCAGTATTGCCCCTTGTTTCTACAAGAGAAAAACCGACTTCCGCATCCCTGAGATTGAAGTTATCTACCCGCCACAGGGTAGAAGTGTTTCCCCCTGTACCAGAAGATTTGTACTGGAAGGCAAAATAAACTTTATTACCTGCGATCCCCCTGAGGTCAATATTCCCTGAAAAAGTATCAACTTGGCTATTGGCGGCAGGCAGAGTAAAATCCAAGGGAGTCCAAGTGGCAAGGGTGGGATCGCCCTTCCCACTGTAGTTACTCGAAAAGAGAAATTTCAGTTGCTGGTTGACTGGTAAACCTGTGTCAGTGAACTGGGTGAAAGTAGTGAAGGAAACGATTTCTTGACTGAAAATATCCAAATTGACAGGCGGGGAGATCAACCAATCATTGGCAGGGGCAGCGTCACCAAAACCATTGGCTTCTGCTCTACCTCCTTGGGCTGGCGTAAAAAACCAAGTGTTAGCAGTATCGCTATCTACACTGAAAACTTGCCAGCCTGCACCCAAATTGTTGTCAAAGTTATTCAATACAGGCGGCGTAAGACCAGACATAGTTTTATCTCCCTCGACCTACATCATCAGTCTAGGGGGATGTGTAGCTGTATTAAGGTTAAGTTTGGGTTAAACCTGGGTTAAGGTTGGCGATCCTTGGGCAGGAATTTAACTACAAATTGCCCTGGCTTGATCCAACCGTGCCGCCGCAAAAAGGCAATGTCTATTTCACCTGTACCAAATCGTTCAGGCAGTCTAGCCCGCAATTGTTCCACCTGTTCCTGTAGTAACAGAGTTTCTTTAGTGATTTCTTGTAATTTCTGTTCTTGGCTGATTTGATAGGGAATGAAGCGCACCAGTTCAATGCCAACTAGTAGGGAAATAACACAACCCCCTGCGGTAACTAGCAGGACTTCTAAGATCCGCAGACGCAGGCGATGTAGGGATTGGCGTTTGGCTTGAGCCTCCGCAAGGGCGTAATAACTTTTACGAAAGGGCAAAACCTTGCTGTCTTGACCACGATCGCCAATTAAATTTTCCTTGCGGAGGGGTTGCTGGGACATAGAGTATTAGGAGTTGTACAGAGCTGAGCCCAGTAACAGGGCCAAAACAGCGGGGAAAAGAGCTACTACTAAAGCAGTCAGAACTTGGGCATCAGTAATTGGCATAGGTCTTCCTCTTTTATTGTCTAGGTTTGTTAAAACTAGATAACACCATACACTAGAAATTGCCAGTTTGTAAATTTTACCCTGTTACAATTCTTTGAGTTTTAACTCAGCAGACTGTAAAGAATCCCAGTGGCTACAATAAACTGTGGCAGGATTGTTTTGGGAGTACATGGATCGCCGTAAACTCTGGTTAGCAGGACTAAAACCGCCAATGTACAGTGTGGCGGTGATGCCAATCCTAGTGGGGAGCGGGATCGCCCATTACACTGGGCATACCTTGCGCTGGGACATTTTAGGGGTATTCCTGTTGTCAGCGGTGTTAATTCTGGTTTGGGAAAATCTCTGTAATGATGTGTTTGATGCAGAAACAGGAATTGATGTCCATAAATACCATTCCCTAGTGCAGTTAACTGGCAATAAGTCCCTAGTTTACCAAGTGGCAAATGGGGCATTGGCACTGGGTCTGGCAGGGATCGGTTGGATCTGTTGGCAGAATCATTCCTTAGTAGTGGCGGGGATCATTCTCTTGGCTTGCTTTTTGGGTTACATCTATCAAGCTCCCCCTTGGCGATTGGGCTATCAGGGGCTGGGGGAAATCCTGTGTTTTTTTAGTTTTGGCCCTTTGGCAGTGTCGGCGGCCTATTACAGTCAAACCCAGTCTGTTGAGCCTGTGGTGTGGTGGGTAGCTGTGCCTGTGGGCTTGTCCATTAGTTTGGTACTGTTCTGTTCCCATTTTCATCAGGTGGCAGACGATCTGGCGGCGGGTAAATTCTCTCCTGTTGTCCGCTTGGGTACGGCTGTATCAGCGCAATTGATCCCCATAATTTGTGGGCTAATTTATCTCAGTGTGATGGCGGGGATCGCCACCCAACAGTTGCCCCCCCCAACGGGCTTGGCTGTGCTCAGCTTACCTTGGGCAGTGGCACTCTCCCAACTACTACTTAAGTACCACGATCGCCCTGAGTTGATCAGTCACAGCAAATTTATTGCCATCAAATTTCAATTTGTACTGGGGCTAGGTTTGGCTGTGGGTCTCTGGATATAGTCCCCTACGGAGATCCCGTCTACAGGTGTGCCAAAGTACCACAGACTCGCCAGCGCCTCCGCTCGAGTTACGGGCTGGCGCGGTTGAAAAATAGTGGTAAAGCCAAAGCTACGGCGAATATTGGACTTGTCCCCCAGTTGGGCATCGGCAACAATGGCACGGATGGCATAGTCGCTAATTTGTTCGCTGTCCCGGAATGCCCACAATGCCTGTAGTTGCTCACGGGTGGCAAAGGGCGGGGCTTGCCCAAGGTCAAAGGGAATTTTCATGTGGATCATCTCTTCGCGGGTGAGGGGGTCTTCAGGGCGGAATTGGTCAGTCCTAGCGATGATCCCCCCATTCACTAGCCCGCTGATCTCCCCCAGATCGGGGTCGTTCGGTTCCACATCCAGAAAGGGCACTGCTCCCCCCAACCGCAGTTGGCGACTGGGACGATCGCTAAAAAGGGTATTGTTGGTGCGCACTAACCAGCGGGCATACTCCCTGCGGGTTACAGGTGCAGTTAAATCACCAGTGGCACTGACTGCCAAACCAGGGAGCTTGGCTAGGTCTTGACTGTAGCGATCCCAAGTAGTGGGAATAGGCGCAGGCTCAGTAGGAGTAGGGGCTAACAACTGCTCCCCTGTAAAATAAGTGAGAAAGATATTATCACCTTGCACCAACAAGACCAACTCCAGCATCTCCCGCTGTGCCCTGATCTCAGTGTTAGTCTGCCTCTTGATCTGCCAGTCCTTGGTTTTCAGGACTTCCCTGTAGGCGGACAAGATCCCTGCGGTCTGCCGAGCGCTCTGCCAATGGAGAATACGCTCCCCATATACTCCCACTAAATTTACATCAGCAGGCAGGGGCAAATCGGCAGGCAAATTGGCTGGCAGTTGGGGCCTAGCAGGCAGCACTGGTTCAGGGGAGATCGCCTGCTCCAGCCAACCACCGAAATCAGTACTTTGGCAGGCAGTGAGACTGAATACCAGCCAAGCCAGCAGGAAATACAAGAGGAACTTACCTCCCCCCCTCACTCGGCTACCACCTCAGCAGTTGCGGGTTTAGGGAAAACAAGGCGCAGGAGTGGGGGAGCGAGAAAAGTAGTGATAATCACCATCATAATAATTGCCGCATTCAGGGATTCAGACAAAATGCCGCTGGCAGTGCCGATCCCCGCAAACACCAATCCCACTTCTCCCCTGGGGATCATCCCCACCCCGATCGCCAAGCGGTTGAGACCATTGCCCCACACTGCCAAGCCCGTTGCCACCTTGCCCAGAATCGCCACGGTGATTAAAAACAGCGCGATAATTAACCCTTCCCGATTGGCAGGAATACTGGGGTTGAGCACACTCAAATCCGTCTTTGCCCCCACACTGATAAAAAAAGTTGGCACTAATAAATCAGCGATTGGCTTAATCTGATCATCCAACTCATTTTTCACATCCGTCCCATCCAGCACGATCCCTGCCGCAAATGATCCCAAAATTGCCTCAAGGTGGATGGCCGAAGCAATGTATGCCATGGCAAAGGCAAACACAAAAGCGGGCACAATCACATTGCCCCTGGTTTTAATGGCTTGACTAGCACGGGTGTAAGCCCCATTGAAGAAATTCGCCAACAGGATCGCCCCTAACAAGAAACCCGACGAACCCAGAATCAGATAGATTAAATTGCTGACATCAACTTCACCCGTTTTTGCCAAGCTGGAAACCACCGCCAGCACAATGATCCCCAAAATATCATCAATGATTGCCGCTCCGAGAATGATTTGTCCCTCTTTGGAATTCAACTGCCCCAGTTCTGAGAGCACCTTGGAAGTAATGCCGATACTGGTTGCCGTCAATGCCGCCCCCGCAAAAATCGCCTGCATCACAGGCAGATGGAAGAGCACAACCGCCCCTATTGTACCGAGGGCAAAGGGCAGACCCACCCCCACCACCGCCACTACAGTCGCCAATAGCCCGACTTTCACCAACTCCCTGAGATTGGACTCCAGCCCCACCTCAAACAACAGCACCACTACGCCAATTTCCGAAAGAGTTTCAATCACCTCACTGCTAGAAGTGAAAACATCATCTATAGCCTCAGGGGAGAGTCCATCAGTCAAACGCAAAAACTGCATCACTGCCGAAGTATTCCCTGTCGGGTCAAACTCAGGCGTAACCAGCAGGTGCAGAGCCGATACCCCCACCAACACCCCGCCTACCAATTCACCCAACACAGGGGGAAACCCAAAGCGGATGGCAATTTCTCCCCCCAACTTACTGGCAAAATAAATAACTACTAAGTTCAGTAACACAGCTGACAGCACAAACGGCCCATTCTCAGGATTGACAGCGGCGGCAAGCGGTAGCTCAAGCATCATTACATTCCTTAAACTTTTTAGATTATTTTAATAACCATGCCATAGGAACTTTGCCAGCGTCAAGCTGTCATTGGAGTTGGTGAATATGATAATCTCTTCTGTATCAGCCCATGACTTACAGTCTCACCCTTGCGCCCAACCAACTACCTGCCAGATTTGTGTCTGTTACCAAACTGACTACCGTTGAACTAATTACCTATTGTCAGCAGGGAGTACAGTCTGACCGTCAGGCATTTGCCGAACTGGTACGACGGCACCACAGCCATGTGGAGCAGATTCTCTACAAATTAGCCCCCGATTGGCACGATCGCGCCGACTTAGCCCAAGAGGTCTGGCTCAGGGTCTATAAAAATATCCAAAAACTACAAGAGCCACTCAAATTTCGGGGCTGGTTGTGCCGCATTGCTACCAACTTGTTCTATGACGAACTCAGAAAAAGAAAGCGATCGGGGCAGGTGGTGTCCTTGGATGCGCCGTTGAATACAGGGGATGGGGATGACATGAACTGGGAACTGCCCAGCACTGCCCCCAGCCCTGTGGACAATCTCTCTACCCAAGAGTTCTATGAGCAGTTACACAAAGCCATAGCAGATCTGCCCCCCAGTTTTCGGGAAACCATTATCTTGCGGGAAATAGAGGGCTTATCCTACGAAGAGATTGCCCAGATCACAGGTGTATCCCTCGGCACAGTCAAATCCCGCATTGCCAGAGCTAGACTAAAACTGCAGGGGCAATTACAGCCCTACTTGACGGGAGGTTGATGCCATGCCAAAGGACAAATTTATACTCCTATCTGCCTACCTAGACGGGGAAACCACCCCCCAAGAGACAGCCCAAGTACAGTTGTGGTTGCGGTCAGAGCCAGAATTTTATCAACTCTACCAACAGCAGTTACGACTGCGCCAAGCCCTGCGCAGTTTGCCAGTGCCCCAAGCCATGCCCCCTGAGACCATGGCAAAACAGGTACTTTTCCGCTTGGAGTACGCCCAACGCCAAAAATTCCTAAGCATCGGTGGCGCAGTGGCAGTGGTGATGGCAGTGGCAGGGGTTTTTTTAGCTATCAGCAGTAGCCATCGCTCCACCCCCGAAATTACACCTGTGATGGTTCAGTCCGTTAGCCCTACCCCCCAAGAAGAACCCCTGATGATCGCCCTAGAAACCCCGATCGTCCCCCTGCCCAATGCTTTGGGACAGTAGTTTGACCTGCCCCTTGGGTTGGTGCTAGCATAGAGGACTGTTTCTTATCACCAGTTGACTTATGACGAGAAGGACTCTAGAAGGTACTGTCCGCAAAAGACGGCGAGTGTCTGGGTTTCGGGCACGGATGGCATCGCCTACGGGCAGAAGAGTGTTGAGGGCAAGACGGCGCAAGGGCAGGAAGCGGCTGACTACTGTCTAAGTGTTACCCTTAGCCCATCGCCTGCACCGACGGGATTTTGAGCTTATTTATGAAAGGGGCGATCGTTTCCACAGCCAGTATTTCAAGTTGAGACGCTGGCTTGATCCCACTACCACAGGACAGCCCGCCCGTATTGGCATTGTAGTCAGCAAAAAAATTGCCAAACTTGCCACCCAGCGCAACCGCCTCAAACGCCAAATCCGCGCCATGCTCTTGCCTTATTTGCCACAACTGAAGCCAGATTTGCAAATAATTGTTACAATTACTTCTGTAACCGATCCTGTCAGCTTTCATGAATTGGCAGGTGATCTACATAAACTATTGTTAAAAGCAGAAGTTCTTGAGGTAGGCGATGGCAGTTAAAGAAGAAGTGTTTTATGAAGGCGGACCCCACATCGGCGACTTGATTACAGGGATCATTTTGCTGATGTTTATCATTACCATTCCCATTGGCATTGGGGCGATCGTACGTGCCCTGTGGGTCAGGTATCGCATTTCCAATCGGCGCATTTCCGTTACCAGTGGCTGGCTGGGGCGCAATCGCTTGGATGTGGTCTATGCCGAAATTGCCAAAGTGGTATTTGTGCCCAGGGGCTGGGGCAGTTGGGGCGATATCGTCTGCACCCTCAAAGACGGCTCCCGCTTCGAGATGCGTTCCATTCCCAGATTCCGTGAGATTTATGATTTCATAGAACAGAGACTCACCCTGAAAGCCAAGCAGGTGAGTGGGGCGATCGGCGCCAGCAAAGCCTAGTAAAATTACAGAGGAACTAAGAGGTCAGCATGGATTTTGGAGTCGGTTTTTTAACCAATAATATAATGGTGCCGTTCTTGGACTTTTTCCACGGCATCGTCCCCAGTTATGGCTGGGCGATCGTGGCCTTGACTTTGGCAGTGCGATTGGTGCTCTACCCAATCAACGCCAAACAACTGAGAAATATGCGCCACATGAAAATTGCCAACCCCGTGATGCAGAAACGGATGCGGGAAGTCCAAGAGCGATATAAAAACGATCCCAAACGCCTGCAGGAAGAGATGTCCAAAATTTACCAAGAATTTGGCAACCCCCTCTCAGGCTGTTTGCCCGCTCTGTTGCAGATGCCGATCCTATTTGCCCTGTTTGCTACCCTGCGCGGTTCACCCTTTGCGGATATTAACTACACCCTCAATTTTCAGGTGGTCAGCCCCGAAGTGCAAATCACCAACCCCGCTCCCCTCACGGTCAAGCCCCAAAATGTGTACTTTCAAGACGGGGTGCATTACTACATTGAGGCGATGATCCCCGAAGGGAGTAACCTCAAAGTCGGGCAGACCGCCCATATCCAACTGCAAACCCCTGACGGCAAAAAATTCACCGATCTGAATCAAGAATTTGCCGAGGGCAAGCTTCATCCCAAATGGACAGTAGTCAAGGGAGAAAATGCGGTCAAAATCGATCCAGAGGGTACAATTACTGCCCTGCAAGTGGGGGAAGTCTCTGTCCAAGCCACTGTGCCAGGACTAGCCGCCCATGAAGGTTTTTTGTTTATTCAGGCTTTGGGGAAGGTGGGAGCATTTAATCGAGATGGCTCGATCAACTGGGACATCTTAGGGATGGTACTGGGTTTTGGCATCAGCCTCTATCTCAACCAAAACATTTCAGGCGCTTCTGCCCCCACCAAGCCCACCAGTGATCCCCAGCAGGAACAGCAGGAAACTGTCAATAAACTCACGCCTGTAATTTTTTCGGCGATGTTTTTATTCTTCCCTCTGCCAGCGGGGGTACTGTTGTACATGCTGGTCGCCAACATGGTGCAGACCGCCCAAGCCTTTTTGATCTCCCTCGAGCCTCTGCCCGAAAACTTACAGAAAATCGTGGACGGCAACAAGGCCTTAGCTGGTGCCACTGCGGCCACGATCACGGTCAAGGCAAAGGAAGTCAAAGAGAAAGACAAACTGCCATTTGAGCCGGACAGTAAGCGCACTAATAAGAAAAAGGCCCAATCTTAGGAGTGTGAAGATGGAGCAAGACCCTGTAGAGTGGATGACGGAGTTGCTCAAGTTAATGGGTTATCCCCCTCAGGTGCGAATGACAGTCAAGGATAGCGGTGGCATCCCCAATTATTGGCTTGAGATCGATACCAGTGGTTACACTGCCCAACAAATCCAGAACCTGATCGGGCAGGATGGCAGTGTCATTGATGCCATTCAATATCTAGCCAATGCCATTCTCAATGTGGGCAATAGTGAGAGCGAGTATAAGTTTTACACTGTGGAGATCGCAGGGTACAGAGCCAATCGCATTGCCCAGTTGGAAAAAATGGCACAGGAAGCGGCGGCATGGGTGCGCGCTAAGGGCAAGGAGTACAAGATAGAAAATCTCTCTGCCGCTGAACGCCGCCAAGTTCATCTGTTCCTGCAAAAACAGGGGGATGTAATTACCGAGAGCGTCGGCAAAGAACCCAATCGCCACTTGATTATCAAACCGAAGTTCTGATTCAACTGAACGTCAGTTCAGCTTAAGCAGAGTTTGTATAGAGACTCTGCATAGATAGGGAGAACTCAGGGGGAAATGACATCATAACTGCCAAAATGCTTTAGAGTTTCAGTCATGCTCCCTAACTCCTGCCATGCTGACTGCACGCCTGCCTCCTGCCAATTCCCTTCAATATCTACAAAAAAGATATAATCTCCCAAGGAACGCTTAGAGGGACGGGACTCAATGCGGGAGAGGTTAATATTGCGCTGGGCAAAGGTATTGAGGGCGCGGGCTAGGGTACCTGCCCGATTTTCCGCAAAACTAAAGCCCCAACTGCTGTATGCCCCTGTTTGGGCTGTCTGCTGATTGGTCAAAACCAGAAAACGGGTGTAATTACTGGGGTTGTCGCTGATGTCTTGGGCTAAAATCGGCATATGGTAAATTGTCCCTGCATGCACTGAGGCGATCGCACCTGCATGGGGTTGGTCTTTGGCTAGTTGCACACCATAGGTGGTGGAATCCACAGATATTTGTTGGGCATGGGGGAGATGTTTGTTCAACCACTGTTGGCACTGCCCTAACCCTTGGGCATGGGAATAAACGGTGTGAATGGAGTCTAAACTGGGGGCATGGCTGAGCAGACAATGGCGGATCGGGAGGATCAAGGCTTGAGCAATTTGTAAATTCGCCCACTGCCACAGCCCATCTAAAGTTGCGCCCACACTGCCATAGAGGGAATTTTCTACAGGCACGATCGCCAAATCTGTACCGTAATTAGCACAGAGAGCCATCGCCTGCTCGATCGTATTTTGAGTGAGTAGCTGATAATTTCCTCCTTGGGCAAAAGCCAGAGCCGCCATCTCTGAATAAGAGCCCCTAGGGCCAAGATAGGCAATAGTGGTCATGTAGCTCCCTTAGCTGAAATTTCCGTTTCTTCCAATTGGGAGCCAGTGGGATCCACCTTTTTGACAAAAGGGGGGTACTTGATCCGCCCGTGATTGCGCTCCCGCCACACCCGCAAAAATACATCGGCAATCCGCTCCAACTCCGCCCAAGTCAAACCAGAATCCCTGAGTTGCCCATCGTCCCAACGGGCATGGAAAATCCGCATCACCATCTCCCGCGCCGACTCCAACTCCACATCCTGCCCTAAAGACCGCAGTGCCGCCTCACAAGCATCCGCCAACATCACGATCCCCGTCTCCTTAGACTGGGGGATCGGCCCACCATAGCGAAACTCGTCCGCACTCAAATTGGGAAATTGTTGTAATGCCTGACTATAAAAATAAGATATAATAATTGTGCCCTGATGTTCTGGGATAAAAGCCTGCAGTTGTTTAGGCAGGCGGTATTGTTGTGCCAGTTTCAAGCCCCCTGACACATGTTCTTTGATAATCTGGGCACTGCGCCACGGGTCATTGATTTGGTCGTGGGGGTTAGCCTGACCCATCTGGTTTTCAATAAAATACTCAGGGTGCAGGGTTTTGCCGATGTCGTGGTACAGGGTGCCCGTGCGCACCAGAGCTGTATCCGCATTGAGTTCTCTTGCCGCCGCTTCTGCCAAATTAGCTACAAACAAAGTGTGCTGGAAAGTACCGGGGGCTTCCGTAACCAGACGGCGCAGGAGCGGGCGATCGAGGTCAGCCAGTTCAGCAAGGCGGAAAGGGGTGAGGGCATAGGAGATTTGTTCTAGGTAGGGGATCGCCCCCAGCGCCAAGATCGCTGAAATCAAGCCACCTGCCCCATAGACCAAGGCTTGGGACAACACCAACATCAGGGGGATCGCCCCTGTGAGCATATTCAGAGCAATAAAGGTCAAAGCCTGTACCACTCCCACCAATATCCCCACCCCTGCCAAATAGGAGCGAGAACGGGGGCGATTGGTGAGCAGACCTGCCGTGATGCCCCCCAGCACGATCGGCAGATAGACCGCAGGCTCAGGACTACGGGATAGCCACAGTAACCCAGCTAGTAAAGTTGTGATCAGCACCGCTGAGCGTCGACAGTAAAAGCTACCAACAATCAGCCCCACACTAGCCAATGGCAAAAACGCAGACAACTGGGGCAACATCAGCACCCCTGCCAAAGCGATCGTCCCCACAGCGATCAACATTGCCAGTCCATCGGCATTGCGCCACTTGAATACCCGCGCCTGTACCAGCCCCATCAGCAGAGCGATAGCCAACCCTGTACTCAACACCACCACTGCGATCCGTCCCCAATTGGGTTGCCTTTGGGTCAAGCCCAGCCCATCTAGGATCACAAATTGTCGCTCTGTGATTTGCTCGCCAGCCCTGACCAGCACCTCTCCCGCCCGCACTTCTATAGTCAAGGGTTGGACTGACTCCTCTGCCAATAACATTTCCCTAGTAGTGCTGGTATAGTCCAACTTCAGATTGGGTTTGAGTACCTTGGCAAATACTTGCAGAGTCAATGTCCGGTTTGGTTCACTGCGAGGCATGCCCCGCCAGCTCAGTACCCGCTGTGTCAGCATTTCCCTTGGCAGACCAGCAGGCAGACCCCCTGCCAATAGCTCCTTGAGTCCCTCTTGCCAGAGCTGCTTTAGTTCCTGCCACTCAGGATCGGCTAGTCTGAGTAAACTACTGCGAAATAACTCAGGCCCAGACTCCAGCACTGCCATTGCCTGTTGATAGCGCTGGCGTGCCAAAGTAATCTGCAAGTGCAGATGTTGCTCTGCCGTCTGGGATTTGTATAACTCCCGCCGACTAGGCTGGACTAGGAGTAACAATGCTTCCGGGGAATAAGTCTGCCAACTGGCTTCAGTTAGTTCCAGTAAACGGAGTTGATCGCGCCAAGACATGACCTCCAAGGGCAAAAATGGCAATGGCCCCGCCGTTGTGCGCACTTGCTCCGCCGTACTCAGCAAATCCTGTAAATGCTGTTGGCTAGCTGTTTCTGCTTGGCGGTCGATCCTATACACAGGCGTTACCTTTTCCCTTGCCAGTTCTTTGGCACGGGCAGTCGCTTCAATATCCTGCACTGGGGCAGTAACAGGAGCAAGGATATCCCGCTCCACAAAAGTACCCACTGCCAACTGCGGTTGGGCATAGTAGGGAATACAGAGAATTAGGCTTAAACTGACTACTGCTACGATCACTAAACCACGGCAGACCCAACTACCAGTGGAACAGAATATGAGTTTGCGCCATAGGGACTTGGACTTACTACAGGCTATGCCTCTACTAACCGACATAGCTTACAACCTAAGGGAACTATACATAAGAACATGCTCTAGGTTTTATTACTGATTTTAGCCTATCTGTCAAGCCTGTCCCCAATTCTAAAAGGAACCCAAGTTGGGAACTCTTGCATACAGCAACTCGTGCCTTGATGCGATCCAGTCAAAAGGAAGTAATCTAAGTAATCTATAAGTTGAGAGAAAAATCATTTCAGCCTACTAAAGTAAAGAAGGCTCTTGTTACATAATACTGGGGGGCGGTGCATTTCAGAATGGCAAAAGTTTTGACACAAATGCGTACTGCCGTAGTCATGAGACTTAGAATTATACTGAGAACTAAAGTATTTTATTGTCTCCTATGACTACCAGTACTTCTAGCCCCTCTACTCTGACTCCTAGTTTTGCTATTCCCATCACCCTGATTTTGGGGGCTATTCCGATCTTTGCCCTACAGACATATGTGGCTTTAGTGCTAGTAATTTTTGGCTTATTCTTACTAGTACAAACTGCCACTATTCGCTTGCATTTTACTGAAACTGCCCTAGATATTTATCGCAGTGGCAACCTAATTCGTCATTTTCCCTACAGTGAGTGGCGATCGTGGCGGATTTTTTGGGGTATTTTCCCAGTCCTGTTTTATTTCCGTGAAGTGAACAGTATTCATTTTCTGCCTATTCTCTTTAACTCCAGAGAATTGAAATCTGCCTTAATGAAACATTTGGCACATTTGGGCTAAAAGTGATCCGTAAACTTGTGATCGCCCTGTTAGTTTTTTTAGCATTCGTGCCCCGTTTTTGGCAGTTAGAGGGTGTCGCCGATATAGTTTTTGATGAAGTCTATTATCCCAAATTTGCCCAGAACTACTTACAGGGGATTAGTTTTTTTGATGCCCATCCTCCCTTAGGCAAATATCTAATTGCTCTGGGGATCAAGCTGTTTGGCTATCAGCCTTGGGGCTATCGGTTTATGCCTGCGTTGGCAGGATCGTTAGTACCGATCGTAGTTTTTCTATTCGTTAAACAGTGGACAAAACGGGAATTCATAGGCTGGTTAGCAGGTATTTTTACAGCTCTGGACAGCTTGCTCTTGGTAGAATCCCGCTATGGGTTAATTAACATTTTTATGGTTTTGTTTGGCTTACTAAGTCAGTATTGTTTACTAGCGGCTCTGCAAGTTAAGAGACAAATAGCAGTTTGGTTTTGGGTAATTAGCAGTGGCATTTTTTTAGGGTCAAGTGTAAGTATAAAATGGACTGGTCTAGGCTATTTCCTAGCAGGTATAGCTCTGTTAGTAGTAGTTCATTACTATGAACAACTTAGCCTTAAGTGGCATCAAATTATAATAGGAATGGTAGCGATCCCCGCAGTCTTTTACTTAGTGCAGTGGCTACCCCATTTGTTACTTGATCCTAGCACCTCTTTGATTACGCTCCATCAACAAATTTTCCATTTCCACCAAAATTTAGGGGATCAATCCCCTTCTCCCTTATTAGCCCACCCTTATTGTTCTCAGTGGTGGACTTGGGCGCTGATGGTCAGAAATATTGCCTACTTTTTTGAGTTTCGCAATTTAGGAATAGTACATGTAAATGGCATGGGCAATCCTTTCCTATATTGGTTCAGCGCAGGCGCAGTTCTGTATAGTTTAGTCCGTCTAAAATTAGCACACCAAACTAAGGGATTGTCTTTGTATTTGGGGATCGCCTTTCTAGGTAATTTACTACCTTGGATGTTAGCCAAACGATGCTCTTTTTTATACCATTATATGCCTGCTAGTGTATTTGCTTTTATTGCCCTTGCTCTTATAGCCGACCTCTGTTTTCATAGGGATTTAACTGGCGTAGGCATCACAATTGTAGCAGGTGTAGCGATCGCATTTGTAATTTGGCTACCAATTTATATCGGTTTACCGATCCCAATCAATTATTGGCGTATGCTAATCTGGTTTCCTACTTGGATATAGAAGCGTATGCAAAACTTCCGCAACTATTACGAAATACTGGGGGTCTCGCGCAATGCAGACACAGAGGAGATCAAACGGGCATATCGTCGCCTTGCCCGCAAGTATCACCCTGACCTCAACCCCGGTGACAAGGTTGCCGAAGAGAAATTCAAAGACATTGGTGAGGCCTACGAAGTCTTGTCTGATCCTGCGAAACGCAAGCAGTATGACCAGTTTGGGCAGTACTGGAAACAGGGGGGCTTCCAAAGCCGCACCACTCGCACCGATGGTTGGGCTACGGATTTCGATCGCGACTTTGGCCCAGAGGTGGACTTTAGCCAGTACAGTGATTTCCAAGAATTTGTCGATCAGTTATTAGGCAGATTCCGCACGGGCACAGGCGGCTACACCTACGATCCTGAACCTACCTATCGTCAGCCGCCCCGTCCCAACCCGCGCCGAGATAGTGAAGCTATTTTGGAACTGCCCCTAGATAAGGCATATCAAGGCGGCAGAGAACGGATCAGACTAGAAGACGGGCGATCCCTGGAGGTAAATCTACCCGCAGGGGTAATGCCGGGGCAGAGAATCAGGCTCAAGGGTCAGTCTGCCAGTGGCGGCGACTTGTATCTGAAAATTTTGCATAAGCCTCACCCCTTCTTTACCTTAGACGGCTACGATGTGCGCTGTCAGCTACCCATTTCACCCAGTGAATCGGTGTTAGGGGCACAGGTGGAAGTACCTACCCTGAGTGGTATGGTCAAACTGAATATCCCCGCAGGGGTTAGGTCTGGTCAGCAACTGCGTCTGGCGGGCAAGGGCTTTCCCAAGGATGGGCGCAGTTATGGGGATCAGTATGTGGAAGTGGTGATTGTCGTACCCAAGAATCCTACGTTAAAAGAACGAGAACTATACGAACAATTACTGCGGATTCAATCCTTTGATCCCCGTGAAAACATTATGAATCTCATCAAATCAAGGTGAGGGTATGCCCACTCTGATCCATATCAATCGGGAATGTATTGATAACCTTGACCTCAGCCCTGCCCGCATTTACATTGATAAATTCCTAGCTACAGAAACTATTACCCAATTACCAGAGATTCAATTCAGTATCCTCTACGAAAAAGAATTGGGCGACCCTCGTGAATTTTCAGAAATTCCTGAAATCAGACTTTGGTTTATCTATTTAGATACAGTTTATCCGTTTCTGCCCTATCTGTTAGATTGGCGCACCGAACTTGCACGATATACTGCCATGTTAGTGCCGCACCAATTCAGTCCTCAAGATGGACTGATTTACAACCCAGAGGCATTAGAAATTTTTGTGATGAACAAATTATTTACCATATTCCAATGGCAAAAAAATAGAGGTCAAACCAATCCAGAGAAGTTAAAAATGATGGCTCTAGCCTTAGGCTATGAAGTAGATTTAGCCCTATTCAGTTTAATCAAATGGTAAACTAATTGAGGAGAGTATTTTGTCGAGTCTGGCAAAGCTGTGATCGAATATGCCTGATGCTTGGCAAACCTCCCATTGGCAATCGCTGGTTCAACCACAAGTTGCCTCTATTCCCAGTTCTGCCACCCATTTATTCTTATATTCTTAAGTGTAGGTGGGAACGATGCCTTAATTAAGCATAATTAAGCAATATTAATTACCTGGTGCAAAGTGCAAACTCGGTTGCAGAAGTAATACTAGTAACAATCTTCAGGTAGTTAAATCATTACTTGCCACGATCGGTACTATTTATAACCCAAACTTTGAGCCAATCACCGAGAATACCATCGTTAAAATTGTGCTTACTCTTTACAAACTGCTATTGTCAAACTGTGTTGGATTTTCTCTATCCCAGCTACCCAACCTAACTCGATCGAGCCATCTGCCCAAGGGGGTCAAAGGTTCAATAACTTGCCTATGATTGCTCAATTCTTCTAGACTTACGAAGAGCTGAAGCTCCTTTCCTATCAAGGGCGAGGGGAGAAAGCCCAAACGGGACGGAGGTGTCTGCGAGTTTTCCGATCAGAAGTTTGGGCTAGGTTGCTGACGTTCACGCAGGGGATGTCCCCTGTAAATTTCCCAAGAAAATAGTCAGTTGCACTGTGCCGTTTTTATTGGGTATTCTGGGGGCGTGGTCATCTTGAGAACCAGTTTTACACTGGTAAAAATTCTGCCAAAACTTTGACTGCAGGAGCTAGGGCAGATGGGATAACTACTGTAAAGGGTAGGTTGGCTACGCGATCGGAAGCTATTTGATGGGTTTGCAATCTACCTTATCAAGGAATTCTTGTGCTGGGTAGAATCATGCTACCCTAAATAGCCATCGTTTTTGATGACAGGGATGCTCACGGTAGGTGTAATCTTTGGTGGACAGTCGGGTGAACATGAAGTGTCGATCGCTTCGGCGCAGTCGGTGGTGGAGGCATTGGCCCAACGCTATCGGGTAGTGCCATTTTATATTTCTAAGCGGGGACAGTGGGCAGGCACAAGGGATGCCCAGCAAGTTTTGACCCAAGGCAAGGTCTATGAGCCAGAGAATGGCGGTTTTATGGCTGTCTACAGTGATTTGCTGGCGGTAGATGTGGTTTTTCCGGTCCTGCACGGGCCTTATGGGGAAGATGGCAGGGTGCAGGGGCTGTTGGAAATGTTACATAAAAAATATGTGGGCAATGGGGTGTTAGCCTCGGCGGTGGGCATGGACAAAATTATGATGAAGGCGGTGTTTGGGCAGGCGGGTTTACCCCAAGTGAAGTATCTGACACTGCTGGCGGAACAGTGGCAGAGGGAGGCCATCCCTTGGTGCGAACAGATCGAGTTGGAGTTGGGCTATCCCTGTTTTGTAAAGCCTGCCAATCTGGGCTCTTCGGTGGGGATTTCCAAGGTGCGGGATCGCCAACAGTTGCAGTTGGCAGTTAACCATGCCCTAGAGTACGATCGCCGCGTGATTGTGGAACAGGGGGTGCGAGCGCGGGAGATTGAATGTGGGGTGCTGGGCAATGAGCAGTTATCTACTTCCTGTGTGGGTGAAGTTACTTATACCAGTGATTTCTATGACTATGAAACGAAATATACGGCGGGTAAAGCTAAGTATATTATCCCTGCGGTGATTCCCCCAGAGGTGGCACAGGCGGTGCAAACTATGTCCATTAAGGCTTTCCAAGCGATCGGGGGCAGGGGGCTGGGGCGCGTGGATTTTTTCTATATAGAAGAGAGTGCAACAATATTGGTGAATGAGATTAATACTATGCCGGGGTTTACGAAAATGAGCGGTTATCCTAAGTTTTGGCAGGCGAGTGGTCTGGAGTTTGTGGATTTGTGCGATCGCTTGGTGCAGTTAGCCTTCGCTTGACCAGAGTTGGCAGATTTGATAGATGGCAGTGGTGAAGGCGGTGAGTTCATCTCCCCCTCGCTTTAGACTGGATTCTAATTCCAAAAGTATGGGGAGCGTGTCCAACCACTGGCTGAGGGAGTGATTTTGCACTTCAGTTTTCAGGAAATAGACCCGCTTGGGATTGCCTAGCTCGGCTAGTTTGGCAATGTGGTCATCCCTCTCCCCTGCACTTAATCCCAGTTTCACTAATACCCATGTGCGGAACTGCCCTACCAAGGTGGCACAGATTCTTAAGCCTGCTTCGTTATTGCGCAGTAATTCCCCCAGAATTTCCAAGGCGCGATCGCACTCCCCATTGCGGAGGGCATGGGCTAGCTGGACACTAGTGCTGGCACTGGCTACCACTAGTTCTTTGACATGGTCAATGCTTAGGGGCGGGCTGGGCGGGGGATAGGCTAGGCGCAATTTCTTTAGTTCCATATCCAACCTGCGCAAATCATTGCCTATGGCTTCTGCCAGATAATTCACTGCTAAGGGGGAGAGGGCTACGCCCATCACTGCTGACCGCTTACTCACAGCACTAACAATAGCTTCCGTTTTCCATGGGGGAATGGGATTGAATTCTTTGATTTCCCCATACTGCTGCAATAGCTTGGCAATAGCTAGCCTGCCATCGGGTTTACTGGTGGCGGTGAATAATAGATGCGAATCCTTGGGTAGGTTGGGGAGTGTCCTTTCTAGTTCTTTGAGAGTGGCTTCACTACATTTTTGCCCGATGGGGGTGTGGCTGAGCCAGGTCAATCTGCCACCTGCGCCAAAAGCAGGGGTCATGGCTGTGGCTAAACCTGCTATCACTTCTGCTTCCGTGCCGCCGCTGTACTCGAGTAAATTGAATTCCTGCCAGTGGGGATCGACCACTTGGCGGCGCAAATTGTCAATCGCCTGTTGCAATTGATAGTCATCTTCCCCCCACCAAAAATAGCTAGGCATGGACACGCAGGCGATTGGTCTGATCGGCGATCGCTACTTTGGCGAGGGCACTCTCGTAGGCGGTGGCAATCACCAGTTTATCCACTAGGCCCACTACCTTTTTGTGGAACTGACGATCTACCACAGGCAATTGGCGCAAATCCCTGACTGCCATGCGTTTGAGGGCATCCACCACTGATTCATCGGCGTAGGTGTGCAAAACATCGCTGGTACAGGCACTGGCAACACTAATCTCAGCAAGGCGATCGCAGAAGGCGGGGTTAGCTAGGAGTCTTTTGATGTCTTGATTGGTGAGAATCCCCACCAGACAGCCATTTTCATCCACTACCATCACACTGTGATGATAGCCACTGGTCAGCACCTGGGCCGCTTGCAGGAGGGATAGGGATTGTCTGACCGTCGGCGGGTTGAGGGTCATCACATCTGCCACTTTGATTTGTTCTAGGACCGCATAGTCTTCCGTATTGTCATTTAACTGCATGCCCCAATTGAAAATCTGTGCCTTGGGCAACTGCATCTGGGCAATCAGCCACGCACACAAGCCCACCGCTGACATCAGGGGGAGCACGATCCGATAGTCCCTGGTCATCTCAAACAGTAGCAATACGGAAGTCAAGGGGGCACGCACTGTCCCCGCTAAAACCGCCGCCATGCCCACCAAAGCATAGGCGGGGGGAGCCGCCACAGGGACGATCGCAGGCGCAAATGTATCCAAGAGACTGCCATAGATCCCCCCCAATACCGCCCCAAAAAATAGGGCAGGGGCAAAGATTCCCCCCACAAACCCGCAACTCAGGCACAGGGGCGTCAGCACCAGTTTCATTACCAGCAGAAACACCAATAATTTGAGGGAGAAGGGATTATTTTGTAAAATACCCTCAATAGTTTCATAGCCAATCCCCGTAACCTCTGGCAAAAATAGGGCTACCACCCCCACCACCGCTCCCCCCAGCAACAGTTTTACCCACTGGGGCACTAGCCACTGGTCTAGCCAACTCTGGGCCCACCCCAAAGACTTGGTAAAGACGATCGCCACCAAGGAAGCCAATGCCCCCAACCCCATATATAGAGGCAATTCCCAGTAACTGCGCACCTCATACACAGGCAAATGAAAGGCCGGCTCTGCCCCCAAGCCCAACTGCGCCACCAGTGCCGAGACCACAGAGGCGATCACCACCACGCCAATATCCGCATTCAGGCTCAATTGGGACTTGCCCAAAGCATCCCGCAGGAGCACCTCTAGGGCAAAAAATACTGCGGCGATCGGCGCATTAAAACCCGCTGCCAGTCCTGCGGCGCCCCCTGCCCCCACCAGCAACCTCGTCCGCTCACTGGAAAACCTAAGCAGTTGCCCAAAATAAGAACCCACATTCCGCCCTAACTCTACACTGGGCCCCTCTGGCCCCAAGGATGCGCCACAGGCTAGGGACAGAGCCGCCGCCGTTGTTTTCACGGGCATCTCTTGATAGGGGAGCAGACCCAACTGTTTGGCAATGGCTTGGATGCGACGACTGGTACTGGGGGCGCGATCGAGGGGCAGACGCAATAGGGCCACCAACCCCCCCCCCAAGATCGGGATCAATGCCAACAGCCACGGGTGCACCGCCCGCAGTTGCACCGCCAAATCATGCCAGTAGAGTTCTTGGGCTAACAGAATCAACTTGCGAAATAACAAAATGCCTGTCCCCGTTGCCAGCCCCACCCCGATCGCCAGCACCAGCAGGACGGTTTCCGCAGGCGGTTGCAGGCGGTTGAGTAACTTGACTAACTGAGGACTCGCCCGCATGATTACCCATCAGCATCGATAGAATCAATAAACTCCTCCCCAAACTCTTCCGCCAAATCGGGCGGCAAATCCAATACTTCCTCGGGCACAACCCCCTCCGCATCCGGGATCACCACCCCCAAGTCAATCTGCTGGCGATAGTAGTCCACACTCCTGACCTGCACCTCCACCCGATCCCCCAAACCAAACTGCCTCCCACTGCGCCTGCCCACCAACATATGGTAATACCTGCCCTTGGTGGGAAACTCATACCAATCATCCTTGAGGGAACTGACATGCACCAGCCCCTCCACCAGAAAATCCTCTAGCTCCACAAAAAAGCCATAGGACTGCACCCCCGTAATCAACCCATACAAAGTACTACCAATATAAGAGCGCATAACTTCTGCCTTGCGCAGACCCTCTAGATCGCTGATTACCCGATGGTGCAGGCTATTTTGTTGATTGAGGAGGGGGATCACCTGCCCAACTAGGGTTTGCCATTGTTTTTCCGCTTCTGCAGACAGCACACAGCCCTGCACCAGCCCATGGCAAGTGGAACTGTGGTAGTTGATCCCCTCCCGACTGCGACTGGAGCGGCGATCGTGCACCACCTCAAACACAGCATGCAATAGCTGTTGCAGGAGCAGATCGCAGTAGCGATACTGGGGTAGCACCGCATGGGTATAGACCCCCACCCCCAAGCCGAAATGACCACCCCCTCCTAGACTGTATTCCCCCAGTCGCCACAGTTTCCAGAGCAGATGCCTAAGCACCCGCTGATCCTTAGCCTCTAGGCCCTGGAGTAATTCAGCCAACTGCCCCGCCGTCCAAGTCTGCCCCCACTCCAACTCCCGCCGACTCACACTGGCAAACAATTTCAGCCAATCCCCCAGCTTATTGTGTTCAGGGGCAGACTGCTGGACTTGGGGAAAAGGCAAACCCAACGCCTGCAAATGTCTAGCAATTAAACTATTTGCCAAAATACACACCTGGCAGACCACCCCTGCCACGGGCAGGCCCTCAGGTAGAACGGGAATCCCCCACATGGCATCATCTGGCTCTGGAACATCTGTACTCGGCACCGTGGCATAAAAAGTCAGGGGCGGTAGGATCCTACCCAAAGCCATCAGGTCATCCAAGAGGGCTTGCACCCCCGGTTCGATCGGCTGGTTGATGGCCTGATCGTCCAGGTCATTCACCAATTGGCGATCGATACAGAACTGGGCACGGCGATAACTCAAGCTTGCCCCTAAGGTAATCACACTGGGCTGAATCTCATAGACCAAGATATTGCCCACCGTATCTAGGTCAATCAACAGAGACATGGCCAAGTGTTCAGGTTGGCTGAGCACACCAATTTCTGGCAGGAGCGGCAAAATGGTTTCCCCCACATGGAAAGCCCGTCCCCGTTTTTGGGCAGTAGCATTCAGCAGGGATTCGGGCGTAACATAATAAGCCACATCCGGGATATGGATACCCAACCGCCAGCCCGTTTCCAGTCTCTGCACAGACACCGCAGGCCCATTGGCAATCCTGACCGTCAGCAGTTCCCTGAGATCGACCCGATGTTTGAGGTCAGCCTTGCGCACACTGCGCGGCATACTCGCTGCCTCCGACATCTCCTTTGCCCCAAAGCGCCGTGGCAAATTGTATTTACAGCAGACCAACTCAATATCATTAGTATTTTCCGGATCAGAACCCAACACCTGCAAAATTTTGCCCAAGGGGGGATGACTGCCCAACTGGTAGCGCACAATCTCCACGTGCACCAACTGGTCAATGACCCTGGTCAAATCGGGCACTTCTTCACTGGGCACTAGCTCCACCTCAAACAACAAGCGATCGTCCAAAGGCACACCCCGATAGCCCGCCTCTGTGTATTTGACCCTTGCCAGCAGCGTCGGCGTACACCGCTCCATCACCAAGCGCACCTCCCCTTCCGGACTGCGCTTGCGCACCCCGTCCCTAGTTACCCGCACCAAGACGCGATCCCCATTCCACGCGCCATGGAGGCGACTCTCATGGATATAGACATCCTCTGCCCCCTCCCCCTCTTGGATAGCAAAACAAAACCCCTTACTAGAACAGCGCAGGCGGGCAGATACCAAACCTTCCTCAGGCACGCGCCGATAGCCATTGCCTTCACGGGCAATGATCCCGATCCGCTCCAAGGCATCCACCGCTACCTGCAAATAGCGCAGAGATTCAGGCTGGTCGCTTACCCCCAAATTTTGCTCGATCTCCGCCAGCGTTACCAAATTATCCTCGGAAAATTGCTCTAGCAGTTGTCCAACCGTAAATTGCATGGAAGTCATCTAAATAATGTAAAGAAGTTGCGGATCGTAGTGAATTATTACCGCCGAATACTTCAATCATAGACGGTTTGGGGTAATTTTTTATGGGAAGATAAACCTAATTCCAGACCATGTTTTGCCTATGCAAGGTTCTCTGCGTGAATTGAACATTCTGAGCCTCTGTAACCTCATCAGCAGTGAACAGC
The DNA here is from genome assembly GCA_046295715.1 of Pseudanabaenaceae cyanobacterium. Taxonomy (GTDB): domain Bacteria; phylum Cyanobacteriota; class Cyanobacteriia; order Pseudanabaenales; family Pseudanabaenaceae; genus JBKBMU01. Next base: position 50,646 of record JBKBMU010000004.1, read on the forward strand.
AGACAGGGGAACTGTGGGTAGAGAACCAACAACAGCAGTGGATTCTATTTTTTGAGACAGGCAAGGTAATCTATGCCCACCAAGGCAGAGGCGATCTCCAGCGGTTGCGGGACTACCTCTACGGCTTGCACTTAGACCATGTGCTTGACCTGCCCAATGTCCGCTCGATCCCCCAGTTGGGAGCAGAGATGGTGGAATACGAACAACTGTGGTGGCTGATTTCAGGGCGCGTCCTCTCCCCCGACCAAGCGATCGCAATTCTCCACCACATGATCGAGGAAGTGATGTTTGACCTTCTCTGCCTAAAAGCAGGGCAGTTCCGCCTCAGTTTTGGCAGTACGCTCCGCCCCCAGATGGTAGCTCAGCCCCTAGCACCCTTGATACGGCGCATGCAGACCCACATCCAGCACTGGTATCAGATATATCCCCACCTGACCTCCATTGACCAGTGTCCCCATGCAGTTACAACCGCCGACGCCGACACTCATTTACTGGTACCCCTCCAGCCTTGGCTCAAAGACCAGCCCAGCATCCGCCAACTTGCCCGCTACCGCCTAGAGCCCATTATTCATGTGGTCAAAGAAATCTATGAAGCCCTCAGTGCAGGCTTGCTCACCCTGAGTGCCCCTCCGCCCCCACCCTTCACACCCAAACCTACCGCCCCCCACATTCTCTGCATTGCTCAGAGTTTAGCGGGCTGTCGGAGTCTGACATACATTCTCCAGAGTGCAGGCTACCAAGTTACTAGCACCACCGATCCCCTAACAGCTCTGCAGACGGTCTTTACCGTGCAGCCCCAGGTAATTTTATGTAGTAGTTCTATGCCTAACCTCAGTGGCTATGAACTATGTGCCATGCTCCGCCAGACCCAACACTTTGCCCACACCCCGATTATCTTGGTTACCGACCAAGACGGCTACATCGATCGCAGTCAAGCACGGCTCAGCGGTTGCACCGACTACCTGACCACACCCCTGGTTGCCAAGGACTTACTAACTGTAATTGCCAAACATCTCAAACCTGCCTAGAATCTATTACTATAATTCAGGCCTAGAGGAATACTCCCATGACACTCAATGTATTGGTAGTGGAAGACAGTCCCCCCCAGCGGGAAATGATGACCAAAATCCTGCAAGAAAGTGGCATGAGTGTACGCGCCGCCGCTGATGGGTTAGAAGCCCTCCATTTGATCCAAGCAGAATGCCCCGATGTCTTAGTCCTAGATGTGGTGATGCCCCGCATGAATGGCTATGAACTCTGCCGCAAACTGCGCGCCGACAGCAAAACTGAAAAAATCAAAGTTGTGATGTGTTCCACCAAAGGCGAAGAATTCGATCGCTACTGGGGATTGCGCCAAGGAGCAGATGCCTACATTGCCAAGCCCTTCCAGCCCGCTGAACTGATCAGCACGATCAAACAGCTCACCCGTGAACCAGCATAGACCCAGTGGCAAGGTTTCTATGTTTCACTTGATAATAAAACACTCTTTAAGTCGTTACAGATTCCCTTACCTATCTCAGTATAAACTCTTGGTTTGTAGGTTAGACTGACTGTCTTGGAAATGACTATATTCCCCATAGTAGCTCTAATAGACAAAGTTCTAAAATAGATTTGGCAGGGATACTAATTCCACTACTTCCACTACCTAGACGTCCAATGGATCTTATAACTTTTACTAGGTCTTTGCGTCCTGTATTGTATCTGAGTCCCTGCTTAGGGATAGTTTTGTTTGTACTACTTATATATTATCTCCACTACAATAGTAGCATAAAAATAGTAAATAATTGCCCTTTGGGTGTATCGATACATTCCCAGTTAGAGCTAAATCATTTGCCTGTCTCTCCTAGACCCAGTAAATACTACTTGTATTGGCAGTTAAGGGTTACACTGCAAACTCAGCACAATGTAGATGTTTATGATGTTAATCTGTTTGACACAGAATATAAAGACGATCGCTAAGCTCAAAGCTGGGGGCAAAAAAGTGGTCTGCTATTTTAGCGCTAGTACTAGTGAAAATTGGCAACCAGATTTCCGAAAGTTTCTGATAGAGAATGGCAGGGGGAAAACTGGTTAGATATTTTAGAAATTATGAAATTACGCATCGATCTAGCAGTAGCAAAAGGCTGTAATGGCATAGAGCCAGTCAGCAGGATACTGGTTTTGGTTTGACTTACAATGATTCAGTTGAAGTTTAATTATGCCAGCTCCCATGGCCTATCGGTAGGCTTGAAAAACAAGCCCGATCAAGTCCCAGAGTTACTTAACTATTTTGATTTCTCTTTGAGGGAACAATGCTACCAATACCATGAATGCGATCGCTATAGAATTAAACCCTATTTTAATGCTGAGTATCAGATAAAATATAGGAGCAATCCAGAGCGGACTATTCTTTGTGATTATAGCCGCAAGCACAAGATATGCACTCTAATTTTAGACCAAAACTTAGATGGTTCTTTTTACTTCAGTCGGGATTAGATATGTTTCTGAAAATGTTAAGCAGAAATCTTTAGTTTTAACTCAGGCGTAAAATATGCTAAAAGCAACTGGGATGAGGGCTATATCGCACTATGGCTAACCTAAAACTATTATTTATGTCTACCTCGGTGGGGGCGTTCGGCAGTGGCATTGGGGGGGGAGTAGAACTAACAATCAAAAATGTAGCGCAGGAGTTAATCAATCGCGGTCTCACTGTGCATTTAGTCGCCCCTAGTGGTTCTCATTCAGAGACTATCCCTATTGTTAATATCACAGGTACTGTTCATCCCTTTGCCCAAAACCAAAGTAGAGACCAAGATATTAATTTTCCTGCTAACTCAGTGCTGGCAAACATGTGGCAATACGCCCTGCAAGTCCAGCACAGCTACGATCTAATTGTCAATTTTGCCTATGATTGGTTGCCTTTTTATTTAACACCCTTTTTCCAGACTCCCACTGCCCATTTTGTCAGTATGGGATCGCTCTCTAGGATGATGGATAGAATGATCCTACAATGCCTGCAGACATTCCCCTACAGTATTGGCATGTACACTCAGGCACAAATTGATAGTTTTCAGTTCGATCCCCTGCTTGCCAATCAAATCCGCATTCTCAGCAGTGGCATTGACTTAAGTTTATACGAATTTTGTGAAGAACCCGAACCGGCTTTGGGGTGGGTAGCCCGCATTGCTCCCGAAAAAGGTTTAGAAGATGCGGCACAGGTGTCAGCGGAATTGGGGATCGAGCTACGCATTATGGGCAAAATGCAAGACCTCGCCTATTGGGAGCAGGTGCAAAAAGATTATCCACAGGCGAAGCTGAATTACACAGGTTTTCATGACACCCACAAGCTCCAAGCCCTCTTAGGCAAATGCCAAGCCCTACTGATGACCCCCAAATGGGTAGAGGCATTTGGGAATGTGGCTATTGAAGCCCTTGCCTGTGGCGTGCCTGTGATTAGCTATGCGCGGGGCGGCCCCGTTGAGATTATCAAACATGGACGCACAGGCTTCCTAGTGGAGCCAGATAGCATCGAAGGACTCTGTACCGCCGTAACCAACTTACCCCGCATTAGTCGCCTCACCTGTCGCCGCAATGCCGAAGCTGAGTTCTCCCTCACTGCCCTGGGCGATCGGTTCATTGATTGGTTCAGAGAAATCCTCACTAATCGTCGTAGCTGACCTCTACTATTTCCAATTCCTGCTTATCGCCAGCATAGGGGTTATCCTTGGTGAGAAACAGCATACAGTGGCACTCGTGCCGTTCTTGCATAGGGATACAGGGACAGTTCCAATAGGTAGCCTTCACTTCTGCTTCCTTATCTTCGTAAAACCGACAGGGGCACAGAGGGGAACCCAATTCATCTTTGTGTTTCGCCAAGCCCTCAATTACTGCATTTGTAACCTTGGGATCGACACAAAAGTAAGTACCCGTGCGCTTGGCATATCTTTCTGCAAACTTGCGCATTAACTCGAAAGAATTAGCGGAGGCTTTATTTTTGCCCCGTTCATTTATCGTTGTCATAATAAAAAATAAATCTCCTAAGATGTGAGCTAATTTAGCTATATCATGAATTCTAGGTTTAGCTACCTAACCCGATCGAAATAATTATTTTTCTGCAATTAGTAATAGGAAAGAATTACTATGACTACTGCGTTAGTGCCCCTAGCGGAAGGTTTTGAGGAAATCGAAGCCATCACCATTATTGATGTACTGCGCCGCGCCCAAGTGCAGGTAACTACTGCGGGTTTAACTGGCAAAGTGGTAACGGGATCCCACCAGATTCCAGTAACAGCCGATTGTCTATTGGCAGATGTCCTCAACCAAAAATTTGACCTGGTGGTGCTTCCCGGTGGACCTGGCACCAAGAATTTGAGAGAGGACGACCGCCTACTGCAACTAATAAAAGACCACTACACTAACCAAGCCTTAATTGGGGCGATTTGTGCCGCTCCCACCGTCCTATCTGCCATCGGGATTCTGGCGGACAAACAAGCTACCGTCTATCCCAGTTGTGTAACCGACTTGCAAGCTAGGGAATACATTGACACAGATGTAGTGGTAGATGGGAAAGTAGTTACAGGTCGTGCGCCTGCCGCAGCGATGCCCTTTGCCCTCAAACTAGTGGAACTCTTACAAGGTGCAGATATAGCCCAGCAATTAGCTAAAGCTTTAGTAGTTTCTGCCTAGTCAGAAAAAACCGCCCAGTTGCCTGAGCGGAAAGTGGTGTGAGGAGTGAACGGAAACTTGCGTCTCCGCTTACCATTATTGTAATGCATTCTGCGAGATTTGGCGCGAAAATTCTGAAGAGAATCTATAGCTAGAAGCTAGGCAGTAATCAAGTTTTAAGAATAGTTACGGTAAACCCTAATTCATTGTTAAACCCAGGGGGAGCACCCCCCATAGTATATGATGATAGTTATTCAGACATGGGGGAGTAAACCATGACATGGGCAATGATCACAGTCAATGGCTATCTGGGGGCAAAGCCTACCTTGAAACAGTTTGAGTCAGGGGCGAGTGTATGTAATTTTACTATTTATGTACACCGTCAGAAGGGGGATGAAGAAGCTCCCCTGAAGTTTCGGGTTGAAGTATGGAGCAAACAGGCAGAAGCTTGTATGAACCTGCTAGAAAAAGGTTCTAAAGTAACTGTAACTGGCACTTTTGATGAAGAGACCTATGAAAATAAAGAAGGCAAGTTAGTAACTGTGCCTGTGATTCGTTTTGCCCAAGTGCTGGACTACGGCTTGAAAAGTAACACACCCCCCGGCAATCCCCCTGCCTGATCGTTGCTTCAGTCTGTGGTACACTGGTAAGACCTAGGCCATAGACTGAGTATTTCTATGTCTGCTGAACTGAACCACGACTTCAAAGATACCCTCAATCTTCCCCAAACTGAATTTCCCATGCGGGCAAATGCCAAGGAACGCGAACCGCAGATTCAGGCATTTTGGCAGAAAGAAAAAATTTACGAAACCTGCGCCCAAGCCAATCCCCTCAGTATTTTCACACTCCATGACGGTCCCCCCTATGCCAATGGCAGTCTGCACATTGGGCACGCCCTCAACAAAATTCTCAAGGATATTATCAATCGCTATCACCTGCTCAAGGGACACAAGGTGCGTTTTGTCTTGGGTTGGGACTGCCACGGCTTGCCTATTGAACTAAAAGTTTTACAGAATCTCTCAGGGGAAGAACGGAAGAGACTTACTCCTTTAGCAATTCGCCAGCGGGCCAAGCAGTTTGCCTTAGAGACCATTCAGGAACAGGCCCAAGGCTTTAGCAGATGGGGCATTTGGGGGGATTATGAGCATGCCTACTACACTCTCAGTCCCAAATATGAAGCGGCCCAGATTGGGGTATTTGGACAGATGGCACTGAAAGGATATATTTATCGGGGCTTGAAACCTGTCTATTGGTCACCTAGTTCCCAGACTGCCCTAGCAGAAGCAGAATTGGAATATCCAGAGGGACATACTTCTCCCAGTATCTATGTGGCTTTTCCAGTGCAGGAATTGAATCAGGCTTTGCAGGGAGTGAACAGAGATAATCTCTATGTCATGATCTGGACAACTACCCCTTGGACGATCCCTGCCAATTTAGGTATCTGTGCCAATGCTCACTTGAGTTATGCCATCGTCAGAAGTGGGGAGAGAAGATTCATCGTTGCCAGTGAATTGGTGAGCAAGTTGGCAGATATTTTAGGAATGGAATTGACTATTGAGGCTTCGTTCTTAGGCGAAAAATTGGAACACATTATCTGTCGCCATCCTCTGTACGATCGCCCCAGTCCTCTAATTTTTGGGGATCATGTAACAGCGGAATCGGGGACGGGCTTAGTGCATACTGCTCCTGCCCATGGTCAGGATGACTTTACTGTGGGTAGGAAGTATCATTTGGGAATGGTTTGCCCTGTGGATGACTATGGTGTGTTTACGGAAGCAGCGGCGGGGTTTGCAGGGCTGGCAGTGCTCAAGGAAGGGAATCGGGCGGTGATTCAGGCTTTACAGGAGAGGGGTTATTTGCTGAAGGAAGTGCCCTATGTGCACAAGTACCCCTATGATTGGCGCACGAAAAAGCCCGTAATTGTCAGAGCTACAGAACAATGGTTCGCTTCCGTAGATGGTTTTCGGGAATTAGCTCTCCAGGCGATCAAGCAAGTGGAGTGGATTCCTGCCAGTGGCGAAAATAGAATTACAGCGATGGTGCAGGAACGCTCTGATTGGTGTATTTCTAGACAACGCAGTTGGGGGGTGCCAATCCCCGTGTTCTATCACAAAGAAACGGGCGAGGTTTTACTCAATCAAGAGACTATTACTCATATTCAGCAGCTCATCCACGATCGTGGTTCCGATGCTTGGTGGGAATTGTCAGAAAAGGAATTACTGCCCCCTGCTTACAAAGAGCAAGCGGATCAATATCGCAAGGGCACAGATACGATGGATGTGTGGTTTGATTCAGGTTCATCATGGGCGGCGGTACTCAAAGGGGAACTCGCTCCCTACCCCTTGAACTTCCCTGCAGATATGTATTTGGAAGGTTCAGACCAACATCGGGGCTGGTTTCAGTCTTCTCTATTGACTTGTACGGCGGTACATGGGCATGCTCCCTACAAAACTGTCCTCACTCATGGCTTCATTGTGGATGAACAAGGCAGGAAGATGAGTAAGTCTTTGGGGAATGGCATTGACCCGATGGATGTCATTAATGGTGGCAAAGACCAGAAACAAGAACCTGCCTACGGGGCAGATGTCCTCCGCCTGTGGGTAGCCAGTGTGGATTACGCAGGAGATGTGCCTTTGGGCAAAAACATTCTCAACCAGATTGCTGATGTATCCCGCAAGATTCGCAATACCGCTCGCTTTCTTTTGAGTAATTTATATGACTTCCAACCCCAAGTACATCTAGTTCCCTATGCCCAGTTACCTGAATTGGATAAATATGCGCTCCATCGCCTCTATGAGGTGGTTAAAGAAGTTACAGAAGCATACGATCGCTTTCAGTTTGCCCATTTCTTTCAGGTAATTCAGAATTTCTGTGCGGTGGATTTATCCAGTTTCTATTTAGATATCGCCAAAGACCGTTTATACATCAGCCATGCTAATTCGCCCCGCCGTAGGAGTTGTCAAACTGTGCTCTACTATTGTGTGGAAGGGTTGGCGAAAATGATCGCCCCTGTGCTCTGTCATACGGCTGAGGATATTTGGCAGTTCCTGCCCTATGAGAAAACCACCAAGTCAGTATTTCAAGGGGGGTGGGTACAACTCTACCCTGAATGGCACCAGCCTGATTTGGCACTGATTTGGAAGGAAGTCTTAGAATTGCGATCGCAGGTGAATATCTTGCTAGAGAGTGCACGGAATGCCAAGTTGATAGGAGCTTCATTAGAAGCGAAGGTAATGATTTATCCTAAGAATTCTGAACTCTTTGCCAAGATTGAACACTTGAAAACAGACTTGCGCTATATCTTTATAGTGTCCCAAGTGGAGTGGCTAGACCAGACTGCAACTGCAGAATTTCAGGCTGATTTACCTAATTACTATCTGGCTGTAGCCCATGCTGACGGTGAAAAATGTCTCCGCTGTTGGAACTATGCCCCTATCAATCATGAGCAAGGCATCTGCGATCGATGCGTTTCAGCGTTGGCAGGTCAATTTTAGTGCTCCATTCTCTTATACAACAGGACTTATGCTGATTTTTAGACCAAACTGTAAGAGTGTCCAGTCAATAGACTTCTTGCAGGTTTAACATGGTATGGCTGACTGTGTAACCCCAGTTCGGGTCAAGCAAAGTTCTGTAAGCCTTGCTCTCTTTTGCCATAGCGGTAGGCAAACTGTCGTCAAAATGAGCGTAGTCTTTGCTTTGATTAAAGGGGGCAAAATTATGTGCCTGTGTCCTTAATGCCCTAAATTGTTGGCAAGCATCCCCACTAGGAACTAGATTTCTGGATACCATATGGCAATCCCTCAAGCAGTAAGATTATCACCAGTCCCTCAAAACTGAACCTGAGTAACTTAGTTAAGAAATATTACAGTAGAGCCTCTATACTTAACATTTTGTAGCGTAGAAATGGGGCACAAATCCGTCAATTCTAGCTATGATCTAACTGCTGAGATACAAAATATAAAAATTCTGTCTCAAAACTTCACACTGTTTCTCTGGATAAAAACAAACATATGAGTCAAGCCGCTATTCCTCAAGATGATGTGCCCAGTATGGCCCGTCGTCAATTTTTGAGTCTCCTGACCACTGGTTCAGCAGGTGTGGTTGTCCTGGGCGCACTGTATCCGTTCGTGAATTATTTTATTCCGCCTGTCAAGGGTGGGGCTGGGGGTAGTGTCAGTGCTAAAGATGCCCTCGGCAATGACATTAAAGCCTCGGAATTCTTGGCAAGCCACCAAGCGGGCGATCGCGTCCTTGCCCAAGGCTTGAAAGGGGATCCTACTTATATTATTGTTACGGAAAATAAAGAGATCGCCACCTATGGGCTAAACGCTGTATGCACCCACTTGGGTTGCGTAGTGCCTTGGAATGTGGCTGAAAACAAATTTATTTGTCCTTGTCATGGTTCACAATATGATGCGGCTGGCAAGGTGGTGAGAGGCCCTGCCCCCTTATCCCTGGCTCTAGTGCGCACCCAAGTCAATGATGATATTGTGCAATTTTCCCCTTGGACAGATACTGACTTTCGTACTAATGAACCCCCCTACTGGATTTAAGCAGGCTATGCGTAAAATTATTACTATTGTTTTATTGGCAATGATGGTACTGTGGGCAAGTCCTTTGCCTGCTGTTGCCTATCCCTACTATGCCCAAGAAGCCTATCAGACTCCCCGTGAAGCGACGGGACGGATTGTCTGCGCCAACTGCCACTTGGCCCAAAAGCCGATCCAACTCGAACTGCCCCAAGCGGTACTGCCCAATACGGTGTTTGAAGCGGTGATCAAACTTCCCTATGACCACACTAAAAAACAGGTACTGAGCGATGGCTCTAAGGGCGGGCTGAATGTGGGGGCAGTGCTGATGTTGCCCGAAGGCTTCAAGATCGCTCCTGAAGACCGTATTCCTGCAGAGTTGAAGGAAAAAGTCAAGGACATTTACTATCAGCCCTACAGCGATACCCAAGAAAATATCGTCCTGGTGGGGCCAGTCTCTGGGGATGAATATCCTGAGATCGTCTTTCCAGTGCTATCCCCTGACCCCAACACTGATAAAAATGTTAAGTTCTTGAAATATGCTGTACATGCAGGCGGCAATCGCGGGCGCGGGCAAATCTATCCCACTGGCGAAAAGAGTAATAACAATCTCTATACTGCTCCTATAGCAGGGACTATTACTAGTATTACGGAGATTCCTGCCAATGAGGATGAAGGCTACTACGGCGGCTATGCGGTTACGATCCAGCCTGAAAACGGGGATCCTGTAACTGAAAATATCCCTGTTGGACCTGACTTGATCGTGAAGGTGGGGGACAAGGTGGCTGTTGGCAGTCCCTTGACGATCAATCCCAATGTGGTGGGTGGTTTTGGGCAGATGGATGGGGAAATTGTGCTCCAAGACCCCACCCGCATCCAGTGGCTCTTGGCATTCTTTGCGGCGGTAGTAGTGATGCAAATTCTACTGGTACTCAAGAAGAAACAAGTGGAAAAAGTCCAAGCCGCCGAGGGCATTTTCTAGAAATGACTGCTGATAATTAACAAAGTGGGCAATTAGCCCGCTTTTTTGTGCCTTTGTTTACAAATAGCTACCGCTTATAGTGTGCATAAGAACGTTTTAATAAGTTTTTTAGAATTTGTGGTGCAGATGTGCCCATTTCCTGTAATAAATAGTAGATAAAGAAATGTCTATACTCTTGCTAACTTTCTGTGCATAGTGGTTGGAGTGGGGTCATTGTCTCTGCGATCAAGGAAAATTAAGAGTTATACCTTGGCGCAGCAGGGTGGCAGTCGGGTTGCTTGGCAATTCCCAGCCCTCCCGGATCGCTGAGCCAGCTCATTTCTTTGATTAAGAGATCGACTCAAACAAAATAGCGATCGCTCAAATTTGATTGAGGAAAATATACTGAACTCAACAAATTGGAGCAGACAGTTATTGATAGGATTAAACATACTAATTCTGTCAGGAACTGGAGTTAGGCAAGAGTAGCAATTAGATTGGAAAGGAAAGGAAATTATGGCATACGCATCAGCAGCCCAGAGCAAAGGCTATCAAGCGGGGGTAAAGGACTACAAACTGACCTACTACACCCCCGATTACACTCCCAAAGATACGGACATTTTGGCGGCGTTTCGGGTAACTCCTCAGCCTGGTGTGCCGCCAGAGGAAGCAGGCGCGGCTGTTGCCGCTGAGTCCTCCACTGGCACATGGACGACCGTATGGACTGACCTCTTGACTGATTTGGATCGCTACAAGGGGCGTTGTTACGACATTGAGCCTGTGCCTGGTGAGGAAAATCAATACATTTGTTATGTTGCCTATCCCCTCGACCTGTTTGAGGAAGGTTCGGTAACTAACATGCTCACCTCTATTGTGGGGAATGTGTTTGGGTTCAAGGCTCTGCGTGCCCTGCGCTTGGAAGATATTCGCGTGCCGGTGGCATACCTGAAGACCTTCCAAGGTCCGCCTCATGGGATCGTGGTGGAACGGGACAAACTCAACAAGTATGGTCGTCCCCTCTTGGGTTGCACCATCAAGCCCAAACTAGGTCTGTCGGCGAAGAACTACGGACGGGCAGTGTATGAGTGCTTGCGCGGCGGTCTGGACTTCACCAAAGACGACGAAAATATCAACTCTCAGCCCTTCATGCGCTGGCGGGATCGCTTCCTGTTTGTGCAAGATGCGATTATGAAAGCGCAGGCAGAAACTGGGGAAATCAAGGGGCACTACATGAATGTAACTGCGCCCACCGTTGAAGAGATGCTCAAGCGCGCCCAGTTTGCGGCGGACCTGAAAACCCCGATCATCATGCACGACTATTTGACGGGTGGGTTCACTGCCAACACTACCCTAGCCAAATTCTGTCGGGACAATGGTTTGTTACTGCACATCCACCGCGCTATGCACGCCGTGATCGACCGCCAGAAAAATCATGGTATCCACTTCCGCGTCTTGGCTAAGTGCCTGCGCATGTCAGGCGGGGATCACCTGCACGCTGGGACAGTGGTGGGTAAACTGGAGGGCGATCGCGCCGTCACTATGGGCTTTGTGGACTTGATGCGGGAAGACCACATCGAGCAAGACCGTTCCCGTGGCATTTACTTCACCCAAGACTGGGCATCCATGCCCGGGGTCATGCCCGTAGCTTCAGGTGGGATTCACATTTGGCACATGCCCGCCCTAGTGGAAATTTTTGGCGACGATGCCTGCCTGCAGTTCGGTGGAGGCACGCTCGGACACCCATGGGGCAATGCTCCCGGGGCAACCGCCAACCGTGTGGCACTGGAAGCCTGTATCCAAGCCCGCAACGAAGGTCGCTCCCTTGCCCGTGAAGGCAACGAAGTGATCCGGGAAGCCGCCCGCTGGTCGCCCGAACTGGCAGTCGCCTGCGAACTCTGGAAAGAAATCAAGTTCGAGTTTGAAACAGTGGATACGGTCTAGTCCCTCAACATAGGCGTAAATAAGAGTCTCTATAATAGAGTTCTTAGCTAATTGGGATCGCCGTCTATGAATCTGAAACCGATCATCCAAGCCACTGCCAATGTGGTAACTAGTTATCTCACTTACCAAGCAGTGCGATCGATTATTCAGCAGTTAGAGGAAACCAATCCGCCCCTAGCCATCTGGTTCAGGCAATTTTCCGCTAATGACAAAATTCAAGACGGCGATCGCTACTTGCAGGAGTTAATGCAGGTGAATCAGGAACTAGCTTATCGGGTGATGACTGTACGCCAGCACCTCGCCGAAGAAGTGCTAGACTATCTGCCTGAACTATGCCGTACCAGTATCCTGCAAGCCAACCAACAGCATCAACGCCAGCATTTTGAGAGGATCATGCAGTTATCCACACCCGAAAATACAGAAGACCGCTAATCAACTTCCATTATAACTTCCATTATCTAGTGAGAGAAAACTATGCAGACCCTACCCAAAGAAAGAAGATACGAAACCCTGTCCTACCTGCCCCCCCTGAGTGATGCTCAGATCGCTCGCCAAATTGAATATCTGCTCAAACAGGGTTTCTTCCCTGCGATTGAATTCAACGAAACTGCCAACCCCACCGACACCTATTGGACAATGTGGAAGCTGCCCATGTTCAATGCTCGTTCTGCTCAAGAAGTGTTGAGCGAAGTGCAAGCCTGCCGTTCCACCTATCCTGGGTGCTATATCCGGGTGGTGGCATTTGACAATATCAAGCAGTGCCAAACGGGCATGTTCATTGTCCACAAACCCAATACCAGTCGCTACTAGACTTTCACCAGGGCGGTACTTCCGCCCTATCTTGTTGGCAGGAACAAGTAGGCTCGGAAACTCGCTATTGAATTCTCACGCACGGCTCAGGGAAAGGGGGTCTGGGGTTTAGCTTTCGCTCAAACCTCCACTAAAGCGGAGATATATCCCAGTGGGATGGTCAGCCCATGGCAGAATCTACCCTGCAATACGAATGGATCGTGCTTATCAAAGAGGATTTGGAGCGATTTACAGCAGGGGATTTGCTCTGGTATCTGCACCCCACTGTACCCCGAGATGATGGTAGTCTTTAGCAGACCCAAGGGAAGGAGAAAATCTTATATTCAGCATCAGGAAGGGAATGTCCCGCCCCAAGTGGTGTTCGAGATTCTCCCCGACAGCAATAAAACTCCAGAGGAACAGCTGCAGATGTTGGAGAAATACAGATTTTATGAGCGATATGGAGTAGAGGAGTATTACATCTATGACCCAGAGGCAATGGAATTAGAAGGTTATGTGAGAGCAGGAGAGAGATGGAGTAGAATTTTGGAATTGAATAGCTGGGAGGGAAATGTCAATGGCAGGCAGGAGAACCGCTATAACTCTCTTTCCCCGATGGTGAACCCTTCCTAGATACTGTTTCTCTAGCCCGATCGCCAGCTAATGGGAGAGGGAAGAAAGATTACAGAGTGAAACTAAACTTGCCCAACTTACCCAGAAATTGCGAGAATTAGCGATAGACCCTGACAATTTGGAATATGACTACGCAACCTCAACTCCCAGATACCCTCGAAGAAGCCACTAGCCAAGCGATCGCCAGCCTTGATCAGGCTCTGAACAAAGGCATTAGTCGGCTGCTGATCGATCTGCGGTTTCAGGAACTGAAGCCCCTGCCTGTCGCCTATGAAATTGCCATGTATCTCAAACAAAGATACGGGATACAGTGGCAAGCCCTATTTGCGGATGCAGGCATGGCGGCACTGGCAAAGCGGGATTGGGCTGATCCAGATATTTCCCTGCGCGGGGTGAACGAGGGCAGAAGAGCGGTGCGCCCAGAGGATCAGGCTCTATTCCTAGTTGCCCCCAGCTCAGTGGAAGTGGAACAATTAGAGCGGTTGCTGGCATTGGCTAACGATCGCCCCTTCATTATGTTCAATCCCCGTTTGGAGAATGCAGAAGTGGGGATCGGACTCTATGCGCGGCGGTTGCGGGAACGGTTTATCAACACTTTTACAGTGGTGTACTACCTAGAACCACTAGAGCAGGGTGCTCTGTATCAAGCCTATCCCCATCAGTGGCAGGTCTGGCAGAATCCCCAAATACCTGAGACCCAAATGAAGTTGATTTATGAGGGCGATCGTCCCAGTTTGGAGACAATTGACCAACTATTTCGCCAGCGCACGGGCAAGGGTACTTCTTTCCTCACGCGCTTGCAGAATTTTCTCTCTGCTCTCCGTTCTTAGGATGGCACTGCGAGGAAGCACCCGTAAAATCTCGCTGGGGGTGGTGATTCCTCTGTGCAATTTATCCAGAGCGGCACGGCGGAAAGAATGGAAGTCAATCGAGTTGAGATATTTGTTAATCTGGGTGATTGTGCCCTCGTAGATTAACTCCCGTAGAGCATCATCCACATCGAGGAGTTCTACAATTGCTTCCCGCCCATAATAGCCCGTGCCAAAACAGCGATCGCACCCCAAACCTCTGCGCCAGCCTGTGGTATCGGTATCGAGGGGTAGACACAGACTTTTCAGTTCTTGGGGACTGGGCACATAGGGCACAGCACAGGCAGTACAGACTTTGCGGACTAGGCGCTGGGCAACGATTCCCAACAGAGCATCGCTGATCAGCCCCGGGTCAGGTCCCAAATCCTTCAACCGCGGAATAGCACTAGCCGCATCGTTGGTGTGCATGGTGGACAGAACCAAATGCCCAGTCAGTGCCGCTCTCACTACAGTTTCTGCCGTTTCAGGATCGCGTACTTCTCCCACCATCACAATATCTGGGTCTTGGCGCAAAATTGCCCGCAGTCCCGCCGCAAAGGTCATCCCCGCCGCCTCTAAAACTTGAGTTTGGGTGATATTCGGTAGCACATACTCCACTGGGTCTTCAATGGTAGAAACATTCACCATTTCCGTAGCGATCGCCTGCAGACTGGTATAGAGGGTGCTAGTTTTACCTGAACCAGTCGGACCTGTCATGATAATCAAACCTTGGGGCTGGTGTAACCACGATTCATAGATCGCTAGAGCCGCAGGCGTAAACCCCAGTGCCGAGAGATTATTAGAAAATGGGTTTTCCTTAGGGAGGAGACGAATCACCGCCTTTTCGCCGCACACACAGGGGATCGTACTCACCCGCATATCTAGGTTCAATTCCAGATTTTCGGCACTGATGTAATTTTTGCCAATTCTGCCATCCTGGGGGCGACGACTATCGGCAATATCCATATCTGACATTACTTTCAGGGCAACTATAATCTTTCTACCAATATCAGAAGGCAGGTGCTTGATGTCCCTGAGAATGCCATCAATACGAAATCGCACCCGCAAGCCCTGTTGGGTTGGCTCGAGATGAATATCACTCGCTCGATGTTGCATGGCTACGGCAATGAGGGCATTGATGCGGTGAGTTTGGCTCTCTGCCTGCGCTAGATAGAGGTCAGTAGCTTCTACCGCCGAAATCTGTGCCAATTCTCCTGTCAGGGGATCGATTAACCCCTTGATCTGAATTTGCTTTTGGTTGGGGATTATCCGCCTGCGATACCAAAACCGATAACTCTCAGGCGAAATGGGAATAATCTCTACTTCTGTAAAAGTGCGGTCTTTAATCTGGACAATTTCCTCAGTAGTGAGAGTGCGGGGACAGCCGAGATAGAAACAATTCCGCCACAATAGGAGTGGAATTACAGGGGGAGCGGCTTGCCAATCCACAAAAAAACTAAAAAACCGTCGTTCTAACTCCTTGTCTAACAATTCCAACTGTAATGCGCCATCTGCACTTACCAGTTGCTGTAAAGCTTCGGCACAGGAAATTTTATTAGTGCGCAGACTATGCCAAACTGAATTCATAGTTCTCTTGTCTAGCTTCCATGCAATCTTGAGCAATTTGCTGGCGCAGTTCACTCAAAGAATTGAATTTCTGTTCAGGGCGCAGGAATCGCTGTAGTTTTACTCTGAGTTCCTTGCCATACAAGTCCCCCTCAAAATCCAACAGGTGTACTTCTACTGCTAGTTTGGTATCCTTTTCCACACTCGGTCGGACACCGATATTCATTACCCCTAACATATTCTGTCCATAAAGGGAATCCACGCGCACACTGTAAACCCCATGTTTAGGGATAAATTTGTGTTCAGGGAGTTGAAGATTGGCGGTAGGAAAACCCAGTTGTCTGCCCAGTTGTTGTCCTGCCACCACTGTCCCGATCAAGCTGTAAGGACGGCCCAGCATCCGATGGGCCAAAGCCAGATCCCCATGACCCAGGGCATAACGAATGTTGGAACTGCTGATGCGCACCGCATCCGATAGACACTGTTCAGCTACAATTTTCACCCGATCGCCCCAGATGTTTTGCAATAAAGCAACTGTGCCCTGCCGTTGATGCCCAAACCGAAAATTAAAGCCGACGGCGATCGTTTCCGCTTGGAGGAGGTGGCGCAGAATTTTTTCCATAAACTCTGGAGCAGTGAGTTGCGCCAATTCTCTATTGAAAGAAAGAAGCACCAACTGCTGGACACCAATGGTTTGGAGCACTTGGATTTTTTCAGGGAGAGGGGTCAGTTGAGGGCGAATCTGCCCTTGGAAAAATTCTTGGGGGTGGGGATCAAAACTGACTACCGTACTACATTGTTTCGCCCCTAAAATACTGCCAATTACCTGCTGATGTCCCAAATGTACCCCGTCAAAGTTGCCTAGAGCGATCGCTGTGGGGCGGATGATTTGGTCTAAGTTGTCAGCAGTAATTACTTGCATGGTTAGCCAAGCTTTGCCACTCATCAGTATAGCCTACTTGTGCAGTAGCCATTGCCTTGAGGCTTGAGCTTTTTGATCCCCAAGTCTTGATTAAATAAGGTCTTCTCAACTTGGGGTGGCATCGCCCCCACTGTTTTTTGGGAGAGGGGCTAGGAATTTTTAGCAATCATACAAGTAATAATCAAGTAATAATAAAGAAGGGTACTCTGCCCCAAGAGGGGAGTAAAAAATTCCCAAGCCAATGATCAGCTACGCTCTGCCGTCTCAGCTAATGCCCTCTCCCAGAGCAGGGGATTCTCAAGAAATAGACTTCTCCCAGGGGGAAAATTGAGGAATTGGGCAAGACGTCTAATGAGGGTCAGCCCTATGTTGGTGAAGCCAAGACTTAACCTTGGGCCTGATGTAGCAATGTGCTATTCTAGTCTTTGTCACCGCACTAAAAAAATAGTATCATTTATGACCATTACCGCAACTTTAGGTTATCCACGCATTGGCAAAAGAAGAGAGCTCAAGAAAGCATTGGAAGCTTTTTGGGCCGGATTGATCCCAACCCCAGAACTACAGCGCATCCGCGCAGAGATTGAAACCTACAACTGGCAAACCCAACTCAAGGCAGGGATCGATCGCATCGGCGTTGGCGATATGAGTTTTTACGATCATGTGTTGGATTGGAGTGTGCGCTTGGGGGTAATTCCGGAGCGATTCCTGCCCTTTCAAGGCTTGGAGCGATATTTCACGATGGCAAGGGGTAAAGAAGGCATCCCTGCCCTAGAGATGACCAAATGGTTTGATACCAACTATCACTATCTAGTGCCTGAAATAACTCCAGCATGGCAGACCCCAGACTTTAGTGATTTTCTAGCAACGGTTGAGCGCGCCCAAACCCTCTTAGAAGAAAAAGCAGTGCCGATCGTGTTGGGGCCTCTGACCTTCCTGCGCTTGGGCAAATTGGCGCACCAGCAGGATCAAGTGGTCAAAGAATTGTGCGATCGCTATCTTCTGCTCCTACAAGAACTCAAAAAGCTGGGAGTAGTGGAAGTGCAGATGCACGAACCTGCCTTGATTTTAAGTGATGCAGACTACTTCCAAAATTACTATCAGAGCACCTACCAAACCCTTGCTGCAGTGGGTTTACCCATACAACTAGTTACTTACTTTGATGACTTGGGCACAACCTATCCTTGGGTAACAGCTCTGCCTGTGGCAGGTATTAGCCTAGACTTCACTAGAGGCAAAAACCTAGAACTCCTCCAGCAGTATGGATTCCCCCATGAGAAAGAATTGGGAGTGGGGATTATTGACGCTCGCAATGTCTGGAAAATTCGCCCCGATGCGGTTTTAGCCACCCTCACCACTATTCAAGGAATCACAGGCAGTATCCGTTTACATCCTTCCGCTTCTCTGCAATTTGTGCCCTACGATGTCCAATTAGAACCCAAGTTACCTGAACCTCTCAGGAATGTACTCAGCTTTGCCGAACAGAAACTAGATGAACTCAAGCTCCTCGCTACGGTTTCTGCGAATGCAGTTGAACTAGATTCTGTTCGGTCTCAGTGGCAAGTATTCTATGAGTTCAGCCCTACCAATCCCACCCTCAAAGAACGCTTGCAAAACTTGACCGAGCAGGACTTGGATCGCCCCCTGCCCTATGCAGAAAGAAGACCACTCCAACCCACTTTACCACTCTTCCCCACTACCACGATCGGTTCTTTTCCGCAAACAGCAGAAGTGCGTCAATTGCGTGTGAAATGGAAACGAGGCGAAATCACCCAAGCTGAATATGAACAGGCGATCGATGCTGAAATTGCCAAGTGCATCAAATACCAAGAAGAAGTAGGCTTGGATGTCTTAGTGCATGGGGAGTTTGAGCGCACGGATATGGTGGAATTCTTTGCTCAGCAATTGTCAGGCTTCGCCTTCACAGAAAACGGCTGGGTGCAGAGCTATGGCAGTCGCTGTGTGCGTCCCCCGATCATCTACGGTGATATTACTCGCCCCCATCCCATGACAGTCAGAGAATTCAAAGTAGCCCAATCCCTCACTCAAAAGATAGTCAAAGGGATGCTCACAGGCCCTGTAACTATGCTCAATTGGTCGTTCCCTCGCACTGATATTCCTCGTTCTGAGCAAGCCATGCAGATCGCTCTGGCTCTGCGGGATGAAGTAGCTGATTTAGAGAAAGCAGGTGCGAAGATGATTCAGATTGATGAACCTGCCCTCAGAGAAGGTTTACCCCTCAAGCAGGAACGGTGGGCAGAGTATCTCACTTGGGCAGTGAATGCCTTCCGCCTCAGTGCAGGGATCGCTCAACCGAGCACCCAGATTCATACTCACATGTGCTATTCCGAATTCGGTGATATTATTGAGCACATTCAGCGATTGGATGCGGATGTCCTCTCAATTGAGAACAGTCGCAGTAATAATGCCACCCTATTTGAGATCACTAATGCTGGTTACAAGCACCAAGTCGGGAATGGGGTCTATGATGTGCACAGCCCTGTAGTGCCCAGTGTCGAGCAGATTCTGGCACAACTCAAAACAGGCGTAGCCAATCTGCCTCCTGACCAAATTTGGGTAAACCCAGACTGTGGCTTGAAGACCCGCCGTTGGGAAGAGGTGATTCCCTCCCTACAAAACATGGTCAAAGCTACCCAAATTCTGCGCCAGGAACTAACTCAGCCAAGCTGATCGCTCTCCCACCGGAATACTCAGGGGGTCGCAGGTTTTCTTCCCTCCCCTGATGGGAAGGGGTGTTGAATCCTCTGGGACTGCTCTTTTATGTCAGCGCAGAAGGAATCACTAGGGACTGCATGCTATTTCTCAATTGATTCGTGAGTTCAGCCATAGTTGCCTTGGCGGTTTGGCGATTGGTTTGGTACTGGGACAAATGGGCAGAAATGTTAATCGGTTCACCTCCAGACAGAATCAACTTGCGATCGCCCAAGTATGGGGTTGTGCCATAGGGGATCAGCTTGACGCGAGACATTGCCCGCCACACTAGCAAGAGCATTTCAGCAAATCGACTAGGGCTGGGATGTTCCTGCACATAAGTACCAGTGATATGTAAAATGCTCTCTGCAATACGCATATGCCAGAGGCTGTTATTGGCTTCCCGCGCCAGTTGATCCCCAAAGCACCGCTCCAAAACCGTCAGCTTCTGCCAATCCTCCACCCGAAACACCTGCTCCCACACTGCCTGCTCCAAACGCCGACAGCGATCGACATAGCTACCCTTGCCCACGATCCTGAAATTGGCTTCTGCCGTGCGCAAAATCGTCTCAATCACTGTCTCTAATTGTTCTGCCAAGGAAGCATGGGGATCGCAACTCTGGGCATACTGCGGATAATACTTCTGGTAGTGGGCGGCTACCCACTGCACCAAAAATGTACCCAAATCATATAGCCGCTGGTAGCGATCGCTGGGGGTAGGTTTCGGCTTACTGATCCCGCAATCCTGTTCAATCCCCAGGAGCAGTTGATCGATCCTTGCCCAAGACTGGCCAGTGTACTCGTACTGGATACCGATCGGCACGATCAACACCTGTTCTGGTCTGTTGGCCTTTTGTAAATCCTCCGCCGCCCAAAATCCCAACTGCACCACCCCAGGCTCTAATTCCCCCACCCGTTCACTTTGTCCATTAGTACCCCCTTCAGGTGCGATCGCCAACGGAAAACTACCACTGACAATGTGATCCCTGATACTATTCAGGCCTTGGCGGTCTGCCTTGCCCCGATAGACAGGAATCCCACCCAGCCTAGGAAAAAGCCAGTTAGTGATCCTACCCGCCCAGAGGGGGATGCCGCGGTCATAGACAAAAAAAGCATGAATCGGTCGGTGGAGT
>JBKBMU010000004.1:71417-134429 GCA_046295715.1 Pseudanabaenaceae cyanobacterium
GCTTGATCCCCATCTGGCGCGCCTTGCAAGGCATACTTCTACTGAATAGGTGTAACAGGCTGAAATGGTCATCTGTAGTGGGATGGCGGAATGCATAGATACAGCGCACCTTGCCCAAGTCAAACTGGTGTTGCGCCGCCACCAATCGTTCTATATTGTGTTCCTCCACCCTGTTGATACGGGACTGCCAATGGACAAAGTAGGGCGCAAGCACTTGTATCATACGCAGGACGCGCACATCAAAGGCAGGGGGCAGTGGCGGAAAAGTCGCTTGCAGGCGATCGAGAGTAATAGTCATACTACTTCCTCTTAGCGCAGGGGGTCATGTTCCGCCAAGATTTTTTCCACACGAGCTTCCTCAACTCGAGCAATCAGCCTTTGCGCTTCGTGATTGTCCCGCACGGCCTTGGCTAAGGTAAAAGCCGAGGTAATGGAATAAAGATAGCCTATACCGATGCAACCCCTTGTCCAACTGTCCACAGGCAGGTAAATGATCCCCACACCAGTAGCAGACACAGACAAAATGAAGGATATCCAGACTTGCAGGATCCAAGCATTAGTATCCTTTTGATAGCTAATTGGTTTCATCTGTAGAACTCCAACTCATCTGGTAGAGATTGTAGAAACCTCCTTTTTCTCAGTGACACAGTTATGTGACAGTTTAAGGAGTGTCATGAGGCCACCTCAAAACCTCTTGCAAAATTCTTGAACACGCCAAGGGAGAGTACAGCACCACGACAGGCTTAAGGGGTCGCCGACAGCCCTATATCAAGGGAAAAATTACTGATAGGTTCAGCTGGTAGTTCTGTAGATGGTATATTAGCATTGCAGACATCTGGCAGAAAAAGCAATGCGTTCAGAACTAGCAGGGATGACAGTGAGTGAATTCACAGATTTACCCAATGAACTGGCTGAAGACCTGAAAACTCTACTAGAACGAGAAATCCTCTATGGCGAGAGAGCGGGTTCACCCCCTTTTATCAGAGACATAAAACTCTTCCGCAAGCCTCCTTCAGCCATATTGAATAATGACTTAATCAGCACTAAGCACCTAGTCGAGTTATTCTATTGGGTGAAAGATTTGTACCCAGAAGAATTACAATATGCGGCAATTGATGAATACTGGGATGAACTTGACCTCTTCCGCAACTCAGAAATGGAAAATCAACAGGAGTTCCGTAACTATGTGAAGTATCTCTTCCTTGAGCCTGAATACTATGACGAAGATGATGCTGAGGGTTATGATTTAGCACAGAGAGAACGGATTCTCAATGATTTACTTAAATTTTTAGAAGTGCCCATGTTTGGTTTTGATCCCGACTACGAAGTATCCCTTTACTGCCTGACGGATGATCAGAATGAAAATACAGCTTTTGCTCCCTATGTATTTGTTGGTCACACTGGTTTACTGATTCTCTTACGGGAGTGGATTCTGTAGAAATCAAGAATCTGTTGGCGATATTCAGCAAAATTATGGTTTACTGCTCCACTTTTCAAGGGCTTACCGTTAGCGGCACGGCGCATTTGTTCTACTAGTTGTTGTTGGTCTCTGGTGGGGTAAAACAAAACCCGATCGCTAAATTTAGCTAAATGGGGGTCATAATTTATATCACAGGGATTGCCAACCACGATCGCCTTGGTACCTGCATATAATCCTTCAAATACAGTTCTACCTGTACGAAAACTCACATCACCCCTCACCACACAATCCACTAGGGTATAGAAGCCTATTTCGGCTAAATTGGGCATTTCACCTACATAGATTAACTGTTGGGGATATTGTTTTACTATCTCTAAAAATTCCTGAAAATATATCCCTGATCCCGAGCCAACAATTACTAACTGAGCATCTATAATTCCTGCTAACAAGAATGCCTCACAGACAAAGTTTACTCCCTTATCTTCGGCAATCTTGCCCACGATCGCAAAGATAAAGTTATGGATATTTAAGTTAGGAATAGCTTTACCAGCGTAATGGCTAGGGCTGAAAAATGGATTAGGAATTACTGTAATTTTCTGAGGGTCTAATTGATCCTTGACAACAGTCAGTAACCTTGCCTTAGTTGAGTGATCAATACAAATTAACCCATCTAATTGGGTGATCATTTCTATCTGTCTTTTATCTAAATCAACTGCTAGTAACTCCCGTACATGGGCAATAAATCTAGTATCTTTTAACTGGGGGATGTGTTTTAGCCAAGGTAGCAAATCAATTAATACTAAACTATTGAAATGAATAATATCTGGGGCAATTTGTGTAACCCTGCGCCGTAATGCCCAACTATTGAGCCAGAATAATATGTATGAAGCAACAAACTTAAGATAATTAACCAGATTCTGGGAATAAGCATCATAATTTAATCTGAACGGTAGAGAGTAGCTATTCCCTAAGTTGCATAAAACTTTCAAATAATGGAGTTTCAAGACTGCATCCCTAGGGCGTACCATGTCTATGACGGTCAGTTCAATAGAATCCTCCTCCCTGAGAATTTGTTGATGCAGTCTTAAGCTACTCGCTGCTCCATAGTTGGAGTTTAAGGGCATATGGGATAAATGTAAAACTCTCATCTAGGCAAAACTTGACAATCTTCAGCTCTACCAGTGAGAACTCTGCATTCAGACATCACATCTTTGATAAATTGATTCGGTAATTGGGGCGCACGGCTCAAAGTCAATAGGTAGTGGCGACGGGCTTCAGGAATATCCCCCTTGATCCAGAGAATTTGTCCTTTGAAGTAGTGCAGAATTGGATTCTGCGGTGCGATCGCTAAGGCTCTGTCCACAGCTTCTAGGGCGGGGGCTGGCTGTTTCGCATCCCGATAGGCAACTGCCACTCCTCCCCAGCGCAAGTATTCAGGGGCAGAGTATTGGCGCAGATTCACTAGCGATCGCTCTACATCACTGCTAGGAATGATGGCAGAAGAAGCAGAAGAAACGAGAATATCAATCAATCCCTGCAGTAGATTCAATTCAGGATCGGTCGGATCGACAGCACGGGCATTTCGTAATTCAGTGAGGACATTTTGTACTAGCGGTAAAATCTTTGGTACACCCGAAACTCCTTCCGTTTTGAACAGAAAACTTGCTTCTACTAGATCGCCCACAGCGGTGTAGAGATGTCCCCGCAGTTTATCGGTATTCATGAGCCTTTGCGCCCTCTCTCTAATCGTTCTACCCGTAGTGCGCATACTGTTGTAATCCTTCTCAAAAAAGTGAATCAGTGCCAGCATGGTATGAGCAAGGGGTTCTTCGCTGTTGGTGCCCACTGCAGTCTGGACTTGAGGAATTGCGGCTCTGTAATTGCCATCACGGAACAGGGTCTCAAAGGCAGTAAAAGTTTCTGTACCGATCGCCCGCGCCTTCGGACTGCCACCGCGAAAAGGGTCTCTTGCCCACACAGGCACAGCGATCGTGAGTGCCACAACTAGAATCGTGAAAAACTTGCGCATATCTGGGTATTAGTAGAGTTACACAGCCAATGACGCAGATCATACCGCAAAGTTGCCTGTACTTTCCAATATCTGCCGTAAATACCGCCCTGTATGGGAATTAGGATGTTGAGCTACCTCTTCGGGTGTACCTTCAGCGATCACTTCACCACCCAACTCACCTCCTTCGGGACCTAAATCAATAATCCAGTCCGCACAGCGAATCACATCCAAGTTGTGTTCAATCGTGATAATACTGTTGCCCTTGTCCACCAGTCTCTGCATGACATCCAACAATTTGTGAACATCATAGAAACTTAAACCTGTAGTGGGTTCATCAATCAAATAGAGAGTCTTGCCAGTAGCACGGCGCGCCAATTCAGCGGCTAATTTCACTCTTTGGGCTTCGCCACCTGAGAGAGTAGGTGCAGGCTGACCCAATTTGACATAACCCAAACCCACATCTACCAACATTTGCAGGCGTGCTTGGGCTTGGGGAATATTCGCAAAAAAATGCAAGGCTTCTTCAATGGTCATCTCTAGAACTTCAGCAATGTTTTTATCTTTGTACTTGACTTGCAAAGTCTCCCTATTGTATCTAGCTCCCTTACATACATCACACTTTACATAGACATCAGGTAAAAAATTCATGGAAATTACATTTACCCCTTGACCACCACAGGCTTCACATCTTCCACCTTTGACATTGAAAGAAAATTGCCCTGCCTTGTAACCTCTAGCTTTAGCGGCTGGTGTGAGGGCAAAGGTATCGCGAATCACATCAAATACCCCTGTATAAGTAGCAGGATTAGATCGCGGCGTTCTGCCGATCGGGGACTGGTCGATTACAATAAATTTGTCTAGCGCTGATAGACCCCTGACTTCTTGCACTTCTTTAGGAGCAGGTACAGTGCGACCAAAATGATGTTCCAAGTAGGGGCGGAGAATTTCATTGACTAGGGTAGATTTGCCTGAACCAGATACGCCTGTAACACAGACTAATTTACCTAAAGGGAACTTCACAGTGATGTGCTTCAAGTTATTTTTGTGAGCATTCACAACTTCTAAGTATCTACCATTGCCTTCTCTTCTAGTGCTAGGAGTGAGAATTTTCCGCCTGCCTGATAGATATGCACCTGTGAGTGAATCGGGATGATTCTCCACATCAGCTACAGTGCCTTGTACCACAATCGAGCCGCCATGGACACCTGCACCGATGCCAATATCTACAATGTGATCAGCGGCACGGATCGTCTCCTCATCGTGTTCTACAACAATGAGAGTATTCCCTAAATCCCGCAATTTCTTGAGGGTAGCAAGGAGACGGGCATTATCCCTTTGATGGAGTCCGATACTGGGTTCATCCAATACATAGAGTACACCTGTGAGTCCTGAGCCAATTTGGGTAGCTAGTCTAATTCTCTGGGCTTCGCCCCCAGACAGAGTCATACTGGGACGTGCCAAGGTGAGATAATCCAAACCGACATCCAAAAGAAAATGCAACCGTGCCGAAATCTCTTTGAGTACCTGTTCAGCGATCTGCGCCTGACGGGGAGTAAGTTGTAGGTTAGTAATCCGTGCCAAACACTCACGAATCGGTACTTCTGTGAAATCAGTAATGCGGTAACCGCCTATTCTCACTGCCAGTGCCTCTGGACGCAGGCGCGCCCCGTGACAGACTGTGCAGGTCTCTTCTATTTGATATTGTTCTAATTTCTGTCGCTGGATATCACCTGCGGCTTCATAAATATCTACCAAGATACTGATTACCCCTGGGAAGTTTTTATAGAAGCCATTATTGCGACTTCTCGATTCACTGCGGATAAATATCTGTTCAGTGGTGCCGTAGAGAATAATATCCTGCTGATATTGGGATAATTTCCGCCACGGGGTACTCAAATCAAAACCTGCATATTCCCCAACGGCTGAGAGGAGGCTGAGATAATAATTCTGTCCTTTTTCGCCCAAAGGCGCGATCGCCGCATACACTGGCAAATCTGGGTCAGGGACTAATAGTTCAGGCAAAAATACTTTCCGAAAACCTAAACCATGACAGGCGGGACAAGCTCCATAGGGAGAATTGAAGGAAAACAAACGGGGTGAGAGTTCATCCATAACTGCCCCATGTTCAGGACAAGCAAAATTCTCTGAGAAGGTAATAATCTCTTCTGATTGATGGTCATGTTCTGGCAGAATACTAAGCATGGCAATCCCTTCTCCTCGCTTCAGAACTGTAGAGAGTGAGTCGGTGAGGCGTTCTTGAATGCCGTCTTTCTTAATCAGGCGATCGACTACTATTTCAATGTCATGATGTTTGTTCTTATCCAGTTCCAAATTATCACTCAATTCTCGCACTACGCCATCAATTCTAACCCGCGCAAATCCTTCCAGGGATAGATTCTCCAATAACTTCTTATGGGTTCCTTTTTTGCCTCTGACGACAGGAGCGAGTAGCTGAAACTTAGTGCGATCGGGCAGTGCCATGATTTTATCAACCATCTGGTCAATAGTCTGGGGCGCAATACAGCGATCGCAGATGGGACAGTGGGGATCCCCTGCCCGCCCGAACAACAAACGGAAGTAGTCATAGATTTCCGTAACTGTGCCCACCGTGGAACGGGGATTGTGGGAAGTAGATTTTTGGTCAATGGCGATCGCAGGACTCAAGCCCTCAATGTAATCCACATCTGGTTTATCCAACTGTCCTAAAAATTGACGGGCATAGGCACTGAGGGATTCTACATATCTGCGCTGTCCTTCTGCAAAAATAGTATCAAATGCTAGAGACGATTTACCTGAACCAGAAACACCTGTGAAAACAATCAATTGGTTACGAGGCAGAGTTAAATCTATATTTTTCAGGTTATGTTGTCGCGCACCACGAATGTGAATGTAGGCTGGCTCAGACATGGCTCGACTTTGTAAAGTTTTTTGTATCTATTGAGTTTAACCTAGAATCAGCAAATCTGGTCTATGATCAAGCCATGCAAAAACAACAACTTTTAAAACAGCAGGTCCAAGCTTTAGTGGATGGAGCAGGCGATCCCCAAACCCGCTGGGCAGTGCAGGTTACAGGGCAGGTACTGCTGGGATTTGCCCAGAAGCTAGCCCATACTCACTACTGGTTAGTAACTCACAAAGCAGGTTATTGGCAATCGGTGCATTTGAGTAACATCCATGCACCTGAACAGGAAAAAACGGTAATCTATGCCTTTGCTGACCTCACTAGTGCCAACATAGAACGCCTCCAATCGGCACAGCCACAGGAACTCATTTGTTGTGAACTGCCAGTATTGGAGATTCTCTTTCGTTGCTTGGCTCTGCGGGAGATTGATAGTATTGTCTTCTTTGACCGCCCTTTCCATACTGATAAGGGCACAGAAGTAGCGCGATCCCTCCTTAGCGAATTATGTCAAAAACAACTGGCAAAGCATCGCATTCAGATTGTCTAGTTCAGGGATTGTAGTTCTCTGATCGCCTGCACAAGGCGGGGAAAGAGGTGCTCACTCCCTTCTACAATAGCGCTGGCACTGTGATAGAGCATGGCATTGAAGCCTCTAATGTCTCCAGACCCTCTAAAATCGCTCCTCACGCCAATCACAGGAATACCTTTAGCGACAGCATATCCACACTCCCAACAAGTACCGCTATCTGCATCTGCTCCATCCAAGACCGCCACTACCAACACCGCAGAGGCTAGCCCACCCAAACAAGTAGTGTAGATGTCTCGATCTACTTTGCCACTGCATTCAGCTTGGGGCAGGAAAACCGTGAAGCCCTCTTGGCGGAGATATTCTGCCAGTTCAAAGTTGAAGTTCTGTTCAGCTAAGCTAAATAGAGGTGCCGCCAGATAAATGTGAGACATAGGGTTAGTTCTAATCACCGAGGTCCTATTGTATAAGACTTACGATCCAATTACATTATTGCCAATCTCCCAGAAAAGCCAAACGAGGGCTGAAGCCCCTGCCCTTTCCAATCAGGAGTTTGGTTTAGATTAGTGATATTTACACAGGAGGTCTATTCACTGAATTGAATTATGGAAATAACTATTTACCCAAGCCGGTATACCTGCAAGTTCAAACCTAGCTCAGCTCGATCGCTCAGAAATTGCTCAGACTCGCCAAATTGCAAAAGCTTCTACTAAACCCTGCCCGCGGATTAAGAATCTCTGCACCTATCCTGACCCCGCAGTGTGAATTTAATTGTTACACTGACTACATAGATTGGACAATTAGATGGAGTCTCTAATATCACCATAGGTAATCCGCCTCTGTGGCAGGGACCAATGGCGGGCATCTTGAAGTAATTCCTTGCTTAACCCGAACTGGAGTAAGGGCTTTGCCCACCCTGATTGGGTACTTTTATTTTGACTGAGATTGTTGCTGAGCTTGCCATGCTTCTCGGAGGATCCCAAAATTGCGCTTAAATTCTTGCCAGCCCCACCAACTGCCTACACGGTCTTCATCCCAAGAAGCGGAGATCGCTCCATAGCTCAAACCCAATACCCCCAAGCCAAAAAACAACATACTCACCAATACCACTGCAGTATTGGGGATTTTGAACCAGTGCTGGGAGACAATAATATAACTGACCACAAAGGTAAGAATACCCAGACCAGTGGGAATGCCTGAAAAGAAGGCGGCGCGACGGATCAGGCGTTTGTTTACCACCTCTGGGATGCCCATGGTTTTCTGAGTGGGGACAGGGCGTGGGGCGGGGGTCTTAGGAGCTTTTTTCTTGCTCTTGATCGGTTGGGGTTCAAAAGGAAGGGGCTTGTCGCTCATATTAGCCTCTAATGCCTAACTTTTGCACTAGTTCTTGGTAGTGATGGCGGTTTTCACGGCGAATATATGCTAGCAGTCTTTTGCGGTGCCCGATCAGCTTGAGCAGGCTACGGCGGGAGGCAAAATCCTTGGGGTGGGTCTTGAGGTGCTCACTGAGCTGGGTGATTCTGCCCGTCAAGAGAGCTACTTGCACATCAGCTGAACCTGTATCGGTGCTGTGTTTTTGGTAGGCGGACATGATTTCTTTCTTTTGTTCTTGCAGTAGAGCCATAGGTGCAAACTTTCACCAAAAATCAGAGATACTAGACTAGCATATCTAGGGGCGATCAGCAAGCAAAACTATGGCTGTAGATTATGATCTAGTGCTGGTGGGCAGTAATTTGGCAAGTTGGCAGTTAGCTCTGTCGGCTGTACGCTATGGGGCAAGGACGGGCTGGGTTACTCTGCCAGAACTTTTATCCCCTTTCTATCTACAACAGTTACTACAACCACAGCCCAATTGGGTGGAGTATTTACAAGTGCAGGGAGTGGATGTAATTGAGGCGATGGGGGAGTTTGTCTCTAACGCAATTTTTCAGGTAAAACATCGCCGTTTGAGTGCTCGCTATTTTGTTCTCTGCGAACCATTGAGACCTTTTCGCCAGCCCAATGAACTGCTCGCTGAGTTCTATAACAATCCCCTTGCCTACAGGGAAGTAAACATCGCAGGTGGGAACTATTTCAGTTGTGCGATCGCTCAATTCTTGGCTAAGAATCATATCTCAGTCAATCTCCTAGTGCCCCAATCGAGAATTCTCAGCCAGTACGATCCCGAAGTTGTGCGTTTACTCCAGGCCCATTTGGAAGGGGCAGGGATCGCCATCTACACTGACTATGCCCTCACTGGCACAGAGTCCGCAATCTTCCCTGTATTTCCCAGTATCAGTGCCCAAGTGCACGCTGGGCTGGTGGAGACCAGAAGAATCAGATATTTGCGTTCTTGGGCAGAGATTAAATCCATTCTCCAAACGGTAATTGGTTCAGTGAAGATGGAGTTTTCCCCCGCTGAGATAGTGAATACCGATCCCCCTCTCATTCAGTTGGGTCAGCCCAGCCGAGATGGAAAGGAAATTCTCAATTTGCGATCGTTCCGTTCTGACTATTATCTGAAAATCAGTTGTCAGAGAAATGGCAAAATTTTGGGAGCAGTTGGCCTGGGACAGAGAGCAGTAGATATGCTCAGCAGTCTGCGTACCCAGAAAATACAAGGGATTCCCATTGGCACCCATACTCTCTGGCAGGAATTGCTGAACCAGTTTGTCCCACCCACCCGCCCCACTCTCTGGTTAAATATCAAACGGGACTTTGATCTATGTTAGAATGCAAAACTACATACTAGGGGAGAACTATGCCACGCCGCCAACCCAAAGAGCCAACCTGTAAAGTTTTAGCGTTCAGTTATGAAGATTTGCACTTCAGTTTACCGATCGAGAGTATTCGCAAGGTGATGCGTCTGCCCAGAATCAACAAGAGTGCCACCGCCCCTCTAGGGATCGCTATGGTAGGGGAGGAGGAAGTATTAGTGCTAGACCTCTATCAGAATATCTATCAGCGGGAAATTGACTTTTCTCAGCCCAAGCAATACTTCATCACTCTGGCACATCAGGACAATATCTATGGCATTCCTGTTCCCCAACTGCCTGTGCTTGAAGAAATACCAATTTCTGCCCTCAAACCGACTCCCTCCACTTACCGCACCCATGACCCCCTAGGCATTGCTAGTCATGTATTTCAGAAGCAGAATCAAACCTATTTTCTCATTGATCCCGATAGTCTCCTACAGGCTCTGATTGCTAAACAATCCATTGTTGAACTGGCAGAAATTTCTGTGAGCAAGGGGGCTATGGATACAGCAATCGAGACAGGTGATGATCAATTGGCTGCCTTCTTCAGTGAGCCAGCAGTAGATAGAATGTCGATCGCCTTTGCTGAACCAGAAACAACCCATACTGAGCTGGTTCTGGGAATTAGTGAGAAGACATCCTTAACTGAACAAGTAGATACGATGTCAGATTTGATGATGGATGTGATTGCCTTTGCTGAACCAGAAACAACCCATACTGAGCCGGTTCTAGGAATAGCAGAGGAAACATCTATTGCAGAAGATCAAGAAAATCAACAGGAAAGTATCAGTTCAGAATCAGAGGGGATGTTGGCTATGTATCTGGATGATACGGACACTGAGACCAAGAGTGATGAATGTTTTAGCCAATTAGAAGCAATCCTAGCCAGTACGGAAGCTAAGATAGAAACCACTGATTTAGATTTTGATAGCTACTTCAGCGATGACTAGGCTCACACAGCGATTAGACCAGTACCTAGTGGAGCGGGGTTATTTTCCTTCGCGGGAACAGGCACAACAGGCAGTAAGAGCGGGCTGGGTGAAAATCAATGGCACGGTTCTCGATAAGCCCAGTACGGCAATCAAAGAACCTGTAGAAGTTCTCATTTACCAAAAAGCTCCTTTTGTGTCCCGTGGCGGTGAAAAATTGTGGGGAGCGATCGCTCATTTCCAAATTTCAGTTAGAGATAGAATCTGTTTAGATGGAGGCATTTCTACAGGTGGCTTCACCGATTGTCTGCTCCAACAGGGGGCAAAGCTGGTCTACGGGGTGGATGTGGGTTATGGGCAGGTGGCATGGCAGTTGCGGCAACATCCCCGACTCATTCTCAAAGAGCGCACTAATCTGCGCTATCTCCAACCCCAAACACTCTATGGTGAGGATTACACTAGAGAACAAATGGCAACCCTAGCGGTAGTGGACGTGTCCTTTATTTCCCTCACTAAGATACTGCCCACCCTGTGGGAGTTATTGACTGCCCCGAAGGAAGTGCTGCTCTTGGTCAAACCCCAATTTGAGGCACAGCGATCGCAGGTGGGAAAAAATGGCATTGTCAAAGACCCAGCCGTACATCAGCAGGCGATCTCCCAAGTTTTAACAACAGCGGTGCAGTGTGGTTGGCAAGAATTGGGCAGAATCCCCGCTCCCATCAAAGGTAGGACTGGCAATCAGGAATACTGGCTATGGTTAGCTATGCACAAAACTTTGGCGGAATCTAATGCTATACTCGGGGACTGGCTATGACGACTACGGCGAGCCTTAGCACGAAGAACTAGAGAAATAGCGAAACAGATTCTAGGCAAAGAAAAGAGTTCTTTTTGGGAAAAATTCACAGAAGGAATTGAAATCAGATGGGATGAGAAAATCATGGAATGGGCGATGCACCATGAAAAATTGAAGGTGCAGTTGTTCCGCCCAGAGCAAACAAGAAATTGCCCGCCATCTGCGGGAGTATTTGGCAAATACCGAAGTGGAAGTGGCAGGCTTGAAAACACTCTTGAATTTAGCCAATGACCAATTGAGTGCTATGGCATTTGCTACAGGAGTAAGTGCCCTTGCCCGCAAATTATCTGCGGTGAGAATATAAAACTGTTGAGAAACTACGGAAAGTGCCCTATGCCTTCACCACATTGGGAGAGGCGGTCATCAGTGAAGTGGAAGCCCAACAGTACCTAGAGAAGTATTTGCCTTTGATGATGGAACTGAGTACCAGAGCGAAACACTGGCAGAGTATCCCTCAATATGAGCAACTCACTCAACTCCTGTTGGAGCACCATAACTGTATTTACACAGGGATTCTAGCCACAATGCCCGTTCCTTGGCTGAGGCTATAGCCTTGGCAGAAGAACTGGGTGTGCCCGGTACAGAGGTTGTATGGGATGGGTGAGAAGTATGCCAAAGCCATTGCTGACATGGGCTATCGGGTGCGTATCTACTGTCCATTTGGAGAGTTGATCCCTGGGATGTCCTACTTGATTAGAAGATTACTGGAGAATACAGCTAATTCTTCCTTCCTGGGCCAGAGTGAGTTGGCTGAAAGAAACCTAGAGGAACTGATTCAAGAACCGCCCCCAGTGAATGATCCCCCTGAGTACTGGTCAAAGAATTCGCTGGTTTCCACAATGTCCCCAATACTGATTACGCTACTGCCCAGCAAGCCCTAGAGCAGGTGTATCAGAGTTTTGGCAAAACCTATCTCCCCATGGTGGATGACAAGGCTTTGGGAACGGAATTTCTTTTGAATGCTTTTTATGCCTGCGATCCAGATCAAACGGTCGGGAAAGTTGGTATTGCTTCCATCAGTCAAGCGGAGCAGGCGGTGGCAAAAGCCGCTTTTCCCCAATGGAGTCGAACTCCTGCCCAAGAGCGCGCCCATATCCTGCGCCGAGCGGCAGACTTGAGGGCACAACGGCGGGCAAAATTGAGCGCATGGATTGAAGTGGCAAAACCCCTGCGGGAAGCGGATGCGGAAGTTTCGGAAGCCATCGACTTCTGTCGCTACTATGCCAAAGAAATGGAGCAATTGAGCCAGCCCATACTCCCCATCTACCTGGGGAAGGGAATTCCTATTTGGGGTGGTGATTCCCCCTTGGAACTTTCCTTTGGCGATCGCTACGGGCATGACTGCAGGGGCACTGGTGGCGGGTAATCCCGTAATTCTCAAGCCGGCGGAACAGGCTTCGGTAGTTGCTGCCAAACTAGCAGAAATTCTCTACACAGCGGGCATCCCTGTCCATGTGTTGAGTTATTTTTCCTGCGAAGGATCGGTAGTGGGTGAATACTTTAATGAAGCATCCTGACATTCATTTGATTGCTTTTACTGGTTCCCAAGCGGTGGGCTGTAGAATCTATGCAGAGTCCGCGATTTTACGCCCCGGGCAGAGGCATCTGAAGAGGGTGATTGCGGAAATGGGGGGCAAAAATGCCATCATCGTGGATGAGAGTGCCGACTTAGACCAAGCTATCACTGGGGTAGTCCAGTCAGCCTCTGGCTATGGGGGTTAGAAGTGTTCTGCCTGTGCAAGGGTGATTGTGCTCAAGTCAGTTTATGAGCATTTCTGCGCCCGAGTGGTGGAAGCGACCCGATCCCTGACGGTGGGAGGAGCCCATTTGCCCGAAACTAAGGTGTCAGCGGTGATTGACGGCAAAGCACCAGCCAAGATTCAAGAGTTCATTGAGCAGGGTGGGCAGACGGCGCGCCTATTGCTGTCTGTGCCTGAACAGGGCTACTATGTGTCCATCCAGCCCCAAGACCCCTTGGTACAACAGGAGATTTTTGGGCCTGTGCTGACGATTTCCAGCAAGCCTTGGCGATCGCCAATAGCACTAATTTTGCCCTCACAGGTGGTCCATATTCCCGCACACCCAGTCACAGCCGTGGGGAATCTTTACATCAATCGGGGGATCACAGGCGCATTGGTGGATCGCCATCCCTTCGGGGGCTTCAGGCTCAGAGTGGCATCGGTTCTAAAGCGGGTGGGCAGGATGATCTCTTGCAGTGAGAATACTCAACGCCAAGGTTTGGCACCTCTGGAAATGGATTGATAGTGGGGACAGCCTGTGCAAGGCCCGGAGGGATTGATGGCGCACCTGAGGAATTCGGAGCGGGCATTGAAGCGACAGGTGGGATCGCCGATGATGCCATGACTGTCGCTGGTTTCTATTTTTTCCACAACAAGGAGCATCTTGGCGAGTTGATACCTTCCCTTGCGCAGGAGATAGCGATGTTTGCGTTCCAAAACCCGATAGAAATTTCCTTCCACATGGAGAATATTGCCAGGCATAGGCGTCCAATCCAAATAAAAACTGCCCACACCTACTATTTCTGTGAGGAATTCGGCGATCGCTCCCATGCCATACTTGCAGTATTAAAATCCCAGGCCCTAGTTTAACACAGAATCCATTTTCTGCAGAAATCTCAGTAATATCTCCCGCTGGAAATACCTACTAGAGAGCTATTTCTGTGCCTATTTCCTGATAGCTAACATAGCGCACTTCTGTATGGCAACTACCATCAGGATATAGTTCCAATAAGCGAAATGCAGGCGACCCTTCAGGATCGAGGGCAAATGTTTCACTCTTGGGCAGGAATTGCATACAGGTAGAGGGAGTAACCAAACAGCGCACCCCCTGATACAGGCCATCATATTCTTGGTGAGCGTGCCCATTCACTACCAGCTTCACTTGGGGGAAGGGGGCACAGACCTGCCAAAACTCCTGCCAATTCTCTAGACTCATCTCATCTAACCATTTTGAACCCAAAGGCAGGGCAGGATGATGGAAGGCAATGAGGGTGGGTGGGTGGGGAGGTTGAGTGAGAGTGTCTTTGAGCCAGTGGAGCGTGTCGGCACTCAATCTGCCGCCAATCTGGTCAGGCACAGTGGAATCTAAGCAGAGGATTTGCCAGCCATTGATTTCTAGCCGTGAGATATAGTGAATGAATTGATTGGGCAGATGCTCAGCCAGTACCGCAGGCAGGTCGTGGTTGCCAGGGAGCACATAGGCAGGAATAGCCAGACTAGAAACGGCAGTCTGCAGGCGTTGATAGGCAGAAATGTCCCCATCATTCGCCAGATCCCCAGTGAGGAGAAGGAGGTCAGGTTTAGGGGCGAGGGCGGCAATTGCTGTGAGCACTGCTGTTAGGGATGTTTGGGTGTTCATCCCCCGCAGGGTTTGGGTCGGCTCTGCCATCAAGTGAATGTCGGTCAGTTGAGCAATGAGAGTCATAGATCGCTCCTGATATAACTAAAATCAGCGAGGTTTCTACTGTAGTCCCGAATCCTGTGCAGTAGAGCGAGGCGATTCCTGCGCACATGTACATCTTCTGCCATCACTAGCACCGCCTCAAAGAATTCACTCAAACTGGGGGCGATCGCAAATAGGTCTGCCATCAACTGGGCATAGTCTCTGGTGTGGGGAGGGAGTGCCTGTACCTGTTGATACAGAGCTTGTTCAGCGGGATCGGTAAGGTATGCCAATTGTACCTCCCCTTGGACAGGGTTCTGCATGGCAAGACGAGAAGCCCGATTCACCACCGTATAGACCTGCCCTAGGGTGCCATTGCGCCTACTGGTCTGCAGAAATTCCGCCCGCTGTTGCAAATCTTCTAAATCTGCTAGCGCCTGTTCGGCGTAGGCGGTATCTTCACCAAACAGGGCGTTGATTAAATCGTAGTCTATGCCCCGCTCAGCTAAGAGGGTTTCGCACCGCTGTTGAAACCAGCGCAGTAGTTGGGCATAGAGTTCCTCCCTAGGCTGTGGGTGCAAAAGCTCGATCGCCCCAGAGAGCAATTGGGGGAGATTGAGTTGATAGTGATGTGCCCATGCCATTTGCACAATGCTGGTGGCGGCGCGCCTTAGGGCAAAGGGGTCAGAAGAACCCGTCGGCAGTAGTCCCACACTAAAAATCCCCACCAAAGTATCCAACCGATCGCACATGGCAGTCAATTGTCCCACTAGGGAAGGGGGCTGGGGTTGATAATGCTCGCGGATGCCTTGGGCAACGGCTGGGTCTTCCCCACTGTGCAGGGCATAGTAGCCACCCATGATCCCCTGTAGTTCGGGAAATTCCTTCACCATCTGGGACACTAAATCCGCCTTGCACAGGGCGATCGCCCGTTCCGTTTGCCCTAATTCCCTCTCTGAGAGGGAGAGATTCGGGATGGCACTGAGGAGGCGGGGGAGTATCTGCCCCATGCGCTTGACCTTGTCAGCTACTGACCCCAACTGTTCTTGGAAGGTAACTTTCTCTAACTGGGGCAGAAAAGCCGCCAGGGGCATGCTCCGATCGCTCTCAAAAAAGAATTTGCCGTCAGCCAGTCTAGCTCTGATGACTCTGGCGTTGCCTTGGGCAATGATGGCTGATTTGCGGGGATCGCCATTGCCAATGGTAACAAAATAGGGCAGTAACTGCTCCCCCTGCAGATCATAGACAGGGAAATACCGCTGATGACTCACCATTTCCGTCTCGATCACTTCAGGCGGTAGGGTCAAAAATTCTGGATCGAATTCCCCCAGAATTGCCGTCGGATACTCCACTAGATGCACCACTTCAGATAACAGTTTAGGGATGATTTTTACTCTGCCCTTGATCTGGGTTGCTAGCCCTTCAATTTGGGTTCTAATAATCTGCTCTCGCTCTTTAGGACTGGCAATCACTCCCGCTCCTGCCAAAATAGAAGCATAATCCCCAGCCGAGGGAATAGTTACAGGTTGGGGATGGAGTACCCGATGTCCCTGACTGGTGCAATCGCTGACTAACTGCAAACTATGTTCACTGCTCAAAGGCAAAACCAAGGGCAACACTTGGTCTTGCCAGAGTGCCACTAGCCAGCGGATGGGACGGGGAAACTTGAAATCGCCCATGCCCCAGCGCATCAGCCTTTTCCCCTGCAGGCCTGTAATCCAGTTGAGCACTACCCCCTGCAAAATCTCGGGCGTGGGCTTGCCTGCCAGTTTTTGTTGCCCAAAAATAAACACCCCCTTATCCGTTTCCCGCTGTACCAAGTCAGCCGCCGTTAAACCCTTAGCCCGCATGAACCCCAACAGGGCTTTGGTGGGCTGTCCCCCTTCATAGGCACTACTGAGAGAAGGCCCTTTGTACTCCACCAGGCGATCCCGCTGGGTATCTGGTAAATTGCGCACCAGCACCGCCAACCGCCTCGGTGTGCCATAGACCCCCAACTCACTATAATCCAACTCCAATTCTGCCAATTGGGCAGGAATCAGGCTCTGCCACTGGGCGATCGCCTCATCTACAAAACTAGCGGGTAGCTCCTCCGTGCCTACCTCCAACAAAAAATTTGCCATAGCTGACTGGGTCACATCTCTACCAGTTTAGTATCGATCGCTATGTTTGTCCCCAGTTCAGGGTACTATGGGGCAAAACATTTATTCTCAATGCTACGTCCTAAGATATTTAGCTAAGTTGTAGAGCAAACCTAGACACCAGCAATGCGGATTTTACTGGTAGAAGATGACACAGCCCTAGCGGCAACCTTAGCCGAAGCCCTCAGCGATCAAAATTACACTGTAGATGTAGTCGGAGATGGGGAACTGGCTCTTGCCCGTGCCCGCAGTCAGCCCTTTGATCTGCTCTTATTAGATGTGATGCTCCCCCGCCTCGATGGGATCAAAGTCTGCCAGTATCTGCGCCGTGAAAATAACAATATACCCATTTTGATCATGACCGCCTGTGGTAGCTCCACGGAACAGGTCTCCGGCTTGGATGCGGGGGCAGATGACTATGTCCTCAAACCCATCCATCTGCCTGTCTTGTTTGCCCGCATCAGGGCACTGCTCCGCCGCAATAGCTATGGCTCTCCCCCTGCCCAGTCGGCTCTGACTTTTGGGGATATTACCATCGATCGCGATCGGGGCATTGCCACCTACAGACAGCAGGAGTTAGCCCTCACCCGCAAAGAATATTTGTTACTAGAACTCTTGGTAGCTGGGGGTAACCACCTGATCAAGCGGGAAGAAATTGTGCACAAGGTCTGGGGCAGAGAACAAAACCCCTCCGATGACACCCTGCGCTCCCACATCAAATGTCTGCGCCAAAAACTCAGAGCCGCAGGGGCACCCGAAGACCTCCTAGAAACTGTACATGGCAGAGGTTTTCGCCTCAATACTAATTACAGCAATTCCCCCTGATCCCCCTCTCCTGTACACTAAAAGCTGGCACACCTAACAGCAGAACTACCAATGGATAACACACTGAGTCAAGCAATTGTAGAGGTGGTGGAGCAAGCCGCGATCGCCGCCGCCAAGTGGACCGGGAAAGGGGCAAAAAATGAAGCTGACCAAGCCGCTGTAGAAGCGATGCGGGCAAAACTCAACCAAATCCCCATGCGCGGGCGGATCGTGATCGGGGAAGGGGAAAGGGATGAAGCTCCCATGCTCTATATTGGCGAAGAGGTAGGCACAAAAGGGGAAGGCACCCCCGAAATCGATATCGCCGTCGATCCCTGTGAAGGTACTAACCTCGTAGCCAAAGCTCAGCCGGGGTCAATGGCAGTGCTGGCAATTTCCGCAAAAGGGGGCCTGTTTGGTGCCCCTGATTTTTATATGAATAAACTAGCCGCCCCCCCCGCCGCCGCTGGCAAAGTAGATATTCGCAACAGCCCCACCGAAAACTTAAAGATTCTAGCTGAATGCTTGGCACGCCCCGTAGAAGAACTGGTGGTAGTGGTGATGGATCGCCCCCGCCACAAGGACTTGATCGCC
This sequence comes from Pseudanabaenaceae cyanobacterium, assembly GCA_046295715.1. Classification (GTDB taxonomy): domain Bacteria; phylum Cyanobacteriota; class Cyanobacteriia; order Pseudanabaenales; family Pseudanabaenaceae; genus JBKBMU01. Next base: position 89,735 of record JBKBMU010000004.1, read on the forward strand.
GAAATCCGAGGGGCAGGGGCAAGGGTACAGTTAATTTCCGATGGGGATGTGTCTGCGGCTCTGTGTTGTGCCTTTGCCGAAACCAATATCCACTGCCTGATGGGGATCGGTGCCGCTCCCGAAGGGGTGATTTCTGCCGCCGCCATGCGTGCCTTGGGGGGGCATTTCCAAGGGCAGTTGGTCTATGACCCTGAGGTAGTCAAAACTCCAGAGAGTGAAAAATGGACAAAGGAAGGCAACATTGAGCGCTTGAAAGCAATGGGCATAGACGACCCCGACAAGGTCTATAACGCCAATGAACTGGCTTCAGGAGAGGAGGTGCTGTTTGCCGCCTGTGGCATTACTACGGGCGCCCTGATGAAGGGAGTCCGCTTCTTTGAGGGGGGCTGTCGCACCCAATCCCTAGTGATCTCCAGCCAATCCCGCACAGTGCGTTTAGTAGAGGCGATCCACATCCAGACCGAAACACCCAAAAACCTCAGCCTTAACTAGGGCCCCAGCCCCCGCTAGCGGGGGCTAAATTTACACTACTTTACTTTCTCTGGAATTTGATAAACCTTTATTGCACCGATCTCCTAGCTGCTTAATTTGGCTTCACACTAAAAATAGTAGATTAAGCAATATTGTTTCACGGCTATAACAAACTCACTTAAGTTATGAATATCGCTGTCATAGGACTGAGCCATAAAACGGCAACTGTGGAAGTGCGGGAGAAACTGAGTATCCCCGAAGCCCGATTAGAAGAAGCCCTGATCCGTCTCAAGGGTTTTCCCCACATCAGTGAAGCTGCGATTCTCAGCACTTGCAACCGCATGGAAGTCTACGTAGTTGCCAGTGAAACTGAGGCGGGTCTGCGGGAGACTGTCCAATTTCTATCGGAGTTTAGTGGTTTACCTGTCACCTATCTGCGCCGCTATCTGTTTATTTTGTTGCGGCAGGATGCGGTGTGCCACCTGATGCGGGTAGCAGCAGGGCTGGATAGCCTAGTACTGGGGGAAGGGCAGATTTTGGCTCAGGTGAAGCGCACCCACCAATTAGCCCAGCAGTACAATGGCACGGGGCGCATCCTCAATGAGCTATTCAAACAGGCGGTATCGGCAGGGAAACTGGTGCGCACAGAAACGGAAATTGGCAGTGGGGCAGTGTCGGTGAGTTCGGCGGCGGTGGAATTGGCACACCTGAAACTGGGGGATTTGGCTGGTCTGCCGATCGCGGTGCTGGGGGCAGGGAAGATGGCAAGGCTGTTATTGCAACATCTCCTCGCCAAAAATGCCCAAGATATTACAATTATCAATCGCTCCAAGGAGCGGGCTTTGGAGTTAATCAGCCAATTTGCCAAGGAAGCAGAAGGGGTGAATCTGCGGTATGTGGGCTACGATCGCCTCTGGGATCAGGTTGCCCAAAGCGGGGTGTTATTTACCTGCACGGCGGCAACCGAGGTAATTATTGACCAGCACAACCTAGCTCCCCATCTGCATCGCCCCCTCTTGATTGTGGATATTTCTGTGCCCCGCAATGTGGCTGGGGAGGTATCAGCTTTGGCGGGTGTGCGCCTATTCAATGTGGATGATTTGCAGGCAGTAGTAGCCGAAAATCAAGCCAGCCGTCGCCAGATGGCACAACAGGCAGAAACCCTCATCGAGACCTGTGTGGAAAAATTTGACCTGTGGTGGCGGTCCCTAGACACCGTGCCCACTATCAACAAACTGCGCCAAAAGATGGAAGGCATCCGTGAGCAGGAACTAGAAAAAGCCTTCTCCCGCTTTGGGAGTGAATTCACTGCCAAGCATAGAGAAGTGATCGAGCATCTGACCAGGGGGATCATTAACAAAATTTTGCATGACCCAATGGTACAACTGCGGGTAGAGCAGGATACAGAAATGCGCAAACGAGCGATCCAAGCACTTCAGCAGTTATTTGACCTCGATCCTAGCTCTTCCCTGCAAGAGACCTAAATTTCACGCTCCCCGCCCGCAGTTTCATTCCCTAAAAACCTAGGCGGGGGCTGTGTGGGGATTCTGGGATTGAAGACTACTGCTGGGTGGGGCGTTTGAGGGCAATCAGTGCATCCAAGGTAACAGTTCTGGGATCAGGCAGGGCATAAGATACCCCGATCCCTGTAATACTACTCAGGAACACCCTGGCTTCTTTGGAAATTTCACTGCTAGGGACTTGTTTTTTAATCAAATCAGTGAGTGCCTGCATATTTAAGAAAAAGTAGCCATTGGCATTGCCCCTGATCGCGCCAATGATGCCCTGAAATACACCATCACCATTTAGAGGAGATTGGGGTTGGGGCGCAAGGCTGGATACCAAGGGACTAAGAGTAATAAACATGGTGTCGGGCTGGAGCCAGCCATGTGCTAAAAAGGCGGCTGGTCCCGTGCCCCATTCCGTAACTTCGACCCCACCTACCTCTCTGGTAGAGACACTTAGCCCATTTTGTTTTGCTACCCCATCTAACTTGCGCAAAAAGGCTTCTGCGCTGGGGCGATTACTAGTTTGGAAGATGGCAACTGGACCTGCCCCTGTTTGGGCTAAAAAGCCTTGGTTAGAAGGAATTAACGCCAGTCCATATTCCCCGTCCATCCAGCTAAATACATCCTTATCCAAATCCAGTGCAAATGGTTCACCTTTGGCGGCGGTGCGCAGGAATTCAATTGCCTGCTTCATGTCGGGATCGGTCTCGCCAAGGCGCACATTGTATGCCCACTGTTCCTTCAAGTTAAACCCTGTAAGTAAACCGATCGTTTCTTTGGGGAGTAGGGCAGGAATCTGGTTGGGAGAGTTGCCAGCAGGTAGATCGGTGTTTTGTTTTGCCGCCAAGCGCAGACGCATACCCTGGTTGTCCACCCCGGCAACAACGGCAATGTAATTGACCCGCCTCAGTTGGCTAATCACATTGGGGGGCACAGGCCTATTGCTGTCTTTAGCCAGTAGCTCAGCGATCGCTTGGGCATTTTTGTCCACATTGGGGGCATAAAACCCAAATACGGGGTTATCTACCTGCACTGCGCCAGTGGGCAAATCCCCAGCAATAGAAGGGGCACCCTTGATCGTGTCAATCGTTGCTTGAACCGCCGCCTCACTGTTGCCAAGCACCAAAACATTGTCGGCGATCGCCGAAATACTTTTGCCCGTAGGGCCAGCCTCAGGGGTGTCGATGGTAATGGTTACTCCCTGATAGTCTTTGGTTTCCGACTTGAGTTTGCGTTTAGTGCGATTGGTTTCTAGGAACTTATTTGCCCCGCCTTGATCCTTTACTTCCACAACCATCACCAAATTCCCAAAATTAGGCGTACGGGCTAGGGCAGGGGTAGCTTGGGCTTGCAGGGCTTGGCGGAAATTAATGGGGCGATAGGCAGTGGGCGCACCCCCTCCTGGCAGAACCCCAATCACCACTTGATCTCCCCCCCATGCCCGCAGTTCTGCCTGAAGTTCCTGAAATTCTTTGCTGGGGTCAGCCTCTGGATTGAAAGGTGCCTCCAAAGCCTTCATCCCTTCAGGGCCGATTAATTCTTCCAGTTTCTTGATTACCGCTCCATCTATGTTGATCGTGATCACAGCTAGGGCATTCTGGGGGATCGCTCGCACTGCCCTACTAGCTGTGGCTTGGTCAGACTGGCCCTGCTGGAAGTAGTAGTAGGCGGCAACAGCACCACCACCTACTACCACTGCCCCTAGAATCGGCAATAGAATTTTGTTTTGGGACATATAAGCTCCCGTTAAGAGGGTAAGTTTGTAAGGCATTATACTGAACGGCGCCAAATTAGTCTAGCCAGTGCCTAGGTAGAAAGGGGCATGGCAGTATCTACACGGCTGAGGTAGAGGCGTTCTTCCCGGGAGTCATATTCAAACAGTTCAGCGTATCTGCCCCAATCTACGGCGGTGGCAAATTGCCGTTCCGCTTCATTGCGGGGATAGTATTCTTCCAATAACCCCATAAAGAAATCGGCCCGCATAGACCCGATCCGTTTTTCCCGCAGAGTTTCCACAATGCTCACTAGCATCGGGGCATGGGCTAACACCTGTTGGCGGAATAAATCTTTACTGCGCAGAATGGTGGTAGTGGCAAAATCTTTGCCAATTTCTGTAAGGGTTACATCCCCCCGATCCACTTCCACAAACCCCAGCAATTCGGCGGCATCCAGAATCGGGAGCAGGTCATCTACACTGATTTGAATCCGCTCTGCCAAGAGGGGAATATCTACTCTGTCCCTGTCTTCCGCCTGTTCCACAATCAATTCCAATAGACCACTGATCGCACCGGCGCGGGCATGGGGCAAGGGCTGGGCAAAGGGCGATTTGGACTTGGACGCAGGCTCGGCATCGGGGATCACCACTGCTTCTACCGCTTGATCCACCACTGCCGCCGTCGGATCGGTCATTACCATGTAAATATAATCCACTAATGCCTTGAACCGATCGCTAGTGCGGTCATGGGGACGGGGCAAATTTACCCGCACTTCCCCCCGAATATGCCCCGGGTTCGCTCCCAAAATAATGATGCGATCGCAGAGCAAGACAGCTTCTTCTATATTGTGGGTAACAATGAGAATACTCTTAGATGGAAAATTGCCCGCATTCCACAGGTCATCAATTTCGCCCCTGAGGTTTTCCGCAGTGAGCACATCAAGGGCACTAAATGGCTCATCCATAAATAACACCTTCGGCTGTACCACAAAGGCTCTAGCAAAGCCTACCCGCTGGCGCATCCCCCCCGATAGCTCCTTGGGATAGGCACTCTCAAACCCGTCCAACCCCACAAGGTCAATGGCTTTCAGTGCCCGTTCCCGCCGTTCTTGGCGACTCACCCCCCGCGCCTCTAAGCCCAGTTCCACATTTTCCAGTACCGTCAGCCACGGCAAGAGGGCAAAATTCTGAAATACCATGGCCACATCTTGGTTAGCTCCTTTCAGGGGCCTACCACTGCTGATAATCCGACCTTCAGTAGGGGGAATCAACCCTGCCATAATCCGCAGGAGTGTACTCTTGCCACTGCCACTGCGCCCCAATAGAGCTACTACCTCCCCTTCACTAATGGTCAAATCAATATTCTTCAAAACCGTGAATTCTCCCTTGCCTTCAGGCAAAGGAAATGTCTTGCTCACCTGCTCCACTGCGATCGCAATTGGCGCCTGCATGGGCGTGCCTCTCCCTTTTAACTTCTTTTAAGAACTTAAACCAATTCTAGCCCAGATCAAGTTTTGGGAAAATATCATGGTTTCATGATAATTTAAGAATAGAAGGGGATCAATGGCTAAGGGGATATTTGCCTAGATTTATCTAGGTTTGCTAGGGGGCGCTCCCCAGACTAGGAGTACCTAGATGGGGCAGATCGACCTGAATTTGGGTTGATCCCCGCTGGCGGTCTAGGTAAAAATACAGAAGCAAGAAATGCTTGATCCCCCTGTGGGGTTATAGGCAATTATTCGTTTGTCATAGAGGTAAGCCCAATGGCGAGAGAGCGTCCTCCTCTGGAGGAAATGACCCTAAGACAACTGCGCAAAGTTGCCGCTGAACTGGACATTTCGCGCTACAGTCGCATGCGCAAAGACCAGTTGTTGGAGGCAATCAAACTAGCGCAGAGCAAGGCTCCCCAGAGCCAACCTACAACACCAAGTACCATGGAGACGACTATGCAAACCCAAGAAATTGTCGAGGCAACTAAGTTTGATGTGGGGGGTGAGACCCTAGCTACTGCGGATAGTGGTCTGGGCGGTCTGCCTCAAGGTTATGGTATTAGTCGGATCGTGTTGATGCCCCGTGATCCCCAGTGGGCTTATGCCTACTGGGATGTACCTAACGATCACAAACAAAGCTTGCGCAACCAAGGGGGGCAAACCCTAGCCCTACGCCTATACGATGCCGAAAACCCTGCCGCTATGCAGGAGTATAACTGCGATGAGTTTGCGCGGGAGTGGTGGTTACCCATTCCCATCAGCGATCGCAGTTATTTTGTGGAGATTGGCTATCGCTGTGCCGATGGGCGGTGGCTGATGCTGTGCCGTTCCAGTGCAGTACATATCCCGCCCCTTTTCCCCTCTGATTGGGTAGAAGACCACTTTATCACTGTGCCTTGGGAACAGAGCCTCAAGGGGCAAAAATTTGCGGAACTGATCCCGCCTGCCCGCAAGTTGTCTGTGAGCGAAATAGCTGGCACTACTGCGGCGTATGATGAAATCTTCAATACTGCCCGTGGGGGTGAAGCCCAACGGGTGGCTGGCTCAGTTTTTGGCTCAATGCACATGGCGGCCCAGCCCAGTGAGACCCTCAGTTCCTACATTTTCCCCTCAGGGATCGGGATGGTGCCTGGTTCCCTGATGACCATGTCTGGGGTGGGTATGGTGTCCAGCCTTGGTGTAACTGGTTTCTCAGGCGCAGGCTTGATGGCACTCACTGCTTCGGGGATCGGGATGTTTTCTGCCTCTGCTGCGCCCATCCGTCCTCGTCAGTTCTGGTTGGTGGCAGATGCAGAATTGATTGTCTATGGCGCAACCGAGCCTGATGCCACCGTCACGATCGCTGGTCGCCCGATCAAACTCAATGCCGATGGTACTTTCCGTCATCACATGTCCTTCCAAGATGGGATCATTGACTATCCGATTTTGGCAGTGGCGGCTGATGGTGTCCAAACCCGTGCTATTCACATGCGCTTTGAGCGCCAAACCCTAGAACGCCGTACTAACACCAAAGAAGAAGCGATCCCCGAGTGGATTGTTGGCTAGGTAGATACTGGGGTAGGGGTACGCCCCTACCTCAATTTTGTGAGCATTAGCTAGTTTCTAAAAGAACCAGTAAATTCATGGGATTGACCAGCCAAAGTCCAAAGCCTTACAGCTTAGTTTTACCCCCTTATTCCAAACTTAGGTCAAATATAATCAGGACTTATGAAGGGGGTCTAGGGTTTTGCTCCGGTAGCCCTCAAGCTCCCTGTTCAGGTAGTTTTCTCTAAAAATCAGCATTGTCAATAGCGACTCATTTTTACCTGAGATGACTACAATTGTTGCACTTTAATAATGAAAGACCTAGTGAGTTTTATGGATTCCCTTACCTGACAGACTTTCCCACTGTCTCAAACTTCTCCAACTTAGTGGAAATGACTATATATCAAGGTAGCCAAGGGTATTGTTGGAAATTGGGAGATCGCTTTTCTAAGAAAGCTTGTTTGCCTTCCTGTGCTTGCTCGGTCAAGTAAAACAGTAGGGTAGCATTGCCCGCCAACTCCTGCAAACCTGCCTGCCCATCACAATCGGCATTGAAGGCCGACTTCAGACAGCGGATCGCTAGGGGGCTTTTTGTTAAAATTTCCTGTGCCCAGCGCACTCCCTCAGCTTCTAGTTCAGCTACAGGCACAACCTGATTGACTAATCCCATCGCCATGGCTTCTTGGGCATTGTACTGCCGACACAAGTACCAGATTTCCCGTGCCTTTTTCTGCCCGACGATCCGCGCTAAATAACTAGCACCAAATCCGCCATCAAAACTGCCCACCTGAGGGCCTGTTTGCCCAAAAATAGCATTGTCAGCGGCGATCGTTAGATCACAGACCACATGTAGGACATGCCCACCGCCGATGGCATAGCCTGCCACTAGGGCAATCACCACCTTAGGGATAGAACGGATCAGCCTCTGCAATTCCAAGACATTGAGGCGAGGCACACCCCCCTGATCTAGATAACCGCCTTCGCCCCGCACCTTTTGATCCCCACCCGCACAAAAAGCATACTTACCGTCAGGGGCAGGGTTCGCCCCTGTCAGGAGAATCACCCCGATCGCCGTATCCATTTGGGCGTCCCTGAAGGCAGTGATCAGTTCTTCAATGGTGAGGGGACGGAAAGCATTGCGCACCTCAGGGCGATTGATGGTAATTTTGGCGATGCCGCCCGCCTTGTGATAGAGAATATCAGTAAATTGTCCCGCCGTCTGCCAGTTAAGACTCATGCTCTTGATCGGGAGAAGCTTCGTAAATAGCATCCAGGCGACTGCGGGCATCCTCTACAGAAAAGGAGCGCATGACCAACAGTGGTTCTTGAGTGAGGTTGCCATTTTCGTCCAATAATTCAGGGTGCGGCACCAGACCTGAGCGTCGCTCGCTGACAGGAGTAACGCGACTGAGGGCAATTAAATTGCGCACTAGGCTAGAAACTGCCAAGATCGACAACACTGCAAACGCCACTATATACAGAATTTGCACCATGAGTTTACCTATCCCTAGGATTTAACACGATTGTTGCTGACGGTAACGCATACCGATCGCTTGACACTCCATCAACAGGGCATGCCAAGGCTTCATGGCTTGGACATCTACCCCCACCCGTTTACCACTGAGTGTAAATAATAGTTTAGCGGTTTTGACTTCTGCTTGGGCACTGCGCAATCTTTCTAAAAGGTCAGCCCGCTCGACAGGGGTCAAAAAGGGAATGTGCGCCGACTCAATCAGAGTTTGGGACCGCTCAAACCAATATAAAAAGTCATCTAACAATGGCTCTAGTAATTGCTCTAAAATTTCCGATTTGTCATTCATGGGCGTAGGCATAGTTCTTGATCAAATTATAAGTTGTGCCTACAGCAGCTGGTTAATGCTAGGGGTAGATTCTACTGTTTTTCTCTAATTTTTCTGGCAATTAGTTCTACTTGTTTGAGGTGTTCGCCATGGGTACGGCTAAAAGCATGACTGCCATCATAGCGGGCTACGAAAAATAAATACTCGGTCGGTTCGGGGTTTAACACTGCCTTGAGGCTGGCTAGCCCCGGTGCGGCGATCGCCCCCGGGGGAATCCCTGCATTCAAATAGGTATTGTAGGGGTGGGGCGTGCGCACCTGTGCTAAGGTGAGGGGCTGTTCTTTGGTTTGGCGGATACCCAGCCCATACTCAACTGTGGGATCAGACTCAAGGCGCATATTTTTCTGGAGGCGATGCCAAAATACCCCTGCAATCAACCGCCGTTCCCGCTCCAGTACCGTTTCTTTTTCCACAATGCTGGCAAGTGCCACCCACTCCTTCAAACTCAATTGGACTGCTGGGGCGGTTACTCTCTGCCGATACTCAAAGTACACGGGCAAAGCTACTGCTTCAAAGCGATCGAGCATCATCTCTACCACCTCTTCAGGGGTAGTTACACCGACAATTACTTCATAGGTATCAGGAAATAAAAAGCCCTCTAAATTGGGGCTATCGGCGGGTAGCCAAGCCCTGCGCCCAGCGGGGGGACGATTGGCGATCTGCAAAAACGCCTGCGCCGAGAATAAGCCCTTTGCTTCAAACAACTGGGCCATGTCCCTGAGATTCCAACCTTCGGGAATAGTGACCCGCATCACCTGCAAGCGCGCCCGATCGGACTGTAACTCCTTGACCACCTCTGGCAGCGGCAGATCAGTAGCCAGTTCATAGGTACCAGCCCGGAGGGGGATGCGTCCCCCTTGTTGGAGTGCCTGCCACTGCAAAAACAACCGCAGTGCCAACCCTGAGCGGATCACACCCGCAGCTTCCAACTGCTGGGCGATCCCAGCAGAGGACATGCCATCAGCGATCACTACCCTGACTTTTTGGGGCATGCCTGCACCGGGGGGGCTACTTGCCCACAGCCACCAGATAATACTGCCCCAGCCCACCCCCAACACTATGAGGGGCAGGATCAGCTTCCCCCTATTCTTCTGCGTCGTCTTCGTCAAAGTCAAATAACTCGTCTTTAAGGTCAATGGGCAGAGCGTCAATTTCTTCAGGGGAAAGCAGTTCTACGCCACCTTGCTGGTTCCGTCTTGCCACCATACTAAAGAATAGCAAATCCAACGGCACAAAAATAGAATAGGCTTGCTCTTTAGCGTAAAACTGGGCAATTTCCTGCAATTCTTCGCCCCCTTCCCCATCCTCATCATCTAGCTGAATCACCTGTTCTTCATCAATTTCAGGCAGTTCCCCCTCTACGGTTAGAGTATAGGCAGTGTGTTTCAAGAGCAAATTTTGTTCCGCCAACACCGCCTTGGCGATCGGGAAAATTTCTGCTAGTTCTGCATCATCAATATCAGTCAGTTGGTCTTCCCCGTCCACCTCACGCCAAGCCAATATCTGTACAGGCGTATCCACTGGGGCAAGCAATAGGTACTCTTCACCCTTGTAGTGGCAGGCACGCTCTATCTCGCAGGGCAGAGTTCTGCCTTGCTCATCAGTCAAAACTACGGAGTCTGGATACATGCACAATCAGCAACTAGACTGAGAGCATTATGCCAGTTTTTGACACCTGTAAGAAACATTGCCAGCCTGTCTGGGCCTATTTAGTGATACAGAACTATTGCACAAGTATGCGTTTACTTTTGGTCTTGGGGGCGAGTTTGTTTGGTTTTGCAGTCAGTGTCTCGGCAGAGACCTTTCAGGTAGTGGGCACTGAGCCATTCTGGGGCGTACAGCTCAACCCACGCAGGATTATTCTTGAGAGGATGGGTATGGGCAAGCGAACTTTTCCCCATGTGCCCCCCATCCAAGCCGCTGGTAAACCCCTAGATTTGGTCAGGGTCTATAACTGGGCGACAGCAATACTCTAATTCTGCAGAGAACAGATAATTGGGGGGATGGGATGTCCGATCCCCTTGTTTATTGGAAACAGAGAGGTATTGAGTGGTTGTGCTATGCTACAGTAATCTGATTGGCACAGGCGCGGGTTTGTTCGTAGTCACGGATGTTGGCGAGGGTAGTATCAGCGATATTCTCTAGGGCATTGCGGGTAAAGAAAGCCTGATGCCCTGTAATGAGCACATTCGGGAAGGTGAGCAGGCGTTGAAAGACATCATCTTGAATCACCACATTGGACAAATCTTTGAAAAACAAGTCGGCTTCCTGTTCATAGACATCCAAACCCAAATAGCCAATTTTACCTGATTTTAAGCCCTGAATCACCGCATTAGTGTCCACTAAACCGCCGCGACTGGTGTTAATCAACATTACGCCTGTTTTCATTTGCTCGATCGCTGATTCGTTAATCAGATGATAAGACTGGGGCGTGAGGGGGCAGTGGAGCGTAATAATATCAGAGCGGGAGAACAGTTCAGGCAGTTCTACATACTGCACGCCCAAGTTCAGGCAATCTGGGTTTTGATAGAGGTCATGGGCCACCAGTTTACAGCCAAAGCCATGCAGAATTCGGCAGACAATTGCCCCAATTTTGCCCGTGCCCACCACACCCACAGTACAGCCATGCAAATCAAAGCCCAACAGCCCCTCTAGGGAAAAATTGGACTCGCGCACGCGGTTAAAGGCGCGGTGGATTTTGCGGTTGAGGGTGAGCATCAGCCCGATAGTGTGTTCCGCCACCGCATAGGGGGAATAGGCAGGCACCCGCACCACACACAACCCCAATTCCTTTGCTGAGTCCAAGTCAATGTGGTTAAAACCAGCCGAACGGGTGGCGATCAGTTCTGTGCCCCCAGCTTTGAGGGCTGTGAGGGTAGGGCGATCCAGTAGATCGTTGATAAACACACACACCGCAGGAAAACCCTCCGCCAAGCGCACCGTATTGAAGTTCAAACCAGCCTCAAAAAATACTAAGTCATGCTGATATTGTTGATTTGCTCTAGTCAAAAAGTCGCGATCGTAACTCTTAGTGTTGAACACTGCCACCCGCATAGCTCCTCCCAGCTAACGATCCGTAGCTATTCTAAAAGCCAAGTTACAAAGTAGAACTTAAGAAACTATTTAATCTACCTAGGGAGACTACTTGTTGCCCATTTTTGAATGAATTCTTGGCATGATTGCTAAAATTTCTGCTCACCCCCAGGCCCAAAACCCGAATGTTGCCCATGCGATCCTTTAGCTAAGAAGTTTTTACAGTCAGAAGTCTGGGTTAGGTTGCCGATATTTACGCAGGAGGTCTAATAACTAGATTTACAGTACTAGTACTGTGTGACTCTATGAGGTATAGTGACAATAGTGAGAAAAACAGCTTTTGATATCTCTAATCCCAGAGAAATAACTTCTTCAGGACTTGCAGGAGACCGAGCCCCAATGGAAAACGACCCAGCGCAGGCTGTTGCCCTTGATTTTGGGTTGAGTTACACAGGCGGTCTGATAACTAATGATGAATGATGAAGTTATAGCCTGGTCTAGGCTATATCAGTGCTTAGGTATGGATCCCAGTGGCAAGGCTTAGGCTTTTTTTAATGGATCAGTGTATCTGTGAGGGCAAAAAGATACTAAATTAACCAATAGGATCGTTACACTCTAAACTAGCTGTGACACCTCTAGTCCTACCCCGCCACCGCCCTAAGCCGCCTCCAGTTGGTAACCACCATGACCGACTGCGTATTTTTTCAGGGTCAGCTAATGTGCTCCTTGCTGAAGAGGTAGCCCGTTATTTGGGTATCTCTTTAGGGCCAATGGTACGCAAAACCTTCGCTGATGGGGAAATCTATGTGCAGGTGCAAGAATCGATCCGTGGCTGTGATGTCTATTTGATTCAGCCTACCTGTCGCCCTGTAAATGACCACCTCACCGAGTTGCTAATCATGATCGATGCCTGTCGTCGTGCCTCTGCCCGTCAGATCACGGCAGTTCTGCCCTACTATGGCTATGCCCGTGCCGATCGCAAAACAGCAGGGCGGGAGGCGATCACAGCTAAGTTGGTGGCTAATCTGATCGTACAGGCGGGGGCGGATCGAGTGATTGCCATGGATTTACATTCTGCCCAAATTCAAGGTTATTTTGATATTCCTTGCGATCATGTGTATGGCGCACCTGTGATCTTGGATTACCTCAAGCATAAAGATTTTCCGGAAGGAGAGATCGTGATTGTGTCCCCTGATGTGGGGGGAGTGGCCCGTGCCCGTGGCTTTGCTAAAAAGCTGAATGATGCGCCCCTAGCGATCATTGACAAACGCCGTCAAGACCACAATGTGGCGGAAGTAATGAACTTGATCGGGGATGTCAGGGGCAAAATTGCTATTCTGGTGGATGATATGATTGACACGGGGGGCACAATCACTGAGGGGGGCAAACTCCTGCGCCAAGAGGGAGCGGATCGGGTCTATGCCTGTGCTACCCATGCGGTGTTCTCACCTCCTGCCATCGAGCGCCTGTCCCAGCCCGATATTTTTGAGGAAGTGATCGTTACTAATTCTATTCCTATCCCCCAAGATAGCCATTTCCCGCAACTGCGGGTGCTGTCGGTAGCAGAGGTGATTGGGGAGACAATCTGGCGAGTCCATGAAGATACTTCGGTAAGCAGTATGTTCCGCTGAGTCCGATGGCTAAACCAGTAGTTGCAATCGTGGGTCGCCCTAATGTGGGCAAATCTACCCTTGTCAATCGCTTGGCAGGGGATCAATTTGCTATTGTCTACGACCAGCCGGGGGTAACTAGGGATCGGGTCTATCGCCCTTGCTTTTGGAATGGGCGGGATTTCACGATCGTGGATACGGGGGGGTTGGTCTTTGATGATGACAGTCAATTTTTGCCCCTGATCCGCCAACAGGCAATGACGGCGATCGCCGAGTCCTGTGCGGTCATTTTTGTGGTGGATGGCAAGGAAGGGATTACCCCAGCCGATACCCAGATCGCCCAATGGCTCAGGCAACAACCCAAACCTGTACTGGTGGCAGTAAATAAGTGTGAAGCGGCCCATCTGGGCATTGCCCAAGCGGGGGAGTTTTGGCAGTTGGGTTTGGGTGAACCGATCCCCATTTCCAGTATTCACGGCAACGGTACGGGTGAACTGCTCGATGCCCTAGTGGCATACCTGCCTCCCCCCAGTGCCGATGTAGAAGCTGGAGAAGAAATCAAGGTGGCGATCATCGGTCGCCCCAATGTGGGCAAGTCCAGTTTATTAAATGCCTTTACTGGCGAAGAACGGGCGATTGTCAGCCCCATTGCTGGCACAACCAGAGACGCAGTAGATACGGTGATCACCCGTGGCGAACAGGCATACAGACTGATTGACACCGCAGGTATTCGTCGTAAGAAAAATGTGGAATATGGCATTGAATTTTTTAGCATCAATCGGGCCTTCAAAGCCATTGCCCGATCGGATGTGGTGCTTTTAGTGATAGATGCCACAGAGGGCGTAACCGATCAAGACCAGAAACTTGCTAGCCGAGTGGTGGAAGAGGGCAGAGCCTGTGTTTTGGTGGTGAACAAGTGGGACTTAGTTGAGAAGGACGATCGCACCATCTATGCCTATGAAAAAGCTATGCGCGATCAACTCCTGCAAGTTGAATTTGCCCCGATCATTTTTGTCAGTGCTAAGACGGGACAGCGGGTCAGTAAAATTCTAGATTTAGTGGATCAAGCTGCCGTCCAGCACCGTCGCCGTGTGGCTACTGCTGTCCTAAATGAAGCCCTCAGCGACGCCTTAAATTGGCACAGTCCCCCCGTCAGTCGCGGCGGTAAACAGGGCAAAATTTACTACTGCACCCAAGTCGCTACCCGCCCACCAGCGATCGTGCTATTTGTGAACGATCCCCAGCGATTCAATGACAATTACCGCCGCTACATTGAGAAGCAATTCCGCCAGCACTTAGGTTTCACTGGCACACCCATAAAACTAATGTGGCGGGGCAAAAGTGAGCGAAAGGTCAGCCAAGGGATTGCTCCTCTACAACATATAGACCACTGAAGCTTAGTAGGAAATACCAAACCTCCTATCCCTTTGTAAGAAAATTAAGACTTAACACAGGGGGCTCTACGACCGACAAAATGAATAGCGCTGCAACTAACTTGCCCTCTCCCATTCCAGTTCATTCTTAGCTTGGGCGATCGCTCTGGTAATTCGCACCACACCTGCCACATCCGCTTGTCTGCCTTGGTCATCCTGCAGCCCTGAGCCTGACTGTTGATGGCAAGGTAACTCTGTAGAGACCAGGTTGGCTGACTGTGTCTTGGAAAGTGGGCATCCTGTAAAAAGAAGTTAGTAGTAGCTGGGGCAGGAGGCACAAACCAGTAAAAAATTGGACGTTCCGAAATGGTTCTTGCCCCGTCATTGGGCAGGATCATCACCACTTGGGGTAAATAGCTGCGGGGCGTCCCCAGCCCATAGGACTGCCAAAGCCATACTCTGGGCTACATCAATACTTAGCTGTAAGTTATGTCGTTAGGCAGTAGCAGATAGTTCCGCAAACTTACGGGCGATCGCCGCTGCCATCTCTTGTGTACCTACGGGGGCAATGTCTGCCCGCGCCAGATCATAGGTTACATATTTGCCTTCCCCCACTACGGCTTCTACGGCTTGGGCCAGGGTGCGGGCAACGGTTTGTTCACCCAAGTATTGCAACATCATCACCCCAGACAGGATTAAAGCCACAGGATTGACCTTATTTTGTCCTGCATATTTGGGTGCAGAGCCGTGAATTGCCTCAAATACTGCCACCCCATCGCCGATATTTGCCCCAGGGGCTACACCTAAACCGCCGATCATCCCCGCACAGAGATCGGAAATAATATCGCCATACAGGTTGGGCATCACCAGCACATCGTATAGCTCTGGTTTTTGCATCAGTTGCATGCACATATTGTCGACGATGCGATCTTCAAACTCAATGTCGGGATACTCTGAGGCAACGGCCCGGGCTGTCTCTAAAAACAGCCCATCGGTGAACTTCATAATGTTGGCTTTGTGGACAGCCGTAACCTTTTTCCTGCCTTGGCGGCGGGCATACTCAAAGGCAAATTTTACGATCCGCCGACTGCCATGTTCAGAAATGGGTTTGACCCCGATTGCGGCGTCGGGGCGGATGGGCTTGCCCGCTAGCTCACTGAGGAATTCCCGCGCTTTGGTAGCTGCCGCTGTGCCCAATTGGAACTCGATCCCTGCATACAGGTCTTCAGTGTTTTCCCGCACCACCACCAAATCCACCTGGGGAAAGTAACTTTTTACTCCCGCAATTGACTTGGCAGGGCGGAGATTGGCATAGAGGTCGAGGGCTTGGCGAATTGCTACATTCACTGAGCGAAACCCTTCCCCCACAGGTGTAGTGATGGGGGCTTTGATCGCTACCTTGGTATGGCGGATCGCATCCAATACATGATCGGGGAGCGGTGTGCCATACTCTGACATGACATCTAGTCCAGCATCAACAATATGCCATTCAAATTTTATGCCTGTGGCATCGAGTACAGTTTTGGTAGCTTGTGCCACCTCTGGGCCAATGCCATCCCCCCTGATCAAAGTTACTGGATAAACCACCTTGTTTCCTCCCTAACTCCAAGAACTGATTGTCATAGACTAGCAGATTTATTGCTCTTATCCTGATTACAGGTAAGTTGTGTTCTAGACCAATTATTAGGTGGGGCGTGTAGAGGGGCTTAGCAGTTATGGGAGAGTTCTGATGTTAAGAATTGAGAATTTTCTTTCTTTTGAAGCTTAGATTACAATGGAATTACCTGACAGCCCCACTGCTTGTTTGTTTTGTTGAGAGGAAGAGATTATGAGAGGTGGTATTAGCATTGGTAGGATCTGGGGCGTGCCCCTGTATGCAGATGGGGGGGCACTCTTACTGCTGGGGCTGTTTAGTTGGTTTTCTGGTTACTCTTATGCTTCGGTATCCCCCAACTTGGGCTTGGTCTTTGGTCTGCTCACAGGGATAGTTTTGCTTTTTTCCATTTTGTTACATGAATTGGCTCATACCTATGTAGCGCAATCGTTCGGTATCAAAGTCAAGCAGGTGGCTCTGTCTTTGACAGGGGGATTTACGGAAATGGATCAGGAATATAAAACCCCTTGGTCAGCCTTTGCGGTGTCAGTGATTGGGCCGTTGGTGTCGATCGCTTTTGGGTTTGGGATGTTTGTCCTAGCCAATGAGCTGGGTTTGGGGAATGTAATTGGGCAGTTTACACCAGAAATCAGACGGAATCCAGAACTAATTAGGGGTCTATTGGAGAAGCTAGGAAACTGGCGGGTGCTGTCGGCTTTGATGTGTTGGGAAATTGCTTGCCTCAATATCATTTGGGGCATTTTCAATCTACTCCCATTTTTCCCACTGGATGGGGAGCAGGCCTTGCGAGCGATCCTCTGGAAATTATCTGGCGATCGCTTCCGCAGTGGGATTTGGTCAGCTAGGGTGGGTCAATTTTCGGGAAATTTACTAATAGGTTTGGGTTTGTTTTTACTGTTGGGTGGTGGGGGGTTGGATAGTCTATGGCTAATGTTAGTAGGCTGGTTAATCAGTAGTACCGCAGGCGCAAAACTCCAGTTGAGTAGTATTCAACAAGCTCTACTCAGTGTCAGTTGTGAAATGGCAATGACCAGAGATTTTCGGATTGTGGATGGGGAAATTACTATCAGAGAATTTGTAGACCGCTACCTGTTACTGGAAGAAAAATCACCTGTATTTGTTGCTAATGTCAATGGCAGGGATCGGGGGATTGTGCAAGTAGAAAAAGTGCGCAGTATCGATCCCAGTTTTTGGCATCAAATGAAGGTGCTAGAAATTGTCAAGCCAATTGGTGAGTTGGCAACTGCTGACCTGAATCAAAACTTAGCATGGGCAATCAATACCTTAGAGAGTAATCAGTTGCGCTCTTTAACTGTACTATCGCCTGTGGGTTCAATTGCGGGGGTGATCGATCGGGGTGATATATTGATGGCATTGGCGCGAAAACTAAAATGGGTTGTGCCTGAATCCTTTGTGAAACAAATCAAGGAAGAAGGCAGATTTCCAGCCGATTTTCGGATCGCAGAAATTAGTGCTCAGTTGCTAAATAGTAATGAATAGAATTGGCGTAATTGGCGGTGGTCAGTTGGCACAAATGCTGGCGATCGCTAGTAAAGAATTGGATATTGAACTAATTGTGCAAGCAGACAGTATAACTGATATAGCTGTGCCCTATGCTAGTAGTTACTTAGTGGGAAGGGATTACACCGACTTAATTCAGAGTTGCCCAGTGATTACTTTTGAGAATGAATTTGTTGACCCAAA
Source organism: Pseudanabaenaceae cyanobacterium (assembly GCA_046295715.1). Taxonomy (GTDB): domain Bacteria; phylum Cyanobacteriota; class Cyanobacteriia; order Pseudanabaenales; family Pseudanabaenaceae; genus JBKBMU01. Next base: position 107,636 of record JBKBMU010000004.1, read on the forward strand.
AGAGTTGCAATCCCAAGGGGGTAAAGATGACCAGTTTATTCCCAATCTGGGAATTATGCAGGTGCTGGTTGATAAATACTACCAAAGGGAACATTTACGCAAATATCAACTGCCAATGCCAGAGTTTTTATTAGTTGATCCACTGCAAGAAATTACTAGCTATGGTGATAAGTTAGGCTATCCCTGTGTACTAAAAGCCCGCCAGCATGGCTACGATGGCAAAGGTACATGGATAGCCAATTCCCCTCAGGATTTGGGCATGGCATGGGCAAAAATTGGCAGAGTGCCTGCTATTTTAGAAGCCTTTGTGCCCTATGTGAAAGAATTAGCGATCATGGTAGGCTGCGATCGCCAAGGGCAAATTTGTCTCTACCCTATAGTGGAAACTGTCCAAACCCAGCAAGTGTGCGATCTGGTACTTGTGCCTGCTGAGATTCCCATACCAGTTGCAGAAAAAATTAGAGAAATTGCACAAGTAACTGTTAAGAGTTTCCAGAGTGCTGGTATTTTTGGCATAGAATTATTTTTGACTGGCGATCAGCAAATTTTAATCAACGAAATTGCCCCCCGTGTGCATAATTCAGGACACTATACAATTGAAGCCTGTGATATTTCTCAGTTTACCCAACTACTTAGAATTTGCGTAGGCTTACCTGCAATTACACCAAAGTTGAATTTTGCATATGGGGTGATGGTTAATCTCTTGGGCTATGCAGATAAAATAGATGACTATCTGACAGTAAGAGACCAAATCCAAGCCTTGCCCAATACTTATTTACACTGGTACGGCAAAAAACATTCTAGAATAGGTAGAAAACTAGGTCATGTAACCATTTTGGGTAGCGATCCCCAAACTGTGAAAACTATTGCTGAATCCGCCCGCACTATTTGGTACAGTCATGTTACAACCACTAAAAAAACAAACCCTTGATCAATTAATCCCCGCTGTCCCCACTTCAGATCAGTATCAGTATTATTGGGGCAGTGGTCAAGAAGTGTTCCGCAGAGTCTTAGCCTCGATTGGTTTTATTATTATTTTTACCCTAGGTTACAATCGGGTACACGATACCAATCCTGATAGTTTTGCCGCATTTCTTCTCTTTGTGTGTGCTGTTTTGGGTGGTCTGTATTGGATGCTAGAACCTATAGTGAGGGCAAGCATTAGAAATAGCCAACTCAGAAAATTTAATTACTGTGCTTTCTGGTACACCAAAGTTTATGATGTTTACCTCTCCCAAGAAGTCAGTAGTAAGCGCGAAAGAATCAGCAATCGCGGCACGATCGATGTGGATTATGATGCTGAAACTTTTATCAATGTGGAATTAGAAGATGAAACTGGTTTGGTTATGACCCTCAAATTTCCCATGCGCAAAGCTTACAAACGCATCCAACCAGATTTAACAGTTTGTCTGCTAGTGTTTGCTAACGATCGCAGTTTTCAACGGATTAGTAAACTTACCAGTGATGCCTACCTGCCCAAATTGAATTTATGGCTGGGCGAGTATCCATATTTACGAAAAGATGCTTTTATTGATCTCGCTCGTTATCTGATCAATAGATTGCGCCAGCAATTTTCAATAGAAAATTGAAAGTGGGGTTAGGGGTGAATACTGTCCCCACAACCTTAACATTACTAATTTGAATTACGATCCCCGGAGCTTGCCCCCGTAGCCATCAAACTTCCTTTCCATGTAGTTTACTCCAGCGTAAGTTCTAAGAGTTCTAATAGGGGTGCAGGCAGTCTAGTTTGTCGTAGGTTCTTATGAATTTACGATCCCCCAAATCAGAAATCTTTAATCCATGGGGAGTTGGGGCTTCTCCCTTTTCTTGTAGTTTTCTCTAAAAACTAAGGATAGTAGGATATATTTAATTTTAGGTAATTTATCCTATGGAATTTGGCTATGACTTTAGAAGCGTATTTGGTAGTGGCGGCGGCTCTGTTCTGCATTGGCATTTATGGACTGGTAACTAGTCGCAATGCAGTGCGGGTGCTGATGGCGGTGGAGTTGATGTTCAATGCTGTAAATCTGAATTTGATGGCATTCTCTAATTTTCTGGATTCCGCTAGTATCAGAGGACAAGTATTTACGGTGTTTGTGATTACAGTGGCGGCGGCAGAAGCAGCAGTGGGCTTGGCCATCGTCCTCTCTATTTACCGCAGTCGCGATACTGTGGATATGGAAGAGTTTAATCTATTGCGATGGTAAAGAAAATTGTAGGTGGTGCGATCTTAGGGGCGATCTGTGGTTGGAATATGCCAGTGGGGGCACAACGGTTGGATATTCCGCGCCTGCTCACGGCGGTTGTGCCCCACAACATGAATCAAGAACGATGTCTGATCTCAGCTACCAACGCTCTGCAGACGGCGGGTTTCAGTGAACTGACTAGCACTGGCTCGGCTAACGATCGCTCCATCTATGGCAAGGCAGACGGCACGAATGCCCTGTTTCGCTGTAGCCAAACTAATCGGGTGATTATTTTTGCCCTCTCGACGGTGAATGTAACTGTGGATACTAGAATGGTAGGGGAAGCCGTGATGGGTCTGTTTGCCCAAGCCGCAGGTATTAACATTCCACGCTGAACTGAGAACTATGGATGCACAAGTACTGAGGTATCAAATTCGTGGGTCTCGCAGACTGAGTAACTGGGTGTTTGCGGTTGTAGTAGCGATCGGGGGAATCGGTTTTTTATTGGCGGGCTTGTCCAGCTATTTTCATATGGATCTGCTCCCCACTTCTGATTTGTCCACCCTGCAATTTATTCCCCAAGGCTTGGCACTCACTTTTTATGGTGTGGCGGGGACACTGTTAGATATTTATCTGTGGTGGCTGTTGTGGTTGGATGTGGGTGGTGGTGTGAATGAATTTGATAAAGAAAATGGGGTAGTGCGGATTGTACGCAAGGGCTACCCGGGCAAAAACCGCCATGTGGAGCTGGTCTATCCGCTTGCTGAGGTGCAGGCAGTTAGGGCAGAGGTCAAGGCGGGGCTAAATCCTAAACGCGCTCTCTACCTGCGCATCAAGGGCAGGCGGGATATTCCTATCAGTGAAGTGGGGCAACCGATGCCGTTGGCGCAGTTGGAAGCACAGGCGGCAGAACTGGTAAAATTTCTGGGGGTGCCACTGGAAGGTTTGTGAAGATGTTGCAAATGGTAAATAAACTACTGCAAACCTTGGCCTGCACACTTATACTAGGTGTGCTTTTGTGGGGCTGTACAACCACGGCTGCGACTACTACTGCTTCTATTCCTCAATCTACACCCCCTGCTATGATTTATCCCAATTTGCCCCGTCTCAACGGCACTGCCACTGTGGAAATGAACCTAGCCAGTGGCAAGGTAGTGATGGAACTGGATGGTAAATCTGCACCGATTACGGCGGGCAACTTTGTCGATCTGGTACAGCGCGGTTTTTACAATGGTTTGACTTTTCATCGGGTGGTGAAGCAACCCAACCCCTTTGTGGTACAGGGGGGCGATCCCCTTGGCAATGGCATGGGTGGTTTTACCGATCCCAAGACCCGCATGCCCCGCACCATTCCCCTAGAGATTCAGCCTGAAGGTCAGAGTACCCCCATCTACGGTAAAACCCTTGCCGCCACCCAAGCCCCTAAACTCAGACACAATCGCGGCGCAGTAGCTATGGCACGCACCCAAAACCCTGATTCCGCTTCTTCCCAGTTCTACATCGCTCTAGATAACATCTATTTCTTAGATGGTTCTTATGCAGTTTTTGGCTATGTCAAGAGTGGCATGGACCTAGTGGACAAAATTCAGCAGGGGGATCGCATCATTAGTATGAAAGTGATTCAAGGGGCGGAAAACCTGCAAGTACCGCAGAAATAATAATGGTTGGGGAGAGACGCTGTGTCAGTTGTCAGAAGTTGGCAGATAAATCCCAGTTTTGGCGGGTAGTGCGTACAGCCGCAGGGGACATCCTACTAGATCAGGGCATGGGGCGATCGGCTTACATTTGCCCTAATTTAGAATGTCTGACCACTGCCCAGAAGAAAAAACGCCTAGCCAAGTCGCTGCGTACCAACATTCCCCCGCAAATTTTTCAAGTACTGCACGATCGCCTGGCCCACCAACTGAATCCATAAGAGCATACAGCCTTAATTGTCTCCTCTCTGCCTTGATGGAAGAGGGTTAATTTGAGACCGCAGGAACAATGCCCCCCTTGGGTTTTCTGGGAAAGAGGGCAAAATTGCAGGGAAAAAGCTATAACACCATTCCTTTCAAACCTAGTCTACTAGAGGTTTGAAGGTTCTGCCCTCCCTAAAAATCAATCTAATTCCTGCTCAACGTCTGATTTTATCGGCTAAATTAAATTTCGGTAAATCAGCGCAGTTCCGATGCAAGAGTGAGAACTAATAAGTAAACTAGAGCAAATCCATAAAAAAATGAGTTTGCATCCAATGTACTCCCCCAAGTAACTGTAGCCTTTGCATAAAGTCCTATGCCCCCTGTTCCCGCAATTTATGACTAACACTGGCATTGCTGGGACTACCTATTTGTGCTCATCAATAGCTGTAGCCAACAAAATATGCCTAAAGACATAGATATTTATACTTATAAAAATTAAATTATTACCAGATTTTGTGGATTTTTTGAGATATAGGTCATTGACAAATCAGTGAATTTGTGCACTTTTGTCGGTTTTTGTGAGGATTTGAACGATCCTGTCGGCAAAAAACTAGGCCAGAACTTGTCAGATGCGCACAAGCGATGTAACTTAACAAAGAATTTGCAAATACACCGTGCCTGTTTCTTGCAAGCGGGTCAAAACTAGCGTGTCAAGCTCCAGACACGCACGCTGAGATGAAATAAGGAGGAAATGGCTTGAAAAAGATGTCAGTAGTGCCTAAGACGGCTGTGATTCCCGATAGTTCCCTGCTATCTGGTGGGGATCAGTTGCCGCAGGCTATGCGTCGCTTGTTGGCTGTGCTGGGTTTTTCTGTATCAGTTGGCTCTGCAGGCATAATGTTGCTCTATGCCAATGCTGAGCGGACTACCATCGCTGAAATCCAGCCTGCGCCTGAGACTTTGCCGACAGTGCTCAGCCAAAATACTGACCGCAAGTATGAGTTGGCAAGGACAGCGATCGCCACTGGGGAAGTGGATCAGCCCACAGTGGTGGCAGTTGTACCAGAGCCAGTTGCTAATCCTGCACCTACGGTGATTATCCATGAAGTGCAACAGGATGAGACCCTCTGGCAGTTGACCCAAATGTATCGGGTAGATGCCGCCAGCATTGCCGCTTCTAACAACATCAGTGCGGCTACTGAATTGCAGGTGGGTATGCAGTTGGTGATCCCCCCTGTAGATGGCTTAGTACATAGGGTCAAACCAGGGGAAACCTTAGACAGTATTGCCAGCTTTTATAAGGTAGCAAAAGCAGACATTCTTAAGTACAGCGGGGTTGCTGCCCCTGATTTCTTGGCGATCGACCAACCTTTGGTAATCCCTGGCAATGTCAAGCAATTATTGGCAGTCAAGGAAACCCATGCTAAACAAAAACTAATTGCAGAAAAGGAACGCCTGCGTCGTCGCCTAGCCCAAATTGAAGGCAAAACTACCCTTGTAGCTAATACCCTAGAACCCAAAGAAACACCTAGGATCTCCAAGCCCCCCAAACCAGACAGCACTTTTACCTACACCGTGCGCCCTGGGGACACAGTAGAGACGATCGCCCGCCGCCACGGGGTCAGTCAGCAAGAGATTGTGGCACTTAACAAGCTAGAAAACCCCCACTGGTTACAGGTAAACCAAGAGTTAAGACTACCCCTGCAACCCCCCCCTGTGGTAGTTGCTACTGCCCCTGGGCGCGTAGGCATGGCAGAGCCGATCGCTCCCCCTGGGCCGTGGCAAGGATTGTATGCCCTAACTGGCAGTAATCGGCCGATGGCCCTGAATTTGCCAATACCCAGCACGCCGATTGACAGCTTGACCGAACAACTACCTGCACCTGTTATTCCCAGCCCTAGGATCGTGCCTGCCCCTGAACCCAAAGCTCCCCCCACTACCCTAAGTGAGCAGGACGCCCGCCCCCCTGTAGCTGTCAAACCTGAACTTGCCAGTGAACCAACAGTGGTAGCGGTAGCCGTACCCCTATCCCAGTTAGCAGAGCAGGTAGAAACTACCCTGACCCGTCCCAGTGCCAGTGCCCTACTAGCACCTGAGTCAGAAGCCCGTATGACTTCCCAAGAGTTGCGTCGCTTAGAACAGGAAGTGGATCAACTCACGGTCAAGCTCAGGGAAGCTGAACAACGCCGTCGTCTGGCTGCCCCTACCCCAACTGGGATCCTGCCCCCTGCCCCCAGGCCCCAGTTACCTAATCTAAGCGCCAAAGCCTACTTACCAGAAGTGCAGGACTATGGGTTGAGCATGAGTGGGTTTATTTGGCCCACCCAAGGCGTACTCACTTCGGGGTTTGGTCCCAGATGGGGCAGAATCCACCAAGGCATAGATATTGCTGGCCCCGTGGGCACACCGATCGTTGCCGCCGCCTCGGGTAAGGTTGTGTTCTCGGGCTGGAACGATGGGGGGTATGGGTACATGATTGACATCTTGCACCCTGATGGCACAATTACCCGCTATGCCCACAACAGCGCTCTTTATGTGCGCACAGGGGAACAGGTAACCCAGGGGCAGTTGATTGCGGCAATGGGGAGCACAGGCTACAGCACCGGGCCGCACCTGCACTTTGAGATTCGCCCTAATGGGGGAGCGGCAGTTGACCCGATGATCTTCCTTGGCAAGGTACCCCGCTAAGCCAAATGTAAACGCAATACGGATTTTGGGGCGCGCCGCACTTTACAGGTGATAGTTTCCATCCCTAACCGCTGGCACGCCTCAAAACGATGACAACCCGAAAACCCATAAAACTCCCCATCCACCTCTAACACCTCAATTGGCTCCTGTAAACCGATCGCTCCAATCGATGCCATCAGTGCCTCTACCTTGCGGGGATCAGTATTTCTGGGCAGGGGACGACGAATCCACCTAAGCGGTATCTCCTTGATCTGCATAACTTAAACTCATAACGACTATGACTTAGATTGTACAAGGAAGGGGGCAAAACACCATACCCACTTAGGTGGGTAGTTGCGGTCAGTGCCAAAAAATTGGATAAAAACTATAGATGCAGGGTACTGAACCAGTAACTTTGCAGGATGAATGATGGCTGCTACACTCAAAACAGTATTACCTAAATAACGGTCAAGTGGACTAATGGCATTGAAACAATACTTGTTTACAGCAATTTCTCTTGTGGAAGAGATGGAAGAGATGAGCAAAGATGACAAAAATTAACAATATCCCTAATTATGGCATTACGCAGATAGAGCAGCGTACCAGGAAATCTTGGGATGCCTCTATTTTTAATGCAGTTAGGCAAATCAATCGCAAAAATGAACAGCGCAAGGCAGGGGGTATTGCTTGGTACAGGCGGTTTTAGAGGTAAGGCATGATGCCCATTAGTTGGCGCAGATGCTAGATAGAGAGGCAGTGATCGAGCAGGCTTATGCACTTGATTACCAGTAGCCGCTGAAGTCTGTACTCTACCTAAATATGGTGTTCTTTTGGGTAGAAAACAAGGTATAACCCTACATCTAGGGATAGCCCTTGTCAAATGGGTAGCAGTAGGGTATATTCATCACCTACCTTCACTAATGAAATTTATGGTAAAGCACAACCCTTTCCCTGAGAGTGCGCCTACAGCCTATCCTGTATTCTTTCGCACTTATAGCCGTACCATCGCTGGCAAGCGAGAATCGTGGCAAGAGGTATGCGATCGCACGGTGCGGGGTCTGGCAGAGCTGGGGAAGCTACTGCCTGCGGAACGGGAGTTGATTCAGGTGATGCAGGAGCAGTTGAAATGTTTGACGGCCGGCAGGTGGCTCTGGGTAGGGGGCACTACATGGTCAGAGAAGCCAGAAAACTACAACGGCGCCTATAACTGCACTTCTACTAATGTAGTGGATTGGCGTGCCTTTGGCTTGATGATGGATCTAGCCATGCAGGGTTGTGGCACAGGGGCAGTGCTGGAACCGAAATATATCAATCAATTGCCCCCCATTTGCAATAGATTAGAAGTAGAGGTAGTGGGAGTGATTGGCAAGACACCCCCCGACAAAAGAAGGGAACACACTACGGTGGAAATCCAGGGAAACAGAGTGCATATGGTGGTGGGGGACAGTCGCCAAGGGTGGGTGCAGTCCTATCAAAGAATTTTGGAACTGGCTGCCGATCCTGAATTTGACAATAGGGAACCAATTCACATCACGGTGGATGTGAGTGATGTACGCCCCAGTGGGGAACCCTTAGAAGGCTTTGGTGGCGTGGCTAATCCCGTCAAACTACCCAACCTCTACCAAAAAATTGCCAAGATTCTCAACAAGGCTGTAGGCAGACAATTGACCTCAGTGGAATGCTGTCTGCTAATTGATGAGGCAGCGGTGTGTATTGTAGCAGGAAACATCCGGCGAAGTGCTGGCATGCGCCAGTTCGCTAGTGATGACATGGCCGGCGCCACGGCAAAAGATAACCTCTGGCAAATGGATGCCCAGGGCAATTGGCGCATTGACCCGGAAAGGGATGCCTTAAGAATGGCAAACCACACCCGTGTTTTTCATCGCAAGCCTACAGAACAGGAATGTATTGATTCGGTGCGGAAGCAGTTCTATTCCGGGGAGGGGGCGATCCAATGGGCAGGGGAAGCAGTAGCCCGTGCCAATGTGGATGTAGTTACTCCCCAATTGAAGTTGGCATTCATTCAAGCCTACACAGAAGGAAAAGCTAAGGCTTGGTTAAAAGAAAAACTCCCCAATGCCAGCGATCGCGAGCTGGAGCACCGTCTAGGTAGATATGGCTTAAATCCCTGCGGGGAGATCATCATGTGTGATAATCACTGCAACCTAGCAGAGGTGCACTTGAATATGATCGACCCCCTTGATTTTGGGGAACAGGAGCGGGCATTTACGGCGGGGGCACTTGCGGTTGCGGCACTGTTGCACCATCGTTTCCTAGAAGAAAGATATCAGTATTCGCGAGAACTTGACCCGATCGTGGGGGTATCTTTTACTGGTCTGTTTGATTTCTTTGTACATGCCTTTGGGGTGGAGTGGCTACAGTGGTGGGCAGAGGGCAGACCCGATTCTCAAGCAGGCAAAGAGTTCAAAGCCAAAGAAAGGGAATATCTCAGCCGCTGGCGGGAGATCGTGCATAGGGTAGTGTGGGACTACTGCGATCGCCACCATCTCACTCGCCCCAACCGCTGTACCACTGTACAACCGGCAGGTACTAAATCACTCCTGACAGGAGCATCCCCCGGTTGGCATCCTCCTAAAGCACAGCGATTCATTAGAAGAATTACTTTTAGAAAGAATGACCCAGTGGCATTGGCTTGTATTGACTATGGCTACAGGGTTGTGCCTTCTCAATCGGATAAGGATGAACAGGGGAATTTATTACATGACCCCTTTGATCCCCGTTGTACAGAATGGCTAGTGGAAATGCCTGTAGCTGTCCCGTGGGCAGATTTGCCGGGGGCGGACACCATTGATACTGCTCAGTTCTCAGCCCTCACGCAATTTGACTTCTATATGCAAGTGCAGAAGTTCTATACCACCCACAATACTTCTGCTACGATTGAACTCAGAGAGCATGAAGTAGAACCACTAGCTAAGAGCATTTATCGGGCAATTCAACAGGATCAAGGGTACATCTCAGCGGCGCTGTTAGCTAGATTTGATGCCCACCAAACTTTTCCTAGATTGCCTTTTGAACCGATTAGCAAGGAGAGATATCAACAGGAAATGCAGGCAGTGTTGTCCCGCCGTAAAACTAATGACTTCTATCAAACTCTCCTTGCCTATGATTCGGGACCAAGAGAAGAAGCTGGTCCCGCTGGCTGTGATTCTGATAAATGCCTAGTGCCCTCTAGTCAGAGTTAATTTTTGTAACAGTGGGGGGAGTCATTTTTTGCTACACTACCAGAGTAATTAAACTTCTATAACAAAGGAAAATTACTATGTACGGACAACAAGCAGTAGGTATGATGGCGGGTACAGAAGCAGGTCGCCGTATCTTTCGCGTGGAAGTAGTCGGCTTGCGTCAAAATAGTGAAACTGATAAAAATGCTTACCCGATCCGCCGCAGTGGCAGTACTTTTATTACTGTGCCCTACAGCAAAATGAATGAAGAAATGCGCCGGATCAATCGCTTGGGCGGCAAAATTGTGAAAATTGAACCTCTAGTCATTTAGATCACTTAAGACATGGCGGAGACCGCCTCCGATTGGACACCAGCAACTGCGATCGCCCGTCTGCGCTCACCTGATCTAAGTGAGCGGTACTATGCGGCATGGTGGCTGGGGAAAATGCGCATCCACAGTGCCTTGCCCCATTTATTGGTGGCCCTACAGGATGAGGACGATCGCACCGAGTTGGGGGGGTATCCCTTGAGGCGGAATGCGGCAAGGGCATTGGGGAAACTAGGCGATCCCGAAGCTCTCCCTGCTTTGCAGTCCGCCCTCGCCTGTGCGGATATATATGTGCGGGAAGCGGTGGCGCAGGCGATCGCGGAGATTGCCAAAAGTTCCCCCACAGCTTACCAACTTGCCCAAGAGTGTGTGCCTGCCCTGTGTAGATTATTGCAAAGTAGCGATCCCCAGCCCTACGAAGCCATCTTAGAAACCCTGGGCACACTGAAAGCACTATCTGGGCAAGCACTAATCGAGCCGTTTTTGCAACATCCTCTCCCTCGCATTCGCATGGCGGCGGCAAGGGCGATGTATGGCTTGACTGCCGATCCCCAGTATGCGGAACTGCTAGTGCAAGAATTGCATCATCCTAATGTCAACCTGCGCAGGGTAGCCCTGACTGACTTAGGGCAGATCGGCTACTTGCCTGCTTTTCGGCAGATCGCAGCGTGCCCCGTAGAAAATAGTTTCAAGCTTCTAGCCCTGAAAAATATCCTAGAACACCACCTGCCCCCAGGAGGTATTGCCCTTGAACTTGACCCCAGTCTAGCGCAAACTTTGCAAGAAGTGATGTTAGTCATGGATGAGTTACTATGATGACCAGCGAACTAAGTCAATTGGAGCAGGCTATTGACGCCATCGAGCGCGCAAGTTCTCCCGCCAAGATGATAGAGGCTGTCCAGCAGTTAGTGAATTTGCAGTGCCCAGAAGCGATCCCCACTTTGATTAAAGTTTTAGGCTACAACAATCCCTCGGCGGCAGCGATCGCAATGGGGGGGGTAATTGCTCTGGGGGAAGTAGCTGTGCCCCACCTGTTAAACCTCATGGATGACCACAATTATGGGGCAAGAGCTTACACGGTCAGGGCTTTGGCTAGCATTGCTGATCCCCGTGCCCTCGATCGCCTACTCTACTGTGCCCTCCAAGACTTTGCCCCCAGTGTCAGACGCGCCGCCATCAAGGGTTTAGGTAATGTGGCCAGCAAGTTAGCTTCATTAGATATAAATAAAGTAATAAATACCCTACAGTTAATTTTGCAAGATGAAGACTGGTCAATGCGTTACGCAGCGATCGTTGCCCTCTCTAGGTTCCCCGCAGGCATTAGTTTATTGCGGCAGTGGAGAGCACCGGAAAAGGATCCAGTGGTGAAAGCCCGCCTTCTGCTGGCAATTGCCTAGCGCTTGATGAGCACAATAGCTGCCACAGCCAGCACAAAGTAACCAAACCCCTTTTCCAGTTGTTCGGCACTGACAAAGCGACTGAGATACGAACCCAGAATGATGCCAAGGCTGGCAACAAAAGTAAAAGACACCATCAACTCAGTACTAATGGTCACACTCCCAAAATAACCAGCAAAACCTGTAGCTGACTTCAGGGCAATAATTACTAGGGAAGTGCCCACTGCCTCCTTCATAGGGAGATTACCGAGGAGCACAAGAGCAGGAATTACCAAAAAGCCGCCGCCAATGCCCACCAAACCTGATAAAAAACCCACCCCAAACCCCTCTAAAGCAATTTTGAGCCAGCGGGGAATATGGAAGCCGTCCTTTTTTGCAGGTACAGATACAACTACAGCTGCCTCGGCTAATTCCTCTATTTGTTCAGGGACGGGTACTAACACCTCTTCCGGTTTGCGCCTAATCATCCCTATGGCAGCAATCACCATCATTACCCCTAAGATGACCAGCTGCACCTCTGGTATGACAAAAGGCAAAGTGGCAACCCTTGCCCCCAAATATGCTCCCACCATAGAAGAAGGAGAAAATGCCACCACCGCCTGCCAGTTTACATTTTTTTGCAGCCAGTGGGAGATCACCCCAATAACACTGGCTACCCCCACAATTACTAGGGTCATAGCGATCGCCGCCTTCTTCTCCACCTGCATCACATAGATCAAAACCGGTGTAGCCAAGATGGAGCCCCCCCCACCAATCAACCCCAGACTAATGCCAATGATCAAGCCCAGTATATGCCCCACAATATTAGTAATCATGTTTTTTCCTCATTTAGTTCTGGCTGACAATTGCGCTCAATGTAATCTAAAAAGAAGCGTTCCACCCCCTGGGTAACCCCATTTTCTCCACCTGCGCCAGAAACTCCCCCTTGGTCAAGCCCTGCCTTCTGCCGAGGTAGATCATCGCCATCCCCGTGGAGCGAGCAGTGGATCAAAAGGGGCTTAGCCAGCCGCTCAATCCCAGCACACACCTGCGCCACTAGAGCATTGTTCAAAGCCCCCGGGTTTACAGGTACATGGGCATAGACGATCTCTGCCTCATTCTGCAAAAAAAAACTTCTCTTTGGCTTGGCGCAAATTTAAGACAGCTTTGTAGCCCTGCTGGCAGGCTTGGGCTAGCTCCTCAGCACTCAACTCACCTGCCGTAGCAATCTCTTCTGTCAGAGAATAAATACCCATGTACCTACCCTAGCTGGCTACCAACACCCGCCCACATTGCTGATTGGCAGGCACTGCTTCACTGATCTTTTTGGGATCGGGCAACTTCAAGTTGTGCATCAACTCGATAAATTCCTCTCTAGTATGTCCAGCAAAGCGGGGATTGTATTTTTTCTCCTCGCCAATTGTAGAAACACTCTGCCCCCGATAGTCATGCCCCGGATAAACTAGGGTTTCATTCGGCAGAGTAAACAGATGCTGGGTGATAAAATCATACATGGCACCGGCATCCCCACTTTGGAAATCGGTGCGCCCACACCCCCGAATAAACAGAGAATCACCCGTCAACACCCGATCGTTGTTCACCAGATAAGCCATGTGGCTGTCCGTATGCCCCAAAGTAGCAATGGCTTGGATAGGCACATTACCTACATATACTGTTTCCCCATGCTTGATCTGACGATTGGCACAACTCACCTGCGCTTTCTCCGGCACAATCACCTCACACCCTGTCAAATCCCGCAATTTGCCCGAACCAGTAATGTGATCCGCATGCACATGGGTCTCTAAACAATACTTCAGAGCCAAACCCAACTCCTGCAATAACTTGTAATCCCGCTCCACCTGTTCCAATACAGGATCCACCAAGGCAGCTTCCTTGGTAACTTCGTCCGCAATCAAATAGCTATATGTCCAAGTTGCGTAGTCAAACAACTGCCTAAACAACATATCCCTCACTCCTAATTGAATAACTATATAGTAATATAACTAAAATCCCCAATTCGTCAAGGGGGTAGGCAAATTTAAGCTTTTCTCAAGTATTTGCAACTATATCACTATGTGGTAATATGGTTTTGTATTTAGCATAAAGATTTTAGGATACTGAAAGGGGATCACTATGGCTATAACAATTGCAGAGCCTAAGGCACAGCATCAAGTTGTGATTGTGGGTGGGGGTGCAGCAGGGATTACCGTAGCGGCACAACTGCTCAACAGGAAGCGGGATTTAGATGTTTTAATTATTGATCCTGCCACTAAGCACTATTATCAGCCAGGCTGGACGCTAGTGGGGGGTGGCATTGCCCCTCTATCTCAGTTTGTCAAGGATGAACAGGATGTCATCCCTGACGGCTCAAAGTGGCTAAGGGCAAGGGTAACCCACCTTGACCCGGACAACAATCGGGTGAGTACTGATCAAGGGCACACAATTGCCTATGACTACCTAGTGCTTTGCCCCGGCATCCAGATTGACTGGCATCTGATCAAGGGTTTGCCTGAGGCTTTGGGCAAGGGGGGTGTGACCAGCAACTATTCTAAGGACTATGCCCCTTACACTTGGGAGACAATCCGCAACTTTCAGGGGGGAACTGCTATCTTTACCTATCCCGCTACCCCTATCAAGTGTGGTGGGGCGCCCCAAAAAATTATGTACATGGCGGATGACACTTTCAAAAGCAAGGTGGGGGTAGCCCGCAAGACGCAGGTGCTATTTTGTTCGGCAGCCAATGCTATGTTCCCAGTGCCTGAGTATTCTGCTTCTTTGGACAAGGTGGTGGCAAGAAGGGAGATTACTACCAAGTTTGGGCACAACCTAGTGGAGATCAAACCGGAGACCAAGGAAGCAGTTTTTGCTGTGAGTCAGAATGGGCACACGGAGCATGTAGCCATTCACTATGACATGATCCATGTGGCACCGCCTATGAGTGCTCCTGATTTTGTCAAGCTAAGTTCCTTAGCCAATACCAGCGGTTGGATTGATGTTAACAAGGATACACTGCAGCACAGCCGCTATGGCAATGTGTTTGGGTTAGGGGATGCCTCTTCCCTGCCCACTTCTAAAACAGCAGCGGCGATCCGCAAGCAAGCCCCTGTGGTGGTGGAAAATTTGTTAAATGTAATGTGGGGTAAACCCCCGAGCGCCAGCTATGATGGTTATACCTGCTGCCCCCTGATTACAGGCTACAATTCCGCCATCATGGCAGAGTTTGGCTATGGCGGTAAGCTCATGCCTTCTTTCCCCCTCGATCCCACCAAGGAGCGCTACTCTATGTATCTAACTAAGGTGCATGTTTTACCTTGGCTGTATTGGCATAGGATGCTCAAGGGGGGAGGCTTTGAGGCGGATATTCTTAAACCCATTAACAAGCTAGTGGGCTATATCAACTAAAAAGATAGAGGAGGGGCTGGGGGTGAGGGTGGCTTGTAGAACTTTTCTTAGCCCGAACTGGCGTTAATTAATTTAGTTTCAAGTGGGAGAGTTCCTGCAACTGCTGTGCCTGCTGCTGAATCTGCTCTGTTAACATATCGCAGACTAGATCGCAAAGCTGAAAAATGTACTTACTGGCAATGTGGTAGTAAACACATACTCCCCGCTGCTCCCGCTCCACCAGTCCAGCTTGGGTGAGGATTTTAAGGTGCTTGGAGACATTAGCTTGCCCCAGTTGTGTAGCTGCCATAATTTCAGTTACATTTTTGGCACCACTTCTGAGGGCACAGAGAATTTGGAGACGACTCACCTCAGATAATACTTTGAAAAAGTCTGCTACTAAAGTGAGGCTCTCGGGGGAGAGTTTAACAATCCCACACTCGTTGGTATGGACAAACATGCTCCTTAGCATCTGTTGTAGTTAGTGAGCATATTATCATAAAATATTATACTACTGGGGATTAGCCCTCCTAGGTCTGCCAGTTGATTGAGGTTGCAACAGCGGTATACAGGAATTGCCCCGTCTATGGTCCCAAACTCAGACGTCAACTGTTGGCGGATATCCACAATTTTTACTGCCCAAGGCCAACCAAGCATGATCGAGAGCTTGCAACTGTTAGGGGTAGAGGAGTCCCAGGGTCTTCAGGGGTAAATCCAAAAATTGAGGAATTGTTAGGCTCGCTTTAGCAAATTATACAATCTTTGCACTTTGGTTATATCTTTATTGCCCGCACTAATCTCTACACCACTGGACAAATCGATACCATCCGGATTAGTTAAACTCAGAGCAGTTAAAACATTTTCAGGGTTTAAGCCCCCTGCCAACCACCAAGGTATGGGTGCTGTAAAGTTCTTTAACATTGACCACTCAATTTGTTTACCTGTACCCCCTAAGAGATTTGGATCGTAAGCATCCAATAACAAAATATCTACTATTGGGGTATAACTTAGAGCTGCTGCTAAGTCGGAACTATGGCGTACCGAGACAGCTTTAATTATTTTAATTGCTGATAAAGACTGCTTCAGTTCCACACAGTAACTTATACTTTCTTGACCATGCAATTGAATCCCAGAAAGCTGGCAATCTGCCGTAATACTGAGAATAGTTTTATAGTCAGCATTTACAAAGACCCCAATTCTTTCTACACTATCGGGGAGTTGGTTAGTAATTAGCTGTAGCCGTTCGGGTGGAATATACCGCCTAGACTGGGGAACGCAAATAAACCCTAAAGCGTCTATGCCAATGGCAGCGATCGCTTGGGCTTGATCGAGGCAAGTGATGCCGCAAATTTTGATGTACATGAGGTTATGCGGGCGGGAATTTGGTCAGTAATACTAGTTTCCAGTTTAGGGCTGGGTGTGCCTCATGCCTATACTCAAGGCCTGTTTGATGGCCCAGTCGATCGCCTGCCAGCGATCCAGCGGGATCAACTGCGGCGCGGACAAGTAGTAGTTACAGGCAAGGACGGACGCTACACAGCCCGCATTCTAGTCAATGGCAGTATGGGTCAAGTCTGGTCAGTGCTCACGGACTATGGCAATCTCTCTAGGTTTATTCCCAATATAACAGTGAGTAGAATTTTGGAGGATCGGGGTGAACAAAAAGTGGTAGAACAGGTAGATCGCCGTCAGGTATTTTTGGTCAGCGTAGTATCGCGCACGGTTCTGCAAATCAGAGAAGAAGATCGCCAAAAAATCAACTTCCGCCTCTTAGAAGGAGACCTCCAAACCCTAGAAGGCACATGGTTGATTGAACCTGTGTCGTTTGTACCCCGCACCCCACCCACCCAAGTATTGATTACCTACACTGTCCATGCCCAACCCTTGGCTAACATTCCTGCTGATGCCTTTTATGAAATTTTTACTGATTCCTTGACCGACACTTTAACTGCCATCGCCAAAGAAGTCACTAGGCGCAGTAACTAACAGACTCATAGTCATCCTAGTTAAGTTATTGACACACTAATGAACTGTTATTTGGGGGCGCAAGCTACTCCCCGGGGTCGGGGGTGAGGCTAGTGTCCCAATCTAAAGGGAATTGACTATAAAACCTATCAATTGCCAGTCCATTCTGCCCATGCTTGGGGCTTGAGGAAGACCTCATACAATTCAGCTTCAGGGGTGTGGGGGGCAGGGTGATAGTTATAGTCCCAACGCACTAGGGGCGGTAGGGACATCAAAATCGACTCGGTGCGCCCATTGGTTTGTAAACCAAAAATCGTCCCCCGATCGTACACTAAGTTGAACTCTACATAGCGACCGCGGCGATACAACTGCCACTGTCTTTCCCTTTCCCCATAGGGCATATCTCTTCTTCTGGCAACAATTTCCCCATAGGCAGGCAAAAACACCGCCGCACAATCCTTGACAAAGGCAAATAGCTCTTCCCAACTGCGCTCAGGTAACTCCCCAAATGACTCACTCACCCCATGCGCTTGCCCTTGTTTGTCCCCCCGATAGAGTTTGCCTGTGCCATCTTGATAATCAAAAAAGACACCGCCTACCCCCCTAGGCTCTTGCCGATGGGGCAAATAGAAATACTCATCGCACCAGTGCTTGAAGACTGGGTAATAAGCCGGATGATGGCGATCGCAGGCTTGTTTGAGCAGAAGATGTAAATGGTGGGCATCCTCCCGAAAACCATAGTAGGGAGTCAAATCCAAACCCCCGCCAAACCACCACACAGGACCCGCCTCAAAATAGCGATAGTTCAAATGGACAGTCGGGACATAGGGATTCTCAGGGTGAAGCACCATAGATGTCCCCGTGGCATAGAAACCGTAACCTTTGGCATCAGGTCGCTGTTGAATAATACTGGGGGGCAGATGGGCACCATGCACTGCCGAAAAATTGACCCCTCCCTTCTCAAATACTTTGCCTTTGGTCATCACCCGCGACCGACCGCCGCCCCCCTCGGCTCGCTCCCACTCATCTTGCTGAAACTGCCCCGCCCCATCCATCGCTTCTAAACCTGCGCAGATGGTATCCTGTAGGGTTTGCATGAACTGGGTTACCGCTTGGGCGCGCTCTGATAGTTGAGTAGACATGAAGCTCCTTGTAACACTCCAGAGTTAAAGTATAGATGAAGGTCTAGTTAAATCATCACTAGTTGCGGAGAACTTAACAGACCATAGGTAGATGTGAAAGTTGTAATTCTATCACAGGTTGGCGAAAGACTTGACCGTTAGCCAATAATAGGGTATCTATGTAGAGGTAGATGAGTGTGGGTACACAGCCAAACCCAGAAAGGATGCAGACATGCCTGCCGAAAACCATCCCTCAACCCCTGATTGGTCAAGTCTAACTGCGGATGACGCCAATTGGCTTAACGAATTGGAATTAGATGAATTACTGTCTCAGTCAGAAGAAATCGAGATGGACTGGCTGGCTGACAACTTAGGCAGTATCACAGGGGGCACTACTGTGAGCATGGGTGCCCCTTCTCTGCAGGAGCACGCTCTGGATTTAGATTTGCCTGAATGGGAGTCAATTACTGCTAGCAGTGCTGTCGGCGATTGGACACCTGCCGATGAAAATAACTCTAGCGATTGGACGGACATCCCCTCTTCAGTCTCAGAGATGGCACGGCAGGAAGCAGAAGAGTGGGACGAGAAAGACCAATTAGCCCAAGTCGATCTTGAACTTGAACTGGATAGTCTTGCCAGCCTAGAAGCAATGGAAACACAGGACTTCGTGCCCACCGATCCCAGTTTGGATCTACATCCTCCCGCTGAAGATGTGAAAAGGGTGTTTACTTCTGAAGTATCGGCGGCGGTTCTGCCTCCCTCTGTCCCCGATCTAGATGCTGTATTTGCCGACTTGGAGAACGATACTCCTACCCCCAGCCCTGTCCATGACACCCAAGAATCTGAATTTGCCCGCCCTTCTTACCTAGATAGCTTTGCCCCTGAACCCAGTCAAGGCAGTAGTTTTGGCACCAAGCTGGAAGACATCAACATTGACATTGATCTAGACCTAGAGGATTTTCGCAGTAGTGCCGCCGCTAATACACCGCCCCTGCATGAGACTTTTGCGGGCACGGGTCTGCCGCCACTGCCGTCGCGCCCTGAACCGCCCACCGATGGAGAGAAGCGATGGACCAGCCCCCTGATGAGTACAGGCTTAAACCCCGATCGCAAACCCTTTGAGCCTGCCCCCCCTGCTCTGATTACTGAAGTATCGGGGGTGCAGGAGGCTACCCTCGATATTTTCAGCCCAGATGAAAATACTGACTGGTCAGGTTTGGTTGGCAATGAAACCCCTGTAGCTCCCCCCCCTGCCATCAGTAATCAAGGGGCACCTGCGATCAAACAACCAAGCCCCCTGCCTGTGCCTGAAGAGATTATTCACCGTGAGGTGCGGCAGTTTCAGGAACTATTGGATGAGTCTAATCTCTCTGTGTCTATGGCTAGGGCAGAGTCAGAACCTGTACTAATAGAACGAGAACCCCTCCACAGTCGGGTACAGCCGCCCCCTGCCAAGCCTCAGTGTACTATGCCCCAGTTGCCTTGGAGGACAATTATCAAAGTTGGCGGTTTGGGGCTGGGGGCGATCGCGCTGGTGTGGGTGGCAGTGGTAGTTTTAGACCGTCCTTTGACCCAGTTGGGCTTGAGGGCAGGTTGGTGGAAAGATGTCAGTGGGCGCGACCTGAGTGGGATGGACTTGAGCGGTGGCAATATGCGGGGGGCAAACCTAACTAAAGCCGATCTCAGGGGCGCAAACTTGGAAAATGCGGATTTGAGCTTAGCCAACCTCTCAGATGCTGACCTCAAAGGGGCCAATTTAACTAAGGCTACTATTCGGGGGACTAATTTTCAGGGCACAAGGATCGGGGAAAAAGGTACACCTGAAGAAACCAAGTTAGACAGTGAGGCATACATGGTGTGGCAGGCGGTCAATAGAAGGTTGGACGGTTTGAATCTGTCGCGGTTGAATTTGTTGGGAGTAAATCTAAACAATGCCAGTTTGATTAAAGCCAATTTGAGCAATTCCAATCTAGCTTTTGCTACTTTTAGGGGAGCAAATCTGACGGGGGCAAACCTGCGGGGGGCGATCTTGGAAAGAGCAGACTTTAGCGGGGCCAATTTGTCGGGAGCTAACCTGCGGGATGTGAATCTGGGCAAAAATCCGCCTGTATCCACTGAGGCTACTACCTGCCCTGATCGCAAAAAAGGTCCCTGTAAATTTGAGCAGTTTCGGTAAATTATGAAAAAGTTAGCGCTGTTGAGTGTCTTTGACAAGACAGGTATAGGCGAACTCGCCCAATTCCTGACCCAGGAAGGCTGGCAGATCATCAGCAGTGGCGGTACTGCCCAGTTACTGAAAGAGCAGGGTCTGCCTGTGATTAAAGTCTCGGACTACACAGACTCACCCGAAATTCTGGGGGGGCGAGTGAAAACTCTACATCCGAAAATTCATGGGGGCATTTTGGCAAGGCGGGAAATCACCAGCGATTGTGAAGATTTGCTGGCAAATAATATCAATTTAATAGATTTGGTGGTGGTAAATCTCTATCCTTTTCAGGAGACGATCAGGCAGCCAGGGGTAACCCTTGCCCAAGGGATCGAGCAGATTGATATTGGCGGCCCGACTCTATTGCGGGCGGGGGCGAAGAATTTTCACTATGTAACCGTGTTATCTGATCCTAGTCAGTATGGGGAGTTTATCCAGCGCCGGGGGCACACTGATCAAGAGTATCGGCAGAGATTGGCAGTGGCGGCGTTTAGACAGGTGCAGGCCTATGACCAAGCGATCGCAGACTATTTGGCAGGCACTAGTACCTATCATCTCCAAGGGGAGAAAATTCAAGATTTGCGTTATGGGGAAAACCCCCACCAGTCAGCTACTTGGTACAAGGTGGGGACACAGGGCTGGACAGGTGCAAAACTACTACAAGGCAAAGAGCTGAGTTACAACAATCTGTTGGATTTGGAAGCGGCGCGCGCCCTCATTGCCGAGTTTGTAGCTGAGCTACCAACAGCAGTAATTATCAAACATAACAATCCCTGTGGGGTGGCTACGGCACCGACCTTGGCTGAGGCATACGAACGGGCATTCAACAGTGATAGTGTGTCAGCATTTGGTGGGATCGTAGCCTTGAACTACCCGATCGTGGGCACGGTAGCAGAGGCATTGATCAGCACTTTTTTGGAATGTGTAGTTGCCCCCGACTGTGCCCCTGAAGCTCAGGCAATTCTGGCGAAAAAGCCCAACCTGCGGGTTTTGACCCTACCTGACCTGACTACTAGCCCTCGGCAGACAGTGCGCATGGTGGCGGGCGGTTTTCTGGTGCAAGACAGTGATCTGCAACCCTTGACTACCGCAAACTGGCAGGTGGTTACGGAGACTGCTCCTGATCCCCTTACCCTCAGAGAGTTGCTATTTGCTTGGAAAATCTGCCGCCATGTCAAGTCCAATGCGATCGTCCTCAGCCGCGACCTAGTGACAGTGGGAATCGGGGCAGGGCAGACCAATCGGGTGGGTGCCGCCCAACTTGCCATCCAACAGGCAGGCGATCGGGCACAGGGAGCAGTCCTAGCCAGCGACGGCTTTTTGCCCTTTGCCGATACAGTGAGGCTGGCAGGACAAGCGGGCATCACAGCGATCGTCCAACCGGGGGGAAGTATTAGGGATCAGGAGTCCATCAGTGCCGCCAATGAATTGGGGATCAGCATGGTATTTACAGGCACTAGACATTTTTTGCACTAATAACTGTGGTAACTTAAGTAAAGGCCGATCGTTGCTAGTAAAAAAATATCAAATCCCCATTTTAATCCCCTCATGTGAAGTTAGTGTGTGGAGAAGTAGTAAATGAAAGCAATGATTTTAGCGGCGGGTAAAGGTACGAGACTGCGTCCTCTAACCAACATTATGCCCAAACCCATGATCCCGATCATGCAGAAACCTGTGATGGAATTTTTAGTGGAACTCTTGAAGAAACATGGGTTCAACCAGATTATGGTCAATGTGAGCCATTTATCTGAAGAAATAGAAAATTATTTTCGGGATGGGTTCAAATTTGGCGTACAGATGGCCTACTCTTTTGAGGGCAGAGTGGAGGACGGGCAATTAATTGGCGAGGCTTTGGGATCGGCAGGGGGATTGAAAAAGGTTCAGGATTTTTATCCTTTTTTTGATGATACTTTTGTGGTGTTGTGTGGGGATGCTTTGATCGATTTAGATTTGACCAAAGCGATCCGCTGGCACTGGCAAAAAAATGCCCTGGCAACAGTAATTACCAAAACAGTACCCCCTGAACAGGTATCCAGTTATGGGGTAGTGGTAACTGATGAAAATCAACGGATTATCACTTTCCAAGAAAAACCCAAACAATCTGAAGCACTCGGCAATCAAATCAACACGGGGATTTATATTTTTGAGCCAGAAGTATTGAACTACATTCCTTCAGGTCAAGTGTATGATATTGGGAGCGATCTGTTTCCCCAGTTAGTGGCAATGAATGCCCCATTCTATGCTTTATCTATGGATTTTCAGTGGGTAGATATTGGGCGCGTCCCTGACTACTGGCAAGCGATTCAGGATGTGCTGACTGGCAAAATTAAAAATGTGCCTATTCCCGGTGAACAGGTTAGACCCAATATCTACACAGGCTTAAATGTAGCTGTAAATTGGGATAAGGTTACTATACAGGGGCCTGTATATATTGGGGGTATGACCCGTATTGATGACGGCGCAACCATTATCGGCCCGACCATGATTGGTCCTAATTGTCATGTGTGTAGGGGGGCAGTGATCGAGCGGAGCGTAATTTTTGAGTATTCCCGCCTGATGGATGTGCATTTGGTGGACAAACTGGTATTTGGTCGCTATTGTGTAGATAAAAAAGGTGTATCGATCGACCTGCAAGAGGCGGCGCTGGATTGGCTAATTACGGATGCTCGCCAAGAAAACCATCGTCAGCCCCTTGCCCCTGCCCTGAAAGTGCAGTTGTAGCCTCTTCCATAAATACTCCCATCTGGCGAAACTTTTGGTAGCGTCGCTCCAGTAGTTCCGCAGTGGGTATCTGCTTTAGTTCCTGTAAATACCTGAGTAGAGCACTTTTGAGGGTGTGGGCAGTGGCGATCGGATTGCGATGTGCTCCGCCCCTCGGTTCGGGCAGGATTTCATCCACGATGCCCATCCTGTACAGGTCAAAGGCAGTAATTTTCAGTGCCTCGGCGGCTTTGGGGGCTTTGCTGGCATCCCGCCACAGAATTGCCGCACAGGCTTCGGGGGTAGCCACGGTATAAACCGCATTCTCAAAAATCAACAGCCGATCCCCCACCCCAATCCCCAAAGCCCCGCCCGACCCGCCCTCACCGATCACCGTACAGATGATGGGCACAGCTAGACTAAACATCAACCGCAAATTAGCGGCGATCGCTTCCCCCTGCCCCTGCTCTTCGGCGGCGACACCCGGATAAGCTCCCGGTGTATCGATTAGGGTAATGATGGGCATCTGGAAACGGTGAGCATATTCCATCAGGCGCGCCGCCTTGCGATAGCCCCCTGGTGATGCCATGCCAAAATTCCGCGCCACATTGTCTTTGGTATCCCTGCCCTTTTGGTGCCCCATGATCACCACCCCATAGTCCCCCAGTTTGGCTAGACCCGCCACTATGGCTGGGTCATCATTGCCGCGCCGATCCCCATGTAGCTCCAGCCAAGTATCAGTAATAGTCTGAATGTAGTCTAGGGTACTGGGGCGACGGGGATGACGCGCCAACTGCATCCTCTGCATCGCCCCCAGATTACTAAAAATTTCTTGCTGGAGTTTTTCGGCACGCTGTTCTAGGTGGGCAATTTGGTCAGACACATCTACCCCTGCCGCTTCCGCTAGTTTGCGAATCTGTTCGATTTGTTGCTCCAGTTCATACAGGGGCTTCTCAAAGTCCAATAGGATCGGGCGGTCAGCCATATTACTGCTTGGGCAAAATTTCTAGCAACTTATTGAAATCTGCTTTCACTTGCAAATAACTATCCTCAGTTTTCTGAGAATTGAATTCCTTAGCGGCAACATCCAATTTAACTAGGTCATCAGCGATCGCCTTACCCAGTTGTTTTGCCTGTTTCATGGCTTCCCCCCGCAAACCCATCGCCAAATAGGCAATGTCTCTGCGAATCTCCCCCAACGGACCCCGAATGTAGGCGCGTACATCTACAAATTTATCGGCATTTACATACTTCCTTAGAGTCTCGATCCGCTCCTGTAACTGTTGCAACCGGTGGGCATAAATCTCTGTGTAGTCCGACGACTGGGCGATCGCAGGGGCACACCACAACCATAAAACAAGTATCAGCAATATACAACCTCTCAACACACTTCAACCTCCTAGCGGGTTTTGCTCAACTCTTTTTTATAGGTTACAGGGAAATGGGGACGGGCTAACACCACAATTGCCAGAGTTTTGACATTTGCCGCCGCCAAGGTTTCCATCGCTGTGCGCATGGTTACGCCAGTAGTGTAAATATCATCTAGGAGAATTACCCCTTGATAGGGATGTGGGGGGACATGAGCTTGAAAAGCCTGACGCAAATTAGCTTCCCGTTCTTGTTTGGATTTAGTTTCCATTTGCGGTTTAGTATACTTCACCCGCACCAACCACTCAGGACAATGGGGCAGGTGGGTAACACGGCAAAAGCCTTTTGCCAACTCTTCCGCTTGGTTGAATCCCCGCAATTTCAATTTATCGGCGTGCATTGGGATCGGGATCACTGCTAGCTTACCCAATGCCTGACAGGGGGGCTGATTTTGCCAGACTTCACCCAGTCTTTGTCCTAAATGGAAAGCAATGCGGGGCTGATTTTGATACTTACAGCGGGCGATCGCTTGTTTCAATGCCTGTTCATAAGTACCCCATACAAACAGTAACACAGGCAGTTTGGGGTCAGATTGGATGGGGTTAGCTAACTGGTGGGCAGATAACTGGCGATCGCAGGAAGCACAGACATAATCCTCACTGGGTTTACCACAAATAGCACAGTTAGGCTTAAACAGTGCATCCGCAACCCCTGCGACTAAAGAGTTGAAAATGCGCCACATAGAATTATCATAACAACATACTCACCATAGATAGTAAGCGATATAAAGCTAACTTGGTATTGCGTTTTGTAAACAATACCTTAGCCTCATCAGACCCAGATTTCTGAACTGAGAAAAGAACTCCTGCGTAAATGTCAGTAGCCTAGCCCAAACTGCTGATTGGAAAAGCCTCCTGGCTACCGAATCAGAAGAAACTTCAGCTTCTGGAGTCTCTGCGGTAGCTTCTATTGGCTTGCCACCATCGTGCCATTCTACGGTCTTACTTGCCGCTCCCTTAGCCAACTTACCCACATCAGTCTGTAGGGTCTCTTTGACCTTTTCCGCAATCTAACCAGCCGTTTGCTGTAAACCGCTCAGCATAACGCCTAAACCACCTTTTGCCCTTGGGATTTTTCTCTGGTTCAGTACTCATGGTTATTCTCCTTAGAAAAATTGTCAGCCTCGCCACACTCACCACCATAGACTGGGGCAATCCCATCCAATAGACTTTTTAGATTTCTTTAGAATTGGTGTATAGTGGGATACAGAACTGCACCAAGCCTTTTGCACTGGGAATCAGAGCCAATCCTTAACTTAAAATGAAACTTTAGGGGATTCTGGTTTTACTCTCTTATGCTGAATTTAGCCTATATCAAGAGGGTACGGCAATGACTAATCACTTACTGGAGTTGCAACAATTTGGGCAAAGCGTCTGGATGGATAATCTCAGTCGCGACCTAATTCGTTCGGGCAAACTAGCAGAAATGGTCAGAGAGCAGGGCATTCGCGGCATTACTTCTAACCCTGCTATCTTTGAGAAGGCGATCGCAGGCAATGCTATTTATGATGATGGAATTTTGGCTGGGATTAAGGCAGGCAAAACAGTTAAGGAAATCTACGAAGACTTGGCATTTACTGATATTCGGGAAGCGGCAGACATTCTCCGCTCTGTCTATGAAGAATCTGATGGCATTGACGGCTATGTATCAATTGAAGTATCGCCCCAATTAGCCAATGACACTGAAGGCACGATCGCCGAAGCCATTAGATTTTGGCAGACCATTGACCGTCCCAATGTGATGATCAAAATCCCAGGCACGCGGGCAGGTTTTCCAGCAATCGAGCAAGTGATTGCAGAAGGTATCCCCGTCAATGTTACCCTGCTGTTCTCCATCTGGGATTATGAAGAGGCAGGTTGGGCTTATATCCGTGGCTTGGAACAGTTGGAAAACAAGGGTTTGTCCGTACGAGTAGCATCAGTGGCGAGTTTCTTCTTGAGCCGAATTGATACCAAAGTAGATGCGATGCTCGACAACCTCATTCGCCTGCGGGTCTCACCTGCGGAAAAGGCAAAACTGGAGTCCCTCAAGGGCAAGGTGGCGATCGCCAATGCCAAAATCGCCTATCAAAAATATAAGGAAATCTATTCATCCGATCGCTGGCAAGCTCTGAAGGAAAAGGGCGCAAGGGAACAACGCCTGCTCTGGGCAAGTACCAGTACCAAAAATCCTGCCTACAGCGATGTGATGTATGTGGATAACCTAGTCGGCCCCAATACGGTGAATACTATGCCCCCTGAAACGATCATGGCTTGTGCCGATCACTGTGATGTGGCCGATCGCTTGGAAGTGGGCTTGGAAGATGCCTATCAAGTGTTGGCTGATGTTCGTGCCTTCGGCATTGACCTCGATCAG
>JBKBMU010000004.1:134528-214612 GCA_046295715.1 Pseudanabaenaceae cyanobacterium
GTGATGTCAGAACTGCAGGTAGAGGGGATCGACAAATTTGTCAAACCCTTCAATGCCCTGATGCAGTCCCTAGAAAATAAAGTCAAGCAGCTAGCTGTACCTGTATAGGCTGGGGGCAACCATACAGGGGCTTGTGGAAACCCTTCTGCCCATTTCATCTCCCTCGCCCAGAACAGAGAAGGGGATTAGGGTGCTTTACCGACTGCCGCCAAGTCAGCATCTACCATAATTTTTACTAGCTCCTGAAAAGTTACACGGGGTTGCCAGCCCAACTTGACTTTGGCTTTACTGGCATCGCCAATCAATAGTTCCACTTCAGTAGGCCGAAAATAGCGGGGATCGATTTCCACATAGTCTTCCCAGCGCAAATTCACATAGTTAAATGCCACTTCTAAGAATTCCCGCACCGAGTGGGTTTCACCTGTAGCAATCACATAATCGTCAGGCTGATCTTGCTGTAACATCAACCACATTGCCTCTACATAATCTTTGGCGTAGCCCCAGTCCCGCTTGGCATCTAGGTTGCCTAAATAGAGTTTGTTTTGCTTTTTGTAGATAATATTGGCGATGGCTCTGGTGATTTTGCGGGTAACAAAAGTCTCACCTCTGCGGGGACTATTGTGAATCCATGCTTGTCCTATACCTGCATGAAAAGTACCTGAAACTGTTGCCAGATCAAATAGCCAGCCCTGATAATCAATGGCTTCATTCTTCACCACTTCTGGAAGCACCGCTGGATTGGGTGAGTTGAGATGGATTTGATAATAGGTTTTCTCGGGGCAGATGATGGGGCGCCGATTCAGGGTAGTTAGTGCCAGCCAATACAATCCCGCTGACAACACTGGTGAATCGGTTTTGAAGCTCTGAAATTCATAAGTACAAGGTGTGCTTTTCCCATTAAAACCCTCTAAAAAGGCTAAACGAGCATGATAGTCAGCATTGAGTACCCTTTTGGGAATGCGTTTGTAGTTATAGTGGGTGTAAAGCTGGTTACGCAGATACCGCCCATAGTCATTAGCTCCTGTCAAGTAAAGTTGAGTTGGGGAATTACTGTGGTAATCCCCACCTGTAACTTTACGCCAATGGGATATGGCTCTCCGCAGCAACTCCTGATCTTGATTAGTGATTTGCACTGTGCCTTCGGGAGTAATGTAACCTTCGGCGGTGATTAAGCCCAGTAACCATGCCTCTGTGGTAGTTAGATCAATCTGTTCAGGGGGTGGGGGTAAGTCAATCAACTGCAGTTGTGTCCCAAGCTGAATGTCTGCCGATCGCTGTTCGCCTGTGGCTGTAAAGACCACATGATCGCTAGTTGCAGAAACAACTGCCCCCTGGGCGCAAATCTGATGCACAGGTTTAGGCTGTTTGCCCCCGTTCCAAGTAGCTGTCATACAGGTTATGGCTGTCCACCCTTGGGCATCCCAGACATATAGGGGATTACCTTGGTTCTGGGGCAAGTCAGTGGTGTACCGATGCCCATGACTAGCATCCGTGCCATGGGGGACTAAATCGGCGATCGGCAAAAGATCAATCAACCCATTTTCCTTAATAAATACTGGAGTTTCAGCCGTTACACACTCGTGGTTGAAAAGGATGCCATTACAGGCAAACAAATTGTATGCTTCACGATAATTGATCGTCTGCCAGTGGGCATAGACTTTGGCGCAAGCGTAGGGACTGCGGGGATAAAACGGGGTTTTTTCGGTCTGGGGCACTTCCTGCACCAAGCCAAACATCTCCGACGATCCCGCTTGATAAAAACGAATTGCTCTACCAGTGCGCTGTTGATATTCGCGGATCGCTTCTAGTAATCTTAATGTCCCTAGAGCGACTGTATCTACCGTATATTGTGGTTCATCAAAGCTGACCCGCACGTGGGACTGGGCTCCTAGATTATAGACCTCATCGGGCTGGCTAATTTCCAGAATCCTGCGCAGGGTACTGCCATCGGTCAAGTCCCCATAGTGCAAAAATAGCCTAGTCCCGGGCAAATGGGGGTCTTGGTAGAGATGGTCAATGCGACTGGTATTGATGCTAGACGATCTTCTTATAATGCCATGTACTTCATAGCCTTTGTCTAGCAAAAATTCTGACAGATAAGAGCCGTCTTGCCCTGTAATGCCTGTGATTAGCGCCCGTTTTGGTGTGGTCATGGACATGGTTAATATGGTCAAAAACTGTATTTTAACAGGGATGATGTGTGGGGGCAGACTTCCCCCTTCTAAAAATTAGCGTCAGTCCTATTAAAATTTTGATATTTAGGTTTACAGTTTTAGTCATGGCTAACTCTGGTCGTCAACGCATTTTATCGGGGGTACAACCGACTGGCAATCTCCACATTGGCAATTATTTTGGGGCGATCCGCAACTGGGTACTGAGCCAAGCCGAATATGAAAATTTTTTCTGTGTGGTGGATTTACATGCGGTTACTGTGCCCCACGATCCCACCACGTTGGCACAACACACCCGGGAGGTTGCCGCCTTGTATTTGGCTTGTGGAATTGATCCCCAGCGATCGACAGTGTTTGTGCAATCCCAAATTCCTGCCCACAGTGAACTGGCGTGGCTGTTGAATTGTATTACGCCCCTCAACTGGCTAGAACGAATGATCCAATTCAAAGAGAAGGCGATCAAACAGGGGGAAAATGTGGGGGTGGGTCTGTTGGATTATCCTGTGTTGATGGCGGCAGATATTCTCCTGTATCAGGCCGACCTTGTGCCCGTCGGGGAGGACCAAAAACAACATTTGGAATTGACTAGGGACATTGCAGGAAAGTTTAACTATCTGTTTGCCAGTGAGGCACAGCCAATTCTCAAAGTGCCTGAACCCCTGATTAGGGCAGAGGGAGCGCGGGTGATGAGTTTAACTGACGGGCGTGCCAAAATGTCTAAGTCCGATCCCCAAGAGATGAGCCGAATCGGTCTGCTCGATCCCCCCGATCTCATCACTAAAAAAATTAAGAAATGTAAAACTGATCTAGAGCGACACCTAGAATTTGATAACCCCGATCGTCCCGAATGCCACAATCTCTTGACCATCTATGCCCTAGCTACAGGCAAAACTAAAGCAGAAGTAGCAGGGGAATGCCAAAATCTCAAGGGGTGGGGTGAATTTAAGCCCCTGTTGGCGGAAGCTCTAATTAGTCATTTACAGCCCATCCAAGCAAGATATAAAGAGGTAATGGCAGAAAAAGGTTATTTAGACGCAGTTTTACAAGCAGGTAGGCAAAAAGCAGCAGAAATTGCCAACCAAACCCTAACAGCAGTAAAAACGGCAATGGGGTTTCTGTTGTGAGAGTAGGGATCATTGGCTTAGGCTTAATTGGCGGATCCCTAGGCTTGGATTTACGCAGGCTGGGGGATCGGGTCTGGGGGGTGAGCCGCAGTCGGGCTACCTGTGAGTTAGCCGTACAGATGGGAGCGGTGGACTATGCTGAGCCTGAGTTAGAGCATATCTCTGACTTAGTTCATACTGATCTGATAGTTATTTGTACGCCCATTGCCCAAGTTTTACCTGTCCTACAAAAACTCAGTAAGTATATTCAACCGCCCACCCTCGTTACTGATGTAGCTTCGGTCAAGGGGGCGATCGTCCCCAGTGCCCAAGCCATTTATCCTCATTTTGTCGGTAGTCATCCTATGGCAGGCACAGCAGGACAGGGGATCACTGCCGCCGAAAGCGGTTTATTTCAAGAGCGGGTCTGTGTGGTCTGTGAAGGCGAAATCGCAGACACCGTAGCCCAATTTTGGCAACGACTAGGTATGAAGGTTGTCAGATGTAGCCCCACTGAGCACGATCGCGCCGTAGCTTGGATTTCCCATTTACCTGTAATGGTGAGTGCCAGTTTAATTCGCAGTGTCAGTCAAGCAAGCGATCCCCAAATTCTCCGCCTTGCCCATCAATTGGCGAGTTCAGGTTTTCGGGACACTTCTAGGGTAGGGGGGGGCAACCCAGAATTAGGGACACTGATGGCAGAATACAATACTACTCCCCTGCTGACGGCCCTACAAACCTATCAACAGGCATTAGCCCAAGTGATTGATTTGATCCAAAACCACCAATGGCGAGAATTGTATGAGTATCTGGCAACCGCTAGGGACGATCGCTCTCTGTTTGACATTTGTCGGGAATAGGGTTATAATAGCTAATTGCATTGAGTGAGCGGAACTGGCGGAATTGGTAGACGCGCAGGTTTCAGGTACCTGTTCTTAACCGAGTGGGAGTTCGAGTCTCCCGTTCCGCATTAGGGAGGAAAAGTCTATGAATAAAGCCAAAAGTCAAGCCCAGCCTGATATCGATCGCCTCACCCCCCAAGAAATTGCTGAAATTGCGGCGCGCTTAGAGCGGGATGACTATGACAATCCTTTTGATAGTCTGCGGGACTGGCACACCCTAAGGGCTTTAGCTTTCAGGCGTCCTGACCTAGTGGAGCCGTACATTCATCTATTGGATATGGAAGCCTATGATGAGTGTTAATCAGGATAAACCCGAGAGTAGGGTTGGAAGAAAAGCAATTTTTTTTCTGAGGTGCTCACTACCTGTGACTGAGGTGATCGATTGCCCGTTTACCGCCCCAAGTTTGGACAATTAGATCGTCGTAGTGATCAGCGGCAGAGAGAATTTCCTGTACTACAGTCAAAACTTCCCTACTAGAAAAATTGCTACCATACAGATTAGCTTGGAGGCGAATATCATTGTCGCTGTCTAGGCTAAAACCACCAAACTTCAGCAGTTCATTCTGTCTCAATAAAAACCGGCACAGATCGGCAGTAATATTTGCCCCTGTAACCACATATGTCCAAATGGCAATCATGATGCTCTCCCGCCAAGGACGCACTTCTAACGCCACTGCCGCCGAACCTTGGGTCAAAATCACAACCGGAATGGGCAACTCGGCATTGGGGGTATGCAGGTCTATGTATTCCCCCTTGAGGATATGGAGCAAACGATCGTAACAAACCATTTGCAAACTAGAAATTGACATGGTTTAAGAAAATTCCTGAAAACTTATTCTGCAAAATACCCATTTAAGGCTAAACTATACGCACTTATCATCGTCGATTATGTCCTTATCATTGCCTAAGCCCCTCTCTACCCCCAAAGAGATTGACCTCGCAGGCAAGGTCAATGGCAAAGTGCTGTCCCTGCAAGACCTTAAGGATTTACTCGCTAGACTCCAGCAAGAACAGAATAAAATCCAAGAACTGCTTAGTTTTTTGGGCTATGCACTGCGCAGTTTTCGCAATCTCAACCAATTTTTGGAGTTGATCCCGATCATTGTTAGTCGGGTTACGGATGCGGATGGGGGGGCACTGATCCTATTTAAGGGGGCAGGGCAGATGCGTCTGGAGTCCCTGCACTGTATGGAGATCACTAACGGACAAGCCAATAGGATTAGACAGGCGATCGAGGAAGCTATTAAACAGGTGCTAGCGGGCGCGCCCCATGCCCTCGATGACCTAGTGAGTAGGTATCTGGGCAGTGAAATGAAATTGTATGGGGCATCGGTGATTGTCAAAGAAGCGGTGCGGGGCAGATTGTATGTATTTAGTGGCAAGAGCGATTTTATCTGGAATGAAACCCGCCGTCGTCTCTTGCGTTTGATCGCTGACCAGACCGCTGTGGGGATAGAAAACAGTGAACTAGCGGCAGAGTTATTGCAAAAGGAACGGCAAGACCGTGAACTAGAAATCGGTGCTGAAATCCAGAAACAGCTATTGCCTGCCACCTGCCCGACCATTGCGGGGGTGGATTTAGCAGCTAGGTGTTTAACTGCTAGTCAGGTGGGGGGGGATTTTTATGATTTTATTCCTACCAAGCAGGGGGGCGATCGCTGGGGAATCGTGGTGGCGGATGTGATGGGGAAGGGCGTCCCCGCAGGCTTGATTATGACCATGACCCGGGGGATGTTGCGCTCCGAAGTCTGGAACGGGCATCCACCCCAGTTGATTTTGGAACATCTGAACGCTGTGATGTATGAAGACCTAGAGAAAGCCCGTCGGTTTGTAACCATGTTTTATGCGGAGTATGACCCCCAACAACGACTGCTGAGTTACAGTAATGCGGCCCACGCTCCTGCCTTGCTCTGGCGGCAGGCTACCAAGTCGGTACAAACCCTAGATACCCTAGGGGCATTGATCGGTCTGCAACCCGACTCCCGCTATGAACAGCGCAGTTGTCAATTGGCAGAGGGAGATGTGCTCCTGCTCTACACCGATGGCATCACAGAAGCCCCCAACCACAGGGGCGATCGCTTCGGCGAAGAACGCTTAACTAAAGCCTTACAATGGGCATGTCAGGCACAGCAACAGGCAGAAATTATTCTCCAGTACATCTTGCAGGAAGTGGAAGCCTACAGTGCCACTGCTGTTTTGGATAACGATGACAAAACCCTAGTGGTGATGCGCATTTGTAATAATGCGATACATTCCTCACCAAACCCATAGACTTATGGGACAATCATTATGATGACCCACATTGCTCACATCCATGACTGAACAAACCAAGCGTTCTAAAGTTGAAGCCATCAAGCAGGCAAGTAATTTTTTGCGGGGCACTTTGGCAGAAGAATTGCAACAGCCTACGCCCAACTTTGCCCAAGATACTACCCATATTCTCAAATTTCACGGTTGTTACCAGCAGAAGGATCGGGACTTTGAGGCCCAGAAGGCAAGGGGGGAGCAACCCCACTATATGATGATGCTCAGAACCCGCACCCCAGCGGGGATCATCCCGTGGCAGTTATATTTAGCCTTAGATCGCCTAGCAGACCAGTACGGCAATGGTACGCTACGGGCTACTACCAGACAGGGATTTCAGTTACATGGCATTCTCAAGGAGAACTTAAAGACAGTTATTGCCAATATCGCTGAACACATGGGTTCAACGGTGGGGGCCTGTGGGGATATTAACCGCAATGTCATGGCTGTGCCTGCCCCTTTCAAGCATTTGCCTGCCTATCGCTATGCCCAGCAGTATGCCAAAAATATCGCTGATCTGTTAGCTCCCCAAGGTGGGGCATACTATGACATTTGGTTGGATGGGGAACTAGCGGTTACAGGAGAATTGCCAGAAGTAACTGCCGCTAGGAATGAACAGGGGTTAGGCAGGGTGAACACCAATATCCCCGATTCCCCTGAGCCGATCTATGGGGATGTCTATTTGCCCCGTAAATTCAAGATTGGGATCGCTGTGCCAGGGGATAACTCGGTGGATTTGTTCACCAACGACATCGGTTTAGTGGTGATCCTCAATGACCAGGAGGAACTGGAGGGATTTAATGTTTATGTGGGGGGTGGCTTAGGCAGGAGTCATAACGATGACTCTACCATTGTGCGCTTAGCAGACGGCATCGGCTTTGTGCCTGTAAGCGAAATCTATCGGGTAATCAAAGGGATCGTGGCAGTACAACGGGATCATGGCGATCGGTTCAACCGCAAACATGCCCGCTTTAAGTATTTACTGCACGATTGGGGGGTAGAGCGCTTCAAGCAAGTATTACAGGACTACTATCCCACCCCCCTTGCCCCCCTGCGTCCCTTGCCCCCATTTGCCTACAAAGACTATTTGGGTTGGCATGAACAGGGGGATGGCAACTACTTTTTTGGGGTGTCGATTGAAAACGGCAGAATCAAAGATGAACCCCACTACCAATTGAAAACTGCTCTGCGGGAAATCATTGGCAGGTGGCAATTGGAAGTGCATCTCACTCCCAACCACAATTTGCTCCTCTGTGAGATTCCTGCTTCAGCCCGACCAGAGATCGAGGCAATTTTGGCACAGTATCGCATTCCCACCCCTGCCCAAATCGATCCCCTAGTGCGCTACAGCATGGCTTGTCCTGCACTGCCTACCTGTGGTTTAGCCATTACTGAATCCGAGCGGGCATTGCCAGGCGTAGTCAGGAGAATTCGGCAGTTATTGGAACGACTGGGCCTAGGAGAGCTAGAACTGGTAACACGGATGACAGGTTGCCCCAATGGTTGCTCCCGCCCCTACATGGCAGAGTTAGGTTTTGTCGGCAGTGGCAAAGATGAATATCAACTGTGGCTGGGCGGCAACTTGCCTAGCACCCGTCTAGCTGAACCCTACATGCAGAAATTACACCTTGACCAACTAGAACATCACTTAGAACCCCTCTTCAGTTGTTACAAAGAACATCGCCTAGCCGAAGAAGGATTCGGAGATTTTTGTGTGCGATTCGGACATGAAGCCCTACGGCACTACGCCGACAATTATAAATATGGTAAACCTAAACGGAGAGATGAACGCCACCGCATCAATCTCTCTACCCCTGTCTATGAATCCCTCAAGAAAGCCTCAACCGAACATAGAATTCCCATGAAAGAACTGGCAGAACGAGCAATTACCAGATACCTAGAAAACCTCAGTGAAAGTTAGCATCCTCTTCATTGAAGAAACTACTATAGCACTACGCTAGTGTTAGGGCAGACCCGAGGGTTCGCGAGGTTTTCTCCCCTCCCCGACAAGGGAGAGGAGCTAGAAACCATACAAACATTGAAGAAGAATGAGACAACTTCCAGAAGAGATTCCAGGGGAAGACAAAGGCGTTAACTTAACTCAAGTTGAGAGCAGGTGTTGTATTTCATCGGTAAATTGGAGTTGGGCACGATTAGTTTTGCCACCTATTAAAATAGTATCTCCCTGCTGGATCGCCCAGACTTGGGAATAACTCAAATAACTAGCGATCGTACTCAGCATCAAGAGGGCAAAACCTGTATAGACCAGCGGCACACTGGGATCGCTTTTGATTTGTAAACCCGTAGCTCCGATCACTTCTTTGATAGTTAGATTGACACCATTGATATTTTGGGTTTGATTAGTGTGGATACTGGTTAGAATTTTGCCATCCTGACCGTAAATCACAAAAGTCCCCTGTAGATCAGCAGTAACTAGGGTAATGCCCTCGCTGAGATCGGGTTTAGTGGGTAGCCATGTGCCCCACACAGTACTACTGTTAGTTTTGGCTGATAGTTTTTGCAATGGCAATTGGAAGATGGGACTGCGATTTACTTGGAAGCGAATCGCTGATATATCCCAACTGGCTTGATAGAAAGTAACTCCCTGATAGCGCAGAGGTTCATTTACATGAATAGTTTTGCGGGTCAGTTCATGGTTGTCTCGGTCTAAGATGGACAAATCTGAATAGAACTGATCGATCTTGCCTGCGGGGGTATAATCTATCCAAAAGTGGTTCACTCGCACCTGCCAATCGTGTTTAGGAATTTCCAAATTAGTGCTGGTGCCGCTGGGCAGTAATACTTGAGTGGAGAAGCCTGCAAATGCCCCCCATACCCCTCCCAGCAAAATAATAATGATACTGATATGCACAACGATCGGAGCAATTCTGCCGATTATTCCTTTACGGGCATAGAGTTGTCCTGTTGAGGATGAAAATACCCGATAGCCCCTGCAGCGCAGTTGTTCAGCGAGGTGCTCAATTGTAGTATTTTGGAGCTCTCTAGTTACTGGTAATTTGCGAATATTCTCAGGTTGGCGATAGAAATGCCAGCGATTAGCCACTTTCAGGAGTGGAATTTGACGATGGATAGTACAGGCGAGCAGACTCCCTGCCAATAGCATCAAGAGACAGAGATACCACCAACTGTGATAGACCTGATTTAGTCCCAGAGTGAGAATTACTTTGTAGGAGAGAAAACCAAATAGGGCAGGTTTGAGGGGATAATTTTGCTGATAAAATGCAACGCTCTCTCCCTGCTCAATCACTGTACCTAAGATGCTGGCGCAGGCAATCACCAGTAGGAGAGCGATCGCTAACTTCAGGTTAGCAAGTAATGGTAACAACTGACGGCGGATGAACATCGGCACGGTAGGCATAGGGTGGCAACAATATATTCTAATACTCAGCCGTAACCTCACTGGGGATGGAGATATCCGATAGACCAGCCAGTACCTTCAATTGCTGAGAACGGATTAACTCCACAAAATCGGGGGTAGTTCTACCTTCTATTTCGGCTACCCTAGCCATACTTGCGAGCAAAGCCTGTGCCGCTGTAGTTTGGGTATAGCCCCTTCTTTCTGCTACTTGAATTGCTTCCCAATCAGCCGATAATTGAACTGCTACTCCCTGAGTTTGTCGCCACACCTGCCACGCCGATACTGATCCCAGCCCCAGGGCGATCGCAGTACCAGTTAGATCGCCCTGATTGAATTGGAGCAAAGAGCCAACCAGAGAAAGGATAAACAAGCTTTGGAAAACGCCAAACTTCAGCCAATTGCGCTGATGATCAAAACTCACTTCTCTTAAGAAAAGTAAATCTCTTTCCACAAGGGCTAATTCTGACCAGAGGGCAAAGTTGATTTCCACCTTAAGTGGATTGCGCCACGGTGGCAGAGCCGAACTGGTAATCACTTGATAGGGAACCAAACTGGGTTTGATGGTGGTACGCATCCGCCATGAAGCAGGCAATAAATCCTTGAGGCGAGCGGTCTCTTGGGCAGGGTCAAGCATAACTGCTGTGCTGAACTACAGGATCATTATCAAGCATATTAGACCGTCTGTGTAAAAGTCAGTAACTCAACCCCGAATCCATGGTCGGCTTAAGATTTCTGAGTTTGGGGTTCTACCAGCTTGTTTTTTCTCCCCTCCCTCTTGGTGGGACAGGAGACGCAAGATGTATTAGAACTCTTCTGTATATGTTTATGTTCAGTAACTCCTGACTAAAAAGCTGGTCGCAGGGGGAGGGTTTGCAGAACTTTTCCTAGGCCAAACTGGCGTTGGTTAAGACCAGTTGGAGGGGTCCCAAGGTTTTCTGCCCTAGTCTGGGGCAGGGGGTGAGGGTGATTATGCCAGAGTTCTCATGTCCTAAAATTTTAGACAGGCCTGTAAAGATCGGCTGTTCTCAGTTGTAGGGTAAGCTATTAGAAAAGAGCAGAGAGGGCTAGTATGGCGGCAACCGTCCTAGATGGCAGATACCAGTTGATCAAAAAGTTGGGAGCAGGTGGCTTTGGGCAGACTTATCTGGCAAGAGATATACGCCGACCAGGACATCCCCAGTGCGTAGTCAAGCAACTCCGCCCTGCTAGTACCGATGAGGAGTTTATCCGTGAAGCGAGGCGACTCTTCAACACAGAAGCGGAAGTGCTGGAAAAACTGGGCAAACATGACCAAATTCCCCAATTGCTAGCCTACTTTGAAGAGGATAATCACTTCTTTTTGGTGCAGGAATTCATTGATGGCACACCCCTCAATCAGGAATGGGAAGAAGTTGTGCCCATCCCAGAAGATACAGATACAACCCAAATCCAAGTAGATCAGCCTGCCGATTTGCCATTGCCGCCGCCCCCACCGAAAAAAGCGGCTACTAAGAAAATTCCCAAAACTATTTCTGAACGGGAAGCGATCGCCCTTTTGAAGGATGTGTTGGGGATATTGGAATTTGTCCATGCTGAGGGGGTAGTGCATCGGGACATTAAACCTGACAATCTCATTCGCCGTAGGAGTGATGGCAGGATCGTCCTGATTGATTTTGGGGCGGTGAAATCCTTAGAGGGGGTTCAAACTCAGTTAGTCAATCCTAACGGGGAGTCTAGGTTCACAGTTTCCATTGGTACCCCTGGGTATATGGCAAGCGAACAAATGGCAGGCAGACCTAACTTCACTAGCGATCTCTACTCTTTGGGGATGGTAATCATTAGGGGGCTAACGGGCTGTGAACCCACCGAACTGCCTACCGATCCTGATACTGGCGAGGTAGTGTGGAAAGATAGAGCACAGGTGAGCAATGGCTTGGCGATGGTTCTGACCAGAATGACCCGCTACAACCACAGCCAACGCTACAAATCCGCACGGGAAGTACTCCAAGGTTTGGCGGCACTTTGTCCTGAGCAGGAACTGCCTCCAACTGATGCTACGAGACTCAGTACCACGGTTGCCCATCCCCGTCGCAGTACCCTCCAAGAACCAGAGCGCACTTATGTGGTTAGTAGCTCCCAGTCCAATGCTGGGGCTAGCTGGCTGTTTGGCGGTCTAGTGGCTATGCTGGTGATCGGGCTATTGAGTAGTTTGCCCCTAGCAGTGCGCCGTCCCATTTCTGAATCTGCCCCTACTAAAGACACCCCTAGCGATACTGCTTCTGCCCCCAGTCCAAAACCAACTGCCCCTCTGCCAAAAGTTACCCCCGATGTGGGCATCACTGTAACCAATGAAACCATCAACCTAGCTGGCACAAATAGCTTTGTTACCAATGGCTTGATCCCAATTCGGAGGGGGATAGATTTCAATTTCAAGGGCGCCGCCGGGGATCAAATCACAGTAGAGGTAGGCGATCCCAGTGTAGTGAAAATGACCATCGTCAATGAGTTGAATCAACCAGTTGCCGCCAATGCTGTAAATACCAGTAGATTTCAGGGGCAACTGCTAGGCAACGGCAACTACACAATCAAAGTGCGACCGCTGAAACCAGAAAATAATACCAACTATTACTTAAAGTTTGAAATCCTCAAGGCAGTAATTGTGCCCGAACCTCAGCCCGTTACTCCTGATCAGCAACCGATTGCCCCACCCGATCCCAGCAGTCCCTAGTCCTCGCCCCTGCTGGGGAGAAGGCTCTAATGTCCTAAACTCTTTGTAATGAATTCACTGGAAATTTGTCTAGCATCTAGGCAAATCTAAAGTGATCCCAAAGAATTATAAAAAAATGTCTTTTTCTGGGGATTGCCTTCTACCATAGGTACTGGTGTGCTTGCCCCACTAGGACTAAATCCACTATGAAACGACAAACTGTAATTTCCCTAATTGTCCTGATCGGCTTGCTGGTGTCTGCCTGTATCTGGTTTGGCCAGAATCATGGGCTACTACCTACGGCAGCGGGGGAAGAGGCGGTTCTCTATGACCAGTTGTTTAGTGCAGTAGTGGCGATCGCCTTTGGTCTGTTTCTGGTAGTGCAAGGGGTGCTCATTTACGTCCTCCTGCGCTTCCGCAGACGCCAAGGGGAAGAAGGGGACGGTGCGCCGTGGCACGAAAACATCCGCCTAGAGATGATCTGGACAGCGATCCCCACTGTGATTGTGCTGTGGGTGGCACTCTATAGTTTTGATGTCTATAGTGCCATGCGGGGGAGTGAGGCTCTAATGATGGCCCATCACCATTTACCAACCCAGCACAAGAGCGTATTGGTAGCCCAAACTGAGGGAGAAATGCCTGCAGTGCCTAGCGATACTCTTAATATTGATGTGCAGGCTATGCAATTTGCGTGGATTTTCAACTATCCCAATGGGGTTACTTCAGGGGAACTGCATGTGCCATTAGGAAAACATATTCATTTAAGCTTTACGGCATTGGATGTGATCCATGCGTTCTGGGTGCCCCAACTGCGCTTGAAGCAGGATACGATCCCTGGCACACCTACCTATTTAGATTTTGTACCTAGGCAAATTGGGGAATATCCTGTGGTTTGCGCTGAGTTATGTGGTTCTTATCATGGGGGTATGCGCACAACTATGGTAGTGGAAGCAGAAGCAGATTATGAAAAATGGTTACAGGAACAGGTGGAAGTAGCTCAACAAAAAACACCGCAGGTGGCCACGGCAAGTATGTCTGAAGCAGAGTACTTGGTGGGCAAATTACATCATCATCACTAATCGCAATTGGATTTAATGAGGGGCATATGGCTTTAGCATCAGAAACTCAAGGTCAAGGTACTTTAGAGGAACATACCCCTTGGTGGGAGTATTTTACTTTCAGCCGAGACCACAAAGTGATTGGCATTCAATACTTAGTTACCACTTTTCTGTTTTATCTGGTGGGGGGGGCATTGGCAGAGCTGGTGCGGGCAGAGTTGGCTACCCCAGACACAGATTTGCTTACGCCTGAGTGGTACAACAGTACTTTTACCATGCATGGGACGATCATGATTTTCCTGTGGATCGTACCAGCAGTTACAGGGGGTTTCGGCAACTACCTAGTGCCCCTGATGATTGGCGCGCGGGATATGGCGTTTCCCACTCTTAATGCGATCGCTTTTTGGCTGACCATTCCAGGGGGAGTATTGTTGATCAGTAGCTTTTTTGTCGGGCCTGCTTCTACGGGCTGGACAGCTTATCCACCCCTGAGCATTATTACTGAACAGCACTGGGGGCAGGTACTCTGGATTTTCAGCATTATCATTATTGGCACTTCTTCTATCTTGGCGGCAGTAAACTTTATCGTTACCATTTGGTCAATGCGCACCCAGGGGATGGGCTTGTTTGATATGCCTTTGTTTTGCTGGGCGATGCTGGCAACTTCGGTGCTGGCTTTGGTTGCTACTCCTGTGCTGGCGGGGGCTTTGATTCTCTTGGCATTTGACCTCATGGCAGGGACAAATTTCTTCAATCCGACGGGGGGCGGGAATCCAGTGGTCTATCAACACCTGTTCTGGTTCTATTCCCACCCAGCAGTGTATGTGATGATCTTGCCAGTGTTTGGCATTATTTCTGAGGTGATTCCTGTGCATGCCCGCAAGCCCATTTTTGGTTACAAGGCGATTGCCTACTCCAGTATGATGATCTGTGCTTTGGGGTTGATTGTGTGGGCGCACCATATGTTTACCAGTGGGACACCCGACTGGTTGCGCATATTTTTT
Organism: Pseudanabaenaceae cyanobacterium; assembly: GCA_046295715.1. GTDB lineage: Bacteria > Cyanobacteriota > Cyanobacteriia > Pseudanabaenales > Pseudanabaenaceae > JBKBMU01. The sequence goes on from JBKBMU010000004.1 coordinate 149,136, forward strand.
ATGATCGCAACTTTGCTGGTGGCAGTGCCGACGGGGATCAAGGTATTTAGCTGGTTAGCGACCCTATGGGGCGGTAAATTGCATTTGCGCAGTGCCCTGTTGTTTGCGATGGGGTTTGTGTCCATGTTTGTGGTGGGCGGTCTGAGTGGGGTGATGCTTGGCTCGGTGGCGATCGATCTCCATGTGCACGATACTTATTTTGTAGTAGCACACTTCCACTATGTGCTGTTTGGGGGCTCGGTGTTTGGCATCTATGCAGGGCTGTACCACTGGTTTCCCAAGATGACGGGCAGAATGCTCAATGAAACTTGGGGTAAAATCCATTTTGCCCTCACTTTTGTTGGTTTCAATCTCTGCTTCTTCCCGATGCACATTTTAGGCTTACAAGGGATGCCGCGCCGTGTGGCGCAGTACGATCCCCAGTTTGCGGATTTGAATTTGCTCTCTACGATCGGGGCGTTTCTGTTAGGGGTTTCTACGATTCCTTTTTTAGTGAATGCGGTCTATAGCTGGCTGTGGGGTGAAAAGGCTGGTGCCAATCCTTGGCAGGCTCTAAGTTTGGAGTGGACCACTGATTCGCCGCCAATCCCCCACAACTGGCATGGCGAACCACCGTTGCTGGTACATCCTTACGATTACGGCAGGGTGGATTATCAAAAACTAGAGCAATTATTAGCTGAACGGTAGTACTAGTCATTAGGAGAGTGAATAAATTATGGCAGTAACACAAGTAACTACGCCTGTCCATGCCGAACATCCCGATTTGCGGGTGTTTGGTCTCCTTACTTTTCTCTTCTCAGAAGGGATGTTATTTGTAGGGCTGTTCATGGCGTATTTAGCATTTAGAGCGATCGCCCCTGAGTGGCCCCCCGAAGGCACAGAGAAGTTGGAATTGCTATTGCCCGCCATTAACACGCTCATTTTGGTTTCCAGTAGTTTTGTGATTCATCAAGCCGATCATGCAATTAAAGCAGATGACCTCAAGGCCGTGCGCTGGTGGTTTTTGGCAACTTTTGTGATGGGAGTGATATTCATCGCTGGACAGTTATATGAATATCAACATCTCGGCTTTGGTTTCACCACTAATATCTTTGCCAGTACTTTCTTTGTCCTCACTGGTTTTCATGGTCTCCATGTGATTGTAGGCTTATGCTTAATTTTGGGAGTGTTATTGAAATCTCTGCAACAGCCCAGTTTCACGGCTCAGCGGCACTTTGGTATCCAAGCCGCTTCTATTTATTGGCATTTTGTGGATATTATCTGGATTATTCTATTTCTAATTTTGTACCTTCTCTAAGGGGCAGAATTTAAGCAGGGCAACTTCCCATACCAAACGGGGTTGGACAAAGACCCGCAAGTATTGTTTAGCTTGTTCTAGGTGCTGGACTAATTCAGGAGTCTGGTACTTTTGCCATAGTGATCTTTGCCAGTAATCTACTAACCACAGTTGGGTTTCTATTTCCAAGGCAGAGATCGCTTTTGCCAATTGGAGAGCCGTCAAAGGATGAGATGGTAATTGTGGCAATAGTTCAGGGGGAATGGTTTGCAAAATCTGCCATGATTGGATCGCTCTACCTACTGATCCTTCTGCCTGCAAAAGAATTTCCATCGGTATCTCTTTAACCCCCAAGCGATCGAAAATAGCTTGCATATTTGCTAAGGACAGGGGGCGAAAAGGCACTTGCTGACAGCGAGATACTAGAGTCGGTAACAGCCTATCTACACTAGGCGCAATGAGAATAATTACTGCTCGCCCCGGTTCTTCTAGGGTTTTTAACAGAGCGTTGGCAGATGCTTCTGCCATTGTCTCTGCCCCTTCAATTACTACTAAAGAGCGATCGTTTAATAGCGGTAAGCGGCTAACAAATTCCCCTACTTCCCTAATTTGTTCAATGCGGATTTGGGGGGACATTTTGCGTTTGAGTCCTAGTTCTTCTGCTTCTTTAGCTGTGAATAATTTGCCTTGATGAGCATAAGTAGGCTCAATCCATAACAGGTCAGGATGAGAGAGTTTACCTAATAAATTTGCAATCATAACTCTAGCGGTTGTCCTTCTACCTACACCATCAATACCTACAAACAAATAGGCGGGTGCTAGTCTCTTCTTACTAACTGCCTGCTGTAGAATTTTTACCGCTTGGGGCTGTCCAATAATTTCCGACCAGCTGTTCATACTAAAGGAATTACAGTGATTTTTAGATTTTTAGAGAAAACTTTGAGGGCTACTAGACTCCCTATCCTAACATAGGTTTATAGCACTGACGGGCTATGCTTTGTTTCACTTCTACAGCAGTTTACAGCAATGATTTTTCTTAGTTTTTTATACATCCCTCTCATAGAAAACTCAAACGGGGGCTGAAGAACTAAGAAGTTTTTCCAAGGAGGGATTTGACTGAGGTTACTGAAGAGGTCTATTGACCAATTGAAAAATATTTTACCGCCGCTGTAGTGTAATCATCAGCCGAAAAAGACTTCTGGCTGTACAGAGCATGGCTTACAGAATTTTGCTTAGCCCAATTGAAGGTTTTTGATTTTTGGGATTGTAAGTCCTGAACAATATTCCGTAGCACTAATAATGTTTTGTTTATATTGAAAACTCTCAAGAATTTTGGCTGTGGACAAGTTGCTGCAGGAGAGGATTAACTAGGTGGGGGGCTTCATCTTGGGGACAGTGCCCTACTCCTTCTATCGCTATAAAATTCTCTACACAGGGAAATTGAACAAATTCTTTGCCTAATTGAATCGGCTCCCAAGGGTCATTTGTGCCCCACAGAATGACCACAGGCACAGTAATTCTGGCTAAGAGGGATTCGGGGGTGGGCCCTTGGGAATAGCGCACAAATGCCATAAATACATCTACCGCATGGCGATCGCTGGCAGGTTTGAGAAGCATGGCTACTAATTCATCGGTGATGGCTGTATGGTCAAAATATGCTTGTTGCAGAATTTGTCTGACACTCTGGGGTTGACGGATTTGGTCAAAAAACAATTTGGCGATCCATCTGTTGCCCAGTAATTGCTGTAAAAATCTCGATCCCCAACGGCGATACCAAGGCAGTTGGGCTTGTTTGGATTCATGTAATAGGCGCAAAGAGCAGTTGATCATGACTACTTTTGGTACTAATTGGGGCGCAATTACTCCCGCCTGTAAAGCGACGATCGCCCCGATCGAATTCCCTACTAAAACTACAGGGGTAGTGATAATTTCCCTCATAAAATCCACTACCAATTCCCCCCAGTTCTCAAAAGTGTAATTGAAGTGAGGGGGTTTAGCGGATGCACCAAAACCAATCAAATCAATGGCATAGACCCTTGCCACTGCAGCAAGGGCGGGGATATTTTTGCGCCAGTGCCCCACCGATGCGCCAAACCCGTGAATTAACAGCACCGCTGGCAGGTCTGGTCTGTCCGCATTGGCAGACACATAGCCGATCGGATAACCTCGCCATGTAAAGAATTGGTTAGCTTCTCTGTAGCTTTGTTCGGGAGTGGGAGTGAGTAACATAGTTTAGGCTGATTTGAGTAAACCACTGTGCTTGAGGAGAGGGACAGTGCTGGGTTCTCGACCACGGAAGGCTTTGAATATGGCTAAGGGATGCTGACTGCCCCCCAGAGCCAGTACCGTATCTCGGTATTTCCTGCCAATTTCCACTACTTTCTCTTCATTCTCGAGACCAACTTCCTCAAAGGCAGAGAAAGCATCGGCACTGAGAACCTCTGCCCATTTGTAGCTGTAATAGCCCGCCGCATAGCCCCCAGCAAAAATATGACTGAAGGAACAGAGGAAGCGATCTTCTGCCAAGGGGGGCATGACCATTGTGGTTTCTGCTAGCTGGCGGCGCACTGCTTCCGCTGAACTAGTGCCATCGGGTTGATAGTAGTGATGCAGATGTAAGTCCACGAGGGCAAAATGTAATTGCCGCAACATCGCTGAACCACTCATAAAGTTGCGCGCCGCTAGGAGTTTTTGATAATAAATTTCAGGGAGTGGTTCACCAGTTTGATAGTGGCGCGCCATGCCCATCAGGGTTTTCCGTTCGTAGCACCAGTTTTCCATGAATTGACTCGGCAGTTCTACTGCATCCCATTCCACATTGTTGATCCCCGCCGCACTGGCATAGTCCACTTTGGTAAGCATGTGGTGCAAGCCATGCCCAAACTCATGAAAAAGCGTAACCACTTCATTGAAGGTCATTAAACTGGGTTTGCCATCCACAGGGGGTGTTTGGTTGCAGACCAGATAGGCAATGGGCAGGCGCAAACCTTCCCCAGTTTTGGCTCTGCCCTGACAATCATTCATCCATGCTCCCCCTCTTTTCTCTTGGGGACGACTGTAGGGATCGAGGAAAAAGGAAGCGATCGTTTCTCCCTGTTCATCTTGAATATGGAAGAAGCGCACATCCTCATGCCACACGGGTGCTTCTCCATCCGCAGGTACAATGGTGACATTGAACAATCGCTGTACCAAACCAAACAATCCCGCTAAAACTTGAGGGAGTGGGAAATAGGGGCGCAATTCTTCAGCAGTGAATTGGAATTTATGTTCTCGCAATCGCTCTGACCAGTAGGCAATATCCCAGTGCTGTAATTCAGATACCCCTGCAAACTGCTTGATTTCTTCTAGATCGGCTTGAGCGGCAGGATAGCTGGCTTGACGCAATTCTTCTAGGAGTTTTGCTACCGCATCTACAGTGCCCGCCATTTTCCGCGCTAGACTTAGTTCTGCATAGGTATGGAAGCCCAATAACTTTGCCTTCTCTTGGCGCAGTTGTAGGGTTCTTTCAATTAGAGGAGTATTATCCAACTCCCCACTGCTGGCACGGCTGATATATGCTTTATAGACCTTCTCCCGCAAATCTGCTCTTTGACTGTGTTGCATGAAGGGAATGTAACTGGGAGCATCGAGGGTGATACACCAAGGGCCTTCGGCGGGAGTAGCCTCAGGTTCGCCGTGCAAACGTGCATTCTGGGCGGCTAACTGTAATAGACTCTCTGGTAAACCTGCCACTTCTTCTTTGCTGTAGAGGGTCAAACTAAAAGCTTTGGTGGCATCTAGCACATGGTTAGCAAACTGGGTGGCGATTTCTGCCAGTTCCATCTGAATCTGATTGAATCGCTCCTTGGCTGTACCTGCTAGCCCTACTCCTGACAGTTCCGCATCTCTAATTGCATTCTCAATAATGCGCTGTTGAGCTGGATCCAAGCTCTCCCACCCGGGACTGTGGCGCAGTCGTTTGTATGCTTCGTAAATGGGACGACTCTGGCTAAAGCGATTGAAAAATTGCACTACCGCTGGCTGTACTTGACTGTGTGCCGCTCTCAATTCAGGACTGTTCTTCACACTCAAGAGATGCTCGACCAAGCCCCATGTCCACCCAATGCGATCGCTGATTGTTTCTAAGGGGGGCACTAAGTCCTGCCAAGTGGGAACTGCCTGTTGCTCGAGCTTCTGTTCCAACTGTTCCAATTCACTGGTGAGTTCAGTCAATAGCTGAGTAACAGCAGGCTCTACCTGATCTGGTCTGATCTCTGGGTAGGGGGGAATACCTTTGCCAATTAACAAGGGATTGGTCATAGTAACAGTTCTTTACAATGAGCAGGTCTGGTTCAATTATAACTAGGTTTGCCAAGGGGCAATTCAGAATTCCTGTAGTAAAATCAGATGCTGGAGAGATGGCAGAGTGGTCGATTGCGCTCGACTTGAAATCGAGTGTTGTGTTGAGCAACCGAGGGTTCGAATCCCTCTCTCTCCGTTCAACTGGGTACAGGGGCTTCCCCGCCTACCAGTCCTAATTCTGCTAGCATCTGTTGATCGGCACTGGCAGGCTGTCCGAGAGTGGTTAAATAATTCCCGACTAACATGGCGTTGATGCCTGCTTTGAGTCCTAGGGCTTGTAATTCCCCCATCACCGCTTCCCGACCGCCTGCATACCTGAGAATTTGTTTGGGTAGCAGTAGCCGAAAGAGGGCGATCGTCTTCAGTGCCTCATAGGGATCGAGCTTAGGCAGATGTCCGAGGGGAGTGCCGGGGCGGGGGTTGAGTAAGTTAATGGGCACAGATTCCACTTCCAATTCCCGCAGGGCAAGGGCTAGGTCAATGCGGTCCGCCCATGTTTCCCCCATGCCAATGATCCCGCCTGTACAGGCTTGAATACCCACTGCTTTGAGATTTTGCACCGTAGCCACCCGATCCCGCCAAGTGTGGGTAGAGACGATCTGGGGATAGAAACGCTCAGAACTCTCTAGGTTGTGGTTGTAGCGGGTAACGCCTGCCTCTTTGAGGGCTTGTGCCTGTTCAAGGGTGAGTTCACCTAGGGCACAACAGGGCTTAATGCCAGCTTCAGCGATGATCCGCCTGACTGTCCCCAAAATTTCCTGAAATTCATGGGATCTAGGGCTGTTGTACTTGATGCCCCGTCCCTGACTGACTAAACAAAATCTCTTTGCCCCTTGCTCAGCCGCTTGTTTGGCTTGGGCAACAATTTCATCGCTGGTTTTCAGACCATAAATCGGCGAGTTGGGGCTGGGGTGATGGGCAGACTGGGAACAAAAGGCACAGTTTTCGGAGCAGTTGCCTGATTTGATGTTAATGATGCTACACAAATCCACCACCTTGCCACACAGAGCTTCTCGTACCCGATCGGCAGTCTTGGCAAGTTCTAAAATCTCAGCTTGGCTCTTGACCCGCTCTGCTATTGCCAAAGCTTCACTGCGGCTAATGCCCGTCTTAGTGCTAATAATGCGATCGCCTAGTTTTTCTAGCCATTGGTTCAACTCTATCTCCACCATAACTGCTCTCTCTGTCCGTAGGCTGAATATCTTACCGTCAGAGGGGGTAGGGCTGTAACTTAGCCTTTACATTCTGTAATAACTGGGTGTACGATGTAAACTACAATCAAAAATTTACCTTGGAGCGTCATGCCCTTATCTTTTCTTGACTTAGGTATATCCCCAGCGCGAGTTGCTGTTCTTAAAGAATTAGGTTTTCAGGAGCCTACCCCCATTCAAGCCCAAGCCATTCCCCATCTGTTAGCAGGGGCAGATGTATTAGGTGAAGCACAAACAGGTACAGGCAAAACTGCCGCCTTCTCTCTGCCAATTCTGGAAAAACTGGATACTAGTGTAAATGCTCTGCAAGCTCTGATTCTCGCCCCTACCCGTGAATTGGCTTTGCAGGTAACCCAAGCTCTGCGCAGTTTCAATTTGCGCCCGGGGGCAAAAATTCTCACTGTCTATGGTGGGGCAGGGATCGATCGCCAGATTGCCAGTCTTGAAAGGGGAGTGCAGATTGTGGTAGGCACACCAGGGCGGGTAATTGACCTGATGGAACGGGGCGTGCTCTGCCTAGATAGCCTGCGCTTCTTTGTCCTAGATGAAGCAGATGAAATGCTGAATATGGGCTTTATTCAAGATGTGGAGCGCATTTTAACAGCTGTGCCCCCTACCCGTCAAACTGCCTTCTTCTCTGCCACTATGCCCCTGCCGATCCGCCGCTTGGTAAAAAATTACCTGCGATCGCCAGTGATGGTAAAGGTAGAAACAGCGGTAACTACCCCCACCCGCATCGATCAGCAAGTGTACCTAATCCCCAATCATTTGACCAAGGAAGAGGCATTACTGCCCATCTTGGAATTGGAGTCCCCTACCTCAGCGATTATTTTTGTGCGCACTAAGGAGACAGCCAGTAATCTTACAGAATTGTTACAGCGATCGGGCTATAGTGCTGATGAATACCACGGCAATTTATCCCAGGCACAACGGGAATCTCTCCTACGGCGGTTTCGCAACCAGCGGGTGAAATGGGTAATTGCCACAGATATTGCGGCGAGGGGTTTGGATATAGATGGCTTGACCCATGTATTTAACTTAGATTTGCCCGATGACTTGGAACGGTATGTGCATCGCATTGGCAGGACAGGGCGTGCTGGCAAGACAGGAACAGCCATCAGTCTCGTTACCAGCAAAGAGCGTCACCGCATCAAACAACTGGAGCGGTATTTGGGGCAGTCCCTGCCCATTCTCAGCCTGCCCTCCATCGCCCAGATTCAAGCCAACCGCATCACTCGTTTTCAGGAACAGATGCGCCAAGCCCTCACAGGGGAAAGGCTGGCTTCCTTTTTGCCCCTAGTTGCCCAGTTGGCAGAAGAATATGACCCCCAGGCGATCGCCGCTGCCGCCCTCCAACTAGCCTATAGTTGCCTCCAGTCTGAGACCTCAGAGCAGGCGATCCTCAACATCCTCAGCAAGGACAAGCCCTTCAAGGCCTATGGCAAACGGGATGCTAAGTATGCTACACGGCATTGACGATCGGGCCGCAGTAGGCGCATCATATAGCCATGACCAATCGTTATGTGCGCGTTCAAACATCCCAAAAAGTCTGCTACGGGCTGTTAGAGCTGAATCAGTCGGTGCAGGTATTGGCACAACCGCCGTGGTTAGGCGAAACCCCCACGGGGGAAGTACTTGCCCCCGACAGTTACAAACTGCTTGCTCCCTGTCAGCCCTCAAAAATTGTAGCAGTGGGGCGCAACTACGCTGACCATGCGGCAGAGCTAGGGGCAGAAGTACCCACAGAACCCCTGTTATTTCTCAAACCCCCCTCAGCGATCCTGCCCCCTGATGGCAAAATCCTGATCCCGCCAGTCTCCCAGCGGGTCGACTATGAAGGGGAATTAGCCCTAGTGATCGGCAGCCGTGCCAAGCAGATCACCACTGAAGATGCAGGTCAGTACATTTGGGGCTACACGATCGCCAATGATGTTACAGCGCGAGATTTGCAGAAAACCGATGCCCAGTGGACAAGGTCAAAGGGATTTGATACTTTTTGTCCCCTCGGCCCGTGGATCGTGCGCGAGATCAGCCCCGCCGCCCTCTTGCAAACTTTTATCTACAAGGAAGGCAAAAAAGACCCTACCAAACGCCCTGCACAGTCAGCCACCATTGACCAGATGATCTTCAGCCCCGAAGTATTGGTTGCTTATATTAGCCAAGTGATGACCTTAGAAGCAGGAGATGTGATTTTGACTGGCACACCTGCAGGCATTGGCAAACTAGAAGCGGGCGATCGGGTAGTAGTAGAAATCGAGGGCATTGGCAAACTACAAAACTGGGTCGCACTAGCTCACCCCACCTCAGTCCTCAACCAAAATCCAACTTTATAGTCAATTCGCTTTAGATTGAGACATTAGACTTCTTGCATAATTCCTGCGGTCTTGTCTCGCCCTCACCCCCGCCCCGGGGAGCAGCTGACGCCCCTGAGACCCCAAATAGCAGTTCATGAGTGTATCAATTCTAACTAGGTGACTATAACTGAGTAGAAACCTAGTATCTTCTATAGACCTCTAAAACCCTTATCATAACAAGGCTCTTGTGGGGGCGATAGCTCCCCTTGGGGTTTTCTGGGAGAGGGAGAAATGTTCTATGTATCGGAAAGTCGCTGAGGTATTCTCAGCGCAAGTTGGGTAGAACTCCAGCAACTTTGTGCCAGTAGTCAACAAAGCAAGATCGCAACCAATAGGTATATTGGTGTGGATTGGCGATCAGGTCATCTGCTAAAACTTGATGGTCAATCCATTGCCACTGGGCAACTTCCTCGGGATTGGGCTGAGGAGTTTGACTGGTCTGCCCCACCAACACATGGTCCAATTCATGCTCGATCAAACCGTTGTCCAACTCAGCTTTATAAATAAATGTAAATAATTCTTGCAAAGGGCAACGGATACCCATTTCCTCATAGAGACGGCGATTGGCGGCGGTGAGTACAGTTTCATGGGGGCGAGGATGACTACAACAGGTGTTTGTCCACAGCCCGCCAGAATGATACTTGTGATACGCCCGTTGTTGCAATAGTAGTTCCCCCTTGTGATTAACAATGAAAATAGAGAATGCTCTATGTAGTAAGCCCTGTTGGTGGGCGGTCATTTTATCAGCTGTACCGATCGCCCGATCGTCTTGATCCACAAGAATTACTAATTCAGTCATACTGTGGTTGCCAAAAAGTTTCTCAGGATATTTTTACCTAAATTTGTCAAAATACTTTCAGGATGGAACTGTACACCCTGCACATGGGGAAATTGGCGATGGCGCACTGCCATAACCAGCCCGTCTTCTGTCCAGCCAATAATTTCAAGGATGGACGGACAACTGGTGCGTTCAATCACCAAACTGTGATAGCGGGTAGCGGTGAAGGGGCTGGGCAAATTGGCGAGTACACCTGTGTTATTGTGAAAAATAAGTGAAGTTTTACCATGCATGAGGGTAGGGGCATTGACAATTTGGCCGCCCCACACTAAGCCAATCGCTTGGTGTCCTAGGCACACCCCCAAAATCGGCAGGCGATCAGCCAAATTTTGCAGAATAGGCACAGTGATCCCCGCAGTTTCAGGGCGGCCTGGACCAGGGGAAATAATAATAGCTTGGGGTCGTAACTGCTCAATTTCAGTTAGAGTAATGCGATCGTTCCGTTTAACAATTATCTGATTTAAGTGGGGAAACTCTGGTATTAGCTCCCCTAAGTATTGTACCAAATTGTAAGTAAAACTATCGTAATTATCTATAACTAACAGCATTGTTTATACCCAACCATGCTCTAATAAAAATTGGGCAGTGATCGGCGGTTGAGCTGTTTCTGGGCGATAACTCAGAATTCTTGCTACATATTTGCCCAGTATATCTGTCTCTATATTGACCCGATCGCCCACCTGTAAAAATTGCAAATTAGTATGGTAGTAAGTGTGAGGAATTACTGCTACCGTAAATTCCGTACTGTTGAGCTTGTCTTCACATTGAGCCACAGTTAAACTAATACCATTCACCGCTACACTGCCTTTATAAACTAAATACCGACCGCTCTCTCCTTCTACAGTAAAAGTAAATTCCCATGCTGAAGCTAATTCTTTGATTTTTGTAACTATACCTACAGTATCTATATGTCCCGATACAAAGTGTCCACCCACCCGGTCGCCTATGCCTAGGGATAGTTCTAAATTGACTTTAGTTAAATTGGCATCACCCAGATTAGTTTTCCGATAAGTCTCAGGGGAAATATCTGCACGAAAACCCGTAGGTAATAACTGGGCAGTAGTTAAGCATACACCGTTAACGGCTACGCTATCCCCTACCTTCAGGTCAGTTAAAATCTCCGAACAGTCAATATCCAGGTAACTATCCGTTCTAGCTACTACAGTTGCCATCCTTTGCACTAAACCCGTAAACATTATCTTCGTTTTGTCCTTTTCTTAGATTTTTTAATAAGATTCTCTGTCAGGTGTTCGTATTGTGCTTGTATGGTTTCTAGGGTTTGGTTAAATTTATCACCGATCCCCTCGAGGTTATCATTTACCTGTTGCACCGCCCAAGCATCAAAATCACTCAACCGGTCGCCGATTTGGGATTGCATCTCCCGCCATACTTGCTTGATGTGGTGGGGAATACTGACTTTTTTGCGCACTGCCATATTGCCAAGACTACCTAAAAAATTATGCCAAAATTCACCCCCCTCTGGTACATCACTCCAATACATAGAACTGTTCATAACAGGACTTGCGCTAATTTTCAGAGAGTAAGAAAAACTGCGATCCCTCAACAGGATTGCACAGTGCTATAGTTAAGAACCTCACCCATTGCTCCTCTAGGGCAGGGATAAATCTAGATCGCCTAGATCGCCCAGTAGTCTTTACCCCTGCCAGTAGCAAAACGCCATGAACCACGCAGAGTACCACTGGACTGACTGGAAAAGATCACTAATCCTAAGATGGTAAGTGCCGTGCCAACTATAAAGGTATTTTGTAAGCCCACAAACTGAATCAAACTGCCCACAGCAGGACCTGCTAAGGCAATCCCCAAATCAAAGCCCATCCACACCAAGCCCATGACTGTGCCCCGCTCCTGCATCGTAGTCCGATCGGCGGTAATGGTAATAATGCTGGGAATAACTAGACCCGCTCCCAGTCCTTCCATCGCCCCTGACAACAGCACCATTTCAGGATTTTCAGCCCTGTACATAATCCAACTGGACAGGGCATACCCACAAATCCCCAAAGATACAAATATCCCCCTGCCCCACCGATCGCTCCAATTTGCCAGTTGCAAACGGGTAACAATCCCACTGAGTGCCGCCGCCAAGTAAAACAGCCCCACATTCATCCTGATCCCCACCTGCTTGAGAAATAGAGGCATAAAAGCCGTGAGAATGCCAAAAGCCAAACCCACCAGCAGTAGGACCATCGCCGGCACTCTAATGCGGGGATGCCACCAAGTCCGCCACAGCGGTAAATTCTGGCTAAAATCCTCTGCCTTGGCCGTGGGAATCACCTCTGCTAACCCATAGGTCAGGAGGAGGGCGGTGCCACCCACCCCTGCCACCGCCCCAAATAACCAAGGGTAACCATAAGTTTTGGCTAACCAGTCCCCTACCACAGGGCCTATGGCAAAACCAACTGGGTTTACAATAGTCATATAACCCACTATTTTGCCTCTGATCGGCGCAGGAGCTAGATCGGCGACCAAGGCACTAAAACCAGTAGCAAAAGCGGCGATGCTGATGCCATGTACTGCCCGAAAAAACATAATCAAGGGGATCGCAGGGAACAGGGCATAGCAAAGGGGGATCACAGTCGCCACTAACAGACCTATTCGCATTACTGACACTCTACCGATGCGATCGGCACACCGTCCCAACTGTGGGCGCAGAGCCAGTAGCCCGATCGCAAAGGATCCCATCACCCAGCCCACTTGTTCAGCCGTACCGCCCAGACTATCTACATACAGGGGGATCACAGGCAACTGCCCCGCCATACAAGTCCAGAACAAGAGTCCGACTACAAAAGCTATTCTCAGTTGGGCGCGATACCCCATACCTCAGATTGTACACAGCCGTATCCCATTGTAACCAACTACAAAGATTGGGATGCAGTCATATAAAAATGGCTAGGGGATTGATAAAGCAAAATTTAGTTGTTGAAAAACAATTGATCCACCAGCAGCGCAATAATCGTAGAAAATACAGTGATGGCAATCGCCACTAACAAGTTTTGTCCCTGACTAACGCTGAAATATACGGCTGTACCTGCCCCCATTGCTGCAGTAACTACCGCCACTACAGGGTCTTTAGTAGAGTTTTTGTACATGGCTTTTCCCTTACTAAATTTATTATGGATAAAAAACAAATAGAGTTTTTATGTCTTTCCAATCTAGCAGGCACTCTTAAAGCCTGGAGTAGTTACTCAACAATTCTTTGGAAAAGGGGAAGTTTTTGTAAAGAAAAGTATCTGCACCCCTAGGGTAGGAGAGAGGTTGGCACCCCCATATTCAAAGGTTTGGGGAGGAGTTATCAAATTAGTCAAGACTTTAGCAGGGATTGAGTAAAGTATTTATAACAAAAATTGGCCATTGCCCCTATATTCTACAGGGGTAAATCTCACTATAATCGAGCATATGATTTAGGCAAGGGTTGATGTTTACAGTTAATTTACCAGATGAACTATTGATTTACAAAGATTAGGATCGAGAGCACAATCAAACCATGTATTGAGATCACAGCCCAGCCAGCCAGCGATCTGCGTTTTTGGAAAGTAAGTTTGGTGGCCTGACCTATTTCCCTAAAAATTTGCCATACCCAAGACTCTCAAGGGCAAGTCATGGCCCTATTAGCGCAAATTAATTTTAAGGAAACACTTCAATTAAATTCCTTTCCAGCAACAGGTATCTTACAGTTTTCCATTGCCAACAGTAGCCATACTTACAGCGCTTTTTTTGAAAAGCCACTTCAACAAGACGACTTTAGGATTATCTACTTTGCTAAGGTTATAGAAGATGAAGAATATCTAACTACGGACTTTGCTTTTTTACCAACAGAAACTTATATACCAGTTGCACAACCATCTTCCCTAGGCTTTAGTCTCAAATATGCCTCCATGCCAATTAGTGATCACCGCTTTGAAAAAACAATCTTGAATATAACCGCCAAAAAATATGAGCTGTTTCTAGATTACAAATCAGTCTATGAAGCATATGAAAGACTATTTCCTTCTGAAGGGCACAAGTTAGGTGGCTACCCGTATTTTACTTAAGATGACCCCAGAGAACTAGAGCCATATCAAGGTATAGAGTATATGCTTCTTTTTCAGATGGATAGCAATGATCGAGCAAATGGAGTGGCAAACTTTTTTATCACCGAGCAAGACTAGACAAGCAGAAATTTTCCAGCGTTTTCTATAATTGGGACTGTAGTTAAAGGTGCTAGTTTTAATTTAATTTAATTAAATTCTAGAGCAACTGAACAAGCGTCCCCAAGGGACAAGGGCTAGGAGGTCTGCCTGAGTTCGAGATAAGCAAAGTTCTGAAAGCCTTGCTCTGTACAGAAGGCTTTTTAGTGGGCCAGCTAAAAGTCTGAAGAGTTTCTCCCAGGAATCAGGGGGCTAGTTGCCGTCCTGCTATACAGGGCAGAGCAGAATCCTTAGAATAGAACAGCCCTCACTTGAGTATGGGGAGTATGAGTAAAGAAAAAGAATTAGTGCGTGAATTAGCAAAAGTGAAAATAGCGGCGATGCCCCCGATGATGCAACACTATGCCCAGACTAAGTTGCAGTATCCCCATGCTATCCTTCTCTATCGTATGGGCGACTTCTATGAGACTTTTTTTGAGGATGCGGAAATTGTCTCCAGAGAATTGGAACTGGTACTCACTGGCAAGGAAGCAGGTAAAGAAGTGGGTAGGGTGGCGATGGCAGGAATTCCCTATCATGCCCTCGATCGCTATGCACGCCAGTTGGTGGAGAAGGGATATGCAGTAGCAGTGTGCGAACAAATGGAACTGGCAGAGAATGCCAAGGGCTTAGTCAGGCGGGAAGTTACGCAGGTGATTACCCCCGGTACAGCGATCGCAGAAGAATTGCTCACTGCCCAAAAGAATAATTATCTAACGGCGGTGATTAACATGGGATCGCTGTGGGGCTTGGCTTATGCCGATGTCTCTACTGGTGAATTCTACACTACCCAAGTGCACGATCGCGAAACTCTGATTTTAGAACTGCAAAGATTACAGCCTGCCGAGGTGTTATTGCCCGTGGAAACCCCTAAAGGGAATTTATTCCGCCAGCGCCATTTCCAGTCCCTGCCTGAAGCCTATCAGGGTTTACCACCTTTTTGTTATACAGAAGTACCTCAACATACCTTTGCTCTTGCAACTGCGCAACAGAAGATTTTGGAAGTATTTCAAGTGCGTTCTTTGGAAGGTTTTGGCTGTGCCCATTTACCCTTGGCAATCCGCGCCGCAGGCGGCTTACTGGAATACTTGGCAGACACCCAGAAACAAATTCAAGTCCCCTTGCGCAATCTCTCCACTTATACCATCACTGATTATTTGATTTTGGATGTAACCACCCGCCGCAATTTAGAGGTAGTGCAAACAGTGCGGGATGGCACTTTTCACGGATCGCTGTTGTGGGCTTTAGACCGCTGTATGACGTCAATGGGCAGTAGGACTCTGCGCCGTTGGCTACTGCAACCCCTGAAAGATATTCCCCAGATTGAGGAGCGCCTAGAGTCAGTGAGTGAGTTAGTGAAGAATCACGATTTACGGAAGCGATTGAGAAATGCCTTGAAGGAAGTCTATGATGTGGAACGACTGTGTAGCAAAGTAGGTGCAGGCACAGCTAATGCCAGAGAAGTGCTGGCGATCGCCCAATCTATTGGCAAGAGTCGAGATATTTCCCATCTGGTGAGTGAATGTTCTTCTCCTTACTTGAAAGTTTTGCAATATCTTGATCCCCAGATTCTGGCTCTAGGGGATAGATTATTGCGTACCCTCAATGAGGAGTTGCCGATCCTGATCACGGAAGGGAATTTAATTCGTACAGGTGTGAACCCACAACTAGACCAATTGCGCAGTCAGCAACAGCAGGATTTGCAATGGTTAGCCAACTACGAACGCCAAGAGCGGGACAAATGGAATATTCCTACCCTCAAACTCGGCTTCAATAAAGCTTTTGGCTACTATATCAGTATTTCCAAGGGCAAGAGTCAGCAAGCCCCCAGCAATTACATCCGCAAACAAACTCTCACTACTGAAGAAAGATATACTACTGCAGAGTTGAAACAGAAAGAGCAGGAATTAGAGAATATCCAAAAAGAACTCTATGAATTGGAATACGATCTATTTTTGGAATTGAGGCAAGCTGTGCAAGGCTTGATTAGTCCACTGCGGGTATTGGCACAGAATTTGGCAAACTTAGATGCGCTGGGGAGTTTAGCAGAAGTAGCTGTTACCTATAACTACACCCGCCCGACCTTGACCACAGATCGGACGATCGCTATTACCAATGGCAGACATCCAGTAGTAGAACAAACTTTACCGATGGGTTTTTTTGTACCTAATTCTGTAAATTTAGGTTATGGGGATCAACCCGATTTGATTATTCTCACAGGCCCAAATATGAGTGGTAAAAGCACATACTTAAGACAAATCGGCATTATTCAACTCATGGCTCAAGTGGGTAGTTTTGTACCTGCTGAAAGTTGTAAAGTTGGAATATGCGATCGCCTCTTTACTAGGGTCGGTGCAGTGGATGATTTAGCTATGGGTCAATCTACTTTTATGGTAGAAATGAACGAAACTGCCAATATCTTGAATCACGCTAAGCCCACTTCTCTGGTTTTATTAGATGAGATTGGCAGGGGTACTTCTACTTTTGACGGTATGGCGATCGCATGGGCAGTAGCTGAGTATTTAGCTACAGAGATTGGCTGTCGTACTATTTTTGCTACCCATTATCACGAATTAAACCAGTTAGCCAAGATTTTAAAGAATGTGGCCAACTTTCAAGTTACAGTCAAAGAATTAGGGGACGAAATTATCTTTTTACACCAAGTGCAAGCAGGCGGAGCCGATCGTTCCTATGGCATTGAAGTAGGCAGGCTGGCAGGGCTACCTAAACCTGTAATTGCCAGAGCTAAACAAGTTTTAGAACAGATCGATCGGCATAGCTCGATCAGTTGGGGAGAGATCAATTGGTCAGGCACTAACACCGATTGAGGACTTGACCAATGGTATGGACTTCTGGCATGATTGCTAAAATTTCTGCACACCCAGAACCCCAGCGGGGGCTGTCTCTCTGGGACCCCTTTTGGATTCTGTTGCAGAGGAGACACTGTGGATTGGCTATTCCTGAATAGTATAGTCAGCCTGTATATGTTGGATCTGATTCCCCTCAAAACCCCTGACTTACTGAGTATGGCTGATCTTCAGCCCCAAGAAGTGATACATGTGCTTCAGCTGGCCCATGCCCTCAAAACTAAACAGTTAGAATTCAATTTTGCCCGCCGTACCCTGGGGTTGATGTTCCGCAAAGCCTCTACCCGCACTAGGGTAAGTTTCACGGTAGCGATGAACCAACTGGGGGGCAGTGTGATTGACCTCGATCCCAATGTTACCCAAGTCAGTCGGGGTGAACCCCTTGAAGATACGGCGCGCGTCCTCGATCGCTACCTCGATATTTTGGCGATCCGCACCTTTGCCCAAGAGGAAGTGGCTACTTTTGCCCATTATTGCCAGATTCCTGTAATTAACGCTCTTACCGATACAGAACACCCCTGTCAGGTATTGGCTGACCTTTTGACCATTCAAGAAAATTTTCAACAGTTGGCGGGACTGACCCTTGCCTATATCGGCGATGGCAACAATGTGGCCCATTCACTCCTGCTAGGGGGGGCATTGGTGGGTATGGATGTCAAGATCGCTCACCCCCCCGGTTTTGCGCCCGATCCCGCCATTGTGGCCCAAGCCCAAAAACTAGCTGGCAATAGTCGTATCTATCTCACCCACGATCCCAGAGAAGCAGTAGCCCAAGCAGATGTGGTCTATACGGATGTGTGGGCAAGTATGGGACAGGAAGCCACCGCCAACGCACGCGCCCAAGTGTTTCAGCCCTATCAGGTCAATCAAGCACTGCTGAAACTGGCTCAGCCCCATGGGATCGTCCTTCACTGCCTGCCTGCCCACCGCGGCGAAGAAATCACTGCTGAAGTTTTGGAGGGAGCACAATCTAGGGTGTGGGATCAAGCTGAGAACCGCCTGCATGCCCAAAAAGCCCTGCTGGTGCTCCTATTGGCTGGGAAGCAAGGGTAGCAACAAAGTAACAAAATAGTAAACTAGGGGGGCAGTAAACACATAGCTATCGGCACGGTCTAACAAGCCCCCATGCCCTGGCAGGAATTGTCCCGAATCTTTTACGCCTGCGTCTCTTTTCATCATGGATTCTGTTAAATCCCCCAGTAGACTGGCAATGCCGATGATGATCCCCAATGCTCCGCCTGTGAGCCACCACCATTGCCAATGCAGGTATCTCGCCCATGCCAACGCCACCATCAAACAGGAGAGCAAGCCAAACACCGCCCCCTCTACGGTTTTTTTGGGACTAATCACAGACAGACGGGTTCTGCCAACAGTTTTGCCCATGATGTATGCGCCAATATCTGAAGCCCAGATGCAACTAAACGCCATTAGGACATACAACAGTCCTGGGGTCAAAGGCAATTGCCAGCCCAGCCACTCTACCACCCCCAGATCGCCGCCCTCTAGCCCGCGCAAGCGCACCCAATAGCTCGGCAGATAGCCCCCATAAAATAAGCCGAGGATCGAAGTAGAAATATCAGCGATCGTCGCCAGTTTGGGTTGAAAGAGCAGATAAAAACAGATTAAACTACCTGCCACTGGCAAAACTGCATCCGCCCATGCTGGTTTGAGCAGGCACATCAGCACTAGAATTTGGCTGACTGTGATTGTAGTTTTGGCAGCGGGGCTGATCCCCTTAGACTTGACTAAAGCAAAATACTCTAACTCGCCAATGGCAATCAAAGCACAAAAACACAAGGTGAACGCCCACCCTCCCACTCCCACTAACACCACCGCCATTGGGATAGCGACCAGGGTGCTGAGGATACGCGACCAAGGCAGACTCAGGGGCAGATTGGCGGACATAAGCACAAGGGTAACCATTCCTATCTTAGTGGATATTTGTGGTACGATGCTCACAAGCCAGCCCGTGTGAGGATATGAATCACCAGCGTATGCAACCAGAACCGATCCGTGTCGGGGTTATAGGTGTGGGGAATATGGGACAGCACCATGCCAGAGTGTTCAGTATGCTCAAAGATGTAGAGCTAGTCGGGGTTGCTGACATCAATGTCGATCGGGGTTTGGATACGGCGAGTAAATATCGGGTGAAATTTTTTGAGGACTACCGCGATCTGTTGGGCTTAGTGGAAGCGGTGTGTATTGCCGTACCCACTCGTTTACATTACGAAGTGGGGATGGAATGTCTCAAGGCGGGGCGGCATGTGCTCATTGAAAAACCGATCGCCGCTACGGTTGCCGAAGCTGAATCTTTGGTCAATGCCGCCGCCGAGTACGATCGGATTTTACAGGTGGGGCACATAGAAAGATTTAATCCTGCCTATTTGGAGCTAGTCAAGGTGCTCAAAGGGGAAACCCTCTTGGCTATTGAAGCCCATCGCATGAGTCCCTATTCCCACCGCGCCAATGATGTCTCGGTTGTATTTGATTTGATGATTCATGACATTGATTTGATCTTGGAATTAGTTTCCGCCCATGTGGAACGGGTTACTGCCCACGGCAATCGCCTAAGTACCTCACCCTATCTGGATTATGTAACCGCAACGATCGCCTTTGACAACGGCGTGATCGCAACTTTGACTGCCAGTAAAGTTACCCATCGCAAACTACGGCGCATTGTTGCCCACTGCCAAAATTCCCTCACGGAATCGGACTTCTTAAATAATGAAATTCTCATCCATCGTCAAACCACTGCCAATACTACTACTGACTACGGTCAGGTACTCTATCGCCAAGATGGTCTCATCGAGAAAGTTTATACCAGTAACATTGAACCGCTCCATGCCGAACTAGAACACTTTGTGGCTTGTGTCAGAAGCGGGGCACAGCCATCGGTAGGTGGCGCACAGGCACTCAGGACTCTGCGCCTAGCCAGCGTGATCGAGCAGACCGCCTTAGATGGACAAATCTGGCGGAGTTGCGATCTAAATATGCGGGAAGTAGTGGGCAGTGCCGCCACTTGGTAAGAAAGCCAAAAGTTACAATGGACTTAAACTTTGTTGTGAGGTAACTATGAACCCCATACTCCAGACCAAAATCGAAGGACAAGTCAAGAGCGATCGCATTGTAATTTATATGAAAGGTACACCCCAACAGCCCCAGTGCGGCTTCTCAGCGGCTACAGTGCAGGTGTTCCAGTCCCTTGGGCAATCTTTCACAACTTTTGATGTGCTGTCCGATCCCGAGCTACGGCAGGCGATGAAAGAATTTTCCCAGTGGCCCACTTTTCCCCAAGTGTATATCAATGGGGAGTTTGTGGGCGGTTGCGACATCATCATGGAACTGCACCAGCGGGGCGAGCTAGCGAAAATGCTGGCCTAATGCTGAGCCTAGTGACAGGCGGGGTCAAATCAGGCAAAAGTGAATGGGCAGAACTCTTAGCCCACCAGTCTCACCAGCCTGTGGTATATATTGCCACTGCTCTGGTCGATCCCCATGACTTAGACTGGCAAGGGCGGATTCAACAACACCAGCAACGCCGCCCCCCTGCTTGGCAAACTTGGGAAGTGCCCCTGCTCTTGCCTGAAGTGCTGGCTAATTCTGCCAAGGAGCATTTCTTCTTAATCAATTTAATCGATTCTTTGGGCACATGGGTCGCCAATTGGTTAGCACAACCAGATACGGACTGGCAAACATCTAGCCACAAATTGCTGACTGTTCTCTGGGAACATCAGGGCACGATCCCCATTGTCGCCGAAGCCGTCGGTTGGGGCGTAGTCCCTGCCTTTCGGGATCGACTTGGCTACCTGACCCGCCAGATCGCCACTATTGCCGATCGCACCTATCTAGTAGTAGCTGGCTATGCCCTCCCCCTGCACCAATGGGCAGAAAAACTGCCCGCCCCCTAGCCAATTTCCCCAAGACCACCTAAACTACAAATTAAGAATCATTCCCTGCCTGACCCTCCAGACCACTAGCTCTAGGGGGTTTAGCACCTTACTATGGATGTTGTCATAGAAATCTCCCTTCTTCTGCTGTTAATTGGCGTAAATGCATTTTTTGCGGCGGCTGAGATTGCTCTTGTTTCTTCTAGCGAATATAAAATCAAAGCCTTAGTGGAGAATGGCAACCGCCACGCCCGACTTCTGCAAAAAGTAATCGCTGATAGCACTAAGTTTCTGGCGACGATCCAAGTCGGAGTTACCCTAGCCAGTTTCTTTGCCTCCGCCAATGCCGTTACCAAACTGGGCGATCCCCTTGCCCAATTCCTCACCCCCTACGTGGGCCCAAACTGGTCTGCGAATCTCTCTTTTTTCACAGTTACAGTAACGATCGCTCTGTTCAATTTAATATTGGGCGAACTAGTCCCCAAAAAGATTGCCCTCCACCATGCGGAGGAATTTGCCCTGTTTGCTGTTTATCCCATTGTCTGGCTCAGTAAACTTAGTTTTCCCATCGTCAAATTTTTGAGTATTACCACCAACTTCCTAGTGAGTTTAACGGGGGTTTCCCCTGAAGACAATGAACCGAACGATACCAGCATTGATGAAATCAAAGCGATGGTAGATGCGGCACGCACAGGCGGCACAGTAGGGGAACAGGAACGCAGGATCATTCACGGCGCCGTAGAACTTAGACACATTCCTGCCCGCGCCCTGATGGTGCCACGGGTGCAAATTCAGGCAGTACGGGTGGACATTACCCTAGAGCAGGCATATCAAATTGTCTCCGAAAATGCCCACACCCGTTTGCCCGTCTATGAAGATGACCTCGATAAAATCGTCGGCATTCTCCATGTGAAGGACTTGATTCGTCCCCTACCTGAATTGATGCAGAACCCTCCCACAATTCGGGAATTGATGCGCCCCGTGCGTTATGTTTCCGAGAATCATCCCGCTACTGACCTCTTGCGCGACATGCAAAAGAATCGCCTACACATGATGATTGTCCAAGATGAATTCGGCGGTACAGCAGGCTTAGTTACCTTAGAAGATGTGCTAGAAGAAATAGTGGGCGAAATTCGGGATGAATATGATGCAGAGGAAGAAAAAGAATTCCGCCGTATCAGTGAACACTGTGGTATTTTCAAGATTCGCGCCAGTATTGCCACTGTCAATAATGAATTGAATGTGCAACTGCCCAGAGATGAAGTCGCAACCCTTGCGGGTCTCTTTTTAGAAGAATTACAGAGACCACCCCTCGCAGGCGATCGTCTGGAGATCGACAATGTAGTTTTAGAAGTTTTAGAAGACGGACAGCGGGTGATGGTAGCCCTCCTGGAACGGCCCCCCACCAGCGAGGAGAGCGCCTAACCACAGCCCTGAAATTAGACTGCTTGCCCATTAGGAGTTCTCTCCTACCCCTTGATGGGAGAAGACCTAACGGCGAGGGAATTATCTAGTTAACCTGAGTTCGGGATGAGAAGCTAGGCAAAAAAGTTATGCCGGGGTCGCAGGGGCGCAAGCTACTCCCCCTGTGGGGGAGAGTGTTAGATAAGCAAGGCTTGCAGAACCTTGTCTTAGCTCAAATCAATGCCAAAGGACAAGCAGTAATTATGGATTAAAACAGTAAATTTATGTCTGCTCTACCTGTAGTTTTAAGCCAATTTTGCGCCTCAATGTAGTTGTTGGGAGCTAAACGGATCGCCCGCACCCAGTATTCAGCGGCGAGATTGAAATAGGCTTCCCTTTCTTCGGCAGTAGGGGCATTTTCACCCTTGTAGTGGTAGATGACAGCGATATTGTTCAGCCCTTGACACAGGCGCGGGTTGAGATCGATCGCTTGGTGGTAGTATTCTAGTGCCTTGTCGTGATCACCATTACTAGCATGGATCAGCCCCATATTGTAGAGAATAAAACTGCGATCGGTG
Organism: Pseudanabaenaceae cyanobacterium; assembly: GCA_046295715.1. Lineage (GTDB taxonomy): Bacteria > Cyanobacteriota > Cyanobacteriia > Pseudanabaenales > Pseudanabaenaceae > JBKBMU01. Next base: position 172,076 of record JBKBMU010000004.1, read on the forward strand.
GGGTTATCTTCCAATTTCAGAGCTTCTTCATAGTTGGCGAGAGCTTCTGCATATTCACCATCGCTCTGGGCAGACATGCCATCCCGATAGTAGGCGAATGCTTCTTTTTCCCGTTGGCTGGCAGGAAATAGCTTGAGGATTGTATCTGCAATCACCGTGAAGGTGCGATCGACAAAATTGTCATTCCGTTGGGATCGGGGCATAGTTATTCCACGAACTCTTTGACCGCTTCTTTGTTGATTATAGCCTCTGGGGTAGCCTGAGCGGGCAGAGATACAGTTTCTTGCTGTGCTTCTTTGATGTGCAGAGGCAGGCGCACAGGCTGGTCGACCCAACAACTGGCTGTGGGGAGGGTCGCTTCTAGGTCTTCCAAGGGACGAGGCACAATCATCAGGGAATGAAATTCACCAATGCGATCGGCTTCCTGCATACCTGCCTCAATGGCTACCGCCACATCAGCTACTGCCCCGCGAATGATGGCTGTACAGTAGCCTGCGCCGATGGTTTCATAGCCTGCTAAATAGACCTCAGCCGATTTGAGCATGGCATCAGCCGCTCCCACCATTGCAGGAAAACCTTTGGTCTCCAACAGCCCGATCGCTAGATTGCTGAGGCGACTACTGCCGCCGTGGGAGCTGTACTTGTTCAGGCGACTGCTGATTGGTAGTACCGCATCCAAGTTAGGATAGGGGCGAGGAATAATGGTGATTGCCAACTCCTGTCCGAATTCCCTTGCGGTTGCCGCCCCCGCTTCCACCGCCAAGCGCACATCCGAGATATTTCCCCTGACTACTGCCGTACAATGTCCACTGCCAATTTTTTCGTAGCCCACTAAGGTTACATTTGCCGACTTGAGCATCATATCCGCCGTACCCACGATCGCTGGGAAGCTCTGCGTTGATACCAGTCCTAGAGCCAAATCCCGCAGGTCTGCCAACTGTCTAGTCATACCCGCACCCGCCGTAGATGATTAAATTATACTACCATAATTCTAGCTTTTAGCCTAAGTTTATGGGGGTTCACTATTGCCAACACGCTCCTTTTGAAAATTTGGACTGTATTCAGCGGTGGGTAGAGCAGAAGCATTATCAACTCACAGGCACGATGTTATTTGCGGGGAAAACCTGCCCAGTCCAGCAGAATTTGACTGGTTGATTCCCATGGGCGGGCCAAGGCTAGTTGCTGAGAAATAATTGATTAAGTCTGCGATCGCGGCAGGTAAACGAGTGTTGGGCATTTGTCTGGGGGGACAACTGATCGCTGATGTCTTGGGTGCGCCTGTTACCCGCAATGACTGCGGCGAGAACGGCTGGTTTCCCGTGCCCAAGTCAGCAGAGCTACAACAGAAACAACTCTTGCCCTTCCTGCCTGATGAATTTGTCCCCATCCATTGCTCTACCGAGAGATGCAGTTTTGATTGGTAGCAGTTCTGCCTATGCCCATCAAGGCTTTACCTGGGGCGATCGGGTCATCGGTTTACAGTTCCATTTGGAGTTTACTGGCACACTTTGAGGAATGGAAAACTGCAATCCCCCTGCTGGTAAATACATTCCATCCCTGGAGTATATCATTGATCAAGAAGGGAATTTTAGCAAAGCCAATGAATTGAGGTTTCAATTCCTAGACTACCTCCATGCCCAATGAACAAGAGTTAAAACCACCGCTAGGGTTGTATATAAAGACAATGTGTCACGGGTTCAGTTGGTAGGGCAGTGCTATAGAGCGAAATCTGCTATTATTATGAGCACCAATAGTTCAGTTACGCCTATAGATCACATCTACGGTAATTTACAGGGGCTAAAACCCAGTGAAATTAAACAGCTCCAAAGGCTGTACCGTTTCCGCTTGCCCCAAACTACTCTAGTTAGTCCTGAGTTGGCCCAGCGGTTGATAACTCTGGGATACACCATAGATTTACCTTTGTGCCTCTATGGCAATCGGCGGGGGCAGATTATCAGGGTGGCGATCGGCACGCCCAATCAAACCAAAATTCCACCATTAGAACTCCCCCGCTATGGTTTGGAACGGTTATCAGGTTTGCGCTGTGTGAGTGTGAGTCTGCGCCCTGAACCGCCGACTGAAGCTGATTTGGTGGCGATGACCATCCAGAAGTTGGATAGTCTGGTTACTCTCACTTTAGAGAAATGTTGGTGGGCCTATCCAGTTGTACCTGCGGGTTGGGCAGTGTCTGCACCCATGAGCTTGGATGCCTTGACTAAGCAGGATTTCAGTGGCTTAATTGGGGATTTGGAGGCAGAATTCAGCCGTACCTTGGGTGGGATTACGGTTGAACAAAAACAAGATCGGGTGATTTTGGCTGGTTTGTCTGCCGAGTACATGGATGAATTACAACAGTTGGTAGAGAGTGCGGGGGGGGTGGTTTTGGATCGGTTTGTGCAACAGCGATCCCAGCCCCATCCCCAGACAGTTTTAGGTGAGGGTAAAATCCATGAATTGATGATTACGGCCCAGACGAAGGGGGCAAATCTGGTGGTATTTGACCGTGAACTATCCCCTGCCCAGATTCGCAATTTGGAACAGAAAATCGGTGTACGGGTGAGCGATCGCACGGAAGTGATTTTAGATATTTTTGCCCAGAGAGCCCGTTCTGCGGCAGGGAAACTACAGGTGGAACTGGCACAGATGGCTTACCGTTTACCGAGATTAGCGGGTAGGGGTCAGGACTTGTCCCGACTGGGGGGTGGGATCGGCACCCGTGGGCCCGGGGAAACCAAGCTGGAGAGCGACCGCCGGGTACTGCAAAAACGCATTAGTCATCTCCAAAAACAGGTGAATGATTTACAGAATCACCGCGCCCGCCAACGACAACAGCGAGTGGATAGAGAAATCCCGACCCTTGCGATCGTAGGTTATACCAACGCAGGTAAATCTACTCTGTTGAATCAATTGACTAAAGCCAATGCCTACACTGCCGATCAAATGTTCGCTACCCTCGATCCCACTACTAGAAGATTGAACCTCAAAGAGTTTGTCGGCAGAGATTATACAATTCTCCTCACTGATACAGTGGGCTTCATTCATGAACTGCCCCCTTCCCTTGTGTCTGCCTTTCGGGCTACTTTAGAAGAAGTAACGGAAGCAGATGCCTTGATTCACCTCGTAGATGCTGCCCATAGCAATTATCAACAACAGATGCGATCGGTAGAACAGATTCTAGGAGAGATGCCTCTAGTAGTAGGTGAACAGTTACTGGTCTTCAACAAAATTGATTTACTGAGCCATGCTCAACTCACAGAATTGAAAACAAATTATCCCCATGCTGTATTTATTTCCGCACAGCAGAGACAGGGATTTCGGGAATTGTGCCAGCGCATATTTACTTTGTGTCTGAAGAATGGCTTATATTTTAGTTGGCAAGGTCAAACATTAAGGGGGTAAATTTATGTCCACCCACTTTCTCAACCGCCTCAATCTTTCCCAAAAAAAAGCGGCTCAACACTATGAGGGACCACTATTGGTAGTGGCAGGGGCAGGTTCAGGAAAAACTCGCACTCTCACCTACAGAATTGCCAATCTGTTACTGCATCACCAAGTATTACCTGAAAATATCCTCGCTGTAACTTTTACTAATAAAGCCGCCAGAGAAATGAGCGATCGTCTCACTAATTTGCTCACTGAAGAACTCTGTTGGCAAACTTACAATCGTTCTTTAGAAGATATTTCTGAGTTGGAACATCGCCAGTTGGTCAGTAAAATAAATCGCACCTATATTAAAAGATTCAAACCAGATGGACTCTGGATCGGTACTTTTCACAGTATGTGCTGTCGGATTCTGCGCCTAGATATTGACAAATATACCAATCCCCAAGGTCGGCAATGGCAGAAAAACTTCTCAATTTTTGATGATAATGACAGCCAAACCCTTGTGAAGGATATTGTTGTCAATGAACTAAAATTAGATGAAAAAAAATTTGATCCCCGCTCTATCCGTTATGCCATTAGTAGAGCTAAGAACACTGTACTATCTCCTACAGAGTTGGCGCATAGAGATCGGGGCTATCGCCATGAAATTATAGTCCAAGTCTATGAGAAGTACCAAGAACGGCTGATTACTAGTAATGCCCTAGATTTTGATGATTTAATCTATGTGCCTGTCCTATTATTTCGTCAGCAACCAGCGGTATTAAATTACTGGCACGATCGTTTTCAGCATATCCTAGTCGATGAATACCAAGATACTAATCGCACCCAATATGAGTTAATTAAACTGCTCACCACTAATGGACAAAACCAAGTGGAATGGCACAATCGGTCTATTTTTGTGGTAGGGGATGCGGATCAATCTATCTATTCATTTCGGGCGGCGGATTTTACAATTTTGATGGAATTTCAACACACTTTTGGGGATGGACTACCTGATGAGCAGACCCAGAGCATGATCAAGCTGGAAGAGAATTATCGTTCCCAAGCTAAAATTCTGCATATTGCCAATCAATTGATTAGATACAATACTCAGCGGATTGATAAGAAATTAGTCCCCACTAAAGGGGAGGGGGAGTTAATTCAGGTCTATGGCGCGGATAATGAGTTGGCAGAGGCAGAATTTGTGGCTAGACAGATTCGGCAGTTGTGTCGCCAAACGCCCACCGCTCACTATGGGCATTTTGCGATTCTCTATCGTACCAATGCTCAATCGCGCCAGTTTGAAGAAGTGTTGGTGAGACAGAACATTCCCCATCAAGTAATCGGTGGTCTGCGCTTCTACGATCGCAAAGAAATCAAGGATATTTTGGCATATCTGCGCCTCTTGGTGAATCCCTACGATGAATTATCCCTACTGAGGGCGATCGCAGTGCCCAAGCGGGGAGTGGGTGCAGCTACAGTTGATAAATTACTGGATGTTGCCCATCAACAAGCAATTCCTTTGTGGCAGTTATTGCAGAATGAAACTCAAGTCAGACAGATTGCGGGACGTTCAGGGAAAGGAGTCTTGAATTTTGTGGCTCTGCTGCAAAAATGGATTGCTCTGAAAACAGAGCGTAGTACAGTGGAGATAATTCAAGGTCTGCTGTATGAATCAGGCTATGTGGGAGAGTTGCAAGCCCAAGGTACAGATGAAGCGCTGGATCGGATTAGCAACCTCCAAGAACTGTGTAATGCGGCGGTACAATTTGCCGAAGAAACAGGGGATCCCAGTTTAGAAGTTTTTTTGGAGAATGCGGCCCTGGCTTCCAATTTAGATGAAGACTCAAACGATGAACAGAAGGTGAAATTGATGACGCTCCACAGTGCTAAAGGTTTGGAATTTCCTGTTGTTTTCCTTGTGGGTTTGGAACAGGGATTATTCCCCAGCAGTCGTTCTCTGAACGATCCTCTCAGTTTGGAAGAAGAACGGCGATTGATGTATGTGGGCATCACTAGGGCACAGGAATATCTATTTCTCTGTCATGCCCGCGAACGCCGCTACTACGGCAATCGGAATTATTGTGAACCTTCTCAATTCCTGTATGAATTACCTGTAGAATACCTGCAATCGGCGGTTACCCAGAAAAAATACCAAGATTCAATGACCACCAAGCTCAAGGCACAAATTCAAACCCAGCCAGACCCATGGGAAGTAGGCGATCGGATTGTTCATCCTCAGTTGGGCAAGGGCAGTGTCATCAGAGTGATGGGCAATGCCCCCAATATCACCCTTGCAGTCAGGTTCGATCGCACAGCTGGTCTACTCCGTTGGATCTCACCTAGAACTGAGAAAATTCGCCGTTTACCTGCGGCTGATGAGTAAAGTTTTTCGGTACTATGGTATTGCCCTCCTGATCAACAAGCTATGCAACCTGCTAAACCTGAGCATCTGTTTAATCGTGAGTTGAGTTGGATTGCATTCAATCAAAGAGTGCTCCAAGAAGGCATGGATGATCGTACCCCTCTATTGGAAAGAGTGAAGTTCTTTAGTATTTTCAGCAACAACCTGGATGAATTCTTCATGGTCCGTGTTGCAGGCATAAAACGGCGCATTGCTGCTGGGGATTATACCCCCTCTGATGATGGACTGGATCCGATCGCTCAATTGCAAGCAATTCGCACTACTTTGCAACCCTTAGTCCAGAAGCAACATGACTTCTTCCAAACGATCCTGCGTCCTCTCCTCAAGGAACACAATGTGCATCTGGCTGACTATTGGGAATTGAATGGAGAGCAGAAAAACTATTTAGAAGAATACTTCCAGAATAAAATTTTTCCAGTTTTGACCCCCTTAGCAGTGGATCCGGGGCATCCCTTTCCCTACATTTCCAACCTGAGTCTGAGTTTAGCGGTAGTGATGCGCGATCCTGAAACCATGGAACAGAGGTTTGCCCGTGTCAAAGTGCCGACTATCCTGCCCCGTTTTTTGCCCCTGCCTGCACCCCAATACACTTTTGTGCCCCTAGAGCAAGTGATCGCCGCTAATCTCCCTGCTCTCTTCCCCGGGATGCAAATTGTAGAATGCTATCCATTCCGCATTACCAGAGATGCTCAATTAGAAATTCCTGAAGAAGAAGCGGATGACCTAATTTCAGCTCTACAGGAAGAATTGCGGAAGCAGAAATTTGGGGCAGTAGTGCGCATGGAAATCAGTGAAGATATGCCTGAGGATGTGCGCCAGATGTTGATGGCACAGTTGGAAATCTCAGATATTGATGTCTATGTCACGCCCGGTCTCTTGAACCTGGTTAATCTCTCCAGTATCGCTTTCCTAGACATTCCTCACCTCAAAGATAAACCGTGGCGATCTGTAACCCATCCTCGGCTCAAAGTTTTGGAAGAGGATGCAGAACTCACTTTTTTTGATGTGATCAAGCAGGGGGATTTCATTGTGCATCATCCCTATCAATCCTTCACCACTTCGGTGCAAAGATTTATTGAAACTGCCGCTGAAGACCCGCAGGTATTGGCGATCAAACAAACCCTGTATAGGACTTCAGGGGATTCGCCGATTGTCCATGCGCTGATTCGTGCTGCTGAGAATGGCAAACAGGTAGCCGTCTTAGTAGAACTCAAAGCCCGTTTTGATGAAGCCAATAATATCCTCTGGGCGCGCAAGTTGGAAAATGCAGGTGTGCATGTAGTATATGGTCTGTTGAATCTGAAAACTCATACCAAAACTGCCCTAGTGGTGCGCCAAGAAGCAGATAAAATTATGCGCTATGTACACATTGGCACTGGTAATTACAATCCCAAAACTGCCCGTTTTTATAGTGATTTGGGACTGTTTAGCTGTCGCGAAGAACTGGGGGCAGACCTCACCGATTTGTTCAATTATCTCACTGGTTATTCCCGCCAAAAAGAATATCGCAAAATTTTAGTTGCACCTGTAAATATGCGAGAGAAGTTTCTGGCATTGATTGAGCGGGAAATCCAACATCAAGAAACGGGTGGACATGGCTATATCATTGCCAAAATGAATTCACTGGTCGATCCTCAAATTATCAATGCACTCTATTCAGCTTCCCAAGCGGGAGTAAATATTGATTTGATTGTGCGTGGTATTTGTTGCCTGCGTCCTAAATTGGCAGATTTGAGCGATCGCATTCGTGTCATTAGCGTGATCGGCAGATTTTTAGAGCATTCCCGCATCTTTTATTTTAATAATGGTGGAGCAGAAGAGATATATATTGGTAGTGCGGATTGGATGCCGAGGAATTTAGACATGCGAGTGGAAGTAGTTACGCCCATAGAAGACCCCACTCTGGTTAAGGAGTTGAAGCAGATATTAGAGGTAACTTTAGCTGACAATCGTCAGGCATGGGAACTGGAACCTGATGGCACTTATATTCAGCGGCGACCCAAAGAGGGTGAACCAGCGATGAGTTCTCAACAGCATTTCATGTCTCAAGGCAGACCAGAATTTGCCCACTAAACACCTAAACTATAGGATGAAATCCAAATTTACTTTCTTAAACTCCCTAATATGGCAGTGATTAACTTTGTCAATGAGCAGAAGACGATCGTGGCGATGGATGGAGCCAATTTGCGTCTCAAAGCCCTAGAACACAACATTGACTTGTACAAATTTGTGGGCAAACTCACCAACTGTGGCGGCTATGGGCAGTGTGGCACTTGTATTGTAGAAGTAACGGCAGGTATGGAAAATCTCTCGCCTCCCACGGATTTTGAGCAACGCAAACTCAAACGCAAGCCCGACAACTATCGCCTCGCCTGTCAATGCCTAGTAAATGGAGAAGTTTCTATTCGCACTAAACCCCAATGACCATGCGGACGATTCTATTTTCCCAACATGGATGGGCAGACACGAATCGGGTCATGCACAAACTGGGGCAAACCCTAGTGGGGGACGATCCCATTATGGAATTGTCTGCGCCCAATTTAGGGTGGTGGCGGACATGGCTGGGCTTTGAACCCTTGCTTGCCCAAGTAGAGGCTGATGCCCAAAACTACCCCGATGCTCAATGGCGGATTGTTGGGCATTCCTTGGGCGGTTTAATCTGGCTAGAAATTCTCGATCGTCATCCTGAGTGGTGGGAGCGGGTTCACAGTCTCGTGTTGTTGGCTGTGGCTGTGGGGGGAGCAACTCTGGGCAAAATGCTCGATCCCCTTGGGGCATTGCCCTTGATTGCCCGTGATCTCAGCCGCAATCGCAGACAGATAGCTACCAGAATTGCCCAACATATCCCTACCCTAGCGATCGCTGGCGACTGGGACAATGGCAGTGATGGCACAGTTGAGCACAGTGCCACTCAATTGCTCTATGCACACTGGCACTGTATTCCCAATGTCCACCACGCCCAACTGCGCTACCATCCCCAGACCATTGAGCTAATTAAAACCTTCTGGCAAACCCCTACAATTGCCCCCCCGCCTGACACTTGGCAAACCAAGGCTTTACAGTATTTATATAGCCTCGAGTTATTTCCTGCCCACTATCGCGATCTCAGATTTGCCAGACCAATCAAAGCTCTGCCAGAGGGATCAACCCTGTGGTATTGGCAAAACCCGATTGGTCTGCCCCATCTATTTCTTACCAGTAGCGATCGTATAATTTTCAGTGGTTTTAGTGGCTGGGGCAAAATCAACCTTGAGACAATTACTAGTAACTTGGTACAAATTTAAGCCCGATCTACATTAGAAATATTGTACAACTTCAGGGTGAAACCGCACTATACCTACCTCTGGTAGATTTAAACATCAGATAAACGGGGATTGTTACAAACAACAACGCATATGGCAATAAGCACAAGTGTTGAATCTATGAAGCAAAAATTTACGATAGGCTAGCCATAGCCGCTGCAGAGAGAGACCAGCCCATGGTCTGGGACCGTAAGCCAATGATGGATTAATACCCCTAAACAACATAGTTTATCCAGTAAACTCTTTCCATAAATCACGGGTATTTCTAACATATATCCCATGGGGATCATGTAAATTTGAATCAGGACGCCATTCTCATTTTTACTGATTAATTTGTCTAACTGCAAATGACTTTCTTAAGAACTTATAAAGTATCTCTATCTGCTGCCTTTGCCGATACATTTCGGCAATTTTATCATCATTCCCATAAATACTTGCCAAGTAATATTCAGTTTTAGTCTCTAAATCGCAAAAAGATACCACTCTATATTGATGGTTATTTTGTAGCTCTTTCATGTTCCGTTTTATCCGTACTATAAACCATCTACCTATTTGGCATAGCTGATGAACAAACTGATAGCTACAAAAACCTATATCCATTACTGCCATGGAATCTTTAGGAATCATATTTATAATTTTATCTTTGAAAGACATATCATGATTTTGGCCAAAACTTACACAAAAGTCTGCAATAATTCCACGAGAAAAGTCAAAGGTATTAAGGATTTTCCCTGGATGATATCCCTGTCGCCAGAATAGTTTACTGGCAAGAAGAATGACTGTAGAATCCATGGGTACAATCTTTAATTGATTTCCAGGATGAGTTTGATTGAGTTTCTCTACTAAGTTAGTTAAGATAAATTTCTCGAAGTGGGGTGATGTCTCTAGATTTTAATGCCTTGGAGAAGGTACTGATATCCAAGTTGATATTACTGAACTTGAGAGTACGGAATAGGTCGCGCATACTGTTGATACTGCTGTCAAAAATAAACATTAACCAGATGGCCACAAACAGTAGAGTATTGAGTAGCAGGCAAATGACGTAAGCAAGAATTGGTAAGCCTGGGGATTTGATTTACCATAAATCATATTTTGGGGTTGATAAAAGGGATTTTATTTACTTTTATCATTCAACACTTGTGCCACTTTGCTGAGCAAGAAAATGTAACTGACAGCCGCTGTGCCATAACTAGTTAATCCAAGAATTAAATAAAGATTGGTAGCTATGTATAGGGGGTCAATGGCATTGTGTGCTAGTTGATTGGCTCCCAGTTTGAGGAATAATTGCCCAATTACAGTAAAAGTAACTGTGTAGAGAAACCCATGTTTAATTACAAGCCCATGGGATCGACAAATTTGCGATTTTTCTCTTCAGGAGTTAGTGAATCTTCGGGAATATCCCGTCGTACTACATAGCCGTTTGGCCCTACAATCATTCTCGGCAAAATCTGCTGATTTACTACTTCCATTGTGTTCATGTTGTAAGTGGTGTAGGTAGTGCTGTTGTCAGCAAAATTTACATCTACCACAGTCAAGGTACGAATGATGGGTAAGTTAGCATCTAGTAGAGGTCTGGCTCCTTCTCCCAGTGCTCCTGCCGCTAATAGTTCCAGCTTGCCCCGATGCCCGGGATAGTAAGCATGGTGATGCCCACTAATGTAGGTGTGAACATTATATTTTTCTAGCATGGCGCGCAGTTGGTCGGCATCAGCTAACACTTCACCAATGTCTTCCCGCCCTACAGCTACAGCATAGAAGGGTAAGTGACCAATAACAATTCTTAACTTAGCTTTTTGGGCCCGATCGCTGGCAAGGGCTTTTTCTGCCCACACTACTTGTTCGGGTGGCACTCTATTGGTGGAAGCATCCCACACTAAATAGAAAATATCGTTTTGCTCAAAGGTGTAGTAGTAGGGGAATCCTGCCCGATCGACGAATTTCAGACCGGGGTCATGTTTGGGATCGTTCCAATACTCGGCGGCTAGTTCCCGCTCATCTTTGAATAGATAGTCTCCCTTGGCATTCTTCCATGCGGAAGCGTCATGGTTGCCGATCGTGAAGCCATAGGGAATTTTGGTGGCGCGAATTTTAGAACCGATGTGCTTCTCAAACCCATCCCACATGGCTTGAATCTGGGCACGGGTGAGGACGGTTTGCCCAGCGATCATGTCCCCACTGCACAGAATAATGTCTGGTTCCCAGTCGGGTAAAAATTTTATTGCTTGCTTGACTTCATCCCTATAGTCGGTTGCACCATAGGCACTGTTGAGATCGCTAATTACGACAATCCGTACATCGCCCCGTTTGGGAGCATACAAGCCTTTGGGGGCGGGGTTGGGGTTGCGGTGTTTGGTCTCTCCTACTAAAACTTCACTGGCTGTAATATTATTCTCCCCGTTGGTGGGAGTTTCGGCGATGGATTGATTAGCTCTGCCCAGCACTGCATAGCTCACACCTGCGATCGCTCCGCCTAGAGCCATCCCACCAGTTACCAAAAAGAAACGACGGGTTACCCCCTGTTTTTTTCTGCGCTTGGACTGCATACCACTCCCCTAACTTGCCGAGCTAAAAATAGCCTAAACTACAGTAGGTTACTTTGCTTAACTAGGTTAAGGGATCCCTCAGGCAAGTTTAATTATTGTATAAGTAAAACAAATTTTATCAATAGAATTTTATGATTTTTACTGATATTGCTAAATGTACCACTACTGCTTATGCTGAAAGTATGCAGTTTGCTGTTGCAGTCGAGCTATGCCGATCGCTGTAGGAATGATCGAGACTAGGGGTTTTCCGGCGATTGTGGAAGCCGCTGACGCAATGGTCAAAGCCGCGCGGGTAGTACTCGTAGGCTATGAACGCATTGGCAGTGGGCGCGTTTCTGTGATCATTCGGGGTGATGTCGCCGATGTGCAGACTTCCATAGCCGCAGGGATTGCTGGGGTCAAGCGCGTCCACGGCGGGGAATTAGTTTCCACCTACATTGTGGCGCACCCCCTAGAAAATGTGGAATATGTCCTGCCCATTCGCTATAAGCGAGAGGTGGAACAGTTCGCCTACTAACAGCAGTATGTTTATCTTGGAAATTTAAGGAGAATTTGCATGGCGATCGCAGTTGGCATGATTGAAACTTTGGGTTTTCCTGCGGTGGTGGAAGCCGCTGATGCGATGGTTAAAGCTGCCCGGGTAACCCTAGTCGGCTACGAAAAAATTGGCAGTGGACGCGTAACCGTGATCGTACGCGGGGATGTGTCGGAAGTACAAGCTTCGGTAGCCGCTGGTACTGAGTCTGTTAAGCGGGTCAATGGTGGGCAAGTGCTCTCTACCCACATCATTGCCCGTCCCCACGAAAATTTGGAATATGTGCTCCCGATCCGCTATACGGAAGAAGTGGAACAGTTCCGCGACAATGTCAATTCCATCCGTCCCATCAACAGACCATAGTCAGCGCATTTAAGTGCAGATTGCTAAAGTTCAGGGCACGGTGGTCAGTACCTACAAGGAGCCGACGCTATCGGGGACTAAGTTTCTGCTCTTGCAATTGATCGATATGCATGGTCAATTACTGCCAGAGTATGAGGTGGCGGCGGACACTGTGGGTGCGGGGATCGGTGAGTGGGTGCTAGTCAGTCGGGGCAGTGGCTCGCGGCAGGTGCGAGACAGCCTCAATCGCCCGATCGATGCGGCAGTGGTTGCGATCATTGACACAGTAACGATCGGGCGGGAAATACTCTATAGCAAGAGTGGCTATACATAAACTGATTGAACACTCACTCCAAATGCAATACTTATCTAACTTTACTGCCCTAGCCCTGTGAGAGAATACCCAATTGAGAGAATTTCAGCCGAGGGTCATATGGTTGTCCGTAGTTTTCCAGCACCGCCTACACCGTGGTCGCAGAGTTTAACTGAACCCACCATCCATGAATCAGCTTATGTGCATTCTTTTTCCAATATCATCGGGGATGTGCGCATTGGCGCAAATGTTCTGATTGCACCGGGCACTTCTATCCGCGCCGATGAAGGTACGCCCTTCTTTGTGGGAGAGAATTCCAACATCCAAGATGGGGTAGTGATTCATGGCTTGGAGAAGGGCAGGGTGATCGGTGACGATGGCAAGGAATACTCAGTCTGGATTGGCGACAACACTTCAATTACTCACATGGCATTGATTCACGGACCTGCCTATGTCGGCAATAATTGTTTTGTGGGCTTCCGTTCTACGGTCTTTAATGCCAAGCTAGGAGATGGTTGCATTGTAGGCATGCACTGTCTGGTACAGGATGTGGAAATTGCACCGGGGCGGTATGTGCCCTCTGGAGCGGTGATCACTAAGCAGGAGCAGGCGGATAAGCTCCCCGAAGTGAAGGAGGAAGATGAAGAATTTGCCAGCCATGTGGTGGGGGTGAATGATGCTCTGCGCAAAGGTTATCGCTGTGCCGCTGATATTGTCTGTATTACCGATTTACGCCGTCGTCAAAATTCGCATCAACATACAACTATGAATGGACATCATGCTCAATCTAATTCTGCGGTAGATGTTAGACAACAGGTGCGCCAGATTTTAGCCCAAGGCTATCGGGTGGGGGCGGAAGCCGCTGATGTCAGACATTTCCGTTCTGGTTCCTGGCAGACCTGTGCTCTGCCCCAGTCTAATCAGGAAAACGTGGTCTTGCAGGCGGTGCAGGCTTGTTTGCAAGAGCATCGGGGCGAATATGTGCGCCTGATTGCAATTGATCCTGCCAACAAACGGCGTATCTCCCAAGTAATTGTGCAGAAGCCTGAGGATCAACCCGCTCAATTCAATGGCTACAGCAGCAGTGCTACCGTGGCAGAAGTGAGTTTTACCAATCCCAGCAATGGGGCAGCTTGGCGCGATCGGGTGCAGCAGTATTTAGGGCAGGGCTTGAAACTGACATTGGAGTATGCCGATGAACGCAGAATGCGGGCAAGTGCATGGCTGACAGGGGCAAGGGTTACTGATCTGCTCAGTCTGGAGCAGTTTTTACAGGAGTACAAGGAATACTATGTGCGCCTGATTGTGGTTGATCCGCAACTGAAGCGACGGGTGGCAGAGATGATCATTCATCAACCCAATGGCCCTGTGCATACCCCCAGTGCGACTGCGGTGGAGTCTCCCACCAGTAACAAAGCTGTAGGGGATGCAGGGGTTGCGGCAGTAGTCCGCCAACTACTCAACCAAGGGCATAGGCTCAGTGCTGAACATGCTGATGAACGCCGTTTTCGGGCAAGTGCATGGCAGAGTTGTGCCCCCATTGACAGCAGTTCAGAACAGGCGGCAGTAGCGGCGATCAACCATTGTTTGGCGCAGTATCCTGATGAATATGTGCGCTTGGTGGGTTTCGATCCCAAATTGAAGAAGCGGGTGATGGAAGTCCTGATCCAGCGTCCGGGGGCAAGTACCCACGCCGCTACTGCCAGTGTGCCGAGCAGTAAACTGAGTGCTGAGGTGATTGCGCAGGTGCGGAATTTGCTGGCACAGGGCTATCGCATTGGCACAGAGCACGCTGACAGCCGCCGTTTTCGTACTAGTTCGTGGCAGTCCTGTGCGCCGATTACTGCTACCCAAGAAGGGGAAGTGCTCAGGGCACTGGAGGGTTGCCTAGAGGAACACCAAGGCGAGTATGTGCGCCTGTTGGGGATCGATACTAAGAATAGAAGGCGGGTGTACGAGAGTATCATTCAACGCCCCTAAAGGTTGCGTTCTGTGTAGTTGACCATGCAAACTGGCACATGGATTGGCGGGGATGTGGTGATTGAGCCAACAGCGGCGATCGCCTATGGGGTGCTAATCCAAGCGGAGCCAGACTGTGCTGTGCGCATTGGGGCAGGGGTATGTGTGGGGATGGGCAGTGTGATCCATGCCTATGGTGGCAACATTACGATCGGGGCAGGGGCAAATTTAGGGGCAGGGGTGCTGCTCTATGGCAGTCTGGAGATTGGCAACCATGCCTGTATTGGTGCGGCTAGTTCCCTGATCAACTACAGTGTGTCCATGGGTGGGGTGATTCCCCCTGGCAGTTTATGCTGTCCCCCCGCCGTCAAACCAACAGCGGCATCTAACCCAGATGAAAACTCCCAGAGCCAGCCTGCCGAAGACCGCTTGCGCATTCATGCGCGGATGCATCTCCAGCAGTTTTTGAGCAAAATATTTATCTAACTCTAAATCAGCGGTTGCAATGCTTGGGCGATCGCAGTCAGTTGCTCTTGGTCATAGCCCCATTTTCGCAAAAACTCCGTATATTCCCCTATCCCTTGGGTAGCACTGGCATACATAGCCCGTGCGATCTGCTGAACTAGAGGGGACTGCCACTGAGTGAGGATATTTAGGGATCGCTGGGCAACTAAGCGGGATTGGTTGGCTTGTTGGAGATCGCCCTGCCGGGTGTGGGTGATCGCCATCCCCGTGGACATGACTAGGTTTTTGACCATCAGTTCAGCGCTGGGAGTGGGCGCTGTGTCCAGGGCAGCCATGATTTCAGCACTGGGCTGATCCGCCAACTGCCATCCACCTGTCAAGAAAGTTACAAAAAAGCCCCTGGCACCATTACTGGTTGTCAATAACGCGGTGACTGCCTTTTGTAAGGCCTCAGGCGTGAGTTTTTGCTCTTGATATTCTGTCAATAAAAGTTCAGTTCGGGCGATCGCTGTTTCAAAAGAGATATTGTCCATATAAGAATATCTATACTCCTAGGAACTCTAACTGCTATATTCTGAAAGCCCCAGGTAATTTTAACAGGTTTGTGGTTGAAACCACTACAACTCGCGGCTGGATGTGATTCACTCAAGAGGAAAAATCTAAAGTTTGAAAAACTGATGAAAGCCTATTCTATTGACCTCAGAGAAAAATCACTTTAGCCTATGCCAATACAGTTAGTGCAGAGATTTTAGGACATTGGCACTTTTGTACAATCACCCTTTCCCAGACAACCTGCTAGCCTGCAAGGGCTGGGGTTAGGTTACTAACATTTAAGCAGGAGGTCTACTACTCAGTAGGTTTACAGTTAAAATGAACTGGAACTAGGGTGTAATTAAACCATGGATGTCAAGAGCTTGATGAGTATCAGTGTGCTCAGACCGCTAGTGTGGTTGGATTTTCGCTTGGCTGTGCTGTTTACGGTGATTATACCTCTGATCTTGCTGGGGTGGGCATGGCGGGTAAAAAGTGAACCTGTCCAGCAATCCCTAATCATTTATTGGCGGGTAGCGAGTTTGCTGGCGATCGCCGTTCTCCTGATGATTGGGGAATTGCCAATCAGTTTTTGGGCAGGCATCACCGCACGGGTACTGATCCCCTTAGCTCTGTGGTGGTGGCAAGACCTCAATGAAGAAATTAGCCATCTCCGCCATCCTGTGGCTTTTGCTTACCGCACATGGCGTTGGGCTGTGAGCATCTATGCTCTGGGCGGGCTGGCTTTCAATATTCTCTTTGCTAACTGTGGACTGCTGAGTGTAAATAATCTCTACAATACCTGTCGGGTCTGGTTCGAGCCGCCCTTAGCCTTCCAAAAGTTATTCTTGGGCAGTTTCACCACTGAAAACCTGATTTTTGTGGGGGTGGTGGGCCTGATTGTTTATTCACTATACTTTCTGGTGTTTCTGGTGTTCACTCTGCCCAAACAAGGTAGGATGGCATTGCGGGAATAGTTGGTAAAATGTATACCTTGTTACAAAAGCTCGATCGCTAGCTTTTTACTATGAGGCATTGGCAATTAGCTGTTTACCCACTAGCGTATATAAGGATAGAGCATGGCGCAAACTCCACAAGAAGTTCTGCAGATGATTGCAGACCAAGATATCAAAATGGTCGACCTCAAATTCATTGACCTACCTGGTACATGGCAACATAGCACTTTCTATCGGGACATGATTACTGAGGACTCTTTTGTCAATGGTGTCCCCTTTGATGGCTCTAGTATTCGGGGCTGGAAAACCATTGATGCTTCCGATATGGCGATGGTGCCCGACCCCAAAACCGCTTGGATCGATCCATTTATGGAAGTACCAACCTTGAGCATGATTTGCAGTATTAAGGAGCCGCGTACAGGTGAGTGGTACAACCGTTGTCCTAGAGTAGTTGCCCAAAAAGCGATCGAGTACCTCAGAGCCACAGGGATCGGGGATGAGGCGTATTTTGGCCCTGAGCCAGAGTTTTTTATTTTTGACAATGTGCAATACGGACAGGAAATGCACACCAGTTATTACCAAGTAGATTCTGTGGAGGGGCTGTGGAATACTGGGCGAGAAGAGAATGGCGGTAACCTAGGCTACAAGATTCGCAATAAACAGGGCTATTTCCCCGTTTCCCCTGCAGATGCCTTCCACAATATCCGTACTGAGATGTTGCTGACGATGGCAGACTGTGGCGTCCCGATCGAGAAGCATCACCACGAAGTGGCAACGGGCGGTCAGGCAGAGTTGGGCTTTCGTTTTGCTAGCCTAGTGCAGTGCGCTGACTATCTGATGACCTACAAGTATGCGATTAAGAATGTAGCAAAGCGGTACGGCAAGACGGTTACTTTTATGCCCAAGCCCCTTTTTGGGGATAATGGTTCGGGGATGCACACCCACCAATCCATCTGGAAGGATGGTAAGCCGACTTTCTATGGGGATGGCTATGCCAATTTGAGTCAGTTGGCTCTGTGGTACATTGGTGGTCTGCTGAAGCACGCCCCTGCCCTGTTGGCATTTACTAACCCCACTACCAATTCCTATAAACGGCTGGTGCCCGGCTTTGAAGCCCCTGTAAACTTGGCATATTCTTCTGGTAACCGTTCTGCTTCTATTCGGATTCCGATTACGGGGACTAATCCGAAAGCGAAGCGCTTGGAATTCCGTTGCCCTGACGCTACCTGTAACCCCTACTTGGCGTTTGCGGCGATGCTGATGGCAGGGATCGATGGCATCAAAAATCAAATCGATCCAGGGAAGCCTTTGGATGTAGATATTTATGAATTGTCCCCTGAAGAACTGGCACAGATTCCTTCTACGCCTGGTTCTTTGGAAGAGGCGTTGGAAAATCTCAAGAACGATCATGACTTCCTGACAGCGGGTGGGGTGTTCAGTGAGGATTTAATCAATACTTGGATTACCTACAAATTGAATAATGAGGTAGTGCCAGTGAATATCCGTCCCCATCCCTATGAGTTTGTGCTCTACTATGATGCCTAACTCACTGGCGGAGTAGTTTTAGGGAGGGGAGTATTTACTCCCCTCGGCATAACTGCAGATACTGCTGAGCAATCGTGCGGGGATCGTATATCTGTCTGATTTTGGCAGTCATGTCTGCACTGGGGGTGAATGCGGAGGGGCGGACGAGCACTTGCCGTAAACACTCTGCCCATGCTCGGGGATCGTAGGGATCGCTGACATATTGGGCTATGCCTAGGGTGGCTTCGGGAATGGCAGGGCAGTTGGTTGTAACTACAGGTAAACCCATCCCTAGGGCTTCTACAGGGGGCAGACCGAAGCCCTCAAATACTGATGGGAAAGCAAACACTGTTGCTTGTTGATAGTACCAGGTCAATTCGGCATCGGATACATAGCCTGTAATTATAATTTGTTCAGTTAAGTTTAAGGTAGTTACTAGGGCAGGAATGTCATCTGTGGGAGTAGTACGAATACCAGCAATATGTTTAGCTAATTGCCCTACTAATACTAACTGCAAATCGGGAAAGTCTGGTAATAATTGGGCAAAGGCTATTATGAGGGTGGAGAGATTTTTATGGCGATAGTGATAGGCTACTGATAAAATAAATTTCTTAGATAAATTGCATCTTGGGGCTTGGCTGACAGTGAATCTTGACCAATTGACAGGATTGGGAATGGTAACTATGTGGGTGGGATCGCTGACTCGATAAGTTTGGAGGATGTCTTGACGGACAAATTCAGAGATTGCTATTACTTTGCGGGCTAGTTTGAGGGTCATGAGATGGGCACATCGCAACCACCATCTTTTTATGGGAGAAACTACTATAGGAAAGTACAAATAATTCAAGTCATGGATCACGGTAATACAGGGGATGTTTGGGATCAGGGGTGTAAAATAATTGGGGAAAATCATAGCGTCAAGGCGATATTGTTTAGCCAGTATCGGTATCTGGATAAACTCACTGAGAAAGCGATTGCCTAAGATTTTCACTGGCACAAGTTTGGCTCTGTAATTAGCCCTAAATGGTGCAAACCAATCGTCTAAATCTGGATTGAAAAATATGGTTAATTCTATGTCTGGTAACTGTACTAAGCCAGTCAATAAACCATGCAACATATGTTCAGTACCACCGATCCCTGCTGTTTTCAGAAATAGGGTACTGATGCCGATTTTTTGTACCATATCTAAGGCAGGCTGTGCACAAATTGCGCCAAGCGATCGCACCCTTCCATGATGGTTTTTACATCAGTGGCGTAGGACAGTCTGATGTTGTGATCTGCGCCGAAAGCAATCCCAGGGACTACAGCAACTTGGTATGCTTTGAGCAATTTTTCCGCAAATTCGTGAGAGGACAAGCCGGTCTGGCTGATGTCTGGAAACAGGTAAAATGCACCTTCGGGCTTGGCACAACTGAGGCGGGGAATGGTGGCAATTTTGCTGTACATCAGGTCTCTTCTGGCTTGGAAGGCTTGGCGCATCTGTTCCACACACTCTTGGCTAGCGGTGAGGGCGGCGATCGCCCCATATTGGGCAAAGGTGCAGACATTGGAGGTGCTGTGCCCTTGGAGGGTAATGGCGGCACGGGCGATCTCTAGGGGGGCGGCGAGGTAGCCAATGCGCCACCCTGTCATGGCATAGGCTTTGGCAAAACCACTGCTGAGGATCGTGCGCTGAAATATCTCAGGACTGACCGCACCAATACTAAAGTGCCGCGCCGAGTCATAGACCAGTTTTTCGTAGATTTCATCGGTAAGGATATAAACCTGCGGGTGTTCTGCTAGCACTTCTGCAAGGGCATGGATTTCCGCAGGGCTATAGACCATGCCCGTAGGATTGCTGGGGGAGTTGAGAACAAATAGCCTAGTGCGGGGGGTAATGCTGGCAGAGAGTTGGGCGGGGGTAATTTTGTAGTTGGTGGCGGGGGTGGTGGGCACGATCACGGGCACAGCCTCAGCCAGTTTGACCATTTCGGGATAACTCAACCAATAGGGGGCAGGGATAATGACTTCATCCCCTGCATTCAGCAACACCATCATCAAGTTGTAGAGGGAATGTTTGCCACCGTTGGTAACCACAATCTGTTCAGGGCTGTAGGGGAGTTGGTTCTCGGTTTGGAGTTTGTGGGCAATGGCTTCCCTGAGTTCCTTGATGCCTGCGGCGGCAGTGTAGCGGGTCTTGCCTTGATCCAAAGCTAATTTGGCGGCTTGGCAGATATGGGCAGGGGTGTCAAAGTCGGGTTCGCCTGTGCTGAAACTACACACGGGTATCCCCTGCGCTTGCATGGTTTTGGCGGTGGTGTCGATGCTCAGGGTCAAAGAGGGGGTAATTTGTGCCAATCGCTGTGCCAGTGCCATAGGACAAAAAATACAGTGAGTATAATTAATATACGCTTTTGGGGGGTTTTACCCAGCAATTTGCCGATGCTGCCATCGCAGGAGCGCTGCGGATACATCTTCAATGCGGATGGGTTTGCTCAGATAGTCATCCATGCCTGCCGCTAAACATTCCTCCCGATCGCCCTGCATAGCATTGGCGGTCATGGCGATCAAATAAGGCGCAGGCTGGCATTGGGCTTTGATCTGACGGGCAGCAGTCAGACCATCCATTTCAGGCATTTGCACATCTAAGAATACTACATCATAGTCTTTGGTCTGGGCTGCCTTGACTGCCTCTAAGCCATGGTTGACCACATCCACATAGTAGCCCAGTCGCTGCAGGAGGCGGGTAGCCACCTTTTGATTGACAGGGTTATCCTCTGCCAATAAAATGCGCAGGCTCATAGTCAGGTCTTCATCGGGAGAAGCAGGGGCAGTGGGGGCAGGCATAGGTTCAGAAATTACAGGTAGGGGTAGGAGCACACAGAAAGTAGTACCAGTGGGCGTAATACTGTAGCTGTGCCAGTCAGGGGGAGGATCGCCCCCTCTGTGCCCGTTACTCTCTACCCACAAATTGCCCTGCATCATTTCACAGAGACGACGGCTGATGGATAGACCCAGACCTGTACCCCCATACTGGCGGGTGGTAGAGGCATCCCCCTGCATAAAGGGCTGAAAAATGCGATCCATTAGGTCGGGCGGAATCCCAATGCCCGTATCCCTGACCCTAAACAGAAATTTTCCCTGATGCAAATTCAACTGCAGTTCCACTTCCCCTTTTGCGGTGAACTTGATGGCATTGCTGAGCAGATTCACCAAAATTTGTTTGACCCTAGTGGAATCACCCAAAGCCTGACGGGGAACATCGGCGCCAATGGCATAGTTGAAGCGGATATTCTTTTCTTGGGCGAGGTGTTGCATGAGTTGATAGATATCTTGGGTAATCTGCCGAATATCAAAGGGGCGGTTTTCCAGCTCCAATTTGCCTGACTCGATCTTGCTCAAATCCAAAATGTCATTGAGAATGTTCAAAAGGGCTTTGCCACTGCTTTCAACGGTCTCCAGAGCTTCCCGATGTTCAGCACTGAGATAGCTATCTTGCAAGACTAGGTGGGTCATGCCCAACACTGCATTCATGGGGGTACGGATTTCATGGCTCATCATCGCCAAAAATTCACTCTTGGCTCTGCTGGACTGTTCTGCCATGATTTTGGCTTGTTCCATCTCTTGGCGACGCAGTTTTTCCGTCTCCAATAACTGGGCTTGGGCAATGGCAATCCCCAACTGTCCCGCAATGGATTCTACAAAGTCTATTTCATCCTTGGTCCACTCCCGCCAGCGATCGCACTGGTGCAGACCGATCACCCCATTGGGCTGACCATTGTAGGAGGTGCGCACCGTAATCATGGACTTCAGTTGCACCTGTGCGCAGAGGTCTTGCATCTCAGCTAGATACAGGTCAGTATAGACATTGTTGGTAACGATCGCATTGTCCGAACCCAGGACAGCTTGGGCATGGGGATTATTCACCACAGGTATTTGCAGATGCCAGAGGGAAGTTACACCCTCACTCAGATATTCAGCCACGATCGGTAACTCAGTCCTGTGAGGGTCGTAGGTGTGAATGACACAGCGACTCACCCCCAAAGCTTTGCCCAACTGCTCAGCCGCTACTTGGAAAATCTCCCGGCTATCTAAACTGCTTCTGATTCTATTGGTGATATCCTTCAACAGGAGCAGGCGTTCAAATTGATTCTTCAATTCCGCATTGCGCTGTTGCCGTTCCAGATCAGCAACGATCCACTGCACCATCAGGCGGATAATTTCTGTATCGGCGGGCTGAATCGGGCGGGTGGGAGGCGAAGTGCTGTAGAAACAGAGCACCCCATAGGGGCGATCGCCCACCTCTACCCTCGCCCCGATATAGGTTTCTAGGCGCATGACCCTCTGGCTGGGATGATTGGCATATTCAGAACTAGTGATATTCGGGACACTTAGAAAACTATAGTGTTGATAGACCTCACCACAAAAAAGGTCACAGAAAGTATCAATGGGAATGGTCTGGCCAAAAAGGTATCCTACGCTATCCACTACTACCACATCACTGTGAAAATCTTGCACATGGGTCAGGGCGCCCCCTTCCAATTGCAGATAGTTACAACCCAATTCCAATAGGGCATGTAACTTCTCCTGAAAACTCAAAGAGCGTTCCGCTGTAATCCGATATAATTCTTTAATCACTGCTTCCCGCTCCTGAAGCAGGATTTGGATCTGTTTGCGATCGGTAATATCCGTAACAGTGCCCAACATTCTCAGGGGTTGGTGAGTATTAGGATCACGCTCTACTACCTGTCCCCGCACTTGCATCCACAGCCATTTCTGCTGGCGGTTTTTCAGGCGCAGTTCCACTTCATAGTAAGAACTCGCACCCACCAGATGGGAACGCAGGAGAGCGAGCGCCTGTTCTTGATCCTCTGGATGCACATAGTTGCGCCACTCACTGAGATGGGGGACAAGTTCCCCTTCCTGATAGCCTAAAATCCCTAAACAGCGCGGACTCACATACCATTCCCCTGTAAGCAGATTGTAATCCCATAGCCCATCATTGCTTACTTCTAAAGCAAGGCGCAGGCGTTCATTGCTGATTACTAGCTCTTCTTCCATCTGGCGCCTTTGGGTGATGTCCCGTGAGGTGGCGATCACTTCATACACCACTTTACTATCCTTCTGTCTAACAGGCTGGAAAATAGTCTCCAACCAAATGGAGCTACCATTTTCTTTACACAGAGCCCGATAGGACACACTGTTGGAAATGCCATTGTTCACTGCTATCTGAAAAGCTAACTCCACTCGGGGGCGATCGTGTTCATGGACGAACGAGAAGAGAGAATGCCCCACCAGTTCCATAGGTTGATAGCCCAATAGAGATTTACAGGCAGGGGACACATAAGTAAAGCGACCGTTGGGGGCATGGCGCGAAATAATATCAGTAGAATACTCTGCCAACAAGCGATACCGCTGTTCACTGTTTCGGATGGCGGCTTCTGCCTGTTTGCGCTCGGAAATATCTCTGAGGGTAACCGCTACCCCATTGGGCAGGGGTACTACTTGATGCCAGTACCAGCAGTTATGGTCACTGAATTCGGCTTCAATGGGTTTGCCCGTCTGTACTACTTGGTGGTACTGGGGCAGGAGTTTGGCTAGGAGCGGATGTTGAATCATCTCCACAGGAAAATTCAACACCTGATTGCGGTTAGCTTGGAAAAGTTCCGCTGCCCAGCGATTGATTTCCACAAAAGTAAAACTCTGTTGATCGGGAGTGAGTTCCAGCATAAAGAATGCATCGGGACTGCCTTCCACTGCTGCCCTGAACCACATTTCACTCCGCTGGAGCGCAGTTTCATAGGTTACTCTTTCCGTTATATCCCGACAGACACAGATAATGCTGCCATCGGGAGTAGTAGTGAGAGTTTGTTCTGCCCAGAAGTGGGTCTGATCTTTGCGCTGGGCTAGGGCTTCTCCGCGCCAATGCCTAGTTTGCTGTAACACCGCGAAGGCTTCTGCCGTCAGCCGCAGCACCGCTTCAGGAGCGAAGAGTTCTTGCCATGCCTTACCCCGCAGCTCAGTGGCAAAATTGTACCCAAACAGACGGGCAAAGGCAGGATTGACATAGGTAATAATGCCCTTGGGTGTCAAGATCGCAATTCCATCTAGTACAGCTTCCAAAGCAAGGGATTTTTTCTGAATCTCATCGAGGAGATGTTTGCGTTCCGTAGTATCCCGCAGGCGAATGAGGCTGCCTGCATATTGCCCTTGGGCATCGAATAAAGGCGTAACTATGACGATCGCCCATACTTCTCTGTCATCCCTGGGGCGCAGACGAAAATAATGCTCTTGGGACAAACCCCTGGGGAGCTGGAGTTGCTGGGGATTGAGTTCAATTACCCGCTCTACGCTCTGACCTACTATCTGTTCGGGATTGTCATAGCTCAGAATCCTCGCCACATAAGGGTTAGCCTGCTGGATCACCATATCCACATCCACAATCAGGATGCCCTCTATGGCATTGGTAAAAATGAATTCATACCATGTGTTGGGAACAGGGGACATCCGTGGCTGGGGTCAGTTAAGTCATTGGTTGTTAGTGTAGCATAATACCCTTCTGGCACAATTGGGCAAGTTTTCTTGGGGAGCCTTACAATTATGGTCCCTGAAATTTCTGTTCACCCACAGAGAACGGCTGTGCTTTTCATGTGATATTTTCTTAGAAACCCCTAATCAGCGGTGAGGACACCTGGTTGTTTTTGTTGGGGTAGGACTTGCAGGCTGTTGACCGTAGCGCAATAGCTGAGGTCAGCCACAGCCCCTAAGCGGATTAACCGCTGTCCATGGCTGGCATGGTGCAGGAGTTCTTCGAGTTTGTTGTGCCATTGCCGATACAAGGCGACAGCGGCGATCGCCTCATCGTTGCCCCAGGTCAGAGCCAGTTTAGCTTCCAAGTGAGCGATCACTGCCCCAGCACAGACCGTATCCTCAAGGGCAAAGTTCCCTTCCCAGCCCGAGCAGACGATCCACACAC
Source organism: Pseudanabaenaceae cyanobacterium (assembly GCA_046295715.1). Taxonomy (GTDB): domain Bacteria; phylum Cyanobacteriota; class Cyanobacteriia; order Pseudanabaenales; family Pseudanabaenaceae; genus JBKBMU01. The sequence continues at coordinate 197,289 of JBKBMU010000004.1, forward strand.
TGGCAGGATGGCTGTCCACCAAAAACTCCACCACACTGCCCAAATTCACCAGCGCGCAGGCAACTACATAGGGCACTGCTTGCACACGGTACAGGGCTTTAGTGCCGTTGGTGGTACTCATAAAAATCCGCTTGCCCTTGACCACCTCGGCTGAATACTCAAAGGGGGAGTTGCCCAAATCGTAACCGCTGACCTTACTCCCACCCCGCTCAGCGGCTTTGAGTACCATCTCAGGCGGATATTTGGCACTGGCTTGCTCCAAGGCTTCTAGGTCGGCAAACACCTCGATCGCTGACGCACCAGCGGCAAGAGCTGTAGCAATCGAGGTGGTAGCGCGCAGTACATCTACGGCGATCGCACATTCAGGGATGGGAACATGGGCGGGCACTTGGGCAGGGGTATGATAGACAGAGATTTTCATTGTTAGCAAAAGCTATGGTTACTATTGATAGATTCGCTGTAAGATACAGACGACAACTATGTTTAGAATGTAAATTAGTTCTTAAACACTGACATAAATTTTTACCATGAGCAAGGTCGAGATTTACACATGGAGTAGGTGTCCTTTTTGTATCAGGGCAAAAGCACTCCTGAACAAAAAAGGGGTGAAATACATTGAATATGTAATCGATGGGGATGAAGCCGCCAGAGACCGCATGGCACAGCGGGGCAAAGACGGCAAGCGCTCAGTACCTCAGATTTTTATTAATGACCAACACATAGGCGGTTGTGATGCTTTATATGCCCTTGAAGCCCAAGGCAAGTTAGATGAATTGCTAGCGGGCTGAGTTTCAGGTCATAATAGCAGTAGTTAATTAAAAAATTGTTAATAAATATGGCTAAAGGTGTTGGGTTTGCCCCCAAGGTGGGCGACAAGTCTAAATCTAAATCCAAACAGAAACGGCAGGTAGCTGAACAGAAGCTCAAACAGATGCGGGATCGGGGTCTGCCTGAGTTTCAGATATTTGTGCGCCTGCCCCATCGGGAGTGGCTACCAGCAGGGGTGATGGCAGTGGCGCGCAGTAGCCAAATCAATCAGGCGATTTTTGAGCAGGAAGTGGAACTCAAAAAGAGCCTGTTCCGCTCTTTTCCCCGTCTGCAAAAGTACCAAGACCAATTGGAATTTGGCTATCGCCTCAAAGAGTTTCCTGATGAACCGATCGCAGTGGCAGTGCGCCCCCAACCCCCAGTTTCACCCCTAGCTCAAATTTGGCAAAAGTTAAGCAATATCTGGCACTGAAGTCCAGACCCATCCCAATCAACCTCTATTGGCAGATTGAGGCCTGAGGACGTCTATTATGGAATTCCTACCTTTGACGACACTGGAAGCGTTGGCCCATCAGTACGGCTACGGTTTAATCATGGGGGGGATCATGCTGGAAAATGCTGGCTTGCCCCTGCCTGGGGAGACCATCGTCCTGTTGGGGGGGTTTTTGGCAGGCAGTGGGGAACTGGATGTGCGGGGCGTATATCTGGCGGCGATCGCTGGGGCAATTCTGGGGGACAGCGGCGGCTACTGGCTGGGCAGGTGGGGGGGAATGGCTCTGCTACAGCACATCAGTAAGTTATTTCGCCTGTCTGAGGGGGAAATCATTCTAGCTAAGGAAAGATTTGCCCAAAGTGCGGATAAAGCTGTGTTTTTCGGCAGGTTTATTACTTTTTTACGGATTTTTGCGGCACCGTTGGCGGGGATCGCCCTCATGCCCTACCCCAGATTTTTAGTCTTCAATGTGGCAGGGGCAATCCTGTGGGGCGTAGTCATGGTCAGTCTGGCATATTTTGCGGGGCGGGTTGTGCCCCTATCGGTTTTGACCCACTACACTTTACAATTAGGGATGGTCTTATTTGCGATCGTGGCGGTGTGGTTTGCCCTGCCATGGTTGCAGAGTCGTAGGCGTAGACACTGATGACAGAAACTCGCAAAACTGCGGATGAATTATTCCAAGAGGGGCTGGAACGCTATAAAAACGGTGAAAGTGCTGCCAGCCTCATCCCCCTGTTTGAGGAAATTACCGATCGCCAGCCCAAGGTTGCCAACGGCTGGGTCTGTCTGGCGTGGCTGTACCTACTGGACGACAAAGCACCCCTAGCTGTAAAAGCGGCGCAAAAAGCTGTTAAACTCGCCCCTGAAGACCCCCAAGCCCACATCAATCTGGCCATCGCCTTGCTGGATGCCAACCAGAAAGGGGTGCGCGAACATGTAGAAGCTGCTAAGAACTGGCTAATTTTGTTCAAAGACCTCAAGGCAGAAATTGTTGAGAATTTTGAAGAAGGACTCCGCCGCAAACCTGACTGGAAGTCAATGATCAAGGTGCGAGACTGGGTATTAGCTACTAGTAGCTAATATTTCTTAACTAAAATCCAAGAAAACATTAAGCCTTTGCAACAAGACTTTGTACTTTGCAATATTTATAGACTTTTGTCTATGCAAAATTTAACTTATCTACTATGGGACAAATGGTAGTTTAGGTAACACTAGCTAAAATTTTCTTTTTTTTTAAGGAGAGCCGACGATGATTTTAGAAAATGTTTATGTCAAGCCTGACACCCGCAATCACAAGGGCTTTTTTATTTTGGAGACCGCCTACAAGTTGGTGGAGATTGATCCCAGTGGGTGGGCCTTGATTTGTATGGATGACTATGTGTGCCACTATGTCGATCCTGACGATCTGCAATTGCCCCAGCCACTCCCCCAGAGTGAGGCTAACCCCACTGCCTAGATACTTAACAAATTATTAAAAATTTTTTAGGATAGGGTGACTGATAGATCACCCTTATTTATTTATGCGTACCAAAAACAGGGCAGTTTTACCTGTAGATGGCTTGTATGACTGGCGATCGTTCTGGCGCGATCCCTATCATTTGTTATTTTTTGTGCCGTGGTGGGCGTTTTTTCTAATTATTTTGGCAATCTACTTAGCTACTAACTTATTGTTTGCCATAGCTTACAGTTTTGACCTACAGGGGATTGCTAATGCAGAACAGGGATCGTTCTTAGATGCCTTCTTTTTTAGTGTACACACTTACGGGACGATCGGCTACGGTTCAATGTATCCTAAATCTATATATGTGAATTCAATTGTTACGATAGAATCAATAGTAAGTTTAATTGAAGTAGCTTTGCTGACAGGTTTAACTTTTAGCAGATTTGCCCGTTCCAATGCTAGAATTGTATTTAGTAAAGTGGCAACAGTTGCTAACTATAATGGTGTACCAACTTTAATGTTTCGGTTGGCGAATCAACGCAGCAATATAATTTTAGAAGCCAAGATCAATGCCTGTTTACTCATAGATGAAGTTAGTCAAGAAGGACATAAACTACGACGATTTTATGACCTTAATTTAATTAGAGATAAAACACCCTACTTTATTTTGAGTTGGCTAGCAATGCATCCAATCGATCAAAATAGCCCGTTTTATTTACTCAGTCAAGAGGCACTAGAAGAACGGCAAGCGGTGATCATTGTTACGGTCATTGGTCTAGATGAAACAGTCATGCAAGAACTCCATGCCCGCCATGTATATTATATGAGCGATATTCTGTGGAATCATCGTTTTGTGGATATTTTTGAGCAGCTACCTAATGGCAAGACTAGGATTAATTATCGCCATTTTAATATGGTTGAGCCTGTTGTGCCAGAAAATAACCCAGTAAATACAAAGATCCACAAATAATGGGTTGAGGGTAATTTTTAGCTAAGCAAAGTGCGATGGCCTGTTCTAAACTGGCACAAGGAGCAGGGACATTGACTAATAATTTATGTGCATAACTAGCCAGTTGTTCTGGGGTATAACTTTGGTGATCGGGCACAGGTACAGCTAGTAGTAAATCCTGTGGTCTGAGTAAAGTTTTAATAATACCTTCAGCATCTTTAGTAGCAATTATACCCATAATCCAAGTAACAGGCTGGTCAGGAAAATATTGATCAATAAACTTGCGCAAATAAACTGCCGATCCTACATTGTGTGCTCCATCTAACAGCCATCGTTTGCCTGCAAATTCATACCACTGCAATCTACCTAACCATTTAGTTTCTGCCATACCTGTTTGCACAGCTTGCGCAGAAATTTGCCAGCCTTGTTGATTTAGTAATTCAACAATCCCTAGGACGATCGCTGTATTAAATAACTGATGTTCACCTACTAGGCTAGATTGAAAAGTCAAGCTGCGCCATGTAAATCTATTAGTTAAACTATCCACTAATACTGCTGGCTCAACTTTAATGAGTGGTGCTTTTTGTATTTGCGCTTTTTGCTTAATTACTATTTCAGCAGGCTCAGGCAATTCACTGACCACTACAGGGCAATGGGGTTTAATAATGCCTGCTTTTTCACTAGCAATTTGGGTGAGACTATCGCCTAATCTTTGCCAGTGATCGCGGCTGATAGAAGTAATGGATGTAACTAGGGGTTGGGGATGGACATTAGTGGCATCTAATCTACCGCCCAAGCCTGTTTCAATTACTGCAATATCTACTTTTTGTTCGGCAAAATAAAGCCACATGATGGCAGTTACTAATTCAAATTGAGTGGGAATATACTCAGGGTTAATTGCCTGTTCTACTCTGGCTAAATAATGTTCTAACTCCTTAGTACTAATCCAATGGTTGTTAATAGTGATGCGTTCACACCAGTCAAACAAATGGGGGGAAATATATCGCCCGACTGTGTAGCCTGCCTGCTCTAAAACGGTTGATAAATAGGCACAAACAGAGCCTTTGCCATTTGTACCCGCAATATGTACGATCGGCACTTGTAGATGGGGATCGCCCAAATTGGCTAAGAGATTCTCAATTCTCTCTAAACTTAAGCGAATGCCAAACTTGGCATAGCTTGCTATTTTTTGACTGTAGGACATCAATTAAAATTGACAATGCGCGCAAAACTAGTGGGATCGAGACTAGCCCCACCTACTAATACTCCGTTAATTTCTGGCTGTGCCATAATTTCATCGATATTGTTTGGTCGGACGGAGCCACCATAGAGAATAGTGATGTTATGATTTTGCAGATGATTGCGGATCAAACTAATCACCCGATTAGCTTCTTCTGGTTTACAGGTTTGCCCTGTACCGATCGCCCAAATTGGTTCATAGGCAATTACTAAATGCTGTTGCTGATCCACACCCGCTAAACCCCGATCTAATTGGTTGAAAATTACTGTTTCTGTTTCCCCTGCTAACCGCTGCTCTTTATTTTCCCCTACACATAAAATCGGTGTCAGCCCATATTTCTGGGCAGTGAGTAACCGCTTGTTCACTGTTTCATCAGTCTCACCGAAAAATTGCCGCCGCTCACTGTGCCCCACAATTACATATTTGATCCCTAATTCCACTAGCATCAAGGCACTGATTTCACCCGTATATGGCCCTACTTCCGCCCAGTGCAAGTTCTGGGCGCCGATGTGAATGTGATGGCGCGGGGCAATCATCTGGAGTACACCCAAGTCAGTAAAGGGCACACACAATAAAACTTCCCGATCGTGCCATTGTTGCCCTGCGGTCAGCGACAAGAACTCTTCCATGAAGTGCTTGGCTTCCGACTGGTTCTTGTGCATCTTCCAGTTGCCAGCAATCAGTGTTTGAGACAAGGTAGTATTCCTATAGGCTGTCAAATGCAGTCTTTTATTATACAACAGCTCGCCCATTTATGACCCTGACTCACAAAACCAAACTTGCCTACGGTATAGGCGATTTGGGGACAGCGATCACGGCTAACCTTGTCGCTTTTTTTCTGCTGATTTTTCTGACCGATACTGCCAAGGTTGCCCCTGCCCTAGCGGGCGCAATTCTCCTAGTGGCAAACTCTGGGATGCCGTCAATGACCCGATCGTGGGTTGGCTGTCAGATCAGACCCGCAGTCGGTGGGGCAGACTCTGCTGTACAACACTTACCTACCCCCTCACCCCCGAGCTGACTGAGGACTACGACGATCGCACCACCCCCAATAATTACCGCTTTGCTTTCTCATCAGGGGGAGTATTTGCCACTGGTGCAATGGCTGATCCCCGTTTTGATCTGCTTTTGTGTCACTTATGAACAGCCCCGGCACGCCCAACAACTAACCGTAAACATCCCTTTTTATGGTTTTATGGTGCTATTACAAAAAGTAGCATTGGCGGGGGCATTGTTTGCGGTGGGACTGGCATTGGAACTGGCAGGCTTTATCCCCCCTGTGGACAAAACGCCTATGTTGGCTCAACCTGACTCAGGATTGCAACTTCTGCGCTGGCTGATCGCGCCTGTACCTAGCCTATTGTCGATCGCGGGCTGGTCTTGGCACGGCTGTATCCAATCACCAAGGCAAAACATGAGGAAATTTTGACACAATTGAGCCTACAACGGAAAGCACTGGGGGACTGTCAAACCTGAAAAATTCATTTATAATTTAGCCAAACACCCCAGAGATCAACCCATGAAAACTTCTATTCTTTTGACTGTCGCAGTTGGGGCATACAGCCTGGCCTGCTGGCAGGCTCTGGCTCAATCCACTGCCTCTACCCTCTCTGAGCAGACTCTGCGCGAGACCGATCGCCGCAGTGGTATGTACGATCAAAGCGGAGGTGGCTTGAATGTAATGCAGTTAATCCACAATGCCAACCTGCGGGGCAACACTACGCCTGAAGAATTCAATCGCCGCCAAAGTGAATCCTTGGATGAAGCGGTGGAAGCATTCCGCAAACGCCGCACCACAGAAGTCAAATTAGAATTCAACCGCCAGCCATAGCTGAATGAGTACCTATCAATCCCAATATGACACTCTGCTGAGCTACTACAGCACGCAGGAAAATATTGTTACTCTACTGCGCCAGCATCGGCTCTATTTTGAAATGATCCCCAGCCTGCGCCGTCCTGCCGATTGTCTAATTTGTGTGCCCCTGCCTGTGGTCAAGCTGGCTTCTGCACCTGAAGGTAAAAACCACACGCAATTGGAGTGTGATATTGCGGTGGTGATGTGCGATCCTGATTGGAAGGTGAAAATTGGGCGGGAGATTTTTATCTTTATTCACCGTCCAGGGGAGGATTTTGCCACTCTGCTCAAACGGTGGCGGCAAGTAGAAGTAACCCTCAGTGATGAGTATTCGTTGCTATTGCCGATTAAATATCACAACCTGTTGGGGGATCGCGCCGATTATCTCTTCCCGTTGTTTGTAACTTTAGATTACACCCCTTCTCGCATTCGCCGCGGCTTAGAGGGAGCATCCCTGCCTTACGTCAATGCGGAACTACCCAAGGAGACGATCGAGCCACCCAGTGATGACAACCCCGAGCGGCTAGAGAACTTTGTGCCCGATGAACCCGATTAGTATTTTAGAAAATTATTCCCGATCGCACCCCCAACAGGTCTTACTGGTGGCCATCGAGGTGGATGGGCAGCCAGACCAAATCATGATCTACAAGGGGTTTTCTAGTTCCTTGGTCAATCCCACTCCCCCCGATCCCGATGTGCCTGTGATCCCCAGCCATGCCCACATCCGCACAATTGACTTGCTCCAAGCTCCCTACCAGCCCCGATCGCCCCAGTATCTACAGCGCAATCTGGATTTAAGTTACTTCTGCCAGTCCTAGCAATACCCCTTACCCTGCTCTGGGAGGAAAGTGGCAATCCAGTTGTTCTTGCACAAATTTAATCCGATCGGGCAGTGCCACTATGTGTTTAGGTAAAAGTATAACCTGCGCCCTGAGGCGGGGGTCATGACACAGTCCTAAAATCAACCAGTGAATGTGTTGGATATAGGCGGGATTGAGGGCGGCTTTACCGCTCTCAAATACCAGTGGGATCGCTGGGGGAATGATGCACAATTGCCCAAAAAATTGATTGGTTAATTGCCAACAGCGATCGAGGTAAGCAAAGAGTGCCTGTTCTTCAACTACAGTACTACCTTGAATATCGCCGAGGGTATAAGCCATCATATCAATTGGGGTGCGATCGGTGATGAACTGGCTAGTGGTTTGGTGGGCAATTTGCCAGATGGTCTCTGCTGAATTAAGCACTTGATTTTGGATAAAGAGACGGGTAGGGAAATCCAATGGTTGGGCAGGATCGAGACCCCAGGTCTGGAAGACTTGACTAGTGGAAGTCCGCACGAAGGGAATGCCCAGGGCTACAGCTAAGCCTTGGGCTAGGCTGGTTTTGCCAGTGCGATGTGCCCCGCAGATACCAATGTTCAACCCAATGCCTCAATGAGATCGTGGCGCGCCCGCTGGAGAGCAGTTGCTAATTGGGAACTGTCTTTGCCCCCAGCTTGGGCGAAATTGGGGCGACCGCCACCCCCCCCTCCGCACAGTTTGGCGATCTGACCAATGAACTTGCCCGCTTGCAGCCCCTTACCCACCACTTCTTTGCCGAAACTCGCTACTAAACTCACTTTATCGGGTTCGGGCACACTGGCAAGAATCACGGCACTGTTAATCCCCAACTTGCTAGACAGCTTTTCAGCAGCGGCTTTGAGGGCTTCAGGATCGACCTTTTCCATCGTCCCGATCAAAATCTGGAACTCACCAACAGTCTCCACTTGATTAAGTAAGGCATCAGCCTGTTGGAGAGCCATTTGTCTTTGCAGAGTTTCTAGTTGTTTCTGGGCAGTTTTGAGTTCATTCTGCAAACTATTCACCCGCTCTAAAATTTCCTCTGGGGGTACTTTGAAGCGATCGCTCAATTCTCTGGCTAGTTGATCCCGCACTGCCAAATAGTCGAGGACGGCCTGCCCCGCCACTGCCTCGATGCGGCGCACCCCTGCCGATATCCCTGATTCAGAGATGATTTTGAACAGCCCGATTTCCGCCGTATTATTTACATGGGTGCCACCACAGAGTTCCATGGAGACAGCAGGAAAGTCCACCACTCGTACCTGTTCCCCATACTTCTCCCCAAACATGGCGATCGCCCCCTTGGCTTTGGCTTCCTCTAGGGACATAATCGAGACCTGAGCGGGGTGTGCCTCTGCGATCCATGTGTTGATTTGCTCTTCTACCAGCCGCAGTTCCTCAGGGCTAACAGGGCGCGGGAGGGTAAAGTCAAAGCGCAATCGCTCCGCATTCACCAGTGAGCCAGCTTGGGCGATATTTGCATCTACAATCCGTTTGAGCGCCGCTTGCAAGAGGTGGGTAGCTGTGTGATGGGCTTGGGTTCTGCGCCGTTCCGAGAGGGTAACTTGGGCATGCACCAGATTAGCCACCGCCACTCTCCCGCTGACCACCTCACCGATGTGAATAAATAAATCTGCCTTCTTTTGGACATCTTGAATTCTAATCCCTAGATCCCCATAGGTCAGGATGCCTTTATCACCTACCTGCCCGCCTCCCTCGGCATAGAAAGGCGTGCGATCGAGAATGATTTGCACTGGCTCGCCTGCTGAGGCACTGCCCACCCGCTGATTGTCCTTAAAAATTGCTTTGACAATGCCTGTACCGCTCAACTGCCCATAACCAATGAACTCAGTTGTGCCCAACTCCTGCGCTAATTCCGTCCAGACCGTCTCCGCCAGCAAATCCAAATCCTGATGGGCTTCCTTGGAGCGTTCCTGTTGTGCTCGCATCGCTTGCTCAAAGCCTGTTTGATCCACACTCAAGCCATGTTCCTTAGCAATTTCTTGGGTGAGTTCCAAGGGAAAGCCATAGGTATCATAGAGGGTAAAGGCATCGATCCCTGCAATCTGCTTCTGGGCTTGGGTAGATGGTTTGGCGAGAATGTCTGCTAATAATTTCTCACCCCGTTCCAGAGTGTGAGAGAAGCGAGCTTCTTCCCGCTCCAATTCAGCTTGAATCACAGGGGCGCGCTCGCGCAGATTAGCATACACTTCTGCCTGTAATGCAATTGCTACTTCTGCCAATTGATTAATAAAAGCAGTGGTGATGCCCAGCAGTCTGCCATGTCTGACAATGCGCCTGATCAACCGTCTGAGCACATAGCCCCTGCCGATATTGGTAGGCGTAATCCCATCAGCAATCATGTGGACAACTGCGCGCACATGGTCAGCGATCACCTTGAAAGAGGTCTGCACTTGGGCTTGGCTCTGACGATAATCCAAATGAGCGATCGCACTTAGTTTCTCAATTAGAGGCATCAGCAAATCGGTTTCATAGTTATTGGGTACACCCTGCAACACCCGTGCCATGCGTTCCAAGCCCATCCCTGTATCAATGTTTTGTGTTTGCAGGGGCACAAGGGAACCATCACTCTGCCGATTCAACTCCATGAACACCAGATTATAGATTTCCAAAAAACGCTGGTCATCTTCCAAATCAATGTGAGCATCTCCCTGTTCAGGATGGAAGTCATAGTAGATTTCTGAACAAGGGCCGCAAGGACCCGTTGCCCCTGATGCCCAGAAGTTGTCATCCCCCATTCTTTTGATGCGATGGGCAGGGATGCCAATCCGATCGCGCCAGATAGCAAAAGCCGTATCGTCGCTGTGATAGACACTCACCACCAATCGTTCAGGGGACAATTGAAATACCTCAGTTACTAGCTCCCACCCCCATGCGATCGCTTCCTCTTTGAAATAATCCCCGAAACTGAAATTACCCAACATCTCAAAGAAAGTGTGATGCCTCCCAGTTCTGCCCACATTTTCAATATCATTGGTACGCAAGCATTTCTGGGCAGTAGTTACGCGCGGATAGGGAGCGGGCTGTTGTCCGAGAAATATAGGCTTGAAGGGGAGCATACCTGCGATCGTCAGCAATACAGTGGGATCATCAGGAATCAGGGATGCACTCGGTAAAATTTGATGTCCCTTGCTCTCATAGAAGGCGAGAAATTTTCTGCGAATATCTGCGGAAGTGAGAAAGGGAATTGCCATGACAGGATCGGAACTCCATTGATGCTATTCCCCATTGTAGGGGATCACCGCTCAATCCAGATGACAGTGTTGGGATAGACCCCTTGGGAGCGCAGGATTAACCAAACAGGGTCAGAGGTAGGGCTTAACTGCCATTGCCGTTGAAATTGAGCATAGGACATAGCATAGGCGCGATCGTCGGTATCGGTGTAAAAAATTAGCTGTTTTTGGGGATCGTAGCCCGTAACGGTAACCCAATGTAAGAGGGGTAGGGAGTACCTCTGCCCCACTTGCACCAAGGCGAGCGCAGGTTGCCCCTTGCGCAGGAGAGCCTGTAACTCAGGCAGACTGGCTTGGTGTTGGAGTCTGACCCGTTGCTGTTCCCAGTGCTGTAATACCCGCTGTAGGACCCTAGGGGGTGTCCCCGTCAAGGGTTGGCTGAGGTGCTGAAGGGTAAGAACTTTTACTTGCGGGTAGGTAACCAGATGTCCATAAAAACGAAGTAGCCTAGTGGCTGAATTGGGTGCACAACTCCAGGGATCGCGCTGGGGAGAGACAGCAGGCAACTGCCAGCGATAGGGCTGTGCCTCAATGCTCACAGCTAGAAGAATTAGACTGAAGGTGGCGGATCCAACAAATTTTCTTTGGATTCCTTGAGTTTTTTCCACAGGTTTTTAATTTGCTGATAGGCATCTTGGGGGGTAATTTTACCACTGGTTTCTAGGGCGCAAATAATGTTTACGCGATTGGCAAACTCCTGTAAATTGGCATTAAAAGCCAATCGCTGGAGTGAAAACTCCCCACGATAGGGCACACGGGGATTGATGAATCTCTCTTTGTCGAAATCAGCAGGGTTGGTCATTGGATTACTGGCAAGGTGGTTTAGCTTAGATCATAGAGCATTCTTAGCCCAAAATTTAAACAAGGGCTATCTCTATTCTTCATTCTTCGAGAAAGGAAGGCCCGAGCAATCCCCAAGGGCACAAACTAGACAGAAAAGAGTTTATTTCCTCCCAAAATCATGGCTGAAGCTGAGACTTGTGACTAGTTCCAATCAGGATAGGGAATCTAGTACAGTTTGCATAATTTGGGGGACTTGATCGGCTCGTAAACGACTGTGTCGCTGTTTGTAGTGAGGGGCAGAAATCAAGAGATTGGGAGCTTGTTTGCACTGCTTCTGACAACCTGTGATCTGTACCTGAAAATTAGGATTTTGTTGAAATATACTGGCGATTGTTTGACTGCCAGCCGCTACACAATCCCCTTTGCCACAAATTAAAACTTTGATCGGTGCAGCTTTTTCTGAGGGAATACAGTCAGGGGTAATCACCCTGATACTGTTTGCTTTATATCGCCAATACCGATTATTTTTATCTGGCTTGCGATCGCCTTGGCAGTGGATCATCATCCCTACTTGTAGGGTTTTGTATAGGTTTAACCGCTCTGGTTTGGGGATTTTAATTAGATACTGCCCCTGGGGAGTCTCAAGGCGCAGATACTTTAATTTGTAGTCATCTACACAGGCAAAACCTAAAAACTTGCCCGTTAGATCGAAGGTTTCTAGGGGTAGGGGGTCTGCCAACACTGCTCTAGCCATGCGATCGCCTTCTCTCTCTGCCATTTGAATTGTTTGAACACACTCCATGCCTGCACCAGTTGGGTGGGAGTGTTTGCCTCTATTTTAAGGGGTTGTCCGCCCCCGCAGACACAGGGTATATCCAATTCCTGCAACCGATAATAAACTAACCAACGGGATGGGTCTTGCATAACTAGTCCCTGAGATGTTGAATTTAAGCCTGCCTTGAGCCTTGTCTGGAAAAAGGGGGATGTTACTCCCCCACTGTTTCTCACATCTCAAGCAGGATTGTCATGGCTATAGTTATACATTAACTGCAAATTATTTGCAATAGGTGTTAGGAATTTTTTTAGAATTTAGGCAGAGTTGGCTCTAGAACTTGATCGTGCGGTTGTGGCTGACCACTGAGGCAACTACAGCAATTGCCAAGAAGTTAGCTAACATTGCCGATCGCCCATAACTGAGCCAAGGCAGGGGAATACCCGTAACTGGGGCAATGCCAATATTCATGCCGATATTGACAAAACTTTGAAACAAGATGAAGGAGAATACGCCGATGGCCAACAGGGAGCCGAAATTGTCTTTGGCGTGGTGGGCAATCACTAGCAATCGCCAGCAGAGGATAGTAAATAACAGCAACACAGTGATACAGCCTACAAAGCCTAGTTCTTCCCCGATCGCCGAAAAAATAAAATCGGTGTGTTGCTCTGGGATAAAACTCAGTTGGGTTTGGGTGCCGTTGAGCAGTCCCTTGCCCCAGAGTTTGCCTGCGCCGATCGCAATTCGGGACTGGATCAAATGATAACCACCGCCGAGAGGGTCTTGGGTGGGATCGAGGAACAGTAACAGCCGTTGTTTTTGATAGTCGTGGAGCAGTCCCCACAGGACATGCCCGATCTGCCCAGAAATGAGGTTAATGGCTAGGGCAACAACGGTGGCGGGTAAACGAAACCAAGGCAAGGAAAACCAAGCGGTGATCCCCATTAGCCCTACCCAACCGTACCAACCCAGTAAGGAAAAGTTATAGAGGATCGCACCCACAATGGGGGAAATTAACAGTACCAACCAGCCCAGCCTTGCCCCTGCCCAGTAGAGCATCCCCGTAGTGATGGCAATAAAGACTAGAGCCGTGCCCAAATTGGGTTGCAGGAGAATGAGTACCACCGGCGGGGTAACCAGCCACACTGCCCGCAACATATCGAGGGGATGGGCGATCGGTTGTTCATGGAAGATGGCAGCAAGGGAAATGATCATAGCCACCTTGGCAAACTCTGATGGTTGTAAGTGAAAGCCGAAAATGTTTAGCCACCGTTCTGCTCCCAGTGCCCTTGTGCCGAAAAACAGCACTGCTAGCAACACCAAGTTAGTAGTGATGTAAATGAACCAATGCCATTGGCGCAGGCAATCGTAGGTAACTTTGCTGACTACCCAGCCCAAGCCCAAGCCCACCAAGCCTGTGATCCAGTGTTGGAGCCAGTTAATTTGTCCCCGTTGAAAATCTGTACTGTAGATAACTACCCCGCCGATGATGGTCAAGAATACGGGGATGAACAACAAAGCCCAGTCAATGTCTTCCCAGCGGCGTTTCCATAACTGCCAGTTGTCAGTAATCATGGCTTTATTAGCGATTGTTCTGGCGAAACCCTCATTGATTTTAACAGCGTCGGAGATGTACCAATAAAAGGGCAATCCTATCCACTACCCGCCGCATTTCCAACACAGATTGATGGGGATGATTGATCATGATACTGAAGACGATTTCCCCAAACTCAGAATTCTGCACATAGCCAGAGAGGGCAACTGCCCCAGCGATCGTGCCTGTTTTGCCCCGCAGTTGCTTGACAGCCATTGTATTTCTGAATCTTCTTTTCAATGTGCCATCCACCCCAGCGATCGGGAGTGAATTCCGCAACTGGGGATACTCTGCCATCACTTGCAAAAGCCCTACCAGCATTCTCGGAGTTACTCGATTAGCACTGGATAGCCCTGAACCATCGGCAATCTCTAAGCCATAACTGGGGATATTCCAATCCACAAAGAACTTCTCTATGATTTTTATACCACCTATATAAGTATCATCAGGATATACTTCTGGCAGGCGATTGCCGAGAATTCTTAATAGCTGTTCTGCATATAAGTTATTACTATTTTTGTTCACAAAGGACAGAATTTCTGATAGGGGCGGTGATAACTTATGGGCTAGTTCTATTGTTGCTGTACCCAAATTTAAGACAGGTTGTTGTTTAATAGTTATACCCTGTGCCTGCAATTCCGCCAGTAACCTCTCCCGAAAATATGCCTGTTGATCAGGGATGACTACCCCACCCAATTCTGGTTCCACATTTTCAGGAATAGTACCATAAATCCGCAGTAACTTCTGCCCCTGGGGGCGTTCGGTGTACAGAGTATAACTACCATTAGGTGGGCTAGTAACTGCGCGATTTTCCACACGCCAGCCCTGCACCAACTCTGGATGCTCCCATGTAAATTTAGGTGGTTGTCCCCGCTTAGTCGGCGTGATTGTCCAGTAGTGCGAGTTATCATCTAAAGTAAAAGCAGATACAGGGGCAGCATAATATTCATGCAAATATCGCTGTGCCCAACCCCTACTCAAACTTCTCCCCCGCAAAGCATCTAGGAATTTAATTTCGCCCTGAATAGTAGTTACACCCCTAGCTTTCAATTGAGCTACTAATTCCTTCAATCCTTGATTTGAACTCAAAGTAGGATCGCCCCTGCCCACTACCCAGAGATTTCCTGCTATCTCCCCATTGGCTACTGGTAACTCAGTCATCAAACTAGTAGCAATCTGATAATCTGCACCCAAGTAGAAGAGAGCGATCGCACTGGTGAGTAATTTTTGATTAGAGGCAGGAATCAGAGGCATATCACCGCGATGGTTAATTAGAATTTGTTGATTCCGAGTCTGGGCATAGACTCCCAAGCGGGCATCCCTAGCTAAACCGCGGCGGGCAAGTTGCCCTACTTCTCGATCCAATCGGCTCAAACAAATGGCTGTCATTCTCTCCATCGGCAGAGCCAAGAATGTAATTGTCAGTAAGATACCTGTAATTTTGCTAATCATATCCCTAAGTCCAATCTAGCTACCTGAGCCATTTCCAGCACTTCTTGATCAGTTTGAGTCTCCCAACTGGTCTCTCCCACCTGACGATAGAATTCCGCATCATAGGAGCGAGTTTGCACCACTACAGGCATAGGCACAGCATGACCCAAAACTAATGCTTGCTGTTTAGAATCCAATTTAGAGAGGATGTTCCGCAGTTCGCCACTCCCCGCTATGCCCGTGAAAATCGCATCAATATCTTTTTCATCATTCAAAAGAGCAGTGATTCTCGTCCCGATCTGAGACATAATTTCATTATCTATGCCAGAAGGGCGCTGATCTACTACTAATAAAGTAACAAAATATTTACGCATCTCCCGCGCGATCGTGCCAAAAATAGTTTGTTTAGCGGTCAAAGGATTTAGAAAACGATGGGCTTCTTCAATGGTGATCATCAACTGAGGGGGACGATCGCTTAGATTTTTAGTTTGCAGGAATTTCTCTACTTTGTGCACATATTCATGGTGAATTCTTCTGGTAATAATGTTAGTTGCCAGCATGTAGGCTAGTAGATTAGACTGTGAACCAAATTCAATCACAACATGCTGATGCTGAGCGATCGCCTCTAGGATTTTTTGGATGTAGTTTTCGTGGCAGTGGGAACGCAAGTATTTAATATCGGCAAGGCGATTTAACTTCCGTTGCAGTGCCATAATCGAGGCTTTATTGCCCATCTTTTCCTCACAGAATTCCTGAATATCATTATTAGTCATATTTTGCAATTTAGTAATCCAGTGCTTGCCGAATTCATTACGTAGAATAATTGCATTCTCTAGGCTGGCTTCTGATAGATTCAATTCATCTTTAACTAACATTAAATCCTCCACCTCGATCTGTTCAAAGCTAATATATAACTCACGGGCATCCCTTACACCCCTGCGTTTAGTAGAGTCTGGATCGAGGGTATAGACGATCACTTGTGAGGGAAACAACTGCCTTAACCCTTTGACTGTACTAAAAGTTTTACCTTCCTTTGCCGCTTCCCAGCCATATTCAGAATGCATATCAAAAATTAAATTAACTGCAGCGCGGCGTTTGATGATCCCCGCAATTAGTAATCGAGTTAAAAAGGATTTACCTGTACCTGATTTACCAAAAATGCCATTACTCCGCTCCACAAAGCGATCTAAATCAATACAGACTGGTACATCCATATCGATCGGTTTACCTATGGCAAAATTGCGCTTGTGGGGATGATCTTCCGCACCGAATACCACCTGAAAATCGTGATCTTTTGCCTCAAATACCTGACTAAAATGACTGGGTACAGTTTTCACAGGTAATAGTTGATAGTTCTCACTTTCAAATAGCTGGGGTAATGGTTCACTAACTTTTTTGCGTTTACTTTTTTTAGTAGTGTCAGTATATAAATCTAGGGGATTAGCAGGCACATACATTAACATTGGTGTCAATTTAATGACTGCAAAAGTGCCATTGCCTGACAACACTTCAGTCAAGAAAGTGTCTTCGGGGGCGGGTGGGTTGAGCAGAATGCGGGGGCTGGAAGTGCCTAATGTAACATCCGTGAGAATACAGAAAAATCTAGCTCTTCTGCCCTGTACTACCAGAAATTTCCCTACTCGTAATTCCTCTACCGAGATATTACCATTCAGTCTAACTTCTAATCCCTGACTGAGTGAACCCTGAACAACGACACCTAAAGGCTGTAAGAATTCCATAACTGATTGGCGAACCAATAGGCTATATTCTACTGCAAACTCATGGAAATATAACATTCATAGTTACTGCTACAACTAGACATACTCCCTTCCCAGGGTAGAACTAGACAGAGACAGGCAGGAGAAAGAATGAGTAGAACAGAGGAATTAAAAGCAAAGGGTT
>JBKBMU010000005.1:0-201503 GCA_046295715.1 Pseudanabaenaceae cyanobacterium
ATCCAAGACGGAAGAGGTAGGGATGTACTTCGCAGATTGGTGTAGAGATATGCAGTCAGAAAAGGTAGAGCAGTTATTAATTGTTTTGGATAACAACTCAACTCACAAAGACAAAATGATAGGTAGGTTAAGTTTGACAGATAAAATTAAAGTTGAGTTTCTGGACACTCCAGCCTACTCACCAGAGTTTAATCTAACCTGAGTTCGGGATAAGGAATTGGTCAAAAAAAGGGAGAAACCGTTAAGCTATAAGACTTTAGACCTTTAGCTGGTATCTCCCATGAACAATATCACCAATAGTTTACTCCTTCTGTTTTGTCATGTTGATGACTTTTGTAAAGTTTTTGAACCCCATTGGCATCAATTTCTACTGGTCAATGGCGTAAAGCAAAGACAAAGAAGACCTTCCTTATCTCTTAGTGAAATTATGACAATCTTGATCATTTTCCATCAATGTCACTATCGTAACTTTAAGCATTTTTACCTTGACTTTGTTAGTCAGTATTTGTTGAAAGAATTTCCAACATTACCAAGCTATTCTCGCTTTGTAGAACTAATTCCTTCTGTCATTGTCCCCATGTCTGTTTACTTAAAACACTGTTTTGGTAAATGTACAGGTATTGCTTTTATTGACTCTACTTGTCTTCGTGTTTGCCACAACCGCAGGATTAGACAACACAAGGTTTTTGATGGTATTGCCGCTAGGGGAAAGACTGCAGTTGATTGGTTCTTCGGTCTTAAACTTCATTTAGTCGTTAATGACTGTGGGGAAATACTAAACATAACAATAACACCCGGCAATGTTGATGACCGTAAACCTGTGCTTGATTTATTAAGAGGAGTATTTGGCAAAGTATTTGCAGACCGTGGTTATGTATCTAAACCATTAGCAGAGAAATTATTGAAGGAGTATAAGATTAGTTTTTTTGCGAAGCCCAAGCGCAATATGAAGAATCATTTGATGCAATTTACCGATAAATTGTTAAGCCGAAAAAGAGCAATTATCGAGACAGTTATTGACCAGTTGAAAAATATTTCTCAAATAGAACATAGCCGCCACCGCAGTGTGGTCAATGCCATGGTCAATATCATTGCTGGACTAATTGCCTATTGCCACCAGCCTAAAAAGCCTTCCTTGTATACAGAGCATGGTTTACAGAACTTTGTTTAACCCGAACTGGCGTTAATCTAGCTGAATAGGAAATTCATCTACTGAGACTGCTCAAACTGCATTATTTACCACCGGACACCACAATCTCTGATATTCAGACCAGGTTAGAGTCTGTTACATCTTTGATGAGCCCTGAGCAAATATCCAAAACATTGGAGCATATCTTTTCCTTGCCTCCTGTGTCTATCCCTTGAGTGGGAAGGGAGTAGTGCCAACCCAGGGGGTTACTGGCCAGGGGGCTTACAGAACTTTTCTTAACCCGAACTCGCGTTAAATGAGAGTGGGGCGCAGGCCGTAGAGTAAAAAGCGATAGTAGTCCCGCAAAATCTGCCCATGATCAAAACAGAGCGGTTGGGGCAATGCCCATAAGAAGAAAGCACCGACTCCCTTGGCATCATTCCTGGCATGGGGTTCGCCTGTGGTTTCGGCAAGGAATACTACACTGATCGTATGTTGGTGTTCATCCCGATCGGGCTTAGAGTAAGCATGAAATAAATTGACCAAGAGAATATCCAACCCAGTTTCTTCCTTTGCTTCCCGTCTGGCGGCTGACTCTAGGCTTTCGCCGTAGTCCACAAAGCCCCCTGGTAATGCCCAGCCATAGGGGGGATGCTTGCGCTCAATCAGCACGATCGGCTGGTGGGGACGATCCACCAGAGTAATGATTACATGGACAGTCGGGGCAGGATTGCGGGGAGTCATAGCTACAGTTGTAATCGCTGGCGTAGTTCCGTAATTTCATCCCTATGGGCTTGAATTGTCAAGCGGTCTTCCCCTTGGGCAATTAATTGCACGGTTTCTTCACGATTTGCACCCCGCCAATAGAAAATTACTGTACCTGCAATCGCAGATAGCACTGCCAGTATTTCCACTGTCTCATTCCAGATGGGGGGGATCAGGACCGCCAACACCAAGCCCAAACAGCCTACCCCTACCCCCGCCAGTCCCCCCAGCAAGACTGCCAAACCCACACTTGCTCTGACTCTGCCCCGCCAACTGATGGTGGCTGTCATAGGCGATCGTGCCAGCAATTGGTAGCCTCTGCTGTGTAGGTACTGCTGAATCTGCCCCACCACCTCAGGCGTTACTGTCAGGGTGTAGCTCTCGGTGCGGTCTTTGGTGGAAGCTCTCAGAAAAAAGAACAGCCCCATCAACAGTAACAGGGTCAGTATCAGTGCCGAATAAAAACTGTAAGCGATCATGTAATGTGCACAACCATTTCGGATACAGGAAACCTCACCTTCGGTCTGAGGGCTTGGGGATCGTCCTCTGCCCGATAACCCGCTGGACAAGCCACGATCGCATGATAATCCGTACCTGCGATCCCGAGAATCTCATCATACTTGTCGGGGACGATCCCTTCCATCGGACAGGTATCAATCCCTAACATTGCCGCCGAGACCATATACTGCCCCAGCGCAATGTAGGTCTGCTTGGAGACCCATAGATTTATATCTATTCCACTTTTTACATAGTCTTTGATTACATTGCCAAATTTTTCTAAAGATTCTACTGGTATCCCCTGTACCTCCGCCGTCCGTTGCATATAGCGATCGATGTACTCAGGTGTAGGATTTTTATTGATCGCCAGCACCACTAGATGGGAAGCATCCACCACTTGCCTTTGGTTATAGGAGTGGGGCAGTAACTGCTGACGCACTTCAGGATTGGTAATTACATAAAATTTCCACGGTTGCAGACCAAAAGAAGAAGGCGCAAGCACCAAGCTTTCTTCAAGAGCTGACCAAATCTCAGGGGGGATTTTTTTGCCGGGATCAAACTTTTTCACGGCATAACGCCACTTCAATCTTTGCAGTAACTGTTCGGGTGTAACCAGACCTTCCATAAACTCCCTAAAGAACCCTAACTGTAATATAACTCAAATTTTAAGCATTTCTTAACAAGACTCACCATTAGACCCATTAGAGTTGAGTCTCCAAGTTTTAGAGCCAAAAATTACCCGTTTGTTGGATCACTATTATTAACCTTGAGATTAGTTGGTATAAGTATTTACTGGTAGTCTATAGAGTATTAACTCTACAGCCAACACCATTGGAATTCGCTCTGCACAAATGTAATCAAACAGTTATGCCAGAGGTCTAAAAAATCCCCACAGGCCTTAGCCTATGAGGAGGGTAGATTTTTTACAGACTAGATATTTTTTTCACCTAGTTCACGGCACATATAGTCAAAAGGTTGTGCCAGCCAGTCAGCACGGCTCTCCACTAGATTCATCACTAATTCTTTGAGAATCTGAATCCCGCGCACAGTTGGGCCTATGGGCACACCTAAAGAATTATAAGTATCCCGCAAACCTTGCAGTACCCGCTCATTTAGTACATCATTATTACCTGCTACCAAGGCATAGGAAGCATAGCGCAAATAGTAGTCCATATCCCGCAGACAAGCCGCATAACGCCGTGTAGTATAAGCGTTGCCACCAGGTTGCACCAGCCCGGGGATTTCCTCAAATAATTGCGATCCTGCCTGTTTGACCAAACTGGCGGCATTGGCAGTAATCAGAGCGGCGGCGCGCAGGCGATCGTTACCAGTAGCAAAAAAAGTTTTCAAAGTGTCAATGGTATTGCGATCGAAATAGCGACCCGTGGCATCACAATTGCGAATCAGTTCATCAATGGTATCGCGCATATTAAAATTGCTCCAAATAAATAAATTTGTCATCCTATCCTAGGATACCTTGTCCCCCCAACTAGCACAAAATGTAAAGACTTGTAACAACTACCGTCGCCCAGACCCATAAAGCAGGGCTTGCTGTTGCACCAGTTGATAGAAGTTTTCAGGGGAAGAGGCAGGAAATTCACTCACAAAATGATAGTAAGCCAAACTCAAATAATGTTTCAGCCAAGCTAACAAAGAGTTAATCCCAACAGTGCCCATGACATTGAGAATTAGCAGGGGATCGGTCCACATCATATTGAGCATAGTTAAGGACAAAGGCAAAAATTGTACAGTGTCTTTCAAGAAGGGAGTAATGACTTGAGGCCCCAGTTTACTCATCACTTGAAAGGTACAATTCATTAAGCGATTAATTTGATCGGGATCGCTGGGGTTACTCATAGCTTGCTGGAATAACCAAGTAACAGCTAAGTTGGGCTGGTAGGGCAGTAATAATTTTAGGTCAGCTTGGGTTAAATAGTTGTCACTCAAAGCTAAATGTAATCCCTCAGTCAGTCTAGGGAGATGGCGCAACATTGCCCCAAACCCCCCAAAACTCAAAGGCGATTGCATCCCACTACTATCGCCTACAAACAAAAGGCGATTAAATTTAGGCACTAACGGACTGTTTTTATAGGCAGGAAAGAAACCCATTAGTTGGCGGTGCAACTGAATGTTTGCAGGCTCAGCTTGTTGATACTGGGGTAGTAAACTTATATAAGTCTGCCACAATTCCTGAAAAGATAAATCCCAATTACTTTTCTGTAAATAGACAAACAAATAGGTAGTCCTGCCATCATGCGCAGGAAATGCTTCCCAAAAGTATTGCCGTAATTTACCACTCTGGTCAGGTAAGGCAGGTGTAAAAGTATAGATTAAATCGCCATAGGAATAATCAGGTAAACCATCAGCACAACCACCCACTACCATACACACACTATCGGCTTGATTAGCATAAAATTGTTGCACAATCGGGGAGAAATGTCCCATCGCATCTACTAAAACTTTGCCTGTGAGGGTTAATTTTCCCCCTTGTTGCACAACGGTTACTGCCACACTGTTCTGGAAAACCACCCCTGTATGGAATTGAGTGTATTCTAAGATGATTCCGCCTCCACGGAGAAAACGTTGTTTTACCTGTTCAATCAGCAATCTAGGACTTACTCCCAAATTTAGAATATCCTTCACCCAAAATTCCGACCCCCCATGAAAAGCAATCCTCCCAGGGTTATACACAGTGGTAATAACTCGATCTAATTCTCCTGGAGTCATGAGTTCTAATTCTAGGAGTGAGTTTAGTTCTGACTGGGAGATGTTCCATTCTTGTTCTCTGCCTTGTAGAACATTCTTTTCAATCACCACAACCCGCCAACCCCTGATCTGCAGGGCACAGGCAAACAATATACCCAAGCTGCCCCCGCAGATGATGACATCATAATCGGGGGCTTTACCTTGTTCAAAACAGCGATCCCTGATTACCTCTACTGGTGATAATTCACCCTTGCGAAACTTGGCCCAGAAAGCATCGATCGCAATTAGATTAGGCGGTAACTGGCTCAGCACTGACTTCCTTAGCTATCTCTGTCCTCTCTGGTTTGATCTGAATCAATTCAATTTTGTAGCCATCAGGGTCTTCCACAAAAGCGATCTCGGTTGTGCCATGCTTCATTGGACCAGGCTGGCGTACTACTTTGCCCCCCTTGCGAGCAATCTCTTCACAAGCCGAGTAAATATCAGGCATACCCAAAGCAATGTGCCCAAAAGCATTCCCCAGTTCATATTCTTTGGTATCCCAGTTGTGGGTGAGTTCAATTACCGCATTGGTTTGTTCATCCCCAAAACCCACAAAGGCTAGAGTAAATCTACCACCTGGGTAATCTTGACGACGCAGTAATTTCATACCCAACACATCGCAATAGAATTTCAGCGATTCCTCCAAATCCCGCACCCGAATCATTGTGTGTAGAATCCGCATAGATTTGCTCCTTGAGATGTCCTCTCTATTTTATTAAATTTTGCAAGACTTTTATGGGCATAGGGCTTCTCTATCTTAAGGATGAGTATGCTAATCTATAGGGGTCTAGGACTTTGTCCCTTTCCAAGTATTTACTCTAAAAATCAGCTTAAGTTCTAATCACTTAACTTAAATTCTCAATTCTTGATTACTGAGATATCTGTATAGGTTTGCTCCTTTAGATATATGCCTCTACTCTATTGAACTGGGCATATAGTGTTCAGGTACTACCCAATGTTGTTGAGACAGGCTTTTTCTCCCCTCTACCTTGATGAAAGAAGGTCTGAGAGTGAGGGCGATTATGCAAGAAGTCTAATGTCCTAAAGTCTTTGAGTATTGATTTTCTAACAAATGCGTGGGAGGTCTAAGCGATGGTGGTTCGTATTTGAGCGAGCCATCCAGAAAACTATTGCAAGGTGATTGGCGCAGGTCTGGAGTTGTTATTGTCCTGGGAGGATTTGCAGCAGTAATCTAGTAATCTATAAGTTATTCAAAATTATACATGTTTATACTTTTTATCATGTATAATAATATGAGTAAACTATCCATCTCTCAAGCGGGTCTGACAAGTAGAGCACATCCCTTTACAATATGACTGTGTAGGTTACTGGCAAAAAGCATAATGTCTAAAAGAACCGCCCGTCAATGGCTGATTAACATTGGTTTACTGGTGATTAGCTTGTCCTTTATGGGCATATCGATCGCCCCCCTGATAGGTAGTATGCTCACTCCTGCACCTGCGCCCAGTCCCACTGCTGTCCTCGATCCTGTGCAACAACGCAAAGCTGAACTACAAGCCCAACTCAAAGGTTATCAAGAAGTACTCAAAAAAGAGCCAAAGAATGAGTTTGTTCTCAAGCAGACCATCCAGATCATGCAGGAATTGGGCGATCTCAAAGGTAGCCTTGAGCCCCTGCGCACCCTTGCCGATAGCTACCCTGACCAGCCCCAGTACCGCTACGCTCTTGCTGCCACTTACCGTCAAATTGACGATCGCAAAAATGCTAAGGCTGAACTCAGAAAACTCCTCACCACCCACCCTGGCTACCTAGATGCTCTGCAGGCTCTGGTACAAATGGAACTGGATGACAATCGTCCCGAAGCGGCGATCGGGGTTGTCAAGGAAGTCCTAGACAGTGCTGAAACTGCCAACAAAATTCAGCCTAATTCTGTGAGCATTGCCGATGTGCAGTGGATTCTGGGCAATGTCTATAAACAACAGAACCGTTATGAAGAAGCTCTAGCCGCCTATGAAGCGGGGATCAAAGCTGATGCCCAAAACTTCCGTTCCTATGTGGGCAAAGCTGAGATCAAGCGCTTGCAGGGCAAGGCTGATGAAGCCAATCAGTTGTTTGACAAAGCTTTTGAACTGGCTCCGCCCCAATTCAAAGACCGGGTCAAGGAGCTGAAAAATCAACCCAGTGTGGTAGTAGAACCTGTCCCCCAACCCAGCCCAAGTCCATGAAAAAATGGTGGCACTGGCTAGAAACCCACGCCGCCGTGCCTGAATTTAGCGGTGGCTTGCTGTTGTTTTTAGCGATATTTCTGTTTGCCGCTGCTACTAATACCCTAGCTGGCTGGCTGTATGTTATCAGTGGTGTAAGCATTGCCCTGTTGCTGATTGGCGCATTTTTCCCTAGCCGTTTTCTGGCTGAACTACAGGTACAGCGCGCCCCGACTGCGCCCGTAGGGGTTGGCAATGAGTTGTATCTCAGTTTACAAATTGCTAACAGAGGACAGACCAGCAAACATCTCCTAGAGGTGCGGGATGTGTTCCCTGCAGGCCTGAGCCCCATTACTGAGCAAACGGTCGTGATCCCCACAATCCCCCCTCGCACTGTGCACCAATGGCACTACAACATTCCTGTTCACAGACGGGGCATATACTATCTCCAGCCCGTGCAGATCGCCACGGCTAGTCCGTTTGGGCTATTCCGCAGTCGCCGCCAGTTTGCTACAGGGCACACTAAGCTGGTGGTCTATCCTCTGATTCTGCCCCTTGCCCAGTGCCCCATCCTGGAAGCCCTTGGTCAAGAACAGCAGACCCGCCAATACAGCCCCCAGCCCCACCGCCAGCAGACCACAGAAGGACTCACCCGTACCCTGCGTCCCTACCGTTGGGGCGATCCCATGCGCTTGATTCACTGGCGCAGTAGTGCCCGCTATGGGGATCTACGGGTGCGTGAACTAGAAACTACCAGTAGTGGTCAGGAGGTAGTAATCGCCCTCGATCTTGATCCCCACTGGTCAGGGGATCACTTTGAACAAGCAGTGATGGTGGCAGGTACGCTTTATTTTTATGCCCGCCGTCAACAGTTACAGGTACAGTTTTATAGCTCTACCACAGGACTAATTGCCGAGGATCGCCCCCTGCTAGAAACCCTTGCCAGCATTCAGCCCAATTCACCTACTTTTCAACCCCCGCCCTTACCTCTGCTGGTGATTACCCATCGCCCTGAGCTAGTCCTGCAGTTATCTGCTGGCGATCGCTTCATTCTCTGGCGCGGACTAGCCCAACCCACCCGACAGGGCATTGCGGTCGATCCCCCAGTGGGCGAGCCTTACAACAAAACTGTGCAACAGTTTTGGCAAGCCCAACTCCAGTCTTTAGCCTTTGAAAGCAACCAACCCCCTTAAAAAAGAACTCCTGCCTCAGTAACTTAACCCAAACTCCTGATTTAGAGGGGCGAAAACCCCCGCTTAGGCTTTCTCCTTCTGTGAGGGTGCATACAAAACCTGAGAAATTGTGCAAGAGTTTTCTGAAAAACTGATGAAGGTCTATTCTCACCTGATTCAGGATAAGCACAGCTGTGTAAGCCTTGCTCTTTAAGTTTGGCAAGATTGTTCATAGAAGATACCAGCTAAAGGTCTGAAGTGACCACCTATTCAGCAACTAACAATAAGTTATTAGTCTATGTACTGGATGATCTCGTATGGGGCGATCCTGATGGTTTCTCAAGAATGTACTAAAGAATTTGGGCAATTTTGTGAGCAAACACCCTGGGTGACTACCCATAGATGAGGCGATCGCCGATGGGATCTAATCCAGATCGCTGGCTAGAACCTTTGCTATAGCCTCTTGAGCAGTAGTACGGAACTCTTGGACATTTACCCTGGCAAGGAGAGCCACCGCCAACAGCATGCCCATCGCCTGTGTGAAAAAGACCAAAGAATAAGCAAAGGTGGGTTGCTCCGGAAAGAAAAATTTGCCTACATCTAACATTGTTCCCCCTAAGACTACCGCTAAACCTCTTGCCATCGCCTGTGCCAGACCCCATGCCCCAATAAATGTGCCCGCTGTATTGGTGGCAGTTAAATCTAACATTAAACTAATCCCCCCTGAAGTAGTAATCCCAGAGGCAAAACCAAACAAAAACATTCCAATCTGTAGTAGAGGTGTGCTTGCCAGAAACCCAGACAGTATTATTAACAAAAAAGTCAAGGCAACGCTGAGACAACCCCACTTGGCAGTGTTTTTTTTGCCCAAGCGAGGAATAATAGCAAAACCGCTTACCATCAAGCCAATTAAAGTACCACTACCCCAGAAAGCATTTAGTCTGGTGGTTTGGGCATAGTCCATATTGAAAATTGCACCCCCAAATGGCTCCAAAACTGGTTCTTGCATAAATAGGCTAATAGTCATCGTCAGCAGAAAGGCAAAAAATAGCCCCGTCTGCCCACTCGCTGTTAACACTCTGATCGCCTTGCCTAGAGTAATTTGATCTTCCCTTATTTCTTTGTTGGCTTTATCTCTAGAAAAAATGGAGTATTTCTTCTCAATACCTGCTACAGAAATAATTGCCAATACTGCCACTAGGATCGGTACAATTGTAAATAACGTATTGATGGGATTTTTCAGCTCAGCGATCGGGCTACCAGCACGCGCTTGTTCTAGTAATTTACTACTCAGGACTGCTCCTAACACAATCCCCACCATCAACAGTGACCAGACAATCCCTACCAGTCTGGGGCGCTCTTCCTCATCGGCTACATCTACCAACAGAGCGGCAAAGGGAGTAGAGCTGGCACTCAAAGACAGACCATACAGGGCAAACAGTCCGCCAATTAAGACCACCCAAGCTGTTACCTCTGGTGTCCACTGCCAACTCCCAACAGGAATACTTGCCCCCAACTGCCACACCGCCTGTACTGTCAGAAATGCCACACTGGTAAAAACCATGCCCCCCAACCACACATATCCTGTTCTGTACCAACCCCACAGGGGACGACTATCCGATAATTGCCCGAACCACACCCGTGCTGGTGCCACAAACTGGTGCATTGAGATCATCAACACTGCCACGGTCGCCGGCACCTTGATCCCCTCAATCAAAACCCGATTTAAGACACCCAGCATTAGCAGAGACATTAACCCCAATCCCATCTGGAATAGACCCAAGCGAAACATCTCTCCGAGGGGAAGCTTATGTCTTGTGGCTGGTAGCGGCTCAATCGCTGTCATAACTAGCTTCAGTAAATAGTTTCTTAACAATTTGTTTTGTCCTCTATTGTACGATACAGCCAGTGCACCACTAGCCCAGCTATGCCTAAGACAAGAATTTTACATTCTAACCAGCCCCTCACTTTTAGTAACTACTTCGAAATGAACTGCGATCCCGAGGATATTTTGCAGGAACTAGGGTTTGGGTTACAGCGCATTTATGCAGATTTTCCTAGGGCAACTGTGGCTGAGGTGGAGTTAGTCCAGCTAAAAAGCACCCTGGAGCGGCGACTCCCCTATGTGAAACTGCAAGGACGGAGGCCACAGGCTTTTCTGCTAATCATTGAGGCAAAAAATGCAGATTTAGCCCGTGGCTTTACCCAGTTGGCAGTGGAATTGATTGGGTTGGCAAAATGGCTGAAATGAGAATAAGGAGCGCCTGTATGGGGCAGTCTCTACAGGATATATGGGCTATCTCTGTCCCTCTCAACAACAGATCACCCAAGACCTATTGATAGATTTATTTAGAATTTTGGTGGCAGTTCTAGGGGGTTAGGTGTTATATATTGGCGTTATGATGAGAAAGTAGCTCACTGTGCTAGAAATTATTGACCTACACAAGGCTTTTGGCGATCGCCCCGTATTGAGGGGAGTGAGTTTGCAGGTCAAGGGGGGAGAAATTTTTGGGCTATTGGGGGCAAATGGGTCGGGTAAAACTACGCTGATCAACATTATTTCGCAACTACTGCCTGCGGATCGGGGAACAGTGCGCCTAGAAGGAAGGGTAGGGGTGGTGCCCCAAGAAAATTTGCTATACCGCAGTTTGTCCTGCTGGGAAAATCTGGCATTTTTTGGGGAGTTGCAGGGTTGGCGGGGTGCGGTGTTACAAAAACAGGTGCAATTGTGCCTTGAGGCGGTTAGTTTAGCAGAGCGCGCCCATTCCCTAGTGGCAGAACTCAGTGGCGGTATGCAAAGAAGACTCAGCATTGCGATCGCCCTTTTGGCTAACCCCCCCCTGCTGATCCTAGATGAACCCACTACTGGTTTAGATATTGAAGCGAGGTTTGAGTTGTGGGGCTTGTTGGCAAAACTGCGCCAGCAGGGCAAAACTCTGCTTATTACTACCCATTTGCTAGAAGAGGCAGAAAGACTGTGCGATCGCTTGGCTATTTTGAAGCAGGGGCAGGTAATTGCTGCGGGCACACTGGAGGAGTTACAGAGTTTATTTGCCAGTTGTCAGGTTTTGACTATGCAGGTAAGTCCAGAGGAGCAGCCCCTTGTATTGCAAATTGCTCAGGCACATGGTTTTCGGGTGTGTCCCCATCCCCACTGCCTCACCTTTGGGCTACCCCGCCCCTACAGCATTAGCCAAGTGGTTGCCCTTTTCCCCCAAGTGGATATCAAAGCCATCTCTTTGCAACCTGTGCGCCTGGAGCATATCTACTTAGACCTACATCGGGAACTATGCTCTCAACCAGAAACTAGCTGATTTGGCTTCATATTCCATTGCCCTTTTGACTACTATAACTTCCTCATTTTCCACATAGGCAATTTCGGGATTTACAGGGGGTGCAGTGGGAAAGTCAGCGATCAAGTGAGCGATGCGCAGTTGGGTAGGCTGGAAATGCAATGCCATCACCACCGCCTGCAAATTCCCCCTTGCGCCTGCATGTGCCAAACCCCGCAATTTTCCCCACACCAAAATATCCCCATCGGCAATAATTTCTGCCCCTGCATTTACATCGCCAAAAATAATCACCGATCCCCCATGCCTAATTTCTGTGCCCGATCGCACCGTCATTTTGATATACAAGGGGTCTTCTGTGGGCACACCTTCACTACTGCCAAAGGGCAGGGCTTCTTTTGTTACCTGTTCCACGGAAAAGCCCGCTGTAACCGCATTGATCGCCGTCTGTCGGCGACAAGTAATAATTTGTTTTAGTTTCAGGTTGTAGCTAGCAAGGGCAGTGTTGATCTCCTGCAGTTGTGGCACATCCAAGAGGCGATCCCCCACCTGCACATAGACAGGGGTTTGCTCCTCCCAAAACCTCTCCGTCCCTGCTAAGCGCTGTTCTAGCTGTTGCAAGATTTCTTCCCAGCTCAAAACAGGATTATTATTCCCATCCGCATCTGTGAAAGCCTGGGGCGATGGCAGTAACAAATGCAATTGGCGGTTAATGGTCTTAAAACGCACCTGTTGTTGGGGGACAATTGCCGTTATAGTTTGATCTAACTCCATAGCTATCCAACGGGGCTTATGCTATAACCTTAATACTTGTAGTTATGGTTGAGTAAGAAATATGGGTGAAATCGGCAATATTGCTGTATCTTTGATGGTACTGACTATGGTAGGCATTGGCTTTGGTTACTTTTTGTTAAAACTACAGTCTGCCCAAGAAAAATAAGCCCCTGTAAATAAATTTATCCAAGTTGCTTACTTTAGCCGTGGGCTTACTCACTTGCTGAGAATAAGGTAAAGACTCTAGGACATTATTCACCCTCTCCCACAACAAAACCAAGAGGGACCATCGCTCCTGCGCTATTATTCCGTAGGGCTAGGTCAAAATGCAAAGTGCTTTTGCTGGCGATCTTTAATTTTTTATGCCTACTGCCAAAAAGAACGCAAGGGGAAATACAACACAGGTGCCCACAAACTACTGAGCAGAGCAGAAATGAAGGTAATTTTTTGCTGGTGGGACCACACTTGCACTAGATCAAAACCTAAAATACTCAACTGGATCGCAATTACTGTTTCTGCTAAAACTGCCATGCCAAACACAATCAACCCCACAGAAATAAAATCTTCATAGATATATCTTTGCTTTTGCAATAGGGCTGTAATCCCACCTGCTAGCGCCATCCCCCAACAGTGACTAAAACTGTGCCCTGCCAATTCTGCTGGTACTGTTAGGGCATCATGCACCAAACCGAGGGCGATCCCCGCAAGCACCGCCACCACCACAGGGCGATTCAAACTCCAACACACCAACCAAATCAACAACCAATTGGGGGCAACATCGAGAATGGTCATGCCAGGTAGGCGCAGTGGTAACATCAGCAAACAGAGTAGCAACGATCCCCCCACCGCCAACAGCGATCGCCAAGGGTAGAGCCACTTAAGCATGGGGCGGAGCATAAATAGCAACAAACTCTAACAAGGGAATAGGGGCAGAAAACTCAATCACTGCCTCCGGAGCAGGCTGATGATTTAAGTCCAGGGAACGAATTCTGCCCACAGGAATACCCTCGGGATAGAGGGTACTAAAAGTGGAAGTGGCGATCCCATCCCCCACCTTGGCATCGGGATCCCGATCTAAAAACTCCATAATCCCTGTGCTTTGGGACTGCCCCCGCAAAATGCCCAAAGCACGACTGCGACTCACCACCACCCCCACATTGCTATTGGGATCGCTAATTAACAGCACTCTACTGCTATGGGGCGAAACTTCCGTGACCCTGCCCACCAGACCACCCGCCCCCGTAACAATCGCCCCTACCTTGATTCCATCCCTTGCCCCCTTGGCAATAATCACCTGTTGCCACCAGCTATCAGCACTGCGCCCGATCACCTGTGACCAAATAGGTTTACCTGTCAAGACACTGGGCAAGGACATAGCTTGTCGCAGTTGTTGATTCTGTGCCTCTAGCTCTTGGAGACGATAGCGCAACTCCTGCACCTGCGCTGACTCAACAATCGCCTGCGCCACATAACTGCGCTGAAAGGGACGGCTCAACCACTGGTATGCCTCCAGCCAGACCGTCCCATTAGTAAAACGAAACAAGACCGCTAGTACCAGCCCTAACAACACTAGCCATAGTTGGGCGGCATACTTCTCCCACCACCGCCTTAACCCCGCAATCATAGAGAACGCAAACGACTGGTGAGTACCCGCCCTAAATTCTTATAATCCTCTAGGACTTTCCCCGCACCCAGCACCACACAGTGCAAAGGCGCAGGCGCAATGTGGGTAACGATCCCGGTCTCATGACTAATCAAAGTATCAATGCCTGTCAAGAGGGCACCACCCCCTGCCAACATGATCCCCCGCTCAATAATATCCGCCGCCAACTCTGGGGGCGTTTTTTCTAGCGTCCGTTTCACTGCATCTACAATCTGTGCCAACGGCTCCATCATACTTTCTCTAATCTCAGGGGCTTTCACCGTAACTGTCCGTGGCAGACCTGAAATTAAATGCAGACCCCGCACCTCCATGGTTGGCTCTTCGGCAGTGGGATAGGCTGAACCAATTCTGATTTTGATTTCTTCTGCAGTCCTCTCCCCTACCACTAGGTTATGCACACTCTTCATATATTTTTGGATGGAGTCGCTGAGTTCATCGCCAGCAGTGCGCACAGATTCACTCAGAACAATCCCCTGCAAACTCATCACCGCCACTTCAGTTGTGCCCCCGCCAATATCCACAATCATGTTCCCTGTAGCTTCCGTAACAGGCAGACCTGCCCCGATCGCCGCCGCAATCGGCTCATCAATGGGGAAAACTTCACTAGCCCCTGCCCTTCTGGCGGCATCCATCACTGCCCGCCATTCCACACCCGTAACCCCACTGGGGATACCGATAGCAATTCTGGGATTGAAAATACCGCGCCGCACCCGCTGGATAAATGCCCGCAACATCATCTCTGCTGAATCAAAATCAGCAATCACTCCATCCTTGAGGGGACGCACTGCAATAATATCCCCTGGGGTACGCCCGATCATCTTGTTGGCTTCATGTCCCACCGCATAGACAGTGCGATCCCGCTGGTCGATGGCCACCACTGAGGGCTCTTGGAGAACAATCCCTTCGCCTGACACATAGATGAGGGTGTTAGCTGTACCTAGGTCGATGCCTATATCTCTTGTAAAGTGCCGCAGTAGTCCCACCTAGTCCCTCCTTAATTTCCGCAGGCGTATCCTAGAGGGATTCTAGTATATTGGGGGAATTTCGTCTAGCCTCTAGTTATTTTCATTAGTGGCAACTGCCTCTAAACTTCTATCTAATTTCATGCGCAGTTCCATCTGACTGAGGAAATAACCAGTCATCATGGCTGAGGCTAGCAGACCAGCTAGGTTTTCCCGATCGGTGGTAATGGTAACGCCAAAATGTTGCGCTGGCAGAATCCCGACTAGGTTTTGGATATTGTGGGCAATGATTTGTTTAACTTCAGGAGAAACAGTCTGGGCGACTTTTGCCAGCACTTCTGGAGGCTGACTTTGCATGTATGCCAGTAAGGGATTGTTATGACTATTTAGCTCTGGCAAGTCAAACATATTGTTCCTTCACTCTAAACACTACGGCTCTATTCTGCCATGCAATTTTCATGGTCTATGTCAGGAAAACCGTATTTAGAAAGAGTCATCCACAGTTTCACTGCTTTCGGTATCGCGCTTAGAGCCTAGCAATTCCAACTGATCTACCAAAATGACAGCCCGCTGGCGTTCTTCACCTGTATTTTTGTCCTGCCAGCGATCGAACTTGAGAGAACCAATAATACCGATCTGGCTACCTTTGCGCACATAGGTATTAGCAATATCGGCAGTTTTGCCCCATATTTCCAAATCAAACCAGTCAGGTGGTTCATCCCGATTACTGGTACGACGATTGACCGCTAAAGTGAGGGTACAGACTTGACTGCCTGTAGTTAGGTACTTGATCTCAGGGTCTCTGCCTGCCCTACCTACCAAATGCACACGGTTCATAGATGTCTAGTTGCACAATTAATGCGCTACTAAATTTAGCACAGCCCTTGACTATCCAGTGAACTGAAGAGTTTAAGATACAGCAGTGCATAAAAATTGTGGAGTATCAGCCATGCAAATAGACCACTTGCTGAAAATTGGTGAGTTATCAGCCCAGAGTGGTGTCCCCATTAAAACTATTCGCTATTACGAGGAGTTGGGCTTACTGCCCAGTGTGGGGCGCACTGAGGGGAATTACCGCTTATTTGTTCCCCAGACCCTGCAGAGGCTAGCCTTTATCAAGCGCCTGCAAAAACTGGGTTTGAGCCTGCACCAAATCAAAGAGTGCTTAGCTATTTACGATCGCGGCGAACTGCCTTGTCCCGATTTACAGCACAAATTGCAGGGGCAAGTAGCTCAGATTGACCGCCAGATTGCGGAATTATTGGCACTGCGCTCGGAACTAGTAGATATTCTTGCCCACTGGCAACCCCAACCTGCCCCCACAGCTCATATTTGTCCCAATCTATCGATCTAGGAGTGAGTTATGCCCAAAACAGCAGTAATCTATCGTCTTCCCAATTGTCCTTCAGGCCAAAAAGCAGTACAGCTACTCCAAGCTCGGCAGATTCCCTACCAAGAGGTGATTTTGGCAACCCCAGAACAGGTAACAGCATTCAAAGCTCAATATCAAGTGAATACTACTCCTCAAGTGTTCATTGATGATCAGCGCATCGGTGGTTACGAGAGCTTACGGAAATATTTCCAACTGCAACAGGAATACTCTTATACCCCAGTGGGAGCGGTATTTGCCACAGCAGGACTGATGGCTCTAGCTACTTCAATGGGCATCACTGGATTTATGGGCTACTCTCTAGCGATGTTAGCTTCTCTCAAATTGATGGATATAAATAGTTTTGTGGAGAGTTTTGCCAAATATGATTTGATTACTCAGCGATGGCGGGTTTACGGTCGCCTCTATCCCTTCCTAGAACTGGCGATCGCTCTGGGTTTACTCTCGGGGCTGGGGTCAGTAGCAGTAGGTTGGAGTTCTCTACTGATGGGATCGATCGGTAGTGGCTCAGTAATCCAGGCGGTGTGGATTGATCAAAAATCTCTCACTTGTGCCTGTGTTGGGGGCAATACCAAAGCCCCTTTAGGAGTAATCAGTTTGACTGAAAATCTGGCGATGGCAATCATGGGACTAGTGATGGTGCTAACACCAATGATGACACCTGTGCCCGCCGTAAAGTCCCCTACGGAGCTAGAGAGTTTTACATTTACCAGACAACTGACTGGCAGTTCCGTAAGTCTCAGCAGAGAACATCCCTCTTGGGTAACTCTGAAAAAAATTAACAAGACTTACGCTAAAAATATATAGACCTATCCAAATCAATGGGTCCCAGGGGTATCAGCTCTCGTGTGAGTTTTCTGGGAGAGGTGCTGGGGGGGTTTCTGGTTTTTGGTATAGATGAAATTACTATAGGCATTATTCAAAAGTTCTAATGACTACAGTTCTTGGGATTCAGACAATTCTTCTAAAATCCTCAGTCCGTGAGAAGTACCCAAGCGGGTTGCACCTGAGTTAATTAAATCTTGGGCTTGGGCTAAACTGCGGATGCCCCCTGCGGCTTTGATCCCAACTTTACCTTTGGTGCGCTGATAGAGATACTGTACTTGGGCTAGGGTAACCGACCCATGCCAACCTGTACAGGTTTTGAGGTATTGTACTCCTGCTGACAGACAAACTTCTACAGCGAGTTCCCATTCACTGGGAGTAAGTAGGGGCATCTCTAGGATCGCTTTGACAGGAATATTTTTATCTTCACAAATAGGAGCAATTTCCTGATAGAGAGCTTCACTCCTGCCAGCTTTAATCAGGCCCAAATTCAAAACTACATCTAGTTCCTGCGCTCCCTGATGGATCGCCAGTTGTGCTTCATAGAGCTTTACTTCTTTAGTGTGCGCCCCTGTGGGGAAACCAATCACTGTGGTTACAGTAGTTTTTTCCCGATTGAGCAGTTCCCGCGCCTGCCTTACATAACAGGGATAGACACACACCGCAGGAAATTTGTACTTGATCGCTTCGGCACACAATTGCTCGATCCGATCGGGAGTAGCAGTGTTATCTAGTAAAGTATGTTCAATGTAAGGTGTAGGGTCAATGGGCATAGTTAGTCAGCACCGCAAAAGCTTGGGGATCAATGGTGATCCTTTGGTTAGGGTCATCTCGCTGGCGCAGAGAGCGGGTTACCTGCCCTAGATAGACTAGCTGGCTAGCATCGGGCTGGGGATGGATCAGGGTACGGGCACGGATAGTGAGATTGGTTTTGCCGATCCCATTGCGCCCGAGGGAGAACAGGTTAGCCGAGGCTTGTTGGAGGGTGGCTGCCAACTGGCTGGGGGTAATGTCTGGGCTGACACTAATTACCGCTTCAGCAGCATTGCGATCGTACACCACCTTATATCTGACTGCGCCTGCTACTGTAGTGGGGGTGATAGGAGCTAGGCTGAGGGCAAATAGACCAATGGTCAGCACCACCGCAAAGGCAGTAACCCCGACGGCACGAAACCGCCAGCCCCATCCTTGGGTAAAGGCGATCCCCGTTACCAGAGCCGAACCTAAGACAAAACAACCCATGCCTTGGGCGATTAAACCGAACTCTTGGGGAGTGAAAAACATAATAACCCCGCAAACTTGGACAGTCTCAAATCAGTAGTAATATTAGGAGGGGGTACACTACCCCACTCTTTTAACATTATTCACTATCAGCCGGACTTACGCTGAAACTAATTTGCCTTTTCCCAAGCAAATGATCAGCTACGCTGTAAGTAGGCTTTGGGCTTTAGTATGACGCCAGTTCGTGTTAGGATCCTTGCTGTATATGCAAAGGTGGCTTGCCTAACACCCTCACCCCCAACCCAGAGGAAGTAGCTTGCGCCCCTGCAACCCCAGCATCAGTTTTTTTGCCTAACTTCTTATCCTGAATTCAGGTTAGCATAGCTCAACTGGGAGAGCAGGGTCATTAGCTTGCTTTTCCTTCAGGGATACAGCAATTTGCAGGGCAATTTACTGCTTTTGAGAGCCTTCTTTACCTTTTGCTCTCAGGTCAATAGAGTAGACTTTTATCAATTTTCAGACTCAGCGACTCAAATCCATGAAGTTTGGCATCCCAGTGCCCCCGCTGTGGTTTTGGCAGAGGGGCTGTGTATCACATTAAGTCAGAAACTCCGCAGAATCTTAGTCTAGAGAGTCAGGCTGGTGGCATTAGTTTCGATCAATTGGGCAAGGTCTCTGAGAAATTCGGCGGCATGTGCCCCATATATGACCCGATGATCAGCAGTGAGATTGACCTGCATTTGATTTTTGACGGCGATCGCCCCTTCTGGGGTAGCTACTACGGTCGGACGCACCGCCCCAATTGCCAAAATTGCTCCTGTGTTGGGGGGTAAAATGGCTGTGAAGCGGTCCACGCCGTACATGCCCAAATTGGAAATAGTAAATGTACCTGTACTGTATTCATCAGGGGTGAGTTGTTTACTGCGCGCCTTCTCCACTAAGGTTTTCCACTGGCGGGAGAGGCTGTAAATATCGATCTGGTCAGCATTTCTCAGAACAGGGGTGATCAGTCCCCCGTCATCCATCGCTACCGCAACAGCAATGTTGATGTCGGGCTTGTGGACAATGCCTTGATCGGTGTAGGCAGAGTTGAGCAGGGGATGCTTAGTCAGAGCGATCGCTACTGCCTTAGCCAAGAGGGCAGTCATGGTTACCCCTTTGCTCTTAATTTGTTTATATAATTCATCAAGGGCGGTAGTGGTGATGGTGTACCCCACTTGGAAGGTAGGCACGGCGAGGCTGGCATTCATATTGCGCACCACCGCCTGTTGTAAGCCAGTGAGGGGTTGGACAGTAACAGAATCGCTAGCTGGGGCGGGCTTAGTGGCTACAGCCACAGGGGCGGGTTTGAGTAGGTTTTCCACATCACTAGCGGTAATGCGCCCGTTGGGGCCTGTGCCTTGGATTTGGGCGAGGTCAATCCCGTTTGCTTGGGCAAGTTTCTTGGCTCTGGGACTGGCGATGATCCGGTGGGATTTGGGGGGAGCAGGACGGCTTACCACTACTTGGGGAATGACTTCAGGCTGGGTAGCGGGGGCAGGTTGTTTGACCCTCTGTTCAATTTCAGCAATTTCCGCCTCAGTTTCGGCAATATAGGCAATTACTGTGCCTACAGGTACAGTTTCACCCTCTTTGACGGTAATCAACCCCAAATAACCGTCATAGAAGGATTCGGCATCCATGTCTGCTTTATCCGACTCAATTACAACGATCGTCTCCCCTTTTTCTACCTTGTCGCCTACCTTTTTTTGCCATGCTGTAATTTTGCCTTCGGTCATAGTGGAACTGAGAGCGGGCATCGTTACTTCGTAGATCATAGGGAGATACTGATTCCAGTAATTGAGCAGAGAGTATTATACCCGATCCCTCTGCACAGATACAAAAGATTAAGCCACAAATACAGCTCATCCCCCATTAGACCACAGGGGGTGAGGAGTTGGGCTAAAGTTCGGGACTGAAAGGATGCTCAGTTGAGTTTTTAAGGGGTAGTAGCCATCAGTTGGGCGATCGCTTCTTTGGACAGGATTCTGCCTTTCTCTTCATAGTTGGGAATTTCATGGAAGTTCAAATAGCGATAGAGTTCACCGGCAAGGGGATTGATTTTCTGGGCAACAACCTCTAGGTATTCCTGTAGAGTGGGAATTCTACCCAGTAACGCACAGACGGCAGCAAGTTCCGCTGAACCTAGATATACTCTCGCTCCCTTACCCATACGATTATTAAAGTTACGAGTGGAAGTAGAAAACACTGTGGTATTGTCACCTACTCTGGCTTGATTGCCCATGCACAGAGAACAACCCGGCACTTCTATCCTAGCCCCTGCCTGTCCAAAAATCCCATAATACCCCTCTTCCTTCAATTGCTGTTCATCCATCCTTGTGGGTGGACAAATCCACAGGCGTACTTTTACTTGCCCTTCCCCTTCCAAAACCTTAGCCGCGGCCCGATAGTGCCCAATGTTGGTCATACAAGACCCGATAAAGACTTCGTCAATTCTATCCCCTGCTACCTCCGAGAGAGTTTTGATATTGTCAGGATCGTTAGGAGC
Organism: Pseudanabaenaceae cyanobacterium; assembly: GCA_046295715.1. Lineage (GTDB taxonomy): Bacteria > Cyanobacteriota > Cyanobacteriia > Pseudanabaenales > Pseudanabaenaceae > JBKBMU01. Next base: position 21,151 of record JBKBMU010000005.1, read on the forward strand.
AGCAACTAGGGGTTCTTTGATGGCATTCAGATTCACTTCTACTATTTCCGCATATTCCGCATCGGGGTCAGCAGACAGCAATTGGGGATTAGCCAGCCACTCTTCCATTTTCCGTAAACGGCGCAGGATAGTGCGGGCATCCTGATAGCCTCGGGCGATCATATTCTTCAGTAGGACTACATTGGATTGCAGATATTCCTTTACAGGTTCAATATCCAATTTAATTGTGCAACCCGCACAGGAACGCTCTGCTGTGGCATCCGTGAGTTCAAAGGCCTGTTCTACTTTCAGGTAGGGCAAGCCTTCCATCTCCATAATTCGCCCGGCAAATACATTTTTTTTGTTCTGTTTATCTAAAGTGAGTAATCCTCGCTGGAGGGCTACATAGGGAATGGCATTGACAATATCCCGCAGGGTAACCCCAGTCTGTAGTTCACCGCTAAAGCGCACTAGCACCGATTCAGGCATATTCAAAGGCATTGTGCCAATGGCGGCGGCAAAGGCAACTAATCCCGACCCCGCAGGGAAGGAAATCCCCAATGGAAATCTGGTGTGGGAATCTCCACCTGTGCCCACTGTATCGGGTAGGAGCATTCTATTCAACCATGAGTGAATGATGCCATCCCCTACCCTGAGGGCCACTCCGCCTCTGGTGGCAATGAAATCAGGCAGTTCCTGATGCACTTTGATGTCCGCTGGTTTGGGATAGGCGGCAGTATGACAAAAACTCTGGAGCACTAAATCGGCACTGAAACCCAGACAGGCTAGTTCTTTCAATTCATCTCTGGTCATGGGGCCAGTGGTATCCTGAGAACCAACAGTGGTCATGATCGGCTCACAGGCTGTACCCGGTCGGACTCCCGCCACACCGCAGGCTCTGCCTACCATCTTCTGGGCGAGGGTGTAGCCCTTGCCAGTGTCGGGTGGGGGGGTGGGGCGAATAAAGACTTGACTGGCGGGCAAGCCCAAGACATGGCGGGCTTTGTCCGTTAGCCCTCTGCCAATCATTAAATTAATTCTCCCCCCCGCTCTCACCTCATCGCTAATAGTTTCTGGGCTGAGTTGAAAAGTAGAGAGTAACTTCCCTGTGGAATCAGTGATTTCTCCTTGGTAGGGATGAATAGTAATCACCATGCCAGTTTTCAGGGGAGTAACATCCGTCTGAATGGGCAGTGCCCCCGCATCTTCAGCAGTGTTAAAGAAAATGGGAGCGATCGTGCCGCCGAGAATCACACCTCCATTTCTTTTATTGGGAATGTGGGGAATATCTTTGCCGATGTGCCAGAGCAGGGAGTTAATTGCCGATTTACGGGAAGAACCTGTACCCACTACATCCCCCACAAAAAACACTGGATAGCCCTTCTGTTTCAACTCGTTGATTTCGGCAATACCATTGGGATAGCGGGACTCCAACATACTCAGGGCATGGAGGGGAATATCAGGGCGGGTAGCGGCATGGACAGCAGGAGAGAGGTCATCGGTATTGATTTCTCCATCCACCTTGAAGACAATCCCCGTAATGGCTGAGGGCAGAGGAGGCTTTTTCAGAAACCATTCTGCTGACGCCCAACTCTCAATTACTCTTTGGGCATAGGTATTAGTCTGCGCCAGTTCTACAATTTGATTGAAACTATCAAACACCAAGAGAATATCGCAGAGCACTTCACTGGCAAGGGGGGCAAGGGTGGGATGTTCCAAAAGTTCCACTAGGGAATTCACATTGTAACCACCTACCATCGTGCCCAACAGTCTCACCGCTAGTTCAGGGCTGACCACAGGGGAGGTAACTTTGCCTTGGGCAACGGCAGTTAGCCAGCTAGCTTTGACATAGGCGGCTTGATCTACACCAGGGGGTACGCGATCGCTCAGTAAATGTAATAACTCCTGCCCCTGGCCAGCGGGGGGATTTTCCAGTAGGGCACAGACTTGGGCAGTTTGGTCAGCAGTCAGGGGCAAAGCAGGAATGCCGAGATGGGAGCGATCGTTACTAAACATAATGCGGTTCAACAGCACTGAAAAACCTTAAGTAATTGTAATCTATTGTTTCCCTATATTGGTTCATGTAGATACACTGCCCTTGTTCAGGTGATGCAGTAGCCTCTCCATCACCAACATCCAACCCATAAAAGGTGTCTCATTCAGATGAAATGACTATTAACCTGAAATCTGCGATCGGGTGCAGAGGATCCCCCTCTCTCTTCTGATAAACAAAATAGCTTTACTCCCCTCTTCTGTTCTATCAGCATAAGTCCTGTAGGTTCAATACCTAGAAAATGGACTAGAATCACTACTAGAATTTTTAGGATAGATAAACCATGCCGATCGCTGAGCGCATTCTAGAGTTAAGGCAGTTATTAAATAAAGCTAGTCATGCTTATTATGTACTACACCAGCCTATTATTTCCGATGCAGTTTATGATGCTCTATATAGGGAACTGCAAGAGCTGGAAAAACAGTACCCAGAATATATTACGCCTGATAGTCCCACCCAAAGAATAGGTGAAAAACCCGCAGAACAGTTCAATTCGGTACAGCATTACATACCTTTGTATAGCTTAGAAAATGCTTTTAGTATAGAAGAAATGCAAGCATGGGAAGAAAAAATATTCAGGTTACTAGGAGATGATTTCAGAGGAAAACTAGAATATGTGTGTGAGTTGAAAATAGATGGAGCGGCTTTAGCTTTAACTTATGAAAATGGGGTATTAACTAGGGGCGCAACCCGTGGCGATGGTACTTTTGGTGAAGAAATCACCAATAATATAAAGACAATTAGAACTATCCCCCTGCGCTTACTGATCGATCATCCGCCCTGCCATGTAGAAATCAGAGGTGAAGCTTTTCTCAGCCTAGAAACTTTTCAGAAAATTAATCGCGATCGTGCCCTCAATGAAGAACCATTATTTGCCAACCCGCGCAATGCTACTGCAGGCACTTTAAGGCAGTTAAATTCCCGTATTGTTGCCGATCGACACTTAGATTTTTTTGCCTATGGCTTGCATATTTTAGATGAACAATACCCCCACCCATCCACCCAATTAGCCAGTTTAGAACTACTTAAAACTATGGGTTTTAAGGTCAATCCCAACTATTATTTATGTCATTCCCTAGAGGAACTATTTAACATTTATCAGCAATGGGAGCAACAGCGCAAAAAATTACCTTATCAAACCGATGGTCTAGTAATTAAAGTGAATTCCCTTGCCATACAAGACCAGTTGGGGTTTACTCATAAATTTCCCAAATGGGCGATTGCATGGAAATATCCTGCGGATGAAGTGCCCACCAAACTGTTAGGAATTACCTTTCAAGTAGGGCGCACAGGGGCAATTACCCCAGTAGCGGAGCTAGAACCTGTCACCTTGGCAGGTACAACTGTTGCCAGAGCCTCCCTGCACAATCGCGATCGCCTAGAGGAACTAGATGTTCACATCGGCGATACAGTCGTAGTAAGAAAAGCAGGCGAGATCATTCCAGAAATTGTGCGCGTGCTAAGGGAATTGCGCCCCGATTCTGCTCAACCTGTGGGTATGCCCGATCACTGCCCCGCCTGCGGACAGCCAGTGGTCAAGAAAACAGCAGAAGCCGTTACTCGCTGTGTCAATCCCAACTGCCCCGCCATCATCAAAGGCACGATCCTGCACTGGGCGAGTAGAAATGCAATGAATATTCAAGGACTAGGAGAAAAACTAGTAGAACAACTAGTCAGCAGAGGTTGGGTGCACTCCATTCCCGACCTCTATTATCTCCAAATGGCACAACTAATGGAATTAGAAAGAATAGGAGAAAAATCCGCCCACAAACTCCTCACCGCTATTGAGCAATCTAAGGCACAGCCCTACGATCGCGCCTTGTATGGCTTAGGGATTCCCCTAGTAGGCAGTGCAATCGCTAAACTGCTAGTTAAACATTTTCCAGATATTGAAAGTTTGGGCAGAGCCGATCCAACCACGATCGCCAACATTTACGGCATTGGCAGTGAAATTGCGGCATCAATTGGGCAATGGTTTGCTGAACCCCGCCATCAACAATTGATTCGAGAATTACAAACAATCGGCATCAAACTCAGCACTAATCAGCCCCAATGGACAGCCCTACCCCTTACCGGGAAAACGATCGTAATTACAGGCACACTGCCAACCTTAACGCGCAGTGCCGCCAAACAGTTAATCGAAAAAGCAGGCGGCAAAGTTACAGAAAGCGTCAGTAAAAAAACAGATTATCTTGTGGTAGGGGCTGAAGCGGGGAGCAAACTAGACAAAGCCAAAGCACTAGGAATAACTTGTATCAGTGAAGCCGAATTGCTTGCCCTTATTCCTCAGTAGCTTCTGGTTCATGGTCTTCATGATCCACTGGGCGCAAATGAATATGTTTCCGTCCCAGTTTCACAATCAATTCATCCCCCGGTTGCAAACCCATTTGCTTAGTGTAAGCAGAACCGATCAATAAATTGCCATTTTTCTGCACACTAATGCGGTAGCTAGCACTGCGTCCACCCCTACTATTATGTTTGGGGTTTTCCGCCAGTTCATCCGCCTCCATCAAAGCATTCAGGAACTTCATCATATTTACCCGCTCCTGACCATTGGCGGTATAGGTAATATAACCGCAGGCTTTTGCCTTCTCTTCCTTAGAGAGGTGTTCTAACTCTTTTACCTTTTGGAGCAGGGCTTCCCCTGTTAAAACAGGGTGGTCGGATGATTCATTGGTATTGGTATTTTTTGTTCTTGGTTTGGGCATTCCTGTGTACCTTCTCATGAATTGTTGTTAGAGTTGTTAGTTAGAATCATAACCTATTTTTCCTAAATTGTACAACTTTAATTAACAAATTGCCTCACATTTACTGATGCTTTAGGGGGAATTTGTTTAGCCTCAGCCTATAGATGTTAAAATTACTCTAAGTGTTAACTTTGTTTGACTATGAACACAACAGCGATCGCCATGACTATTGCGGGTTCAGATAGTGGTGGTGGCGCAGGTATTCAAGCTGACTTACGCACCTTTGCCTTTCATTGTGTGCATGGCACGAGTGTAATTACCTGTATTACAGCTCAAAATACAGTAGGTGTACAGAGGGTAGATGCTGTGCCGTTGGAAGGCATCACAGCCCAGATTGAAGCAATAGTTACTGATTTACCTGTGTCAGCGGTAAAAACGGGGATGCTGTTGAACGGGGAGATCATTCACCTAGTAGCCAAAAAACTCACTGCCTTGGGTTGGGCAAATATTGTCATCGATCCAGTGATGGTGGCGCGCACGGGAGCGCAACTATTAGATGACTCCGCCGTCCATCTAATCAAAACCCAATTGTTGCCAATCGCCTGTGTAGTTACTCCCAATCGTTACGAAGCGCAAATTTTAGCGCAAATGAGTATTCACACTATCGAAGATATGCAGACAGCGGCGCAGAAAATCTATGCACTGGGGGCACACAGCGTTCTAGTCAAGGGCGGGGGGATGCCAGAACCCTTGCGCGGCACAGATGTCTGGTTTGATGGCAAAGAACATCATCTCCTACAGACTGAAACCATAGATACAAAACATACTCACGGCACGGGTTGTACTCTTTCTGCCGCCATTACTGCCAACTTAGCTCAAGGAAAGCCTCTCCGGGAGGCGATTTACTCTGCCAAAGCATATGTTACCAATGCCCTCAAACACAGTCTAGCCATTGGTCAGGGACATGGCCCAGTCGGGCACTTCTATCCTCTTTTAGCCAAGGTAGGAGCATAGGCTATGGCAGCGGTGATTCTGGATTTGAGTGGGATCGCTACTTTAACTAGAGAGGAGTTGTATGAACTCTGTGCTCAGAACCCCGAGATGAAACTAGAGCCTACGGCAAAAGGAGAATTAGTAATTATGTCCCCCAGAAGGGGTGAAACTGGCAGTCAGAACTTCAGAATCAGTGGCGAACTCTATCTATGGAATCGCAATACTGGCAAAGATTAAGCATTTGATTCTTCCACAGGTTTTGCCTTACGAATGGGAGCTCAGATACCACTGGTCACACCTGAGCAGCGAAAAGGCTTGCTGCTGCTCTGCCCTGATTTTCTGATTGAATTCCTCTCTCCCTCTGATGCATGGCAGGAGGGCACAAGCAAGATGACAGAATACATGGAAAATGGCTGCCGACTGGGCTGGCTGATTGACCCCAAATCCAAACGGGTAGCCATTTATAGGGAGAACAGAGAGCCAGAGATTCTACAACAGCCCCAGACTCTCTCAGGGGAGAATGTCTTAGTGGCTTTATATGGGAGTAAATCGGCTTGGAGATAAGTTCTGATGCGGTTTTTAAGATTTTCTACCGTAACTGTGGGCTGAGATTTGCGCTATAACATAAATTAATCTAATTGCAGAGTTTGGAGTAGCTTATGTCTGAGTTCAATCGTGGGATCATGAAATTCGATGATGCCGATCGTCCTCTTACTGTAGCTGTTTGGGGATTACTAATCATCGGCGGGATCGTATTTTTACTGTGGTGGGGTCTGCACTACGCCTACATCTAGGCCTACATCTAAATAGATAAATTGTAGTCTAGGCTACTTTTTTCGGCTGAAGGTGCGTCAATAATTATTAGACTGTAGTTAGCCGTGTAGCAAATTGACTACTACTACTTATGTAGATTGCGCCGCGGGCGTTAGTCTTGTCTGCCAATACTTGCCCACTGAAGCAGTAAGTGTAGATATTTGGGTGGGAGCTGGTTCAGCCCATGAGGTGGCTGGGGAGTATGGTATCGCTCACTTGTTGGAGCATATGCTCTTTCGGGGTACAGAGTTTGATTTTGTGATTGAGTCTCAGGGGGGAGATTCCAACGCCGCAACCAGCTTAGATTACACCCATTTTTCCTTTACCATACCCAGTCAGGGATTGGGCTACACTCTGCCCTACTTGGCAAATATGCTTATGCAACCCCGCTTTAGTCTCTCAGACTTAGAGCAGGAGCGACAAGTAGTTTTAGAAGAAATTGCCCAGTGTGCTGATGACCCTGACTGGCAAGCTTATCAGCTGTTACAAGCAACTGCCTATGGTGAGCATCCCTATGGGCGATCGGTGTTGGGTTCGCCTGCTGTGGTGGCATCGATCACTTTGGAACAGCTATTTAACTTCCATAGACAGTTTTATGTACCTGAGAACATTACAATCGCTGTGGCGGGGGGAGTAGATGTCGAGTCGGTTAAAACGATCGTAGAAGAGACTTTTCTGGATACTGTGGTTCAGCCTACTGCTGGGCAAGCTCCAGTTAGTGCCCGTTCTGGTCGCCAGACTGTATATTTGGAGCAGTTACAGTACAGTCGCCTGATGCTGTCGTGGCTAGGGGCTGGTGCTAATACCTGGCAAGATGGTATCCAGTTGGATGTATTGGCAATGCTGTTGGCGGGGGGGCGTTCGTCCCGTCTATTTCGGCAGTTAAGGGAAGAGTGGGGCTGGGTCTATGACATTGACTGTGGTTTTGCCCTGCAGAGGCAGGCGGGGCTATTTACTATCAGCGCTTGTCTGGACTACCCCTACCTAGAGCCTGTGGAACATCACATCCTGACAGCGGTGGAAGCCTTGGCAAGGGGTGAAGTTAGTGCCTCAGAATTGACCAGAGCAAAGCGATCCCTAATCAACAATTTCTATTTCAGTATGGAGTCTCCCCAGACCTTGGCTAGTTTTTTGGGTTACCATACGCTCCTGGGCTGTCATGAACTCTGCACCAACTGGGCAGAAGCCTACAAAAGATTGATTGCACAGGTCAGTTTAGAAGATGTTCAGCGGTTAGCTAGTACATATCTCAGGGGCGATCGTAGTATTGTGGTATCAGCGTTAGCAGGCTGATGGCTAGATGGAACAGGCATATTGGCTGGCATGGTATCAAATTGCTGGCGTTGGTGCCGTTACTCTGAAACGACTGTGGCAGTCCTTTGGCAGTCTGTCGGAGGCGTGGCATGCCTCCATCGCAGAGTTAGCCAGAGTAGATGGCATTGGTGGCAAAACCCTAGAGCAGATTGACCAGACCAGACGCAGTCTTGATCCCCACCAGTTCTACACTGAGCATCGCCAACACAACCCCCAACTGTGGTGTCCTATTGATCCTGACTATCCCCCTCTACTGTGGGAAATTCCTGACCCGCCCCCGCTTCTCTACTGGCAGGGTAGTTTGACTAACTGGCAGAACCTACCAGCGGTGGCGATCGTGGGCACGAGGCAACCTACCAAGTACGGCAGAATGTGGGCGTACCGTCTGGGCAAGGCTTTAGCAGAGGCAGGTTTCATCATTGTGTCAGGGTTAGCTGAGGGCATAGATGCGGAAGCTCATCGGGGTTGCTTGGACACCAATGGCAAAGCGATCGCAGTAGTGGGCACCAGTTTAGAAAGGGTCTACCCGCCCCAGCACCGTGCCTTGTTTGAGAGGATTAGCAGGCAGGGATTAGCCCTCAGTGAATATCCCTACGGCACTGTTACGGATAAATACAGTTTTCCTAGGCGCAATCGCATTATTGCTGGTCTAACCCGTGCCACCCTTGTGATAGAAGCCCCCGCTAAATCAGGGGCGCTGATTACCGCCCACCAAGCCAATGACTACGGCAGAGAAGTTTATGCCCTGCCCAACAGCATTGAAGTAGAATCTGCCAGGGGTTGCCTAGAACTGATTGCTAAAGGGGCAAATGTCATTTTAGGGATTGATGAACTCCTGACCGCCCTAGGTAGTTTACCCCAACTCGATCGCCCCATTACTGACCCGCTCCAACAGCAGATTTACGCCTTACTCCCTACCAACAGCTCTATCTCTGTGGATGCAATCGCCGAAGCCAGCCAATTGCCCATCGGTCAGCTCTCTGCCTTGCTACTGGAAATGGAGATCGCAGGCTTGGTCAAAAACTGTGGCGGCATGTACTACCAAAAGTTATAAAAATACATTTACTTACACCTCTTAAATGTGTTATCTTAACTTATCTGTAATGGGCGTGTAGCTTAGTGGATTAGAGCGGCTGACTACGGATCAGCAGGTCGGGGGTTCGAGTCCCTCCTCGCCCGTTCTAGAGGGCGAAGTGGAATCAGCGGGAAAGAGAGTTAGTCAGTCGTGCTCCTGATTTGCGTACCTACGGGGCAGGGTCTCTGCCCAAAATGGGATTCTCGGTACTCTGCCTCAGTCGGAATGGGAACGGTTAGCGGCAGAGAAGCGGAGCGCACTGTGCCACCACGGGCAATTGTGATATTAAGAGTTTGTCTAAAGGCACGCGCATTTATTTCCCTGTCTATGTGGAAGGGGCAAAATTGTCTATGGGCGATATTCACTTCTCCCAAGGAGATGGGGAAATTTCTTTCTGTGGTGCGATGAGATGTCAGGGTACATTGATTTGCATGTGGATTTGATCAAGGGAGGTGTGGCCAAATATGGGCTGGTAACCCCATTTTCAAGCCTGTTCCAGTAGAACCTCGTTATTCGGAGTATCTGGTATTTGAGGGAATTTCGGTGGATGAATACACAGGTCAGCAATACTATATGGATGTGCATATCGCCTATCTTCGTGCCTGTCTGCATAGATTGAGTATCTGAAGAAGTTGGGATTGACAGGTGAACAGGCTTATTTACTGTGGAGTTGGGCGCCTGTGGAAGGCAGAGTGAGTGGCATTGTGGATATTCCTAATGCCTGCTGTACTCTGGCTATTCCCACCGCCATTTTTGATGTGGATTCTGCCTAAGTAACAAGAAGACCCCACTCAACTCCCCAACTTTACGATCCTTTAATGGGCCTGGGGCTGTGCTTGCCTAGTCCTGAAATTCCTATTTAGCTAGTTTGTTGAGGATTAGCTGGAGACAGTGAGTTATTACAGCTTCTCTTGCCTAAGATGTGCTTTTGGGTGGAGTAATTGTCTCAAACTTAATGGAATCCCAAGGGGGAATTGCGCAAAAATGGTAGGAGAGGAAGTAAGATGCCTTTATATGAGTTCCGCTGTCAGGATTGCGGTGTGTTTGAGGTGTGGCACATCCCGCCTTCTGCCCCAAGTGGCAACAGGCAGGCAAACCCATCTTTTCTGTGCCTGCTGTGAATCTCTCCTCTGGTCTGCCGCGCAGGGCCAAGGGGAGTGAACCAGAAGTAGTGCAACGCCCCCCCCGAGAACCAGAGTCCCCGCCCATTCAGCAACAAAACTGCGGACGCCCGTGGATGTTGGGCTAAAAAGTGTCGTCTTCCCAGCCACAACTGCGGCAGACCCAGTGCAGGGGGGGCAATTTGAGGCGGGAGAAGGGCGTGCCACACTCAGGACAGCGACCTGTAAATAGGGGATGCCAGAAAAAATCTCCTAGTTGTTGGTCGAGGAAGTCTTCAGGGCATTCCGGTTGCCACAGTTCAGCAGACTCAAAATCGGGGCAGGGGACTGTTTCAGGGCCAGCGGGGTGCAGGGCACAGACTAAAAAAGGGGAATGGGCATAAAAGTCGCAATTGTTGCACTGTTTGCCTTGTCTCATACTTCCTCCCCAGGTGGTTGGTGGGCTTGGGACTCTAAAACTTGGGTGAGGCGATCGAGGGCTTCAATCAGTCGCTCTTGGGCAAGGGCGTTCAAGTCTACTACCTCTAGCTCAGCGGCGACTTCTGCCTCTTTTTTGCGCCTGAAGGCTTCTAGGACTTTAATCACTATGTAGATTATAAACGCAACCATGAGAAAGTTGATTACCGTTGCCACAAATTTGCCGTAGAGGATGTTGTTGAAGGAGAGTTTATTGAGGTCTTCCACCTTGGCGGCTTGCAGGGCAGGTGTGAGTAGCAGGGGGGTGATCACATCTGTAACCAGAGATTCAATGATCTTGGTGAACGCCCCGCCGACAATTACAGCTACTGTCAGGTCAATGAAATTGCCCCGCATGATAAATTCTTGAAAATCCCGCAGGAACCCCGTTGCTGTCGATCTTCCTCTTCGTAAAGCCATAGTCCTCACTACCTCAAAACCCTAGAATAAATACCCACTATTTTAGGGCTAACTCTGCCAGATACTGACAAGGTTTGGCTCTGCTACAATCAGGCATATAATAAATTATTCTCTAAATTTCTAAGCCCATGCAATCGGACAACTACTGCCAACGGTCTTCAGTGTTGGGTACGCAGGTGATCAGCCAAGCTACAGCGGTGCGACTGGGGATCGTTACTCAACTGTGGTTAGATGTGGATCAACGGCGGGTAATGGGATTTACCATCGCTGAACGCTATATCCCCAGAACCACGATCGCCATTGGCGATACCTTTTACATGTCCCTCGATCGGATCGCCTTGTTAGGACCAGATGCAATTTTGGTGGACAATGAATCGGTATTAGAGGATATTATTACTTCCGAACGCTACACGAATTTGATTGGCTGTGAGGTGATTACTGAGTCGGGTGAGCCTTTGGGTAAGGTGCGGGACTTCAAGTTTGAGAGGCGATCGGGGGCACTGCAACATTTGATTATTGCCAGTTTAGCCAATCCCATCATTCCCGATACCCTGATTAGTACCTACGAAATTGATGTGAATGAAATTATCGCCGTAGGGCGCGATCGCATCATTGTAACTGAGGGCATGGAAGAACGCATGACCCAACTCACCAGAGGTTTATTAGAGCGTATCGGGCTGGGCAAACCGCCTTGGGAAGATGATTTTGAGGATATTGAGATGCCCGTTACCAATTTTCGGGACAACAATGCCCTGCCCACTGGTCAAAAGTTCAACCCGACCCCCCGCACCACCTATCGCCGCCCCGATACTTGGGATGATGCGGACAACTGGGCACAGGAGCGCACACCCCCTGCCCGTCGTCAAGCCCGCGCTGAACCGCCGCGGGTAGAGCCTAGACCTGAGCCTAAGCCTTTTGTGCCCCCGCCCCCCATTGAAGATGAAGACTACGAAGAGGAATTGAATTATGCGCCTAAGGAGAAACCGAAACGGCGAGCCCTAGATGAAGATGATGATATGTAGTCAGTAGAGGGAGTCGGGGCTGAGACAACTGGCAACCCAATGCCGATAGGTAATACTGGCATGGGTAGCAGGTAGGGCAATAATTTCTGGCTCAGTGTAGGGATGATGGGTGTAAATATAGGACTCCACTGCCTCATAATACTGGGGTAGGGTTTTAATCAAGAGCAAATGTTCTGTTTCTTGGCAGATTTTGCCTTCCCAAAGATAAACAGAAGTCATACTCGGCAATACCTGCACGCAAGCCGCAAGGTGCTCATGCACTAGTCCATTAGCCAATACCAGCCCGATCGCCTGATCTGGGACAGTGGTCATGACTACCAATAGCTGGACTTCAGGATTCATAGGGGTTAGCAGGTAATTTTGTGGGCAGCGATCGCCAATTGGCGACGCTGGTGATGGGTGAGGGTGAACATCCTGCCCTCTACCTCTAGCCATTGGTCGGGCTGAATAGCTGACATATCCCCTGCCACCTGCACAGGCAGGCTCACAGGATAGACATCAGCGGCACAACAGGTAATCACAAAACGGGTGAGCAAAAACACATTACTGGGCAGTTGGTCGCTTTTGACCACAAAACCTGTTACCTTAGCTTCTTGACCCGTGTAGGCATCCGGTTCCGGATAGACCGCTAGGGTTCTTGACCACTCCAACAGGGTACTACGATTTTCGGGGCGATCGCTAGCTCTGAAGGAAGCAGGCGCAGACCGTAAAGAGAGATTAGACAGGTCATTTACCCCCCGATGGATCGCCTTATCACTGGCAAAAGCCTGGGGGTTAAAAGGGAGTGCCACCAAGGCAGTAACCAACAGCAACACACTGCCCCAATGGGCATAGCCGCGCCCCTGTTCAAGAGTATGGGCACGCCACAGGGACCAGCCCCCCAGCCCCAGCAAGCCAATGCCCGCCATCTGCACCAAGGGCATATAGTTGGGATGAATCAAAATAAATAACTGGTTTGCCAGCCACAGTTTGACCAGCAAAATACCCCACAGCAGGATTGCCCCCCCATCCACATAGCCCAACCAAGGCAGAGGGGAGCATTTTACAGAGGTTTTGGGTTTCAGGGCAGTTCTAGGCATGGAAACTAGTTTAGCCTACGATCGCCGTGCCGCCGCTTGCGCCCGATCAAATAATGCCCCATCGGCGAACAGGTCTTTATCTAACAGAGTCCAACCGCCGAAATCCCTGACCCGATACACCTGACGCACAGGCTGGAATTGACTCTTGTGTTTCTCAAACACAGCTTGGTTGATGGGACGATACCCCAACTGGGCATAGATTTCCTGTGCCTTCGGGCTAAACAAAAACTTAGTAAACTCTTCCGCTACCCTTCTTGTGCCTTTGCGATCCACCACACTGTCTATCACCGTTACAGGAAAATCCACCTGCACATTCACTGGCGGGACAATGTAAGGAAAATCTTGGGGAATTTGCCCATTGGTGAAAATCACTTCATTCTCAAAATTGATCATCACATCCCCAATGCGATTTTTAACAAAGGCATCCGTTGCCTCTCTACCACTATTGACCAAGCGGCGGATATTTCTGACCATCCCCATCACAAACTCCTCCGCCTGTGGTCTACCTCTGGTTTTGAGCACTGCACCATAGCCCGCCACCACTGCCCAGCGCGCATTGCCTGAAGTTTTGGGGTTGATCGCCACAATCCCCACATCTGCTCGGGTCAGGTCTGCCCAATCCCTGATATTTTTGGGATTCCCGGGGCGGGTCATCAATGCCATAAAACTGTGGGCGGGGATCGCACTATTGGGCAGTCTGCGTTGCCAGTCGGGGCGCACCATCCCCCTTTCTACCAGAGGCGTAACAAAAGTCTGCATATTTTGCGCCAAAATGTCCGCATCCAAACCCGCTAGGATCGCCCTTGTCTGCGCCGCCGAAGGGCCATAGGACTCCCTGAAAGTAACCTGCTGTCCAGTTTTTTCCCGCCACTCCCGCTGAAACTCTGGAATTAGACGCGCAAACACCGGACGGGCAACCGCATAACCCACTAGGGTCAATTCCACTGGCTGGGACTGACTCAGGCTGGGTACGATCGCCACCACCAACGCCAATAACCCCACCCCCACTTGCCACACACAACGTCTTAGTAACCGCATAAAATCTACTAAATCTTGATGTACTTACAGTAGATTACTAGGGATTAGGGATTTAGGCAAGTCTATAGGTGCAAAGACTAGACCGCTGGCAAAATGTCTCTTTAAGGCAATTAGCCAGAACTCTGAAAAATACTAGACTAACACCATGTTATGTACTGGTTTCTGCGGAAAGGATTGCCTTGTCAGGCGGGAGTGTTTTGCGCTTGCTGGGCACCTGGTATTCATACCCCGGATTCAATTTCGGCATGGGGAGATTTTGCTGATGAGTCCCCTACCCCCGCCGAGAAGCACACCTGCTCCTCCTAGACAGTGAGGATCGCAACTATGAAGCCTTTACATTGAGCCAGACTATGGCAAGCAGTAGGGGGCAAAGAGAACCGTTCCCTGATTTAGTGATAGCAATTGATGTAACTACCTACACTGGGGGACTATGCCCCTTACCGAGTGCCGGAGGTCTGGCCCTGGAAGAGGGGCTTGCAGATTTACGCTTGGCAGGAGAATACTTACTCGTTACAACTGCACAGTCGTCATTTTCCTGAAATCGATCTCCCGCAATTGATCCCTCAACTTCTGGAAAATGCCTGAAGAACAGGCACGGGATTAGTCCTACAAGCAATAATCAGCTTTCACAACAACTTTAGGTAATAGGACTTACGCTCTTTATAGTCATTTCAAGTGAGAATGAGACAGTAATACTATACTAGTTCCAAGCTGTAGGGCATGATAGGTACACCTCATAACCGTATCATTCTTGGTTAAGTTGACTATTAAGTTGACTATATAGTTAATTCGCTTTAGATTGAGACATGAGACTCACCCCCGACCCCTCTCCCAGAGGAAGAGGGGAGTAGCTTGCGCCCCTGCGGCCCCAAAGGGCAGTTTGATAGTATCTCTTTTTACATGAAGGAAACTGTTGATAGAGGACTATGGGACAAATAGCACTAGAGGTCCTGGCCATTGAGTTTGCTTCTCTCTCCCTGAGGGATAGAATTGTCCCAATTGTCGGGGTCTCGCAAGCGCATAATCACTAAGGTAATGTCATCGTAGAGCTTACTCTCACCCACAAATGAGAGTACATCACTAATTACTGCTTGGCGCATTTGATCAACTGATAAATCTTGATGTTTTTGCAAGACCCCAATCATGCGATCGATACCATAAAGTTCCTTCTCTGCATTTTCTGCTTCGGGGATACCGTCAGTGTAGAGTACTACCGTATCACCAACATGCAAGAAGATAGATAGATCAAACACAAAACCCTCGATCTCATCGGTCAGGCCAATGGGAAAACCAAGATCGATCGTATCAATAATTTCTGTCTTGCCATCCTGTCTAAGGATAATTACACTTTCATGTTGCCCTGTAATCCGCAAAGCATGATCATGGTAATCAATTAACATTAAAGTTAAACTTTTATCACAGTTCATGCGTTGCAAGTTTTTGTATAAAGCACGATTGACTGCTATTAGTAACTTAGTGAGATCCGTTTCACCACTGGCAAGTAAAGCACGAATAGCAGTTTGTACCATAATCATAATCACACCACTTTCTAAGCCATGTCCAGTGACATCCCCGATCCCAACCTTAATTTTGCCCCCTTCATCCAAAACATCATAATAATCTCCTCCTACTTCATCGGCAGGTTGCATAAAACCTGCAATTTCTAATGCTTCAATTGCATGTAATTCTCTGGGCTTGGGTAAAATCATCTGTTGTAATTTGCGCGTAACTGCTAACTCAGAACTCATGCGCAAATTTTCTGCTGTCAGCTTATTATTCAATTCGGAAATGGCCTGGTTAGCAATAGTTAGCTCTTGGGTGCGTTCATCAATAATTTTTTCTAGATTTTGATTGATGTTGTCTAACTTTTGTATAGCTCGATCGTTCTCTGCAACCAAAACGAGAATCAATATGGTAGTAATTGAGATTACCCCCATAAATAACTGCAAGAAGATCACAGAATTAAATTCTTGGGTAATCTTGAAAAATATCCCTCTTTGATAAAGAGTAGCTACACTGGCTACCGAACCAGTAGTTGCTACTAATAGAGTAGTAATCTGACTACCCAAATGAAAAGCTGACCATAATAGGGGCAAGATTACTAAATACTCGATCGGCTGACTCTCAATAAAACTGAAATAACTAACTACTCCTAAAACAATTGCTACAATCCCTATTTCCTGCCATTTAGCAATATATAAACGCCAGCTGGCCTGACCACCTGCAAACCAGGTCACTACCAATGGTGCAAATACTAAGACACCGATCATATCTCCTACCCACCAATTGAGGACATCTGACCAATAGTTAGCAGGAGAAATTTTCCCATCCAACATGAAATAAAAAGCACCCAATAAAGCTTGAAACAAGTTACCTGTACAGGTGCTAGCTAACACGAAAGTGGTAACATTACGGGCTGAACTGAAAAAATTACCAGTTTTGTTGAAATGGAGCAGTACAGTTGCAGATAGCCATGAACCGATGGTAGGAATACAAGCATATAGCATTCCTTTCCAGAAGCTCAGTTGATAGATAAACCACCCCGGCACCGCAGCACCTAATAATACTCCCCATACACAAAGCCTACCCCTAGCTAGCAACCCTCCCAGTGCAATTCCTGCCGACGGCCACACAGGTGAGCCAAAGGACAAACGAGGCATTGTTTCAATAATCAGAGCCAGTAAGGCATAAGCAAAGGCAATTAAAAAGCCATCTCGCAATACATCCCACTTTAGTTTAATTTGTTTCATAAATGAACAAATTTCCCTTTTCTTTCCAGTATGACTGAGGTTGCTCAAAGTAGCAAACTGCCCTTGCATTTGTACAAGACTTACGCTATAGAACAGCGAAACAATGGATGTAGCCACTCTCTCTGGCCTATACGCTTTACAGCATACACTGACTACCTCAAATTACAAGCAATCTCTTTTAACTAAGCACAATCAATCTGATTCCTCTGCATCTCTCTTTGGGAAAATTAGACCTCTTGCATAATTCTACCCTCACCCCCAGTCCTTCTCCCAGAAAACCCCAGCAGGGGTTGAAGACCATAGGATCACTCGGCTGAGAAGCTTTTCTAATCAGGAGTTTTGGTTAGGTTACTGATATTTATCAAAGGTTTCCGATTTTTGGGATCGCCAGTCCTGAATCCCTTGAATACAAAAAGTACACTATCTGGAATGGAAATCTTGAAGTCTGTTACTATAGATGTTTCTTTCAAGGGTGGCATCGCACGACGCCAAAGAACTACAATAGAGTAATTTTTAGCCGATCGCTCTCACTGAGTTGGAGATGGCGGGTGATACCTCTTGTATCAAATATAGCTTTGGCGGAACTCACTACTAGAGAGTAATCTACTTTGGTGTGGTCAGTAGTGATAAGTACTATATCCACTGAATTGAGTAATTCGGGAGTGAGGGGCTGGGAATGGAATGCTTGACCATTGACTTTAATTTCAGGAATTAGGGGATCGTGATAGTGCAACTGCATCCCATCTTGCAGGAGTAAGTGCATCACATCGATCGCTGGGGATTCTCGCCAGTCGGCAATATCCCGCTTGTAGGCAACCCCTAAAATTAAGCCCACTGCTCTAGAAGGAGCGATCCCCACCTTGTTGAGTACCCGCCATGTCTTCTCTCGCACAAATTCAGGCATCCGCCGATTGATTTCTCCTGCTAAGGCAATAAAATGGGTCTCAAAATTGAACTCTTTTGCCTTCCATTCCAAATAGTGGGGATCGAGGGGAATACAATGCCCACCCACCCCTGGACCCGGGTAGAAGGGCATAATACCAAAGGGCTTAGTATTGGCGGCATCCAATACTTCCCATACATTCAACTCCATCCGATCGCACAGGAGAGCCAACTCATTTACAAGGGCGATATTCACTGCCCGAAAAGTATTCTCGAAGACCTTGACTAGCTCAGCCGCTTTGGCACTACTTACAGGTACAACCTTCAGAATAGTCTGCTCATAGAAGAATTGAGCTACTTGAAGAGAGGCAGGATCGGAAGCCCCGACAATCTTGTTGGTATTCTTAGTGGTATATCGCTGATTGCCGGGATCAACTCGTTCGGGAGAATGAGCGAGGAAGAAGTCTACTCCCTGCTTGAGTCCAGTATTTTCCAGTATGGGACGCATTAGTTCATCAGTGGTGCCAGGGTAGGTAGTGGATTCTAAACTCACTAGCTGTCCCTGATGTAGATATTTGCTGATTTCTCTGGTTACTTTCTCTACATAGGTGAGGTTAGGGGTGAGATTGCGAGTGAGCGGTGTAGGCACACAGATTACTATTACATCCATCTGCGCTACTACCTGAAAATCAGAAGTAGCAGTGATTTGCCCAGTCTCTACTAGAGATCGCAGGGTAGCAGTGGGGACATCGTCAATGTAACTTTCGCCAACATTGAGTTTCTCTACCCGTTTGGGATTTTCCTCAATGCCAATTACCTTGAACCCCACCTTGGCCTTTTCTACGGCAAAGGGCAAACCTACATAGCCCATGCCCACTACCCCGACGATCGCTGTCCGTTGGCGAATTTTGTCCATCAGGGCAGTGAGAATAGGATGGGCACTCATTTAGCCACCTGCGATCGCTGGAACAATGCTAACTTCGTCCCCATCTTGGAGAGGGGTATCCGTGCCTGCCAAGAAACGAATATCTTCACTATTGACATAGAAATTGACAAAGCGCCGCAAATTCCCCTGTTCATCACACAGACGGGCTTTGATGCCAGGGCAGTGGCTTTCTAGGGACTCTAGCACTTCTCGCACAGTTGCGCCCTCGCAGGCAACTGTAGCTTGATTGTTGGTGAGGTTTTGTAGAGGTGTAGGAATTAGAACTTTAACAGCCATAGCTTAAACCACTAAAATATGTATGCATTTTACCAGCTAAATTTGTGATCGGCGACCGTATTATTGTAGCTTTAGATGTACCTGACCTTGAGAGTGCATTAACATTGTGCGATCGCCTGCCTGCGGTTACCCACTACAAGGTGGGGCTGGAGCTATTTATTAGCTGTGGTCAAGAGATTCTCTGGGCACTGCGGGCAAGGGGAAAAGAGATATTTCTCGATCTAAAGTTGCATGACATTCCTAACACAGTCGCAAGGGCTTGTCAGATCGCAATGCGCTATGAAGTTAAGTTTCTCACCGTTCATGCCCTAGGCGGGCAGGACATGCTATCAGCGGCACAGTCAGCCGTAGCTGACAGTAATACGCAGTTATTAGCAGTAACAGTTCTTACTAACCTCACGGCAGAGCAACTACAGACAGCGCTAAAAATTACTTTACCTTTATCTGAATATGTACTACATCTAGCAAGCTTGAGCCAACAGGCGGGGATCGCTGGTGTGGTCTGTTCGCCCCATGAAATTGCTCCCCTCAGGGCTAAGTTCGGTCAAGCCATGGGGATCGTCTGCCCGGGGGTACGTCCCCCTTGGGCAGTAGTTGGGGATCAACAGCGCATTATGACTCCCAAAGAAGCTATTGCCGCAGGGGCAGACTATTTGGTGATTGGTCGCCCCATCACTCAGCATCCCGATCCCCCTGAGGCATGGCAGAAAATTTTACAGGAGCTGACCACAGGCTAAAAACTTTTGCTATACTCAATAACTGCATGTACAGTGGGGTGTCGCCAAGTGGTAAGGCAGCTGGTTTTGGTCCAGCCATTCCGAGGTTCGAATCCTTGCACCCCAGTTTTCAAATTTAATTTTTTAATTTAGATAGGAGTTAGCTAAAAGTTCCAAGGTGTACCTTGCCCCTGATAGGGAGAGGGTGGGGATGAAGAGATGTCCTAAGTTGATTAGACCTCCTGCGTAAATGTCTTACCCCGCTTGGGTTTTCTGGGAGAGGGGTTGGGGGTTTTGATGTTCTAAAGTCTTTGAGTATTACTATTGATTAGGTGTGATTAGGTGGAAAATTTTTATTACTTGGGGGTCGTGAGGTTTTCTTCTCTCGGCTGTAATCAATAGGTAGAATTAATAACAAATAATTAATTAGATTACCCTGGGATTAAGTTAATTGCCCAAGGTTTTGATGTTCAGGGGAGGGGCAAAGTTTCCATCTAACCCTTAACCAGGAGTGATTAACTGACAGCGGGGATACATGGGTTCAGGGGTTTTCCTATGGTTCGGTTTTAACCATCTCTATAGGCTAATTAACTGGAAGGTAGAGGTTATAATCATTTCATTGAGAAAAGCTGTGGAATGGTGATCGGCAATGAAAACTTTACTTAACAAAATTGGCAACTGGTGTAGATTGGCATGGAAGCCTCTATTGGCATTGGTTCTGGCTATTTCCCTCTTTTTTGGCAATACTCCTTATGCCTATGCGAAACGGGGGGGTGGTCGAGTCGGCGGTGGTTCTTTTTCCCGCCCCTCGCGCCCCAGTGCAGGTTCTCGCTCCTATAGCCCGTCCTACCCTTACCGTAGCGTACCCACCACGGGGGGTGGTGGCTTTTTCTTCTTCCCTGTCTTTTCTGGCGGTGGCTTTAATCTGTTTGTTGGACTACTTGGCTTGATCGTGCTGATGGCGATCGCTAAGGCCATCCTAAATGCCTTCAAGGGGGAACTTGATGAAGGCGTTACTGGCGACAATACTAAAGTAACGATCGCCAAAATACAGGTGGGGCTATTGGCAACTGCCCGTCAGTTACAGCGGGATTTAACCTACATGGCAATGGAAGCCGACACTAGTACCAGTGCAGGTCTAACTACTGTCCTCAGGGAAACGACTCTAGCTCTGCTCCGCCACCCTGAATACTGGGTCTATGTCAGCAGTGCCATTGAACACACTAACTTTGCTCAAGCCGAGAGCACATACAATCGCTTGGTGATGTCTGAACGCACTAAGCTCAGCGAAGAAGTGCTCACCAATCAGAAGGGCAAAAAATTCCTCAAATCTGCCCATCCTGCTGACAATTCCCCTCTCACTAACTGGGAAGCTCCCAGTGAATATATCGTGGTAACTATCCTTACGGCGATCGCAGGCAATCAGTTGGCAGGCATTTCTCGGATCACTTCCAGTGAAGACCTACGCAATGCCCTGATGGCCCTGGGGAGCGTCAATTCCGACCAACTAATTGCGATCGAGGTCATGTGGGAGCCCCAATCTGAGGAATACACCCTCACTGCCGATGAAGTGCTCACCGTCTATCCTGATCTAGTCAGAATCTAGTAAAAATCTGACTAGCCAACTTAGGAAAACTGTGGTATCTTGAGCGCAAAAGTTAGCTCCACAAGAATATGGCTCAGAGTCTGGATCGGGATGACTACACTGATGCGACTAACGCGGCTGATGCGCTGATGGATGAATTATTTGGGGATATTGAAAAAAATCTCCACATTGATAAGTCAGCTATAGTTGCCTGTCCCCATCAGCCCACCGTAGAACTAGAAGACCTAGAACCAGAGGAGGATGTCATGTGGTTATCTCCCTACTCTCCCCCCCCTGAGCCACCCCAATCCCCGCCCCCCCCTGAGTCAAACCAAGATCAAGATAGAGATAAAAATTGGCTCACATCCCTACTCTTGGTCTGTGCCTGTGGTTCAGCTTTGTTCGCTACTATACTCTGGTCGTTCCACCTGTCAGCCAAGCTAGCCCAATTAAATAACGCCGCTACTACAGCGGTAGCTCCTGCCAACAGTCACTTCAGAGATGAAATCAGAGAACTATTGGCTTACAGCCCCCCTGCCCCTCTACCTACGCCTACAGCTACAGAACTGCCCCCGCCTGTAACTACGCCCCCACTCCCACAGACTATTTATGTGCCTGTATATCAAGCTCCTATTGCCGCTCTGCCTCCCGTAGAGCCAACTCCTGCCCCGGCGGAAACCCCTGCCTCTGTACCCACCCCCGCCCCTGCCTATACTTTGGTAGGCGTGCTTAGTTTCGGCGATCGCGCCACCGCCATGTTTGAGCTAAATGGCACAGTGGAAACGATCGGTGTGGGCAAACCAGTGGGCGATACAGGTTGGATTTTGAGCAAAGTGCAACAGCGGGATGTTGTCCTCAAGCGCAACAATGAAACCAAGACCGTTCTGGTCGGGCAGAAGTTATGAGCATCATTGACGACATCAAAAAATTCCTTGAAACCCGTCTTGAGGAATTTATTCGCAGTAATCCCCAGCTAGAGTTACAACTGTTGGATGACCAACTGCAACAACAAGAACAAGAAAGCCTCAGACTAATCAGTGAGTACACTGCTCAAGAAAAAAAATTGCAGGAGGAAATCCTCAAGATCGCAGATGAAATCACTAAATGGCACGATCGCGCCCAGAAGGCAGCACAAGCAGGCAAAACTGACCTAGCCCAAGGAGCCAAGGCACGGGAAGCGGATTTACTGCGGCAGGGGAATCAAGTCTGGGCACAGATGAACCTCGCCAAGCAGAACCTGCAACAAGCCCAAACTCTCTACCACCAAATCAAAGTACGCCGTCAAGAAGTGCAAGCCAAAATTGCCAGCGATCGCAAACCAAAAGAAAGTTTTAGCTCTACTTGGCAGAATTGGCAGACAAGCAGCGGCTACGATGAACTAGAAGCCAAATTCCGTCAATGGGAAATGGACATGGAAATAGAACAAATGAAACGGAAAATGGGACGATAGGATTTAGATTTAGAATTCCCTGATTGATGATCCCTATGACTAGGATGAAACTTCGGTGGGTGAACTGCAACTAGTGGTCAAACCTCTATTCCTCAGTCAGCCAGAGGGTGGCAATCTAAAGCGCAACGGCAATTTTTTCCAATGGCGGCATTGGTCATTCCATGTGGGTATGGATAAACGAGTGGGTACAGTTCTATCTTTGTTAGTTATGACGATCGCGGTACCATTCGTCCTGTTTTGTATGAAAGGACGCTGTCAGAGATGTTTGTTCCCTACATGGATCCAGTTTCGCACCTATTTTGACTCAGGGGAATATGGTTTTGGCATGCTGGCTACTAGTCTGCAACGGGGGATTGGTTGCCCTGATAATGCCCTTACCCTTGCGATGACCAGGGCAACCTCTACACGGCGGCGCAGGTGATTTGCCTATTTGAAAGGAGTAGTGGTAGTCCTGTATGGCGACACAGTGAGTTTACAACAATACCTATGAAGGTGGCCCAGACTTGGAGTTAGTGGTACCCATGATCGGCACGGTTGGCAATTATGATTATATGCTCGACTGGGTACTGACCCAAGCGGGTACGATTAAAGGGATGATTGGAGCTACGGGAATCGATTCAGTCAAAGAAGTTGCCAGTGCTACAGCCAGCCAAGATACTTCCCCACCTAGTGGGTATCAATTCAATTTCTTTGACCGTAACCCTGCCATCAATCTCCTAGATACCCAAAACATCACTCCTAAAGTTGGCAGCAAGTAACAAATAATTCTTTGTCTTTCTACCTCTGCGAATTTGCTTTAGAATCTTCTAGCAAATGTATGAAGGAGAGTAGATGACAAATTGGCAGTGGTTAGTTGGGGCGATCGCCCTTGGGATAATTGTTTTGGGGCACGATCGCTGGCAGTGGTTGGGGTTAGTGGCGCTGGTATGGCTAGCCTATAGTTGGTGGCAACAAGGGCAAGGCAATGTGCTTCTACAGCGGGATTACCCTGAACTGCGCCAGCAGTTGGCAGAAATCAATAGCATGATTGCAGAAATTAACGACCCCCAACTGGTACAGACGTTGACTTTGCAGGCTACAGCTATTAGTAACAGTCTGGAGCAGCCCCAGCCTAGGGTAGCGATCGTGGGGCGCAAGGGGGTAGGGAAGACTGCGGTAGTGCGTGCCCTCACTGGTAACACCCAACTTATGTCCCATGGGGCTAATCTGACTTTGTGGGCAACCCGTCGCCAGAAGGTTACAGTAATTGACACCCACACGGAGATGGGGGATATTGACCAAGCCAGTGCCCTCAGTGCGGAAATTGTCATCCTAGTAACTGATAGCGACCTCACTGCTACAGAATTTAGATTTCTGCAAAGCTGCCCCCGCAAATTGCTTGTTGCCCTGAATAAATCGGATTTGCTCCTGCCTAGCGATCGCACCCTGATTAGACAGAGTATAGCTATCCGTTGTCAGCCCCTGCTGCCGCCAGAAAATGTAGTGGTGATTTCGGCTCAGCCCCGCCCAATTACAGTGCGGCAATTTTCCCAAGAGACCAAAGCCCTAGTGGGGATGTGGCAAGAGAACCTCCCCCCCGACATTCTGCCCCTGAAACAGCGGCTAGAGGCCATCCTCGCGCAGGAGTGGGACAACCTCTGGCAGAAAAAGGTGCAGACACAAATGGATCACCTCAAAGCCCAAGCCCAGTCTGCCCTCAATGCCCAACGGCGCAAACTGGCAGAATCGGCGATCGTGCGTCAACAAAAAATTGTCGCCCTGAGCCTGTTTGTCAGCCCCATGCCCACCCTCGATATTGCCACCAGCCTCGTGCTCAATAGCCAACTGCTGATTGAGATTGCCAAAATCTATAATCAGCCCCTCAGCCTCGATCAGGCAAAACAAATTGCTGCCAGTATGGCAAAACAATTGCTCCAACTGGGGGGCATAGAACTAATTACCAGCGCCATTAGCAGTGCCCTGAAAACTAACCTAGTTACCTACACAATCGGGGGCACACTTCAAGCTCTGACAGGGGCTTATCTCACCTACATCTGCGCCCAGAGCTTTATGGACTACCTAGAGCAAAAAGATACCCTAGCCAGTCCTCTGTTAGTACTGCACCCTGTCCACCAATGGCTCAGGGATAACCTTACAAATCTCCGCCCCGTGCTGATAACAGAAAAATAATCACAGGCCCAGAAATCACAATCAACCCCAAGCAGGTCAATTGGAAAATCAACTTGTAGTTGATCGCCAAAAGAAAATCTGTAATTCCATTCAGAAAATCCATATTTTTTATACTTTTATCTATACCTACAGGGGTATTTTAGCGCACTCTGGGCAAAAAATTAAATACTGTGCTTAAGGAAATGTAAATAGTGGCGATCGGCTTGGGTGAGGGGAGTAGGCAAATAGTGGTCAGCAACTAACTGCCAAGTGAGGCTATCAGGCAGTTCAGAGGGGTCAAATTTACCCCGATAGAGTACAGCCCTGCCCCCCACTTTTACGAGGCGAGAGCAGTAATCCAGACAGAGGGGGATGGTGCCCACAGCTCTAATTAAGGCGAGATCGTAGGTACCCGTGATAGTTTCTGCTCTGGCAGTCTGGACTTGGGTATTAGTTAAGCCCAATTGCTTGACTGTCTCAGTAACAAAATTAGTTCTTTTGCGCATACTATCCAAGAGAGTAACTTGCCAACTGGGGCAGGCAATGGCAACGGGTAACCCCGGAAAACCTGCACCTGTGCCTATATCTATTACCTGCCAGTTTGTAGTCTGCATATAGGGGCTAATCCCCGCCAGAGAATCCCACAGATGCTTCTCCCAAAAGTCGGCAGGTGCGGAAATTCTAGTGAGATTTTGTTTCCGATTCCCCTCTAAAACCAGTTTATACAGGTAGGCAAACTGTGCCTGCTGTGTCTGTGTCCATGCCCAGAAAGGGGGAAATTGTGCCCACCATTCCTGAAATTTAACTGCCACTGGTAACTGCGGGCACTCTGTATCGCTCATCCAGATAGACGGCAAATCGTTCTAAACTCTTCCGTAGATTATCTTCCACCAGCCTGCCCAAAAAGAGTGAATCCATCAATTCGGCAATCAATGTGGGAATGGCATAGGATACCGAGAGTTTGACGATCGTGCGATCGCCCCTGCCATAAAACCTGACTGCGCCCCGATTGGGTAAACCATCGATCGCTTCCCATTGGATTAGTTGGAGGGGAATCTGTTTCACGATTTTTGACTTCCAAGCAAAGGTAAAGCCATTGGCCCCCAAGTGCCAGACCGAGATATTGGGTTGATCAGCAGGTACTTCCACTGATTGTAACCAGCGCATCCACCTAGGCATAGATGGCAAGTCTGCCCATGCTGTCCAGACCTTGTCCACGGGGTGGTGCATTTCCATTTGTACAGTGTGTTCTAGCCAAGACATAGGCAGCAGGTGAATTCTTCTTAATAAATTATAGTGTTTTTCCTTGGTTTGCCCCTCGCCTGCTATAAGATCTAATACTTACCAATGAATAGGGATGTTAGCGCGAGTCTGGAGTGCCTCTATTTTGGGGATTGATGCCATTCAAGTCGGGGTAGAAGTGGATGTAGCCGGGGGCCTGCCGGGGATGACGGTGGTAGGCTTGCCTGATACGGCTGTGCAGGAGAGTAGGGAGCGGGTTAAATCTGCCATTAAGAATTCTGGCTTCAACTTACCCATGCGGCGGATTACCATCAATCTTACTCCGGCAGATGTGCGCAAAGAAGGCCCCGCCTTTGATCTGCCGATCAGTATTGCTATTCTCGCCGCTTCCGAACAGGTCAAATCTGAACTCTTAGCAGATCATCTCTTGTTTGGGGAGTTATCTCTAGATGGGAGTTTGCGACCGACAGCAGGGGTACTACCGATCGCAGTGTCGGCAAGACAGATGGGCATGCAAGGGATAATTGTGCCCAAAGGGAATGCAGCAGAGGGAGCCTTAGTGGCAGGGATTGCGGTCTATGGATTAGAAAACCTGTGCCAAGTGGCAGCATTTTTGGCTGAGCCACAGCAGTTTCAACCGGCTAGGGCAGAAAACGCTGATCTAACTGGCTTTGCCCCCAGCTTTGGGCTAGATTTGCAGGATGTGAAAGGACAGCACCATGCCCGCCGTGCCTTGGAGATTGCCGCCGCTGGGGGGCACAATTTAATTCTGGTAGGTGCACCCGGTTCAGGCAAAACTCTGCTGGCGCGCCGTCTGCCCAGCATTCTTCCTGCCATGACCTTCCATGAAGCATTAGAAGTAACCAGAATCTATTCCGTAGCAGGTTTACTCAAAGACAGGGGTTTAATTACGGAAAGGCCCTTCCGCAGTCCCCACCATTCCGCTTCTAGTCCGGCTTTGGTGGGGGGCGGCAGTTATCCCAAACCGGGGGAAGTGAGTTTGGCGAATCATGGGGTGTTACTCTTGGATGAGGTGTGTGAGTTCCGTCGGGAAACTTTGGAATGTCTGCGCCAGCCCTTGGAAGACGGGGTAGTTTCCATTTCCCGCACTAAACAATCCATCTCCTACCCTGCCAAGTTTATGTTGGTGGCTACGGCTAACCCCTGTCCCTGTGGCTACTACGGCGATCCTGTGCAGCCCTGCACCTGTACTCCCCGCCAGCGCGCCCAGTATTGGGCAAAATTATCCGGGCCATTCTTAGACCGGATCGATCTCCAAGTTGCCGTCAATCGCCTCAAACCTGAAGAAATTACCCGCGCCCCTGCTGGTGAATCTTCCCAAGTAGTCAGAGCCAGGGTCCAATCTGCTCGCCAAATTCAGCAAGAGCGTTTCCGGGATGAACTGCAAGTTACCTGTAATGCGCAAATGCAAGTCCGGCATCTGCGCCAATACTGTGCCCTTGACCCCGATAGCACCAAAATCCTTGAAAATGCGATCGCTCGGCTGGGGCTGTCCGCCAGAGGCACTGATCGGATTCTCAAAGTGGCCCGCACGATCGCTGACCTCGCTCACAGTGATGGGATTCAATCAGAACATATTGCCGAAGCGATCCAGTATCGCACCCTCGATCGCCTCCTGCCCGGCTAAAGACCTCTCTGCGGGGGTTGCCCCTAGGACGGCCAAGCTGAGAAAGCCATACGGTGGAGTTAGGAGGTCTCAAGACTTCAGCACGATCGCCCTCTCCGGGCGGCGAGCAACCCTACGACCCTCTGAATTGCTTAATTTAATTACTTAGTCCTAAATGTACAAATTCTCCTTCAGCCCTGATTGGGCTCATTCAGAACCGCCTCTGTTGAGGTTAATCCATACTCAAAAGTCTGGTTCAACTTGTGCAGACCGAGGATCGTGGCGATCGTTTGTTTCAATTGCAGGCGATTGACCACGGCATCGACGAAACCATGTGCCAAGAGATACTCAGCAGATTGAAACCCTTCAGGAATTTTTTGTTTAAGGGTCTGTTCAATCACCCTGCGTCCTGTAAAGGCGATCAGGGCTTTGGGTTCAGCGAGGATAATATCCCCTAACATGGCAAAGCTGGCAGTTACGCCCCCTGTAGTTGGGTGCGTGAGTACAGAAATATAAGGCAGACGGGCCTGGCGCAGTTTTTCAAGGGCGGCTGAGGTTTTTGCCATCTGCATGAGGCTCAAGATGCCTTCTTGCATGCGCGCGCCCCCCGATGCACAGACGATCACCACTGGCAAGTGTTGCTGGATCGCCAGCTCGATGAGGCGGGTGATTTTTTCCCCTACCACTGACCCCATGCTCCCGCCCATAAACCGAAAATCCATCACCCCTAGGGCAGTCCCATGCCCTTGAATTTTGCCTGTGCCAGTAATGACCCCATCAGCTAAGCCTGTATTGGCTTGGGATTCCTTGAGCCGATCGCTGTAGGGTTTGCGATCTTTGAAGCCGAGGGGATCGCAGGAGACTAGATGGGCATTGCACTCTGTCCATGTGTCCTCATCGATCAACTGGGCGATGCGATCGGGTGCGGGTACTTGGTTGTGAAAACTACACTCTGGACAGACCATCAGGTTAGCCTTGAGGTCTTTAATGTAAGTGAGCACCCCACAGGCACTACACTTGTGCCACAAGCCATCGGGAATATCCCGTTCGGGTAGCTGGGCGGGGGGCGGGACACTACGGGAGCGATTCTCGGCAAACCAGTCAAAGATAGACATGAGTCTAGGGGGTAGCTAACTTCTCTATGCTAATTGTCTATGCTTTTGGTGATAGTATTTAATAAAATTTTGATTTTACGGTCCTGCTGTGTCTGAAAGTTTGCCTACTGTATCTGATACTAAGCGCGCCTTTTATCGGGGCTTTCCCAAACCAGTCAATTCTGTGTATCGACGGGCGATCGATGAATTGCTGGTGGAGAGCCATTTGCTGACGGTGTGCCAGACCTTTCACTACGACCCCATTTTTGCCTTGGGCTGGGTAACGGCATTTGATGAATTTACTACGAGCTACCGTCCTGAAGCCGATCGCGCCAAGATTTACCACGCCTTGGTATCAGCCCTGCGGCTCAATTCGGAGCAACTGCGCGCCGATGCCCAAAAACTGGCACAACTAGCCCAGTCTGCGCCCCAAGGGGTAGTTACTCTTTTGACCACGGGCGAGGGCAGTCCTGAACTAGAGCCACTCACTGGTACTGTCCATAGAATTGCGGGCACGCCTCAATTTAAGTACAGCCGTCTGCTGGCGATCGGGCTGTTTCGGCTCTTGGCACTGAGCGCGCCTGAGCAATGGGCCGATCCCGAGCGGAGAAAAGCACTACTGGCACAGGTGGGCAAGACCCTCAATCTCAACAGTGAGAAGTTGATCCGAGACCAAGAACTGTATCAATCCAGCCTCGACAAGCTCAAACAGAGCCTGCAAATGATGGCTGACTTGGTAGAAGCAGAGCGCAAAAAACGCCAGAAACATCTGCCTACTCCCTCTACCACTAGTTCTCAAGCCTGAGTTATGAAAATCATCTCACGGGTGTTTCCCTGTGCTCAACCATGTCTATTTGCTCAACAACAAACCTATACAGCCAAGTCAAATAGACTCATTGTTTAGATTTGCTGCTTACTTCCTGCTTCATCCAAGTCTCAAGAGCTACGCTCTCAAGGGGTGTTACAGCTCCCCCAGAGCTTGGGGTACTTGCGCAATTCAACAGATTCAGACTCCCATTCAAGCTCTGTCTATGGAAATGCTGCAGTGAGAACAGTTGTAAACTCGTTCCTTGTACCACTTTTTGTCAGGTTTAACTTCAGCAACTAGCTTCTTATGCAAATCTATCGCACTGGGGACTTTTTGGTTATTCTCCAAAGCCGCCAAACAAACATCCAAACCCCAGTTATAGGCATGTCTCGCTACTCCTGCCTGCTTAGCCCCAATAACCCTTACCTTGACCCGTAGCTGGATCAGAACAGATCTGCTCGCCCAACATATAAAAATAGGCAAATTGATGGCACTACGGAATACTGTTGAGACAACCTCGAGGGTTCCCAACTGTCCCCGCTGGGGTTATTAACGTCCTAGAGTCTTTGAATATTGCTATAGAACCTGGGATGGCCTACGGTACAGCATAGCTAATCATTTTCTTGGGAAAACCTGAAAACACTAAAAAATGTTGTTATCTTGCTTTCGTGAGAATAGCACCCCATGCTCCCAGTGCTGGCAGAGTCTGGTCAGATAGACTAGACTAGAACTAGTAGTACAACTTAAGGTAAAAGATAGTGGGCTTGTGGCGTAGGACAAAAATCTTGCTGGTGGGCACGATCGCTGGGCAGTTGCTCGGGGGGGTGCCAGTATTAGCCAATCGGTCTGAGACCACCACGATCTCCTACAGTGAATTGCTTGATAAAGTGAGGGCGGGCAAGGTGGAGCGGGTTGAGCTCGATAGCAATGGTCTGTCGGCGCAAGTGAAACTGAAGGAACGTCCCAATGAGACTCTGCGGGTGGATTTATTCACTACTCGCAGTGCCAATGCGGAGTTATTTCGGGCACTGCGGGAACAACAGGTGGAAACCGAGGTAAGACAGCCCCAACAACCGTCCCCCCTCTTGCAGTTATTAAATGCTCTACTTATGCCCCTGTTGGTGCTGGGTTTGTTGATTTGGTTCTTGCGACGGCTCAGTAATGCCCCAGGCGGTCCTGCCCAGACCTTCAATTTTGGTAAATCCCGTGCCCGCTTTTCCCCAGAGGCTAAAACAGGGGTAATTTTTGATGATGTGGCAGGGGTAGAAACCGCCAAGGAAGAGTTGCAAGAGGTAGTTACTTTCCTGAAAACGCCTGAAAAATTTACGGCAGTGGGGGCAAAAATCCCTAGAGGTGTGCTGTTGGTGGGGCCTCCCGGCACAGGCAAAACTCTACTGGCAAGGGCGATCGCAGGGGAAGCAGGTGTGCCCTTCTTTTCCTTGTCGGGTTCGGAATTTGTGGAAATGTTTGTTGGAGTGGGGGCTTCACGGGTCAGGGATTTGTTCCAAAAGGCTAAGGAAAATGCTCCCTGTATTGTCTTCATAGATGAAATAGATGCGGTAGGGCGCCAGCGGGGCGCAGGGATCGGCGGGGGCAATGATGAACGGGAACAAACCCTCAATCAACTTCTAACAGAAATGGATGGCTTTGAGGGAAATACTGGGGTAATTGTGGTGGCGGCAACCAATCGCCCCGATGTCCTAGATGCAGCACTCCTGCGCCCCGGCAGGTTCGATCGCCAAATTTTGGTAGATTATCCAGACTACAAGGGCAGGTTGGCGATTCTCAAAGTCCATGCCCGCAACAAAAAATTAGCTGATGAGGTCTCTCTAGAGGCGATCGCGAGGCGCACACCCGGTTTTGCAGGGGCAGATTTAGCCAATTTGCTCAATGAAGCGGCGATCCTCACTGCCCGCAGACAAAAACCTGCCATTACAGAATTGGAAATCAATGATGCCATTGACCGGGTAACCATCGGCTTGACCCTCAAACCAATGCTGGATAGTTACAAGAAAAAAATAGTCGCTTACCACGAAGTGGGACATGCCCTCCTGCAAACCCTCCTAGAGCACATCGATCTCCTTGACAAAGTCACAATTATTCCGCGATCGGGGGGGGTGGGCGGTTTTTCCAAGCCTTTGCCCGGGGAAGAATTGGGCTTAGAAACCAAAGCCTATTTTTTGGATTTGATTACGATGATTTTGGGGGGCAGAGCCAGCGAGGAAGTGGTGTTCGGGGCGGATGAAATTACCACCGGGGCACAGGGGGATTTTATGCAGGTTACCAAACTGGCACGCAAAATGGTTACGGAGTTGGGGATGTCAGATTTGGGCTTGGTGGCACTGGATCACCCCAACCAAGAGGTATTTTTGGGGCGGGATTGGTTCAACCCCAGTGAATACTCCCGGGACACTGCCTGCAAAATTGACTACGAGATTCGCAAAATTGTTAAGAACTGCTACGATCGCGCCCTACAAATCATTAGGGACAATCGCGCCCTCTGCGATCGCTTAGTGGAATTGTTGCTAGACAGAGAAACTCTAGAAGGAGAAGAATTTCGGCAGATTGCGGCTGAATATACGACTGTCCCCCCCAAAGAAATCAGCGGCGTGAAATTCTAGTGTCAGACCCAGACAGTATCTCGGTAGCTTTGATTGGGTGAACAAACTTTGGGAGCAGCGATCGCGCCCCCCTCGCCGACTCTCCTGCTCAATCAACCCAGAGCGGGATCATATCTGGCGATGTGGTGGTGGTCTATCAGGGCTTCAAGTCGGAAAATGAACTGATGATAATCCTTGGGGTCATAGCGAGCAGACCAAATATTCCCCACAGCAAGAGTTACAGGCGGATGAATTTGCAGCTGCTAGGGCTGGTACTCCCCTGCTATTAAAGCCTTGATTTGCGCAGTTACTTCCGGAATGGGTAGGGTGCCATCAATCCTTGCCACCCGATCGCCATAGAACTCCAGCAGAGGCAAAGTTTTGGCATGGTACTCTGCTAATCGCTTCTGAATTACTGCTGGTGTATCATCGGGGCGGTTCTGTTCAATCGCTCTCTTTTGTAATCGCTCCATCAAAATTGGTATCGGCACTTCCAAATTGATGATCCAATCGCACCTTTGTCCTAGTTCTGACAGGAGTTGGTCTAATGCCTCAGCTTGGGGGATGGTGCGGGGAAAACCATCCAGAATCCAACCCATTTGGGCATCATTTTCCTCTAGGCGATCCCGCATCACCTTGATCACCAACTCATCGGGCACTAACATCCCCGCCTCACTGTAGGCTTTGACTAGCTTGCCCAGTTCCGTACCAGCCTGCACAGCGGCGCGAAACATATCTCCCGGGGCAATGCGAGGAATCTGAAAAGCTTGGGACAAAACCTCACCTTGAGTGCCCTTGCCTGAACCGGGGGCACCCATCAAAATCAATCGCGCCATTACTGCTTCACCATTCCTTCGTAGCGTTGGGAAATTACATAAGTCTGAATTTGGCGCGCCGTTTCAATGGCAACACCCACTAGAATCAGCAGAGAAGTTGCCCCAATGCCGCTGAAAGTCTGCACCCCTGTCGCCCGCTCTACCACCGTCGGCACGATCGCCACCACACCCAGGAAAATTGCCCCCAAGAAGGTCAAGCGATTCAATACACCGCTGATATATTCTGAAGTAGCCGTGCCTGGGCGAATCCCCGGAATACTGCTCCCCATCTTCTTCAGATTTTGGGCGAGGTCTTTGGGATCAACCACCAAGGAAGAATAGAAAAAACTAAAAGCCAGAATCAGTAATAGATAGACCACCACATAGCCCCAAGTATTAGGCGCAAGGAAACCAGCTATATCCCGCAGGACAGGATTATTAGAAAACTGACCGATGGTTGCCGGCAAAATCATCACCGATGAAGCAAAAATGATGGGCATAACCCCCCCTTGATTCAGTTTCAAAGGCAAATATGCTGACTGCTCACGGTAGGTTTTGCGCCCCACCTGTCGCCGCGCCGACACAATCGGAATCCGCCTAGTGCCCTCCTGCACAAACACGATCCCCACAATCATCACCAAGAACACTAAAAACAGGGTGATAATGCCGCCTACCCGCGAACTATCTTGATTGGCAAGGGCGATCGTATTGCTCAAGGACTTGGGTAAACCTGAGACAATGCTAATAAAAATTAACAGAGAAGCCCCATTGCCCACACCTTTTTCGGTGATCAGTTCACCAGCCCACATCACAAACATGGAGCCTGCGGTCAGAGCAAGGGTAGTCTCCAGCACAAAAGTAAGACCAGGGTTAGTAGCCGCTCCCACCCCCTGAATCCAGAGAGCGATCCCCAAGCCTTGAATTGCACCCCAGATCAAGGTAGCATAGCGCGTATATTGGGAAATTTTACGCCTGCCTGCCTCACCCTCATTCTTTTGCAAATTTTCTAGGGTAGGCAAAGCTGCCGTCATTAACTGCATAATGATCGAGGCATTGATGTAGGGGATGATCCCCAAGGCAAACACCCCCAACAGGGACAACCCCCCCCCAGAGAAAATATCGAGGAAATTGATGACAGTGTTGCCACTTACCACCTTGCCAAATACAACCCGATCGATCCCCGGGATAGGGATATAAATCCCCAACCTAACTAAAATCAGCACCCCGATCGTTACCAGCAGACGATTGCGCAAGCCTGCCGACTGTGCCATCTGCATAAAAGTCTCTTGAGCCGTAGGTGCTCTGCCACGAATGGATACCATAGCCTATACATCTAACATCGATTCTTCTATTGTGGCACATGGTCAAGTTAGAGATCACTGCCAGGGAATTTAGCCCCTAAATTTCTGACCACCTATGTAAATGAGATTGGGATCCCAGGGTTTCCCCCCTCTACCTTGATGGGAGAGGGTAAATTATGCAAAAGTTTCCATGTCCTAGGGTCTTTGAGTTTACTATAAAAAAATATACCCTGAGAAAATATAGGCCCAACTAAACACTCTTTAGTTCTTCATAAGCAGAAAATACGGCCCTTACATTATACCAGTTCAGAAAGATACGGGCTAGTTCTAGAGCCAACTGCGGTTTATTGTGAGCGATCAACCAGCTTAACAAGGGACGCATAGTTTGTTCATTTAGTAAACCACCGATCGTTAAAATACCCCACAACAACCAATGTAACCAAGTCATTTGGATCATCAATCTTACTTCCCAAGTTGGGTGTTTCTGATAAAAAATTACTCCCATCCTTGCCCGTTGTTTTTCTACTTCTATGAGGTGGGGAATTTGATCTAAACTAAAAGGCGGATGCCAGTGGTAGCCCACTGCTTGGGGACAAGGCACTAATTTTAAGCCTAGTTTTTTCAAGCGCACCCCCAACTCTAAATCTTCCCAGCCATACTGATTAAATCTGGGATCAAATAAGCCAGCCTCAATTAAGTATCGCTTGGGAATTGCTACATTCCCCGTTGCAAAAAATGCCCTTGACATATCCGTAATCTTGAATGGCTCAGCTGTAGGTTCATCAAAGTTGCAAGTGTTAATTACTCTGCCATAGGTAAATACTTTTTGACTGGCATAGCCAGGAGAAAATAAAGTGAGATAATGGGCAGATAAAAAGCCCTTTGTTACTACCAGATCGCTATCAATAAACACAATAATTTCACCTTGGGCTGACTCTACACCCAAATTGCGCGCCTGTGCCGCCCCTGAATGGGTCTGTTGCAGTAATCTCACATGGGGAAATTCCCCAGCACGATCTTGTAAAAATGGCACAGTATTATCAGTTGAGCCATCATCCACTACCACAATTTCGTAAGGGTGCAGAAAGTCTTGATCCTCGAGTGCCCGCAGACATTTCTGCAAAATTGGTAAGCGATTGTAAGTGGGAATTACTACTGACCACATGGGTTTTGTTCCCGTCGTTGTTG
The DNA here is from genome assembly GCA_046295715.1 of Pseudanabaenaceae cyanobacterium. Lineage (GTDB taxonomy): Bacteria > Cyanobacteriota > Cyanobacteriia > Pseudanabaenales > Pseudanabaenaceae > JBKBMU01. Next base: position 56,629 of record JBKBMU010000005.1, read on the forward strand.
CCACACCTGCCAAATACTTAAACCACCCACATACAAGAAACCTGCTGTAGTCAAAAGTGTAAATGGAATCACTGTATATAAACCTTTGGCTATAGCTACGCCCAAGGCGATCCCACTATAAATACCAATAATTAACTCCACCACTGACCAAATATCAAAAGGCAACTTGTACACTTTATCTGTCCAGCGATCGTGCTTTTGTTTGATTGCAAATTTGGGAGTGCGCTGAAAAGTTGCGCCCGTATTCAATATACCTGCAAATACAGCACGACTGTTATTCAAGGATAAACCTGTTGCCACCACCATTAACCCCAATACCCGCAGTAACCGTCTATACCATGTGCGCGGATAGAGGCGTTTTTGCCCCATTGCATATAAAATAGGCCAACCAAAAGTAACAGGTGTCATGGCTAAACCCCAAAAACTATCAAAGGCGATCCGCAATTGGGGGGACTCCTCAGGTAGAGTTAAAACCGTAGGTAAAGCAGTTATCGCCACCAACAAACTCAGTAAGATGGGAAAACAACAAGTTAAATGTAAAGTTGCCTGTAGTTTTACCATTAAACTTTGCCGACTGCGCCACACCCGCCACAAAAATTTTTTAGCACATTGGGCGATCCCCTTGTTCCAACGAAACTGTTGTAACTTAAAAGCACTGATTGTAACTGGTAACTCCGCAGGGGCTACTATATCATTGTCATAGATAATTTTCCAGCCCAATAACTGCGCTCGATAACTCAAGTCCATATCTTCCGCTAAGGTGTCTGCGGTCCAGCCACCTGCTTCTAAGATCGCCCGCTTATTCCAGATGCCTGCCGTACCGTGAAAAATCAAAAAATAGTCCTGCAAGTATCTACATTGTTCTTCAATGACAAAGTGTCCATCCATCATAGTCGATTGCACCTTAGTCAAGAAAGAATACTCAGAATTCAAGTGCCCCCAGCGGGTTTGTACCACAGCGATCGGCTGGTCTGGGTTGGCTAAAAAATGGGCGATCGTGCGTTTTAGCCAATCAGGTTCGGGCACAAAATCCGCATCAAAAATAGCGATATATTCCCCCTGCACATAGGGCATGGCATCCTGAAGTGCACCCGCCTTGTAGCCCCTGCGATCGATCCGATGGAAATACTCCACCCAGTGCCCCTGTGCCTGCATTTCCGCCACTGCAGACTCCAGAATCTGCTGTGTATCGTCAGTAGAGTCATCCAGCACTTGAATATACAAGCGATCGCGGGGATAGTCCAAGTTACACACCGCCTCCAGCAGTCGCTTTGCCACATACCGTTCATTGAAAATGGGCAACTGTATAGTAACAATCGGTAGATCTATTTCGGTGGGGCGATCGGCGCACCGTCCCACCGCCGACAAGGCAGGAGCAGACTGCCAAGGGGCTAATCTGCGGGCAAGACGGGGACGGGAATTAAAAGTGAGCCAGTAGGCATTGAAACCGTAGAGCAAGAGAAAGCCCCACACCACACCGTTAATGATGGCTACTAACGCAAACAGTACCAGAATATCCCTTGACTCCTTACCACATTATTGAAGTTAGTTCATTGTGACGGGATCACAATTTCCCTAATAATTAAACATTATCTGCTTGCAATTGATATAGGGATATTTGCCTACTTGCAAACTTTATTATCTCAGTCTTGGGCAAGGGCACTGCGTATTAATCAAAGGTCATGATCCATGAGCCAACATAAACAGGGGCAGGCACATCTGCCCGCAGGAGGCGCGCATCCACTTGGTACATGCCCCCAAAACTAGGATTACGGACATTGGAAATGACCAACCTAACAGGCGTGTTGGCGGGGATCGCTTCTTTGGGCACAACTGTAATGCGGCGGGCTTCCTTGTCAATTGTGGCAGATTCTAGGGGGAGCGGCCTGCCACCCCGACATTCCTTACTGTTAAATAACTCCACCTTGCTACCGTTGAGGTCAGCGTTGAAGTGCTCAGGGTAGGTAACAATAATTTCGGCATACTTGAACTTTTGGGTTCTGATTTCTAGATAATAGTTGTCAAACTGTCCTGAACTGCCGCTATCCATGCAATAGTCCATAGCAGTATCGCGGGCATTGCCAAAAATGATAAAACCAGCATTCTGGGCGATCCCAGGCATAGCCCCAGCCAGCATGGACAATACAGCCAACCCAATAGCACTTCTTCTTAACATGAACCCAACCCAGCTATTACTTAATTCGCACTCTATTCGCACTCTATTACAGCACATCTAGACAGGCATTTGTTACAAGAGTTCCCTAGAAGTTAGCATAGCTTAGCATAATATAGAGAATTTGGAAATGACAATTAACCTTAGAATTGGTAAACTCAAACTAAACCCCAATACACCCCAAAAAAATGAAAGGAAATAGCCGTGCCCCCAACACCTTGATATCCCTCGTAGTTGGTGCGATCCTAGTAGCAGGATTGGGCACGGGATTTTGGGCGGTAATGCAAGCTACTAGCACCCGTCGAAAACAAGAACTGCGCCAAGAAGTAGATAGGCAGGTGGATAAACTGACTGACGAAATCAAACGCAGTACAGATAGAGCTAATGAACGGTTCAAGACCTTCCCCCCACAAAATTAGCTCTCATCTCCCAATCCCTGTACTTTGGTTTAGCAGTTTTTGCTTGATCCCCGATGCGAAAACTCTGCTAACCTAAATAATGTTTACAAATTTTTATATTTTCCAAAATGGTGCAATCGGTTTTAGTAGTTGGGGCAACAGGCACACTCGGCCGGCAGATTGCCCGTCATGCCATAGAGCAGGGTTTGCAAGTCAAATGTTTAGTGCGATCGCCCCGCAAAGCTATTTTTCTAAGGGAATGGGGCGCACAGCTAATCCAAGGGGATTTAACCAAACCTGAGAGTCTTCCCCCCGCCCTCAAAGATATAGAAGCCGTGATTGATGCCGCCACCACCCGCCCCACCGATTCGGTACGCATCCGCCAAGTGGACTGGGAAGGCAAGGTAAACCTGATCCAAGCCTGTGAGCAAGCCGGTATTGAAAAATTTGTGTTTTTTTCCATTCTCAATTGTGAGAAATATCCGCAAGTGCCTCTGATGGAAATCAAACACTGTACAGAAAAATTCTTAGCTGAGACCCCCCTCAACTACACGGTCTTGCAGACCTGTGGCTTTTTCCAGAACCTGATTGGCGAGTATGCGATCCCCATTCTAGAAAATCAGACCATTTGGGTCGGTGGCGAAAATACCCCCATTGCCTATATGAACACCCAAGACATTGCCAAATTTGCAGTCAAAGCCTTATTTGTGCCCGCACCCCGCCAGACCTATCCTGTAGCAGGCTTGAAGGCATGGCTACCTACGGAAATTATTCAACTCTGCGAAAAACTCTCAGGCAGAACCGCCAAAACTGCCAAAATGCCCGTGGGAGTCTTACACACAGTGCGCAGAATAGCTTTAGCCTTTGAGTGGGCCTGGGGCTTTGCCGAAAGAATGGCCTATGCAGATGTACTGGCCAGTGGCATTCCCTTCACTGCCGATATGTCTCCCGTCTGCGCCACCTTTGGTATTGATCCCGCCGAACTTACTACCCTAGAAGATTATTTACAGGACTATTTCAGTCGGATTTTGCGCAAACTCAAAGAACTGGACTACAAAGAACCCAAGCTGAAAGCCCCTTTTTAACAAGGCTGTAATAACTCTATGGGCAGACCATCAGGATCGCGGATAAATGCAGTCTGGTAGGTGCGATCGCCGATGATTTGCTTTCTGGGAGTAAGAGGCATAGACAATTGCCCCATCTTGCTCAGTAAATCCGCCAAGGTCTGCTGTAAATCTTCAACCACAAAAGATAAATGGTAGTACCCCACGAAATGCTCATCATTGAAGCTATCGGGGCAATGCTTTGGCTCAGGCACTTGCAAAATTTCCAGCACCATGCCATGACCCGCTAACCAGCAGCCCAAAGTGATCCCCGCCGTAAACCGCGTCTGCACCTGAAACCCCAAACCCTCATAAAAAGCTAGGGACCGCCAAATATCCCCTGATTTGATCGACACATGGTGAAACTGCATCTCAAACATCCTAACTCAACCGGTCTTTATGTGTAAGTACTAATCTTTCAACTCTATTGTCAGTAATTAAATTGATGAGCCGCTTTAGCCCCCTTTTAGAGTAGTTCAGCCCACTGCCTAAGTCTTGGATAATTTCTACTTGCCAACCATTGAAAGCACAAAATAACTCGATGACTTCAACTTGCCTGTGTAAGTCTTCCTTTTGGTTGTAGCTGGATACACGAGCCTAACCTACGGTGAAAGATACCTCCGACTTTACGCTCATTGAGCTAAATCATAATGACGATGCCCACCAGCGGTTCTTTCCGATATTAATTTACCGGCAGCCTCCCACCGTCCCAGGGTTTGGGTGGAGACCCCCTTTAATTTTGCCGCTTGAGAAATAGATAGTTTGCTCATAATAATTGTTTATTATACACCATAAAAGTATAAGTATGTATAATTTTGGATAATTTATGGATTACTGCTGCAAACCCCAACTCTTTTTTATTACCAAGAAATCTATAGGAGTTCCCGTAGCCTCCCCTACTATAAACTAGGGGGTTCTTTATTGAGGAGGCAAGCAAAAGTTTTGGCAATTAAGTTTTATTCTTGAGACAGGGGATCCCAAAATTAGACTTAACTAACCTAAAATCTTCATCACAACTAACTCTTAGGGGTGAGGTCCCGACCGCCCCTGTTGTTTTTTATCATCCCAGAGGTCTTACTCCCCGCTACTGCCCCAAAGTATGGCAAAGCCCAGCTATGCCCAAACTCCTTGGCTAAGTCTTGAATATATTAAACAATATATTAAACAGTGTGAAGTTTTGTATTATAGTATTAAATAACTCTGCCCCACTTAACCTAGGTTTACTTAATCATATGAGAATGATATCTTTACTTTCATCTTTGTTTATATCTGGGAATGCCCCCAAGACGGCTACACAGATCGCCTTGACGATACTGCGGGTAGTGGCTGGGGTGGTCATGATTCACAATGGTCTGGATAAACTAGCTGATATTGAGGGTTTTGCCGAAGCTTATGTAGAAGTGATCGGTCTGCCCTTTCCCATCTTTTTTAGCTATGTGGCTGGTCTGACTGAGACGATCGGTGCACCCTTGTTGGCGTTGGGTTTATTCACCCGTCCTGCAGCGTTGGGTCTGACCTCTACCATGTTGGTTGCCATGTATCACCATATTCTGGTGGCGGGTTTGTCCATTCCCTTCCTAGAATTATCGGTACTCTATGGTGCTGTCTTTGCCTTCTTTACCGTTTATGGTGCTGGTGATTACTCACTGGATAGTTTGATTGCAAAAGTGATGGGTTGGGGTCAATCTGTGCCTGCCCCAGGCGAGCCTATGCCAGCAGTCCAATCTGAGCCTCAACCTGCTGTGCCTGTAACGGGTTGGGGTTCTTACTTGACCAAAACAAAGTAACCAGTAGATTATTGAGCATTAGCCCCAACTGAGGGGCTTTTTTCTATGCTCTAAAAATCAGCCTGAGTCCCAAAGCCCCCATCACTCAGGAAGAATCCTGCAAGAGGTCTATCCAGAGCATCCTTAAAAAAACTAAAACTCTACCTTGAATCGGGATCCCTGTTTTGCTAGAGTTAAACATGACCTTGGTAGTCATAAATACATTAAGTAGTGGATAAGGATTGATTTTGACCTATGAGCAGTAAGCCCGATCGCGTTGTCCTAATAGGTGTAGGTGGAGATTCTGGGTGTGGCAAGTCCACCTTCCTGCGCCGTCTACGAGACTTATTTGGTGAGCAGTTTATGACAGTGATTTGTCTAGATGACTACCACAGTCTCGATCGCAAACAGCGCAAACAGACGGGTATTACCGCTCTCGATCCCCGTGCCAATAACTTTGACCTGATGTATGAGCAGGTGAAGGCTCTCAAAGAAGGCAAATCCGTAATGAAACCAATTTACAACCATGAGACGGGGACGATCGATCCGCCTGAATTGGTTGAGCCTAACCATGTGGTAGTGATTGAAGGGTTACATCCGCTCTACGATGAACGGGTGCGCAGTTTACTGGACTTCAGTGTTTATCTGGACCTCAGCGATGAAGTAAAAATTGCATGGAAAATCCAGCGAGATATGGCAGAACGGGGACACACCCTGCAAGATGTCCTCCAAGCGATCGAGGCGCGCCGCCCTGACTTCACGGCCTACATTGATCCCCAAAAAGCCTATGCCGATCTGGTGATCCAAATCCTGCCTACCAATCTCATCCAGGATGACAAAGAGCGTAAAGTTCTGCGGGTGCGGCTGATCCAGCGGGACAATGTTACTGCTTTTACCCCCGCCTACCTATTTGATGAAGGCTCTACTATTTACTGGACACCCTGTGGCAAAAAACTCACCTGCTCCTACCCCGGTATGCGTTTCTTCTACGGCCCTGATACTTGGTGTGGTCATCCTGCTACGGTTTTGGAAGTAGATGGGCAGTTCGATCGCCTCGAGGAAGTTTTATATATTGAACGCCACCTGAGCAATCTCGACACCAAGTACCCCGGCGAACTGACGGAATTACTACTCAAACACCCCGACTACCCCGGCTCTAACAACGGTACAGGTCTACTACAGGTGATCGTAGGCTTAAAGATGCGGGCAGTCTATGAAAGACTCACCCACAAGCCTGCTGAGCCTGCCCAGCTTGCCGCCGTCTAATCTAGCTTAAAACCTAAACCCTAGCCCAGTTTGCACCGAGGTGGCAGTGACACCGGGGGCATTTTTATAGGCATCAAAGGCAAAAGTCACATTGCCGAACAACACCAAATTGGTTTTAGGGATAGCAAAGTCGATCCCCGGTTGGAGTACAAAACTATTTTTGTTGCCCACAGGGGTAGTATCAGCCGTATTGGTGAGAGCTACCCCCGCCCCAATGTAAATATCGGTATCAAAATTGAGGGGTATATCCAGAGACAGGGTCGGAACAACAGCGGTACTACTGCCGATCATGATTTGGGTGCGCAGAGAGACAGGCACTTCCAAAAATTTATATCTGCCTGATAATAGAACCGAGGTTCTTGCCGTTTCCCCAGCATTGGCATTGCCATTGTTCAAGCCAAAACTTGCCCCTACCCCCAAATAACTACCATAGGCAGGTTGTGCTGGTGCTGTCTCGGCAACTAGGCAGATCGCCCCTAAAGTTACTGTTCCTAACCATAGCCATTTCATAATTACACTCCTATAGCAGTTTTTTTTGCCAACACAGACTGTAGCAGAACTCAGCAGACTTGGCACAGAAACCACCAGATTCACGGCATTTGCTGACATTCCCTCGATCGCCAGCATAAATCAGATCCCCAGAAAAAGCCTGGATTTTAACCCCGCAAAAACTTGTCTGGAGGGTGCAATCCAAAGATATAGGGGCATTTGCAGGTTATAGCTAGTGCTAACTAGCAAAGATCATGTAGAAACAGATCGCAGAATTTCGAGAAACTGTGGTATTTTTAGTCGCCAACTAATACATCTAATGTGAGGAAACGGCTATGACGATCGAGGAAGCACTAAATATAGTAGATATTGCCCTAGCGGGGAAAAGTTTAAGTACAGTACAAGAGTTAATTTTTCGCTACACATGGGAAGGCAAAACCTACTTAGAAATTGCCGACCTTGCAGGCTATGACTCTGCCTACATTCGGGATGTGGGCTACAAATTGTGGCAAATGTTGTCTAAGGCTTTTGGGGAAAGGGTTACCAAAAACAACCTGCAAGTGGTACTGCGCAGATATGCTGCCCGTCTCCAAGGTAAAGGGCAACTAGCTCACCTGACCAATCCCGACTTTAGCAATGGCATTTCCCATGTGCTAGGGCAGATCGCGCGCCTGCTCAACGAACCCAACAGCAACTACAGCCTCTACCACAGCACCGATGAAGAATCAGGCATCCAACTGACGATCACGCTCCGCTTGGGTATGGCTGAATAATGCTGTATTGGAGATCATGTTTTGGAGTTGAGGCAGACAAATTCAGGAACCTGACCCAGACTCCTGCCTATGGGTCTGCAGGGGCAACGCCCTGCCAAGGTTTTGAGAGCAGGTCCAAGAACTGGACTAGACTTTTTGCTCAACCTAGGAAGCCTTGCTGGGGATGGTAAGGGGTTTATTCTCGGTAAATACTACACCCCAAAACATGTTGGGGGCAGTTTTGTTGACCATATCTAGTGAACTCAAGTGGAGTGGTGGTGCTATATTGCTCTGAGTAGCTACTACTGCAGCATGTCTCTAGTAGAACAGTTTTTGGCACAGCGTAGTTCAGGGATCACCCGTTTGGCTTATAGGCGGGATTTACAAAAATTGGCTGATTTTTTGCAACAGCCTCTAGAAGTTTGGTTGCAACTGCCTCAACAGCGGGCAGAGGCATTATTACATGAATTTTTTGCTAATTTGGGTGAGGATCGCCCCAGCACCAACAAACGCCGTCTAGGGGTGATTGCCAGTCTGGTCAGTTTTGCCAATGCCCAGCAGGCGTGCCAGTGGCGGCTCAAGCCCAGCCAATGGAAATTTACTGGTGATACTAGTAGAGCCAGTCTGCCTGCAGAGGCGATCGCCCAGTTGTTGGCAGTAATTAACTGTAGTACCTTAGTGGGCAAACGGGACTACGCCCTGCTGTGTTTGCTGAGTGAAGGCAAATGGCGCGGCAGTAGCCTATTGGCTCTCAATTGCACCGATGTACCTGACTTGGCAGTGAGCAATCGCACCCGCACTGCCCTCGAAGACTGGTTAGCCCACCACCCCGCCCCCCCGCCCCTGTTTATCAGCCTCGATCGCCGTCATTGGGGACAGCGACTGACCAGCCAAGCCATGTCGATCCGCCTCCAGCACTGGGCAAAACTGGCTGGCATCCCTAACCTGCACCTCTGGGATTTGCGCCCCACCCCCCCACCCCCTGCCCCCATCACTGGGATCGCCTCCACTCAGCCCCACAGTAGTGATCTATTGACTGCCCTCCTCGCCGATCGGAGGTCTGCCAACACCCGCAGGGCATACCAGCAAGACCTAAAATACTTTTTTCGAGCAATGTACCAGCAAGACCCCGATCCCCAGCTAGTCGAGGCATTTTTGCGCCTAGGCCGGTTTCCAGCCATTGCCCTAGTGTTACAGTACAAAGCCCAGATGGTCAAAGCAGGCTTGAAAGAAGCCACTGTCAATCGCAGGTTAGCCGCCCTCAAAGCCTTAGTTAGCCTTGCCAACAAACTGGGGCATTGTCAGTGGCATTTACAGGAAATCCAGAGCGAGCGCGTCCAGCCCTATCGCGACACCACAGGCATCCCCCCCGCAGGGATCAAAGCCATGCTAAGTGCAGTAGATCAAACCCAGCGAGCGGGCAAACGGGACTATGCGATTTTACGCCTGCTCTGGGACAATGCCCTGCGGCGACAGGAGATCAGCCAGACCAATATCAGCGACTTTGACCCCTCCCAGCGCACCCTAAAAATTCTGGGCAAAGGGGCAGGCGCACAGCACACCACCATCAGCCTCAGCCCTGCCACCCAGCAAGCAATTCTCAACTGGTTAGCGGAGCTAGAACAACTCCACCTCGCCCGCCCCGAACAACCCCTCTTTATTGCCCTCGATCCACCCCACCTCGGACATCGGCTCACAGGCACTGCCATTTACCAACTGGTGCAAACCTATGCCCAACAAGCTGGGATCAACAAAACCATGTCTCCCCACCGCATCCGCCACTCTGCCATAACCGCCGCCCTCGATGCCACCAACGGCAATGTGCGCAAAGTCCAGAAATTCTCCCGCCACAAAAAACTAGATACCCTCATGATCTACGACGACAATCGCAACAATTTGCAAGGGGAAGTATCCAACTTACTCAGCGAATTGCTATGATTCTTAATAAAATCTAAAAGCCTTGATAGACCTATGCCCGATCACTATCAAACTTTAGGATTACAACCTTGGGCAAGCGATCAGCAGATTCGCCGTGCCTACCGTGAACTTAGCAAACTCTACCATCCCGATACTACCCAACTTCCCACCGCCGAAGCCACAGCCAGATTTCAAGCCATCAACACCGCCTATGGGGTACTCAGTAGTCCCGAACGGCGTAGTTACTACGATCGCCAGCGGCAGTTAGCCCAGTGGCACCACAGCCCCACCCCCAACAACCTCAGCACTATTTACAACGACGGCTTACCCAGCGATCGCCCCCTGTCAGGGGGAGAGATATTTGCCCTGTTGTTAATGGGTGCTACCCTAATAGGGTGCTTTGCCCTTGCTGTCGTGATCGCCTACCTAAGGACTCAAGCCTAGACTATGGAATTACCACCCCCTGACACCCCCCTCTACAACCATCCCCTGCCCCAAATTGAGGAGTGGCTCAGAGCCAAAGGCTGTCGCCAAGACAACTATAATCCCAGCATCTGGTATGTGGATACGCCCCAGTGGTCAGCCGAACTGATCATGGATGTCGAGGATATTCGCGTGCGTTACGCCAGCGGCGATCGGGACATTTGGCGGGCATTTCCCTATTCCCTGAGTCGGCAGGACATCGAGGATGCCATTTTCAGCGGCCCCTAAAGAAACCCCAGTTAGGCTTTCTAATTGCCCAAGATTATTCACATAGAAGGATTGCTTCCCCTTATCCCGGACTTAGGTTAAAGAAATTTATATCAGTGCACCAGTGTTGATATAATGAACACGATATAGATATATACATGGAGTTGGAGAGCTATGGCGGCGGCAATACCAGTAACAGACGCAACCTTTGAGCAGGATGTCTTAAAAAGTGAAATTCCTGTACTGGTCGACTTCTGGGCGCCTTGGTGCGGCCCTTGTCGGATGGTTGCCCCAGTAGTAGATGAAATTGCCGAGCAATATTATGGGCGTGTAAAGGTAGTCAAACTCAACACCGACGAGAACCCGGGCATAGCAGGACAGTACAACATCCGCAGTATTCCCACCCTGATGATTTTCAAGAACGGACAACGGGTGGAACAGGTAGTCGGCGCAGTGCCCAAAGCCACCCTGGCTTCTACTCTAGAAAAATTCCTCTAAAACCAGCTTGACAGGGATCGAGATTCTCTCAGCCGAAGAACTGCGACGCACTGTCAATCGCCTCGCCTCCCAAATCGTGGAGAAGTGCGGCAACTTGGCAGAGATAGTTCTCCTAGGCATCAGGACGCGGGGAGTGCCCCTAGCACAGTTGATCAGGCGACAAATTGAGCAGTTAGAAGGGGTAACCATTCCGGTGGGGGCATTGGACATTACCTTTTATCGGGATGACCTCGATAAAATTGGCTTGCGCTCCCCCGATCAAACTGAAATCCCCGTGGATTTGACAGGCAAGCTGGTAGTTTTAGTGGATGATGTAATTTTTAGCGGGCGGACAGTAAGGGCGGCACTCAGTGCAGTTTTAGACTATGGTCGCCCCAAAGCCATCAAACTAGCGGTCTTAGTAGATCGTGGACATCGGGAACTGCCGATCCATGCAGATTTTGTCGGCAAAACCTTGCCCACAGCGCGGGATGAGCAAGTAAAAGTTTATCTGCAAGCCGTAGATCAGCGGGACGGAGTATATTTACTGAAGCCACAGGTTAATCTATGAGCCAACTACCCCAGCATCGTCCCTACCAATTATCCCTCGGTCAGCTAGAGCGAGAAATTTTAGAGATCATTTGGCAGTTGGGGGAAACTTCCGCCAAAGCCATCCACGAGGTGATTCTAGCCGATCCGGATCGGGAACTGACCTATGCCTCAGTGATGACTGTATTGGGCAGGTTAGAAAAGAAAGGCTGGGTAGCCCCACGGCGGGAGAAGCGATCCATTTTTTGGCGGGCATTGGTTACGGCTGAAGAAGCCCAGAGCCTGTGGGCATATCACCAATTGCAGTCCTTTCTGAAAATCAGCAATGCCGACATGGTAGCCGCATTTGTTGATGATCTAGACCAATCCGAACAAGATAAACTACAAGCAATCGCTGAAAAATTACAAGCAATGCGTCGCCAACGGCAAGGGGAGTAATATGCATTTTTTAATTGCAGTTAGTGCCATATTTGGGTCAATTTTACTTAGGCTAGTTCTAGTCAAAATTGATTGGCTGAGCGTGTGGGTCAAGTTTATATTATCGCCCTTACTCGTACTAACCACAGCGATCGCCCTAGTAAGCATGGGCAATCAAGGTTCAATGTTTGGCAGACATTTAGGCCTCCTCAGTACCACTGCTTATATGGGGGCATGGTCATTTTTACTATTTAGTTTGATTTGGCTAGGAATTAAAGGTTACCAAGGGTGGTACAGTTTACAACATCTGCAACAGTTGCAACCCCACACTTGGCAAGGACAGAGCTATTTACTATTAGAAAGCGATCGCTTAGTGGCGGCACAAGTAGGTTTTTGGCACAGTCAATTAGTATTAAGTAAAGGCATTTTCCAGCAATTATCACCAGACCACATCAATGCTATTATTTGCCATGAAACTGCCCATGTCTATTATCGGGACACTTTTTGGTTTTTTTGGTGGGCATGGCTCAAAGAAATTACAGGGTGGTTGCCTCATTCCCAACAATTGTGGACAGAATTATTACTATTTAGAGAATTACGCGCTGATTACTGGGCGAAACAACAATCGGATCATTTACTATTAGCTGAATCCCTATTATATCTCGCTCAAGATCGCTACCATCCCCAGTGGCAAATGGCTCTTTCTGCCTCAGCCAGCGATCGCTTAGAGCAACGCATTGTCTATCTACTCAGTCCAGAAAATACTTGCCCCTATGTCCCCACTTTACAAATATGGCTGATCCCTCTGGGACTTTTGCCACTCCTAAGCATCCCATTTCACTCCTTCTAGAACTTGCGATCGCCTACAGCACGGTGTACTCAATAGGAAAATTACAAACTTTTTAATGAAAACAGCTACAGTCATGCACGGCAACACCCAACCTATGCCAGAATGAAATGTAAAGTTAGATGAAAGCGGGTAAAGAATGACTACAAACACGATCGCTGAACCAATAGGGCAGTTTTGGGAGTGGCGGGGACAAAAAGTTTACTATGTGCAGGCGGGGGGAGAGCATAGGGGTTATCCGCCCTTGTTATTGGTGCATGGGTTTGGTGCATCTACTGACCACTGGCGCAAAAATATCGCTGACCTACAGCAGGATTTTCAGGTGTGGGCAATTGATTTAATCGGCTTTGGGCGATCCCAGAAACCAAATTGGCAGTATAGCGGGGCATTGTGGCGGGATCAATTGGTAGATTTTATTCAGGAAAAAATAGGTCAGCCTGTAGTTTTAGCGGGCAATTCTTTAGGGGGCTATGCCTGTTTGTGTGTAGGTGCAAGTCAGCCTGAATTAGTCAAGGGGATCGTATTACTAAACAGTGCTGGCCCTTTCACCGATACTACTCCTTTAGGAGCTAAACCTGTATCACCCTGGCAAAGAGTGCTCCGCCAATTAGGGCAACAAATTCTAAAACAGAAATGGGCAAATTATTTACTATTTCAGTGGGTGCGCCGTAAAGAAAACATTCGGAAAACTCTATGTCAAGTCTATTTGGATAAAACGGCTGTAACCGATCGCCTAGTGGAAGAAATTTATGCTCCTTCTTGTGATCAGGGAGCGGCAGAGGTATTTGCCTCAGTTTTTTCTACACCGCAGGGGGCAAAGGTGGATGAATTATTAACACAAATGTCTTGCCCATTGCTACTATTGTGGGGCGAGGCCGATCCGTGGATGGATACCCATACCCGTAGCCGCAAATTTCATCAATACTATGCTCAGATCACCGAGCACTTTCTACAGGCAGGGCATTGTCCCCATGATGAGCGACCTGATGTAGTCAATCCATTAGTTCGTAATTGGGTAAAACAAATCAGTGCTAGTTAAATCTATGGATAAACCATTGCCAATCATTACCACTACTTTTGTGAGTATTTTCCTCGCCGAACTAGGTGATAAAACTCAACTCAGTACTTTCGCGATCGCGGCTGAATCTGACCACATTTTAGAGGTATTTTTGGGGGCGGGGATCGCTCTGCTTTTGACTAGTTTTTTAGGAGTAGTGGCAGGGAAATGGTTAAGTAGTCATCTCACCCCCCAATTACTAAATACATTAGCAGGGGTGTGTTTTTTAATGTTATCAGCAGTATTAGTGTGGGAGGTTTTAAGCTAATGGACTGGCAAGTTTTTCTACTTACTTTTGGCACAGTATTTATCTCAGAATTGGGCGATAAAAGCCAGTTAGTTACCTTTAGTTTGAGTGGGACGGTATCTGCACCAAGATATGTATTTGTCGGGGCTTCCTTAGCTCTATTATTATCTAGTTTCTTAGGGGCAGTGTTAGGGGATCAAGTGGCTATTTTCCTGCCGACTAAAATCATTAAATTACTCGCGGCCTTGATTTTTGCAGTTATGGCTCTGCGCTCCCTGATGGCCAGTGATTAATTTTTGTAAATCTGGGGGTAGGCTTGGGAAACAGAATAATAATAGAAATAGTTCTGCACCAGCAGTATTTATGTTTCCATTAGAACCTAAGTCCATAGTTGCCGATCGCTACGGGTGATTGGGCAGGGTGGTATTGGCATTACTTATGAAGCAGTGGATCGAGAGACGGGGCAGAGAGTAGCCATGAAAACTCTCAATTTCAAGAGTCTCACCTCATGGAAAACAATGGAATTGGCAAAAGTTTTGGCTAGTTTAGATCACCCGAATATCCCTAAATATTTGAACTATTTCACTATAGATAGTGACAGCGATCGCTATTTTTATTTAGTTCAAGAATTAGTGGTGGGAGAATCTTTAGCGCAGATGGTAGAAAGAGGTTGGCATGGTACAGACACTGAAATCAAACAAATTGCGGAACAAATTTTAGAGGTATTAGTTTATTTGCATAGATTACATCCACCTGTAATTCATCGGGATATTAAACCCCAAAATGTAATTCGGCGGACGGATGGCAAAATTATGTTAGTGGATTTTGGGGCAGTGCAAGCTGTGTACAGACAAACCCAAGTCGCTGGGAGCACTGTGGTCGGTACTTACGGTTATATGGCACCCGAACAATATCGTGGTAAAGCTGTGCCGCAAACAGATTTGTATGGCTTGGGCGCAACTATTTTGTTTCTACTAACAGGGCGATCGCCAGCAGAATTACCTGAAGAAAAACTGAAAATTAACTTTCGGCGGGTGATCAATATCGATCCCAATTTTGCTAACTGGCTAGATAAAATGTTAGAGCCAGCAGTAGAAGATCGATTTAGTTCCGCACAGGTTGCATTAGCACAATTAAAAGTCCAGCCATCTTCTCTGGTAGAAACTATAGAGCCTTTGCCTGTTACCCGCAAACCTATTGGTTCCAAAATAGAACTCTATCACACTCCCTATAGTCTAGATGTGAAAATCCCTGCTCAATTTAAGCAATTTATACTTCTATTGACAGGTATTGCTTTTGTTCTTATTGGGTTATTTATGCTTTTCAACTTTGGGATCCTGCGCGCACCCAGCTTTGCCATGCCTGGGATATTTGTGTTTGTAGCTGTGTTTCTATTTAGTGGCTTAAAGATGCTCATTTCCCTGTTAAAAACGGGGGCTTTTGCTAGAACTACTTTACACATCGACGATCGCCAGTTTTATTTAGTTAAAGATTGGCGAATTGGTCTAAAACAAGTTCACAAAGGCAATACTATTGATTTGATGGGCATAGAAAATCATCTCCTTGATATAGAAATGAATAAACTCCAACTAGAGTGCTTACAGTTGAATCATGGAGTTATTGGTTATAAATTCGGGATCGATTTGACTAGAGTAGAAAGGGAGTGGTTACAATCAGAAATAAAAAAATTTCTAGCACAACTCAAGAGTAGATAAATGGGAGAGTACCACCTGCCAAACTGATTGGAGAATCTAAATCAATGGAACTAGTTAAAGCCCTAGGGCTAGATATTGGTAAGAAACGCATCGGTGTGGCAGGGTGCGATCGCTTGGGACTATTAGCATTTAGAATTACTACTATTTATCGCAAATCTTGGTTAGCAGATATGACGGCATTACAGAAAATCATTGCCGAGAGAGAAATCGATACTCTAGTAGTAGGGATGCCCTACAATATGGATGGCACAATTGGGGAACAGGCTTACAGAATAGAAAAATATGCCCATCGGGTAGCAGACTATTTGCAGATGAAATTAGAGTTTGTAGATGAACGATTGACCTCATTTAGTGCTGAATCTATGCTCAGAGAAATGGGCTACAAACTCAAAGATAATAAAGCTCTGATCGATCAACAATCGGCAGTGATTATCCTCCAACAGTGGCTAGATCAAAAACGCCATCTGTATTCTAACTCAAAGGCTTTAGAAGATTGAAACTCTTGCATAACTTAGCCTTGCCCCTAGTTGGTCTAAACAGCATTCCATAGGGCTATCACACAAGGGGTCTTTTGAGTATTGCTAACTAACTGTCTTAATCTTACCTTATTTGAAATGACTATATCAGCCTCCCTAAAATTAAAATCTAGTCTCAAATTCTACGGATACCCCTATATCCCCTCTGGAGTTGATATTGCCCCGTAGGATCGTAGTCGGATCGATGCGGTAGCGGATCGCATAGTCGGTAGGTTCGTTGGGATCGTTAATGATGGTGCGCACAGCCGCAGAAAAACTATTGCTGAAGTCGATCGCCGCTTCTGCAGCTAGTCCGAGGGTGGTGGATTGGGCACCTCTGGGGTTGGTATTGACGGGGTTTAAGTTGAATTCAGCTACCCTGAGGACATCCCCCAACAGGTCCTGAACCAGATTGAGAATGCCTCCGCCTGCGAGGTTGAGCAGGGCTGTACCTGTCCCCACATCTACATCTGGTGGTAGGACGCCTCCCCCGATCAGTGCTACTAGTTCACTTTGGGTACGGGGTGGACTGCTAGTGAGGATGATGTTGGGGTTACTGGCTGTGCCCTGTACAGTTGCCTGTACGCGTAGGGTGCGCTGTGCCCCCTGTGTACTGACAGGTATATCTCTGGGACTGAGTGCACCCAAGACGGGATCGGTGATGATGGGCACGCGGGTAATTTCTGGCAGTGAACCTGCCACCCGCACATTCAGGTTGGGATTTAGCCCTTGGGCAGGCACAAACTCGGCATAGTTATCAAAACTGCGATCGAGGCGAAAACGGGCGGACACCGCATTGAACTGCCCTCTAGTGAAGTTAATTCTGCCACTGGGCAGGATGGTTTCGGCGGTGCCATTGACCACTAGGGTGCCTTCCGCCAAAAAATTGAAGACGGGCGGGCGCGCCACCTGCATATTGGTCAGTCTAACTTCTAAGTTATCAAACCCCACATTGAGGGGAGGCGGTTCGGGGCGTTCATCGGCAAGGGTCAGACGACCATCGGCAAGGCTGACTGTACCTGTGAGTACGGGATTGAGGACTGTACCATGCAGAATCACCTGCCCACTCACTTGGTCTGCACTCAAATCCCGAATTCGTAAGCTGAAGCGATCGGCATTGATGGTGAGGGGATTGTCAATAGGCAAACGGGGATCGATGAGAGGAATCGCACCCCTAGCCGTGAAAGCGCCTTCTCGGAATACAGCAGTTAAATTCGTATCTAGGCGATCGCGATTGAAAGATAATTCGCCATTCACATTTTGTAAAGCTTCTTCCAAGCCCAGGACCGCTAAGCTAGCCCCATTCAATTCCACCTTGCCTGCAATGACTGGGCTGAAAATTGTACCCTTGATGGCGAGAGCAGCTAAGCCCTTGCCTGCCAACCATTGCACCGGCTGATCCAAAATGTTCAGAAATGCCAAACCCTCATTCTTTACATCCAATTGCACATCCACTAGTCCGCCGAATACTGAGAGCGATCCCTTGGCATTCAGGGGTTCTTGCCCACTCACTAAGGCTTTGGCAGTGAAGTTCAATTGGAAGTTAGAGAATTGGAACTCACCTGTTACTTCAGCCAAAGGACGGCGATTGATGGTAGCCCCAGCAAGACTGAGTTTACCGCTGGCTTGGAGATTGGCGAGGTTGCCCCTGATTTGTGCCTGTCCATTCAAATTACCAGTGAGGTCAAAGGGCAGAGCTTGATAGAAAGGAAAGGGGCGAAAATTGTCAATGGGAAAGTTTACCAGTTGGATGCGGGCGCGCTGTTCAGTGGTCAAAATAGCTGTGAGAGCCTCGAGGGATAAGCCACCCCTAAGTAGGGTGGGCACTAGCAGGGTGTCGCTAATTTCTAGGAAACTATCTTGATCCCCGAGACGTAGACGCTCTATTTGCAGAGTTTCTCCCTGATACTGCCCGCTTAGCCTGAAATCCTTGAAGGCAAATTTGCCATACTCTAAGTCCTTGCCTGTGAGTTGAAAAATCACAGTGGGCAGGAAGTTGCGATCGCTTGTTACGGTGATTTTGCCAGCCAAGCCGCCCCGAAATTCCTGTAGGGGTGGAAACAAACCATTGAGTTCGCTTGCTTCTTGGCGGGCTTGGAGTTGGACTAGATATTGAATCTGGCTGTAGAGGTCAGTGGGTGCACTTATGCCACTCAAGTTAGCAATGGTCTGGGCGGTGGTACGGGGTAGAGCCAAGCCCCGTGCCAGATCCCTAAAATCCTTCAATTGCAAAGCCGCTGTGATGTCCTGAATTGTGCCGTCAGCGATCTGTAATTCTGCTTGGAAGGGGCGGTCAGTGTCGGGAGCGTAGGTGAGTTGCCAACGATAATCCCCTGCTTGGTCAGGAAAACTAAGAGTGCCATCCCTGAGAGATAATTTGCCATTTTCATAACCGACTACTGCTGAGATGCGATCCAGTACAGCCCGCCCTAGACGCAGTTGATCGATAGCAAGCTCACCTGTGGTTTGGAAGTTATTTTCTAAATCCACTGTGAGCAGGCTGGAAATGCGCCCCTCCAGATTGTCATTGATGAAACTAAGGGGTAACTGTTGTAGGTTCACAGCTAGTTTTTGGTCTGCACTCTGGGCAGTGAGCTTGCCTGCCAGGAAGCGCACATTGATATTGCGAGGGGCAAATTGGGGATCTAGTTCTACTACTAGCCGATCGTCCCCCTGCACCCCTGCCAACTGGATTTGCAGACCGCGATCAGCCCGATAGCTGAATTCACCAAATAGTGCCTCACTCAAGGATATTTGATTGACCACCACATTTTGCACACGCAGTACCCCATCCGCAAGGGGAATGTCTGCCAAGGGCGCAATTGTGCCCCGAAACTCCACCAAGCCAATCCTGAGAGCCTGTACCGCCAGTTCAGAAATCTGCCAACTGCCGATCAAACGGGGCGCAGGTAGTCTGCCTTGCACTTGACCTGTGAAGGAAATTACGCCCTGCCTGGGCAGAAAGGGCAACTGTACCACTTGGGCAATGTCTGCCAGATTTACCTGCTTGAGACTCAGTGTACCCTTAATTTCCAGATTCTCTGGTTTGCCTGCCAGTCTGCCTGTAAAATTCAGCATGCCTTGGGCATTTTTCGGTAGCTGGGGGATCAACACTGCCAGTTGGTTTACGCCAATGCCTGCTGTTTGTACTTGCACATCCAGATCGATAATCTGCAATGGGAAGGCGATCCCCACTCTACCCGTCAAGTGGAGCAAATTGCCCACTCTGCCTCTCCCCTCAATACTTGACCCTGTCCATGCCCCTTGGATCGCAATTGGTTCGGGCAACCCCTGTAACCCTTGGGGCAAGGAGACATTGATCGCACCTGTCATATCCTGCACAGCAAAACTGGGGCGATCGCTCTGCAGATCAGCGGTCAGATCGAGAGTGCCCTGTTCAGTGCTGGCAAACAGTGCCAGCGGCAGTCTTACCGTTTTCACTTGCCCTTGCCAACTGCCCTTAGCCAGATCATATGTGCCTGTGATGTCGGCACTGCCCCCCCTAAAATCCACACGGGCACGCCGAATCACTGCCTGACCATTGGTCAGCACCACCGTTAGATCGGCTGGATACTCAGCATTGGGGGCAGTAATCTGCGCTGTAATTTCAGGCTGGGCAAATGGGCCTTGAATTGTCAGTGCCCCACTGATGTCCCCCACTTGGAAAGGCAGGGGGGTCTCATAGGTCTTACTGAGCCTCTCCCCGTCAAGCCCCTCTAGGTTGATCTCTATATCCCAGCCCCGATCGGATACTTGTCCCTGGCCCGTCAGTTTACCGCCCTCTTGGAGTACACCCTCCAATTCAGCGATGCTCACTACAGTAGTGGTGTTCTCTAAACGGCTGGATACCTTAGCCCGTAAGCTAGCCAAGGCTAACCGATCAAATGACAAGCTCTCCATAGAACTCAACTCGGCGGTGATCTGAGGTTGCGCTGTTGTCCCCTTGGCAACTATCTGGAATTGGAGCTTGCCCCCTAGGGGAATATTGGTCTGGATACCCGTACTGCTGACTATATCCTTGATCGTAGTAGTAGTTGCCAATTGCACATCCAAATCACCCTGTGCCAAGCCGATCCTGCCCTGCGCCTGCACAGGTATAGCACCTACATTGGCTTGCAGCTGGGGGATGGTCAGAGTCAAGCCATCTACCTGCACTTCCCCTGTGATTGCTGAGATTGGTTGAGGCAGACCCGCCACGGCTAAACTCACCTGTTCCAGTTTGGCAAAGCCCTTCAGGGCTTTAACCACGCCCTGTTCCCCCAAAACCAGTTGTACATCAGCGTTTAACTGCCCCCCTTGGGGGAACACGGCCCCCCCCACTATTAAACTTCGTAAAGGCTGGACAGCGATCCTGTCCAATTGGAACCGCAAATCGCCACTAGCATTATTCAGAAAATAATTGCCCGTGATTTTTACGGTGCCCTTATCCCCAAACCGCCCTATAGTGCTAACAGCTAGGCTCTGTCTAGTAATATCTTCTAGGGCTAGCTGGGCTTCTAGTTGAATGTCACTGATGGTAACTAGCTTGCCATCCCCTGCCCCTTTGATGGTTACTGCTCCCCTGCTAATGGTCAAGGTCTGCAATTCCACGAGATCGGGCGGCTCAATGACGAGAATGGGGGGAGGGGGCAGGGGTGGAGGGGGGACATCGGGGGGTGGGGGCGGAGCTTGTTCAATAAAAGCAGTTACTCCTTCCGCCCGCAAACTGACCCCAAACTTACCAATCTGGAAATATCGCCATAGGTCAAGCTGAACTTCTAATTGCTCAATGACATAGTCATCGCTGGCGGTTGGGGTGGCAGGGATCGCAGATTTACCGATTTTTAACCCGCCGAGGGTAGCCTGTTGCACTTCCCCAAGCATCACAGGTCTCTGCAATTGTTTGGTTAATTCCCGTTGCACTTGGGGGGTCAATTCCGTATTGATAAAATGGCGTACATACCACAGTCCCCCCAAGGCTACAGCCGTAAGCCCCATCCCTGAGCAGATGGCTACTCTGCCCAAATTTTTCAGCCACGATCGGGCAGGGGGGAGTTGGGGTGAGCCGTTATTAGTATTCACTAGAACTGTCTGGGCAACGCTTTCAGTATATCACTAGCTTATAGCCGCGCCCCTAGCTCACGCAACTGCCAGCAACTTCTTGAGCTAATAGGGCTAATAACCGCTGACTACTCTGACACACATCCCGAAATACGTAACTAGGGGGGAATACCGTAATATCCGTACCCCCCACAGCCCGCAGGTGGGCGATCGTCGGCAATAATTTCTGCTCAGGAATCACCACAGTAACCGCATACCAATCGCTGGGACCGCTGGTGTAGACCTTAGCGATCGTTGGCCCGCGCAAACCTGTAATATCCTGAAGTTGGGGTGACTGGGTGAACTTGCTACCCACTTCTTCAATAGAACTCCCCCGCACATTTGCTGTCAGAGATACAAACTTTTTCGCAGTCAGATGCCCCTCGATCAACTCTAGAATAGTCTGAGTATAGGCCAACTTGGCAGGATCAGATTGCAAGGCAGAGCGATTGGCAATTAAACAAGTCTGGGAGTCAAGAATCGTACCCCCCTGAATTGGTTTAAGTTGATTCTCCCGCAGAGTAGTGCCCGTACTGGTAACATCAGCGATCATGTCCGCATAACCCATACTCGGTGCTGCTTCCATTGCTCCCTTTGCATCTACTAACACAAAATTGACAATCCGGTGAGCAAACAACCAATCTCTTGTCAATTTCTTATACTTAGTAACTATGCGCAAAATACGGTTTTGTTCTTTCCACTGGAGCGTTAATTCTGCCAAATCTTCCAAAGTAACCACATCCACCCAGCTATCAGGTACCGCCAAGACCAAAGCGCATTTGCCATAACCCAACTGGGGGTAAACTACTATGACTCTACCATCTCCTTTATCTTCTTCACATACAACATCATAACCAGTAATTCCAATATCTACGCTTCCTTCATGCACCTTAGTATAGATATCTGCCGCTCTTTGAAAAATTACTTCTACAGCTGGCAAAGCAGGCATACTCGCCACATACTGACGATCGTTGGGGCGATGGACTTTCAAGCCCACTGCCGACAGTAAATCTAGGGTAGGTTTTTCAAGCGCACCTTTACTAGGAATAGCCAATCTTAATCCATTCATAGCATCTATTGTCGTGGTTCTTCTATAGCTTTCAATCGCTGATCCACTTGATCCATAAAGCGATCCATCCTATCAAGGGTAGCATTTACGGTGCGTCGCCACTCCCGAAATTGTTCCCGTTCTTCTGCAAACATCTGCACCAACATAGCCTGTGCCTCCCGCAGTTCTGCCATTTGTGCCTGATGGTTTTTACGGTCTTCCTCACGGGCTTTGCGCTCGGCTTCAAGAGCTTCCTCACGGGCTTTGCGCTCGGCTGCGATCGCCTCCTGTCGTGCTTGTCTCTCCCGCTCAAATTCTTCTGCTCTTGTCCGCCGCTCTTCTATCAAAGAACGATTTAGTTCAACAATGGCACTCAGAATATCTGCCAACATCTGTTTCATTTCTTGGGTAGTCATACACTATTCACGCTCTTCTATAGCTTTCAATCGCTGATCCACTTGATCCATTTGATCCATGAAGCGATCCATCCTATCAAGGGTAGCATTTACGGTGCGTCGCCACTCCCGAAATTGTTCCCGTTCTTCTGCAAACATCTGCACCAACATAGCCTGTGCCTCCTGCAGTTCTGCCATTTGCGCCTGATGGTTTTTTACGGTCTTCCTCACGAGCTTTGCGCTCGGCTGCGATCCCTTGGGCATGGGCAAGCAAGATCGCCTCAATTTGTTCGGGGGACATAGCTACTCTTTGAAAATACAGGTGCTTCCACTATAAAACAATGTGAGTAACTAGATGAACGCCGGTTCGGGGCAAGCAAAGTCTGTATAAGCCCTGTATGGATAGAGGGCTTTTTAGGGTCTGGAGTCTTATAGCTAAAAGATGTCTCACCACCTCCTTATCTTGAACTCAGGTTAAATTAGCGTAAGTCCTATTACTTGCATGGGACCATGAAGCTCCTCCACCACAGCTTTTAAGGCAAGTCAGTATCCTGCCAAGACAATTCATCTTCTAAAGGTTCAAGGTGAGTGATAATGTGAGTGCTGGGGAGAACCGCTCGGATGTCTCTTTCTAGGCGATCGCACAGGTCATGTCCTGCTTGCACTGTCCAATCTTTGGGGACGAGCACATGTATCTGAATGAATGACCTGCGTCCCGCCCGTCGGGAACGGAAGGCATGAAATTGGATACCTTTGGCTTCATACTGCCTGAGAACTTCCGTAACTATCTGCTGTTGGTCTTTGGGGAGTGCAGTATCCACTAGCCCTGCCTCCGATTCTTTGATTAAGTGCACCCCCGTCCAGATGATATTCAGACTTACCACTAGTGCCGCTAGGACATCAAAAAGGGTGATCCCTGTCAGTGCCACTAAAATTAGCCCAACAAGCGCACCTAGTGATGTCCATACATCTGTAAGTAAATGATAACCGTCAGCCCGTAGGGCGATCGCATTTAGGTTTGTGCCTGCACGGATCAAGAGTAAGCCCACGATCCCGTTGAGCAGGGTAGCTGTAGTCACGAAAATAGTGCCGAGCAGAGGTTCGGCAATAGTTTGGGGGTTGAGCCATCGCTCCAAAGCACTGAAGATAATACTCCCTGCCGCCGTCAGAATCAGTATCCCCTCAAAACCACTGGCAAAATACTCAAATTTGCTATACCCAAAAGTATGTTCTGCATCGGGGGGCTGTGCCGCCAACCACAACATCCACGCCGTAAACACAACGGCCACTAGGTTCACCAAAGACTCTAAAGCATCTGCCAATAGAGCCAGCGAGTTGGTCAGTAGATATCCGTAGCCCTTTAGCACGATAGTAGCGATCGCCGTTGCGATCGACAAACGGGCATAATGAGATACCGACCACTGAGGCAGTGGTGGGAACATACAATCTGCTTGAGATGTGAGCTATCACTTATTTTAATGGGGGGAGCGCTCCCCCCTGTGATGTTTGACTTTACTTAATAACCCCCTGTCTGACTAAAAGTTGATACATCATTGCTGCTACCTCAGCTCTGGTGGCAGGGCGGTTCGGCTCAAACACCTTGGGATCAGGGTGATTGACCACTAGTTGATTGACTTGGGCGGTGGCAATGGCTTGCAGGGCATAGTTGGGGATGTCACTGGCATCATTGAATACCTCCTTGAGGCGGGCAGGATCGCCCCCATTGAGCTTGTTACCACTGACAAGAGCGACCAGCACCTGCACTCTGGGGATATTGTCAGCGGGACGGAATTCTCCACTGGGGAAGCCAGACATGAACCCTGTGGCAAAGGCTTGCCCGATCACCCCATGCCCCCAGAAAGTATCGGGGACATCACTAAAGGTTTGAACGGGACGCACCTTAGGTTTTTGGGGGAAAGCGGCGGCTAGAATAGCAGCAAATTGGGCACGGGTTACGGGTTGTTCGGGACGGAATGTACCATCTTCAAAACCTTTGATAATATTTCGTTGCGCCAGAGCTATGATCTGCCGTTCTGCCCAGTGTCCACGCACATCAGCTAAGCCTTGATTGGCAGGGGTAGGGGCCGTGGGGGGGGTAATAGCAACATCGGCGGGGATGAGATCGACAGTGCCGACTACCTTTTTGCTGTCTAACTGGTTGCCCACAGCAACTTGCACGGCGCGGGAAGCATTGTTGATGTCTACCCTATTATTCTCAAAAATGTTCCTGCCCGGTTGTGCCACCGTGCCCATATTTACCACAGGATTGCCGTTGCGATCGGGCAGGATCACAATTCCTGCCTCTTGATTGTTGGCGATCAAATTGCCCCGAATTGTGGGGGTAGCCAAATTATTAATAATAATGCCCCCGCGATTATTGACAATGCGATTATTGCTCACTTCCACACTCGATCGCTGGGAAATGACAATGGCAAAGCCAGTATTATCAAAGGTGTTGCCTGTGATTACGCCACTACTGGATCCGACCGCAGAAATTCCATTCGCACCATTGCCCTGAAAAATATTGCCAGTGATATCAGCGCGGGTGGTGCCCGTCATAAAAACCCCGTCATGCACACTGTTGATCAGGGTATTATTCACCACAGCCGCATTCTGGGCGGACTCTAACCAGAGGGCGTAGCCCCGACGATTGGGGTTAGTAACCGTTACCCCCTCGACACGGGCTTGATCCCCTACCAAGATCGCAATATTTTGATCGGCAAAGGTCGGACTCATGAACCGACCGCCACCTGTAATCACAATACCTGCTCCATTGTTACTGGTATCCCCCCTGAGAATCACACCCTTGGGTAGCCTGATCGGGAAAGTTTCACCCGTCTCCTGACTATAGGTGCCCTGCACCAGCTGGATGATTGTACCCGCTTGAGCGCGTTGCACAGCGGCAGTGATCGTCCGTAAAGGTTGCCCTTGACTGCCGTTGTTATTATCATTGCCCAAGGGAGATACAAAAATCATACTTGCCCCTTGTTTGGGTTGAGCCGTAAGGGCAGAGTTGGGATTAGTTGTCAGCAAAGGACTGGCTACCAAGGCAAATTGGGGAGCGATTAGCTCCAGCGTCAGCATTACCGCAATATGTGTTTTAACCATAAGATAATTCTCAAGTTAGGGTTACATTTCTGGGCCCAAGACCGACAACTACAGCAGAAAGTTTCTGTGGTTTGGGCGGAAACAGTATAGCTGACTGATGGGAAATTGCAAGCCTATTTTACTCTGAATCATTAGACTTCACCCCTGCTCTTTTTCCACGAGAGTAGCCCCTGGGATCGCCAACTCCAAAAGTTATATTCATTTCATTAAAAATCAGACTAGAGCACTAGGTAATAGACTCTGAGGGTTGGTAAATGTCTCAAATTTATTAGAAATAACTGTAATCTAACCTTTGGGTAAGGCAACTATCCTAAATAAAAGAGAAGATAGGATTTGTGTTTAGTGTTTTAATCTCAAAAGCGCTTTTGTTTCTGCATGAGCAACAAAAACTGAAGACTATGCCAGTCAGTGGTTTAAGATAATGTATCTGGCAGTGCTGGCATATTCCTATGATTCAGAATGATATTTGGATCGCCAAAATGGCAAAGCAGGGGATGATTACCCCATTTGAACCGCAGTTAGTGCGTCAAGTGGATGATCTGCGGGTAATCAGCTATGGCTTATCTTCCTATGGTTATGATATTCGCCTATCACCCAAGGATTTTCGGGTATTTCGCCACATTCCGGGAACAGTAGTCGATCCCAAAAATTTCAACCCAGATAACCTTGAACCAGCCAAACTACATCGCGACGGAAATGGGGAATTTTTTATTATGCCTGCCCATTCCTATGGTTTGGGTGTAGCTCTGGAGCGATTGGAAGTACCAGAAAATGTAACAGTGCTGTGCATTGGTAAAAGTAGCTACGCCCGCACAGGCTTAATTGCTAACCTCACCCCTGCCGAGGCGGGCTGGCGGGGACACCTGACTTTGGAATTTTCCAATTCTTCTAGTGCCGATTGTCGCATCTATGCCAATGAAGGAGTGGTGCAGTTGTTATTTCTAGTGGGTGAACCCTGTGCTGTAAGTTACGAAAAACGCAAAGGTAAATATCAGGATCAAAGCGAAACAGTTACCCTAGCTAGAGTTTGATAAGGCATATAAAATGCTTATAATTGCGTTATTGATACTTAAGATAACGCCAGTTTGGGTTAAGCAAAGCCCTGTAAGCCTTGTTTTGTCTGCAAGGAGGGCTTTTTAGGCTGATGACCAATGATATTGCCCATAGCATTCGGTGGCGACTGTGTTCTACTTGCGAAATATTCTTCAGTTGGTCAATAATCGTCTCAATAATTGCTCTTTTGCGACTCAACAATTTATCTTGAAATCCAGAGATGTTGAATCCTGCAACGAGACTTGATATTTTAATTTTAATATTTTAATAGACAATTAGCTCCGGCTGCCAATCAAAGCTCCAATGAACCATGGAACACCGGCAACTCAGTTTAAGTTGCACATATCGTAACTTATCTAACACCTTCCTGCCAAAGTATTCAGGTATGTCCACCAGCTCTGATATTAAATACCCAATCAATACCATGTATATCTGATTCACTGCCCCATTCACACTCTTTGTCATCAATCGGTCTAACCATAAGTGCACTTTTAAGAATTTCCATAAGTTCTCAATCGCCCACCGCTGCCGATACAGTTCAGCCACTTCCTGTTTTGGCAGACTAGAACTTATCTTTCAATCACAATTCAGTATTTACGAGCTTTTCTCGCTCACTTTTTGTAATAGCCAGAGGGAAGTAACTAGCCCGCAAAAATGGGAGAGAATGATGTTAGTAGTTGCCTGAATCACGAAAAAGTCGATCGGTTGCACAGGTAGGGTAGTAACTGTAACAATGTTGGGTTGTTGTTGCAGGGATTTAGCAGTTAGTGTGCCCACGATCGCCCCTGCTCCTAGGAGGGTGAGGAACATGCCTACTAGGCTAATAATTACGCCGATTTTGACTTGTTGCAGGGTCTCTTGTTTGGTGGGGCGATTGTCCCGTTTGAGTTTTTCTGCCCAGCGGGTGTAACGCCAATGCCAAAAAATACTCACCCCGATCATCAGTAGTCCCAGCCCGGCAAAGCCCAAACCGGGTAGGGTGGCAGGGTTAGCTTCCGTATTTGGTGGCGCAGACAGATTGCGTGTACTCAAAAATACAATTAGAATTACTCCTGAAACAACACTGAGTACCACTTGTACCCATAAGCCTGCCCATCCCCAGAAGCGTAGGGTAGCACTGGCTTTGAGGACATTAGCGGAAGTCATTTGCAATAGTTGGAGACATCAACACCTTTCTCTGCCAGAAAATTGAGGGAGCGGAAACGCAAGCCCATCAACTGGTCAAAGAGGGGGTTCAGTTTGCACATCGCTGGAATATGGGCGATCTTCTTGCCAAATAGAGTGATGTCGCGCTCAAAGGGACATTGGGCAGGGATCACACGACAGATCAATTTGGCTAATCGTTCATCTTTGATTTCCATGTGGTCTAGCCACTCTTTGACTGGTTCTAGCAGGTCGGGATGATGTTCCGACTCCGTTCCCAACTTCAGTTTTAGTTCTACCATAGGTTTCAGTTCTTGTTGGAGTGCTGTGCAAAATTCGTGAATCACTTCGTCTTCGGCAGTGGAATAGTCTCCATCTGCCATTGCCATCATCACTGCCATCCGTAAAAAGTCTTGCTTAACTTTAGGATCGTCTCCCAAAGCCTCAGCCAACTCTCGAGCCGAAATAGGCTGGGCATAGTCTATTTCTTGCTCGGGATGATAGCTAGTGGTTACTTCGGTAAATAACTCACGCTCGGTTTGACTGAATTCTCCATCGGCAAGGGCGACCCGCATCAACCCTCTTAACCATGCAGTAATTTGGGTCTGGCTATAGGTTTGCATATGGTTGGCACAACACTGTGATTTGCCCACTACAATATTATCTCATACATTAGTGAGGTTGAGTGTACATTTGCGGAGAAGTAATTTAATCTATGGGTTCTGGGGCTTTACCCCCTGGCTTCAAAACTTTCGTTTTCTCTAAAATTCACTAAAATTCAGTGTAAGTTCTATATTTAGCTTTTCTTTGGGATCGAGGTCGACCATGAGTAATGTGGGAGTTGCTAGAGCCGAAGGGATGCCTGATTTCTGGGGCGATCGCGCCCTATTGCGGTATTGGGCACAGTCAGAACTGCTGAGGCATTTTCAAGGGTGTGGTTATGAGTTGCTGGAAGTGCCGATTGTGGAGCAAACTGAACTCTATTTGCGCAAATCGGGGGAAGATATAGTAGCACAAATGTATGATTTCGAGTACCAAAATCATCGTTTATGTTTGCGTCCCGAAATGACAGCTTCTGTAATTCGCAGTTATATAGAGCATTTTCCTAGTGGTTCGTGGCAAAGGTTTTGTTACAGTGGGGCAGTATTTCGCTATGAAAAATTGGCTAATCATAACTACCGCCAGTTTACCCAGATCGGGGTGGAGTTGATAGGTAGCAGTTCTTTAATCGCTGATGCGGAAGTAATTTATACTGCCTGCGCTGGTCTGCGTCAATTGGGGATCAACAATTTTCAGCTAGTGATTGGACATATCGGGGTGTTAATTACTTTTTTAAGGCGGTTGAATCTACACGATCGCTTGATCAGTATTTTATTAGCGAGTATGGCACTGTTACACCAAGAAAATGGTAGGGCTGAATTAGAAAAACAGTTGCAAATGAATTATTTAACACCAAAGGTAGAGGGCAAATTAGCTGGTATTTTGGCGGACATGAATGAAGAGACTGCGCAAGCCGCTGTGTTAGAAATGTTAGCTAATCTAAAAATTGCGGTGAATGGCAATCGTGATCCCCAAGAGATTGTAGGCAGATTAGTAGCCAAAATGAAGCAACCCGATCAAACTGTAGCTGTGCAAAAAGCCATCGATTTCATGTCTCATTTAGTTAAGTTAGAGGGTGCGCCCTATGAAGTTTTAATCAAGGGTAGGGAGTTGTTACAGGAATATAAAATTGACTTGCAACCTCTGACTGATTTAGAAAAGATGATTGAACTGCTGGAAGTGTTTAATAGTGTGTTGAATTTACCCAGTAATTTGAAAATCGATCTAGGTTTAACTAGAGGTTTACAATACTACACTGGCACAATTTTTGAATTGTTGGACCAACAGGGCAGACACCTAGGCGGGGGCGGGCGATATGATGATTTGGTTTACACTTTGGGGGGCGATCGATCTACACCTGCTACGGGCTTTTCCTTGAGTTTAGACGAGTTATGTAACTGTATAGAAAGACATGGCAATATTTTACCATTAGTAAACATCAATTGTGCCTTGGATAACCTTTCCTCTTGTTTGCAGTTATCAAATAGATTGCGGAAATTAAACTTACGAGTACAGTTAGTGTGGGAAGAGCAAACTAATCAAAACTGTTGGCAAGTAACTACCATTGGCGATCGTTGGCAAGTCTACGATCCCCATAAACAACAGACTTTGTCCATGGATGAAGCTAGTTTAATTAACTATCTCCAGCAGCAGGTTTAATTTAAGGTAAACTTTATCTACCTCAGTTCGGGATCAGCAAAGTTCTGTAAGCATTTCTCTGGATGGAGAGAAGTTTTTCCAGTTAGCAAGATTATTCATGTCTGAAGTCTTACAGCTTAAGGGTTTCTCCGTTGCCTGACCAACTTGATCCTAAACTCAAGTTAATACTCATAGACCTTAGGACATTAAACTTACTCCCAACTCCTTTCCCATCAAAGGAAAGGGTAGAAAACTCTGCACTTCCTTGAGCTTGTCTAAGCGGTATTACCTTATCCCAGAAACCCTACCCCGGAATTTCGCACCTAAAGAATTAGTTGTGATCAAGATTTTGGGTTGAATTACTATAGTTGTTTTCAACAAGTTTGAGACATTTACTAAAACTCAGAGCTTGCTGACAACTGCTTTTTCGGTAACAAATGTCTCATTTTAGATAAAATGACTATAACAATTACATAGAAGGTGCTGTGCTCATGGGATCGCCCACAGTAACAGTCTATACTTGAAGCTCTGAAATTGATAAATTTATTGCAAATTTTCAGCAAATACTTCCTTAAACACCTTCTGTACTTTGTAGCCAGAATCTACTGACTCTAGGGGGTCTTTGCGCAAACGGTGGCGCAGACAGAGGGGCAGTACCTGCTCTATTTCCTGCACAGTTACTTCTGTTTTGTGATGAAATGCGGCTAGGGCTTTGGCAGCGCGATTAGTAACGATGTCTCCCCGCAAGCCATCGATGTTCAACTGGGCGCACACTTGGGATATTTTCAAGCGTAGGTCATAGGGGATATGCACCTCTGGCAGGAGAGCTTGTGCCGAGATAATTTTTTCTTGGAGTGCCTGTTGCGCCGATCGATAGTTGTCCAGATAAGCTTGGGGATCGCGATCGAAAAGGATGCGCTGTTCCACAATTTTGACCCGCAGTTCAGGGTCTTTGACAGTGCGAATTTCTGCATACATTCCAAAACGGTCTAACAACTGGGGGCGCAGTTCCCCTTCCTCAGGGTTGCCCGATCCCACCAAGACAAACCGTGCTGGGTGGCGGATCGAAATCCCTTCCCGCTCCACCGTATTCCAGCCCGAAGCCGCCGCATCCAAGAGCACATCTACTAGGTGGTCATCCAACAGATTCACTTCATCAATATAGAGAATGCCCCGATTGGCCTTAGCCAACAGCCCCGGCTCAAACGCCTTTACCCCCTCCGCCAGAGCCTTTTCAATGTCGATCGTCCCGCAGACCCTGTCTTCCGTTGCCCCCAAAGGCAAATCCACCATCGGCACCTGGCGATACACCACTGGCAGTGCTTCACCCCTAGCCAACCTTTGACGCACTTCCTCGCTTTGTAGTTCAGGTTCAGAGGGATGACTGTTAAAGGGATCGTCTGCCACCACAGGCATTTCAGGTAATAGGTCAGTCAAAGCCCTAACTGTGGTGGATTTGCCTGCGCCCCGATCCCCCATAATCATCACCCCGCCAATTTTGGGATCGATCACATTTAATAACAGAGATAATTTCATCTCCTCCTGCCCCACGATCGCAGTAAAAGGGAACACAGGGCGTTTGCTTGCCTTAACCATTACCAGACGCTCAATACAAATAAAAAACTAACACCGCTCTATCTTAAGTTATTTCTAGGCAGGGCGCACAAACCAGAGACTGCGCTTACCGTCATGGCTGACACAATCCAGCATAAACTCTTTGACCTTGAGGGGCAGTTGGCGTTCTTTGCGGGCTTTGCGCAGGAGGTCGGGAGAACAGCCCAGAATTTTGGCAATATCGACTGTCGTCCACAACTTAGTAAATAAGTTATCTGGTAAACCCTGCATCTCCTTAGCTACTTCTGCCCACGATTGCAAATATACTTCTGTAGCCTGATCGTGTTGGATCCCTGTGGGTTCAAGGGGACGATCCCCATAAATCTCTGTATCCACATACACCTGTAAATTGAGAATCTCCCCCCAACTTTTCACATAATCGGCATTGTCCTCCGGTAAATTGGCAATCAGGGGTTTGTCCTGTTTTAGTTTAGCTATTAGTTCCGCCAGTTCCTCCCGCACAGTTGACTTCAGTCCCGCCTGCCACAAACCCTGTAGTTCCTGCACTAAGGGAGCTAGTTCCGCATCCACCGATACTGTAACCACTGGCGTTGTTCTGCTACCCACTACACCAAGCAGTATAACCCGAACAGGGGTTTTGCGCACAAAAGCCAAAAGGGCAGGTTATACTTTTTGGCTCTAGCGCTATACTTTATAGTAGAGACACATTCTAGCTATATGACCAAAGCCGTCAACCCTTCTAGCTCCTCCCAGGGTGATTACACTAGTGTCCAGGTAGGGACAAACACCGTAGTACCTGCAGGTAGGACTATGGCAAATCTCAACATAGACAGTTTGCTGACTACCATCAGTTTGGTTTTGGATACTACAGGCATCATGCGGGTAGAAAACCCTTATCACAGTTGGCGACTGTTGATTTGGGGAGGCACGATCGCCTTGGTGGAGGAAGAAAACGAACTAGCGCGCACACTCCTACGCAAACTCCGCAGTCAAAAAGTGCATCTAGCTGAACCTGAGCAACTGCATGAACAGATGTCGGGCATGGTGCTCTACCAAGCCATCAGCCAAATTTATCAAGACCACACTGAAGTAATGCGTCCCATTCTCAAGGAAGTTTTATTTGAGAATCTGTTAGCTTTGTATCTAGAGAAGGACTTTACTTGTATCTGGCATCCTGTAGACAACTTGCCACCCCTACAACTGCCCACTTGGAAGCTGAATATCCTGGATGAAGTAGCCCGCCGTGCTGTAGAACAGTGGCAGGAGCTAAAAAATATCAAACATCCCCACCAGACTGTGCAACTTTTAGATCAACAAAGCCCGATCGCTTTTCTGCCCCTGTTTGCCAAAGTTACCAATGGCAAGTTCCGCATCACAGAAATTGCTGACGAATTCAAACAGCACATTTCCCGCACTGCCCAAAAACTGGACAAACTAGCGGAAATTCGCACTGTTGCCATTTTGCCCCTGCCCCTGCGCCAAAACAAGACCCAAGAAATTGAAACCGCCCCCAATGACATCAATCTCAGTCAGATTCCAGAAGTGATGGTTATAGATGACTCCCCCATCCAACTCAAGCAGATGGGTGAACTGTTAAAGAGTTGGGGTTATCGCATCCATTTAATCAACGATCCCCATGCTGCTATCCAAGCGATGCACCAGCGCAAACCCAACATTGCCTTCATGGATATAAATATGCCTGGGCTGAGTGGCTTTGATTTAATTAAAGAAATCCGCAGAGATACAGAGCTAAAAGATATAGAGCTGGTGCTAATTACTTCTGCCGACAATATTCAGAATAAATTCCGGGCTAACTGGGCAAAATGTCGTTTTTTGGCTAAACCCCGCAGTAGCGAAGACCATCATATCCAAGAATTTCGCGGTAATCTGCGCAAGATTTTGCGGGAAGTTGTTCCCTTACCAACAGATGTTTTAGTATGACTACCGTAATTGTGCCCAAAATTGCTATATTAGTATCAGGCTTCGTGTTGATGACCAGATCACCCCAACCCCGACCAGGACGATGGCTATGTCAACCACACAGTTAAACCTTGGCGCAGGCGCTGACGCTCAAATGGTCAGGGATGCCACGCTCAATGTCCTTCTGCCAGCCATGCGGGTTATGAGCCGATCGACAGGTATCCTGCATGTAGAGACCAAGCACCATCATTGGAAAATCCTACTCCAGGGGAATGGCATGGTGCTGATGGAGTTGGAAGGCGCAGTAATTCCCACCCTTGTCAGTAAGTTTGGTGCCAAAGGGATCAAGTTCGGCCGTATCCCTGAGTTAGAGGTCAAACAGCATAACCGCCCCTACTGCTACGCCTTTGTGCATCAGGTCTATAAACGCTTTGCCAAACAGACTGAAGAAGTGCTGTTGGATGTAATCAACGAAAACTTTTTAGCCCTGCACCTTGAAGATAGGTTTACTTTTACTTGGTTTCCCACCAGCGATCTAGTCGTAGATTTGCCTGCCCACAACATTGCTGAGCTGGAAAAAGGGATCATGCCCGAAGTGCGCCGCTGGCAGACTGAGTTTGAGTATGTCAAGCATCCCTTCCAGCGCATCCAGTTACTAGATGCAGCGGCCCTGTTGGCACGGGTCGGCAACGACAACTTCCCATTATTTGCCAAGGTAACTACAGGTCAGCACCGCATTACTGAGATCGCCGAAAACTTCAAACAACCCCTATATCGCACGGCAGTATTGCTCGATCGCCTGGCACAGAAGCAAATTATCTCGGTACTGCCCTTACCAGAGGTACAACATACACCAGTAACTGCTCCTGAGGATAGTCACCGCAGCAGCCACAGCAACGAACCCAAGATATTTATTGTGGACGACTCCACCTTACTGTTGAATCAATTCCGCAGTTTGCTGGAGGGGTGGGGCTATCAGGTGGAGGTGACGGACGATCCCACCCAAGCCACCCAACTGATCATGCAGTACCGCCCCAGTGTGGTGTTTGCCGATATCAATATGCCCAGTTTGAATGGCTTTGAGTTAATCAAACAGATTCGCCGACATCCCGATATGCAAAACCTGCCTTTGGTGTTGGTAACTGGGGAAAACAACATGACCAATAGTTTTCGGGCAAGGTGGGCAAACTGCCGCTTTATTGCCAAAGCCAAGTCTCCCTCGGATACTGAACGGTTTCGGGATGAATTAAGAGAATTGTTGCGGGAACTGGCACCCCTGTCCACAGACACCTTAGTTTAGGTTAATATACTCTGTTAGTGAACATGGCTGGATTTGGTGATTAACAATGGGGCAGAGATTTTTGATTGTGGACGACAGTCCAACCGAGCGTACCCTACTCAGTGCAATGCTCAAGGAGTTGGGCCATGAGGTAGAGGTATGCGAGTCGACCAAAGGGGTGCTGGAAAAACTGGCAACGGGTGACTATGCCGCCATGTTTTTGGATATTGTTTTGCCTGAAGGGGACGGCTACAAATTTTTACGGCAGTTGCGCTCCAATCCCAAAACTGCCAATCAATATGTGGTATTTTCTTCCACGAAGCGCAGTAAGTTGGAGATTGACTATGGGTTAAAAAGGGCAGGGGCAGATGACTACTTACCTAAGCCAGTAACAAGGGATAGTCTATTAGAAGTATTGCAAAGAGTTAAACAAAAGGTGAAGTAACTATGTCTGCCCCTAGTGCTTACAACCGCTATATTTTGACGGGTTTAGGGGGGGGCAATCAGCAGGTAGTGGTTTTCCCTGATGCGGTGGTGTCTAGCATTATCGTGGTAGATCGGGGGAATGTAATGCCTGTGCCTTTTTATGACGGGTCGATCGCGGGTTTGCTGCATCATTTGGGGCAGGTGATCCCAGTGGTGGTACTGCGGCGGGCTTTGGGGGAACAGGGGGTATTGTTACCGGAGAATTTTCCGATGGTGCACCTCAGTGCCTTGGCTGGTGGGTTAGAGGGTGTGGGTTTGGTGGTGGATCAGGTACTGGAAAGTGTTACAGTGAGTCAGTATCAACCCCAGCCCCATCATCTGATGGTGGATCAGGTGTTAGATCGTTTGCCCCTATCCCTGTGGCAACCGCGACGGTGGGCGGGGCGAATGGCTGGATAGACTTGTAGCTAGGCAAAAGGAAGGATTATGGCAGTTACCACAAAAACCCAAAAAGTTAAGTCCCAAACTCTTAGCCCCAGTCCAGCAAAAACTAGGGGCAGTGGGGGTTCGATCGGGACAGGGTTACTGCTGGCTGTCTGTGGGAGTGCGGTGTTAGGAGTGGGGACGCTGGGATTTGTGCTTTACCAAGAGCTGTGGAAGGGTGCACAGCAGGAAATGGAAGGGCTGGTCAGGGCGGGGTCCCTACTGCTGGCAGAAGTAAAGTCACCAAACTCAGAAGCTAGGCCACTAAGCCAACTAGTCAGTCAAAAGGGTCAGGGCTACTTGGTATTAGTTGATGAAGAGGGCCAGATTTTGTCAGCTTCTGGCAGTCAAAGTGGGGAGGTGTCAGGGATCCCAGAACTGCGGGCTGTGTGGCAAGCAAGGGGTGCAAAAATTAGTGATACCGCCCAAGTAGGTGGGAATCTGGTAGCTTACCGCCAGTTACAACTGGGGGAACAAAAAGCATGGCTGTTTGGGGTGCTCCCTGAAGCAGAGGTGCGCGATCGGGTACTGTGGCAGACCCTGGGGGTGACGGTCGGTGTGGCTCTGTTGTTGGGGCTGGTGGTGCTGTGGTTTGTGAATTATCTCAACCGCCGCTTGCAAAAAATTATGGATGAGTGCCAACAACTGGCACAGGCCCGGGGCGGTGTGGTTGAAGGGCAGAATAGTGGTGGAGATGAGCTGGATCGCCTAGAAACTGTTTTCCGTCAGTTAGTGGCGCAGATTGTCCAGCATGAAGAGCGCATCAGAGAAGAGACGACTAGGTTAGTCCAAAACCAAGAACGACAGCGCATTGCCCAAGAACTGCAACAGGAACAGGAAGCCAGTGAACAGGAAGTGGGTTTACTGCTGGAGGTGGTCTCTTCCATTGAAGAGGGAGACTTGACCGTAGAAGCGGAGGTGAGCGATCGGGCCACTGGTCTGGTGGCAGACACCCTGAACCGTCTGCGGGAGCGGTTAGCCGAGACAATTGCGCGGGTGTTGGCGACTGCGCAGCAGGTGGCAATAGGGGCGGAAGAACTGCAAAGCCTAGCGCGCACTGTAGCGGCAAACACGGTAGAACAGGCGCAATCGGTGGCACAG
This sequence comes from Pseudanabaenaceae cyanobacterium, assembly GCA_046295715.1. GTDB lineage: Bacteria > Cyanobacteriota > Cyanobacteriia > Pseudanabaenales > Pseudanabaenaceae > JBKBMU01. The sequence continues at coordinate 93,855 of JBKBMU010000005.1, forward strand.
GGGCGGGCACTGACGGAACAGGTGGCCAACTCTGCCCAAAGTTCAGCGGATCAGGTGAAAATTGCCAACCGGGCGCTCCAAGAGGTACAAAAGACGGTGGAATCAGCCCAAGCTGCGATTACTAAGCTGACAGAAGGGATCGCTGTTCTGCAGAAGGGATCAGCCCAGATTGTGCAGAGGATGAAAACCCTGGGGGAGTTTGTGGGTTTGGCGGAACAATTTGTGCAGGATCAGAGCCAGATTGCATCTTTGACCCAAGTGCTGGCGATCAACGCCACCCTAGTTGCCGCCCGTGCCGCTGAACAAAGAGACCCGAAACAGTTTATCGGGGTGGCGCGGGAATTTGAGACGATCGCAGAGCAGGTAAACGCCTTGGCGACGCAGACCAACCAAGGCTTGACTGTACTGCGCCAACGCACAGGGCAGATTCAGGCGGTGGTGTCAGCGGTGGATACGGAAGTGCAGAGCTTAGGCGGTCTGGTGGCAGGCTTTACGGCTGGGGTAGAGCAGTCTGCTACTGCCTTCCAAAGTGTGCGCCAAGTAACGGAGCAGGTGGTAAAAGTGGGGCAGAGTGTTACCAGCTCCTCCTTGGAAATTGCCGATGCGGCCGTGTCCACCGCTAGGTATATCAGTGAAATTGCTACCCTCGCTGAACAAACTGCTCAATTGACGGCAACTGCCCGCCAACAGGCAGAAACCATGGGAGCGATCGCCCAAGAACTCCTAACAGGGATTCGCTTCTTCCGTTTGCCAGAGGCGATGCTACCGAGTTTGGAAACAGCGATCGCTACACCGACTACGGTGGATACCGCTGCCAGAGAGGAGTTGGAACTACTAGACTTTGAAGAAGAGGAATTCAGCGATATCACTGACTTTGCTGACCTAGCTGAAGCAGAAGAAATGAGCGCACTAGACGGACAGGTAGCTACTGCTGAATGGGCTGACACCGAAGATAAGGAAGGTCCCAATACCTTTGCTGAAGTCCTGATGGATCGGGACTTGATGGAAATGGAAGAAGCAGAATTAGCATCACCTGCGCCCGAACTGCACCCAGAGGAGGCAAGGGCAGTTTCTACACCCTCCTATATAGGAGTGTCAGTGAGTGAGACAGATGAGGATAGCTTTGGGGATGTCTTACTGGATGAAGACTTACAGGAAATGGAAGCAGAAGTCAATGGGGCAATAGCTGATGCTGACAAACCCTTGGCAGTTGCGCCGATGGCTGACCAGTGGGCAGAGACATCAACCAGTGAGTTAGAAGAGTTGGAGTACATACCAGAGGCAAGCTCTGAAGAAGTAGCTCTGCAGACTGAACCTACTGTGTATGAAGATAGTTTTGCTGATGTCCCGCTCCCAGCTACCCCAGAAGAGGAAGACTGGTTAGATGTGCCCATAGATGACCTGCCGCCTCCACCAAATCAAGGGCTCGTAGATACTACCGAGCCAGATGTAGAAGATGACTTTGCGGCAGTGATGTTGGCAAGTGATGAAGATAGTTCTAACACCTTTGGTGAAGTGCTGGCTGACCCCGATTTGATTGAAATGGAACGGGAACAGGTAGCCATGCCTACGCCTATGGCTGAAGAATTTGAGGACTTAGTAATCGCAGAAGAAGCCTACCCAGAGGAAGTGGCTCCGGAGTTAGATTTTGACCAGATCGCTGACCTTGCAGAAACCACAGCAGATGACCTAGCTGACTTCGTTGTACCTGTAGCAGTAGATGCTGGTGATGCAGTGGTGGAAGTAGCAGATGTGCCCCTAGAGGACACTCTGCAAGAGCCTTTTGATATTCCTACCCAAATTTTGGCGGCGTCGGTCATGCCAGAACCATCTAGTTCTATTCTGGTGGCAGAGTTGGCGGCAGACACTGGAGAATCAATGGATGACTTAGATTTGGTGGTGGCAGAGGAAGCAGAAATTCCCATGAATCAAGATTTTGAGGCTCTGGTTTCCGCTTTGGATGCAGAAGCAGGGATGCAAGCTGAGGTGGGAGCAGAACTAGGCGAAGAGGTAAGTCAGGGAAATATAGAACAGTTCCTACTGCAAATTCCAACCCCAGAACTTACAGCTAAGCCAGAAACTGAAGAGCTAGAAGAATGCTTGCCCCTCTTGAGTGAGGAAGAGAATACAACTCCCTTTGCTTTTGATTTTGACCTCATGAATGAAGAGTGATATGGCAGTAGCTACAGGATTGGGGCGATCGGGGGTAGTGGAGCGTCTGCGCACTACCATCAACTTTATGGCGGGCATAGGGGTGGTAGGGATTGTCCTAGCCAGTGTAATGGGCAGTACCAATTTACTGGGGGGGTTGGCAGTGGGGATCGTGGTTTTGGCGGGGGGCTTCCTGTGGACACAAGCGCAACTGCGCCCTCTCACTAAACCCTTGGCAAACCTCCATCAGTTGGCTCAGACCTATGCTCACAAGTATCTGCCTGATCTTAACTTTACGGGTGATGAATTGACCAACCTGCAAAACATAGTCCAACAGATGGGGGAACGGCTCACAGAATTGTCAGAGCAACTGGCAGCAGAGGGGAGCGCAGATATTCAACTCCAAAACCGACTGCGGGAATTGTCCCAAATTGTGGCGAATCTAGCCCAAGGGAATTTGGATATTCAAACCAAGGAAGGAGAAGAAGTAAATCGCTATATTCAAGCGCTAGTGGATACGGTCAGGGCAATCTACAGCCAAACTGAACAAGTCAAGAACGAGCTCACAGAACTGCAAACTGTAACCACAGACCTGCGGGATCGTGCCCAAGCCCAACAGTCCTATTTACAAAAAACTCAGGCAGATTTGGCAAAGATGGGCAAATTAGTGAAACTGGCCCAAGAGCAGGAGCAGGCGGTGACAGAAGCGACCCAAATGGCTGAACTGGCGGTACAGGAAGCGGGACAGGGGATTGTCAGCCTCACCGAGTCGATCAATTCCCTCCAGACAGGTACAGGCTTGATTGTGCAGAGAATTCGCAACCTAGATGAATTCGTTACCCTGGCGAAGGAATTTGTACTGGAACAGAAACGATTGGCATCTTTGACCCAAGTGCTGGCGATGAACGCCTCTATGGTGGCGGCGCGCGCCGTGGAACAGCGGGAGCCAGACCAATTTGCCAGCGTAGCCCGTGAGTTTGCGGCGATCGCCTCTCAAGTGAACAGCCTTGCCACCCAGACCAATCAAGGGCTGGTGGTACTGCAACAGCGCACAGGCTTTGTGGAAGTGGTAGTGTCAGGGATTGATAAAGATATCAAAGATGTAACTAACTTGGTGAGTCAATTCACTGACAGCGTGAACCGTTCCCAGCAGAGTTTTGATTATCTCAAACAGGTATCAGCCCAAATGGCACAGGTAGCAGAACAGGTACTCACCACCAACCAAGCCTTGGGAAATACCGTACAGTCGGTATTAGGAGCCACTGAGCAGGTTTTTGCCAGGAGTGAAGAACTACTTAGGCAGATTAACGCTGTCCAATCCCAAGGGCAAGCCCTCAGCCAGCAGATCGCCCAACTAGCTCAACAGATTGCCAAGTTTCGTTTACCTGCATAGTCCTATGGATGAGCAACAGCTACAGCACGAACTCCGCCAACTCTTTGAGATGGATGCCCAGAAATATCTGCAAATCTATCTCTCCACCACCGGGCAATTGAACCCCCAGACATGGAAAGAAGACATCAATGCAGTTTATCGGGCAGTGCACACGATCAAAGGCAGTGCGGCTACCGTAGGGTTTATGGCGGTGCGGCAGGTAACAACAGTCCTAGAAGATTTACTCTCCGATCTGCGCTATCTTGACCCTGCGCCAGAATTGAGCGATGGGGGCTTGATTGCCATGCTCCAAGAAGCAGGGGAACTGCTGATGGCTAGTCTGGAGATGGACCAACAGGAAGAACCGACAGCCATGGTAGAGCGCATCCAAGCCCTGCGCTTGGAGATACAGCGGCAGTATCTGCTGGACTGGAATGAAATGCTCTTGGCACAACAGGAATTTGCGGAACAGGGCTTTGATTTAGTTACCTTAGATTTGGATATGGCATTGGATGAACTGCCAGAAACAGGGGCAGTGCCAGCAACCGCGATCGCCAGCGCCCAAGAAGCGATCCAACAACTGCGGGAGATCGGCAGTGAATTACAGATGGGGGCAGGCTGGTTTCAACTCCTAGACCGCAGTGGGGAACTGATTGCCCTGCCCACCGCCGAAGCATGGCGATCCCAGTGGCGGCCCTATTTGCAGGAACTCAAAGCCTGCGGCAAAACTGGCGGCAAACCTCTACCTGCCACACCCAAGGTGCAGCCTATCAAAGTAGCTACCCCCACCAACCTCGATCCCGAACAGCAGGAACTGCGCAAACTCTTCAACTTAGATACAGAACGGGATGTACAGACCTACATCAGCACTATTCAACTCCTGAGCGATGCCACTTGGAAAGAGAACATCACCCAACTCTATCGCTCCATTCACACGATCAAGGGCAACTCAGCTACGGTCGGTGCAGATGCCATTCGCCAGATTACCGCCGCCCTTGAGGATATCCTCTCTGATTTAAGATACCTGGAAACTGCGCCACCTCTGGGCGATGGCAAACTCCAACAGTTACTCACCGAAGCAGGGGAATTATTGATCGGGGGCTTACAACTGCCTGACCATGAGCCACCCACCGAAATCGTAGAGCGGATCAGAGCCATCCATGAACAGGTCAAGACCAACTTCCTAGCGGAATGGAACGAACAACGCCAGTTATGGCAGGAATTTGCCACCCAAGGCTTTGACCTAGTGGTCTTGGCATTGGAAATGGCACTAGAGCAACTACCTGAAACAGGGGCAGTGCCCGAAACCGCCAAAACTACCGCCCAAGAAACTTTGACTCAATTGTTGGAGATCGGGAATGATATGAACTTCAGCCCCGCTTGGGCAGAATTGATTAAACAGGGGGAAGACCTAATCACCAAACCCTTAGGGGCATGGAAGACTGAATTTACCCCCTACCTAGCCATGTTGAAAGAAGCTGCGAAATTGGGGGGAGTCCTGCCGAAGCCCAAAACAGCAGCCCCGCCCCAAGAGACCCTAGAGCAAGAATTTGCCCGCATCGCCAAAGTGCCGCCCAAACCCAAAACTACAGAAACCGTCGCCGATATTCAAGTGCCGGTGCCTTTGGAACGACTGGACCGCTCTTCCCAGTATTTGATCGAGACCCTGATGACCACCCGTGCCGCCCAAGGTTATTACCAAGCTGTGCAGAACAACCTCCTACCCCTAGTGTCCCTAGCCCAAGACAGTGTGCAGTACATCACCCAATTGCGTCAAGTCCAAGATGACTACGCCCTGAGCGATACCAATGTCAGCCGCAGTGGGCTACAACTGGAAGGCTACCGCAAGGGTTACACTGCCATTAACCGCCTGCTGGAAATCAGTCTGCGGCTAATTGAGTTGGGGGCAGAAACAGGAGAATATGCCCGCCGTACCACCGAGAGCTTGCAAAAACTGGATACCAGTCTGCGCAACCTCCAGCAGACCATTGAGGAGAGTCGCCTCCTGCCCTTTGAAACTTTGGCGTTTCGGGCGCGGGGGATTCTGCGCGACCTGACAACCCGCATGGGCAAACCCGCCCAGATGGTGGTATCTGGGGAGAAGATCGAGATGGATGCCAGCACCCTGCGCAACCTTGAACCAGTACTCCTGCACATGATCCGCAACTCCTTTGACCACGGCTTAGAGAGCAAAGAAGAGCGAGAAAAAGCAGGCAAACCGCCCCAAGGCAAAATTGAACTAGCCCTTGCCCGAAGGGGTAATAGCTTTATCTTACAAATTAGGGATGACGGCAAAGGGATCGATCCTCAGAAAATTGCCAGTATTGCTCAAGCTAAAGGTTTACCTTTAACGGATACTTCTACACCAGAAAAATTACTGGCGGTGATTTGCCAGCCGGGCTTCACTTCTGCCAAAACCGTATCTGATGTATCGGGACGGGGTGTGGGCATGGATGTAGTTGCCAGTCAGATCGCCGCCATGGGGGGACAGTTGCTCCTCAACAGTAAAGTGGGGGTGGGCACTACCTTTACAATCCAGATTCCTGTGCCCCAAATGTTGGTGCGCTGTATGCTCCTGCAGGCGGGCGATCGCCAGTTCGCCATACCAACTGCGGAAATTTTTACAACTATGTTACTGGGGGACTTACTGTGGGAGCAGGTGAACCGTCCCACCCATGCCATAGAAATTGTGGAAGAAACAGGTAAAGTCCCTGGGATAGACCTATACCAGTACTGGCAGGGGGACATGACTCCCCGCCCCCTACTGCCGACTACTATCGCTGTGCGGTCTAAACTACCCGATCAAACCGAAGGCTTGTGGTTCATTGCCGATAGTCTAGTGGGGCAGAGCGACCTAGTGGTGAACTCGATCCCCTATCCCCTGCAAGCCCCGATCGGTCTGGTGGGGGTGAGCCTGATGCCCAATGGCAAGCTGATCCCTGTGATTGATGCCATTTCCCTGATTGAAACTCTAGTAACCAAGCAACGCCTAGATGTCCTCCTAGAATCAATTGGCGGTCAAGAAGCTATTACTACCAGCCGTGCCCGTTGTCAAATCCTAGTAGTAGATGATGCCGCCCTGATGCGTCGTCGGATTGAGGGCAGTTTAACGGCACAAGGGTATCAGGTGCGTACTTGCAGTGATGGTCTAGAAGCCTTTGAGTGGATGCAAGCCAATGAGCCACCCCTCTTACTAATTACAGATATTGAAATGCCCCGAATGGATGGCTTAACTCTCATCGATCGCTGCCGGCAGATGGGCTATACCATGCCAATTCTGGTAATCTCCTCCCGTCTAGCGGAAGAATGGTCAAGGGAGACCAGCCGTTTAGGCGCAACCGACTTTTTAACTAAAGGCTTCTCTACCCCAGAACTATTGCAAAAGGTTGCCGAACTCTTGCCTTTATAAGTAAAAACCCCACCTCAGCGATCGCAGGGGCTGAAAGCCGCTCTGCAAGACTTATACAAATCTATACAGCCAAGTCAAATAGACTCATACTGGCTTCCTGCTTCATCGAAGTCTCAAAAGCTACGCTCTCAAGGGGTATTACTTCTCCACAAGCTTCAATTCCCCCAGAGCTTGGGGTATTTTTGTAATTCAATAGATTTAGACTCCCATTCAAGTCTCTATTTATGGAAATGCCACAATGAGAACAGTTGTAAACTCGTTCTTTTAGCGGCATCTTTTGCCGATGCCCGCAGTTAGAGCATATTTGGCTGGAGGGGTAAAACCTGTCCACAACAGTTAATTTACTCCCATACCAGGCGCATGCCGGCGAAATTCAAAGAAACCACAATCGGCTATGGCATTTGCCAACCGGTGGTTCTTAAGCATACCCGATAATTCAGGTCTTCAATGATCACCTCGCCGTGGTTCTTAGCTAAATAAGTGGTGATATCCATCCTCATATCGGATACTCTCTTGTAGGCTCTGGCTAACCTGACTCTAGCTTTCTTTCTGTTGTTGGATTTAATTTGCTTTTTACTTAGCCTCCTTTGTAATCGTGATAGTTTCTTCTTGGCTTTCCTATAGGGTTTAGGATTAGGAAAGACTTTACCATTAGAGCAAGTTACTAAGACGTTTATACCTATATCTACGCCTATTTTATCTGCCTGATTGACAGTGGGTTTATGTTCTATTTCGTACTTAAAGCTGATGTACCACTTATCAGCTCTTTTACTGATAGTTACATTCTTTGGCGAAACTGAGGGTAAAAGTTCATCACAGGTTAGCCACCCAAATATCGGGACTCTAATTTTGTTTCCTGATATTTTAATAACACCCTCCAAGTAAAAACTATCCCTTTTGCCTTTCTTTTGTATGTTGGTTTCTTGCAGTGTTTGTGTTTCCGCCAATTCTTGAAAACTCGTTCTAAATTTCTTAGAGCTTCTTGAGGAGCACATTTGCTAACCTCGTAGTACCACCTGTTCACAGGTTTAACCTCTGCGACCAGTTTCTTGTGCAAATCTATCCCACTGGGGACTTTCTGTTTATTCTCTAGTGCCGCCAAACAAACATCCAAACCCCAGTTATAGGCATGTCTCGCAACTCCGGCATGTTTCGCCGCAAAAGCCTGAGACTAGTCTTAAAGCTGACGAGTGACATTTCTCAACTCCCGCACCAATTGCTTGTTTTTCTCACTTCTGGAACCGTAAAGTCGGGCGGAAAATACGGTTATTATCTCTAATACATCCTGTGCTAAATCCTCCTCAAAGGAACTGTCCTCGGTTCTATTTATAATGGCAACTTCTGTGCCAAATATCTCGCATAGGGAGAAAATTAGCTCGCTGCCAAAACGCAATAACCCTTGACGCTGGGAGTATAATGCTCTGGGATTTTAGCAGATGGCAACATGAAAATCAGTGTGTTTCTGGGGAGTGCAATCGCCATCGCCATGGCGAATCCTGCATGGGCAAGGCCGATCTATGTGCATCCGCAAACGGGGAATGACCAGACGGGGGATGGTTCCCCTGCCCAACCATTTCGTACCATCAGCCGTGCCCTCCAAGCCAGCACAGGCGAAACAGTCATTCAACTGGCAGATGGGGTTTACAGTGAAGAACAGTTTCCCTTGGTGCTATCTCGCCAGACCATTGTCCAAGGCAATATCACCAACCAAGGCGCAAGTGTGGTGATCAAAGGAGGGGGCAATTTTCGTTCCCTGTTTTTGGGACAGCAAAACACAGCGATCGTCCTCCAAGATCAGGCGCAACTGCGGGGGGTTACAGTTACCAATCCTCAACCTAGAGGCTTTGGCGTGTGGATCGAGCGGGGCAGTCCCACCCTCAGCTACAGCACCCTCACCGCCAACAGCCAAGACGGGATCAGCATCACGGGCAGAGCAGGGGGCACTATCACTCACAATCTGGTGCGTGCCAATTCTGCCAACGGGATCACGATCGATGGTTTAGCTACCCCCCAAGTTAAACATAATCTCATCACTCAGAATGTTTTTGGGATCAATATCCGCCAAAATAGCGCACCCCAACTATTCTCTAACCAAATCACCAATCACCAAGACGGGGTCATGATTCAGGGGCAGTCCCGTCCTCGCCTGCGCCAAAATACCATCACCCACAATCAGGGCACAGGGGTCATGATCCTAGGGCAAGCCATCCCCGACCTAGGCACAGCCGACAACTCTGGTAACAATGTTTTCAGCGACAATAAAACCGCCGACATTCGCAACCAGACCAGTCAAACCATAGTCGCCAGTGGCAATCAATTTAGCACACCCAAGCTCATCGGCAGTATTGAGCTGGCTGGTACAGCAATCGCCCCTCTGCCCAGCCCCCCCGCCCATGGGAATAATTCCATAGTGGTCTCCCTCACAGGGCAACCGCCCAAACTGCCTACTGACATTTCCCCTCATCTCCCCCCCATCACCACCACTCCCCCCAAAGGCGATCCCGTCAATCAGCCGATCGTGATCCGCCCCCCCCGTCCGATCGCGGTAATTACCCAACCCCCCCGTTGGCGAGTAGTGGTAACCCTTGTTACCCCTGAAGTGCTCCAGCAGGTACGCACCCTATTTCCTGAAGCTTTTGCCTCCAACCGCGCAGGCAGAAGCGTAATCCAGATCGGTGCCTACAGTAACCAAAACATTGCCCTTGAACGACTACAGCAATTAACCCAAATGGGCTTACCCGCTGAAATGGAAACTATTCAATAGCAGAAGTGTTGAATGTCAGGAAAAAGGTAGAAAAAAGGAGCCAGAAATGATATTTTAGCTCTAAGAAAAACAAAAAACTAACCCTATAGCAACTTATCAAGCCCTTGCTAATGATTATCGTGTTTTGGATTCTCAACTGTTTGTCCTCATCTGGATACATTTCATTTTAGATGCCAGAATTTCGACCATAAGGGGCTTATTCATCTGGTTTTTAAGGTTGATATATCTACTTTTTCTAAAGCATGTAAACATCTTAGTGCTGAACCGTTTCAACGGATTTTAAGAGAGTTACAAGAGCGACTTAAAAACCAAGACCAAGCAGAATTCAAACATTTATTTCCTCTGGATTCTACTGAACTGATGGAGAAATTACGATATTTACAGATAGAAATAGGCAGACATTGTACTTTAATGCAAATCTTAGGGGTTGAGCCTGTGGTAGGGTAAATCTAACCCCTAATGTTAAGTTTTGTTACAGAGGTGCAACATTTTTGCAGAGATAGAGGTACTTTGGGGGCAGATCAACATGGAATCCTAGATCAAAATTACCAGAAAAGAGATAACTGAGCTAAGTCTTTATTCCCCAGTGCCTTACCGTAGTAATATAGGGTTGGGTGTTTACGCATTAGTTTTTCAGTGGAACTATCGCTCAAAAGTGAGTATGCTCTCCTTGCCTTGATTGAGTTAGCCAACAATTATGATCGGGATCACCCCCTGCAAATTAAGCAGATTGCTACCCTGCAAAATATACCCGATCGCTATTTAGAGCAATTACTAGCATCCCTCAAACGGCAGGGCTTAGTAAGGAGCCAGCGGGGAGCGAAGGGGGGCTATATTTTGGCGCGAGAGCCTTGGCAGATCAGCATATTAGAGATTATCCGCTCTGTAGAAGGAAGCAATCCATTTCTGCCTCGCCAACCTGAAGGTGGAGTAGTTTCCCCTGCGCTAGCAGCACTATTAGAAGTGTGGTATTCTGCCCAGAGCGCCGCTGAGGCTATTCTGCAAGAATATACTCTCAAAGATTTATGTGAACTAGCAAAACAGAAATCCCAAGTTGGTGTGATGTACTATATTTGAGGGTCTGAACTCTAGTAATCTAATCATTCTAGGCTGGAACCTCAACTGCTAACTAATCAATTTAGAACGCTCCTATGCAACCATGAATCAGAACCGCATTAGTAAAATCAATCGTCGTACGGGCGAAACAGATGTGGAAATTTGGCTCAACCTTGATGGTAGTGGCAAGGGGAGTATCCATACGGGAATTCCCTTTTTGGATCATATGCTGCAACAACTGGCAACCCACGGCCTGTTTGATCTGGAAATCAAAGCTGTAGGGGATTTGCATATTGACGATCACCATACCAACGAAGATGTGGGGATCGCTCTTGGTCAGGCATTTGCCCAAGCTCTAGGGGATCGCAAGGGTATCTATCGCTTTGGGCATTTTTTTGTGCCCCTAGATGAATCTTTGGTGCAGGTGGTATTGGATTTTTCGGGTCGCCCCTATCTAGCCTACGGCTTGGAAATCCCGACCCAACGCATCGGCACTTATGACACCCAGTTAGTAAGAGAATTCTATCAAGGGTTTGTCAATCACGCCCAGATTACCTTGCATATTCGCCAACTGGCAGGTATTAACTCCCATCACATTGTAGAAGCGAGTTTCAAGGCATTTGCCCGTGCCCTGCGCATGGCAGTAGAACTCGATCCTAGGCGATCGCACCTGATTCCAAGTTCCAAAGGTGTGTTATGATATTTGATGCCTTGCGGGTATAGTTTAGTGGTAAAACGAAAGCTTCCCAAGCTTTAGTTGCGGGTTCGATTCCCGCTACCCGCTTTGGTTAGGGTCGAGAAAGAGAGTGGCAGGAGCAATTATACTAATCGGAATTCCAGGGAGTGGCAAATCCACTCTTGCTCAGTCCATGTTGCGCACCCATCCCAATCTCTATGCCTATATTTCCCCTGACCAGATCAGAGGTAGGCTCTACGGCGATGCCTCAATTCAGGGAGAATGGCTACAAATTTGGGCAGAAGTCAAACAGCAGGTGATGACTGCTGCTGAAGCAGGGAAGAATATCATTTACGATGCCACTAACTACAAGAGTAAATATCGTAGAGAGGTGATTGAACTCCTCAAGAGTTATCATTTTCAACCGATCACGGGTGTTTGTCTGCAAGTACCGCTGTGGATTTGTTTGAGTAGAAATCAATCCCGTTCTCGCCAAGTGCCTGAAGATGTGATTATTGAGATGCATCGCTGTCTAGTATTGAATCCGCCTAGTTTGCGGGAAGGGTTCGATCGTCTCCTTGTTCAAGAAGACCGCCCTGAAAATGAATGGATCGATTAGCACATGCCAAGTTCTCAATTCTCCCAACTATCTAAATCCATTGCTGGGGATCCCCCTCGTTCCAATTCCACTAGCAATCTACTCAATTGTCGCCACACAAAATAACTAATGCCAAGGGTGATTGGGATCGCTACTGCCAGCGCCAAAGATGGCGGAAACCCAAAAATCCCTAGCCCACAGGCTAGAAATATGCCCACATTCACCACAATGCCCAAATAAGGAACATATATTGATGTTCCTCGTAGTTCCAGAATCACAGCTGTACTTTTGCTTTCGATCCAACGGTCAATCAATTGGCGTAGGCTCATCTCAAAAGCCTTGCCACAGCTTAAACCCAAGAGCAGAGAAGCAATGAAGAGAAAATAGGGGGGATCGCTGGGAAAGTAGTAGCTAATCACGGTCAATTTCCTTGATGCTCTGGACTGCTCAATTGTACTAGAGAATGTCCACTCCTAAAACAAAATTCAGCTAGAGTAGCAATAAATTCTTTAATTGCAAAAGAATTCAAAGGAGCTTGACGCAAACTATCATTCTGTGTAAAGCTAAGCTGACCATCACAGATACAAGGTTGTAAATAAGTAGCTTGTAAAGCTTTTATTCCTTTTTCTAGCAAAATGTCAGTTAAATACAATTTATCCTTAAGTACAGTTAGTGGAATCTGTTGTTGAGTACGGGCTAGATACTTAGCGATCCCCACTAATTCTTTCCAGATATGAATTGGATCCCTTGGAACCCTCTGGACTAATGGGGGCAAATTCTCGACTGGTTTAGGTGCAGTTGGTAAAACAACTGGGGCAACTAAGCGCCAATCAATAAGCAGCCCTTGATACTTGTATTTATTATCCTTGAATTTATGTACAAATTCTACTAACACATCACAGCGATCCCTAGGCAGTTCACTGGGTTTGTAGTCCCAACAAATGCATTTAGTTTTACCTGTTGCATCCTGTAGAAAGTATTCAGGAAATCTACTAGAATCGACTGTAGAGAGATAGGCGTTTCTAATTAAAATTACAGGATTAGGATTGCCCATACCAAAAGGTTGCAAACACTTTAACTGCTTCGTGAGGTCTTCATTGAATTCCCCAATGTTCAGTTCTAAATCAATCTGGATTTGACGGACAAAAGAGTAATTAGGATAGTGGTGATGGAACCTTTGATTGATCGCATGGATAAAAACCTCTAAATTTTCTTGCTTGAGAGATAAGCCACAGGCAAAAGGATGTCCACCCATACCGATCAATAAGTGTTCCTGCCCTTTGATCAACTGATATAAATCAATATCACCATAGGATCGGGCACTGGCTCTAATCACTTCTCCATCGGTAGTACCCACAATTACAGGGCGACAATATATATTGCTGATCCGATTAGCCGCTAAACCTAGAATTCCACCTGTCCACTCTGGATCGACTGTAACAATAATCCCTGTAGTTGATAAATCTAGCTGGCTAATTTTTTTCAAGACAGCATCGGTCAATTTGTCTTGTAAGTTTTTGCGTTTCTGATTGGCAGTCTCCATTAGATCAACTAAGGTCTGACAGTAGGTGGGATCATTGCTAGTAAAGAGTTCCACACATCGATTTACTTGACCCCAAATCCGACTAACCGCATTCAAGCGGGGGGCGATACCAAAACTAATATCGGTAGGATTATCGCCTGCTAGGTTACATTTATCTAGTAATAATTTTAAGCCTGTGCGCTGGCGTTGCTTGAGCACTTCTAACCCTTTCTTGGCGAGATAGCGCACATCCCCTGTCAATTCTACAAGGTCAGCAATCAAACCAATGGCTACTAAATCTAATAGTTTTTCTAAAGCTACCTGAGGATCACTTACTTGGGTTGTATATAGCCCCTCTAATAGTTTATATGCGGTCGCTACGCCTGAAAGATGATAGAGGGGATGATGATTAGATAAATACCGTGGGTTAATAATTGCCGTCACAGGAGGGCGTTCTGCAGGTAGAGTGTGATGGTCAGTAATAATCACATCTATTCCTAAATGCTTTAGATATTCTAGCTCGGCATAATTGGAACTGCCTGTATCGCAAGTAATAACTAGATCGCAGTTGTTTTTAATAGTCTCAATTCCCTTCCGGGATAAGCCGTGACCCTCTTGCAGACGATCGGGAATGTAGTATTTTAGATTGGGCAATAGAGGTTTCAATCCCTCTAAGAGAACTGCTGTAGCTGTAATTCCATCCGTATCAAAATCTCCCCAAATCCATACCCTCTCTTGCTTCTTGGCGGCTCGTTGAATTCTCTCAATCCCCCGCTCCATCTCCGCACCAAAAGCACTTGCTGGCGTAGGCTGGTAGTGGCTGGGATCAAGGAATGACATAACTTCCAGGGGATCGGTCATACCTCTGCGCCACAGAATCTCTGCCCCGTATCTACCTGCGAGGTCAATCAACCACTGGGGGAGTGGGGTAATCTTCGTAAATATCCATTCACTAGACATCGTCTAAACGCTCGATCGCTGATTTTAGTTTCTGCCATAGTAATTCTAAACTCACCGGATCATTCAAGCTATGATCAGATTCCACTAAATGTAACTCTACTTGAGGATATTGTTTCTGAAACTCTATGCTCACTTCTGCGGGTACAACCTCATCTTGCTTACCGTGCAGGATCGCAATGGACAGAGTGCGCGCCAATTGCCAATGCCGATATTGCTGGGCATCTAAATAGAACTCATAATTGAGAGCAATGTTCTTCTGGAAGCCATAGTGGAAGAATTCCCTAGTACCTTGCTTTTCCCACTCAGCCAACGCTTCTGAGCCTATCCATTGTCCTATAGCCGCAGGAAAATTCAGCGCAGGTGCAAGCAGAATCATCTCTTTAATCTGAACATTGCGGATCGCCCACTGCACCGCAATAAAACCCCCTAGACTAGAACCTACCACCAGTAAGGCTTCATTTGAGAAGGAATGCTGTAAATAATTCAGTATCTTAGTAATGGTCATAGTCTGAAAATTTCCTAGAGTCAAATCAGGAATCAAGAGTTCTCTGCTAATTTCCTGACACTTCTGTTTTAAGAATTGAGCTTTGCCTGATTGTGGGCTAGAACCAAAACCATGCAGATAAATTATGGTCATACTTTCCCCCATTTTTGTAATCTTGGTAGAGCTAATCCCGCCTGATGTAGTAACACAAAAGTAGGCATAATTTCAGGGCCTTTGGTATCGCCTGTAAGTGCACAGCGCAAGGGCTTCATTATCGCCCCCTTTTTAGTTTGACACTTGTCAATCACAACTTGAATCAAGCCTTGGGCAGTCTCTAGTGTAAATTCCGTACTAGGGTAGGCTGACAGTAATTGAGCGATCGTGCCTATTATCTGCTGTACTTGTTCATCTTGGAGCACCTTTTCTGCATCTACGGTGTAACTAGGCTCTTGAAAGAAAAAGTGAGTGACTTTTACGGCATCAGTGAGTACGGTCAAACTGGGGGCAACCAAGGCTGTGAGAGCTTCTAGCCATGGGCGCGGTTGTGTGCAAGTATAGCCTGCGGACTGCCAGAATGGTATAAGCCTATCGCACAGGTCAGGAATCAGCAGATTATGGATATACTGGCTATTGAGCCAATTCAATTTATCCCAATCAAATCTAGCACCTGCGGGGTTCACTCTACTCAAATCAAATAGTTGAGCGGCTTCTGAGAGGGAAAAAATCTCTCTGCCTTCGGGGGGCGACCAGCCCAAAAGAATCATATAGTTATTGAAGGCTTCAGGTAAATAACCCATCTCTTTGAACTCCCACACCGAAGTAGCTCCATCCCGTTTGGAAATTTTTGCGCCCTGGGCATTGAGAATCAGAGGTGTATGGGCAAATTGGGGCGCAGGTTGACCAAAAGCCTCATACAAAAGAATCTGTTTAGCAGTGTTGGCGATGTGGTCTTCACCTCTAATCACATGGGAGATATTCATATCAATATCATCCACCACTACTGCGAAGTTGTATAGTGGTAAACCGATCTTGCCTTCACCCGCAGTACGAGCGATCACTAGGTCGCCACCTAGATCACGGCTATTCCAGCGCATTTCCCCTCTGACTAGATCATGCCAGATAATCTCGCGCGGTTCTTCAATCCGAAACCTCACCACTGGAATTCTTCCTTCTGTTTGATATGCCTGTCTTTCAGCTACTGTCAGATTTCTGTGGCGATTGTCATAACGGGGAGCCAGTTTTTGTGCTTTCTGAACCTCTCTGAGGGCTTCTAATTCTTCCGTAGAAGTGTAGCAGTAATAGGCTAAACCCCGCTCCAGCAGTGTCTGTACTGCCTCTACATAGCGTTCTTGGCGTTGAGTTTGGAAGTAAGGACCTTCATCAAAATCAATCCCTAACCACTTCAATCCGTCGAGGATATTCTGAGTGAATTCAGGCTTGGAGCGTTCCTGATCCGTATCTTCTATCCGTAAAATGAATGTGCCCCCATGACGGCGCGCAAACAACCAGTTGAAGAGCGCAGTACGGGCTGTGCCAATATGTAGGTTGCCTGTAGGACTAGGGGCGATCCGAACACGAACAGTCATAAGTATTTTGCAAACTGAGCTTCTATTATATCTCTTTTGCTGTACTAATTGAAAAACTTGGCTTAAACTTATTCTCTAATTTCAATGGTATTTTAATCTATGTCCACTTCTGAATTACCAAAATCTATACTAGTAATTGATGATGAGCCTGATATTTGTGAAGTGATTCAAGTGGCTCTAGGGGAATTCGCAGGCTGGCAGGTAACTACAGCTGGTTCAGGCAAAGAAGGTCTAGAAATTCTCGATCGCCTCAGTTTTGATTTGATTCTCTTGGATATATCTATGCCAGAAATGGATGGCATTAGTGTCTTTGAGCAAATGCGATCCCATCCTACAGCCAAAGATATACCAGTAATTTTATTAACTGCCAAAGTATTAGCTTCAGATCAAGAACGGTTTGCTAAAATAGGCGTAGTGGGCGTAATTGGCAAGCCATTTAACCCCATAGATTTAAGTACTAAGATAGCTAAACTCATGGAATGGAATTAACCGCACTGAAGCAGTTATATGCCAATCGCAGGCGAGAATTTATCTGGCTAGATTTACAGGGACAAGATTTAACGGCATGGGAACTACCAGATATTATCTTGCGGGAAAGTAACCTAGAGTCAGTAATTTTAACAAGGGCAAATTTACGCAATGCCCGTTTTCCTAAGTCTAATTTGAATGGAGCGAATTTACAGTTTGCGGATTTGGTAGGTGCAAAGTTTGTCAAGGCTAGTTTGGTAGGGGCAGATTTACGGGGCGCAAATTTAACTGATGTTGATTTTCGCTATGCTGATTTGACATCTGCTTGTTTAGATTTAGCAAATTTAACTAATGCCAATTTTATTGGCGCAAATTTAACAGGTGTAGATTGGGGCAATGCGGATGTATCAGGGGCAATCTTTGAGCCCAAACAAGTGCAAGTTGAGTCAGAACCTAATACTGCGAATACTATGATTCAATTTCAAGACAAATGGAACTATCGTCCAGAGGACTTATTAACTACGCCGCAAAAGTTAGCTTTATCCCCCTTGATCTGGCTGTGTTTTATCTTTTCTAGCTATTTCTATCAGGGCTTTTTTGCAAGTAATTTTCTAAAACATGGCTACAGTTTTGCTTTTTCAGTATTATCAGGTATTTCACCCCTATTGTGGCTGTTAGCATCTGATTGGTATTGGCTATTTCCTGCAGTAATTACAGCCATAATTCTAGTGCTGACTTTTGATTGGTTTAGTTTTTTATTTACAGCGATCGCTATGTTTGTGTCTCTAGCTAGGGTGAAAAAATATCGGGCAGTTTTAGATCGTGTCCATCTCCATACCTTCGGGGAAGTACCCAAGAAACTGCAAAAGAGTGTCCTCAAAGATGCACTGGTGCTGTCATTGTTTGCCTTGAGCTTAGTGAGTTTATTTCGTGTGTTATTTGTTCAACCAGGGTTTGTCTTTTATTGGTTGAGCGCCTTAATCTTGGCAATATCTGGTGGAATCATTATTGACCTACGCCCGGACCAAGTCCAGCGATCCCACATTCTATTTTTATTACTGGGGATCAGTTGGTTGGGATTAGTATGTGGTCTGGGGTGGCGGTACACGCCAAATATGAATTAACCGATCTTCCCCGCCTGTAGCTAAAATTTGACTGTCGGCACTAAGGGCAATGGTGTTAATTAAATCCCGATGTCCTGTGAGGCTACAAATTTCTGAGAGGGTCGCCACATCCCAGAACTTAATCACTTTGTAGCTGGCACTTACTAATACTTTGCCATCCCTACTGAATGCTAGGGCTTTCACCCAGCCCCAGTGCCCCTCTAGGGTGGCAATCTCCATGCCTGTCTGCAAGTCCCACAGCATAATTCTGGTGTCTAAACTGCCACTGGCAAGGATTCTGCCGTCGGGACTAATCGCAAATGCCAATACCCGTGCTGAATGCCCCACAAATTCCCACACCTGCTTGCCTGTCTCTAAATCCCATGTGCGGATCGTGGTGTCATAACTGCAACTGGCAATCGTCTTCCCGTCAGGACTGAGGGCGATCCCCGCCACTAGGTTAGTGTGTCCCCTGAGGGTACGCATATCTTTGCCTGAGAGGGTGTCCCAGATTTTGATCGTGGTATCCTGACTGCCTGTAACCAACATCGTGCCATCGGGAGTAACGGCTACGGAATTGACATAGCCCAAATGCCCCGTCAGTGTCTGCTGATGAGCCCCACTGTGGATGTCCCAAACCTGAATGGTGCGATCGCGACTGCTACTGTACAGTCTGCTGGTGTGGGGACACAGTGCTAAGGCAGTAACCATCTGTTGATGCCCCTGTAACCGCTGTCTCACCTGCCCCGTACCCAGATCCCACAGCAAAATCTCACCATCGGTGTCGGTGCTGATCAGGGTAGCTCCATCATCAGTGAGGGCAAGGGCAGTAATTGGTTGCTGATGTGCCGTCAAAGACTGCTGACAATCCAGCAGTTGATAGTGGGTGTAGCCCGCCAAAGCCTGCCGTACCTGTGGTTCAGTCCGATGCCAGAGGAGTTGTAGGGCATACCGCTGTACCTTGGGGGATCGATCCCCTAAACACTGGATCAACAACGCCACCCCTTGCTCCCCATACCGCAACAATTGGGGCAGTGCCGCCAATCGCTGTTCAGGATAAATACTTTGTAAATTAGACCTGATCCCCGCCCAACCACCCAAAACCACTGCCCCCGCAGGAGAAGATTGCCTCCCCCCTAACACCACGTCAGTCTTTTGGGGTTGTGATCGTAAATTTGCCATAGTGCTCAAGGATGTTCAACAGCAATCGCAACTGCGCCGCCGTGTGCTCCCCTTGCCATTCTAAGTACAAATGCTCAATGGGACTAGCTAAATAGTTAAATTCCTTGAAGGTGCGATATACAGGAAGCACAGTCATACCCCCCAACTGCTCTAGGTGCGCTATCAATTCCTGATACATCGCCCCCGCCAGATAGTCCTGAAAAGTAACAGTAAATCTCAAGCACACATCTCTGAGTCTTGAATGTCTGTTATATTGTTCACGCTATTAGGGCGTTGGGGAATAGGTCGTTTGTCCAGACTGCAACAGTTTACTTCATCAATACAGACCTTACCCCATTGTAACGCCCACAGCACCAACGCTACTCTATTGTCAGTGCGAGTTTTTTTCAAGATGTTACTGACATGATTATCAACTGTGCGCTTGCTGATCGCCAACTGCTCGGCAATATCTTGATTAGTCAGTCCTGCCGCCACTAATTCGATCACTTGCAGTTCACGATCGGAGAGGGCAGAGGCAGTATCGAGGTAGTCGTTAAAACTGGTAGTAGTATTCATGGCTGGCATCTAACCTAGGACGGATTTACAGTGGGGATCAGATTAGTTTAGTTGATGAGAGTGGGGCATCACTAAACCCAACTTAAGTATAAGTTCTTAGTGGCACTTCTGTCAAATTTTTTTAGTGGCGGGGATCACAGTTCCAGAAAGTTTGCCAGCCATTTGGGGGGAGCGGGGATCGCAATCTGGAGACGGTCAAAGATCAACCAAGCCAGCACATGGGAAATAGTTACATAAATTAAATTGCGCAGAATGACCCCCCCTACGGCAACCAGTTCCACTACCAGCAAATCCGCTTGCTCTAATGAGCCCACCTGTTGTAACAACCAATTAACAAAGCCTGTTGCCTGTACCACCGAGTATGACCAGATATTTTCCCCAAACAGAAGTGATAATAATATCAGTTCTACGGCTGTCCCCAGTACCATCAGCCCCGTGCTCAGAGCCAAGGACATGCCCCACCTTACTCCCCGTTGCCACAGGTAGCCCAGCAGTAGCCCCAGCCCGCCAAACAAAATCAAGTATTGGGTACTGCGCACTGGTCCCATCAACACCATGACCAATAGAGTTGCCACTGTTACTGCGATCACTGCCGATCTTCCCCCCCAGCGCAACCACACCAGCACCACTGGCAACGGATATAAATTCCGTACTAACAGAATGGGGAAATTATTGTTAATAAAAAACATTACTGCTGTGGCACTAGCCAAAAAGGCAGTTTCTACAAGGGCAAGGGGGGGGCGGGACATTTTACATCACCCGATGTTGTAGGCAGGGCATTTGTCGCCGTACCTGTTCTAGGCGAGTGGGCTGAATCTCGGCGATCGCTACCCCGACTTGATCCCCAGCATTTGCCAAGACCACGCCCCAAGGGTCAATAATCACGGCATGCCCATGGGACTGGCGACGCGGATTGTGCCAACCCACCTGCGCAGGTGCGATCACATAGCAAGTGTTTTCAATTGCGCGCGCCTGTAGGAGTACCTGCCAGTGATCCTTGCCTGTGTATGCAGTAAACGCCGCTGGCACAAACAACACCTCTGCCCCCTGTTGAGTTAAATAGCGATAGAGTTCAGGAAAGCGCACATCGTAGCACACCGATAAACCCAAGTTGCCCAACTCTGGGGAACGATAAACTACAGGTGGTTGCGATCCCGCCTGCACCGTCGCTGACTCTTGATAAGTATTCCCATCAGGCAGGTTCACATCAAATAGGTGCATTTTCTGGTAGCGCGCCAGTTCCGTCCCCTCAGGACTGACTAGCAGAGCGGTATTGTACATCTTGCCTGTGTCTGGAGCTGGCACTGGAAACCCCCCACCCAACAGGGTAATTTGATACCTTTGTGCCATGTGAATCAAAAATTTATAGCTTTTGTCGGCGATTTCTTGCATCAGCCTGACTTTGGCATCTTCGTCCCCCAAAAACGAAAAATTTTCTGGTAAGCCCACCAAACTTGCACCTCTATTCACTGCTACTTGAATTAAATCCTCAGCTTGGGCGAGATTGGTATCCACATCAGGGATACTGGTCATTTGAATGGCGGCAGCAAGGTAGGGTTTCATATCATTATTTAAACCTATTCATTAACTTAGCATAATTTTTACAAGTTATCTTTGCGTTTTTGCAACCCAAACACTGCCGTCATCATTAGCCCAATTTGTAATAGCATCACCTGAATATAGTGCCCTAAGTTGATAGAAAATCCCTGCCCATAGTCATCTTTAATTTGTTGAATTAAACCTTTGGCACTCCCGATCGCACTCTCTCGTTTTTCCTTCCAGCGACTGAAATTTTTACGCCAGTCTTCCATGCCCTGCTCCCACTTTTGCATATCTTGATTGAATTGTTCCACTTTATCTCGATATTCGTCCATAGCTCTGAGACCTTCAGTAGGGTCAGGCGGATAGCTGGGAGACTTGGGACGGGGTGGTTGTTGTGGTTCAGGTTCATCTACGGCAGGATGATATTTATCTTTGATGCTAGGAAAATTACATTGCTTAAATAGACTTACACCTAAGCAAGTACATTCATTTGCTTTATTTTCAGTCAGTTGATCCCGCTCTGACTTGGGTAATTGCCAACAGCGATCGTTAGCCACATCATAACCCAATTTAGAGATGCTAATTAACGCTTCAAACGGCCATTTACTGAGGGTAATTTGATTGAACCACCGTCCTACCATTGGGAAACTGCTCACAGGTAAAACGCCCCCACCAAAAGTAATCTGCGGCACTAAAAAGACGATCGCTAACAATGGTGCTACATTTTGATTAGGTGCCAAAGCTGACACTAACAAGCCTAAACTCATGCCTGCTAGACTACATAAAAATAAAACAACATAGTACAGAGGCAAATCTCCGGGTAGTTCAATCCCTACATATTTGAAAAACAACAAAGTTGCCGACTGGTAAGTAGCTAACTTCATGCAAAATACTAACTTGGATAATACATAGGGCATAATTTGTAAGCCGACTGCCCGCTCCCGTTTATAAATATCTGCTTCTTTAATAATCTCGCGCATCGTAGATAGACAGCCTGCAATAATCGCTACAATTACTAAATTAAATAGCATAGTAATAGCATGCCCCGCATTGCCAGTGGTTGCATCAAACAAATCTCTGCGCCATGTTACTAGGTCTAACACTCCTAAAATTGGGGTCAATATTAACACTAACACCGTACTAATTCGATCTCTAAATAATAGGAGAAAATTCCGCTCTAACAGGATCAAGAACTGGGACCACATGGGGTTGTATTTAGACTGATCCTTGCTTACTGATGATGACTGTGGAAACTGACTAGCAATTTGTCCTTTTCTATTTCTAAATTGTCGCTGGCGATCGACTACATATTTTTGATAGTAAGATGTGCGCTGATAACTTTCCTGCCATGCTTCAGGTGTTCTACTACTCTGTTCTACGAGGCGATAAATATCAGGAAAAGTCTCAATTTTACTGCCACCCACTTCACTAAAATAATGTAAAATTTCTTTAGTTGGCCCCCAGTAAGCAATATTCCCATTCTTCGCTAAAAATAAAACCATATCGGCAATCTTGGCGTTTTCCGTAGCATGGGTAATCAGTAAAACGGTTTTGCCACTATCAGCAATTTCTCGGAGAATTTGCATCACTTCTGCATCCGTAGCAGGATCGAGACCAGAAGTTGCTTCATCCAAAAAGAACAGATTGGGTTGGGTTAATAACTCCAAAGCGATCGATACTCGTTTCTTTTGTCCACCACTCAAATTAGCGATCGTCGTGTGTTTTCGTTCACTCAATTTCAACTCTTTCAATACTTGGTCAATGCGCTTTTCCCGTTCTTGGGGAGTAGTATCAATTGGCATGCGCAACCTTGCGGAAAAACTTAATGCCTGATACACGGTTAATTCCACATGAACTATATCTTGCTGAGGTACATAACCAATTTCATTGCGATAGGCATCATAACTTTTATATAAGTCTACACCATTGACTAACACTTGTCCTGAACTGGCAGGGCGGAAACCACTAAGGGCATCTATCAAAGTTGATTTACCACTACCACTTACCCCTGCAAGCACAACAAATTCTTTTGGTAATACTGACAGGGAAACATTATTCAATAAACGGCGTTTTCTTTTAGTATTGGCATCAGTTACCACCTGACAGAGATCGATCCCATCTAACTGTAATTTACCTGTTTCATTGATGGGCGTAAAACTAGCATTGGCATTGAGAACCAGAGTATAGGAAGCAATGCGTACTGAATCCCCTTGTTGAAGAATTTTTTGCCAGTGATCCGCTGACCATTGACAAAAGTGCCATTGCGCGATTGCAAATCATTCAGATAAATTTGATTGCCCGATCGCAACAATACTGCATGAAAACTAGATACGGCAGGATGGGGAATAACAATATCATTGTCTTCATGGCGACCAATTGTTAAGCGAGATTTGTCGCCAAAATTAATAGTTAGCGTAGCAGTTATAACATTGACATCTTTGTATTCAACAGTTTCCGTAGGAATTACACAGGTAGGCACAGCAGAAGTAACTAAAAAATTCAATTCAAAAACATCAACTTTAATTTGGTCTTGATGGTGCAGTAAATGAGGTTGGTGGGGGATAAGTGGTTGTCCATTAACTGTCGTGCCGTTAGCACTACCTAAATCAGAGATGTAATATTTATCTCCTTGGCTTTGAATACAAGCATGACGGCGGGAAACTGTATTGCTGTTAATCTGAATTTGGCATTCCTTTGATCTGCCAATGTAAGTCGTTTGATCATTTATAGGAAATAGACTGACATCACCATTTTCTCTGACCAATTGTACGCTGGCTGGCATAACTTGCATACACTATAGGCAAACTAGGGGAACTATAGCATAGGTTTTGCGTCTTCAATTTTATGCTTAAAGATAAATTCAGTCTGATTGCTCTAGCCAGTGCCCTTGCTTTGACTCCTCTGCCTCTCAGGTCTGCAGAAAAGGTAGTGTTCCGTTGGACTGGCAGTATTATTCAACCGACTATCCCCACCAGCGATCTGGTAGAACTGGCAGAAACAGGGCAAGCCTCCCGAGATCTCCAGTTTTACTTGGAACGGACTAAACAAAGCCCTGAAAATTTGCGCCTTGCTCTGACCACGCCTATTTCCATTCACGGTGTGCGCCTATCTCAGTTCTTGAATAGTCCCCTTGGGGAAATAATTTTGGATCAGTTGGGGGAAGTGATCCAAACCTCGGCTAATGTGGCAAATCGTCAGGCACTGCGCGCCGCTTTGGTGCAATCTGCCTTGCCCGACAATCAATTGACTCTGCTGGAAGTCATCCAAAACTACCCTAACGAAGGGGTATATCTCAATGGCGATCGCCTATCCCAAATTACCCAACAAATCCATACTCTAGCCCAGATTTTAGGCCTCTGAACCGCCAAACTCTAGAGAGTAGAGCCTATAAACTTAGCTTACGAAATATAAATTTAAGTTGAAGCCCCTAGGCCATTCTGAAAAACTTTGCTAATTTGGAAAGGGGGAAGTTTGCTAGGATCGGGAGGTACTTATGAATCTCAAAGCCCTATCTGCTCTGGGTTTGCTGGTAGCAGTACTGATGATGAATAAAGTAGCTCTCATTCTAGCGATCGCCGTGGAAGTAATTGATAGTATTATTTATAGCCGCACGGCTGAAACCTAACAAGCAAAAGGTCTAGTGGGCTGATACCAGTAGTTCTTTTCCCCAGTAACGCCAAAAGCCCGTTGTAAGTTCTCTAGCTGTAAGACTTGTTGAGGATGACCTACTGCAATTAGTTTCTGATTGAGGAGGATCAATTGATCGTAGTGATGTAAGTTTTCTCCCCAGTGATGACAACTAATGAGAATGGTTTTGCCCGCTTGTTTCAATTCTTGGTAAATCTCCAATAACAACTGCTCTGTAGTTTTGTCTACTGCATTGAAAGGTTCATCCAACAGTAATAAATCTGATTCTTGGGCGAGAGCGCGCGCTAGAAACACCCGTTGTTGCTGTCCACCTGATAGTTGGTGGATCGGGCGATCGCGCAATGGCCACATCTGCACCCGCTCTAGGGCTGATTTAACCATTTGTAAAGTTGTGGGACTGTAATTGCGCCCCCAACCTGTAGTTACAACCCTTGCTAGTTTGACCACACTGTGCACAGTGATCGGGAAGTCCCAGTCAATTTGCGATCGCTGGGGTACATAGGCAATCCGTTGCCGTTGGCGGGCGATCGGTTGCCCACTCAGCCTGACCCAGCCTTGATCCCAAGGCACTAGCTGTAGAATTGCCTTAAACAGAGTGCTTTTGCCCGCCCCATTGGGGCCGATCAAGCCCACGATCTTCCCCCCATCCAACTGGAGCGAAATATTACTCAGAGCAGGAATGCCCCCATAGGTAACAGATAGATTAGCTACTTCTAACATAGGAGACTGATAATGATTATCAAATTTACCAGATTTACAGCTCCTATTTCCTATTCAATGCCAGTTCGGGTTAAGCAAAGTTCTACAAGGCTGCTTATCCTGCAATCTGATTTGACCTTGACCATTGCATTCGCCACAGGTGCGAAATATTTTTCAATTGGTCAATAATTTATCCTTAAATTCATTAGACCTCACCCCCGCTCCCTCTGCCATCCAGGGAAAAGGCCAACAGTATTGCGTAGCATTTCCTGCCAGAATCAAACTTGTCGGTGGTTTTCTCGTTAAACAGAGGTCATACACTGCTTGAAGTTTTCACTTCCTAGTTGGATTTTCAGAAATTGGGCAAAATGGGTCATCAGTTCCCTTGCTAGTGGTATATACTAAAAAACTGTGTCTTTAGCAGCTAGACTATGGCAGTTCCTAAGAAAAAGATGACCAAATCCAAGAGCAAGAAGCGGAATGCCGTGTGGAAACGCAAGGCGTTCTTTGCCGCCCAGAAAGCTCTATCCCTCGGTAAATCCATTCTCACTGGCAAAAATGAAGGCTTTATTTATCCCTTAGCCGAAGATGAAACTGCCGAAAGTTAGGCTTTTGTACCTCCAATGGTCGCAAGGTCTAGCATGCTACGCAGTAAAAATCTCGTGGATATCTGCCAACAGTTCACGCCTGAGTTTGGGGGATAAGCGGGGCAACTTCCTGCCTACCACTATTGTCCTGCAGTGGTTGATTTTCGGATGGGAAATATGGGCTCATTTCTAAGGAGATACTCCGTCTGTCAGTTGGCAAAGCTGACATTGTTCTCTATTCTTAGGTAATAATTTATGAATTTCAGGTTCTTTGGTGCGATCCCAGGGCTAATCGCCCCAGTGGGCGAAAGGTCATGGCAATACCGTAAAATATAACTAAATTGTTACTGAACTGAGCCTATGACTCCAGCTATAGATTTCCATGCCCCTGAGTATTTATCTGCCTACAGTCGGATTAATGCAATCGTGATTGAAGGCGAGCAGCAAGCCTATGATAATTATATGCAACTCGGGGAACTCCTGCCTGAGTGCCAAGCAGAATTTACTAAACTAGCCAAAATGGAAGAACGGCACAAAAAGGGATTTACTGCTTGTGGTAAGAATTTGCATGTAATTCCTGATATGGGATTTGCCAAGGAGTTCTTTGGGGAACTCCATGGGAACTTCCAAAAGGCAGTACAGGCAGGTGATGTAATTACTTGTCTATTGATTCAATCCCTCTTAATTGAGTGCTTTGCGATCGCTGCCTACAACATCTACATTCCTGTGGCTGATCCCTTTGCGCGCAAGATTACTGAGGGTGTGGTCAAAGATGAGTATCTCCACTTAAATTATGGCGAAGCATGGCTACAGGCAAATTTTGCCACCGCTAAAGCTCAACTAGAGCGCGCCAATCGCCAGAATCTACCTCTAGTGTGGAAGATGCTCAATCAAGT
This sequence comes from Pseudanabaenaceae cyanobacterium, assembly GCA_046295715.1. GTDB lineage: Bacteria > Cyanobacteriota > Cyanobacteriia > Pseudanabaenales > Pseudanabaenaceae > JBKBMU01. The sequence goes on from JBKBMU010000005.1 coordinate 121,113, forward strand.
AGAAGCGGATGCACGGACTTTGGGGATGGAAAAAGAAGCCCTAATTGAAGATTTTCTGATTCAATATGGGGAGAGTCTTGGTAAAATTGGTTTCAATACCCGTGAGATCATGAAATTGTCAGCAATGGGACTAGTGCCTGCGTAGTTATGTTTGGTCTAATTGGGCATCTCACCAGTCTCAGCCATGCCAAAGCAGTAGCGAAACGCCTCGGCTATGATGAGTATGCCGATCAGGGCTTAGAGTTCTGGTGTAGTGCCCCTCCCCAAACGGTGGATGAAATCAAGGTAGTGAGTGCTACAGGGCAGGTGATTAGGGGGGTGTATGTGGAGTCCTGTTTCCTGCCTGAGATGCTAGCAGGGAATCGCATCAAGACGGCGATCCGCAAGGTATTGAATGCGATGGCACACGCCCAAAAACAGGGGATCCATATTACGGCGTTGGGGGGCTTCTCTTCTATCATTTTTGAGAACTTCAATTTAGGGCAGATTCCCCAGGTGCGGAATATTCAATTAGACATCAAACGCTTCACCACAGGCAATACTCACACTGCTTATATCATCTGCCGCCAATTAGTAGAAGCCAGTAAAAAATTTGGGATCGATTTACAGCGAGCGATCGTTACTGTGTGCGGTGCATCAGGAGACATCGGCAGTGCCGTATGTAGGTGGCTGACTGCCTACACACCACTCAAAGAATTACTTCTAGTGGCAAGAAATCAAGAGCGTCTGCAGGAAATTCAGCAGGAACTCAAACAAGGCAAAGTTACCTCCATTGAAGCGGCTCTGCCTCAATCAGATATTGTGGTGTGGGTAGCGAGTATGCCCAAAGGTATGGAAATAGATGTCAATCAATTGAAACGCCCCTGTTTGCTGATTGATGGTGGTTATCCCAAAAATATGGCAAATCAAATCAGCGCTGAAGGAGTCTATGTACTCAACGGCGGCATTGTAGAACATTGTCTAGATATTGATTGGAAGATTATGGATATTGTAAACATGGCACTGCCTGCCCGCCATCTCTTTGCCTGTTTTGCTGAGTCAATGCTCTTAGAATTTGAAGGCTGGTACACCAATTTCTCTTGGGGCAGAAATCAAATTACCCCAGCTAAAATGGAACAGATCGGCGCGATCTCTCGCAAACATGGCTTCACTCCATTGATTGATTAACTATATCAATACTCAAAGACTTTAGGACATTAACCCCAGCCCCTGTGCTTCCTTGCGATCCCTTCCCTTAAGCTTGTCTCAACAGTATTGCGTAGTGCTATGCATTCCGCTTGAGAAATGGATAGTTTTATTATAACCATAAATAATTTTGGATAATTTATAGATTACTGCTGCAAACCCTCTAACCGATTGCCATTTTCTTAAAACTGGGCGATTGCTCTAGTAGTTCTTGGTAAGTACCTTGGTGAATCACCTGTCCCTGATGGAACTCATAGATCAAATCGCATTTTTCAATTGTGCTGAGGCGGTGGGCGATCATGATAATGGTCAAATTATGACTGAGGCTTTTGATAGCTTTCATAACTTCCCGTTCAGTGGTGTTATCTAAGGCACTGGTTGCCTCATCAAATACCAATACCTGTGCCTGCCGATAGAGGGCGCGGGCAATGCCCAATCGCTGTCTTTGTCCGCCTGAAAGGCGCACGCCCCGTTCGCCTACATGGGTGGCATAGCCCTGCTCCAAGCTAAGAATAAATTCTTCTAACTGAGCTAGGCGCGCCGCCATCTGCGCCCGCTCATAATCGATCTCGGCAGGATCGATCCCCAAGGCGATATTTTCCAAAATGGTGGTATCAGCAATAAAAATGGCTTGGGGCACATGGGCAATAGTCTGTTGCCATGCTCTTAGTCTTTCTCCCGCTAGGGGCTGTCCATCCACTAGGACCCTGCCTTTTTCTGGCGTAAGCAAACCTAAGATCAAATCAGCCGTAGTGCTCTTGCCACTGCCCGTAGTGCCCACAAAACCAATAGCCGTGCGGGCAGGAATCCGCAGGGATAAATCCTTCAACACCCAGCGATCGTCGGGATTGTAGCGGAACCAGACCTGGTCTAGAACCAAGGCTTCCCTAAAGTGAAAAGGCTCTTTGACTGTGAGGGCTTGCAGGGGATCAATGGGTCGTTGTAGTGCAGTAATCACTACTTGCATCTGTTCTTGATAAGCTTGAACGATCCCTAGACAGGAGAAAATTTGCTGAAATGCAGGCAGTAAACGGTTAGCGGCAATGGCAAAACTGCCCAGTACAGGTATGCCTCTCTGCCCGATCGTCAGTGCCAACAGGGAAATAGAAGTAATGGCTACCGCTTCTAGGAAGTAGCGGGGAGTTAAAAAAATGGTTTGGTTTTCGGTTTGAGCTTGATTGTAGCTGTTAGTTAAGCTAGTGTAGATGCGACTAAAATACCCCTGTTGTCCGCCTAACAATATATCTTTAATATTACCCAAACTCTCCATGGTCAGTTGGTTGATCGCTTGTTCAGTTTCGGTCAAAATGACACTATTTCTAGTTAGTTTATACTTGCGCCATTGGTACAGTAAGCCGTAGGTGCTAGCTAAAACCAAACCAGCAATTACTGCTACTTGTCCATCGATTAACAAGAGCCCAATCATCAAAAATAAAACTATAAAACTATTAGAAATAATTAAGAGGATAGGTATAGAAAAATTAGCGGCTAAGTTCTTTGCCCAGAGCAGTGATTGAACGATCTCACTAGTATGATGTTGATTATAGAATAAGTAAGGCTGTGCCATAATTTTGGTGTACATCTGTTGGGATAAATCACAGGAAATTTTACTAGTTAGTATATTCTGCATACAGATACTGGTAATTCTTAAGAGGTTAGTAATAACAGTTACTCCAATGAAACCAATAATCACAACTACTAACAATTGGTCAGGGGCAGTGATCCCCGTTAGCTTTAGGAAAAGTTGCATTTTCGGGTGATTGAACAGCCTGTCTAGGTTGGTCAATGCCATCAGAAAGGGGACGCTCGATGCCACACCACAGACTTCACAAATACCGACCAGAATCATCAATCCCAAAAGCCAGCCTAGCTGGTGCTGGTGACGACTACCCAAAAAACTAAACAGCGAGCCAATGGTTTGCCACAAGGTCATCACAAAATGCTAGGTCTGAAACCCCACCCTTGAGGGCGGCTGTACAACTAGAATCCTACCATAGAGGCTTACTCCTAGCATGGCAACCAAGGAAAACAAAACCTCCTCTTGCCAACCAAAAAGCTTTCTATACAGGGCAAGGCCTAGAGAATTTTGCTTAACCCGGACTGGCGTTAGATTAAAATCAACTCAATTCACTGGCAGTGGCGACCAGCGGCGGTCGGATGCAGAGATAGATCAAGACTCCCACCAAAGGAAAAGCAGAAACCAGCGTGAATACATTGTCCCGATCGCCCCAGCCTCTGCGGCTTAGATCATCTTTCAACAGCCAAGGCACAAGGGCACAGAGTAAACAAAAATCAAGGCTCATGACATGAATGAATCTATTAGTTTTCCATTGCAGGAGAAAATCCTGCCAATCACCAAAGCGCAGACCATAGACCATTAGAAAGATCCCCGCTACTGCAATCACAAAGCCTGTAATTCTGGAGTCGAGAATTTTCACTGCCCAGCTCTTTTCACCTACAAATTGAGGGTTCTCTTCTCTGAGAGCTAAATAGGGGAGTAGGGCAAACGCACCCACAAAGAATGAAGCAACCACAAACAACCACGCAGGGATTTTCTGCCCTTTGCCATCGCTGACTAGGACGCAGGCATAAGCACAGGGCAACACTCCCATCAAATTAAACAGAGCTACGATCGCTGGGTTGATCCCTGCTACATCTCCCTGCACTAGCTTCGTAATTAACTCCAAAGTATTGGGAGTATCGGGGGGAGCAAACCCAAAAGCATAAGTAATAAACAAAGCCCATACTAGCCAAAACCCAACTTTGATCTCCATGGCCCTATCTCCGCCCTGTAGCTATTTTAGCCAGAGTTGCCCCCGTAATTGCCCCATAGATGGGCAAAAACACTGCAAACGCTAGCCACAGTGCCAGCAAGCCACCTGTACCCCTCAGGATTAACAACATGGCGATCGCAGTAATGATTACCAGCCCGCCATGCAAAACCACCCACCACAGGGAATGGGGCAAATCCCTTAGCATCAACAGCCATTGCAGACCAGCCAGCACTAGCCCCGCCAGCAGCACACCCCCCAGCCCCTGCAAAAACACTCCCCAATATTCGGCAATATTGAGCTTGACCCTGCCCCCTTCTTCCACCTCGACTAGGCCACTGATCGGGGTGTGGGCAAATTCACTCAGGCTAAGAACCAACAGCACCCAGCCCAAACAAGACACCACTAACCACCACCACGATCGCCTGATCAACCGTCGCATCAATAGTCTTTGTAAGAGCAATATAGATAAAGCTATGGGTAGTGCCCCCATCCCTAGGGCACTGCGCAAAATACAGCCCAAGTTGCCCGATCCCCCCTGACACAGCCCCACACTGACTGTCCAATTGCCAACAAAGTATAGACCGATATAACCCGCAGGCACAGCCAAGACACTGCCGATCCCAAAGCCAACCACGATCGCCAAAAACCAACGCCACCAGATACCGACCGCAGTCAAAGGTTTCGGGACTTGGGTATTGGGTAATTGAGTTTCAGTCATGTTACAGTGAGCACTTGATCCAAAATTTGCGTAACTACAGTAGCAATACAGGCATCAACGATACAGGCGGCTAAATTAGGATCGCTGACGGCACTATAACCTCTTAGACTAAAACAAATAGACTGTAGTTTATGATTTTTAAGATAACAAGTATAGGCGATTTCTGTTCTGTGTCGATCGTTACTATAGCCAAATCCCATTTTAGATAGAACTAAAGCATGGGGACATACCCTGTCCACATAGCGGGCATTGTCCTTAGCCAAAGCAGTTACCAGTAACCGCAGATACTCCCACTGTCCCAGTGGTAATCTAGAATTAGTAGGTAAATGATCATGCCAGCCAATTAATGACATAATTCTAGTTAAATCGTAGGCAGACAGATAATTTTTGCCTGTGCCTAGGTGATGGCTAGTTGTACTGTAATTTAATAGAACTTGACCAGTTTGGGGATCGATTAGTTGTGGTTGTTCTATCCATGGCAATTCCCCATACAGGCCCGTGAACTCTAAAGCTGAATTACCTGTAATCCCCTGTAGCCAAGCATTTAGTTCAGCAGGACTAAAAAACTGCTTTAACATACCTGCTAGGGCATTAGAACTCATTTGGGGCTCGCTATAGTCCATGATGCGATCGTAAATTTGCCTGAGGGAGTAACCTCCTATTTGCCAATCTTCAGGTGGAGTAATGGGGCAATAACTGTCAATCTTAGTTAATAATGCTATCATTGGTACTACTTTAGTAGTGCTCCACATTTGCACTGGTACAAGGGCATTTTTGCCCCACCATTGGCAGTATAATTGCCCCTGCACAAAATATCCCACACAAACACAAGCCTCGGTAATTTCTATTGGTAGGAATTCTAATTTACTCTCATCAATGAGGGGAATCTGCGCTAACTCTGGATAAATTTGGGCATCACTTGGGGGCAGGTTACTATCTAATTTACTTTGCCATCTCTGCCACACTTGTGCTAATTCAGTCTCGGAAAATTTGCGCCCTCGGTCTAACCACAACAGGCGATCGGCGTGGCAACCCTGCGCTAATTCCTCGGCAAGAATTGACTGAAATATCTTGTCGTAGTTCATCTCGGGGCGTTGGTTTGGCATTATATCCTAGCACTGTAGAGTATCATAGAGAGGAAATTACTGTTGCAAGCATTGCAGCTACTCACTACTTCTAAAATAGAAGAGAACTTAGCCCCAATCGAGTAATGGAAGAAGTTAGAACTAAAGCTGAACTGCTCCTGCACCTAAAAAATATCGTGCATCATCTCAATATCCCCACGATCGCCCATCACATTTTTATTTGCGCCGATCAGACCAACCCCAAATGCTGCGATAAGGATTTAAGTATCCAAGCGTGGGAATATCTAAAACGACGGATCAACGAATTGAAACTGAACACTAGGGTTTTTCGCACTAAAGCTAATTGTTTGCGGGTGTGCCAAAAAGGGCCGATCGTTGTGATCTATCCACAGGGAGTATGGTACTATGCCTGCACAGAACCTGTGCTGGAGCGAATTTTGCAGGAGCATATCATTGGTGGTCGGATAGTAGAAGAATATATGCTCTACTGCTCAGATGCTAGTATGATTTAGAACTTACTACCTAAATAGATTATTTTTATGGCAAAACTTTACTATGACCACGATGCTGACCTGAGTGTGTTGGCAGACAAGACCATCGCTATTATTGGCTATGGTTCACAGGGGCACGCCCACGCCCTCAACCTCAAAGACAGCGGCTTGCAAGTAGTGGTAGGCCTCTACAAAGGCAGTCGCTCTTGGCAGAAGGCAGAAGCCGACGGCTTGACTGTGAAAATGGTCGCCGATGCCGCCAGTGTCGCCGATGTAATTATGGTGTTACTGCCCGACGAAGCCCAGCGGGAGATTTACACCCGTGAAATTGCGCCTAACCTGCAAGCTGGCAATAGTCTAGTATTTGCCCATGGGTTTAATATTCACTTTGGACAGGTAGTGCCGCCCCCCGATGTGGATGTGTGGATGGTTGCGCCCAAAGGCCCTGGACACCTAGTGCGGCGGGTATTCACCCAAGGGCAGGGCGTACCTGCCCTATTTGCGATCCAACAGGATGCCACGGGTACAGCCAGAGCTAAGGCAATGGCTTACGCCAAGGGGATCGGAGCTACCCGTGCAGGTATCTTGGAAACCACTTTCCGGGAAGAAACAGAGACCGATTTGTTTGGGGAACAGGTGGTGCTGTGTGGCGGCTTGAGTGCCTTGATTAAAGCTGGTTTTGAGACCCTTGTGGAAGCGGGCTATCAACCTGAACTCGCTTATTTTGAATGTTTGCATGAGGTGAAACTGATTGTGGATTTGGTGGTAGAGGGAGGTTTAGCCAATATGCGCCACAGTATCTCTAATACGGCAGAGTATGGGGACTACACCCGTGGCCCGCGCCTAATTAACGAAGACACCCGCCGCGAGATGAAGAAAATTCTCGCCGAAATTCAAACGGGACAATTCGCTAAAGAATTCGTACTCGAGAACCAGGCTGGCAAGCCTTCCTTTACGGCGATGCGCCGTCGGGAAGCGGAGCATCCCATTGAACAAGTGGGCAAGGAATTGCGAGCCATGTTTAGCTGGCTGAAGAAAGTCTAAGCTATTCTTCCAGTTCCACCAGTGCAAAACATTCCCAAGTGGTGCGGTAGTGGATTTGGAAATTGACTACTTCCTTGACGCGTTTACCGTTGACTTCACTGCCGGGGAGTGAGTTCAACCAATCCACTACTTCTAGTGAGGAATTTTTTCGCCATAACTCTGAACCTGCCCCTGCATGGTAGGTGTTGCCATTGGTGTACACAACTCGTCGCGCCATAAGTTAACTTAAGTCTGGTTGCTCCTATAACTGCTAGGTATAAATACTAGTTCAGTATTCACAGCTACTGTTTTTTGTTAAGGAAAATTACAGATTTTTGAGGTAAGCGACCAAAGCCCGCAGTCCTAGACGATAGCTGTCAATGCCAAAGCCGCTGATCTGACCGATCGCCACAGGGGCAATGTAGGAGTGGTGGCGAAATTCTTCCCGACGATAGATATTGCTCAGATGTACTTCCACAGTAGGAAGCTCCACGGCGGCGATCGCGTCTCTGAGGGCTACGCTGGTATGGGTTAAGCCTGCAGGGTTTATGAGAATGCCCTGTTTAGCACCGATCGCCTTGTGAATTGCATCAATGAGTACTCCCTCATAATTGGATTGGAGAATCTCCAGATTTGCCCCTAGTTCTTGGGCATCAGCGAGGAGCAGTTGGTTGATGTGGTTGAGCGTGGTTTTGCCGTAAATTTTTGGCTCTCTGCCCCCAAGGAGATTGAGGTTAGGTCCATGGAGTACCAGAATTTCCATACAACAGACCTAACCCTAGACAATTATCTAAAACCGATTGCCGCTTGCCAGACAAACGCTAGGAGGAGGAAAAAGACTGGAATCACAGGTAGGACATCTACCAAGGGTTCTAGGAAACGGTAGGCTTCAGGAAGAGTAGCAATTGAGAACATCATATTAACCTCTGCTAGTAAATTTTTCTGTTATTGCTTGATAGTAGCATATCTATACAGCCCATGGCAGGAAAAGGTGCTATGATATTTTTATGGCTAAGTGGCGTTATCTAGTGGGGGCAATCGTTGCCATTGCCGGAGCACAGTTGTTACAGGGCGGTGCATCCAGGAGTTTATTGAGTCGGGCTAGTCAAATTCAGGAGGGACAGCCCGTGCAGACGGCGGTACAACTGTTGGGCAAGCCCCAGCAACAAGTGCCGATCGTGCGCTATGTGTGGCAGGGGCAGGATTTTGTCTATTGGGATGATTTCTGGGTACTGCCGTCAGGCAAACGGAGACATCCCAACGGGGCATTGTTTGCGCCTGTAACACCCAAACCTTCCAAGGCATACAGTGATTTTGTGAAGCGGCTGTTAGACCTGCCCCAGCATGCTTCCTTTGAGGAGGTGGTGCAGGTGTTGGGCAGACCTACCCGCCAGGTGGCAACGAATTTGGAAGAGTATTGGTGGCGATCGGGCAGAGAGGTAGTGATCCTACAGGTACGACGGGATGGAACAGTTGGCTACATCACTTACTATGAAACCCAGTGAAAATCACTTGCCTAGGAGTTTTTGACGGAGTTGTTTAATTCTATCCCTGTACATTGCTGCCTGTTCAAATTCTTGTTGCTTGGCGGCAGATTTCATTTGCCCTTCCAACTGTTCAATCAGTTGGGGAATTTCATCGAGGGGGACTAGATCGGGGGGTAGCACTGTGTATTCTGCCTGTTGCTCATGCAAGCGGCGGGAGATGGATAGAAAATCTAAGATCGCATTGCTAGATTTCTTCACAATTGGTTTGGGCGTGATGCCATGTTCTTGATTGTAGGCGATTTGTAGCTGTCGCCTGCGCATCGTCTCATTGATCGCTTTTTCCATACTCTCCGTCAGGCGATCGGCATACATGATTACTTGTCCATTCACATTGCGCGCTGCTCTGCCAATGGTCTGAATTAGGGATCGTTCCGCTCTCAAAAAACCTTCCTTATCCGCATCCAGAATCGCCACTAAAGAAACTTCTGGTAAATCTAAACCTTCTCTGAGTAGATTCACGCCAATCAATACATCAAATTCTCCTTCTCTGAGGGCTTGGAGAATCTCAATTCTCTCAATAGATTTAATATCCGAGTGCAAATAGCGGACAGGAATTTTGCGCTCCTGAAAATAATTGGTCAAATCTTCTGCCATTCTCTTTGTGAGCGTTGTAATTAACACTCTTTCCTTCCGTTCCATGCGTTTTCTAATTTCGCCGTACAAATCATCTACCTGCCCTGCGGTGGGTCGCACAAAGATTTCGGGGTCTAGTACACCTGTAGGGCGAATAATCTGCTCCACTATCTGTTCGGAAATTTCTAGCTCCCAATCCCCTGGGGTAGCGGACACAAAGATACACTGATGCACTTTAGCCCAGAATTCTTCTGCCTTGAGAGGGCGATTATCTGCCGCTGAGGGCAAACGGAAACCATGTTCAATTAGGGTCAATTTGCGGGCGCGATCGCCATTGTACATTCCCCTGATTTGGGGCACTGTTACATGGGATTCATCCACCACCAACAGCCAATCATTGTGGGGAAAATAATCCACCAAACAAGCAGGTGGTTCGCCTGCTTGTCTGCCTGCCAGATGTCGTGAATAGTTTTCAATCCCATTACAGAAGCCCACTTCTCTGAGCAATTCCAAGTCATAGCGGGTGCGCTGTTCCAGCCGTTGTGCCTCTAGTAATTTATTGGCTCTCACTAATTCTTCCAATCTGTTTTCCAATTCCTCCTGGATCTGCTGACAGGCGATCTCCAATCGCTCTTGAGGGGTAACAAAGTGGCGGGCAGGATAGATATTCAAACTCTCCACTGTCTGTAAAATCTCGCCTGTTATAGGGTCAATGTAGCGGATCGCTTCGATCTCATCCCCAAAGAACTCCAGCCGAATAATTCTATCTTCATAGGCTGGCCCAATCTCCAAAATGTCGCCCCTGACCCGAAACTTGCCCCTGCCCATTTCCACATCATTGCGATCGTATTGAATGCTAGCTAGGGCATAGAGCAATTCCCGCTGATCGCAGATGTCGCCAATTTTCAGGGGAATGGAAGCCTTGAGATACTCTTCAGGGATGCCCAAACCATAAATACAACTAATAGAAGCCACCACAATCACATCTCTGCGTTCAAATAGGGAACGGGTAGCCGAGTGCCTGAGCATATCGATTTCATCGTTGATAGCCGCACTCTTTTCAATGTAAGTGTCAGTAACGGGAATATATGCTTCGGGTTGATAGTAATCGTAATAGGAAATGAAATATTCCACTGCATTGTGGGGGAAAAATTCTCTCAACTCATTGCATAACTGCGCCGCTAGGGTTTTATTGTGCGCCAATACTAGAGTGGGTTTGCCGTACTGAGCAATCACATTGGCGATCGTCATAGTTTTACCTGTACCCGTTGCCCCTAGTAGCGTCTGGTAACGCATACCCGATCGCAGTCCCGCTAGCAACTGAGCGATCGCTTTGGGCTGGTCGGCAGTAGGAGGCCATGGGGTCTTGAGCTGAAATCCAGACATAGGCTCAATTTAAGATTTGTTAAGTTCTGATATTACACCATATCTGAGTCTTTATGCTGACTGCAATCCTCAAAGCCGTAGAATTAGGACTTTTTCTATCTGTGCTCAACGCCTTACGGCTAAGCTCTAGGGGCTTTCTAAACAGATAGAAAAACAATCAGCTACATCATTTGGTTCAGCATTTAGTCCAGGATAACGACTTGCTACTCCAAATCCAATTAGTTTTTCTAACTTGACCTCATCTGCATTCCATTCAGGTACTGCTAGTTCATCGTGAATTCTCAAGAGATTATGAGTGTATTCAGTTGCTATCTGTCGCTGGACTAACAAAGCCTTCATCTTTTTTTCGGCGCACTGTTGAGCGTGAAAACAACAGATGTTGGGTAAATTAGGATGATTTCTGAGGAGCTACAGCACCAGCCAGTCTTCTTCAGCCTTTTTAACCCACTCTTGCCAAACCTCGATCATATAAAACTCTCCCGTAATCAGCCATTTTAACCAGTGGATTGTATTGCTGGTAACGCCAAGCCACTTCCTCTGGGAACTTAACAATCAAATCCACAGGAAACCGGCATTCCAAATTACTCCAGCCATATCAATACCTCTACCTTGGTAATCTAATAATCAGAATGTGTCTCACCATAAGCATAGATCTCTGGCTAAAATTTCTCCGCTATTTGCCGGGCTAGTGCTTCTATTTGGCGATCGCTGATTAGATGATTATTCATAATTAAAACTCTGGCTCAGTAAAGAATTCACTCAAAGACAGAGAAAACCCTGGAATTACATCCTCTCCATCTAAAAAATCTCCTACTCTCAAGAACTTGTCTGGTTCTGGCTGATGATAAACTAATACATATCGTTCATCGGGATGGATCAACCACACCAAGCGTGATCCACTGGCAAAATACTCTTCTATTTTTTGATGAATTTCTTCCACTGTGTTGCCATCTGATAATACTTCAATTGCCAGATCAGGTGCCCCTCTAAAAAAGCCCTTAGTGAGCCTACCACTGCCCATCAATCTTGTTTTAGAAATAAATGAGCCATCAGGTGATCTTCTATTCCCAGATTCCATAATAAAAGCTGTACTGGAATCACAGACAATTCCCAAGTTGTGCTCCCGCACATAAATTGTAATCAAAGCCGCCAACAGGTTGGCATAGTAGCCATGTCTAAATCCCGCATTACCCATCTTTATTAGCTCTCCGTTAACAATTTCGTAGCGATCGCCCGTATCAGGCAATGCCATAAATTCTTTATCTGTCCAAGTTTTAGTGATAGTTTCCATATTCATTAGTAGATGATAGTTACCTTCAACTCTACTTTTTTATTGTATTTATTGTACAAATCTTCTAGCCCTATGCTCAACTCCACGAACTCTAACTTGACAATATCTAAGATTCGATTGTATTCCATCATTAGCCATAGTGAATCACTCTTATCTTATCCTGCTCAATCAACAGATACTCGACAAAAGTAGGAATCGTGGGATAAGCCTCAAACTTCTCTCCACAATCATACCTCTAGTAGAATCTGATAACACTTCAGCCATCAATAAAGTATTAATTACCGTATCTTTTCTACCTTCTTGGCAACCATCACATCAGGATACGTATAAATCTGTCGATCGGGAATCCACAGGGGTTGATCGGTTGCAAACGCACGATAGGGCTTGCGCCGCAGGGCAAAATTAGGGTTGCTGCCAGATTTAGCACAATTAAATTGTGATTGGGTTTGCTTCCTGTTATTGATATATCATGGCGCAAGTCAGACTTTACTTCCGCTTCCAAGTATTCTTGTGGGGAAATTTGTTTATTTACTCTCTCAACCATCTGTATCTGTACCATTGCTTATCTCCTTGTTGCTCTGGGTATTTCCACAAAACATAATCACTAAATTCTCCCAAAGAAAATCTCTGAAAAGTTCCTTGACTGGTATGCCTATCAATCCAAATCGGCAGGCTAATTAAACCGCGTTTATCCTTAACTAGCCAACGAATCATGCCATCAGTTTCTCGATACTTGTGAATGCCATTGACCATTGCCCAAGACTCTCCCAAGCTTAACCCGCCAAAGCGAATAATGTCTTTAGGAGATGACAGAGGGATCGCTACTCGTTCTGATAATTTGTATTGGTTAGTTCATTACCGGAGTCAATTTTGAGAGCAATACGCACATCAGTCAGTACTTCATGAAAGTTCGGTTTGGAAAATTGACTAGCAGGATAGACTCCTGCAGTGAGCATTCATATCCTCTTCCCCCACCAGCGATAGGAGAAATCCATAGATAGTAGATAGGTTTCCTTGAAATCCCTTGCAAAGCTACGAGGGGAAAGGTCTATCCAATTTTCTGCCACTACGAAGAAATAGTCATTTCAGGTAAAAACAACATAATTTGGGACTGTGAAAGCCCCCACTTGAGTTTTCTGCAAAAAAGGCGGGGGGTAAGGGATAAAATTACTATATCTTGACTTCAGAAATCATATTTAAGAGAACTATTGCCCAGCCAAAATGATTTTATCTTGACCGAGATAGGTAAGCGGATCGACTGGAGTTTTACCATCAGGTTTGACCTCAAAATGTAGATGGGGAGCGGAGCTTCTGCCTGTACTACCCACTTCAGCGATCGCATCGCCTCTATTTACTAGCTGTCCCTTCTGAACTAGAATGCGGTGAGCATGGGCATAGAGAGTAACTGTACCGTCTGGATGACGGATTTCTAAATAGTGACCGTAACCATTCCCTTCATAGTCCACGGTAATCACAATACCTTCAGCCACTGCCCAAATGGGTGTGCCCATCGGGGCAGAAATATCAATTCCCTTGTGAAAACGCCGATCGCCTGTAATGGGATGGGTACGGTAGCCAAATCCATCCGTAATTTGTCCCGCCACAGGTTGGAGAAAACCGCTAGGGGCTTGAGTAGGAGCGGGTGGCAGCAGTATCACCCACTTGCCTGAATTATCCGTAGTGAGGCGCAGAGCCGAAGTGTCTATTTGTTCATAAGCAGGGAATTCCACTACCAGACGAGTAGTTTGGGCATCACTTTTGCCAATGCGCAGGGTACGATCGCCAACCCTACGCCTCAGAGTAGCCCCGTTGTATTCCACATTTGGCAAATCAATCACTATGCGCAAAGGATTGAATAGTAGCATTCCTTTGGGTTCGATATCCGTAGGTACTGAGAATTCCAAACGACTCTGGGACACATCGTAAATGAAGTTTTGTAAGGGATTTGCCCACCCTGGGGGAGCAAGCAGAAGAATACCACTCAATACTACTAAAGTGCGCCACATATAGACTCTAGCTATACCCATGGGGGCAGATTTTAGCAGAAACAAAACTGAGAGGATGTCATTTTTGAACGGTTATTGCCTCTTGTCCTGCGTAGGGAGTCGCCAAGGTTATGCTAGGGGTCTGTTGCATAAGAGACTAATGTGCTTAGGACTTACGGTTCATGGGAGCCCTCAAACTCCCTCACTCCAGAATTTATTCTAAAGACCAGCGTAACTCTTGGTACTAAATTTGAGTTTCTCATATTTGCTCAATAAATGATTCGGTTACACTAGAGAAGCACTGCTAGTTATAGTGAACAATTTATGTTGCTGTATCTTTCTACTTGGCAAGAGGTAGAGGCATATTTACAAAAATCCCAAGGCATTATTATTCCCATCGGCTCCACTGAACAGCACGGTCCAACTGGTTTAATCGGTACAGATTTCATCTGTGCGGAGACGATCGCCAAGGGAGTAGGAGAACGGACAGGTGCAATGGTCAGTTCTACGCTCACTATAGGTATGGCGGAGCATCATTTGGGCTTCCCCGGCACTATTAGTTTGCAACCTAAAACAATGATGTTACTCATTTATGATGTGGTGCGATCGCTGGCTAAGCACGGGTTTCGGCGGTTATTTTTTATCAATGGACATGGGGGCAATATTGCGATCGTCCGCGCTACTTTTAGCGAAATTTATAATGATTTTCCTGAAGTACGCTGTCGTTTGGCTAACTGGTGGATGGGCAAAAATACTAGTAAATTAACCAGAGAATTGTACGGGGATCAAGAGGGAGCCCACGCTACCCCCAGTGAAGTGGCGGTAACTATGTATGCCTATCCCCATGCCATCAAAAATGTAGAATTAACTACGCCAGCCCCACCGGATACGGGTATTTTTAGTCCTGAAGATTTTCGCAGGCGCTATCCTGATGGACGAATGGGGTCTAATCCTAAATTAGCAACTATTGAGCATGGTCAAAAATTATATGAAACAGCTGTAGTGGAATTAGCTGACTACTATCTAAATTTCCTGAAAGATGATTCAGGAGTAGAAATTTAGCTTTGCATCGGTCATGAGATGAGATTAGATGTTCTGCCACAAGCGCCTTTTCAAATTTGTGCAAGGTTGAGTTTAGGCTGTCGTGATGCTCCTAAACCCCTGACTCTAGCGGAGGCTGTCGCCCCCTGCCATCCCTTGAACCTTTCCTCAGTACAATTGACCTATTCCACTAGGTATTGCATCTCGGCATTGGGGGCTAGAGTGATGCGGTCGCCTGCAACTAGATCGTAAGAACTGATTTTTTCCTTATTGTTGATGATAACTCCATTCACACTGGCTTTGCCTGTCATATCGCCGTCGAGGATGCGGTAGATGAACCTGCCGTCTTCACCCCTTACCCGCAACATTACCGCATGGTGGCGGGACACAAATCGTGAAAAAATCTGGATGTCATTGGATTCATCTCGCCCGATCGTGTACTTGAGACTGTCCAACACAATCCTTCTGACGCCCTTGGTGTCGTTGATCACCAAAATATGAGTAGCTGTTTTTTCGCTCATTGGGTTATCATACAGCTTTAGCTCTGGATTTATGCCAACTATTTTTATATCTCATTCTCAGGCTAGTTTAGCGATTTGGTATGGATATTACGGAAATTAAACGACATTTGCAATTGCTCCAACAGCGACTGGGCAAAGCCCAGGACTATCTTTGACCTGCCACGGCTGTCAGCACAGATTCATGACCTAGAGCAGAGGGCGGCTCAGCCCGATTTGTGGTCAGACCCCCAGCAGGCACAGAAAATTTTGCGGGAACTGGATGCCAGCAAAGCCCAGCTACACAACTGGAAAGCTTGGCAAGACACCATTGGCAACCTAGAAGCCATGGTGGAGTTGCTGACCCTAGAAACCGACCCCGCCCTTGTGAGCGAAGCAGAACAACATATCCAGTCTCTGACCCAATCCCTCGATCGCTGGGAATTGGAACAGTTACTAGGGGGCGAGTATGACCAGCGGGATGCGATCCTGACCATCAATGCGGGGGCAGGGGGCACAGATGCCCAAGATTGGGCAGAAATGCTGTTGAGAATGTACACCCGCTTTTGCGAGGCAAGGGGCTACCAAGTGGAACTGTCTGATCTGTCGGAAGGAGAGGAGGCGGGGATCAAGTCCGCTACCTTGGTGGTGCGGGGGCGCTATGCCTATGGCTACTTGATCGCTGAAAAAGGCACCCATCGCCTTGTCCGCATCTCCCCCTTCAATGCCAACGACAAACGCCAGACCAGTTTTGCAGGGGTGGAAGTGATGCCCCTAATTGAGGATGAAATTGATCTGGAAATCGATCCCAAAGACTTGGAAATCTCCACCAGTCGCTCCGGCGGCAAGGGCGGGCAAAATGTAAACAAAGTAGAAACTGCGGTGCGCATCACCCACCTGCCCACAGGCATTTCCGTCAGGTGTTCCCAAGAGCGATCCCAGTTGCAGAACAAAGAAAAAGCTATGCAAATTCTCAAAGCCAAGCTACTAGTAATTGCCAAAGAACAGCGCGCCCAGAAAATTTCAGACATTCGCGGCGACATGGTAGAAGCGGCATGGGGCAACCAAATCAGGAACTATGTATTTCATCCGTACCAACTGGTCAAAGACCTGCGCACTGGTGTAGAAACCACCAATATCCAAGAGGTGATGAATGGCAAACTCGATCCTTTTATTGAGGCTTATTTACGGCAACAAACTGCACCTAACTAGCGTCAGAATGCCAACCGATACGACGCTGATGCTATGGTGAACTTTTCGGCTGGTTTGCTCATGTTTTTAATATCTGTACTGGGGGAGGGGGTAGTTGCCCAAGCCCCTGTGCTTACTTTTACGGAAAATCAGATCGACCGCTATGTAGCCGCAGTGCGGTCGATCGAGCGCAAGCGGGAAGAAGTACTCAGGCGCGCCAAAAACAGTGAAAACTGGGCGATCGCTGTGCAGTTAGCGGAAACTCACAATCGTGATATTTGCCGTGTGCCCCCTGAACAGCAACCTGCCAACATCCGAGTCCTGTGTCGGGAATTACTGGAATTTTCCGAGCGAGAAATCCGCAGGCATGGTTTGACCAACCGGGAGTTTAACCAGATCACCCAGGGCCTGCAACAGGACAAACAGCTACAGGCAAGGATTCAGCTCAGACTACTTAAACTCAGAAACCCCTAGCGACGCACCGTACCTGTAAAGCCTACCGCCTTGAATTTTTCTAGCTTGAGGGGCGGGGGCTGATCCCTAGGTACGCTGAGCATAATTTGGAATTCACTTTCCCCAGGGGGAATGACATCCACCGAGCCCAGTCTGCCCCGCTCTGGCAGTACATCATTGCCATTGGCATCATAGACCCGCCCAAATACATCAGCATTGTAAATGGTCTTGTTGGAAGGATTGACGGCTGTGCCTTTGATCATGTAGCAAGTAGCAGGCATTGTGCCGCCCCCCAAAACTAGGTTTTTGCCACCCTCCCCTTGACAGGGTTCATAGGTGAGATTCTTGATTTTGATTTTTACATCTGCTGAGGCAGGGTCAGCAGTGAATACCCCCCAGCAGAATAGCAACAGCAAAACTATGCCCCAAACTTTACCCATAGGTGTACCCCTAGCTGTTGAGATCGCCGCCGCCAATGCGCCCCCGCACTAGGTCATCAGGGGTAATGTCCGCCAGAAACTCCCTAAAGGCGCGCCGTTCTGCTTCATCTGCCTCTCTATCTACAGGGATCGATGCCTCTAGCACTACTTCCTCCATCACCCAAATCGGACAACGGGCACGCAGAGCCAGCGCGATCGCATCACTGGGGCGGGCATCGATTTCCCGCTTCGTTTCCCCATCTTGCAGCAGAATCACTGAATAAAAAGTGCCATTTTTGAGAGAGTGGATCACCACCTTGTCCACTGTTACCCCACAGGCATCCAGCATATTCAATAGTAGATCGTGGGTCATGGGGCGGGGCGTGGGTTTAGGGTCAAGGGCGCGGATGATCGCATGGGCTTCCACCTCACCAATCCAGATCGGTAAATTGCGTCGATCGGCTGTATCTCTTAGTAGCACGATCGGGTTGCGACTCCCAGCGTCAATAGCGATCCCAACTACCTTCATCTCGATCATAGTTTGCTCCCTCCAACCGCTTAGCTCCGTAGAGAACTAATATACATCATAACCCTTAGGGGCTTAACCTCTTTTATATTCCTTAAAATCCGCTCGAGTACAGGGACAGGGCGCTTTCACAAGGTCAAGGACAATATAGGCAGAAATGGGGGAAATAAATCTGGTTTTGGTAATACCCGCAGCTAATACAAACCGGTCTTTATGGGTAAGTACTAATCTTTCAACTCTATTGTCAGTAATTAAATTGATGAGCCGCTTTAGCCCCCTTTTAGAGTAGTTCAGCCCACTGCCTAAGTCTTGAATGATTTCTACATCCATTTAAGGCACAAAGCAACTCAACAACTTCAACTTGCCTATGTAAGTCTTCCTTTTGGTTGTGGCTGGATACACGAGCATAACCTACGGTAAAGGATAATTCCGACTTTATGCCCATTAATTGAGCCAAATCATAACAGCGATGACATTCGCGGTTCTTTCCAGTATTAATTTACCGGCAGCCTCCCACCGTCCCAGGGTTTGGGTGGAGACCCCTTTTAATTTTGCCGCTTGAGAAATAGATAGTTTACTCATAACAATTATTATATACCATAAAAGTATAAGTATGTATAGTTTTGGATAATTTAATAGATTACTGCTACAAACCCAGCCAAGTTGTGATCTGACTAACTATTTTTTTATGGCCAACAAAAAACATCCCAGAGTTAATCTGGGATAAAATCCAGACCTCTGAAGATCCCTATATCATAATTCCCCAAAAATAGAACTAGTTTAGACAATAGTCAGGAAATGCGCAGAAAGCGATGCGGGACCTAGGATTGGTCACCTGTATTCTACATGAATAATCTTACATAGTTGACTATCATCTTTTTGACAAAGATGGAGATGAAAAAAGCAAGCATGAGCACATCCAAGATATGGTCAAAAGCAAAAGCGTTGAATCTGGGCACAAGATTTACATATCAAGCCACAAGAGTCCTAGACAAGAAATGATGGCGCATTGTTGCCTTAATTCTAACTGTAGATAACGAAACTTATCTATCAGTTTTTATTCGTAAAATACTGGAGTTTCCATTAACTGCAAAATCAAATTTATGGTATTAAAAAGTATAGTATAAAGGGTAGAAGTCCTGGGGGATAAAGGTTATCAGGGGATCAAATTGTACTGAAGATGCCGTGATTTCTTCATGCCCTCTCCCAGACAACCCAACCCAGGAGCTTTGGGATCCCAAGCCCAAAAATTTTACTCTGGGTTGAGTTACTGACATTTACACAGGGGGTCTATCTTGGGTGTGAATTACAATTTACATTTGAACCTTTTATTTCTACGAATATCCATGTTTTCCCAACTAAACACACAACTCCAGAAATGCCGAGCGGCGATCGCATTCTATACCGTTTTACCTGTAGTGAGTCAGTCGGAAGAGTTAGCATGGCAGGGGATCGCCCTCTATGGGCCGTTAGTGGGGGTGGGACTGGGTTTAACTTGGCAGGCTTGGATTGGGTTTGGGAGTCATACAACCAGAGTGGCGGGCTTGGCTGTTAGTGCTAGTCAATATCTGGCTTACAGGTGGGCTACACCTAGATGGGGGAATGGATACAGCAGATGGGTTGGCAGTGAGTAACCCTGAACGCAGATTAGAAGTGGGGGCATTCGGGGCTATGGCTCTAGTAGTAATTATTATCAGCAAATGGCTGAGCTTGGCTGTGGTTGATGGTTGGGTACTGCCCAGTGTGATGGCATGCGGGCAATTCAGGCTTTTCCCTATCTCAAAGCTGCTGGCAAAGGTAAATTCCATCAGGAAGGCATCACTCTGCTGCAAGTGCAGAATATCGGCGCTAGCCTAGCTGTGAGTATCCTTTGTGAGCATGGGCGATCTCAGTATCGCTGGCAGGTAAGAGAATACCTCGTAAGATAATCTGGAACTTACAACCCTTGGGGGAGGGCAAATTAGTTTCAGTGTTGTTTCCTGGGACACGGGAGAGGAGATATCCTAAATTTGTCTTGTTATTTCACATAAATTTCATTTGAGGAAAAGAAAAATTTCAACTTCTGTGGTTTACTCGACACATAGATATAGGCTAATCTGTACCCAGTAAAGATTCGGGTTGCCTAAACTAAAGCTTTTGCACTGGTGTGAGATATGAATGCCACTAACTTCAAGGAAGGTCAAACTAAGTCTCAGGGTTGGGGTAGTCAAGTGTTTCGCTGGCTCAGGATTCTCATAGGTGTAGGGCTGGTGGGGATCGCTGGTTATCTTCTGTGGCAGAGGCAGAGCCGAGTAGTGAGTCGGGTGGGTTACATCAATGGGGCACTGATTAACATCTATGCGCCGATTACGGGGACGTTTCGTTTAGAGCCAGTTCATCCGGGAGAAACGCTAACTCAAGGGAAGTTGATTGGTGAGGTCATCAATGAACGGAATTCCCAAATAGAAATTGACATAGAGGACATGCGTAGCCGTCTGCGGCTGGCCCAGAGTCAATTGCAGACTGTAAACAATCGCCTTGCCAATCGCTCAGCCATGTATTCTGCCCTAGCAGAGAAAGCCAACCAGCAGTCAGGTTTGGATGTGGCCTTTTTCCAAGCTAATTTGGAAAGAAGTCGCAGTGAATTGAGGGAAGCAGAGGCGAGATTAGAACTAGCACGGAAAGAGGTGCAAAGATTTACCAACCTGGCACGAGAAGGGGCAGTGCCCCAGCAACGGGCAGACCAAGCGATCGCTGAAATGAAATCCATTCAGCAGGTAGTGGAGAGTCGGCGGGCAGAAATACAGCGGAATTTGACTAGCCTAGAGGCTACCCGTGCGGGACTGCAAATTGATTCAGCCCGCACTTTTAGTTTTCCAGAAATTCGGATGTTGGATTTAACTAGAGAAATCAATGATTTGGAGCAGGAAAAACGGAATCTAGAGGTAACAATTCAGAATTTACAGCGGGAAGTGAAGAATGGGGAGAAACAATTACAGTTACAGCGATCAGCGGTAATTAGGAATCCCGTAGATACAGTGGTGTGGTCGGTGAATATCCGCACAGGAGCATTGGGGGCACATGTGGGAGCAGGCACGCTCTTGGTACAGCTGTTGGACTGTCGTGAGGTGTGGGCAACGGCGCTGGTAGCAGAACAGGAAACTAGGAATTTGCGCCTCAATCAGCGGGCAGAAGTGAGAGTTTTAGATGGTACGAATAGAATTTTCAAGGGTAGAATCAAAGCGATTCGGGGAGGGGTAGGCAGGGTGCCTGTGGGGACTGATGTAGCTGTACCACCCAGTGATCTAGTACGGAATGAGATTGAAGTACAGGTGAGTTTGGACGATCGGGGAGCAGAAATTGCTAAAGAGGGGGTTTTTTGCAGTGTCGGACAGAGTGTGGAAGTCAGTTTTGTCAGGAATAATGAATAACTATGAAACTCCAATTATTGGGACGATCCCTATTTATTACTGGTGGAATACTGGTAGGAATATTACTTTTACAGTATGTTGATTACCGTGCCCTTTTAATACTATGGACGGATATTTGGCAGTGGGGCACTTTGTATTTTCGTCCTATCGGTTCTAGTTTGGAAGTCTTAGCTCTGCCTGCTCTAGTCTGGTTTGCCTTTGCTTTTTTACTCAAAGAAATTGCTCCCAAGCCCACACCTATTAGCAGGGTGATTGTGAGTTTGGTAACAGCATTTTGGGGATTGCGCTACCTGTTATGGCGACTATTTTCTAGCTTAAATTTAGATGACCCCCTCAGTGCCACTGTCTCTATTAGTCTATTTGGTGGTGAGTGTTTGTCTTTGTTGAATTCCATTTTTTTCTATGCCCACACTATCTTCCAGCGCGATCGCTCCCCCGAGGCAGACGAATGGAGTAAGGCAGTGATAGCGGGGGAATATCTGCCCAGTGTGGATGTGTTGATCCCCACCTACAATGAGGGTATAGAAATCCTGACCAGAACTGTAATTGGGTGTCAGGCAATGGATTATCCCAATAAAACTATCTATCTACTGGATGATACCCGCCGTCCTGCGGTGCGAGAATTAGCGAAGGAACTGGGTTGTGAATACCGCGATCGCCCTGATAATCGCCATGCCAAGGCGGGAAATATCAATCACGCCCTGCCTACTATTCACAGTGAGTTGATTGCTATTTTTGATGCGGATTTTGTGCCGTCTAAGAATTTTTTGACCAGAACCGTAGGTTTTTTCCAAGACCCTAAAACGGCTTTGGTACAAACTCCCCAGAACTTCTTCAATGAAGACCCAGTCTCAGTGAATTTGGGTCTGGAAGGAGTGGTAAATAATGAACAGACTCTGTTTTTTAGATATATTCAACCGAGTCGAGATTTTCTGGATGCGGTGGTGTGCTGTGGCAGTTGCTTTGTGATGCGCAGGTCAGCTTTGGATGAAATTGGTGGTATTCCCACCGATAGCATTACAGAAGACTATTTTACTAGTCTGAAGATGCAGTCCCTAGGCTACAAGGTCAAATACCTAAATGAAGCCCTGTCAGCAGGTCTGGCTCCTGAAACCATTGGTGCATTTGTAAGTCAGCGATTGCGCTGGGGACAGGGAACACTCCAACTCCTCTTTTCCAAATGGAATTTCTTTACGATCCCCAATTTGAAATGGTGGCAGAGATTGTCCCATTCTCTGAGTATCCTCTACTGGTTGTTATCCATCCCGAGGGTGATGTTTCTGTTTGCACCCCTGTTGTACTTGCTGTTTGATATTGCTCCCCTCAGAGCCACCATCAATGACATTGTCTTTTTCTACCTGCCCTACTACCTCAGTGGGGTGATGTGCTTCTCTTGGCTGACGGAAAATCGGCGCTCTGTATTTTGGTCAGATGTCTATGATACGATTATGTGCTTGCCTCTGACGATCACTATTGTCAAGACTTTTATTAACCCGCGCAATAAGCCTTTCAAGGTTACTCCCAAGGGGGATGTGGACCCCAATAAGATTCGCATCAATTGGATTCTGATTCGTCCGTTGTTGGCGGTGATGATTTTGTCAATTTTAGGTTTGTTTCGCCAT
Organism: Pseudanabaenaceae cyanobacterium; assembly: GCA_046295715.1. Taxonomy (GTDB): domain Bacteria; phylum Cyanobacteriota; class Cyanobacteriia; order Pseudanabaenales; family Pseudanabaenaceae; genus JBKBMU01. The sequence continues at coordinate 144,330 of JBKBMU010000005.1, forward strand.
GGGTTGGGCTGGACGGATCGGAATGTGAACTCTGAAAATCTAGCTATCAATATCTTCTGGACGACCTACAACTGTATTTTGCTCACTATCTGCATACTGGCGGCGATCGATGTGCCCCAGCGCAGGTATCCCCGCTTCAGGCGCACAGAAGCCTGTAAATTGCAGGTACTAGACCAGACTATTGAGGGGCAAACGGTCGATCTCTCTGAAGGGGGGGCATTGGTGCAGGTGAATTTTTACCCCTATTTCCGCCCCCTGCCGGGCAGGATCACTTTTGTCGAGCCAAGTCCATTGGCGGGGATCACCATGCCTGTAATCATTGAGCCACGGCGGCAGTACAGCCCCCCTGATACGGTGCGGGTTGGGGTGAAGTTTTTGTGGGTAGAGATTGAGACCCTGCGCCAACTGATTCCTTTGCTCTACTGTCAGCCCTATCAATGGGAAGAAACCCAAGTGCCTGAGGTGAAGACCCTTTGGGGGATGTTTATCAGCGTTTTGCGCTTGTACCCGTTGACATTTCGGCGCAGTTATACTAGGTATTAGTAGTTATTCCCTAGAAGTTGCTCATGCCTACTGTTTCCCCATTAAAAGTCAGCAAAGAAAAGCTCAAATATCCCCCCCTCAAGGTGCACAAACTGGGCGATCGGGTACTGCGTCAGCCTGCAAAACGGATCGCCAAGGTCAATGATGAGGTGCGCCAGTTGGCAGTGCAGATGTTACAAACCATGTATAGCTTAGATGGCATTGGTCTAGCGGCTCCCCAAGTTGGTATTCCTAAGCAATTGATTGTGATCGATCTTGCCACTGACAAACCTGAAGTTCCGCCTTTAATTCTGATCAATCCGGAGATACAGGTTTTGCCTTCCCCTTTGGTCAGGTTTGAAGAGGGTTGTTTGAGTGTGCCTGAGGTATTTATGGAAGTGATTCGCCCCGATCGCATCATGGTTTCCTATCGGGATATTGATGGCAAACCCCAGAAAATGGAGTGCAACGATGTCTTGGCGAGGGTGATTCAGCACGAGATGGATCACTTAGCAGGGATTCTATTTGTGGATCACATCCAAAATACCATCGCTCTGGAAAAGGAACTCTCCCAGCATGGTTTCTCAATCAAGGATGTGCAACCCGTGCGCTGATGAAAGCCGAGACTAAACCCCGCCAGAGTTTAGTGCGCAGGGTATTGGTGGGTCTTGCCAGCAGTACCCTACTGCTGACTACTGCTTGCCTGCTCCTGCTCACCAATAGCAGTGATCCCCTAGTGATTAAAATTGCGATCGCCGCTCTGACTACAGGGTTGAGTTTGGGGGCATTTGTGGCATCTATGATTCTCAGTAGTATTCGTCCTTCCTTGGCTGAACTATCCCAAGTAGCGGAGGCGATCTCCAGCGGTAATCTCTCGGTGCGTTCCACCCTGAAGCGAGATGATGAGATCGGCGAGTTTGCGGATATTTTCAATCGTATGGCAGCACAGTTGGAATTAAAAACCAACAAATTGGAAGCCAGAGATATTCAATCGGGTTTGCAATCCCTAGATGAGGTACTGGTCAATACTTCTGATTTACAGAAATTGATCGATCAGAGTCTAGCGAAAATTTGTGAATTGACCAGTGCCCAGATGGGTTGTCTGTATCTTTGCCCTGAAGGCACAACTAAGCTGGCACTGGAGGCGGAGTGGGGCTGTAAAACGCCACATCCACTGCGGGAAGTGAGTTTTGGGGAAGGATTGATTGGCTATGCGGCGCAGGTAGGTAAACCAGTGATCTGGGAAGGGGAACAGGCAGGTAACCTGAATCTAGTCTATCGCACTCCCGTCGGTGAGATTCAACCCCAGAGTTTGGCTGCATTTCCCCTGATGCTGAAGCGCACGGTGGTAGGGGTGTTGTTTTTGGCAAGTCTTCTCCCCCTCTCTGACCAGAGTCGGAATTTTCTCTACTCCATTCATCAACGCCTAGCCACTGCCATCAGCAATGCCCAGAGTGTTCAGACGATCGCCCGCCAAAGGGAAGAATTGACCACAATTTTTGAGCAATTGGCAGATGGCATTCTCTTGAGCGATCCAGCAGGGCGTATCCTCAAGATTAATTCCGCAGGGCGCACCATGCTGGGGGTAGTGGAAACCACCACTGATGGCAAGACTTCACCTGTGGTTGCCCCCTCAATTGAGAAAATTATTGAGGAATTGGCGGTGCGTCGCCCCGATGGCAAACCAATTGAACTGTCTGAGTTGGTGATTTTTCGGGCCATGGCAGAAAATCGGGTAGTGGAAGACCAGATTGTACTACATCGCCCTGAAGGGAAGGAGGTGATTCTCAGCACCAAAGCCGCTCCCATTGTGGGCATGGCGGGGGAGTTGATGGGGAGTGTGATGATCCTGCGGGATGTTACGGAAGAGAAGTACCGCGATCGAGTACTGCAAGAGGCTAATCGGATCATGAGTGAGCAACAGAAGCGGATGAGTATTCTGCAACGGCTCACTAATCTGATCAATCAACAACTACAGGATTTGAATGTCCTGCTCTCTTCAGTGATTGAGGCTACCTGTGATGCGATCGCTTGGGCGGAAATTGGCATTCTCACCCTCTATGACCAGAAACAGGACTGTCTAGTATTTTCAGCGTTGCAGGGCTGGCAGGATGATACAGTAACTAAAACTATTCCCCTCACGGCTGAGAACTTGATTGCAGAAGTATATAGAAAACGGATTCCCATTGAAATCAGGAATGGCGAAGGCACATTTGTGGAGGGAATACCTGTAGCCAGTGCCCTAGGTGTACCCATAGAATCCAGTCGATCGGGCTGTTTGGGGGTGCTGGCAATTGCCAATCGCACTCTGGGCAATGCCCCTTCCCGAGAAGATATTAACCTGCTGGGCGCATTTGGCGTACAGGCGGCGATCGCCATCGGGAATGCCCAGTTAATCAAGCAAATAGAGTCTCAAAATGCTCAATTATTAGAAGCTACTCAACTCAAGAGCCAATTCCTTGCCAATATTAGCCACGAGTTACGCACCCCAATGAATGCGATCATTGGCTTCTCACAAGTATTGCTACGCCAAAAACGAGAGCCACTCACCCCCGCACAGGCAGATATGGTAGAACGCATTCTTAAGAACGGTAGGAATCTTTTGGAGTTGATCAACGATATTCTCGACTTTTCCAAAATTGAATCGGGGCGCATGGAAATTCGTCCTGAAACTTTCCATCTGGATGAGTTGATTCACCACACCTGCGATAGCCTACAACCCCTTGCCGCTGTTAAATCCCTGAATTTTACAGTTGAGAATCACCTCGGTAAAATTTCTATGTATCAAGACCCGCTCCGTTTGCGCCAAATCCTCACCAATTTGATTGCCAATGCCATTAAGTTTACCGATATGGGCGAAGTACGGGTGGAATTGAACTACGCAGAAGGGAATCAGGAGTATATTCTCATCAGCGTCCATGATACAGGGATCGGTATTCCTGCGGAGCATCAGCAGGCAATTTTTGAGCAATTTCGCCAGTTGGATTCTTCTTCTACAAGGAGGCATGGAGGCACTGGCTTGGGCTTGGCAATTACCAAGCAGTTAGTAGAAATGATGGGCGGTAAAATTACGGTCAAAAGTGAAGTGGGCAGAGGTTCCACTTTTACCGTGGAACTGCCCCTAAATGCCCCACCGCCAGTGGTATAATTCACCCCTACCTTCTCTCATCAAGGGAGAGGGGATGGTTTCTCTATCTTGGAGGAATTAAGATGAAATAACTGTAACTGTTAAGGCAGAGTAGCTTTGTATATAATTCAATTCCTCAAATCAACCAGAAAGCCTCAATTTTTCCTTAATCTTAAACCATAAATTTCTCAACTTCCAAAACTTGCTCTGCTTCATTAGTGCCAATTCCTGTTGAGTGGCGTAGAGTTGCTGGGACGATCCCTCTAGTTCTTTTTTAAGTTCTAAGATTTGCTGGGACGATCCCTCTAGTTCTTTTTTAAGTTCTAAGATTTGCTGGGACGATCGCTCTAGTTCTTTTTTGGTAACTTCTAACTGATACAGAAAGGGCTGTAATTGTTGGAGAGATATTTGAAGTTCATCTAGAAAAACTCTCAAATCATCACGAATAATATAGTCATTGCACAAATCCATAGGAGCAGATACAAGATTGCCCTGACGCAGATTCATTAGAGTTTGAATAAAAACCTCAGGGCTATTATATTTGAGATAATGATATCTAGCTAGCTCCGATTGCTCTTGTAGAATCTCAACAGTAACAGATTCTAAACAGTGATACAAATTTTCTGGATATCTCCATGTTAAAGCCTCTGGATAAACTATACCTCCTCCCGAAAAAAGGGCAGTCTTATAACTTAGATGGTTAATAATAGGTGTACCTGAAGCCATAACTTCTACAGTGGCTTTGCCACCACCAATAGGAAAGGAACTGATGTATAGATCAACTGCGTTATCGATCATCGCTTGTGCCAAGCTCTTTACCCAAGGAATATATACAAACTTATCGCTATTTATACTGTTAGATGATAAGGATGTATAAATTTTGCTTAAAAGTTCATCAGTTAGGTGACCAATATGTATATGTTTACCATGAGTTACTCGTAAAATTTTAGGTATTTCATCCAGATAACTGAAGGCATATGGGTAAGTAAATTTGCCCAAGTTACCCGAGGAACAAGTAATTAAATAGCCATGTTGCAAAAATTTTCTCTTAGATACTTCTGGGGGGGCAGTTACAGTTAAAGGTAGATATGTAACATTCTTAAGATTCAAGTTTTGACAGTTAAAGTAGCCAAAAGGATGAGGGTCAATATGCACAACATCATCCAAATATAAACCAAGAGCGCAGTTATGATCGCAATGGTGGTAGTAATACAATCTATATGTCCTATGGCCATAAGCAACACACATAGATACGGGATCGTGATAGTGATTAAATAAAAATACTTCACTGGGACGGAAACTACTAAGTTGATCTTTAATAAATACTGCTTTCTGTAAATAGTCCCCAACTGGTGCATGGATAAGATGTACAGAATATGGATTAAACCTCTCTAGTACATCTTGTTTATTGCCGTGGTTGAAACAGTCTGTTAGTAAAATTACATGTTCTCTATCTGGTTGAAACTTAATTAAGTCTTCAATCACTGCCGTATGTCCTCCTGTGGTGTATAACTCAGTGGCTAAATAAACAGATAAATTTTCTTGTACTGAACCTTGATTTAATCCAAATGAATACAAACTATTAAACTTATTCCATATACTTTGACACAAATGATCCAGTTCAAGCGCTCCAAATACTCTACCCGTAGCTCTCTGATCTAGAACTATATTCTCAACAAACTTGGACAGTGTATGGCAAGCACTATTGATGTCACTATCTGCTAAGTGTTTATTTATTTGACTCTGAAGTTCACAAAGCATGTCAATCATATTTTTGTAGAACATCTAAGCAACTATTCACCACGAAATCTACCATTGCATCTGTCATTTGCGGGTAAAGGGGTAGGCTAAAAATTTGTTTAGAAATTGCTTCTGTAACTGGTAACCCACTAGTTGGTAATCTCACTAACTCTGAATTAAAGTATGCGTCAGATAAATGAGGTGGTATAGGATAGTGAATCATTGTATTTATACCTTTTGCTTGTAAATCAGTCATTATACTTTCTCTATGTAGGCTTCTCACTACAAACAAATGCCATACGGAATTATTATGTACTTGATGTAAGTGAAGTTGAGTGCAGGATAACACTTCATTGTATTTCTTAGCAATATCTTTTCTTCTATGATTCCATTTATCTAGCTTGGATAGCTTCACGCGCAAAAAACTGGCTTGTAGTTCATCTAGCCTACTGTTGTAGCCTTGTAGTTCATTTTGGTATTTAACTCTTGAACCATAGTTGCGTAGTAGTTTTACCTTCTCTGCTAATTTAGAATCGTTGGTTGTTACTGCTCCCGCATCTCCTATTGCCCCTAAATTTTTAGTTGGATAAAAACTAAATCCTGCCGCAATTCCCAGGGAGCCTACTTTTTTTTGTGCATACACTGCTCCATGTGCCTGAGCCGCATCTTCTATCACCATTAGATGGTGCTTATTAGCAACTTCATTTATGATGCCCATATCTACTACTTGACCATAAAGATGCACGACAATTATAGCTTTCGTTCTTTCTGTAATTGACTCCTCAATTAAATTGGGATCAATGTTGTATGTATAAGGGTCTGCATCAATCGGCACGATCGTTGCTCCTGTTCTGGAAACGGCTAGCCAAGTAGCAATATATGTATGTGCTGGTACAATCACTTCATCCCCTACACCAACTCCTATAGCTTTAAGAATTAGAAATAAAGCATCCAAACCACTTCCTACACCGATGCAGTATTTTGTACCACAGTAATTAGCAAATTCGTGCTCGAAGGCTTCAACCTCATGCCCCAAAATATAACTGCCTGAATTAATTACCCTTTCATAGGCCTGATCCAGCTCTTCTTTGACTTCTAGATTTTGGGATTTAATATCCAAAAAAGGTATGAATATCATAATTTTCTCTTTACTGCAATAATAAACTCGTCATAATCCCGAAAGTAATCCTCAGGATTATACATTGTAGAAACAATCGACAAGCATACAGCACCAGATGAAAAGTTATTAATTACTCGCCAAGTCATAGGGGGTATGTATAAACCATAGTATGAACGATTAAGTGTAAACTTTTCGTTGCGAGTTCCATTATCAACAATAACATCAAAACTACCAGATATTGCGATCAGAAACTGTTTACATTCTTTCAGGGCATGACCAGCTCTTTCTGTACCACCAGGCACATCATATAGGTAATAGACACGCTTAATTTCAAAGGGTATGTGCTTTGCACCCTCAATGAATGTTAAACTGCCCCTAGAATCAGTAACCTTTGGTAGCTCTATAATTTGCCATTTACTTGTGTAATCCATAGATCAAACTAACTCACTCTAACCATTTACCCAAACCTGAAGATACTAATCTTCGCAAGCTATCTTCTAAATTAAGCTTCTGAGCAATTTTTTGCAGATTGACTGTATAAATAGCCCGTAGGATTTGTTTAAGTCGAGATGGCTTTTGTGGTGCAGTGTCATTTGGTTCTTCAATTGCAGGAGGAACTAGACTAGGATCAAGCACATTTATATACTTCATGTACCCAGTTGACGATTTTGGTTGAGGTTTAAGGCTGAATAGTTGTTCTAATTCTAGGATGCGCTTATTGAATGTAAATCCCCCCTCCTTGATAGCAAGTTGCGATCGCCACACAATATCTTGCCTCAGAGATTCATTATCTAGAAGTTTTTTACATATTTCATAAGCCTCAATTTTATTTGAGAATTGAGGAATTTGTACCCACTTACCAAAGTCTCTCTTAAGAGCATGACACTCAACTGATGCTAAACAAGCATTAGTTGCCATTATGTCTGGCACTCGCCATGAGTAAACAGACAATTCTTTTTGACGACTATTCTGGGGAAAGTGTAGATTTATAGACACTTTAGACCGATTGTATATATCTTGATTCTCTTGCATAGATAGCACTAACTCACTACGCAGGCAAAAAAATAAGTCATAAAAAGATGACATTCTTTCTAATCCTAGAAACTGACCATAACAAGCTAGACCCAATGGTGCAACTGCATCTAGAAAAGCAACTCTTGTATATGTACTCAGATACCAGAACAATTCATGCTGGCTACAGCGTAGGGTTTCAAGATCAGATGGCTTTACATCATCAAAGTTGTATAGGGCTTTGTCAAAGATAGACTTAGCCTTACTGAGGAATTTCCCATCATGGACATTTTTAGCAAGATTAACAACTAAACTATTATTATCCACTACTCCCAGTGTGCCAATAAAAGATATATTGATGTCCTTTTCTACTGATTCTGGTTGTAAGCGAGTACTACAGGGTAAAATAATAATTTTATCTTTAAGTCTGTATTCTTTCTGTAAAAAGGTAACTCTATTGGGATGAAATACTGCTATAAGTATTCTGTCAATATACTTTTTAATTAGTTCTTTTTTATGAAAAAATACATAGGAGTCTGCTTCAAGGATGAGTATTGGACAGTCTGTCCCCTTATAAATAAGCTCAGACATAACATGGTTATATGTCAATATCAAATCTGGTTTAAAGTTGCAGATCATTCTCGCAATAGTACTATCTAGACTGCGAGAGTTTACTGCTAACACCTCATGACCATGCTCCTGTAGAGAAGTAGCAAATTGTTCGTAGTGGCACGGCAGTACAAAACCCGGAACAGCACAGTAAAATATCATGCAAACTCTAGCCATAACAATTGCTTAAATGCCAGCGAGATTATAGGCTATTCTTGGCAACTACTACAAGCTCTGCGGCAATATCGGGGTATCTCTCTCCTAATTTCATGAATGCTTCTAGCATCTCAGCAGTCCAGGTTTGCTCAATTTGACGATCGGATAGAGGTTTCAGCCAGTAACCACCAAAAAATTCAATCTGTAAACCAGCAAGAATGAAGTCTCGCCGAAAAGTCTCAGGCGTGTATACCCGTCGATGTCCATGATGTATATCTTTCTCACTCATTGTTTCTTCATAGGGAATTAGACCCATAATTACTGCTGCCTGACGATGTAGGGAGCGGGCATTAGGAACAGATGCCAGAATAACCCCCTTGTGGGGAAGCAACCATTGTTTAATGGTGTTCAAGGTGGTCACTGGGTCATCCACATGTTCTAACACATGTCCTAGAATAATTACATCATACAAATTGGCTGAAGCAAAGTCTTCAATTAATGAATTATATATCTGTAGATTTGGGAACTTCTCTCTTAGCATATTTGCAAAAACTTGAGAACCTTCTAGCAGGTCAGGCTGGAGGCCGTCTTTTACCAACAGTTCTGTCATAACCCCTTCTGCCGGTCCGATCTCTAAGATTCGACTTAAACTAGAGGGTATAAATCTCTTGAAAATTTTATAGCTATAAGAGGTGGTTGCTACTCCCGTCGGCTGTAAATACCAGCTATCCGATGCCACCGCATCTAATCGTTGATTCTCTGCCAAATCTTCTAAATTGCTGTCTTGATTCACCATACTAATACCCCACAGAGAGGTTGTTTACAATAAATTCTGGTAGCTCACTTATATTATTTAATATAACTTTATGGGGATATTGCTGTAAACAGTCTTTTGACCTCTGACCAGAAATAACGCCCACAAAGCTAATCTGCGCTTGATCAGCTGCGATCGCATCTACTTCAGAATCTCCACAGTAGGTAAAAGGTTTTATTCTCAATAGAATGCTGGTCTTTTCTGCTATGGCATTTATTGCTGTAACAATATGCACCTCCTTAAAAAAGTGCACCAGTGAATTTTGTGCTAACAACTGGTACACACCAGATTCTCTTTGACGGGCAGTTACTAACACAAGAGTAAAATTGAGCATGACTAATTTTTCAAGAGCATCTTTAGCCCAAGGAAATGGCTGATCTAAAACTAACCATTCATCCCTTTCTATGATTTCTAGCCACATATCCTTGAATAATTTGACTGCACTTGGATTAACACCTTGTGCCAGCATGGCATCCGCTGTAGTGTAACCTCTTCTTTTATAGTGCCAAAGGGTATTAGTATCAACTGTAGCTTCAAGAGAAAGTACCTCTAAAATATACTTAGTAACCTTAACTTGACGAGGATAACAATCAACGATCGTCCCATCCAAGTCTATACCAATAACGTAATTTCTAGGCATATTAAAGGTATGCAATATGTTCACGATAGGATCTTGTAACAAAACAGGGTTGATATTCATCTTTGAAGAATATCTTAGGTTCGTATCCTAAAAAGTAAGCAATATGGGCAGAAGGAAAATCTTGTCCCAAAAGAATAGACATAGCAGTTGCACCCCCAATACGGGGATTAACATCTATAACTGAATTATTGGTGCTACGGGTTTGGAAACAGAATGCTCCAAATAGATTAAGGGCTTTTGCAACTCTGAGAGCAAGGGCAGTATAAAAATCATCATGGAATACATAAGCTTTAGTAGTAACTCCACTTTTGATCTCAAGACGCTCTCTACACACTACCTTAACTAAAGAATAGTCAGGTAGCACAAAAGCATCCACTGTAATTTCAGGCTGACTTAGCCACTCTTGCACTACATAATCCTGAACAGCAAAATCCACTTTCCTCTTTATATTTTCTAGTTCTTCATCCGTATTTATAACTTCTAAAAACTTACTGCCATTACCATGTCTTGGCTTAACAATAAATTTCTTGACACAATCTATACTATCAGCTAGTAAATATGTTTCTGGAACATCTATACCATGTGAACATAATACTTTTGTGCAGGCTAACTTATCTGTACACAGTTTCGCTATTTCCCCTGCCACTGCACAAACAGTTATTTGGTTATGAGCAAAGTATTCCTTTGCAGAAGCACTAACACAAATTTCTTGGTCATGAATTGGATAAAACAAATTTACACCACTTGTCTTCAATAATTCTACTGTTCTGGAAACAAAACCATCTTCTAGGGCGGATGGTAACTGAATAAAATCATCAGCGATCGTTGCCGCCGCCACCAAGTGTTTAGGATTTGTATCACAAGCTACAATTTTATATCCCTTCCGTCCAAGACTAGATTTAAGAGCACTGACTGCTGTATAACCTGTCGCCGAGCCTGAAGACCCCACTGCTATAGTTGGCTGCTTACTGTGCTGATACCACATTAGCATTCTCCAATGATTGTATGACCAAATCTAAGTATCTACTCCAATGCAGTTTAACTATACCATCCAGATGTCTATGAGTAGTAAGAACACTGTACTTTGGTCTGCGAGCTTTTGCAATATACTCATCAGATGATATGGGTTCAATCGCTATTGATGTAAGTTTCATAGCCATAAAAATATACTTAGCAAACTCATACCAAGTAGCAGTACCTTGAGGAGTCAAATGATATATACCGCTAAATGATTCAAAATATCCTCTCAAATTCTCTCTACCAACAACTAAAACATTTGTAGTGGCTTGAGCTACAAACCTACTCCATGTGGGCGTTCCAATCTGATCATTGACAACTTGGATATGCCTGCATTTTTGGGCTAAATCTACCATAGTGAGTAGAAAATTCTTACCCCGTGCTCCATATACCCAGCTAGTACGAAAAATCAAGTGAGGTGTACTGCTTGCCTGTATAATTTGTTCTCCCAATAGTTTACTCCTTCCATAAGCGTTAATAGGCTTAGGGGTGTCCAGTTCTGTATATGGTTCTTGCTTATTACCGTCAAACACATAATCAGTGGAGTAGTGGACGACCGGGAAGCCAAACCTTTTGGCAGACTTACAAATTGCTTCCAAAGCATAGCCATTTACTTGGTTGGCAATTTCTGGTTCATCTTCTGCGCGATCGACACTAGTGTAGGCAGCGGCATTGATCAACAAGTCAGGGCGAATAGCAGAAATAGCATCAATAATGTTTTGGTTATTAGTTAAGTCAATTTCTCTACGAGTAGTAGCAATTACTTCACCGATATTAACCAAGGTGCGATGCAATTCCCAGCCAATTTGTCCCTTCGCTCCCAACAAAAGAATTTTTATCATGGAAACAGCTCCGCTTCTTTTAGAAGTCTAGCATTTCTGTCTTTAGTGGACATAATTGGCTCACCTTCTAACTGCCAATCAATGTTGAGGTCTGGATCGCACCATAATATTGTTCTGTCCCCTTCTGGGTAATAATAATCAGTAGTTTTATACACCACTTCTGCAGTATCTGTCAAAGCCAAAAAACCATGGGCAAATCCTACAGGAATCCACAATTGCTGTTTATTTTCCGCACTTAATCTGTGAGATACATATTTACCAAAGTAGGCAGAACTCCTACGGATATCTACTGCTATGTCTAAAATCTCACCAGCAATTACCCTAACTAACTTACCTTGAGGACGAATCAATTGGTAGTGTAAACCTCTGAGGGTATTTTTATATGACAAAGAGTGATTGTCTTGAACAAAATAAACATTTTTACCAATTAGTTCACAAAACTTGTGTTGATTGAAAACTTCACAGAACCAACCTCGGTTGTCGGAGTAGATCGTCGGCTGGATTATCAGTACATCTGGAATACTAGTCTGAATTATCATAGGTTCTAGTCAAATTAACCTATTTCATGATACTTTTATGGAAGTAGAATTATCTAGATCACAAGAGCAATGCACATACTCCTTACTCTCCATTGAGTATATTTTCTAAATACTTACCATAGTTGCTCTGTTTTAGTTGTTTGGCCAACTGTTCTAGTTGATGGGCAGTAATATAGCCCATTTTATAAGCTATTTCTTCTACGCAAGCAATTTTTAACCCTTGTCTCAGTTCCATAGCTTGGACAAAATTAGCCGCTTGGAGCAAGGCATCATGTGTACCTGTATCTAGCCAAGCAAAGCCCCTCCCCAGAATTTCTACAACTAACTGCTGATGCTTTAGATAATAATCTAATACATCAGTAATTTCTAATTCCCCTCTTGGAGAGGGCTTAGTCTTTTTTGCTATTTCTGGAGCACGATCGTCAAAAAAATAGATACCAGGAATAGCGTAACTTGACTTCGGTTTTGCTGGTTTTTCCTCTATAGAAATTACACAGTTTTTGTGGTCAAATTCAACTACGCCATAGTGCTGAGGCTCAGCAACCCTATAGGCAAAAATTTTTGCACCTACTTTCAATTGGGTAGAACTTTGTAAAATATCCACTAAGCCATGCCCATAGAAAAAGTTATCTCCTAAAATCAAACAAACTGTCTGGTTGCTAATAAATTCTTGACCGATAATTAGAGCTTGGGCAATACCTTTTGGTTCAGGTTGTACGGCATAACTGATGTTGATACCCCACTGGTTACCGTTTTGCAAAACCTTTTGGTAGAGAGGTAAATATTCCTCAGATGAGATAACTAAAATTTCTTTAATGCCTGCTAGCATCAAGACAGAAAGGGGGTAGTAAATCATGGGTTTGTCGTAGATCGGTAGCAGTTGTTTATTCACAGGTATAGTTACCGGGTAGAGTCTTGTGCCCAGTCCGCCTGACAAAATGATCCCTTTCATAGCTTACCTCCATAGTTTTGGGCTAACCACTCATTGTAAGCCTGAGACTGACAGTTTCTTAACCATTCTGGATTTTTTATGTACCAAACTATAGTTTTGCGCAAGCCACTGTCAAGGGTTTCTATTGGTTGCCAACCTAACTCCCGTTTAATTTTACTAAAATCAATACAGTAGCGATAATCATGACCGGGGCGATCCTTCACAAAGGTAATCAATGATTCATATCTGAAGTTTGGCCGGGGAATAATTTCATCTAAAATCGCACAAATTTTCTTAACTACTTCCAGATTTGTAGGCTGATTACCACCACCAATGTTATAAGTTTCCCCAATTTTGCCTTTAGTTAAAACTAAATAAATCGCCCGACAATGATCCTCAACATATAACCAGTCCCTTATATTTTGTCCATTGCCATATATAGGTAATGGCTTATGACTGATAGCACTAAGAATCATCAAAGGAATAAGTTTTTCGGGAAATTGACGCGGCCCATAGTTATTGGAGCAGTTAATAGTTAAAGTAGGTAAGTTGTAAGTATGATGATAAGCCCTTACCAAGTGATCAGAACTAGCTTTAGATGCGGCATAGGGGCTATTAGGTGAATAGGGAGTAGTCTCTGTAAATGGGGGATCACTTGCTCTCAAAGAGCCATAAACTTCATCAGTAGAAATGTGTAAAAATCTAAACTGACTCTGCTTATTTGTCTCTAGTTCTTGATAGTATGCTCTAACTGATTCTAATAAGTAAAAAGTACCCACAACATTAGTTTGAATAAAAGTAGCTGGGCTGAGTATGGAGCGATCGACATGGCTTTCTGCAGCAAAATTCACCACAAACTGTGGTTGATATTTTTTGAGAAGTGACAAAACTAGATCACGATCGCCAATATCACCTTGTTGAAAAATATAACCATCATCATTTTGCAAAGGCTCTAGACTTTTAGAATTACTGGCATAGGTCAGTTTGTCTAAGTTAATAATACCAGCAGATTTGTGAGAGCGGACATAGAATATGAAGTTAGAACCAATAAAACCGCTGCCGCCTGTAACCAGAATGTTTACCATAATTGGATAGGGTACCACAAATTATTTTATAACTCAAAGTTAGCAGAATATGGAGAGAAATTTGGATTATAGTAGGGATCGTAGCCACCCAGAGACTTTAGATACTCAGCCCAGTGTGATTGCATATACTCTAGCTCCCATCCGTGAATTACTTGTTGCCTAGTGTTAGATTCATAGTGGTACAACCTTGCGTGAGGAGTAAATACACTTCTATAACCTAGCTTGTGTAGTTTGAGACAAAAATCTACATCATTGCAATTGAATGGTAAATCTTCATTGAAACCACCGACAGCATTAAATAATTGGCGTTTGACCATCAAGCAAGCTCCTGTAACTGCAATGCAATTTCGTACTAGATAACAAACATTTTGATAGCCCCACCACAAGTAGGGATACTTATAATAAGGATGAACAGCATATAGCTTTTCCCCATTAGGAATCACAATCCCTACATGTTGCAATCTATTGTTAGGAAAAAGTAGTTTAGCACCTACTGCCCCTATCTCTTTTAATTGGGATAATTGCAATAATTCTTCCAGCCATTCAGGGTTAATTGGTTCTGTGTCATCATTCAGTAACAATAGGTGCTCACCCTTTGCCTTACCCACACCCAAGTTAATCCTTTGGGAAAAATTAAATTTGTTCGTGCATGATACTAACTGATAATTTAACAGTTTATCTAGTCTTTCTAAAATTGATTTAGGTATATCACAACCATCTACAATAATTATTTCCCAGCACCGATAATTAGTTTTACTATACAGTGCTTGTAAACAGTTTTCCAGGGCAGAGAGCCTCTTATTCTGCAGTGCCTTACCTGCACTAGGAATAATGATGCTGACCAGAGGATTTCCTGTAATTTCATAGTGAACCCGGTAGAATCCCCACCCTAAAACTCGATCGTGATCAACTGTAGCTTTTAGTTGCTGGCGGTCTAGTTTGTCTTGAATTGCCTTCAATCCTGCTGTATAGGCGTACATTTTAACAGGTGCAGAAGCAGAGGAAGTGGTTAAGGTGCGGCAATGATAAAGAATCTTGGGAATGTGAAATATGTGCTTAGTTTTGTCAGTTACACGCAGCACTACATCATAATCTTGTGAACCATCATACTCACTACGAAACCCCCCTAGTTCTTGTAACAGAGATGTTCTAAATACACTCAAGTGACAAGTGTACATACAGCAATAAAATAGCTCAGGCGACCAACTAGGCTTAAATAAAGGACGAAACCTCTTTTGTTTATGATCAATAAAATCTTCATCACTATAGATATAGTCTGCTTCTGGATGTTGATCAATCAATTTGGCATTTTCATATAATGCATGGGGAGCTAATTCGTCATCATGATCGAGGAGGGCAATATAGTCACCCTGAGCTAAGCTCAGCGCAGAATTACTTGCCGATGAAATACCGCCATTAGTTTCCCGAAAAACTACTTTAATTCTAGAGTCTAAATTTGCATACCTATTCAAAATTTGCCTAATATGTGGTCTAGTTGAGCCATCATCAGCTATACACAACTCCCAATAGGGATAAATCTGCTGCCTGACAGACTCGATCGCCCGCACCAACCACTCTTCATCTACATTAAAAACAGTCATGATTACAGAAAAGGTAACTTTCCTTGACAATTGAGCTATGCTTAAATCAAGCTGTTCTTTTACCTCTTGCATATACATTTTTTCTGCGTTTAGATATTCTATGAATTTATATGCCTGAGATTTGCGTTTGAGCTTGTTCATTATTTTTTGTAATATTAACAGACTACCCCTCACTAATCCTTCTGATTTGAGGATTGCCACAACCTGTGATAATTTTTTTCTCAATACTTTGTATGACATATCCAAAATTTATCTTTCTAAGCGTCTTAATAGAGATCTAACCATTTCTTTCATGCCCAACTTTTCCAGTAATAAGGCTAGCCGGTTCCATAATCTAGGATACTTTTTTTTCAGTTTCCATCTTAGTTCATTGCCACTACCCTTGTGAGATGAGTTCTTAATAAGAACAAAGTCATTGTTGTTAGCTATACTACAAGGTTGTTTTTGTACTTCTTCATACAATTTAATGTATTCTGTACACATTTCTTCAATGGACTTAGGCTGGTACAGCATAGCGTTCTTTTTTGCATACATATATTTTTCTGGGCTAGATAAAACTTCATTAATAACTTCCACAATCGCAGCTACAGAATTATCTGAGCACACAAAGCCAGCCTGACTCATTCTTACTCTTTCAGCTACAGCAGACACAGGAGTAGTAATGATAGGAATACCACAGGAAACAACTTCTTCTGCCACAAGACAAAAAGTTTCTGCCCACACAGTCGGGAAGATGGCAAGATGAATGTTTAGTTGATGTAAAATCTTAGGTAAATCTTGTACTTTGTATGAGCCCGTTACTTTTATCCTATTTTCACCGAGTGTCAGGAGTAATTTATTGTCAGTATTACCTACTAGAAAAAACTTAACTGGTCTAGGTCTATTTCCTCTAAAGTAACTAATAATTTCTGGAATCTGGTAGGAACCTTTTGGATAGTTAATGTTGCCTATGAAAGCTATATTAAATTCCGCAGGTGGGTCGAGTCCCAACGAATTTTGGGAAAAGATTTCAGGATGTTTCTCCCGGACACTAAAGTGCCACACCCCATGTTTAATAACTATTGCTTTGCTAGCTATATCAATATCCCTATATTCATTACTTATATAATGCAAAGCAGTTTCGGAAGGAAATACTATTTTGGTGGCATTTTTCAGTAATCTGGAAAATAGGTTATACCAGTAATGCCGCAAAAGATGACCTTGTTCAAAGAGTGAGTTTATGCAAATTTGACAGTATGCGTCATTTTTATGATCAAAACAAAACTTGCCTGTATAATCTATCAAGTTATAGCTAGGGCATATAGCATAATAGTCATGCACAGAAAATATGTACGGAATGTTATTAGTATCTATAACTGAACTAATAACGCTAATTGGCAAGTGCAAAAGATGGTGAATATGAATTAAAGTGGGGCGAACAATCGATACTAGAGAAGATAGTAAATAGTATAGTGAGTCATCCCAGTACATTATATTCTGCAAGTTACATTCACATGGAAAAGAGTACTTAAAGAAATACTCACTATACTTGACAGATAAGTTTATACACTTGTCTTCTTTATTATAGTGCATACAATATACAGGTCTTTTTTGGGAAACATTGTCGATTAATACCTTACAATGTATCTCTGTACCACCAATAGACTCAAATGGATCGTTATGAGTTATGAATAATATAGGCGATAAATGTCTAATAGTATTAAGAACTATGTGAGTTTTGATGTTGTCTTGTATATTTTTTAGGGGATTAGTTTGGATAAATTCTTGCACAGAAGGTAAGTAGTGTGGATGTAACTTGTCTATAGTTTCTATATTTTTTCTGATTAAACTTTCTTTCTCTTGACCAAAAGATTTACTGCCATGATGATAAATGAAGGTTGCATCATCCAAGATATTACTGAAACCTGCTTTTAATGCCCGACAACAAAAATCGTTCTCTTCTCCATACCCTTTACCAAAGTGATGCTCATCAAAGTAGCCAATTTTAATCAACGCACTTCTTTTTATATACATACAAAAGCCAACTGCTGTGGGAAGTGTAGGATAAGTTCTGTAGGATATTAGCTCTATTAGTTTAGCAAATGAATCTATAGTAAATCCTTCAGGAATTTCATTATGCTCTAGCCACTGAGGAATTGCACATATGGTGCCGTCATTCGTAAGGGGAGTTACAGTAGCTACTTTGGGGTTAGAATAGGCGGCTACGATCAATTTTTCCGCCCAATTGCTAGTTACGATCGTATCTGAGTTCAATAGAATAACATCAGTATTCTGATCTGAAGCTTGGAAACTGAAATTGCAATTTTTCACAAAACCTTGATTCTGAGAATTCTTAATCACAGTAATATTTGGGATTTCTATGAACTGATCTAACAAACAGCTAATTCTAGTATCTGTTGAGGCATCATCTATCAACATAACTTGATGTCGCCGATCGGTATGCTTGAGTACCGACTCAATACACTCTTTAGTAAAGTCATAGGCGTTGAAGATAGGAATTACTATAGTGAGCCTTATATGAGGATACTTAATTTCAGGTAGTTGGAAATCGCTATCAACCATAAGATTTATTTGTAAACATTACTAGGGACTGACTAGCATTATGTTTGATGCTTTAAAGCATAAATTTACCAGTGTAGGGACTAGCATCAGTGATCATATACCTTGACAGGAATTTTGGCAACTTTGACTGAAGAGCTACCACTCTGTAGGATAATTATTGCTGTTGTTGAGTAGGCGCAACTATGGATTATCTAATTCATGTAATTGACGCACAAATTGAGGCATTTCATCTGCTGAAACATCCCTTTTACCAAGCATGGAATGAAGGAAAGCTTTCTCTGGAAATGCTAAAAAACTATGCTAAGGAGTATTACCAACAGGTACACTATTTCCCTACTTATGTAAGTGCAGTACATTCTGCCTGTAGTGATCTTGAAATTCGCCAGATGCTCCTAGACAATCTGATCGAGGAAGAAAAGGGGAGTGCAAATCACCCTGAATTGTGGCTGAGATTTGCTGAGGGGTTGGGTGTGCCTAGGGCAGAGGTGCTTAACCATTTGCCTCTTGCCACCACTTTAGCGTCAGTGCAAGAATTGCGTGCTTTAGCAAGGAATGAGAATCCTCTATGTGGGTTGGTGGCTTTGTATGCCTATGAGTCCCAAGTACCCCGAGTTGCCACAACTAAGATCGCTGGTCTAAAGGAGTTTTATGGCATCAAGGACGATCGCACCCTCAGTTTTTTCCTCGTCCACCAGCAAGCAGATGTAATTCATTCACAACAAACTAGAGAAGCTATTGTCCAGTTGGCAGGGGCAAGTAGTGAAACTGAAGTGCTGAGTTGGGTCAAGCAAGCAATGGTGGCAATGAATTTACTCCTAGATGGAGTTTATAGCCAGTATTGTCAGGAGCTAGACTAAACTGTATGGGGGGGGAGTTAGTGAGGGTGCATACAAAAATTGAGGAATTGTGCAAGAGGTCTCATGTGTAGATGCCTATCTCAGGTAGGACCTCTCTGAACCTGTCCAGGGCAATAAAAACATCACAGACTGGGGCCAACTGAGACTATTAGCAAGTTGTCAGGGAAAAGCAATTCTTTAGCCGTGCGATTTACTTGGTCTAGGGTTATGGCTTGGATGCGGGCAGGGAAGGTGTAAAAATTGCCTGAGGGTAAGCCGTAGATCGCATCGCTGAGAATAGCTGAGGCGATCGCATCGGGGCTGGTAAAATCAGCGGGGAAGTTGTTGATGATGCTGGTTTTGGCTTGCTCCAGTTCCGCTGGGGTTACTCCCTTTTCTCTGATATCCCTGAGAATTCCCAGAGCAAGGTTGATAGCCCGCTCCGTATCTTGGGGATTGGTCTGCATCTGGATTTGGAAGGTGCCAGATTTCCGGCCTACGCCAAAGAAACTATAGACCCCATAGGTCAAGCCCTGTCTGTCCCGCAGTTCTACCCCTAAGCGGCTGGCAAGGGTATCGCCCCCTAAAATCTGGTTCAACACCTGCGCCGCATCATAACGGGGATCGTTTCTGGTAATACCCAAATGCCCCATGATCGTGATCGTCTGACTCTTGCCCCGCAGACTCTCACTTTTGCGGACGATCCCTTGGGGCGGCGGTGTAGGGGGGTAGTTGAGTTGGAGGGGCGGGCTGTCATTGCCCCAATTGAAGGTTTCTGTCAGTAATTGACGGACTTGGGCAGGCTCAAAATCCCCTGTGAGTACCAGAATCATGCCGCTGGGCTGATAGTGCCGACGGAAAAAGGCTTCTAGGTCATCTCGCTTGATACTCTCAAGGGAGCGGAAGGTGCGCATAGCATGGAAAGGATGCCCTTCAGGATAGAGGGTGGATTGAAAAATACGGCGGGCGAGACTGGCAGGGGTTTCCAGTTCCTGCTGTAAGCCTGTAACATTGCGGGCGAGGCTCAAGCGCAATTCCCGTTCAGGAAAACTAGGCTCTCTCAAGACCTCTGCCAGTTGGGTGAGGACAGCAGATAGGTCATTAGCTAGCCCACTGCCGCTGATATAGACCCCTTCCCGACTGGCAGAAAAATTCAGGGTTGCACCCCTATTTTCCAGATTGGTAGCCAGTTCGAGGGCAGTTTTGGTTTTGGTGCCGCTGAGGAGATTCTGGGCAACTACTGAGGCTAGACCCGCTTTGTCGGGAGTGTCCCAGACTGAGCCTGCTTCTATAAAACCTGAGAGGGAAAAAGTAGGTGTGCTGCGGTCTTGTAAGAGGATGGCACGCAGACCGTTGGGGAGGGTGATGGTCTCAGGGCGGACGGGATTGAGAGCGGGGGGCTGAGCCTTCAGGGCACTCTTGGGTAGGTATTTTTGCAGTTCAGTGGGATCGAGGGGCGTAGTCAAACCCCGATCGTGCTGGGTAGGAGTAACTGTGGGGCTGGCAGTACCGCCTGCAGCTGGGGTGGTCGGTTGAAAATAGGCGATCGATCTGTTTTCAATTTTCAAGTATTTCTGGGCAACCTGCCGGACTTGGCTGGGACTGACCTGCTCCAGTTCTCTGAGGTAGCGATCGATGTAGCGATAGTCCCCCATCACCGTCTGGTAATAGCCTAACTGTTGGGCTTGGGAGTTGATACTGCGGTTAGAGAGAATCACACTGGCACGAATTTGGTTTTTAGCTCGTTCTAGTTCTTGAGTAGTGATTCCTTCCCGTTTTAATTTCTCAATTTCCCTGCAGATAGTCCGCTCCACCTCATCCAAACTCTTGCCCTGTACTGGTGTGGCACTCAGAAAATACCAGCCTGTGTCGATTAAGTTGGAGGTGTAGCCGCTCACACTGCTGGCAATGCCTGTCTCCACCAAGGCTTGATAGAACCGGGAACTGCGCCCCGAAGACAGTACACTGTCCATGATGTCAAGGGCTGGATTGTCTGGATGCCCCGCTGGCGGTAGCCCTGTATAAATCGCTTGGAGGAAAGGTACACTCCCAGATTCACGCAGAACGATCGGGCTGTCATTGATAAAGGGCAGGGGTTCTACTTTTGGGGGTTGGGGGATGGGGGTAGTGGGGCGGGGAATATTGCCAAAGTATTTCTTAACCTGCTCTAGGAGGGTTTTGGTATCAAAATCCCCCACTACTATTAAAATTGCATTGTCGGGACGGTAAAACTGGCGGTAGTAGTCTTGAATTTGCTCCACTGTAAAATTTTCTACATCCTTGCGCTCACCAATCACAGGCCATTGATAGTTAGTGCCAGCCAGTGCTTTGCGGGTTAGGGCTGTGTATAGGCGGGTTGCGGGGTTATTGTTGCCTCCATCTAGTTCTGATAAAACTACCGTCCGTTCGCTTTCTACTTCTTCCTTGCCAGCACGGGTGTTTGCCATGCGATCGGCTTCCAATTCTAGCAATGCCTCAATTTTGCCACTGCCGACTGTGCCGTAGTAGGCGGTCATGTCGTAGCTGGTGAAGGCATTGGAGTTACTCCCCAAGGCACTGAACAACCTGCCAAACTGGATCGGGCGGCTCTTTGTCCCTTTGAAGAGCAGATGCTCCACCTTGTGGGAAATGCCAGTGATCCCCGGTCTTTCATTGCGCGATCCCACCCGATACCACACCTGTACCGTTGCCACTGGCGCTGTCCGTACCTCTTTTGTCAGTACTGTCAAACCATTGTCCAGGACTGTTTTCACTACCCCTTCACTCAGGCTGGTATTCCTTTGCACCGCCAAAGCGATCGGGGCACTGAGGCAGAGCACTACTAGTAAGACCAGAAAAGCTTGGACTAATACAAAGAAGCGCGATCGCATACGCATTTCCAAACCCCATAGCCATCTTAACAAAAAGCCAGCCTGGCAATTAGGCCAGCAGCTTGCCAATTATTTTCGGCTGTAGGTGACCCCTGGCAGGATAACAACTGAAGCCTCCCTCAGCTACGCAGGGGAGGGGGGCCTTTTTTAGGGTGAGCCCTGTTAATTAAAACTTTAGGAGGTCTCGATATGCAGTCAGAAATTTCTGCCCAACTCAGGTGTATGCTACACTAACGGTTATCTAAAAAATTAGGAGCTGCAACTGTGATCGAGCCGATTCTATTAGGTATTGTGTTAGGGCTGGTGCCCATTACCCTAGCAGGCTTATTCTTTACTGCCTATCAGCAATATCGTCGGGATGTCCTCTAGCCCCAGCAATTTAATTTTTCCGATCGCCACCTATGTACTGCACGGGGTGGCGATTTCTGGTAATCAGGCTATTTCCCTAGATGTCTACCGCGGCTATGTGGTGGAAATCGACCTGTTTACGGAGGCAACCAAAATTCTCAACTCCCGCAGTGCCGCTAGTTGGCGGGAATTGTTGCAGGACAACTGGCAGGACAATCTCCACGATCTGGCGGTAACTGAGCATACCCTCTGGCTGACCCTAGCTAATCGGGTCTATTGTACTGATTTGACGGATTTTGAATTGCAGTTATTTGCTGAACTGCCTGAGCCAGTGCAGGGGATCGCTGTTTCTGAGGGGGGGGTGTACCTAGCGTCGCGCCAAGCGGGCAAAATTTTTATGCTGGGTCGCTCTACCCGTACCCTCCAGCGGGTATTGCCCATCCCGGGCCATGGCTGGACGGCTCTGACTTTACATGATCATTACCTGTGGGCCTGCGATCGCCAAGAAGAGACTATTTACTGTCTTGATCCCCGCACCGGCGAAATTTGGTGGCGGGCTTTGACCCCGTTCCGCAGTCCTGTAGGTTTGGACTTTTGGGGGGATCTTCTCTATGTGCTCTACACCCAAGAAGAACGGTACATCGCTGAAAACCCCAACCAAGAAAACCCATACTCTATTGAGCGGCGCGACCGCTCCCTACTGCATCAACTGCGCTGGCAAACCAAGGGAGCACGCCCCCGCTACACCCTCTCCAACGGCTATCTTGTGGAAATGGTCTATGTAGAAGAGACCTATGGCACTGAACCGATCGCTGTCAAAAACTTGAATTGGCGGATTGCTCTCCCCAGCCATAGCGATCGGCAAGTGGTGCGATCGGTAGAAGCAGTGGGTTTACCTTTTCGGGAAGAAGAACAGGCGGGGCAAAGGGTGGCGGTATTTAATTTGGGGGATTTGCGCGCCGATGAAGCCCATTATTTTGGGTGGCGGGCACTGTTGGAACTGCGCGGGATCAAGTACGAACTCACCCCTGCGGAAGTGGCGGATGTGCCCCCCCTAGCCCCAGAGATGCGCGCCCAGTACCTAGTGGATGACGACGATCTGGCTATGGATCGCCCCGTAGTGGTGGCAGCGGCACGGGAAGCAGGGGGCGGCGAAACCAACATCTTAAAAAAAATCATCAATATCCGCAATTATGTCTATGACAAGCTGGAATACCGCATGCGCCCCTACATTTCCCCCCCAGATGAGGCATTACAACGGGGTACAGCTTCCTGTGGTGAATATGTGGGGGTGTTATTGGCGCTGCTCCGCCTGAATGGGATCGCCTGTCGCACAGTGGGTCGCTACAAATGCCCGCCCTATCCTGACCAGCAGGGGGTTATTTTACATCAGTATTACAATCATGTGTGGGTAGAATTTTATATCCCTACGATCGGGTGGCTACCGATGGAATCCAATCCTGATGACACAGGTCAGCCCCCCTACCCCACCCGTTGGTTTATGGGACTGCCGTGGTTTCATGTGGAAATTGGCAAGGGGATCACCTTTGAGACCATCAAGCCCCAGCCCTACTCCATCGGCGAACTAGCACTCAATCATGTGCGGTTTCGTATCCTCGCCGAACTGCCCTAGCTCAAAAGAGCCATACACTCCAGAATCAGGCGTTGGTTGGCGATCCCATGGGGCTGAATCTCCAGAGCCTTCTGCAAAGCCCGGATTGCAGGGCGATATTGCCCCAAGCCAATGTAACACAAACCCATCCCATGCCATGCCCCAAAATGGTAAGGCACCAGCTTCACTACCTGTTCACAATCGCGCAGAGACTTCACATAGTCTTGTTGGTGGTAGTGGAGGACAGCCCGGCGATTCCATGCCTCAGCAAAATCAGGCAAATGCTCGATCAATTGGCTGAGCACTGCCTCTGCCAGTTCTGGCTGACCTTGGTCTAATAGAGTTTGACTGCGTTGCAATTCCAAAAAACCGATCATCCCCTTCTGAAAAAACCACCTACGCCACAATTCTGCCGTAGCCAATTCTCTGATCTCTATTTCTTCATTGTGCAACTGCGCCAGTAGTTCTTCAGTAGTGAGATTTTCCCAATCCATGGCAACCATCCCTAAATTAGTTCTAGTATAACTGTAAGGAGTAGGTCATCACGCTATGTCCCTAATTGACTGCCTCAATGCTCAGCCCCTGCAGAAAATATTAACTGTAATCCCTGTAGGAGTTTTGCAGTTTACCTATGCAGGTAAAATTCTCACTGCCAACGATCGCTGTGCCAAGTTACTGGGCTATACACCTGAACAAATGACCGCATTTAACTTAGATGATCTCAGTCATCCCACTGATTTATTACCTGAAAAATTAGAACGGCAAAAATGTTGGCGGGGAGAGATTGACAGTTATGCCATTGAAAAACGCTTCCGCCATCGCCAAGGACATCTAGTATGGGTTGGTATACACACTTTAGTAGTTAAAGATGACCAACAAGAACCCCAGCATTTGTTGTCTTTTTGGGAAGATATTCACGATCGCAAAGAGGCAGAATTTGCCTATATCGAAAATGAAAAGAAATTTCGGCAAATTTTTGAGGAAGTACCTGTAGGTATGGCAATTATTGGCTTCAATCAAAGGTTAGTCAAAGTTAATCAAACCCTCTGCCAGATGCTAGGTTACAGTGAAGCAGAATTATTGTCCCGATCCTTACCTATGCTCAACCACCCTGAAGAAGATCAACAGGAAAGTTTACTAGCCAAACAGTTATATTACGGCAGAATTCATCACTACCAGTTAGAAAAACGCTGTCTGACCAAAAGTCAAGAAACTATTTGGGTATTACACACCGCCTATGCGATCCGCAACGAACGGGGCAAAGCTATCAATATTCTAGCCATGATGCGCGATATTACTAAACAAAAAGAAGCCCAAAATTTTCTGAAAATGTCCCTAGCGGAAAAAGAATTACTCCTCAAAGAAATCCATCACCGCATTAAAAATAACCTGCATGTAATTGCCAATTTACTGGATTTACAAGCCCAGACCATCGAGGATGAACAACTAATCCAGATACTTACGGAAAGTCAAAACCGCATTTATGCCATGTCTCTGATTCATGAACAGTTATATCAATCCCCCGAATTGAGTAAAGTCGATTTTGCCCAATATCTGCACCATCTCATCCGCAACTTACTTCAATGTGCTAATCTCTATCCCGACACCATTGAATTAGATATTACCGCTGAGTCAATTTTGCTCAATTTAGAAACAGCGATCCCCTGTGGGCTAATTGTCAATGAATTAATCGCTAACACCTTAAAATATGCGTGGCGCAATATGCCGTTAGATACCCCCAAGTTGATTCAAGTAAAATTTCAACACTGGGAGGATCATTTTGCCCTTACGATCGCTGATAATGGAATTGGCCTGCCCAGCCAAAGAGAACAATCTGCCGGGTCGCTAGGTTTGCATCTGGTGCAACTCTTAGTCAAACAACTAGACGGTAAAATGGAAATAAGTACGGAGCAGGGTACCCGCATTAAAATCACCTTTAGAGAATTAACGAGTTATGCCCGTCAAAGTTTTACTGGTTGAAGATGAAGTCATAGCTGCTGAAAACCTAGCCCTCCGCCTGCAACGAAGTGGCTATCAAGTGCTGGATGTAGTCGATACAGGGGACGGGGCGATCTCCGCAGTTGCCAAAGAACAGCCCGACATTGTGCTGATGGATATTATGCTCAAGGGCAGAATGGACGGGATCACTGCCGCTGAGTACATCCATCAGCAGTGGCAAGTGCCTGTAGTGTACATGACTGCCTTTGCTGACCTGCACACGATCGAGCGGGCTAAGGGGTCCTTCCCGTTTGGATATGTGGTCAAACCCTTTCGGGCAAGCGAATTGATTGCAGTCATGGAAATTGCCCTCACCCAGCACCACCGCGTCCAACACCTAGACAATGTGGGCAAACAGCGCAGTGATTTGCTTTCCCTGTTGTGCCATGAATTTCGCAATCCCCTGTCCACGATCATGATGGCAACGGAAATGCTAGAAATTAAGGGGGACAAGTGGGATGAAAACGAACGCCAACGACGGCTAGAGCGGATCAAGTCAGCAGTGTATAGTCTGTCCCGCCTTGTGGAAGATGTGGTCATGGCTAGTCGTGCCGAAGCTACCCAGTACCAGCCTGAAGTGGCAGAGTTTAATATCATTCACTTTTGTAATGAAATAGTGCAGAAGACGGAAGCTGTCTGGGAACAAACCCATCAGATTCGCTTTTTGCCCCTCCTGCATCGCTCACCTGTGATCAAACTTGACCCGAACTGGTTGTCCTATATCCTGCACAATCTCCTAGCTAATTCTGCCAAGTATTCGCCGCCCCTGGCCGTGATTGAACTCCACTTGGAGTTATTTGCCGACCGCTTGCTCCTCCAAGTCAAAGATCAAAGTCAGGGCAATTTTTATCTTGCCTCTACTTTCGATCCCTTCTTTCGGGGGCTTACCCCAGGGGACAAGCAGGGTTCTGCCTTGGGACTAGCGATCGTGCAAAAATTGGTAACTGCCCAAAAAGGAGAAATTTCCGTAAATTCCGATCCAGAACGGGGGACAACCTTTAAGATCACTATACCCCTGTCGAGTTAGGAATTGGCCTATGTGTATTTGTGTAAACTGCGAATATGTCGATCGGTGCATCACTTACCATGCGGTAGAAGCCCAACACCAACAGCCCCATTTAACCTTAAATCCTGATTTTACGCCCATCGGGCCCATGATCAATGTGAATATCCGCACCAGTGGTGAAGAAATCCAGATGGAATGGGATGTAGTGGGGTGTGAGAGCTTTACGGAACACAAGGGCAAATGGGCAAGACTGCGCCCTGGGGAACTGATTCCTACCTGACGGGAAAGGGCAAATTAGCTTTAGCGCCTCAAGGGGGCTTACTCCCTTCTCTGTTGATAGGAGAGACGGTGGAGGTGAATTCTAATGTCCCAGAGTCTTTGAGTATGGCCAGCACCAATGGCAGTTTCAGGTCTTTTTAGACCCAGTTTTCCTGCTACAACTTTGGGAAGGTGCGTTAGTTGTGATGGATAATTTACCATCGCGCAAGGTTAAAAGATTGAATCTGTGGGGGTTTATCTGCTGTATCTCCGAACTCTGTCAAGCTCAGAGGTTTACCCACTTGGCTCTTGGGTTGGAGGTGAGACCAACGGTCTCACAATGGAAACGACTATGACTTTGGAAGTGGTCAATCTCTTCAATCTCTTCAATTAAATCTGAATACTAGCTAGACCACTATATTTTGCCGATCGCAGGTCAGTAATGAGATTGCAGATGCGATCGCCCACAGTTTCCATTTCTTCGCCAGTATTGAAACGACCGATACCGAAGCGCAAAGACGCCCGTGCCAACTCTTCCGATCGCCCCAACGCCCTGAGCACATGGGAAGGACGACCACTACTACAGGCTGAACCTGCGGAGACAGCAGCGATCGTGCGCAAGCCGGAGTGGAGGGCATTGCCATTTACACCCTCAATACTCACATTCAGATTGCCCGCCAGTCGTTGGGTGGGATGTCCATTCAGATGCACCTTGCCCAGTTTTTGTAGCTTGGTCCACAAGCGCTCCCGCATCCCCAAAATCCTCGCCCCTTCAGTTGCCCGCTCCGCCAAGCCCAGTTCCACCGCTTTAGCAAAGCCCACAATCTGCGCAGGATAGAGTGTCCCCGCCCGTAGTCCTCGCTCCTGCCCGCCCCCGTGCAACTGAGGCACTAGATTTATCCTCGGTTTACGCCGTACATACAACGCCCCGATCCCCTTGGGGCCATAAATTTTGTGGGCGGTCAAAGACATCAACCCCACAGGGATCCCTTGCACATCAATAGGCACTTTGCCGATCGCCTGTGCCGCATCCGTATGCAAAATTACATTCGTGCGATCGCAAATTTCCGCAATTTCCCTGAGGGGCTGGAACACACCAATTTCATTATTTGCCCACATTACTGAGACTAAAATTGTATCCGTACGGATACTGGCTTCCAGCAGTTCAGGATCAACCAAACCAAAGTGATCCACAGGCAAATAGGTAATCTCAAAACCAAACTGGGACAGATAGTTACAGGGATCGAGGACAGCACTGTGTTCTGTGAGGACAGTAATAATATGCTTACCCTTGTGCTGGTACGCCTGCGCCACACCCTTGATCGCCAAATTATTGGCTTCCGTTGCCCCACTAGTAAAAATGATTTCTTCAGGGCTACAATTGATCGCCCTTGCCAAACTCTCCCGTGCCGCATTCACCGCCGATTCAGCTTCCCAGCCATAGGCATGACCTGCACTGGCAGGATTACCAAAATATTCCGTAAAATAAGGAAGCATTGCTGTCAGTACCCGCTGATCCACTGGAGTCGTGGCATGATTGTCAAGATATACAGGTCGGTTCATTAGCTTCCTCAGCAAACTTTATATAAGTTTTATTTTAGCTAACCTAGTTGATATTGAGCATGGAGACGGGCATTTTCAATCAAGAGTGCCATTTGATCATGGAGCAGTTTCACTAGTTCAATATCTTGACTAGTAAAATGATAGGGCTGAGAGTGCATCAGGGTTAGCACCCCCAATGCCGTATCAGAATACAACAATGGCGCACCCAGAGCCGATTTTACCTGATAGGGTTCATCAGGCAAATGCACCCAGCGATCGTCCCGCTCAGTATTGTCCACCACCCCAAAAGTGCGATTAGCCAGCACCCACCCCCCAAAACCTCGATCTAAAACCTCCCCCACCAACAACTGCTTCCGGTCCCTAGTCACCACCCCCCTTGCCAAAATTGCCTCAATTACCCGCAATTCCTCATCCACAAGGAAAATACTCCCCTCCTCTGCCTTAGTCAAATCTACTAGGTCATCCAGAATCTGTTGCATGATCGCCCGCAGGATCACCGAGCCACTACATAACCGCACCAGACTCACCGACCGCTGCAACCACTGACTCTGCAAACGGAATGCTGATTCCCAAGTCTGCATCCCCATACCCTCTCTGACTAAAACCTTAGAGATATACTAGCCCAGTCAGCCAACCTGGCTTATTATGAAGATATGTAACAAAAAGCTGTCATGCCGGTAAAACAGCTTGACAGCAGAAAATATAGCCACTACTCTATTAGTCACTTGCGGAAAATAGTTTATGTTAGAAAGTGAATTGCATAGGGATAAGCACAAAGTAACTCTCTACATCTCATCTGATGTGAGAACCAAACTGAAAATCTATTGTGCTACCGCTGACAGACCGATGTCGGAAGTAGCAGAAGAGGCAATCACTTTTTATCTGACGCACCCGGACCTAGTAGAAGCCCAAGGGTATGGGCACACTCACCAACTCCACAGTTGTCCTGAGTGTAATGCCCACTTGGTGTTCCGTGAAGGCAATCTTGTGCCTGTGCAGACTGGACAACCGCAGGTAAAAGCAGAAGAAGGTCTGACTCTCTGCAACTAGACTTCCCGCAAATTTCTGTACTTTTCGGTCCGATCGTTACTCGCAGGAGGGTATATGCAAGAAGAACTAAATATACTCATTCAGGCACAGTACCCCCTGATCTACCTAGTTACCCATGAGGAAGAGCGTGCCGAGCGCTTTCTAGCCGAGCTAGCTCTGCAAAAGCCTGCCAAGCGGCTATTTATCTGGACAGTAACCAGAGGCATGGGTGAGTATGGGCAGAGTACCTACCAGCAGGGTACTCTTACTGCCGAAGCCGCCCTCAGAGAAGCGATGCGGTCTGACCCAAAAGAACCTGCGATCTATGTGTTCAAGGATTTACATCCCTTCCTCACCCACGATGTAACGATCCGCTGTCTGCGAGATGCGATCGCCCTGTTTAAGAATCTGCAGAAGACTATTGTTATCCTCTCACCAGTGCAGGTAGTGCCAATTGAACTAGAAAAAGAAGTGGTAGTCCTAGACTTCCCTCTGCCCAGCCAAGCGGAGATAGAGCAGGTACTGAACCAGCAAATTGGTCAAGCCAAATTGCGCAAAATTCCCCAAGAAGCCAAGGAAAAACTAGTGCGGGCGGCATTGGGCTTAACTAGGGACGAAGCAGAAAAGGTCTATCGCAAGGCACAAGTAACCACAGGTCGCCTCACTGAAGAAGAAGTAGAAATTGTCCTCTCGGAAAAGAAACAATTGATCAAACGGAATGGGATTTTAGAATACTTAGAAGATGATGAGAGTTTGGCGACGGTGGGTGGTCTGGATGAACTGAAACGATGGCTGAAACAGCGGTCTAATGCTTTTACGCAAAAGGCGAGGGAATATGGTTTACCGCAACCGAAGGGTATGTTGATCCTGGGTGTACCGGGCTGTGGAAAATCCCTGATCGCTAAAACTACTGCTAAGCTCTGGTCATTGCCCTTGGTGCGTTTGGATATTGGTAGGGTCTATGATGGCTCAATGGTAGGTCGTTCCGAAGCTAACTTGAGAAACGCCCTCAAAGTAGCGGAATCGATCTCGCCAGTGATTCTGTTTATTGATGAATTGGACAAGGCCTTTGCGGGCGGGATCGGTTCTTCTGACTCCGATGGGGGTACTTCTTCCCGTATTTTTGGCACATTCTTGACCTGGATGCAGGAAAAGAAATCCCCTGTATTTGTGATGGCGACTGCCAACAGGGTCGATCGACTGCCTGGTGAGTTCCTGCGCAAAGGTAGATTTGATGAATTGTTCTTTGTGGATTTGCCCACCTATGAAGAGCGAATTGAGATTTTCCGTATCCACCTGAGTAAACGGCGCAGTGATATCAGTAGATTTGACCTCAGCCAACTGGCAAAAACGACCGATGGCTTCTCAGGTGCGGAAATTGAACAGGCTGTGATTGCGGCAATGTACGAAGCATTTGCCCAAGAGCGAGAGTTTACCCAGCTGGATATTATTTCCAGTGTCAAGTCCACCACGCCCCTCTCACGCACGATGGAAGAACAAGTGCGGGCACTGCGGGACTGGGCAAGGGTGCGGGCTAGACCCGCCGCAACTACCGTCGCTGAGTATCAGCGAATGGAGTTCTGAAAAAGCTTTCCCCGTGCCTAGGAGTAGGACGGGGGAAGGCTACAGAGTTAGCACCACCTAACGCTTGTAGCTGTGTTTACTTCAACTTAGTTAATTGTAACAGGAGTTTAACCCTATGTCTCACTTTAGCACCTTGCGTACCAAAATCACCAGTGCGGAAATCCTCACCTCTACTTTGGCTGACCTCGGTTTCACCGTGAAACTGGATGCCGAAGTGCGCGGCTACAATGGTCAGCGTCAGCGCGCTGACATCGTGGCTGTGCTGGAAGGCGACTACGATCTAGGCTGGAGCCGCAACAGCGATGGCACTTTTGACCTGATCGCTGATCTGTGGGGTGTTGCCAAGAAGCACAACCAAACCGAGCTGATCAACGCCATCAACCAAAAGTATGCGGTGAATAAGACTCTCGCTGAACTCAAGCAAGCTGGTCTGAACAATGCCAATGTCAAGTTGGTGGTGAAGTAACTAACCTGTTAATCTGCTGACGGGCTGGTAGTCATATGCCAGCCCATTTTACTGCTGATTTAGACCCATCACCAAATGGGGCCTTGACCCTGCGATCCCATAGCCAAGAATATCGTGGGTTGAATTACCATTCTTGCAAATTGAGACATTTATGGTCATGAAGGAAAGTCAAGCTGATGCCCCCCTTCTGGAAGCTATTGCAAATAACTAACGCCAGTTCGGGCTAGGAAAAGTTCTACCAGCTAGCTTGGGCCCCTGCGACCCCAGCATAAACTCAGGTTAACTATAACTAACATTTACACAGAAGGTCTGCTGAACTCTCGACTGGGGTTTTAGGGAGATTGTAATTTTTCTCGCCCAAAAAACTCAGGTGGGGGCTAGTCTCTGGTTTTTGCCTAAAATATCAGGGTTGCCAGACCTGTAGTTTGCCGTTTTGCTCGATTAGTAGGGGTGTGCTGGTTTGGATAGGGCGGAAGAGGGTGCTGACCCACCTTTTGCCTGTGCTGGGGCGGATGTCGCTGAAGAGGATTTGTCCTGCGCTGTTGAAAACTACTACGATCGGGTAGGGGCGATCGCCGAGGTTGATTTGGGGGCGGGTGAGGTAGAGCAGAAATTCCTGTTTGCCATCGCCATTCATATCGAGGGGATAGAATCGCCACTGTAGGGACAGGGCTAACATCTGCTCCAGATTGATATTTACTCTGCCTAGGGTTTCTAACTCGTGGGTGAGGTTTTGCAATAGGGTGCGATGCAGGTCGGGGGGCAACCAAGACAGAGAGAAGAAAAAATGGTCGGGAATTTGGGGCAGGGGATCACTGCTGACAATGGCAGGATAGTTATGGGCTTCGCTGGCTAGGGAACTGCCTGTGGCAAGGATTTGCAGTGCGCCTGTGGGTGAGATGCTGTAACTGTGGGCAGTGAGAGTAAACTGCCGACCTTGGGGGGTGGTGAGAATGAGGTGGGGTTGCTGTTTTAGCCCTAAGACCCGCCAAATTAGCAGAGAGGAGCGATCCCGCAGGGCAGGAAAAGGGCCATTCAGCCATGTCTGCCGCTCGCCAATTACATCAATATCCACTGTGAACCAAGTTTGGTCGGGGGGGAGGGGGGGGGGCGGGAGCAACCAATCCCCTGGGGGCAGAGTGGGGTGGGGTGTGGCTCTGCCGATTAAGAACTGGGGGGCGATCCCGACGGGGGCAAGGTCGAGTTGTTGCAGTAGTTGCAAATTGGCTTGGGTATCGGCTTGATTTTGTCTAAGCCAAGTTTCCGCTTGGCGGAAGCCGCCACGGGCTAGTTGTGCCAGTGCGCCCCATGCTTTGATGTCCCTTTCTTCAGTGGCAGGGTCAAGTTGTAAAACCGCATTGATCCTCAACCAAATATGCTCTTGTCGCTCTTGCAATAGGTCAGCAATTTGCGGCTGGGCTTGGGGAGAACTGTGCAATAGCTCGAGGGCAGTCTGCCATTCCCCTGCCAATAGATGGCAATATATCCGTTCCTGAATAGACTTGGCGGTAGATAGCTTTTCCGCAATCAGACGGGCATGATAACTAATCAGGGCATACTGTTCCTGTTCGGCGGGGGTAAGCCTGCGTTCTGCCCGCAGGGTATCAAACTGCGCCTGTGCCCGCGACCATAAGCCTACTTCGGCAAGACGGCGGATCGCTAGGGGTTGGGGCAGATGAATCTTTCTTAGATTAGTCTTGTTATCAGTCTCCAGCAGAAATACTTGATACAGGGGGTCATCTTTTTGAGTTTGATCAACTACCAGTTGGGGCTGGGGCAAATCCAGTAGTCTGCGCCACTGGGGGAGTTGCCCCGCAGAACTAGACCATTCAGTGATATGTTGTAGGCGGGGGCGGGGCTGGCTTTGATACATGACCACTCTGCCGTAGAGAATGCCATCTTGCTTGCCTGATACGGCAATCCATTTGCCACTGGGTGCATCTGGAATCAGGTCTAGCTGTTCTATGGGCAGTAATCGCCACCGCCTAGGACCAGAGAAAGAGGAGCCCGATCGCACAGTAGTTTCATCTAAGCCAGAAATCGGCAAAATTTGGTGTAAAACCAGTTTTTCGCCCCCAATCTGTTCATAAATGCGTAATTCGGTTAAGCCCTGCTGATCCTGCCCCAATACACCATAAATTACATAGTTATCTCCCAAATCCAAACGCTCGCCCAGAGACAAACCATATCTTGCCAATTCACTTTGGATTTGGGCTAGGGTGCGGGGAAAAGAAGGATACTGGGGGTCATGATCCACTACTGAGACACTGAATAGGGGATCAACCAACCTCTGCCATGACCAAACCGAAATCCCCACGATCGCAGGGATCGCCAAAACCACTAACCAATTGAATAGAGTTACATTACTGGGATGTTTATGCGGGAGTTGAGCAGGGAGCGGCGGTTTAGTGGCTTGGAGCATAGGCAGAGCAGACAATTCACTGCTATTTATCTAAGATAGCCTAGTCCTTAGAGCAGAAAAGTACAAGCAGATTTGATCTAGGCAGAAACTTAAAATTGAAAACTTTTAATCCCTATCCTTTTGACAGCTTTCCCCATACAATACTCAAAGACTTTAGGACATTATCACCCCCATCCATCAAGGGAGAAGGGATTACTCCACTGCCTGGAGTACAAATTTATAAGTTTCAATCACAGGATTAGCCAAGACCTCCGCACAGATGCGATCTAACTGACTGACTGCTTCTGGTTCACTATCTGCTGTTAAATTCAGTTCAATATATTTGCCAATGCGTACTTTATTCACACTGTAATTCATGCCTTGGAGAGCCGATTGCACTGCTGTTCCCGCTGGATCGAGTACGGCTGGGCGGAGCGTAATGAAGACTTGAGCATGGTACTGCATGGACAGAAGAGAACAAATGTTACAATGAACGATACTTTAATTGTGCCACCATGTTTGACGAGATCGCTGAAAAGTTCGAAGCCGCTTGGAAAAAACTCAGAGGGCAGGACAAAATCTCCGAAGCCAATATCCAAAATGCGATTCGGGAAGTGCGCCGTGCCCTATTGGAAGCTGATGTCAATTTGCAAGTAGTCAAGGAAGTTGTCAATCAAATCACCCAGAAAGCCATCGGCGCAGAAGTGATCGCCAAAATTAGACCCGATCAGCAATTTATAAAAATAGTCTATGATGAATTGGTAACTCTGATGGGGTCAGCCAATGTCCCCTTGGCTGAGGCAGAAACGCCCCCCACCATTATTCTCATGGCGGGGTTGCAGGGCACGGGCAAAACTACGGCGGCGGCAAAATTGGCTCTCTATTTGCGCAAACAACAGCGCAGTGCCCTCTTGGTAGCGGCTGATGTCTATCGTCCTGCGGCGATCGCTCAGTTGATAACTTTGGGCCAACAAATTGATGTGCCTGTATTTCAATTGGGGAATGAAGTCAGTCCCGTAGAGATCGCCACCCAAGGTGTAGCTAGGGCAAGGGCGGAAGGCATTAATACAGTGATTGTGGATACAGCGGGCAGATTGCAGATTGATGCTGACATGATGGCGGAACTGGCTCAGATTAAATCAGCGATCCAGCCCCATGAAGTGCTGTTGGTGGTAGATGCCATGACAGGGCAGGAAGCCGCTAACCTCACTCGCACCTTCCATGAGCAGATTGGCATCACTGGGGCAATTCTCACTAAGTTAGATGGGGATACCAGAGGGGGGGCGGCTCTGTCTGTGCGCCACATTTCTGGGCAACCGATCAAGTTCATCGGTGTCGGTGAAAAAGTGGAAGCTCTGCAACCCTTCTATCCTGAACGGATGGCTTCCAGAATTCTGGGTATGGGTGATGTCCTTACCCTAGTGGAAAAAGCTCAAGAAGAGATGGATCTGGCAGATGCCGCTAAACTGCAAGAGAAAATTCTCACCGCTAAATTTGATTTTGAGGACTTCCTCAAAAATACCCGCATGATGAAAAATATGGGTTCATTTGGCGGTTTATTGAAGTTGATTCCGGGGATGAAAGTGTCTGAGCAACAAATTCAGGAAGCCGAAAAACAACTCAAACGAGTAGAAGCGATGATCAATTCTATGACCCCTGAAGAGCGCAAAAACCCCGATCTAGTCGCCCGCAGTCCCAGTCGTAAACAGCGCATTGCCAAAGGTTCAGGCTATCAAACTCAAGATGTAACTAAGCTAGTGTCTGATTTTCAAAGGATGCGATCGCTGATGCAACAGATGGGACAAGGGAAAATGCCCAGCTCGTTTGGCTTACCTGCTTCCCCTCAGCCTGCCCCAGCCAGTCCTAACATTTACGGCAAAAAGAAGAAGAAAAAGAAGGGATTTGGAGAACTCTAGATCTATGCAAGTTTGCGCTACTGGGAAAAATACAATTGGGGTTTTCAAATTGTGGAACATCCTTACCTATGAAGAGAGAGAAGAGCCAGATTCCCGAACCTCTATCCGAGTAGTTCAGTATAGGCTATGCTATCTAGTCTAGGTTATTGACAAAGTAGGCATGGGTTTAATTGTCCAGAAATATGGGGGTTCTTCCGTAGCTGACCCTGACAGGATTCTCGCAGTCAGCGATCGGATCAGAAGAACCATTGCCCAAGGGCATCAAGTAGTGGTGATCGTCTCAGCGATGGGTAAAACCACTGACCAACTCCTAGAACTGGGGCGCAAAGTTACTGGGGATCGCCTCGATGATGTTGGTCAGCGGGAAATTGATTTGCTGTTGGCAACGGGGGAACAGGTAACCACTGCCCTGTTGGCGATGGCACTACAGGCACAGGCACAACCTGCGATCGCCCTCAATGGAGCACAGGTGAAAATTCTCACTGAACCCTGTCATCAGCGGGCGCGGATTTTACAGATAGAAACTGAGCGCATCCGCCAACATCTCCAAGAAGGCAAAGTAGTTGTAATCACTGGTTTTCAGGGGGTACAGATAGATGCTTCCACCGAAATTACTACCATTGGCAGGGGCGGTTCAGATACTTCCGCTGTGGCTATTGCTGCCGCTCTGTCGGCTGATCTCTGTGAAATCTATACGGATGTTGCAGGTATCTATTCCACCGATCCCCGCCTTGTGCCCCGAGCCAAGCTAATACCTGCCATTGCCTGTGATGAGATGTTGGAACTAGCTAGTATGGGCGCAAAGGTACTGCATCCTAGGGCGGTAGAGATCGCCCGCAATTTTGGTATCAGGTTAGCGGTGCGCTCCAGTTGGCTAGAGGATGCGGGTACGATCGTGTTGTCCCCCAACCACAGTCAGGGATCCCTCACCAGCATTGAAATCAATCGCTTTGTGGAAGGCATCACCCTAGATACGGACTCTGCCCAGATCGCCCTCCTGCAAGTGCCCGATCGTCCCGGGATTGCGGCACAGGTATTTGAGGCATTGGCAACGGCAGGGATTGATGTCAATCTGATTGTCCAAGCCGTGCAAGAACCCGCAGGGGTGAATGATATAGCTTTCACCGTCAGCAAACCAGATGCTGTCTTAGCACAAACAATTGTCAGTAAATTGGGCTTGGGCACAGTGGTAGCCGATACTGAGATTGCAATTGTTAGCATTTTGGGCGTCGGGATCGTGGGCAGGCCAGCGATCCCCGCCCAGATGTTCACAGCCTTGGCACAGGCAAAGGTGAATATCCTCATGATCTCTACCTCTGAAATTAAAGTTAGTTGCACGATCAAAGCCGGGGATCAAGAGCGGGCAGTCCAAGCCCTCAAACAAACTTTTGGGGTAGAAGTAATTTGCGAACAGCCCGCCTGTGTAACTACTGCCCATGCTCCTGTAACAGGCGTAGCCCTCGATCAAAACCGTGCCCGTATCGCCGTCAGTCATGTCCCCGATCGCCCAGGGGTAGCCGCCCATTTAGTGCAAGCACTCGCCCATGCTGGGATCGGTGTAGATATGATTGTTCAGTCCCAATCGCAACAAGACCAGAATGAAATTGCCTTCACTGTCAATAGCGGCGATCGCTACCGTGCCGAACAAATTCTTAAACAAGTAGTAGCGGAGTTAGGGAGTGGCATAGTTACTAGCGATGACGGCATAGCCAAAGTCAGCATTGTCGGTATGGGGATGACCAACCAACCGGGCGTAGCAGCTAAAGTCTTTCGGGCGATCGCAGACGCAGGCATCAACATAGAAATGATCGCCACCTCTGAAATCAAAGTGAGCTGCATCCTGCGCCAAGAGCAGGCAGTTTTGGCTCTACAGCAGGTACACCGATCGTTCCTTGAGTAATGTCAGTCCTCTCCCTTGATGGGAGAGAGGCTGAGGGTGAACAAAAATTTTGAGAAATCACCCAAGAGTTTTAATGTCTTAAAGTCTCTGAGTATTGCCGGGGTTCAGCCCCTTGATTTTTCCCTGCTTAAGGGTACTGTCCCAAGGAGGGAAATTCCCCCTTGGGACTTGCTATTTGATGGACACCTTTGCCCCAGCCTCTGTCAATTGCTTAGCAGCGGCTTCAGCATCAGCCTTAGCCATCCCCTCCTTGACAGGCTTAGGCGCAGACTCTACTAGCTCCTTGGCATCCTTCAGACCTAAACCAGTAATTTCCCGTACCACCTTGAGAATAGCGATCTTCTTATCTGCAGGCACTTCTTCCAGTACCACATCAAAAGCGGTCTTTTCTTCCACTGGTTCAGGGGGGGCCGCCTCTGTTGTAGTTGCCGCCCCAGCCGCAGCTGGCATAGCCATCATGGGTACGCCCGCAGGTGCCGCCGCCGAGATGCCCAGCTTCTCTTCCATCATCTTCACTAGCTCAGCCGCTTCCAAAATGCTCAAGCTAGTCAGCATTTCAAAGGCTTGTTCAACTCTAGACATAGATATCTCTCCTTAAATTGATAAACTAGTTTGCACTTGCCTGCTGTTCTTGCATGGCTTTGATCGCCCGTGCCAAAGAAGCCGGTACTTCGTTGATAGCTCTGCCCAGAGCTTGGGGCACACCATTGATACTCCCTGCCAAACGACTGGGGACAGCATTCACCAAACCTGCGATCTTTGCCAATAGCACTTCCTTGGGGGGCAAATCAGCAACCGCTTTGATCTGGTCGGGAGCGAACAATCGCCCATCGAAGACCCCGCCCCGCAATTCCGTCTTTTTAGTCTCCTTTTGGAAGGTTTGATATGCCTTGAGCGTACCCGCAATGTCCGACTCCACAAACAAACAGGCAGAAGTACCCTTGAGCATCTCACCGATCGGTTGCCATTTGGACTGACCAGCGATCGCTTTTTTCATGAGGGTATTTTTGGTAGTCTTGCAAAAAGTACCCACAGGACGCAGTTGCCTGCGCAGTTTAGTAATTTCTGCTACCGTCAGACCCGCATAATCGATCACCATCACCATCTGGGACTTGGCAAGAGCAGATTGCAGGTCAGAAACTACCTTTTGTTTTTCAGCAAGGGTTTTACCCATTTAGTTCACCTCCTAAACTAATGTGGGGCACAAAAAAACCCCTTCTGTGGCGACCAAACGAGGGGGCAAACTACATAAACTGTCTAGGGGCAGTTATCTGCCCTTCATACCTGTTTACTGCGCTCCACCTCGGTAGGGTATTAAGCTGAGAAACAGCACCTACTGTCTTTGGTTCAGCGAAAGCTAAATTTTGAGACTACACATTAAATCACATACGCCAAGACTTGGCAAGACCCATACCCAGATAGCCCTACTATGCCCCCAACATATAACTGCTCAGGGCGATCGCAAGGGCATCGGCGGCATCATCGGGTTGGGGCAGACGCTCTAGTTTTAGTTCCCTTCTGACCGCCGCCTGTACCTCTTGTTTATTGGCATTGCCATAGCCAGTGAGAGCCTGCTTAACTTGTGGCGGGGAAAACTCCACCGGGACAATCCCTGCCTGGGCCAACGCCAGCAAGACCACACCCCGCGCCTGAGCTACACCGATGACATTCCCCATACGGTAAAAAAATAACTGCTCAATCGCCACCCGATCGGGTTGCCAAGTGTGGAGTAGTACCTGCATATCTTGGTAAATGGTCAGCAACCGCTCGCCAACAGCTTGTTGGGGCTCAGTTTTAATCACTCCCACCTCCAGCAGATGGGGCAGACGATCCCTGATTTCAATCACGCCAAACCCCAAAGTAGCCAGCCCGGGGTCTAATCCCAAAATCCGCATTGACACCTTTGGCAAAGTTGTTATACTATAGGGTTTTACGAGGGACCGCCACGGTTTCGACGCTCTAGTGACAGCTAACCTATGATACAGGTCGAGAGCGAGCTAACTCTCGTAAATCAATGGCTCAAAAAGTAAATGCGAACAACATCGTACCTTTTGCTCGTAAAGCAGCCGCTGTTGCTGCCTAAGAACCCGTAAAAGTAGGTTCCGAGGTCTAATTGAGGACACCGTTAAATCAATTAGGCATTAACCCAAACGGTTGCGGCTTCTGATTCTGCCTGATCGATCGAAGCCTAAGCTAAGGTCAGGCGACCACTCTGTCAAGGTTAAGCGACAGACCCTGCCGTGAGGGAAAAAACGGCTAAGCCTGTGAGGGAGTAGGTAGTTCAGCATTGGGGCGGACGGCAGTTCGACTCTGCCCGGTTCCATTGGTCCAAACACAGTACAGTCTCGGCGGGGATGTGCAGGGCTACCCTAGTGCCAATGGGCAGGGGATCGCTGTGGGCAGGCATACGGGCAACCAGTTGGTTCTCCTTGGCAGTAACTAGGTAGTACATTACTTCTCGCCCCAGAAAAATGCGATCGCTGATGGTTGCCACCCCATCCTTGTCGGCGATCACTTGCACTGATTCAGGGCGGATGACTAACTCAGTTTCTTTTTGGCAATTGGGGGCCAGGGGCAGGGCAAAATCGCCAATTTCAGTGCACCATTTGCCGTCTTGGTAAAAGGCGGGTAGAAAATTGGCTTGGCTGACAAATTCCGCCACAAACCTAGTCTGGGGCTGGTAGTAAATGGTTTGGGGTGTACCCATCTGTTCAATTTTGCCAGCCCGCATCACTGCTACTTGATCGGCAATATGCAAAGCCTCTTCTTGGTCGTGGGTAACGAGGATCGCCGATTTGCCAGCCGTTTTGAGGATGCGCCGCAGTTCCATGCGCAATTGCCAGCGAATCTGGACGTCCAGATTACTCAGGGGTTCATCCAGCAGAATCAAGGCAGGATTGGGGGCAAGGGCACGGGCAAGAGCTAGTCGTTGTTGCTGTCCGCCAGAGAGTTCATGGGGATACCTGCTCCCAAAGTCCTGTAAACCCACCAAAGCCAAGGTGTCCTTGATGATTTGAGTTTTGGTGGCAGGGGGACAGTTCTGTAACCCAAACCCCACATTCTGGGCGGCAGTGAGATGGGGGAACAAGGCAAAATCTTGAAACACCATGCCTACACCCCGCTGTTCTGGGGGTTTGTTGGTTACATTTACTCCATTGATGTAAATTGTTCCTGACTGTGCTTGCTCAAAACCAGCAATCAATCGCAATAGAGTAGTTTTGCCACACCCCGAAGGACCCAATAAAGCCCAAATTTCACCATGGGCTACTGTCAAAGATACATCCTTTACCGCTGGCTCTGCTTGTCGCCCAAATTTTTTAGTTACTCCCTCTAGTTGTAATATTGCTACACTAAAATTTTTGTTCATTCCCTGGTGTGATCAGCCAAAATAAATATAGGACTATTTCATCATACTGCTAAACTCAAATTATTAACAGTTATTCTCATTTACTATGCAGGTCAGCAGAACTCTCATTCCCCCAGTTGGTTTGATGGGGGTATTTTTCGGGACGATCGTCCTGTTGGTGGCTTTGCCAGTGCTGGTGGTGTTGTTGGGGGGTGTGTTTACGGATACAGGGGCAACTTGGGCACACCTAATGGAAACAGTGCTGAAAAGTTATGTGTTGAATACCCTGTGGCTGGCTTTGGGGGTAACGGTAGGGGTGGTGATCATTGGCACGGCAACGGGTTGGCTGGTGGCCATGTGTGATTTTTGGGGGCGATCGTGGTTCAGTTGGCTGTTGTTGTTACCCTTGGCTGCGCCTGCTTACCTTTTGGCATACATATATACAGATTTTCTAGAATACTTCGGGCTATTCCAGCGGTTTTTGCGGTGGCTATTCGGCTGGCAGAGTGCCAGTGATTATTGGTTTCCGCAGGTGCGGAATTTGGGGGGGGCGATTGTGATGTTGGTATTAGCCCTTTATCCCTATGTGTATTTGTTGGCAAGGGTGGCATTCTCGCAGCAATCAGCAGTGATTATAGAAGCGAGTCGCAATCTGGGCTGTAATCCGTGGCGGAGTTTTGTACAGGTGGCACTGCCTCTGGCTAGACCAGCGATCGTGGCAGGGACAGCCCTAGCAGTGATGGAGACTCTCAATGACATTGGCACAGTGGAGTTTTTTGGGGTCTCGACTTTGAGTACGGGTATTTATCGCACTTGGTTTAGTTTGGGGGACAAGCCAGCGGCAATGCAATTAGCGGCGCTGCTGACCCTGTTTGCC
Source organism: Pseudanabaenaceae cyanobacterium (assembly GCA_046295715.1). Taxonomy (GTDB): domain Bacteria; phylum Cyanobacteriota; class Cyanobacteriia; order Pseudanabaenales; family Pseudanabaenaceae; genus JBKBMU01. The sequence continues at coordinate 186,656 of JBKBMU010000005.1, forward strand.
CTGTTGGTGATTCTCATAGAGCAATGGTCAAGGGGCAGAATGCGCTTTTACCAGCATCTAGGTAAGTCTCCCCAAAGGTATAAACTGGGCTGGGGCAGGGGAGCAATAGCGTTTTTGGTCTGTGGGATCCCTACTGTGCTGGGTTTCTTTCTGCCCTTGGGCTTAATGATTTATATGTGCATCAATGTCTTCATGGCAGGCGGTAGCACTCTCGATGCAGACCTGTTAGAACTGCCCCAGGTGGTCACTTGGGATCAAGACCTAATCGAGTTGGGCAAAAACAGCCTACTGCTAGCGATCTGGGCGGCCTTGGTAGGGGGGTTACTCTCTCTGCTGTTGGCTTACTGGCAGAGGACTTTTCATAATCGCTTTACAGAATTGGCAGTGCGCCTGAGTGTGATGGGCTATGGTATCCCGGGGGCAGTGATCGCAGTGGGGATCATGATTCCCTTGGGCTACATTGACCAGAGATTGAATGAGTGGCTGGATACAGGTTTAATCTTCAGTGGTACAATTTTTGCCCTGATCTATGCTTACAATATCCGTTTCTTGGCAGTGGCGTTCAATTCTGTAGAGTCGAGCTTGGCAAAAGTCCGCCCCAATCTAGATGAAGCTTCCCGCAGTTTGGGGGAAGGGATCATGGGAACTCTGTGGCGGATTCACACCCCCTTGGTCAGTGGTGGTGTAGTGGCAGGTATGATTTTCTTATTCGTGGATACGCTCAAAGAATTGTCAGCAACCGTAGTGATACGTCCTTTCAATTTTGAGACTTTGGCAGTGCGGGTTTATACCTTTGCGGCGGATGAAAGATTGTATGAAGCGGCTCTACCTGCCCTCGCCATACTTGTGGCTGGCATTCTGCCGATTTTTTGGCTGAGTCGGCAAATTAGCCAGCAAGATCGGTGCACCTGGGACTTACGCTGATTAAGGATTGTGGGATCGTAAGTCCTGATTTACACAGGAGGTTTATTGTAGGGTGTACTTACAGCCCTGTAAGCCTTTTTAGGCTGATGACCCGCAATGATTTGCCCATAGCATTGACCACACTGCGGTGGCGACTGTGTTCTATTTGCGAAATATTCTTCATTTGGTCAATAATCATCTCAATAATTGCTCTTTTGCGACTCAACAATTTATCTTGAAATTCCATCAAATGCACAAGTGTTGAATCCTGCAACAAGACTTAAACAGTCAAACAGTCTAAGCCCCAAGGAGCTCCGGCTGCCAATCAAAGCTCCAATGAACAATGGAACAGCGCCGATCGCAGCTTATCTAACAGATTTCTCCCAAAGTATTCTGGTATGTCCACAAGCTCCAAAATTAAATACGCAATCAATATCATGTATAATCCCATTCAAACTCTTCGTCATCAACCGGTCTTGCATCTTTAAGAATTTCCATAAATTCTCAATCGCCCACCGCTGCCGATACGGTTCAGCTACTTCTTGATCTGTTAAACTCCAGAGCTTTGTCCCTAGCCGAAACTCGGTCTTGCTATCCATATCTCAAAAATGAACCACTCGATACCAACCGTAATTCACTCCCGTTCTCATATTGTTCTTGATACGTACAACAAATGCTTTCTTTCTTTCAGCTCGCAAAGCCTCTATCCATTATTGCTACGGCATTCTTAGGAATCATTTCCATCACTTCCTCCTGAAAGCTCAGGTCATGTCTTCACTGCTTCGCTCGTCAAGTTCTCTGCTATACTAAACCCATACAGTAGTTTTACCTGATATATCTCTCTTGCCAAAGCAGCTTACTGGTTAACGTTATCACTGTAATTACCCTCGCTGAGATGCTATGTTTCTGTTTTACTTTTGATGGTAATTCCTTACTTCGTGTTTTGTTTGCTTTGGAACAGGTGGACATATCCACCTGTATGCCTGACTGATTGAGCCGATAAAACAAGGCTCTCAGGCTGTTCCAGCTAGAGTCTAGAACATACGTCAGCCAGATTTTGAACAGCAGTTGGGAGTTCAACACAGGATAGTCCCAAGGGCTGAGGTGTTTGAGGATAGATTTGACAATCGCTCCGAAAGATGCCATGGTAGGTTGATATTTTTGAATATGGCATTTCTTCCCTACTTCTGCCCCTTCTCAAAATCAGTAGTATTTATTTGATACTCTCAATTCCCAGAAAATCCAAGCGGGGACTATTCAACCCCAAATTATTTCGTTTCCACCCGAGCAGAAGTTCTAATGATATAGAGACTGTCTGGGAGATATGATCTGGAAGAGAAAAATATCATTAAGCATTTTGAGGAACCCATGGCAGAGTTGCAGGAAAAATTGATTGATTGCGATGAAGTCAAGGAACAATTGCTCACCAAATTATACAATTCCTCGAATTTTTCCTAAAATAAAATATATCAAGTCTGGAGCTGACACAATTCAAATTACGGATTTTCTAGATTAAATTTTAATTCAGAAAAAACAGGCAATGCAGCAGATTGGCGATCGATTTTAAGCTAGTTATATAACTGCCGAATAGCTTGAACTAGATCGGATTGTTTGATCAAAGATTCCCCCACTAGGACTGCTTGCACCCCTACTTGTTGCACTTGATCTAGATCAGCCCTAGTAAAAATACCTGATTCACTCACCCAAGTATATTTACCTTTCAATTCAGAGGGAAGTTGCCCTAGTAAATAGTTAGTCTGTTGCAAATCTACAGTAAAATTAGTTAGGTTGCGATTGTTGATCCCAATCAGTTCTACATCAGGAATTTTAAGAGTACGTTCTAACTCTTCTAGGGTGTGTACCTCTACTAAAACAGTCATGCCCAGCGATCGCCCCAATTGATGTAAGCTATGTAAATCTACATCATTGAGAATGGCAGTAATCAGCAAGATCCCATCTGCTCCCTGTTGTCTTGCCCAATAAACTTGTACAGGATCAATTATAAATTCCTTACATAGCAAGGGGAGATCAACTGCTTGCCTAATTAAGCGCAAATTGGTAAAACTGCCTTGGAAGAATTGAGTATCTGTGAGTACGGAAAGACAAGCTGCACCCCCCTCGGCATAAGCCTTGGCAATGGCAACGGGATCAAAATCCGCCCGTAATAGTCCTTTGCTAGGAGAGGCCTTTTTCACTTCGGCAATGAGTGCAGGCAGTTTTTGGGCAGTGTGCAGGGCTTGGCAAAAATTGCGTAGGGGTGGTTCTGTACCTGTAAGTTCTGGTTTGATTTGAGCGCGCAACTGCACTACTTCTTCTTCCTTTGCCCAGACAATTTTTTCCAGGATGTTCACAGGCTGGGCGGTACTGTCAGCCAGAGGATAAGCCCCACCAGTACGGCGACGGATATTCATTGTGCCCATAAAGTAAGAATACCTTGTTGCCCCAACAGCAGTTCACGGATCAGGCTAAACAGTGCCACTGCCATCACCGGAGCCATATCTACACCCCCTAAAGGCGGTACTAGTTTGCGCAATAGAGCCAGTAGGGGTTCTGTAGGGTAGTAAATCAGGGTATAGGGCGTTTTTTTGAGGTCGATTTGGGGATACCAACTCAAAACAATGCGAAAGACATTGAATAGAATCATTGCCCCCAAAAATAAGCCCAGCCCTAAGTTAATCCAACTAATTTCCATAGATTGCGCCTTTTTGCCTCTTAATTTTTGAGCTTAGCATAGACCCTGCCCCAGTCTAGTGGGAGAAGTGGCAGAATAGAACTGTAAAACATTTTACTTTTTCTTAAGGATTGTCCTTATGGCATCCATACGCGATATCGCGCTTTACTTTCGGCGGTACACCCGGGCGATCGCATTTAGTGTGACTGCCGCCAGCGTCATGGAAATTATTGACCTGATTGTCCCCTACGCGATCGGGCAGATATTGAACATTCTGTCCCAACAGCCTGTAGATAGGGGTTTGCAAGGTCTGATCAACCCTGTGGGACAGTGGCTAGGACAACAGGACAATCCCCAATTCCCCTTGTGGTTTTTGCTGGGAGTAATTTTTCTGGTTACAGTGGTGCGCGCTCCTATCCAACCTTGGGTCGGACCCTATTTCCATTGGGATATTGCTCTGCGGGCAAGGCGAGACCAGACCAGGAGGGCGATCGCCAAAATTCTCACTTTGCCTTTAGATTTTTATGATGAACATAATCCAGGGCGGATTGCAGGGCGAGTAGCGCGGGGCTTGGCTAACCATACATGGACATATCCTGAGATTGCGGGGCAATTGATTCCCAAGCTCTGTCGGGTGATTGGCATTTTTGTGATTATTTGGTGGATTGAGAAGAGAATTGCCATTGTCTTTCTGGTCTCTTTCATTTTCATTCTCAGTTTTAGTTTCTTCCAGTTGAAGCGTTTGACGGATAGGGAAGAAGTGCTGGACAAACATCAAGAGAATACCGAGAGTCGCACTTCAGAAATTATCACCAACATCAAGACTGTCAAAGCCTTCGCTACGGAAGCAATGGAGCTAAAACGACAGAGCGATCGCTTGAATCGGGAACTGCAACATGTGCTCTACAAGATTCACATAGGCTATGTGCGCCTAGGGACAATCCAACGGACTTGTGTGCAGAGTTGTGTATTTGGCATTCTTGCTCTCACTCTGTTGGAGACAGTTGCAGGCAGAGTTTCGGTTGGGCATTTCATCACGCTTTTGACTATTTCTAGTATGGCATATTCGGAATTAGAACCAATCAGTACGCTGATGGAAGTGTTTGCCCGCCGTTATGCCTCTATGTTGCGCTTCCATGACTTTATGGCATTGCCCCCTGGTCAGGACACTACAGGGTTGATTCTGGATGTGAAAGAACCGATCCCAGAGTATCGCTTCACTGGCAAAATAGAATTCTATCATGTCCATTTTGCCTATACCCCCGGTCGCCCTGTCCTGCAAGACATTAACTTGCTGATTCAGCCGCGCACTACCATTGCCTTGGTGGGTCGCTCTGGCTCTGGGAAATCCACTCTAGTCAAACTCCTATTCCGCTACTTCCAACCCAGTGAAGGGAAGATTCTCATGGATGGAGAAGATATTCAGAAGTTGAATATTACAGGCTATCGCAAACGGTTGGCGATCGTCCACCAAGAAGTAGATGTTTTCAATGGCACACTCCTAGATAATCTGCGCTATGGGAACCCCAATGCCAGTTTGGAAGAGGTTTTAACAGCCTGCGCCATTGCTAGGGTAGATGAATTCGTGCATCTACTTCCACAGGGATATAACACGATCGTTGGTGAAAGGGGGGTGCGTCTGTCAGGGGGACAGCGACAGCGATTGGGGATTGCCAGAGCTTTGCTGGTGAATCCTGATGTGTTGGTTTTTGATGAAGCTACTTCCAGTCTGGATTATGAATCAGAAAGAGCGATCCAGATTGCTATGTCCAATATTCAGGGTACAAGAACCACAATTATCATCGCTCACCGCCTCAGCACTGTTAGAGAAGCCGATCAAATTGTAGTTTTAGATAAAGGCAGAATCGTAGAGATGGGCAACCACTATGAATTGTTGGCAAGAGAAGGTATCTATCATCGCTTACATTCGCTCCAAGAGAGTTTCTGAGAGGCTGTGAGGGAGTGCCTTTGGCAAAATGCCCAAGGACTCATGCTGATTCTAGCCCATCTTCCAGGAAACCCCAGCGGGGGAGTCGCCCCTAGAATTCCTACTGGGTAGTACTATAGCACTCGACACACATGCAGCTTTTTCTGGAAAACTTCCTTGCTTTCTTTTCCTTCAAAGTACTATTGCCCTAGGGCTGGGAATTTATGGGGGTTATGATTCAGCACTGCAACTGACTGTTAAACCTGCTTGGCGAATCTCTTGGGCAAGGTCGGCAAGGTATTCTAGGCTCAAAGGTTTGAAGTGGAGAGCAAATTCTACTGCATTTAGATTCTCTCTGCCTGCGAGGAGTCTCTGTCTAGGCTTGGGACGGCGGGGCACATTCAGATAAATATGGTCTGGGCAAAGGCTTTGCAGGTGTTCAATGTAACTTTGCACTTCTGCGGGTGTCCATTGGCTCAAAAACATGGTTTGGATGGTCAACTTACCCCCATAGATGCGCCGAAACTCCTTTAAGTTGTGCCAAAAGTTGTCCCACTGCCACACAAATGCAGGGCGGTTAATCTTTGCCACTCGCTCGCTAGTGATGCCATCTAATTTGATGGAAACTTCATTGGCACTGAGGAGTTCCGATCGCACTTGGGCATCTCCCAGTAAACTACCATTGGTCAGGACGATGAGAGGTTTAGGGGTGAGCGATCCCACTGTTTGCAGAATCTCACCCAGATTCAAGGCTAGGGTAGGTTCACCACTGCCACTCAGGGTAATGACATCTACTAGCTGTAAATCCTGAGTGGGCATGAGATTGATAATCTCCTCCGTGGGCACAAATAATTGACGGGTGAGTGTGATCTGCTCAATTTCCCCTAACTGACAATAGACGCAATTGAAGGAACAGTGAGAGACTGCACCGATCGGATCGATGCCCAGTGAATTGCCGTATCGCCACGATCGCACTGGTCCATAAACAGGTAAAAATTCACTCGACATAGGCTGCTATTCCAGGGCAGAGTAAAATGTGCTTTCAGCTTAAGACTAGCGATAGTCGCAAATAATTCTACAAGGTGGTCCCGCCCGCCCCTCCACATTACATTATCAACTTAAAACTGGCAAACAACAGCACAGTTAAGCGATCACATTGCCTGTAATATCCTGATACCTGCCGCCTGCAACCGCTCGCAGAGCTTCAGCTAAACTAATGTGACCTGTATAAAGGGCTTTGCCGACGATCGCCCCCTTCAAGCCAAGTGGTTCTAGTGCCAGCAGACTGAGTAGGTCAGTGATGGAACTAATGCCCCCTGAAACATAGACAGGGACATTAACAGCGCTGAGGATTTGGCGGAGAGCCTCTGGGTTGGGGCCAGTGAGGGTTCCATCCCGCTGAATATCAGTATAGACAATGCCTGCCAGCCCCACCCCTGACATCCGCTGTGCCAGCTCTACTGCTTCTACTTCCGAATCTCTCTGCCAGCCCCTAGTGGCGACCCTGCCATTGCGCGCATCGATCCCCACCAAAATCTGCCCTGGAAATTCAGCACAGATATCTGCCACCATTTGGGGTTGTTCCACCGCCACAGTGCCCAAAATCACCCGACTCACCCCCGTTGCCAGCACTGCCATAATACTGTTGCGATCCCTGAGACCACCCCCCACCTGCACATGCATAGGAATAGAGCGGGCGATCGCCTCAATGATCTGCAAATTTTGGGGACGACCCGCCTTTGCCCCGTCCAAATCCACCAGATGTAAATATTTTGCTCCTTGACTGTACCAGTGCCTAGCGATCGCCACTGGGTCTTCGCCAAATACCTCTGACTGGTTGTAGTCCCCCTGATACAAACGCACACACCGACCATCCAAAATATCGATCGCTGGGATCACATCCATAAACTGACACCTCCAACCAACAGGGCTTTTGTATAGTAGTATTACTAGATGCTGAGTAGGTGAATACTAAGTAGCCTAGCATACACTAGGAAACTTTGCCAAAACGACGGTGGCGACTTTGGTACTCTTTCAGGGCTAGATGCAGTTCATGGCGATTAAAGTCAGGCCAGAGGGTGGGGGTAAAGTACATCTCTGTATAAGCCATTTGCCACAATAGAAAATTACTCAGCCGCATTTCGCCGCTGGTGCGGATCAGCAGATCGGGATCCGTGTGGTTGGCAGTGTCTAGGTGTTGGGCGATCAGGTTTTCATCAATATCTTCAGGCTGGAGTTGATGGCTCTGCACCTTGTAGGCGATCTGCCGACAGACCCGCACGATCTCATGGCGACTGCCGTAGTTGATGGCAACATTGAAGCGAATCCCCTGATTAGTTTGGGTAACGGCTTGGGCATGGGCAATTTCCTGGCGCAGAGAGGCAGGCAGTGGCTCCAAGTCCCCCACAAATTGTAGCCGTACCCCCTCCTGTTGCATCTCTGCTAATTCCTGTCTGAGCATGTGTTCAAACAAGACCATGAGAAAATCCACTTCTTGCTGGGGGCGATGCCAGTTTTCGGTGGAGAAGGCGTAGACCGTGAGAATGGCGATCCCCCAGTCCCGACAACAGCGCAAAATGTCCTTGAGGACTTCTACCCCCTTGCGATGACCGATGATTCTTGGTAAACCTCGTTTCTGTGCCCATCTGCCATTGCCATCCATAATCACAGCAATATGCTGGGGCAGGTGATGGGCATCCAAATCACTGGGTAGTCTATCCATAGCTGCTATTTGCGCCAGTTGTACCACCACTCTTGGAGCAGTTGCCCTAGTTTGGGAACGCGCCGTTTGATCATAGTTACGGGACGACTGACCACAAACCGCTCCTCTAGGAACTCCCGCAGATCATTATTACTCACAGGACGGTTGAGTTTGTCCCCCTCGGCAATGGCGATCGAGCCAGTTTCCTCAGACACCACAATACAAATACAGTCAGCCACCAGTTCGGCAATGCCCATGGCCGCCCGATGCCTAGTACCCAATTCTGTGGGGGCAGTGCGAGCAGAAATCGGTAAAATCACCCCCGCTGACACCACCGTATCACCCCGAATCAACACCGCTCCATCATGGAGTAAAGTTTTGGGCTGAAAAATAGTCTGCAAAATTGCTGCTGACAACCGCGCATTGAGCCTGGTCCCGGGGGACTTGAAATAGCGGGGATCAATGGGTTCACCTGTTTCAATTACCATTAACGCCCCGATCCGTTCTTGGGAGAGTTTTTTGACAGCCTCGGCGATCTCCTCTACCATCAGATTGGCTGTGGTATCAGTGCTGCTGCGGGGATTGCTCACCCAGCCTAGGTCCCATTTGCCCAAATTTTCCAGCCACTGACGCAGGTCATTGGTAAAAGCCACAGCTATCATCACCACTGACCCCAATAGTAAATTTTCTAAAACAAAACTTAACAGCCGTAACTCTAAACCCTTAGCCAAGGCGGTCAGTGCCAATAGGGTAATCATCCCTTGCCACAGCCAGCGTTTGCGCCGATCGCGGGTGGCTCTGAGCAGAATGTAGAACAGTAACAGAACAATAATAATATCTACTGCCCGCCATAACTGCGTCCAAGCATCGCCACTGGTCAGCCACTCCCATAACCACTTCATGCCTCCCTCAATCGCAATCGCTCAGGCAAGCAATCCTGACGTAGGAGGTCGGCATTAGTTTCCCGTTTGAGGATCACCTGACTATCCCCATCCCCCACCAAGACGGCACAGGGGCGGGGCAGGCGATTGTAGTTGGAAGCCATGCTGTAGTTGTATGCCCCTGTAACCAGTACCACTAGGATGTCCCCAGTTTCTACCGCTGGCAGGGCAATATCTGAGATTAAAACGTCTCCTGACTCGCAGTGTTTACCAGCGATCGTTACTTTTTGGCTCAAGGGAGAGAGCATCTTATTGGCAACCACAGCACTATACTTGGATTGATAGGTGATGGGGCGGGGATTGTCCGACATTCCCCCATCCACGGCAATATAGGTGCGGATGTGGGGCACAGTTTTTTGCGATCCCACTGTATAAGCAGTTACACAGGCATTGGCAACAATGGAACGCCCTGGTTCACACAGGAGCTTTGGCAGAGGTAGATTTAATGCCTGAAACGATTGGATCACACCGACACTCACAGCCTGTACCCATTCGCCAATGGTGGGCGGATCGTCGGAGTCAATATAGCGCACGCCCAAGCCGCCCCCGATATTCAACTCAGTAAATTGCAGACCATATTTTTGCTGTGCCAATTGATACCACTGGGCCATCACTGCCCCTATGTCCTGATGGGGTTGCAGTTCAAAAATTTGGGAACCGATATGGGCATGGAGACCCACGCAGTGCAAATGGGGGGTATGGCTCAACAGGGAAAACACCTGCTCCATATCTTGGGGATCGAAGCCAAACTTACTGTCTAGGTGTCCCGTGCGAATGTATTCATGGGTGTGGCATTCAATGCCAGGGGTGAGGCGCACCATCACCCGCACTGGTTTGGTTTGACTAGCAAGTATTTTCAATTCCTGCCAGTTATCAATGACGATCGTTACCCCCGCCTCAATACCTGCCTGAATTTCCCCTGGAGATTTATTATTGCCATGAAAATAGATGAGCTGTGGCGTGATCCCCGCCTGCAGTGCCGTAAATAACTCCCCTGCCGACACTATATCCATCCCCAGCCCTTCACTGCCAGCGATCGCACAGATTGCCAAGCAACTCCAGGCCTTAGAAGCGTAGAGCACTTGGGATTGCCCCGGATAATACTCACGGAAACCATCCCGATACTGGCGACAGGCAGCGCGCACAGTAAGTTCATCCACAATATACAGGGGCGTGCCATACTGCTGTGCCAGAGCCGCCACCTCACAGCCACCAATTTCCAAATGACCCCGACTATTGGTAATGGCGGTGAGGGGCAAAAGTTGCTGATTGGGGGACAAAACCATAGACCACATTAAAACTTTAATGTTTAATTATTGTAACCTTGCCCCAGACCAGCTAAATTTATGGTAATCAAAAAAATAATCTATCTCTTAGCACAACTCTATGCCACCCGCCCCCAGGCCAGCCAATGAACTGCAACGGTTAGCAGCCCTGCGCCGCTATGACATTCTCGATACGGAATTCGAGAAAAATTTTAACGATCTGGCTGAGATCGCCGCTTATATCTGTGGCACACCAATCGCACTGATTAGCCTAGTTGATGAGGATCGCCAGTGGTTCAAAGCCAGAGTGGGTATAGATGTGAGCGAAACCCCCCGTGACCTTGCCTTCTGTGCCTATGCCCTCCTGAATCAGCAGGAACTGTTAATTGTCCCCGATGCCACCCAAGACCCGCGCTTTGCGGATAATCCCTTGGTGCAGAATGATCCCCAGATTCGGTTTTATGCAGGTGCACCCATAAATACCCCCGATGGCTACTGTCTAGGCACAATCTGTACATTAGATCGTCAGCCCAAGCAACTCACTCCCCAACAGGAAAAAGCCCTGAGCATCCTTGCCAATCAAGTAATTAGCCAGTTAGAGCTACGATTATCCCTGAAAAAACTCACCCAAGCCAACGAAGAACTGGCTAAATTGAACAGAAGTAAGGATAAATTTTTTGCCACCCTGGCCCACGACCTGCGATTGCCCTTCAATGGCATCATTGGCTTAGCAGAAGTAATTGCCAACGAACCCGAAAGCCTCACCCTAGAAGAACTCAGAGAATATGGGGGTTACATTTACGAATCCTCCCTAGAAGCCTTCAAGATCCTTAACAACCTCCTGGAATGGTCGATTTACCAAAGTGGTGGACTCTCCTATAAACCCACCTATTTTTCTTTAAACGCAACGGTCAAGAAAGTAATTGGTTTGTTGGGCAGTCTTGCCGAAAAGAAAAAAATACACTTACAGCTAGACATGCCCGAAAATGTCCAAGTCTGTGCTGATGAGCGCATGATCTATTCTGTGCTACAAAACCTCATCGCCAACGCCCTCAAATTTACTCCCGCCGGTGGCACAGTTACCGTCAAAGCCTATGTGCAAGACTCCTCTATCTATGTGCATGTCATTGATGAAGGGGTGGGAATTGATCCTGAAATTTTGTCCAAGCTTCTGCAAGGGGAGCAGGGACATTCCACAGAAGGTACAGGCTGGGAAGCAGGTTCAGGACTGGGCTTGACCCTCTGTCGTCAATTTGTAGAAAAGAATGGCGGTAAACTCCTTGCCCAATCTCAAATAGGAGCAGGCTCAGAATTCATCGTGATCTTGCCTTCTTATCCTTAAATGAGTGGCAGAATTCCCCTGCAATCCCCAGGTAAATGAAAACTAAGAAACTTTTAAGGAGTTGAAAGTTGACTGAAATCGGAATTGTTATGGGCAGTGATTCAGACTTGCCCACTATGCAGGGCGCAATCACCATCTGCGATCGCTTTCAGGTGAGTTATGAAGTGCAATTCCTCTCCGCCCATCGCACCCCGATTGAGATGGTGAACTACGCTCAGTCCGCTCATCTGAGGGGAATTAAAGTGATTATTGCTGGGGCAGGGGGATCAGCCCACTTACCCGGCATGGTAGCGGCTATTACCCCTCTACCTGTGATCGGCGTACCTGTGCCCAGCAAACACCTCCAAGGGCTAGATTCTTTACTCTCCATTGTGCAAATGCCCCAAGGTATTCCCGTTGCCACCGTAGAGATCGGCAATAGTACCAACGCCGGCTTACTGGCTGTACAAATCCTTGCCATTCACAATCCCCATCTATTAGACCAAGTACAAGCCTATCGTCAAGAACTGCGAGATATGGTCATCACTAAGCAAACCAAATTGGCACAGGTAGGGGTGAATGCTTATCTAGAGGGGATGTAGCCAAACATCATGCTCAGTTACCTGCACCTTGACAATGGCGCCAGCAGTTACTTCTAGGGGTGTAGGAAATGCTCTTGTCCACTGTCCCCAACAGGTGGCGTTATGGGCTAGGGATTGATCGGGATGGGTAGTGATTACAATTTCAGGGGTGAGATAGAGGTCAAACCAAGAACAAATGGCATGGAGAGTGCCGCTGGTGGTTACAGGAATTGCTACGGTCATCTCGGTAAATTCAGGAGGACAGGTCTGGAAGTCGATCGCTGGTAGGGGATAGGGCGCCGACAACCAGCGGGGGGAGAAGGTATCGATCTGCCCGACAAAGGCGGTCACTAGGAAGGGGGAAATTTCGTTGAAGGGGCTGAGGTCAAAACCACTGGCATGATGCACCCAAAATCGTTGGTACAACTGGGGTACTTCCACTAGTGCTAGGTAAATTACTGCTGAGCAGGGAATGATGGGGGCATCGGGCTGTAATAAATGCTCTCTAGCATGGACGATCGTGCCTAGACACCCTTCGGAAAAGAGCCATGAACCAAAGGTTTCTGTCACTAGTAAATTGGCTCTGTGGGGCAAGTCCTCTGGTACTTTGAGGGTACGGGAGTCCCGCTGAAAAAGATGAATGCGATCGCTATAGCCATTCTTGGCAATAATTTTCTGGGCAATATCAGCAATAATTGGCTCCATCTCACAGGTGAAAACTTGTTTTGCCCCTGCCCGCACTGCTTGCATGGAGAGCAAACCTGAACCCGCCCCAATATCCAACACTGTCATGTGGGGCTGGACTAACTGGCGCAGGGCTTGGTCAAAGGCTTGATTTCTAACGGCATCATTCATCATGGGGAAGTGCCAATCCATCACCTTCTGGCGATAGATTTCTTTGAGTTCCTTTTGGGCTGGTTCATGGTGGGGAATACGCCGTAGGTAGGCCACTGCTTTGCCAATTTGGTTAGTGTAGCGATAGGCACAGCCCAGTTGGTAGTAGAGGGTGTCTGAGCCTGCCCCTGCCTTTTCCAGCGTTTCTAGGTAGGGGATCAACTCACTATAGTTGCCTGCGGCGAACAGCAATTCACTGAGGGGGGAATAGGGGATCAACCAGTCGGGCTGTAACACTACTGCTTGCCGATAGTCAGCGATCGCGCGGATAGTTTCATTTTGCTGGCGATAGATTTGTCCCCGATAGTAGTAGGCACGGGGATCATGGGGTAAGGCAGAGATAACTAAATTGAGGTCAGTGAGGGCTTGTGCCAAGTTACCTAGTTCTAAATGGGCAACCCCCCGCCAGAGCAATGCTTCAGGATAGTTGGGCTGTAACCACAGTGCCTGTTCAAAGTTGATCAGGGCAGAAGTACGATCGCCCCGCTGGAGACACTGCACACCCCATGCCACTAGGTTACTTGCGGAAACTGGCATATACTCACAGGTTGGCAGGAGCAACTAATCGTAATAAATAATTCCCAATTTTATCGATCCCCAAGACATGGTGTACAGCCCCCAGATCGATCGCTGCTTTGGGCATACCAAATACTACGGAAGTTTCGGCATCTTGGGCAATGGTAATCCCCCCCGCACGGGCAATCGCTTGTAAACCCTGCGCTCCATCTGCTCCCATGCCTGTTAAGAGAACACCCACACTTTCCGCCCCAAAGTGTAAAGCAACCGCACGAAACATCACATTGACAGCGGGGCAATGTTGCTCAGTTGCTACTGGAGGGGATAAAACTATGCGTTGTTGGCGGGAAACTTCTAAATTGCAGTTCTCTGGGGCAAAATACACCGTCCCTGCCTCTAGTGGTTCGCCTGCTGTGGCTATTTTCACCCGCACTAGACATTCACTTTGCATCCAATTCACTAAACCATCGAGAAACCCTACGCTGATATGCTGAGTACAGAGCATGGGCACAGGAAAATCTTTGGGTAGAGTCCGCAAAATTTTCCCTATTGCCTGGGGCCCGCCCGTAGAAGCACCGATGGCTATGATTTTCACTGAGGGACTAAACTGCTCATTTTTCCATTTAGCAGATGATTGGTCTGAACTTCTCGCCAAAGCCGAGTGCAGGGGACGAGACAATACCTTCACTCCCGCCAAAATGCGAATTTTCTCCCAAATTTGCTGGCAATCGTAATCTTCTAATAGCCCAGTTTCAGGCTTAGACACAACAGCGATCGCCCCTGCTTCTAGTAACTGACAAGTATTGTGCTCCTGACCTGGGCCCACCCCTACACTGATTACTAAAATCGGTTTAGGATGGACAGCTAGGAGTTGTTGAGTGAGTTCTAAACCACTCATTCCCTTGAGATACAAATCGGTACAGACCACATCTGGGTTAGTTTTAGGAATAGCAGACAAAGCATCTATGCCATTAGTGGCATAACCTACCACCTGCAGATCAGGAGCAGAATTAATAATTTTAGTGAGAACTTTTAGAGCAATGGGTGAATCTTCTACCAAAAAGACCCCAATTGTCATACGCGCTTACTAGCTAATACTTTAATTTTAGTAATCAAAGTATCCCGCAA